>CAWFCK010000001.1:0-373883 GCA_963814325.1 uncultured Flavobacteriales bacterium
GGAAATTAGCCGGAGCCGTCCATTGGCCGAAGACATCAAGTATTCGCTTCTGGGCATTCTCGTACTCCGCAGGCGAGCCTTGTGGGCGTTCGAACCAACTGATCATGTACTTCATAGGTATCCTCCTCATCGTTTGTGCTGAAATCTTAGGAACCATTGCTGCGTAGATGGGTTAACACATGGGATTGTTTCCGAACTCTCGCCGAAGGTCAAGGTCGATTAGAGTCAGGGGGCTTTCTTTCTCACGCCTGCATTCGCAGGCTTGGCACAATTTTGAGTGCTTGCGTGTTCGATGGCGCCATGCATGTGCCGAAGGCGATGATGCAACAAAGCGAATGGAGTGAGCGTAGCGCGTTGGTCATCTGCGTTGCATGTTGATCTGCATGAAAGACGTTGGGGAACGACCCCGTTGCTTCCACGACCATCGCTACAAGGTAAAGTGCATGCAGTTGCATACCCGAACCACTCAGCCCCCACCCAGCGGGGGAAGGCGAGGTAGTGCTTCACCACCGGGCGGGCCATGGCCTGGATGCCGAAGTTGTCGCTGGCTTCGGCGATGTCGCGCAGCGAACCGTCCTTGTACAGCAGCTGGATGCCGGCCTGCGATGCGTCGTAGGCGTTGTTCACGATCTGTCGGTGAGGACGAAGCAACTGGCCGCGTCTTCGCTCAAGCCCAGCACCCGCGCCACTTCCGCGCGAACGCGGGCAATGATCTTCTCATCCCATGGCTGGTCCTGCAGGCGGATGCGGAAAGTGCGCCGTTCGACGAGGTCGCTGCATAAGGTGCTCAAGGCCTTGTCCGGGTGGCTGGTCCACACCTTCACGGCGCCCATGATGTCGTGGTCGTCCAAGCGCAGGAAGTCGCCGAGCACCGCGGGATCGCGGAAGCTGGCGCGTTCGTGCGGTGCGCGCAGGAAGCGTTGCAGGGCGGGTGCACCGAAGACCTCGGTGCCGGAGGTGGAAAGCTCGCGGGCGCGCTTGAGGGCCTGCACCAGCATGACCTCCGCTGCCACCACGGTCTTGTGCAGGTACACCTGCCAGTACATCAGCCGGCGCGCCACGATGAACTTCTCGATGCTGTAGATCGCCTTTTCCTCCACCACCAGGCGGATCATCCACCACCTCCAGCATCTTGATGATGCGGTCGCCGCCGATCACGCCTTCGCTCACGCCGGTGTAGAAGCTGTCGCGGTTCAGGTAGTCCATGCGGTCCACATCGAGCTGGCTGCTCACCAGTTGATGCAGGAAGTGCTTGGGGTGCTGGTCGCGGAAGATGGCGAGGCCTGTGGTGAGCGCCCCGCCCATTTCCTTGTTCAACGCGTCCATCACCACGGCGCTCACGTCCTCGTGGCCGATGCCTTCCACCAGGCTGTGCTCCAACGCGTGGCTGAACGGACCATGGCCGATGTCGTGCAGCATGATGGCGATGTGCGCGCCGAGCCATTCCTCTTCGCTGATGGCGTGGCCCTTGGAGCGCAGCACGCTGATGGCCTGGCCCATGAGGTGCATGGCGCCCAACGCATGGTGGAAGCGTGTGTGCAGGGCCCCGGGGTATACCAGGTGGCTCAGCCCCAGCTGCTTGATGTACCGCAGCCGCTGGAACCACCGATGGTCGATGAGGGCCAGCAGGGTGGGGTGCGGCACGGTGATGAAGCCGTAGATGGGGTCGTTGAGTATCTTTTTTCCTGCAGCCACGGGGGTTCTGTCAAGCCCGGCGCGGCGAATCGGCAACCGCGGTAAAAGGGCGTATTTTCACGCACCGAAAATAGACGGCTTTTCCGGCACGTTAACGTCGGGCATCAAAGCCGCCTCAACATATGAACGCAACCATCCTCTGGGCCGACGACGAGATCGATCTGCTCCGCCCGCACGTCCTCTTCCTTGAACAGAAGGGCTACAACGTGACCACCGTGAACAATGGCCTCGATGCGGTGGAGCAGGTGGGTAAGCAGGAGTTCGACATGGTGTTCCTCGATGAGAACATGCCGGGCCTCAGCGGGTCTGGAGACCCTCACCCGCCTGAAGGCCATGGCTCCGCGCACGCCGGTGATCATGATCACCAAGAGCGAGGAGGAGCACATCATGGAGGAGGCCATCGGCAGCAAGATCAGTGACTACCTGATCAAGCCCGTGAACCCCAATCAGATACTGCTGGCGCTGAAGAAACACCTCGACGGCAAGCGGCTCGTGAGCGAGAAGAGCAACACCAGCTACCAGCAGAACTTCGGCCGCCTGGGCATGCGCCTGAGCGACCGCCTGAGCACCACCGACTGGATGACGCTTTACGACGAGCTGGTGCGCTGGGAGCTTGAACTGGCAGGCAATCCGGACCAGAGCATGGCCGAGATCCTGCGCAGCCAGTGGGGCGAGGCCAACGAGCTCTTCTGCCGCTTCGTGGAACGCAACTACGCCGACTGGCTTACGGGAAAGGCCGCCGATGCTCCCCTGCAATCGCATCAGCTCTTCAAGGCCAAGGTGGCGCCATTGATCGAGGAGAACGGACCACCGCTGTTCATGGTGCTCATCGACAACCTGCGGCTGGACCAGTGGCGGGTGATCGAGCCCATCGTGAGCGAGCTGTTCAAGGTGGAGGAGCAGGGCATGTTCTACAGCATCCTGCCCACCGCCACGCAATACGCGCGCAACTCGCTCTTCGCCGGCATGATGCCCGCCGACATCGAGCGCCGCTTCCCCGGCAAATGGATCAACGAGGACGAGGAAGGCAGCAAGAACGCACATGAGGAGGAGTTCCTGGCCGATCAGCTGAAGCGCTTGGGCAAGAACGTGAAGTACAGCTACAACAAGATCACGAACATCACCCAGGGCAAGAAGCTTGCGGAAGGCCTGCACAACCTGATGGGCAACCCGCTGAACGTGATCGTCTACAACTTCGTGGACATGCTGAGCCACGCGCGCACGGAGATGGAGATGATCCGCGAACTGGCCGAGGATGAGCCCGCCTATCGCAGCCTCACGAAGAGCTGGTTCGAGCATTCGCCCTTGCTGGACATGATGCGCACCATCGCCGCGAAAGGCGCGCGCATGGTGATCACCACCGATCACGGCACCATCCGCGTCACCGAGCCGAGCAAGATCGTGGGCGACCGCAACACCAACAGCAACCTGCGCTACAAGCATGGCCGCAACCTCACCTACGAGCCGAAGGATGTGCTGGTGATCAAGGACCCCACCAAGGCGTTGCTGCCCCAGGCGAACGTGAGCACCACCTACGTATTCGCGAAGCGGGACTTCTTCTTCGTGTACCCGAACAACTACAACCACTTCGTCAATTTCTTCCGCAACACCTTCCAGCATGGCGGCATCTCACTCGAGGAGATGTTGGTGCCCGTGGTGTACCTGAAGCCCCGATGATCGCATGAGCTCCGTCCTCCGATTCCCGCGCGCCGAGGATGCGCCCGAAATGGCGGGTGCGTTGCTCAACGCCTGCAAAGGCCGCCGGATCTTCGCCTTCCAGGGCGACCTGGGCACGGGCAAGACCACGTTGATCAAGGCCCTTTGCCAGGAGCTCGGTGTGGAGAGCGGCACAAGCAGCCCTTCTTTCAGCATCGTGAACGAATATGCGGGCACGGATGGGCCGGTGTACCACTTCGACCTGTACCGCTTGAAGGAGGCTTCCGAATTGGAAGGCATCGGCTTCATGGAATACCTGGATAGTGGTAACTACTGCTTTGTGGAGTGGCCGGAGCTGGCCCGTGGATCATTACCTTCCAACACTGTTCACATCCGCATGCGCATGGCCGCAGGCGATGGACGCACCATAGAGTCTGGCCCTATGAGCACAAGCACCGAACTGCTGAAACAGCTGGCCCGTGAAGTGGCCCTTTCGCCCATGGAACAAGCCCAGGCCGTGGGCACCAAGCGCAAGAGCCTGTTCATCGGGATACCCAAGGAGACCACCTTCCAGGAACACCGCGTGCCCCTTACGCCGTCGAGTGTGGCCGTGCTGGTGGGTCGCGGCAATGATGTGGTGGTGCAGCGCGGTGCGGGCCAGGCCGTGCAGTTCCAGGACAGTGACTATTCCGAGGCCGGCGCCATGCTCGCCGACAGTGCCGAAGAGGTGTTCAAGGCCGACCTCATCCTGAAGGTGGCCCCGCCCAGCATGGCGGAGATCGACCTCGTGAAACCCAAGCAGACGCTGATCAGCGCGCTGCAGATGACCACGCAACCGAAGGACACGTTGCGGAAGATGATGGACAAGAAGGTCACCGCTGTGGCCTGGGACTTCATCAAGGACCGCGAAGGCATCTACCCGATCATCCGGGCCATGGGCGAGATCGCGGGCAACACCTGCATCCAGATCGCCGCGGAACACCTTAGTACGGACAAGGGTGGGCCCGGCCTCATGCTCGGTGGTATCAGCGGCGTGGCCCCGGCGGAAGTGGTGATCATCGGGGCAGGCACGGTGGGCGAATTCGCCACGCGCGCTGCGCTCGGCCTGGGTGCCAGCGTGAAGGTCTTCGACAAGAGCATCTACCGCCTGCGCCGCCTGCAGAGCGACCTGGCCCAGCGCATCTACACCAGCGTGATCCAGCCCGATGAACTGAGGCGCGCCTTGCAACAGGCCGATGTGGCCGTAGGGGCCCTGCGTCCGGAACATGGCCGTACGCCGCTGGTGGTGAGCGAGGACATGGTGCGCGAGATGAAGAACGGCAGCGTGATCGTGGACGTGAGCATCGATCGCGGTGGTTGCTTCGAGACGAGTCGCCTTACGAACCTCAGCGACCCGGTCTTCCGCAAGTTCGGAGTGGTACACTACTGCGTGCCCAACATCGCCAGCCGCGTGCCCCGCACGGCCAGCTACGCCCTCACCAACATCTTCACACCGCTGCTCCTCGGCATGGGCGATGTGGGCGGGTTCGAAGAGCTCATCAAGCGCGACCTCGGCCTTCGTCACGGCGTGTATCTCTTCAATGGCGCGCTCACCAGCGAGATCCTCTCCGAAGCGTTCAGACTTCCCTACAAGGACCTGGATATTCTGCTTGCCGCGTTCTGACCGAAGAACTTTCAGATGACCTTTTCTCGTCGCGTACGACTTTTCATGATCGGCCTTGGCCTTGGTACCCTTGCCTCGTGGATGATGCTGGGCGATCGCTGGAACATGGGTTGGGCCTTCAATGGCCGTGTGCACAAGCGGATGCACAACACGCTCGTAAAGGCCACACCCGCCGCGCAGGCCGCATTGGATGCGAAAGGCCTCACGCTCGCCACGGTGAAGGACAGCATCGATCGGTTCGATGTGGGCTTCTGGAGCACTACCCGCACACCGGACAGCCTCTATTACCGGATGCAGGGTACGCTCGCCGGAAAGGCGCTGGAGCTGCGTGTGTCCGTGATGCGCGATTACCGCGTGGATTCCACGGCCACGTTGTTGTCGATCACCGATCTATAGGAAGGTCAGCGCAGCAGCGTGATGTGCCCGCGCTTGGGCTCACTTTCCTCGCCGCGGATCAGTAGCACCCAGTTGTACACGCCGATCTGCACCGGTTCCCCGTTCTTCGTTCCGTCCCACGTGCGGCGGTCCCGGTCCAGCGTCACGATCTCCTGGCCCCAGCGGTCGTAGATCACCAGCGAGCGGAAACGATCGAAGGGAACGATGGAGGCCCAGAACAGGTCGTTGATGCCATCGCCATCGGGCGTGAAGGAGTTCGGCACGAACACACATGAGGGCACATACACCGGCACATTGGTGGTCACGGTGCAACCGTCAACACTGGTGACCGTTAGGCTCACGGGGATAGCGGCGACCGTCTGGGGGTCATAGAAGTAGTATGCGCTCAGGTCCTGCGAGTAGGGCAGTCCGTTCACCGTCCATAAGTAGGATGCGTACGGCGTGACATACACCGGGTCCAATTCCAGCGTGGTGCAATCGCCGAGCGGTTCCGCGAGCAGATCGGCCGGAGGTGCTGCATACACGTTCACCACACGCCAGGTGCTGTCCAAGCAACCGCCTTCGCCCATCACGCTGAGCGCGATGGTGTCCGTGCCCAGGCTGGTGGGGATCATGGCCGCAGTGTTGGGATCAGTGCTCACGAACACGCCGTTGAAGTACCACCACATCCCTTGGAAGTCGGTGGAGAGATCCGTTAGCTGGATGGACTGACCAATGCACGCCGTGTCCGCCGTGAACGCGGCGGTCGGAAGTTGATAGGTCGTGAAGTCCGTGGAGCTGGTGTCCGTGCAACTTCCAGGAAGCTCGGCGATCAACATCAACGTATGATCACCTGGCGTGCTGATGGCATATTGCAGGTCCGGCATCGCGCCGATGAGTTGCCCATCCAATAGCCATTGTACGAGCGCCCCGTTCGTGGATGTGCTGTTCGCTTCGATGATCGGAGGTTCGCCACAGGCATCCACCGGTTGCATGGTGAACGTGCTGGTGGGCGTGGGGTTGCCGACGATCACACGCGATGTGCTGTCGGCGCAACCCGTGAGCTGATCCTCCACAAAGAGCTCCACAACATAGCTACCGGCGGCCGGCACATTCAACGGCAAGGGCTCCATCTGGTAGGAGAAGGGCGTGCCGTCCAACGTCCACGTGCTGCCCATGTTCGTACCCGTGCTCGTATTGTCGAAGGTCACCTGGTCCGGCGCGCAGAAGATGCTGTCGGATACGGTGAAGTCGGCCACAGGAACGGGTGAAATGGTGACCGGCTGAGTGATCGATGCGGTGCATTCGTTCAAGGTGGACTCCACGAACAGTGTCACCTGGTAGGTGCCTGCGGTGGCATACAGGTGTTGCGGATCGGTGAGGTCGCTCGTGTCGCCATCACCGAAGGTCCACGTCACACCTGCTATGTCGCTCGTGAGGTTCGTGAACTGTACGGGCACATTGCCGCACACCGGATCCGGTGCGAAGCTGAAGTTCACCACGGGCGATGGCTCAACGGTGATGGTCACGCTCACCGTGTCATAGCTGCAGCCATTGTCGCCGAACAGGGTGGCGGTGTACGTACCCGGAACCGGGTAGGTGTGCGTGGTGCTGTAGGCGGTGCTGAAGTTGTTGTCGCCGAAGTCCCAATTCCAGTTGGTGACACCGATGCTGTACTGCGTGAAGTTCACCGTGAGCGGCGCGCAGCCCTGCGTGGTGTCCGTGTTGAAGAAGGCCGTGATCGTGTTCGGCAGCACGAGGACATCGTAGGTCGCACTGTCCACCCCGCAGGCGTTGGTGGCCGTGAGCGTGATGGTGCGCACCACCGGAAGACTGTCCGTGAGGAAGGTGTGCATCACCAGGCTGTCGTTCGTGAATCGTGTTCGGTGTGCCATCGCCCCAGTTCCACTCAAAGGTGTCGGCGTGGCCAACGCTCACGTTGCTGAAGGTCACGGGCCACGGCGAGCAACCACTGTCGAAGTCGGGACCGAAATAGGCCGTCGGATCCGGGAACACCGTGACCGTGGCCTGGTCGCTGAACGTGCCGCAGAGGTTGGTGCCGGAGAGCGTGATAACGTATGTAGTGTCATCGAGGACACCGGCCGGATAATCCAGCGGCGGACGGGAATTGCAGCGCTGCTTCCCGAACCCAGGTCGAAGTCCCAGGTGTACTGCACGCCCGGGCCGGTGCTGTTGTTCTGGAAGTTCACCGTGAGCGGCCCACAACCTTGCGTGGTGTCCAGGGACAGGTCGATCACCGGCGATGGCCATACGGTAACACTGCCCGTGATGGTGTCGGTGCAATTGCCCGTACCCGCGATCAGTGTTACGGTGTAGGTACCTGTATCCGGGTAGGCATACGTGAAGTTCTGACGCGCTGTATGGCCCGGTGTTATCACCCGGATACCAAGCCCATTGCGATACATCGGTGCTGCTCTGGTCGGTGAAGGTGAAGTCGGCGAACTGGCAGGCGATGGGCGGGTTGGTGAACGCGGCCACCGGTTGCTGGCTCACCGTGATGGTGAGCTGCGCGGTATTGGTGCAGTTGGTGTTGGGGTCGGTGTACGTGTAGGTGAGCACGTTGTCGCCGAGCGATGCCTGGCCGGGATCGAACAGGCCCAGTGCAGCATCCGTGATGCCCGTGCTTCCGCTCCACGTTCCGCCGGTGGGCCCTTCGAAGAGGTCGAGCACGGGCTCGTACACGCACACGCCGGTGCTCGGACTGATGGTCAAGGTGGGTGGGGGCTCCACGGTCACGCTCTGCTGAGCGCAATCGCGGCAAGTTCCAACTCCCACGCAGAATTCAGCGGTATGCACACCAACACCTGCAATCACCGGGTCGAATGCACCAGCAGCACTGAGGTAGGCCGTCGGCGTCCAACTCCCTTGCGCAGGGGCCGCGCCCAATTGAACGCTGCCGGCGTTGATACAGATGCTCGTGTCGTTCCCCGCGTTCGCGGTGATGGTGAGTGGCACCACCGTGATCACCACTTGATCGGTGTCGGTGCAGTTGCCTTGCGTGTAGCTGTACGTGAGCGTCCACGGTGCCCACGGCGTTCGGCACGGGCGTGAACTGGGACGGGTTCTGCGTGAGGTAGGGCCCACCACCGCTCCAGGTGCCCGCATTCCCGTAGTTCCCCACCAATGGGAACGCAATGGACTGGTCGCAGAGCGTGGTATCGATTCCCGCATTCGCCACAGGCGGTGGCAATACGTTCGCCAATACACTGCCGCTGCCCGTGCAGTTGTTCACGGTCACCGTGTACGTGAGCGTCTGTGTGCCCACCGCAGGATCGAAGTTGTAGGGTCCTGCACCGCTAACGCCGGTGCCGCTCCACACGCCGCCAGCGGGCACTCCGTTCGGCAGTTGATAGATCGGTTCATTGGAACAGAGCGTGAAGCCTGTGATCACCACGTTCGGTGTATCGGTGACGGTGATCACGCGGACATCCTGTGTGGCGCAGCTGCCGCTGCCCTGCGCATAGGTGAGGTTGAATGTCCCGCTGCCACCGGGGTTGAAGCTGTTGCCCGAAAGCCACGGTGCACCGCCGCTCCACGTTCCGCCCGCCGGTGCGCCGGCCAGTGCGATCACGGGATCACCTTCACAGGCGTTCACATCGTTCCCTGCCTGCGCAGGCGTTTCGTTCTGGATGGTCACGATGGTCTGCGCCACCGTGACGCAGCCGTTCGCGTTGATGTACGTGTAGAACAAGGTGTCCACACCGATGTTGCCCGCGATGGGTGTCACTTGTCCACCCGGCGTAAGGTTCACGAGGTCGGCCCCGCTCCACGTTCCGCCTGCGGGGTTCGCCGTCAGGAATTCCGGGATCGCCTGGTCGCAGTACAGCGCTGTGGGCGTGGTGACCACGGGTGAGGACTGGTTCACCGTGACCGTGAGGCTCGCGCTTCCGCTGCAACCCGAACCAACGCCCGTGATGCCGTAGGTGGTGGTGCTGACCGGTGATACCGATATCGTGGTACCTCCAGGATCGGGTTGCCGTTCTCGGTCCAGCTATAGCCACTGCCACCCGTTGCGGTCAGCGTGATCTGATCCCCGGCACAGATGTTCTGGTCGCTCGCCGTGATCCCCAGCACAGGCCCGGGCAACACCACCACGTTCACACTGCTCGGCGGGCCATCGCAGGTGCCGATGTACGGCGTCACGGTATAGGTGCCCTCGTTCGGCTCGCCTACATTGTTGATCACCGGATCCTCGATGAAGCTGCTGAAACCCGGACCGCTCCAGACGTATTGCACACCCGCTACATTATTGGCCTGCAGGTTCAGCGTAGCTCCGGGGCAAAGCGTGTCCTGCAGTGCGGTCGCGGCCACGTTCGGCGGGGTGTCGTTCACGATCAACGGGGTGCTCGCGGTGCCCTGACCGCAGGCGTTCACGACCGTCACGGACACCGTTGTGTTCACCGCGTTCGGGTAGCTGAGGCCCGGATGCGGATTGCCGCTGTAGGTGGTGGTGGAGCCATTCGGTGTGCTCCATGTCGTGGACGTGATCGGCAAGCCGCACGGGTTCTGCGCGCTGATGGTGGGGTAGAGGTTGTCGCCTTCACAGATGGGCCCCACCGTGTACAGCGATACCGTGGGGGGCGAACCGATCACCACGTTCTGCGATACCGGCGGCACGTTGCACGAGTTGATGGCCTGCAGGCTCACGGAGTACGTACCCGCCACGGGAAAACCGATCGTGGGCTCGAAGGCCGTTATGTTCGGCAGGATGTCCGCATTGCCCGGACCGTTGCATGGTGCACTGATCCAGTGTGGCCGTCCATTCGTAGCGGATGCTACAGGTGTTGAGCGCGATGCTGGTATTGTCCGTGTTCAACACAGCGCCAGCACAGGCCGGCAGTGTGGCCAGGGTGAAGCTGGGCGTGGGGGGCGCTTCCACGCAGATGGTGCGCGCGAGCGTGTCGAAGCCGCACACATTGCCAGTGACATCGGTGATGGTGTATGTGCCCGGCTGGTTGAATTGAACGTTCAACGTGTTGCTTCCGGTGGTCCACAGTCCCGGGTTGCCGGGTTGCCCGTTCGCGCTGCCCAAGTTGCCGCTCGTCACCGTGTATGTGCCCGGCGTGATGCTCCACAGGTTCTTCGGCTCGGTGCAGGTGGGCGCCTGGAAGCCAAGGCTCGCATCGGTGAAGGTCACCGTTGCATTCACGCAGGCCGTGTCGTTCGGGCTCATACTGAAGTCCACCACTGGCGTTTGCGAAACGCGCACGGGACTGATCTGGCCGTTCGTCTGGTCGCATGGATTCTGAGCAGTGAACAGCACCGTGTAGGAACCGCCGGGACAACTGCTCAGGTTGTACTGGTGGTTCACCACGGCCGGTGGCGGGTGATTGAGCGTAACACTGGTGCCATCACCGAACTGAATGAGGTAGGTGGTGCCCGGACTGTTCGAGCTGACGTTGTTCAGGTAGAACGGCAGTGATCCTCCCGTGCAGATGTTGGTGTTGGGGTCCGTGCTGATGCCGCCGCCCGGATTGGTGCCTAGGAACACCTGGAACTGTTGTGTATCCACGCATCCGTTCGCGGGGGTGATGGTGTAGGTGATCACCCACAGGCCTTGCGCGTAGGTGTGGTTCGTGCTCCATCCGGCGGCTCCGGGGCTGTAGATCGGGCTGCCATCGCCCCAGTTGATGCTTAGCGTGCTTCCGCCCGCTCCGGTACTCTCGTCGGAAATGTTGAAGTTCCAACTCAGCGCCGGATCACAAAGGCTGAAGGTGCTCAGGCCACCGAACACGGTCTCCACCGCAGGGCTTTGTACCACGAGGTCGGCGGTGGGGGCGGGGTTCACCGTCACCGTCACCTGATCCGTTCCCGTCTGATTGTTCGCGCCCGTGACCGTCAGCGTATACACAGTGGTGTTGTTCACCGTGCACACCGGATTGCTGATATTGGCATTGCTCAGCCCTGTCGCAGGCGCCCAGCTGTACTGGTACGGGCCCTGGCCCCCGCTGGCCGAGCCGTTCAGCGTGGTCTGCGCGTTGGCGCAGATCGTCACATCATTGCCCGCGTTGGCATTCGGAGCCTGCGCGTAGGCCCCCAGCGAAATGAAGAGCAGAAGAATGGATCTGACGATCCGGAACGTCGATGTCAAGTTCATAGGCACTTTTTCCCAAGCACGAAAGTCGATGAATGACGCGAGCGACAACGGCTTCGGCGCCTCGCGTTCTGTACGGGGCGATGTGGATAAGGTGCACTGTTCGGCCCATGGACATGTGCCCATGTGAGGCCTGCGCACAAGCCTTCGCGCCATGTGCCCATGTGCCCATGTGCGCATGTGCCCATGTGCGGCTTGCGCACAAGCCTTCGCGCCATGTGGACATGTGCTCATGCGCGTTCGATCAACCTCGCGGCCTCTGCCACCGATCGTTGCTTCGACGCGCTCGCGGTGAACATCATGCCCACATGCGCACATGTTCGCATGCCCACATGACGACCCTGGTTCCCGGGCCATGTGCCCATGCAAACATGTGAGGCCTGTGCGCTTGCCATCGCGCCATGTGATCACCCCAAATAGTTTTCAACCAATGCTCCTCGGTTCCAAGTACGTCGTATACCTTTCCAAAACAATGATGTATCTGCCCCCCCCCTGCGAAAATGGGCTGCGCTCTCGCTGATCTCGCTTAGCGGAGTCTCGATGGCCCAGACCATCACCATCACGGCAGTGCCACTGGACAGGCACGGATACAATATCAGTTGCTTCGGCGACAAGGATGGGGCCATCGACATTTCCGTTACAGGAGGAACTCCGCCCTATGCGTATGACTGGAGCAACGGCTCCCGGAATGAAGATGTGCAGGACCTGCCGGCCGGGTTCTATGCGATAACAGTGACCGATGCCTTGGGCGAACAAGCCCGCATGGAGATAACCCTCACCGAACCCGCTGAGTTAAAGCCATACATCGTTCCCTACGAATACCCGAACGGTTACAACGTCAGCAGCTACAATAGTTACAATGGCACCTTGGACCTGGTGCCTGTTGGTGGTGCCACACCCTATACCTACCTCTGGACCGATGGTCCCACCACAGAGGACCGGAGCTTGTTGGGATCCGATAACTACAGCGTAACGATCACCGACGCGAACGGCTGCACATTCAAGACCGAACAAGTATACCTGCGCGCACCCGAACGCAGCGACTGGACCATGAACGGGAACGTGGGCACGAATCCGGCGACGCAATTCCTGGGCACCAGTGATAATAAGGACGTGGTATTCAAGTCGAACGGGATGGAACGGCTACGCCTGATCAGTAACGGTGATATCAAATTGTTTGGAACAGTGACGGGGAGCGGGCCGCTCTATCGAGATGGTAACGGGGTAATGAAGATGGGTGGCTTCGAGGACCTCCCTGTATACCCCTGTGCCCCAGACCTGCGCGGTCATCCTTATTGGAAGTCAACGGGTAATACCTTCCCCACGCTCTGTCCTGGGGTTGCGCCACCTGTCCTTGGCACGCGGAACGCCTTTGCACTGAGCATTATTACGAACGACATTCAACGTGCACTTATCACTCCGTCAGGTAATATTGGTATGGGCGATGGCGTCACAATGTCCAACATGACCGGTTTGCTGACCTTACGAACGGGCTGGAACGATTGGCTTACCTTCAAGAATGAACCTGATCCCAATATCCCGGGTGATGCGGCTTGGTCATGGCACTTCCATAATACCGGCTCGAAGGACCGCTTGATCCTGAACAACCAGAATGCGGATGGCACGCCCGGACCAGCGAACATTACGTTCTGGAACAATGGCAAGGTGAGCATTGGGGATGTCTCTACTACCTCGAATGATTACCTGCTCTTTGTGCAGGCCGGGAATCCTCACCGAACGGGTGAAGGTGGCACTGAGAACTTCGGCTGAGTGGTCGGACCATGTCTTCAAGCCTGGTTATACCCTTATGAGCTTGGATATGGTGGATGCTTACATCAGGCGCCATGGCCATCTGCCCAACGTGCCCTCGGCTGAGGAAATGGTGAAGGAGGGCATGGACCTCGCGAAGACGAACGCCATGTTGATGGCGAAGGTGGAGGAATTGACCTTGTACGTGATCCAACTGAAGCGTGAGATCGATGCAGTGCGAGATTGAAGGAAATAGTTCATTGCACAGGATGACCAAAGTGCTATTGGTTACGCTCTTCGTCGGCGGATGGGCATCTGCCATGGCTGGCAGTATACAGAGCGACTCCACTTGGCAGCGCCGCAATTGTTTAACACTCGGATTAGGCACCACACGGCACGACTTGATCCGTGGCGCATTTCAGAAAGACCGGATCAACTACACTTCGGAATTCAAATCGCTTCGCCCATTAATTTCGTTTTCTGAGCGATTCACCAATCGACCCTGGGCCATTGATATTGGTCTGTCTTACGAGATCCTTTATGCCTTTCAATCGTATGACCATATCGACACCCTCTATAATCCATACAGAATTAGCACGTATCCATATACTAATGAGTATTCTTATCATATATTAGGAATTCGCGCCTTCGGTGATCACTATTGGGGCAAACATTTCCGTGCCTCATTGGGCTTCAAAATCGGTTACATATTAAGGCAGTTGTACTACTCGGATAGTCCAAGAAGAGTTGCTGTTGATTTCAGAGCCGATGATCGACTTGCGACGATTGCATTCGGGCCCATGGTCAGAGCCAATTACGAACTCAATAGGAAGTCGGCGCTTTCTCTCTGTCTCGCGGCAATTCACCTTGGACAACCGGAGTGGGTCAGTGACGGTATCACGGCAGTCAACGTCAGTTTGTCATGGAGCTATTCTTTCGAATGAGCGTTATACGAAGCGCATGTTTAGCGGTTAGTTTCTGTCTAACGATAGTCGCTTTGGATGCCTATGCCCAAAGCCCGGTACCGGTGAAAGAGCATTTTGACAAGATCCACGCTGTTCGTGTTGACCCATATCAATCATACGCGGACCCCTTTATCACAGGCAATTTGCTTTCCTGGGTGTTAGCTGCATACATGCGGATGTATCAGGCGACGGGTGACAAAGCATATTTGATCAAGTTCGTGAATCAGTGCGTGCGCATTCAGGCAGGAAGGCAGGACGCGCTGCATCCTGGGAATAGCGCCTATCCACCAAAATGGACGTTGGAGTCAGACCTTGCATGTGGGGAGGGCGATGGAGCGATCGAATGCACTTATTTCAATAGCCTGCTATTGTACCCCATGTCCGAGTTCGTGTACATGGTGCTTGCGGATGATGATCTCCGGCTCCAGGCTCTCCCCGATACAGCCATATGCGCCGACAGATCTGATCGACATGGACCTTCTTGCGCAGATGCCGCCGCATATCGGAGTACTTTCTTATGGAGACTTCGCCAGATGGCTAGCATATCGCGTGGAGCAGACGCTGTTGTACATGAACCTGGGGTATTGGGAGCCCAGTCTTGGTATCCAGCGTTCGAACGGTAACAGCGACAACACAGCGGCCTATTTGAATATGCAATCGCCATACGCCAGCGCCTTGTTGAATATTGGATTAGCCGAGCTTCTCCCATCGATTCACCCTAACGGCTTCGGCAATGGAGATCAAGCCGCGACTTTCATTGTGCAGGCATCTATCATCGCGAACCATTACAGGGGAGTGGTCAGCATTGATGACGATTGCCTGGGAGCATCGTACCATCAATCTGTGCTCAGGCATAACGGTGCAGCGAATTCCTATTGGTGGTATCACTTCGGCTGGCGCATAACCACCCATAATTGTTGGCAGTTCTGGCTTGGGGAGGAACCAGACCTTAATGAGTACCAACTCTATGTGGAGGACGTCGCGCATGGTGCCATGGACCTTTGGTTCGCAGAGGCATGCTACCGAACCGCGTTCGCGCCTTGCGCCACGTGCAGCCCGTATTTCGGGACGCCGAGATGGTGCGATTCAGGAATACCCTGACCAAGTCGCTCTACTATAATGACGGAGGCGTAGGCCACTTCCACAATATGGTCAACGGCCAGAATTCAGGTTATGCCGATGACCAGTGCTCCCCAAACTGCCCACCGGACGTATTTCGGCACGAGGTGTTGGATTGGATGCCCTTGGAGCGCTATGATGACGGCAGCCTGCCATCCGCGTATGAGGACCCGCTGGACCACACTTCAGCGCTGATCTCATCGCCCAACACCCAGGCATTGGGTGGTGCACACAGTTATCGCGGATTAGCAGAAGTGGTGCAGGCGCAGTGGCGTAGGGAGTGCGTTGATCTACGCTTGTTCAATCGGGACATGGTGTATGACCAGGACTTCAACGTGAAAGGCCGGTTGATCGTTCAACCAATGGAGACATTCGAACAATCCGCATCCGGCCCCTATTATATCCCTGGCGGTGAACTTCCCTTTTCGCTGAGCCGAAGCAGTTTCTGGATGAAGGGGCGGCTGCTCGCTTCATGGTCGAGAATGGGGTTCGTGTGAGCATGGCCTCAGCCAGTAGTGTCGATATGCACCCGGGCTTTGAGACCAAGCCGGGCGCAACATTCAGCGCGGGTATCGAGCTTGGGCTGTGCGGGGATGGATATCATCAATTCATTCCTCGACCTGTTTCCTTGCCAGATGAGATATACGCCGAAATGAAAAAGATGGCGGTTGAGGTCGCATACAACGTTGCCAATACGTCGTTAGCGATGGACAGCAACCATGTGCGAGAAGTGCCTGTGTTTTTACAATTTATCCCAATCCTGTCCAAGATGATATTACGATTCAAGTGCTCGGTGCTCAGAATGCTGTAATGCAGGTTGAACTATACGATGTGTATGGCAAGCTCATTAGAACGATGCCCTCTCAAAAATCAGTAACCACGGGCCCTACCATGTTCCAAATGGATGTAAGTGGAGTAACGAGCGGGATATACCAATGTGTGATACCTGATCAATGGGCAACGCTCGCCGACCCAGAAAGTGATGATAGTTCATTAGCTGTAATAGTCGGAAATGCGCCGACGCCAACCCCAACAACGGCCTGTGCACCATCGAACTGCCGCAGAGCCTGCGCATGACCCATGATCTGGTGCTTTCCGTATTCGACAACACGGGCAACTTGGTGCAACGCATTCCACTTACGGCTGGCAGCGAAGGCATCAGGCTGGATATCCGCGCCCAGGCCAAAGGCATCTACCACGTCGAACTGGGCGATGGCGAGCAGCGGTACAGCGGGAGCATTGTGTTCGAGTAGTCAGGCCTTCTTGGGGCTCATGCCTGCGCACAAGCCTTCGCGCCATGTGCCCATGTGCGGCCCCCGCACAAGCCTTCGCGCCATGTGGACATGTGCCCATGCGCGTTCGATCAACCTCCCGGCCTTTGCCACCGATCGTTGCTTCGACGCGATCGCGGAGAACATCATGCCCACATGCCCACATGTCCACATGCCCACATGCCGACCCTGGGTGCCCCCCGGACCATGTGCCCATGTGACCATGTGCCCATGGGTTCGGTCACCCTCGCGGCCTCTGCGCCCCATCTTGCTTCTACGCCCTCGCAGAGCACATCATGTCCACATGCGCACATGTTCGCATGCCCACATGACGACCCTGGGTTCCCGGGCCATGTGCCCATGCGTCCCGCCCACCTCGCGGCCTCTGCGCCGCATATCGCTTCTACGCTATCCCGGAGAACATCATGCCCACATGCTCACATGTTCACATGACCACATGAGCACCCTCGCTCTCGGCCCGTAGTTTGCGGGTCAGGTAATGACGAGCTTCGTGCACCAGAGGGGATCACCTCCCATCTGCACAGGTGATCGGTTCAATACCGCGAATGCCTTGGCCACCCAGGCGCCGCGCTATGCGCATGAAAGAGCTCGAAGACCTTCCCTGGTTCCCGTCCGTGCTGCGGAACGATCAAACCGCGTTCATCGGCTACGTGGTCAACCGTTTCCGGGTGTATCGCCCCTTTGTGCGCCATCTGCGGTCGCTCTCCATTCCGGCCACGCTCATGGTGGACCTCTGCTCCGGCAGCGGGGCGCCGGCCGTTCGCATTTTCCGGGAAAGCCACCGGTTCACCCGCTTGACCTTGACCGACCGGTTCCCGGCGCCGTGGCAGTCCCGCGATGAACGGGTGGACTACGACCAGCGCCGGGTGGACGCGCGCGAGATGCCCTTTACACCCGGTTGCTGTTACACGATGTTCAACGCGCTCCACCATTTCAGCGATGCGGAGAAGCTGCAGATCGTTCAGCGGATCAAGGCCTCCGGTTCACATGGCCTGCTCGTGGAGATCCTGGAACCTGGACCGCCGAACATGCTGAAGGTGCTGCTCACCACCACCCTGGGGACCCTGGTGTTCACTCCCTTCATCCGGCCGCTGTCCTTGCGCCGCCTATTCTTCACCTACATCCTGCCGGTCAACCTCATCACCATCACCTATGACGGGGTCGTCTCCGTGCTCAAGTCACGCACGGCGGATCAGTACCGCAGCCTCTTCGCGGAACACGGCGCTTCGGTGGAGGTCACACGACTCACCGAGGGGATCACGCCCCTCATCGTGGTCCACATCCGGCCATCGCCATGACCCGGTTGCACACGCTCTGGAGCTTCAGCCGCCCGCATACGGTGGTCGGCAGCGTGATCAGCATCGTTACGCTCTATGCGATCGTGTGCGTGGGCCAGAAGGCCGAGCACCTGCCCCTGCTGATCGTTGCGCTGTTGATCGGCATCACCTGCAACATCTTCATCGTCGGCATCAACCAGGTGGCGGACGTGGAACTGGACCGCATCAACAAGCCTTACCTGCCGCTGCCCTCCGGGGCGCTGAGCATCGCACAGGCGAAGGTGATCGTGTACGCGGCCCTGGCCGCGAGCCTCGGCCTGGCCTTGCTCATCTCGCCGTATCTCTTCGGCATCATCGCGCTGGCAACGGGCATCGGCTGGGCCTATTCCATGCCGCCCTTTCACCTGAAACGTCACCATGTCTCCGCAGCCCTCTGCATCACCACGGTGCGCGGGCTCCTGCTGAATGCGGGCGGCTTCCTGGTCTTCAACCACATCGTGAACGGTGAAGTGCACCTTCCGCAGAACGTGAAGATTCTCACGCTCTTCGTCATCGCGTTCAGCGTGGTGATCGCCTGGTTCAAGGACCTGCCCGATGTGGAAGGCGACGCGAAGTTCAACATCCGCACATTCGCGTTGCAGTATTCCCCCCGCGCCGCCTTGATCGCCGGGAACGTGCTGGTTTCCATGGCCTACATCTTCACCATCTACATGAAGGTGGTGGACCTGCGGGAGGCTTCGCTGCCCCCGATGGAGACACGCGTGCTGCTGCTGGGGCATGTGGTGCTCTTTGCCCTGTTCATCCTGAACGCCGCCTCCATCCGCCTGCGCGATGCGGGCTCGGTACGCCGGTATTACGTACGGTTCTGGTGGTTCTTCTTTGCCGAGTACGTGGTGTACCTCGTAGCCTACCTGCTTCCGCGATGAACAGTCAGCCATGGGTCTGCGTGATGCTCCACGCGGGGCAGGCTGCTGCCTGCTTATCTTGACGCCTCGCATTCACCGGTCATGAACCTTCTGAAACCCATCGCCGTCTGCTGTCTCATGGCACTGGCCACGTGTTCAGCGTTGGCGCAGGACGGCACTTTCGAAGTGCTCAAGGGCGATGAGGTGATCGGCGGAATTAAAGGTGGGCCGCACCGTGCACGGCGAACGCATATCCTATTCCATGACCTCCATCTCGGCGTTCTCCATCATCTGGATGCAGAACGTGCGCTCGTCCACGGTCACGGAATATGTCGGTGGGCGTGTGCATGCGGCCAACACCACCATGCACGTGAACGATGAAATGCGCGACAGTAGTCGCATGCTCACGGTGGATGGACGTGCCCTGTGCTACGTGCATCCGAAAACGTATTTCGTGGGCAACACATCGAACACGTGGACCACGGCCCGCATGTACTACGAGGAGCCCAAGGGCCAGACGTCCATCTTTGTGGAAAGTGCGCTGCGCGACTGTCCGCTGGTGTGCACCGGCGAGGGCATGTACAGCCTCACGCTGCCCAACAAGGACATCAATCATTACCAATACCGGAACGGGCGATTGCAACAGGTGATCGCCTGACCGCACCTGGTTCGACCTGGTGTTCCGCCGGGTGTAGTGCTGCCTTCCTCAGGCCGCCTTCTGCAGCTCGTAGGTGATCGAGCGGCCGGTGCTCACGCTGCGCATGTCCGACGCGCTGCGCAGGTCATCGCGCTTCCAGAGGCTCACCACCCATTCATGCGGTCCTTCGGTGCGACCGATCGGATCGGCAAAGAGCGCATCGCAGATCAGGTCGTCCATGTCCTCCACATTCACCGGCTTGGTCACATGCAGTTCAAGGCTGTCGCCGCCATCGTGCACGCTCACATTGCTCAGTTCGTTGAGGAGGTTGATGAATTCCGGGAGGTTGGTGGTGATCATCGTAACAGGTGTCAGGGTGTGATAGTTGGCGTTCGCGGTAAGGGTGAACAACGTGCGGCGCAGCCTTATTTCATGCGGTTGAACATGTAGCGTGCACCGATGCCGAACTGCGGGCGGAAGATGAACGGGTCGTCGATGAGCTCCATGAAGAGCGTACCGTCCAGGAACACGGCCACGGGGGCGTCGGGGAACTTGTATTCCACGCCCAGCACGCCATCCAGGCCGAGGTCGGTCTCTACTACATCGGCATCGTACACCACGTACCAGTCGTTGTTGCCTTCCAGTTTGTAGCGATAATCGTAGCGGAACCGCTGCATGCGCAACTGGGCGCCGAAGCCGTAGTACCAATCGAGTCCCGAGGTCAGGCCATCATCATGGTGCACCAGGTAGTGCAGCTGCACACCGATCGCCGAGCTCACACGATGCGCCAGCAACTGGTGCTCTTTGTAGTTGAAGCGCTGGTCCGCATACCACTTGTCGTAGCGGTCGTAGTAATACCGGTCGCGGCTGAAGAGATGCGTCCGCCCCACGCTCAACTCCACGGCATGGGTGCGCATGTACTTCTTCAACGTAAGGCCGCTGGGATCGCCCAAGCGGAAACCAAGTCCCCAGTTCTGGGCGTTGCTTGCGGTCGGAATAAGTCCGAAAAGGACGATGAGCAGGAACAGGAGCTTTCGCATGGTTCGCCTGGATATGTGGGCCCCTTCACGGTTGCGACTTCAGTGCCATGACGCATACACCTACGTTCACGCAGGCATTTCGGATCGCATGGCATTTCGGATCGGGGCAGGGCTTCCCCAACATGAGGAAGATGCTGGACGCCGGGTACAAACGAGAGACCCGCTCTCTGGAACCCCACCTAGGCGCGGGAGTTAGGCCAGCAAGTGGTAGTTACTCGGCTGGCCGTCCTCCCGTGCCATTGGATGCGGGCAGTCGAGCAGATCGCCTGACCGAGCTTGGCGGTCTCTGACCGCAGACCGATCAATATTTTTACGGCATGAGTCGCAAGTTCAAGTTCGTCGACCCGAAAGGACTGTACTTCATTTCCTTCGCCACTGTTGAGTGGATCGATGTGTTGACCAGACCGGACTACAAGGACATCATTGTGGACAGCCTGAAGTTCTGTCAGTCTCAAAAAGGGTTGTTACTGTATGAGTGGGTCATCATGACCAACCACGTTCATTTACTGGCCGCAAGCAGGGACGGCTGCTCCTTAGCAGATATCATTCGGGACCTGAAGAAATTCACTTCTGGCAGGATCCATAAGGCCATTGAGCATAATGCGACGGAAAGCCGGCGGGAATGGATGCTCGCGCGACTGGTGGAGGCTGGCAAAGCGAACAAACACAACGCGGCATTCCAGCTATGGCAACAGAACAACCAACCCATGTTGCTGGAGACGAATGCGTCCATAGACCGAGTGGTGGCTTACATCCGAATGAACCCGGTGAAAGAGGAGATGATGGATCAGCCGGAAGCCTATTGCTATTCCTCCGCATATCAGCCAGGGAAGCTGGTACTGGATGAATTGTAGGTCAGCCGAGACCGAGTCTCGGCGGAAAAGCGGCCACGTACATTCAGTCAAATGGCACGAAAGATCCGCCTGTTTGAAAGCACATTTCCCGAGGCGGAACTCTCGCGCCAGTGATGGGGAGAGGAATGCGGAACAAAGGCGACTTTATGCCTTCCTCTTCCGCCGCTTCATCTCCGCGAGGACCAACCCCAGCTCCCGACCGGTCTGGCCGCGGGCGCTGGTGTTCTCGTTCGCGCGGCGGAGCAGGTAGGGAGCACTTCGCGCACCGGGCCATACGGTACATACTTGGCCACGCGATAGCCTGCCGCAGCAAGGTTGAAGGAGATGTTGTCGCTCATGCCGAGCAACTGTGAAAAGCAGATGCGCGGATCCTCATGCGCGATGCCGCGCTCGTTCATCAAGCCTGCCAGCAGGAGCGAACTGTCCTCATTGTGCGTGCCCGCCACCACCGCCATGTTCGCCAGGTGATCCACGCAGAAACGGATGGCCGCATCATAGTCGCGATCGCTCGCGGCCTTGTCCGGCTGGATGGGATCGGGGTAGCCCATCTCCGCCGCGCGGGCCCGTTCCTTCTCCATGTACGCGCCGCGCACCAGCTTCACGCCGTAGTGATAGCCGCCTTGCAACGCCCGCTGTTGCGCGGCCTTCAGGTAGGCCAGCCGGTCATGCCGATACAGCTGTACCGTATTGTACACAATGGCGCGGTCGTGATTGAAGCGGTCCATCATGCGCTCCACCATCGTGTCGATCGCCGGTTGTATCCAGCTCTCCTCGGCGTCCACCAGCACGGGCACATCCGGCGGCATGCGCCGAGGCGCAGATGCGTTCCATGCGCGCCTCCACGCGGGCCCATTCCGCCTGGTCCTCCGCTACCAGCTTTCCGGCACTGGCCTTTTCGAGCATCGCGAAGCGCGCGACGCCCGTGGGCTTGAACACGCAGAACGGAATGTCCGTGCGCTGCTTCGCCACGGCGATGGTGCGCAGGATCTCCTGCACGGTATGGTCCAGCGTATCCTCGTCCTCCTGGCCTTCCACGCTGTGGTCGAGGATGGTGCCGACGCCGCTTTTTGCCAGGCGCGTGGCGGTGGAAAGGCTTTCCTCAATGGTCTCTCCCCCGCAGAACTGCTGGAAGATGGTGGCCTTCACCACACCCTTGATCGGCAGGTGCAGGGCCAGGGACGCCTTCGTCAGCCAGCTACCCACCGCGGTGATCGCCGGGTTCCCGATGATGCGGTAGAGCTGCTGGGCCTTCCACAGCTCGGCATCGCTCTTGGCGGCAAAGGCGATGCGCGTGTCGCCCAGGTCGGGCAGCGCGGGGTGGCCGGTGGGGCCGGAGATATCGGACATGTTCCGCGTTCGGCTAGTTCGTTCCTTTGGCGTGGTCATCGGCGCGCAACGTTCCTCCTTAGAGAAGGATGGGATGCTGAAGCCGCGGCGAAAGTAGCGATGACGAAAACGCGCCTGCCTATGGAAGAGTTCAGCGCCGGGGAACATCCGGTGCTGGTGGGAGAGGGTGCCCTGGTGGCGCTGGAGCGGTTGCTGCTGCGCGACTATGCCAACACACCCATCTTCATCCTCGGCGATGAGAACTCATTGGGCTGTTGCCTCGACGACCTGCAGCGCCACGTGCCCGCGCTCACCGACGCCCGCACCATGGAGGTGCGCAGCGGCGAGCTGAGCAAGGACCTCGAAGTGTGCCGTGCGTTGTGGGGCCACCTCGCCGAGGCCGGGGCCGACCGTTCCACGCTGCTGGTATGCCTCGGCGGTGGCGTGATCAGCGACCTCGGTGGCTTCGTGGCCGCCACCTACATGCGCGGCATCCGCTGCATCAACGTGCCCACCACGCTCATGGGCATGGTGGATGCCGCCATCGGCGGCAAGGTGGCCATCGACATGTCGCGGCGTGAAGAACCTGGTGGGCCTCTTCGCCCCGCCCGTGGGCACCGTACGTGCATCCGCCGCTTCCTGCGCACGCTGGGCAAACGCGAGCTGCTGAACGGCGTGGCCGAGATGATCAAGCATGGCCTGATCCGCGATGCGACGCATTGGAACGCCGTGCGCCGCGCCCCGCTGCACGACATGGATGCGCTTGGCGCCTCTGATCCGCGCAGTGCCGCCATCAAGGCCGAGGTGGTGGAGGAGGACCCGCGCGAGAACGGGCCGCGCAAGGAGCTCAACTTCGGCCACACCATCGGCCATGCGATGGAGGCCTTCGTCCTGGAGAGCGACGCAACGCAGCTTGCTGCATGGCGAGGCCGTGGCCATCGGCATGGTCTGCGAGGCCTGGCTCAGCTGGCGCCTGGGCCATCTGGACCGCGAAAGATGGATGCGCATCCAGGAGCATCTGCTCGGCCTGTACAAGCCCTTCAACTGCAAGGCCACCGATCACCACCGCGTGATCGAGCTGATGCGCACGACAAGAAGAACCGCGAGGGCGGCTTCCGCTTCACCTTGCTGACGGACATCGGCACGTGCCATGATCGACGTGCCCGTGAACGCAGCGCAGGCCGCCGACGCGCTGGATCACTACCGCACTGCTCGCCCGCGATGTCAAGCCGGATGACCATCACGGAGGCCTGAGCGCCCCATCGATGCGATCATCGACCTGCCGCGTTCCAAGAGCGTGGCCAACCGTGCGCTCGATCCTCGCCGCGCTCGCCGGTGATCTGCAGGGCGTGAAGGACATCGGCGACGGCGGACGACACACGCATCCTGCGCAACCTCCTGCGCGACCGTCCGCGCGTGATGCACTGCGGCGCTGGCGGCACCACCTTCCGCTTCCTGCTCGCGTGGGCCGCGGTGCAGATGGGCAAGGAGCACATCATCACCGGCGATGCGCGCTTGCTGCAACGCCCGCACGGTCCGCTGATCGACGCTTTGCGCGCCGTGGGCGCCGACATCATGCAAACGGAACAGGGCTTTCGCGTGCTGGGTCGCAAGCTCCTGGGCGGATCGGTGGTGATGAACACGCCGATGAGCAGCCAATACATCAGTGCGCTGCTGCTGATCGCCCCCACTATGGAGGTGGGCCTCACCTTGCACTGGACCGGTCAGCGTTTCAGCGAGCCCTATGTGCGCATGACGCTGATGGTGCTTGCGCACTTCGGCGTGTTCCCCACCGTGGATGCTGACGCCGTGCGTGTGAAGCCGCAGCGATTGAAGCCTCACCTCCTGCACGTGCCGCCGGATTGGAGCGCAGCCGCGTTCTGGTACGAAGTGGCGGCGCTCGCCCCCCAGGCGCGCATTGCTTTCCCCGGGCTGCAGCGCGACGAATGGCAGGGCGACCGCGCGGCTGCAGAGCGTTGGGATCCGTGGGTGCGAACGGCCGACACGCAACGCGGTGTGGTGATCAGCACCAGAACTCCTCCCGAAGCAGGATCTCCCGCAGGGGACCCTGCGGTTCCGCTCGCTTTCAACCTCCGCAACACCCCCGACCTGTTCCAAGCCCTGGTGTTCACCTGCGCGGGTCGCGGGGTATCGGCCGCCTTCACCGGCGTGGAGAACCTGCCCTTGAAGGAGACCGACCGTATCGCTGCCGTGGAGGAGGCGCTGGGTCATATGGGCGTGGGGGACACCTCCTTCATCGGCGGACAGTTCACCATGACATTGGCGGAAGGTCCTGTGGCGGTAGCCACCGATCAACCGCTCGAGACCTTCAACGACCACCGCATGGCCATGGCCCTCGCTCCGCTCGCGTTGGTGTTCGGTTCGATAACACTGCGCGACCCGGATGTGGTGAGCAAGAGCTATCCCGGCTTCTGGGAGGATCTGAAGCGGGCGGGGTTCGGGGTGGAGCGCTCAGCATAGCAATCAGTTCCACCTTCCGAAGCCCTCCCTACCTTCGGCATCCCACCACCCACCGTATGAACCGACTGCTCCTCCTTACGTCCCTTTTCATTCTTTCCGTTGTGCTGCTCGTGAAGCGTGCGGCGAACGGGGAACATGCGTCCACCGCCTCGCCCATGGGCGCGGGCGATCAGGAGGCGCGCGCCGCGCTGAAGGCCTGGGACCTGGAGCGCATGCGCGATCCGGGCCACGCGGCAGATCCCAGAGGGTATCCGCGCCAAGGAGCTGGCCTTTGCCCGCACCTTGCCGAACCGCGCGGTGGCCAAGAGCCTGAGCTGGGTGCATCAAGGCCCGCGCAACCGCGGCGGTCGCACACGCGCCTTCCGGGTGGACATCAGCGACCCGAACGTGCTGCTCGCGGGCAGTGTGACCGGTGGCATCTGGCGCAGCACCGACCATGGCCAGAGCTGGACGAAGACCTCGGCGCCGCTGGACATCCAGAACACCTCGTGCATCGCGCAGGACATCCGCAGCGGCCGCACGCAAACGTGGTACATGGGCACGGGGGAGAACTACGGCATTGTGAGCGGCACCAGCTTCGAGGCGTTGCTGCCCGGCGACGGCATCTTCAAGAGCAATGACGGTGGCCTTACGTGGGCGCGCCTGGCCAGCACCGTGAGCAACGATCCATCGGTGTTCGACCGCAAGGGCGCCTTCAAGCACGTGAACAGCATCGTGGTGGACCCCGTGCGCAACGATAGCGACATCGTGGTGGCGGCCATCTTCGACGGCATTGTGCGTAGCAACGACGGCGGCGCTACCTGGAGAACGGTATTGGGCATCGATACCACCATTACGGCGACCAGCTTGTACACCGAAGTGCGCGTGACCAGCGGCGGGGTGTATTACGCGGCCATCGGCCGCAGCGCGCCATACAAGGGCGTGTTCCGCAGCACCGACGGCCTTACGTGGACGAACATCGGCAGCACGGCCTATCCGCTTTCCGCGGAACGGACGGTGATCGGCATCGATCCGCAGAACGAGGACCGTGTGTGGTTCTTCTGCCAGTCGCCGGGCACCGGGCTCAACGGACACAGCCTGCTGCGATACACCTACCTCAGCGGCGATGGCACCGGCACAGGCGGCAGCTGGAGCAACCGGAGCACCAATCTGCCCAACGGCACCTGCACCGGATACTTCACCTTCGACTTCGGCTTCATCAACACGCAGACGAGCTACGACATGTGCATCGCGGTGCATCCCACGGACAGCAACACAGTGTACATCGGCGGCACCAGCGTGTACCGCAGCAGCAACGGATGGACCACGCCGCAGAGCTACGATTGGATCGGCGGCTACCGCTGCAACACGGTGGACCCGAAACAGTACGTGTATCCGAACCACCACCCCGATCAGCACTGGCTGGAGTTCGCGCCGAACGATCCCGCGCGCTTGTACAGCACCAACGACGGCGGCGTGCAGGTGACCCTGGATCCGCTTGCCGACAGCGTGGCCTGGGTGGACCTGAACGACACCTACATCACCTCGCAGTTCTACACCACACACATCGAAGAGGGTGCCGCCACCTCCCCGTACGTGCTTGGCGGCACGCAGGACAACGGCTGTTGGCTGGCAGTGAACAGCGATCCGAGCGTGCCCTGGGCCGTGGTGCACCAGGATGACGGCGCCTATTCGGCCATCCCGGAAGGTCGCGCATTCATGCTCACCAGCAGCCAGCAGGGCCGCATCTACAAAAAGCTGATCGACGACAACGGCGTGGTGAGCGGCTTCGAGCGCATCGATCCCACCGGTGGCACCACGGCGTACAACTTCATCAACCAGTTCGTGCTTGATCCGGTGACGAACAACAAGCTGTACGTGTGCAGCAGCACCAAGCTCTGGCGCAACAACGATCTGCAGGGCATCCCGGTGACGAACAACTTCTACAACACGATCAGCACCAACTGGGAGCAGATCACGGCGGTCACCGGATCGCAACGGCTCAGCGCGCTGGACATCAGCCTCGCGGAGCCCAACAGCTTGTGGTACGGCACCACCAACGGTCGCGTGTTACCGCGTGGACAGTTTGTATGGAACGCCGAACCGCACGCAGCTCACCTCGCGATCAGTGGCCCTTCAGCAGCTATGTGAGCTGCGTGGCGCCCAACGACTACAATGCCGCCGAATGGTTGGTCACCTTCAGCAACTACGGCGTGCGCAGCGTGTTCCTGACCTCCGACAGCGGTGCCACGTGGACCAGCGTGAGCGGCAACCTCGAAGAGAATCCGGACGGCACGGGCAATGGTCCTGCGGTGTTCTGGGCCATGATCTATCCGACCTACGGCGGTGTGAACAACCGCTACTTCGTGGGCACCAGCACGGGGCTCTACAGCACTGCAGTGCTGGACGGCGACAACACCGTGTGGGAGCTTGAAGGGCCCGATGGCATGGGCAACGTTCCGGTGAACATGATCACGGCGCGCGGCAGCGATGGCTTCATTGCGGTGGGCACGCACGGCAATGGTATTTACACCAGCCATCTTCCTGCGGCGCCCATCGGCATCAGCGAGGTGCCGGCCTCCTTGCACGCAGGGAAGGCCTGGCCCAATCCGGCCACCGAGCAGGTGCACATCGACCTCTACCTGCCACAGGCCGGGCGCCTGGATGCGCAGGTGTTCGATCTGCGCGGCACGTCGGTGTTGACGCGCAGCCTTGGTCAACGCCCTGCAGGTAACGGCCGGTTCACCTGGGACCTGCGGGATGGCACCGGCCGCCGCGTGGCGCAAGGCACCTACCTGGTGCGACTTTCCAACGCAACGGGAAGTTCGACCACCTCGCGCGTGATCGTCCGGTGAACGGATCGCGATCCCGCCTATTTTGCACGTCGCACCGTGATCAAATCATGGGCACATGCACACATGTTCACATGTGCACATGCACACCGCGATCCCACTAAATCCTCACGTCCCCATGCCATTCCCCAGTGACCTCGAGATCGCGCAGAAGGCGCAGCTGAAACCCATCTTCCAGATCGCCGAGCGCCTGGGCATCGATCCGGACGTGATCGAGCCGTATGGCCGCAACAAGGCGAAGCTTCCGCTGAACCTGATCGACGACGCGAAGGCGGCAAAGAGCAAGTTGATCCTGGTGACCGCGCTCTCGCCCACACCGGCGGGGGAGGGCAAGACCACCACCAGCATCGGCCTCAACGAAGGCTTGAACAAGCTGGGCAAGAAGAGCATCGTGGTGCTACGCGAACCGTCGCTCGGCCCGGTGTTCGGCATGAAGGGTGGCGCGGCCGGTGGCGGCTATTCGCAAGTGGTGCCCATGGAGGACATCAACCTGCACTTCACCGGCGACTTCGCGGCGATCGAGAAGGCGAACAACCTGCTGGCCGCGCTGATCGACAACAACCTGCAGAACCGCAAGCGCACGCTCAACATCGATCCACGCACCATCGCCTGGAAGCGCGTGATGGACATGAACGACCGCGCCCTGCGCGACATCACCATCGGCCTCGGTGGCACCGGCAACGGCATTCCCCGTCAGGATGGCTTCAACATCACCCCGGCCAGTGAGGTGATGGCGATCCTCTGCCTCGCCACCGGCATCGACGACCTGAAGCAGCGCCTCGGCAACATCTACGTGGGCCAACGGTGGGATCGCACGCCCGTGTACGCCCGCGACCTGAACGCACAAGGCGCGATGGCGCTGCTGCTGAAGCAGGCCATCATGCCCAACCTGGTGCAAACGCTGGAGGGCAATCCTGCCATCCTGCACGGCGGTCCCTTCGCCAACATCGCCCAAGGCGTGAACAGCGTGCTCGCCACCAAGATGGGCCTCAGCCTCGGCGATTACGTGGTGACCGAGGCCGGCTTCGGCGCCGACCTGGGCGCGGAGAAGTTCTTCGACATCAAGTGCCGCGCGGCGGGCCTGAAGCCGAGCGCCGCTGTGATCGTGGCCACCGTGCGCGCCTTGCGCTATCACGGCGGTGTGGACGTGAAGGACGTGAACAGCGCCGCACCGGACAAGGTGAAGATGGGCCTCGCCAACCTGGGTCGCCACATCGAGAACGTGGCCAAGTTCGGCGTGAAGGCCGTGGTGGCCATCAACAATTTCCCCACGGACACGCGCGGAGGAGATCGAGCTGGTCAAGGCGTACTGCAAAGAGCGCGGTGCCGAGGCCGTGCTGTCGGAAGGCTTCGCGAAGGGCGGTGACGGGCATGACGGACCTGGCCAGCGGCCGTGCTGCGTGTGGTGGATGCGGGACAGAGCAACTTCAAGCCCCTGTACGACCTGTCGCTCACGCATCAAGGAGAAGATCGCCGTGATCGCCAAGCGAGATCTACCGCGCCGACGGCGTGGAGTACAGCGGCGATGCGGAGACCGCGCTGCGGCGCATCAACAAGCTCGGCCTGGACGGTGTGCCCGTGTGCATGGCGAAGACACAGTACAGCTTCAGCGACGACAAGGACCTGCGTGCCGCGCCGACCGGTTTCCACATCACCGTGCGCGATATCGAGATCAGCGCCGGTGCCGGTTTCGTGGTACCCATCTGCGGCGAGATCATGCGCATGCCCGGGCTGCCGGAGATGCCCGCCGCCGAAGGCATGGACATCGACGCGAACGGGGTGATCAGTGGGTTGAGCTAGGGGAGCGCGAGGTGATCCCGTGCTACCGCCAGTCTTCCCACCATGGGATGCTCGGGTGAGTGCGGAGGCCCTGTGCCCAGTTGAGCCTATTCCCCAGTCACCACGAATCGACAGGACTTCCGCTCTTGCGTTCCGTTCAATTGCCCGAGATAGATTCCTGCAGTGATCGAGGCAGGGAGGGAAATATCCCTAGAGAGTCCGCTGCGCCATGGGGAGCTGAGAATTACCGCACCCCTGCCGTCAAGCAGCATGAATTCCCCGACTTCAGTAGCTGATGTCGTGGTGATGACCAGCTTTGAACCGGTCCAGGTGCAAGCGAGTCGCGACTCGACCAGGGCAACGGGCTCGCCCCATCCGATGTCGCTGTCCAGCACATACCGGGCTAGGCAGAACTGTTCGATCACGTCGCTTACCGTGCCGGCCACCAGGAATTTCCCGTCCGGCTGCAGGGCCATGCACCATGCGAACTCTGAGCCGCTTGTAAGGTCGCTGAGGAGCACACCGTCCGTGCCGAAAGCGGGGTCCATGGTTCCGGTGGAGTCCAGCCGGCGGAGCAGGAATTGCCCGTAATTGCTGTTGTCCAACAGGTATCCACCAACGACCATGTCGCCATCCGGAAGGAAAACCAGGTCGCGTGAACGCATCGTCATGGTCCGGTGTCGAGAATACCGCTACGCCGTTAGTGCCGAACCCGGCATCAAGCGTTCCCGCGCTGTCCAGCTGAATGATCAAGGCTTGCCGCAACGCACCAACCGTCTTATTGCCGACCAGCACGATCCTGCCATCGCTCCCTACCTTCATCGTGCTAATGATCGCTGTGGAGGGAAGGGCCACTTGAGCTTGGCCGTTCACCCCGAAGGAGGTATCCAAGCTGCCGTCCGGCATAACTCGAATGATGACCGCGTCCGAACCGTTGCCCCCACCGCCCAGCAGGCGGCCGTCGGGCAGGAGCACCAGGCTGTAGATAAAGGCGGCGTTCACGCTGTCCAAGGCGGCATTAGCGGCTTGTGAAAAGCCCGCATCCTCCGTGCCGTCGGCATCCACTTTCGCCATGAGCGCGGTGCTGAACTGATCGGAACGGGCGCCTCCCAGGATGATGGACCCGTCGTCCCCCCGCACCATGCACAAGGCTTCTGTGTCCCCGTTCAGGTTCGTGGGGATCGTGGCACGTCCGCTTGTTCCGAATGCGGTATGCAGTGTGCCATTCGCGTTCAGGCGCACAACGGTCATCCGCCGGCCAGCCATGGTGTTCTCGCTCCCAGCGACCAGGATAGCTGCCGTCCGGTTGGATGAGAACGGCTTCGCCGGTATTGTTCGTGATAAAGCCGATCGGTACCACCAGCTTGCCATCCCCGCTGAACGTGACGTCCAAGGCTCCGGCTGCGGTGTAGCGCGCCACCAGCATATGGTTGTCCTGGAAGGCGACACGCGTACCGCACACCACGATCTTGCCATCGTCTTGCACAGCGATGCTGTTCGGTCGATCATCGATCCCCTCGATGAGATCCACGGTGTATCCGTTCCCACTGAAGCTGGGATCCAATGAGGCATCTTGGCCATGCACGGCAACGGCGAAGAGCGGGCTCGCAAGGAGCAGGCTGCGAGAGAGGTTGGACATCTTCTGGATCAATTGGCATTAGACCTGTTTGCCTGATGATCCAAGGATATGCAGAAAGTGGAGATATCCTGAGGTTGCCGCATGCACCCGATCCCCTTGAACACATAAACGTTGGGCTGAGTCCCGGCGAATGTATAAGTGCCTATACGCGTCAGTTCGGGCACAGGTCAGTTCTTCACGAACTTCCCTGATGCGAGCGATCGGGTCGCATCGTTCGCGGCATTCAATCGGTACAGAAAACAGCCCGCAGCCAAGTCTGCGATAGGGACAACATCGCCAGCGGCCACGCTTAGTGAGCGGATCGACCGGCCCATCGTATCGAAAATGCTCAATCGGGCGGTTGGCGTTGTTCCGGGTACGGCCAACACCTGCACATATGCGCCATGGGGGTCAACCCGCACGCTCCAGCCGGTCGCGGAGGTGTTGGGTACAGCCGTGGAAAGACAAGCGCAGGTGGAGAAGTGCTCGATGAAATGCAGGTCGCCCCCCGTGTAGAAACCCTCATGGACAACTTCCCCCGTGGCCAAGCTGAAGCCCATGATCACACCACCGGCCCCCGACCAGTAGAAGATACCCGCTTGTTGGTCTATGCACGCGCCGCCGGTGAACGGCTTCCAGAAGCCTGTTGCCGTGGACTCGTCGGATACGTGGGAAATGATGCCCGCATAGGGGTCGAAGCGGCCCAGGCGCTTGACATTGGGGCTCGACTGGATCGAGGTGCCGTACACCAGCGGACCCTGCAACACGCTGCCGCAGCCAAGGGCCGTATGGCCGAACACTTCGTTCGGTATGGGCACCAGGGTGGTGTTATACTCGGTTTCGCCGGTCTCCACGTTCACCCCGAACCAGCCATTCAGTACCGGTAGGCTGTATATACGGGTGGTGGCGTCGAACTCACCGCGCGGCGCGCCCGGAGCCGATAGCGTCGGTTCGAACGCATGGATGGTGGTGAACGACTGCGCCACCGGGTCGTACCGGGAGATGGTGACGCTGTCATCGTAGTCATACAGCAGTCCATAGAAGACCCGGTCGCAAGGGTCGAATGCCGTGTGGCCGAAATACGACCCCGGGGGCACAGGCATTTCCGTTATCACCATCGGATCCTGGCCGTACGCGTCCAACCTGTACATGTGCTGGTAGCCGTCGCAGTAATAGTAAACCCCTTGGTCGGTATCGATGCTGGAGCTTGGGCCGGGGATCGTTAAGCCGGTGAAGGGCATCAGCTCCAGCGGCAGCAAGGTTTCCGTGGCCAGGTCATACGAAGCGAACTTCCAGCCATCCGGCGGCTCGTTCACTATGCCGAACAGCTTATCACTGAGCTGCGCTTGGACGTGGGGGGTGAACAAGGCCAGCGTGAGGATCGTGTAGAGTCGGATCATGGCATCTCTTTTTGCTGAGGACATCCTTGGGCCTTGTTGCCCGAACAACGAACGTACGGGCAGTTTCCCTTGTTCGTGTCTTGTTCTCCAATATCGCTTGTACGCCCGCGCATGCTGCGCGGGTGGTGAGGTTCGCGCCTTTGGCGTTGCGTGATGGCTGGGCGCTGAAAGCGCCGACCTCGCCGGGTCCGCGCTGCAAGCGCGGACCGACACGGTGTCCGCCCGCGCATGTTGCGCGGGTGGGGTGAGGCTCGCGCCTTTGGCGCAGACGAACAGCTGGGCGCTGAAAGCGCTGACTTCGCCGGGTCCGCGCTGCAAGCGCGGACCGACATCAACTTGTCCACTTGCCGCCCGCGCCCCGGAGCCTCATCCGGGGTCAGCGCGGGTGGGTGAGGTTCGCGCCTTAGGCGCCTGAGCTAATTTTCTATTTTCACGTTCATGGGCGACAAGTACGCAATCAGGCACCCTAATGACAGGTACTTTCTGACGTTCACCGTCATTGATTGGATGGACATCTTCACACGCCTGGCGCACCGGCAGATAATCGTGGACAGTCTGAACTTTTGCGTCCGCAACAAAGGACTGGTCGTGAACGCCTGGGTCGATCATGAGCAACCATCTGCACATGCTTGCGCGTGCCGAGGAGGGCAAGCACATGGGTGATCTTATCCGTGACCTGAAAACGCATACATCGAAAGCGGTGCGCACGAGCATCATGATGGAACCTGAAAGCCGCCGTCAATGGTTGCTCGATAGAATGGCTTTCACTGTGCGTAAGACCCAACGCGCCGAGCATTACAAACTGTGGCAGGATGGAAGCCACGCAATGGATATCGTTTCTGACGAATTCCTGCACCAGAAGGTCGAGTACATCCATAACAATCCAGCGCGGAATGGTTTGGTGGCATTACCTGAGCACTACTTGTTCAGTTCAGCTCGTGACTATATCACGGATGAGAAGGGTCTGGTGGATATCGAATTGATCTGATCTGTCCGCCCGCGCCTGTCCGCTCGCGCATGCTGCGCGGGTGGGGTGAGGTTCGCGCCTTTAACGCAGCTAACACGTGGGCGCTGAAAGCGCCGACCTCACAGGACCGACATCCGTTTGTCCGCCCGCGCCTCGGAGCCTCATCCAGGGTCAGCGCGGGTGGGTGAGGTTCGCGCCTTTGGCGCAGAGCATGATGGAGGCTGACCGTTCAGATCCGCACCGACCGGCCATACCGGCAAGGGCGTATTGTTGCGTGTCTATGCCCCCGTGCCAAAGTTCCTTCCCCAAGGGCCACGGGCTTTTCCGGGCATCGGGGATCGCAAAGGCACTGAGGCGGGTGACCGGTGAAACCCGGGATTTTTTTCAACCATCGGGTACGATCCAGCAAAGTCTGCCAGTATCTTGTTGTTGACCACCTAAAACCAAGCGACCATGAACATCACTTTCAATGAGCTCCGTGGCATCAAGGACCGCCTTCCCGATGGCAGCATCCATCGGATCGCCAAGGAGCTGGACCTCAACGTGGAAACTGTTTGGAACTACTTTGGAGGGTACACGCATCCGGAAGGACGTCCCATGGGCGTACATGTGGAACCCGGTGCGAACGGAGGAGTTGTTGCGCTGGACGATACGCGGATCCTGGACATTGCACAGCGCATTCTGAACGAGCAACCATTGCACGCTTATCTGATCGTCCTGCTCGTACAGGAGGGAAAGGGAGCCGAGGGATCGGGTCCCTTTTCTGTTTGTCGGACCGCGATTGGCGCTTCTGCCTTTGCGGGAATGAGGAGCAGGTACTCGCGACACGCGAGCACTTCGCGTGAGGTTGAAGGATGAGGTACTCTCACACTTCAGCCTCTCCGCATGAAAGGGGTGACGGCTGTGCAAGCACGCGGGTATCTGCAGGGTGTTGAAGTAGATCAGCGCTCCATCACCTTGAACTCCACGCGGCGGTTCTGTGCGCGTGATGCCTCGTCGGTGTTGGGCACCAGGGGCTTGCTTTCGCCATAGCCTTTGAACGTGAGGCGCTCGGCTTCCACCTTCTTCGCCACCAACCAATCAACCACGGCCTTGGCCCTCGCCTCGCTGAGGCGTTGGTTGTAATCGTCGGTGCCCTGGTCATCGGTGTGCGCCTGCAGTTCGATGTGCATCAACGGGTAGTCGGTGAGAAGGTCGAGCACCGTACCCAGTTCCTTTTCGCTCTCCGGCTTCAGTGTGCTCTTGTCGAAGTCGAAGAAAATGTTGTCCAACCGGATGTGCTTGCCCACTTCGGGCTCCACCTGCATGATATCCACCTTGGCACTGCTCACGTGATCCTCCACCTTCGGCTTGGGCGGCGGCGGTGCGCAGATCATGGGACGGAGTCAGTCCACCTTGGCGCCGACCGGTGCGAGTCGCACGCTCACATCATCGATGAAGTAGTAGGCACCCCGTTCGCCCTCGGGCATCTTCTTGTTCGCGGTGATCTGATCGCTGCAGAAGTTGCCGATCACCAGGAAGCGTTCGTCGCCCTTTGCCTCGATCACTCCGCCCACGCGCTCCCATCCGATATTGTCCAGCACCTTCTCCTCCTTGATCTGCGGCGCGTAGTAGAGCGGCAGGCAATCCCGGGTGCGCACTTCGGTCGGGCTGAGGTAGAGGCCGAGGTTGTTGCTGGCCACGTTGCAGAACGGCGCTCGCAGGGCATAGAGCTCCACGATGTACTGCGTGCCGACCTGCAGCGGCTCGGGCAGTTCGATCTGCAGGTATTCGTGCCAATAGGTCGGCGTGTTGCCCTTGCCGTACACCTTGATGCCGGCCATGCAGTCGCCGGTGCGGGGCGCGGCCTTGCCCTTGCTCTTCTTCGCCGGGTTGCTCCAGCAGGTGGGATCGGCCTTCGTGCTGAAGTGGTCGGGCGTGGTCTCCGTGGGGGAGGTCCAGCCCACCATCACCTCCTCGTTGAATTTGCGCGCCTGCTGCGTCCACGCACATTGCAGCCGCTTGGTGGTTTCGAAGCTGGGGTTCGGCACCAGGTTCGGCATGGTGTCGTTGTTCAGCGTGCGCTGAAGCATCGTTTGTGCGCTGGCGGATGCCATGCCGACCACTATGAAGAAGGAGAGGAGCAGTACGCGGATCATGGGGCGAAGCTACCGGCGGAGGAAAGGGATCCCGATGGGAACGGCCTGGCCTTGATCAACAAGTGTGCGGTGGAAAGCAGGGGAGGACATGAGAACATGTGAACATGCGGCCATGTGCACATGTGCCCATGCGGACATGTGGACATGTGGACATGATGCGACCATGTGGTCATGCAATCGTGTTCCCCTGCTGGATCCAGTTGGCGATAATGCGCGGACCTGCGGGGGTCATCACACTTTCGGGATGGAACTGCAGGCCGCAGGTGTTGTAACGCGCGTGACGCAGGGCCATGATGACGCCCTTTTCACTGTGGGCGATGGCTTGCAGCTCCGATGGAAGTGCATCCGGCTCCACGGCCCAGGAGTGATAGAGGCCTACGTCGACGGGCTGTTCGATGCCGTGGAAGAGCGAGATCCACAGGGCGCGTGCTGGTGCAACGGGCCACCACACCGTGCTGCACTTCAGGCTGGTTGAAAAGCCTGCCACCGCAGGCCTCCGCGATGGCCTGCATGCCCAGGCAGATCCCCAGGATGGGGTGGGTGGGCATGAGCTTCGTCAGCAACTCGGGCATGATGCCCGCTTCCGACGGAAGTCCGGGACCGGGCGAGAGGACGATGCGATCGAAGGCCGCCGCGTCCTGAACGCTGATCCCATCATTGCGTACCACGTTCACTTCAGCGAAGGGCTCCAGCAGATGCTGAAGGTTCCACGTGAAGCTGTCGTAGTTGTCGAGTAGAAGAATGCGCATGATCTCCGATACACTAACTGCCTCTGCCGACTGCCAACTGCGCCTTGCCTACTGCCTACTGCCCCTTGACCTTCCCGATCCACCCCAAGTGCGTGTGATGGAAGTTGTCGCCGAACTTGAGGCCGTAGCCGAAGATGCGGTCCATACTGGCATGACCGAAGAGGATGACACCGGTCCATAGGAGGAGATCGCTGTTCATGGAGTCCGTTTCGAAAATGGTCACTGCGTTCATGTACATCCCGGTGACCATGAGCACGAACGCCACTCCCTTGTGATGCAACAGGTTGTAGCTGATCGCCCCTGCTCGTGGGTTGATCAGGTAACCGAGCATTCCGATATCGGGACCCAACAATAGGATGGGATAGACCCACCAAGGCATGTCCGCTACGATGAGCGCCAGCAGGCAACTGAGGAACTGCGCAAGCTCTTCAAGTCTCAACAGGTGTTTCATGGTCGAAGATCCGAAAGGTGGCTTTTGAACGAACGGAATGTTATATCAGATAGTGTGCGTTACGACTACCACACGATCCCCACTGGACAATGGTCGCTGCCCATCACGTCATTCAGGATGAACGCCTCCTTCACCTTCTTCTCGAAGCCTTTGCTCACCAGCACATAGTCGATGCGCCAGCCCACGTTCTTCGCCCGAGCACCAAAGCGCTGGCTCCACCAGCTGTACTTCACTTCATCGGGATGCACGTGGCGGAAAGTGTCGGCGAAGCCTGCGTTCAGCAGCGCATCGAGGCCGTCGATCTCCGCTTGCGTGTAGCCCGGTGTCTTGTTGTAGTTGGCCTTTGGCCGCGCAATGTCGATCTCGCGATGCGCCACGTTCAGGTCGCCGGTGAAGATCACCGGGCGTTTTCCTGCGGCCAGGTTGCACGAGGTAGTCGCGCAGCGCCTTGTCCCATTCGCGCCGGTAAGGCAGTCGCTTCAGCCCTTCGCCGCTGTTGGGCACGTAGGCGTTCACCACGATGTGGTCCGCGAAGGTGGCCGTCACCACGCGTCCTTCATCATCATGCCCCGGCATGCCGATGCCGAAGTCCACCCGCACCGGGCTTTCCTTGCACACGATGGCCGTGCCGCTGTAGCCGGGCTTCAGCGCGCCGTAGGCATGCACTTCGTAGCCGGTCAAGCCAGCGAGCGCTTCGCGCACTTGATCGGGCGTGGCCTTGGTCTCCTGAAAGCAATAGATGTCGGCGCCCAACTTCTGCAAGGTGGCCACCAGGCCTTTGCCGACGGATGCGCGGATGCCATTGACGTTGAAGCCGATGAGTTTCATGCCGGAAGTAAGTCATCATTCGTCGAATCCGGGCCGCACAAAGCGACGGGCCTCCGGAAAGACCTTCAACAGGCCCATGATGGTCTGCTGCAGTTGCGATAGCAGCGGCAGGATCTCATCCAACACTTCCGGCATGATCTCGGTGATGGACACCCAGGCGCTCATGGTGGCCTCGGCCGAGAGCAGGGCCACTTTGGCGCTGCCGTTCGCATCGCTCTGCACGGGGCTCTCCCAGATCTCGTCGTTCATGTCCTTCAATCCGTGCAACGCCCGCTGCGTCTTCACGTGGATCATGAACACGTACCACTTCACCACCTCGAGCGCATCGGTCAGTTCATCGTGTTCGCGCTGCAGCGAGGAACGGTCCGGACCTTCGAAGGACTGCGCCTTAGCCGGTCCACCTTGCGTTTCAGCTGTTCGTCATGCGCTTCGATCCACCGCCGGGCCATGTTGCTGTAGCTCATGGTGAGCTTCGCCAGAGGATGGTTCCGCGCGAACTCCTTCTCGCGTTCCATCTCGGCCATCCATTCCGCCTGGTCCTGCTCATCCAGCTCATCCGGTTCGTCGTCCTCGCTCGTGTCCTCGTCATCCTGCTCTTCCTGATAGGACCTCAGCAGGCCCATGGCCTTGCGCATGTTCTCCTCGATCCGTTCCAAGGCCCCATCATCGTCCAGGTCGATGGGATTGCCTTCGTCGTCGGCCATCATGGCGTAGTTGCGGCAGCGCAGACGGAATCGGCAGCGTTCGCACCACGAGTTGCAGTAGTTGAACACGCCGGGAATGAAGTTCTCCTCGTTGAATACGCTCTTCTTGGCCGCCATGGGATCGTTGGTTCCGGCTCCAAAATACCGGATCGCGGCATTTTACGGCTTACCCCGCGCCTTGACTGGTCGGATCGGGCACTATCCCCGTCGAATGGTGGATGAAATGAACCATTCGACTCTTGCGTTGTCCATCATTCGGCACGAATTTTATCGTACAGGAAGTCCCCCAACCGTTCGCACCATGGCCATTACCCCCTACACCGGCACATTCGGAAGGCCGGAACTGCAGCACCTGCTGCGCCGGACGATGTTCGGATGCACCCCGGCCGACCTGACGCATTTCAATGGCATGAGCCTGACGCAGGTGGTTGACGAGCTGCTCACCTTCACCAATAACACCTTGCCGCCGGTGAAGGCCTACTCGGCGCTCGAACGGCAACAACAACCCCGACCCCACGCTGCTTGACCCCAACGTGCTCTTCGGCACCACCTGGGTCAATACACCCCGCGAGGCCGATGCTGCGGCAGAGGTGACGCAGGCGCGACTGGAAAGCCTCGTGGCCTGGTGGATGGGGCAGTGCGTGGAGCAGGAGCGGAACATGCGCGAAAAGCTCGTGCTCTTCTGGCATAACCACATGCCCACGCACATCGGCCAGGTGTTCAACTCGGAAGCGAGCTACACCATGATCCAGTTGCTCCGCACGCAGTGCGCAGGCAACTTCCGCCAGTTGATCCACGATGTCACCTTGGAGCCGGCGATGCTGTACTACCTCAACGGCTACCTCAACGTGGCCTCGGCGCCGGATGAGAACTACGGCCGCGAACTGCTGGAGCTGTTCACACTGGGGCAGGGCAGCGGCTATACCGAGGGCGATGTGCAGGCCGCGGCGCGCGTGCTCACCGGATGGACCGTGCTGGAGCAGAGCGGCGGCAACCCCATCCTGCCACAGACCATCTTCTTCCCCTTCAACCACACGCAGACCAACAAGCAGTTCTCGGCCTTCTTCAACAACACCGTGATCCAGGGACAGAACGGGCAGGATGCGGGCGAGAACGAGCTGAACGCGATGCTCGACATGATCCTCGCGAATGAGGAATGCTCCCGCTTCATCGTGCGTGAGATCTACCGCTTCTTCGTGCACGGTGAGATCGCCGCCACCACGGAGACCGAGGTGATCGAGCCGCTGGCGGAGGTGTTCCGCAACAACGTGGCGGCTCCCGACCAGATGCGCACGGTGCTCACGGCGTTGTTCACCAGCGAGCATTTCTTCAGTGCGGAGATCCGCGGCTGCATGATCAAGAGCCCGGCCGACCTGGTCTTCGGCGAACTGCGCCTGCTGGCCCAGCCGCTGCCCGATCCGGCGCTGTTGGAAGCACGTTTCCAAGTGATGCGCGATACGTACTGGCTGGTGGATTATGCGGGGCAGAACCTCGGTGCACCGCCGAACGTGGCCGGATGGCCCGCCTATTATCTCTACCCCAGCTACGATCGATCTGTGGCTGGACACCTCCACGTTCCCGGCGCGCAACAATTCCCTGCTGGGCATCAACTACAGCGGCTTCATGACAGCGGACAATACCTATGATCCCGCCAGCGCGAACCTGGCGTTCAAGGTGGATCAAGTGGCCTTCACGCAATTGCTGAACAACCCGTCCGACCCCGTGCAATTGATCGATCAGTTGGTGGAGCACTTCTATGTGAATCCCATTTCGCAAGGCGTGAAGGACCAGCTCCGCGAGAACTACCTGCTGCTGGGCCAACAGAACAACAACTACTGGACCACCGCCTACAACACTTACGTGGCGGATCCGAACACCACCAACATGGCCGCGCAACTCGTGCCCGACATCCTGCGCTGGCTCATCGGCGACATGCAACAGGCCGCGGAACACCACCTCTTTTGAATCCACCCAGCATGCAACGACGCAACTTCATCCGCTCCATGTCCGCAGCCTCGCTGGGCGGCCTCGCTGTCCGCGGCTTCGGCAACCCGATGTTCGCACCGCTCTTCGACCGCGCAGGCGAGGACCGCGTGCTCGTCATCGTGCAGCTCTACGGCGGCAACGACGGACTGAACACGGTGATCCCGCTGGATCAGTACGCCATGCTTTCGCAGGTGCGTTCCAATGTGCTGATCCCTTCGTCGCAGGTGTTGCCGCTGCAGGGGCTCAACGGCCTCACCGGCCTTCACCCCGCCATGCAGGGCATGCGGGAGCTCTGGGATGATGGGCACCTGGCGATCGTACAAGGCGTTGGATACCCGAACCCCGACTTCTCGCACTTCCGCAGCACGGACATCTGGGAGACCGGCGCGAACAGTGATCAACTGCTGGACAGCGGATGGACCGGGCGCTACTTGAACTACGAGTATCCCAACTACCCAACGGGTTATCCGAACGCCACCATGCCCGATCCACTGGCGATCCGCATCGGTGGACCGGTGACCATCGGTCTGCAGAACATGGGGGTGAGCATGGGCGCTTCGATCTACACCACGGATGATTCGCTCGACCTGAGCGGCAACATCTTCCTGGATCCCATCACTGCGGATTGCAAGGGCTCGAAGCTCGATGTCGCGCGCACGGTACAACGCCAGACGGACCTCTACGGCAATGTGATCGAAGCGGCCGCACTGCCGTCCTGCAACCTCAGCACGATGTATCCGACCGGTGGCCAACCCGGAGCGGAACTCGCGCGGGCCTTGAAGATCGTGGCGCAACTGATCTGCGGTGGATTGAAGACGCGTATCTACTGGGTGAGCCTGGACGGATTCGACACGCACTCGGAGCAAGTGGATGGCAACGACACCACGCTCGGCGCCCACGCCCTTTTGCTGCAAGGACTGTCCGACAGCATCCGCGCTTTCCAGGATGATGTGCATCTACTGGGTATCGAGGATCGCGTGCTGGGCATGACCTTCTCGGAGTTCGGCAGGCGGATCAAGAGCAACTCGTCGCTGGGTACCGACCATGGCGCAGCCGCGCCCATGTTCCTCTTCGGCAGCAAGGTGATCCCCGGCATCACCGGTGAGAACCCGGAGATCCCCACGGACACCACGTGGAACACCAACCTGCCCATGCAGCACGACTTCCGCAGCGTGTACAGCAGCGTGCTGCGCGACTGGTTCTGCATGGAGCCGACCGAGGCGGATACCGTGCTGCTCGATACCTACCAGCCGCTCGCCTTGGTGGATCCCGCCGGGTGCATGGACACCTCCGTGCACCAACTGAACCAGGCTGCGGGTGTTTCGTTGCTGGATGTATACCCCAGTCCATTCGTTGATCGCACCACGGTGCGCTTCACCAGCGATGGTGGCCGCGTGCTGCTGCAGGTGTTCAACGAGCAGGGGCAGGCGATGCGCACCTTGGTGAACCGCGATATGCCGGCGGGACAGCATACGGTGGCCGCCGATCTGGAGGAGCTGCCGCCGGCCATTTACTACTGCCGGTTCCAGAACGGAGCGCGACAGCAGGTGAAGAACATGCTGAAGGTGCGCTAAGCGCCGAGCGGGAATCGGCGGAACTCACTGTACAACGCGTCGGGCTTCAACGCGCGGCGCAGCAGGACAACATCCTGCACGATGCTGTGGTCCTCCATCGGATCATCGCGTACAATGGGCCACGCGAGGTCGAACCGGTCCGGCTTCAGACCGGCGGCGATCGTGAGGTGCGGATGATCCGTTACATGCATGCCATATCGCTCGATGGCCGGTACAGCGCGCAAGGCGGCGGCCAGGGGCTCGCGTATGGTGGCCACGGCCGCATGGTCCAGTACGTTGAAGTAGATCGTGCGTTTGTCCGGGAAATGCGTGATGCCCTTCAGGCCAAGCGGGATCGGCCGCAACGCTTGCGCACACGATGCCACCACCTTCAAGAATTCGTCCTGCAACGACTCCGGCATGTCCACGAAGAGGAGCGTGATGTGCGGCGGCACGCGCATGCTCTGGAACCGGCCGAGGCTGAGCTGAAGTGTATCCCGTAGGGCCTGCACGTGCGCCGCCACATTCGGGGGTGGCGCGATCACCAGCAGATAGCGGTACTGCGCGTTGCTCATGGGTTCACTGCCGCCGTTGATCGTTCGCGCCACGCATGTTGCAGGGCGCCCAGGAAGTGATCGGCACTTTGCGCGCCGCTCACCGCGAACTTCCGATCGATGGCGAAGTACGGTACACCGCGTATGCCGAACTGTTGCGCTTCGTACTGGTCGGTGCGCACGGCGTCGGCGTATGCATCACCCTCCAGCATCGCACGCACGGCCGCTGCATCGAGCCCGATCTCCGTGCCGAGCTTCGCCAGCTCGTTGTGATCACTGATGCATACGCCATCGGTGAAGTAGGCCTTGAACAGGCGTTCCTCCGCTGCATCGCCAAGGCCTTGTGACTTGGCCAACTGGATCAGCCGATGCGCATCGAAGGAGTTCGCGATCACGGCCTTGTCCATGTTGAACCGAAGACCGAGCGAAGCGGCGCGCTCGGCAACGCCTGCACTGCGCGCCTTGGCCTCCTCGCGCGTCATCCCGTATTTGCGGGCCAGCATGGTGTACGTGTCCTCCTCGCTGCGCACCGGCGCATTCGTGTCCAGCTCAAAGCTTTTCCAGTCGATGGTCACCTGATCCCGGTGCTCAAAACGCGACAGGGCCTGTTCGAACTCGCGCTTGCCGATGTAGCAGAACGGGCAGAGGACATCGCTCCAGATCTCAATGGTGAGCGGGGTGGCGCGCAATGGTGTGGTTCCGGACATGAATAATGGGTCTTCGATCAAGCGAAGTTCGAGGTTCTGGGTCGGAGGCGGGTACTTCAATGGCAACCGGTTGAATAGCTTGCCGTCTTGTCGAAGATCCCGAACCCTGATGATCCAACATTCCCTTCGTTCGCTGGCGCTGTTTCTGTTGTGCTTTTGGCTTGCTGAGCAGCCGGTTTCAGCCCAATGCGGTATGACCACCTATATGAGTTTCATGGCAAGCTGCAGCCCTTACTGGAGCGTGTCCACCAGCGGTGGAACGGCGCCGTACAATATCAAGGTGTATCGTCAGGGAATGCTGTACATCACCATCCCGAACGATGCTGATGGGAGCGCATCCCAATACATGTATCCTCCGGAGGGCTCTGGTGTCGGCCAGATGAGCGTGTTGGTGACCGATGCCACCGGCTGTACCGCATCCAGCACCGCGAACTCGAATCCCATGGTCTTCATTCCAACCTCGGTGTTCTCGGTCACTACGGATTGCGCCAACCAACAGGCCATCCTGCGGTTCAACGGTCAGTCCATCGGTTATCCCATCTGCCCGATCGCCGCCCATCCGAGCATCGTGGACAATGTGAACACGGGGACGGTGGGCAGCAGCTGGACGCAGGAAAGCACGTACATATGGCGATACAACACGCCCTTGGGTTCCGGATCCCATTCGGTAAGCTTTGCCAGCATGTCGTATAGCTGCGGTGGGTCGACATGGCAGGAATGTTGGGATGTGGCCTCTTTTTTCGTGAACTGCAGCATCTCACTTAACCCCGTTGTTTTCTTGCAAGGACCCTATTCCGGTGGGTCGTTGATGGACGATGGGCTTCGGGCCGCCGGACTGCTAACGAACACGGAACCATACACCGGTCTGGGGTACGGCTACGTTGGCACCCAAACTGTTTCATCTGTTGCTCCTGCCGTGTTCGCAGTCACAGGCAATAATGCCATCGTCGATTGGGTCGTTGTTGAGGTAAGACAACCCACAAGCCCATACGCGGTGATCTATTCCCGGCCCGCCTTGCTCACGCGTTCCGGCAATGTCCGCGGGTTGGATGGTACCTCCGCCATATCCTGCCCGGTGCCGCCAGGCTCCTATCGTATCGCCGTCCGACATCGCAATCACTTGGGCATTATGACCAGTTCGGCGGCTTCGCTCTCGGGAAGTGCTACGACCGTCGACATGACCGCGGCCAGCAGCGCTTACGGTACCAACGCCCGTGTTCTGGTGGGTACGCGCTACTGCATGTGGTCGGGGGATGGTACCGGCGATGGCGTGATCAGTTATACCGGCTCAGGGAATGACCGCGATCCCGTGCTGACGGCCGTCGGTGGCGCAACCCCGAACAATGTGTTGTTGAACGTGTACGACCGTCGGGACGTCACCATGGACGGTGTGATACGGTACACGGGCTCGGCCAATGATCGAGACCCCATCCTGGTGAACATCGGTGGTACGATGCCGAACAACACGATCATACAACAGTTGCCCTAAAATGGATGAAGCCGACCCTGGGGCCGGCTTCACCGTCTTGATCGAGTGTGGGGCCTTAGGCCTTCTTCACGTTCACTGCATTGAGGCCCTTGGGGCTCTCTTCCACTTCGTAGGTGACAGCGTCACCTTCCCAGAGGGCGTCACGGGTGCCGGTCTTGTGGACGAATACGTCCTTTCCGCCTTCGTCAGGGGTGATGAACCCGAAACCTTTCTCCGTGTTGAAGAACTTCACTTTACCACTTGCCATTGTACTACTTGTTTTGTTACCCCCGGCGAAAGAGCCGGGTTTGATGGCGCAAATGTAGCCCCCAACCACCCCCGCGCCGACGATCGGGCCGTAATAATGGCGGGACGCGGCTTCCCGGGGGGTCACTCGGCGACCCGCTCCACCCAGGCCTGCACCATGCGCAATTGGCCGTAGGAGTAGGCGCCGTTGAAGTGCGTGTGGAGGTCCTTGGTGCTCTCTTCCGGGGCCGCCTTCATCCGGGCGACGATCGCCTCCCGGGCCTCCACAGCCATCAATCGGTCGATATCCACCTGCCCGCTGCGGATGCCCGGGGCCATGTGGCTCTCGATCGTGGTCTTCGTCAGCCCCCGCTTTTCCGCGATCTGCTCCACCGTCAGGCCTTCAGCGAAGAGGGTGCAGGAGAGCTTGTACGAGTCACCTTTCTGGGGCTTGCCGCCCTCCTCCGCGCCATCGCGCTTCTTCCGCACGCGGCCGCTCTTGCCCTTGCCCTGTGGATGGTGCTCGGCCATGAACGCGGCCACCTGCTCGTTGATCAGCTGGCGTTTGTCGTGCAGCTTTTTCTCCAACCCTTCATGGCGTGTGACCTCCTTCCCATGGATGATGCACTGCGCGATATGACCGGCCTTGCCGATCTCCATCAACTTGCGCATCAAGGCTGAATCGAGGTCGTCGAGGTCCTCGCGATAGGCTTTCGTGCCGGTGAGCCGGGCCAGCACTGCTGTGTTGCGCACCACGTCCTTCAACCGGGCGAGCAACAGGTCGGTGTAGTACGCGCCACCCTTTTCCAGCCGCACCAGCAGGTCGACATGTTCGCCAGCGGCCAACAAGCGCAGCAATTGCCCGCGGAAGCGCGCCGTGTTGTCCGATTCCTTGCGCAGCTGTTCCACCAGGTCCACCAAGGCCTGCCGGATGGTGGTATCGGCGAAGAAGGCCTTCTCGTGCGCCTTGAACACGCGTTCGGCCTGTTTCAATAAAGGCTCCAGATGGAAGGTGGAACTAAGCACTTCGCGCAGGTACCCTTGCTGCTGGTCCTTCAACAGAGAAGGCAGCACCGCGGTGTCCTCCTTGCGCGCGGTGAAGGCGACCACTTCGGCATCGCTGCTCACGACGGAAGGGTTGATGCGCGTGCGTAGGATCAAGCCGTCCAGACTGCGCAAGCGGCTGAGCGCTACGTATACCTGGCCCGGCGCGAAGGCCTGTCCCACGTCGATGATCGCCTTGTCGAAGGTGAGCCCCTGGCTCTTGTGCACGGTGATGGCCCACGCTAGCTTGATCGGGTACTGATCGAAGGCGCCGATGATGTCCTCCATCAACTCTTTCGTGTCCTCCACCACCTTATAGCGCTTGTTCTCCCAGCGTTCCTTCTTCAGCACGTAGGGCGTTCCATCATCGATCATCTTCACTTCGATGCCATCCTTGTCGATGCGCACCACGTTGGCGAGTTTGCCGTTGAAGTATTTCTTGTCCGCATCGTTGCGGGTGAACATGACCTGCGCACCCACACGCAACTCGATGCTCACAGGCAGCGGGTACATGCTTTCGGGGAATTCGCCATGGATCTCCGCCTCGAAGTAGTGTGAAGGTCCGGGAAGACGGTCCATGGCGCGGCGGTTCAGCTCGTCGGCCTTGTTGTTGTGCGTGGTGAGGGTGATGATGCCTTCGTCCTCCTTGCGCACTTCGGGCCGGTAGTGCTTGTTCAGCTCCTCCACATCGGCGGCGGTCACCGTGTTGTTCCGGAAGTTGTTCAGGATGTCGATGAAGCGCTGGTCCTGCTGCCGGAAGATCTTGTCGAGCTCGATGTGCACGAAGCCACCGCTGCCATCGGAGTAGGGGCGGAGCGCGTGCGCCTCGAAGAAGTGCGGGCTCTTGTAGTAGGTCTTCAGTACGTTCCATTCGTGGTCCTTCACCACGGGGGGCAACTGGTAGAGGTCGCCGATCAACAGCACCTGTGCTCCCCCGAAACTGCGGTCGTAGCGCCCTTTCACCGCGCGCATGCGGTGATCCACGGCGTCGAGCAGGTCGGCGCGGAGCATGCTCACCTCATCGATGATCAACAGGTCCACTTCGCGCAGCACGCTGCGGCGCATGCCGTTCAGCGGGTGCTTGCTCGAAAGGTTCTCACGGTCCCAGAAGTTGCCCAGGGCGTTGATCTCCGGCGGGGCGTTGCGCTCCGGAATGAACGCGCCGAGCGGAAAGAGGAACTGCGAGTGAAGGGTGACGCCCTTGGCGTTGAGCGCGGCGATGCCGGTGGGGGCCAGGATCACGTATCGCTTGTGGGTGCGTTCGGCGAGCTGGCGCAGGAAGGTGGTCTTGCCCGTTCCGGCCTTGCCGGTAAGGAACACGTGGCGGTCCGTGCTGTTCACGAAGGCGGCCGCTGTGGCGGCCATTTCGGTCACTTCGTGTTCCATCTTACTGCGTTGCGGGCGCAAGATCGGCCTTGGCGGATGGAGTTCCTCCGCCATCGGGAAGCGGGAGGGGAGTGTTCGGTTATCGAAAGGTTGCGCAGAACGGGCTACTTCACTGTACATGGGTTAAGGTTGAACAGAACGGCTCCGGTAGTCACTGACGGAAAAACCGCCACCGGCACGGCGAATAAGATATACACCCCACCTTTGCCGCCGATCATGAACTGGACCAAGCTTACCGACCTCGCGCAACTCGACCACATTGATGCGGCCTCCACGGCGAAGCCCATCCTGATCTTCAAGCACAGCACCCGTTGCAGCATCAGTTCCACAGCCCTGTCGCGCATGGAGCGCGGTTGGACGCCGGAGCTGATGGCCAGCCACACGGTGTATTATCTGGACCTGCTCGCGCACCGCCCCATCTCCAACCTGATCGCCCAGCGATATGATGTGGAGCACGAATCGCCCCAGGTGCTTGTGATCCGCGATGGCAAGTGCGTATACACGGCCTCGCACCTCGCCATCATGCCACAGGAAGTTGCGGTGGCCTTGGCGGCCTGAGCCCACGATAGGTTCGCCATAGGCGTTCCCGCTTGCATTCTTCGTTCGGAATCACCCTGATCGGGTATGGTTCCGGCCTGGTGTCCCCCATCAGCTTTGAGGTGGACGATCACACCTAACACCACGGCACATGAAAACGGAAAGCACTACGCGCAACGGCTTGGGCTGGTTGGTCAAAATGGCGCTCATGGTAGGCATGGCCGCACCGCAATGGTCGGCTGCGCAGGATGACGCTTGGAACGCGCTGCAGGATATGCCCGCGATCCCCCGGCAACAGGCCGTGGGCTTCACCATCGCTGGCAACGGCTACGTGGCCACTGGCACCGATCCCGGCGTCCGCAGCGAGGTATACGCCTACAACTTCACCTCGAACACGTGGACCCGGAAGCATGACCTTGCCGGCGCCCGTTTCGGTGCCGTCGGGTTCGCCATCCGCAGCAAGGGCTATGTAGCACTGGGTCAGGACGGGTTCCAGACCTTCTCCGACCTGCAGGAGTATGATGTGCAACATGATACATGGACACGCCGCGCTGCGTTCCCCGGACGTGCCCGTATCGGTGCGGTGGCCTTCTCCATCGGCAGCAGAGGCTACATCTGCACCGGTGCTGTTGGCCGCTATTACTCCCGCGAACTATACGAGTATGATCCGCATACGGACCTGTGGAAGCGCAGGGCCGACTTCCCTGCCAATGGTCGCACCGGTGCCGTGGCCTTCTCCATCGGTGGCAAAGCCTACGTGGGCTTGGGCACTACGGACGGCCATGCGCTGAACGACCTGTGGGAATATGATCCCAAGGTGAACCGTTGGAAGCAGAAAGCAGCACTGGATGAAGTGGGTCGCTATGCGGCCACGGCCTTCGCGTTCGGCTACAAGGGTTTCGTAGCGGGCGGCATGACACAGGACGGCTTCCTCTTGAGGGATTGCTGGATGTACGATCCCGCCCAAGATGAATGGACACGGAAACTGGACATGCCCATCGGGCGGATGTCCGCCGTTGCCTTCGCTTCACTTGAGCGCGGCTATGTGGCCACCGGCTTCGATGGCCGTTCCACCAAGCGCGACCTGCTGGAGTACAAGAATGCGTCGGTGCTGCAGCGCAGTGCTGAGCTCGCATCGCCCGTGGCCGAGGAGCTGGCACCCATCGTGGCCTATCCCAACCCTACGCGCGATGACCTTTCCATCGTATGGCCCGCCGGCCTCACTGGTCAGGTCGATGTTGAACTCTTCGACCTCACGGGAAAAGTGGCGGTGGCTGCGCGCGCCAACGCGGGCAACCCATTCGTGCTCGACATGCGCAACCTGCGGGAAGGAGCCTATCTCCTCCGATTAACAGCCCCGGCCCTCGGTACACGCACATTGCGGGTCCAACGAACCGAATAAGCCATCTCTCCGGACCTGCACATGCGGACGGCATCCATGGGGGTGCCGTTCGCATGTCGTTTAACCTCACCGCGCTTCCCCGCGTGGTTATCCGGTCGCCTCGCTGATGTGCTTTATTTCCATGCAGCTGCACCGATCCGTGCATACGGTCCTACCTTGTTCCCATGCTTGGCACCGCTTCCAAGCTTCCGAAGACCTGTAGATGGCCTTCATCCGAAGGTCGCTCCGCTGCGGGTGCCTCGATGCTCATCTGCGATCATCAGATCATCGCGCAAGCCGCGGCAGGCGAGCAGCCATGGACAGCACCACGCCCCCCATCCTTCCGCACGCATTCCGGATCGCCGACAATACCTGGGGCGATAAGAAGTTCAAGTTGAGGAACCGCTTCGCGCTGTTGACCGATGACGACCTCTTCTTCCGCGCAGGCGGCGAACAGGAGTTGTCCCTGCGCCTGCAGGCCCGGCTGAACATGAGCGCGGCGCAAGTGAATGCGTTGATCGCCACGCTCTGATCCGACCTGCTTCAGAACATCCCCATCCCCACCAAACACCCCCGTGCATGATCGACATGAATGAGCCGCTGATCGCTGTGGTACCCCTGCGCGCGATAAAGATCGATCCCGAAGAGCGGAGCATCCGCGTGATCGACATCATGCCGGATGCCGTGGCCGCCGCCATCCATTCGGATACCACTAGCACCGTCGATCTCGACAAGGACCATTGCCTGGTGATGGATGATGGAAGTCATACAGCCGAACATGCATCCCGCTTCCGCTTCACCAAGGAATCCCTGACCCGTCCGTTCTTCGGCCCGGCCCTCATCCTCGGCTCCGAACATGGCAATTGGAAGCCGGCCACCTTGGAACTGGCGCCGCTTAAAGCAGCGATCATCTGGGAGAAATGGGACCGGGCCGTGCAGGATTACGCGGTGCACGCCAACGGGAAGTCCTGAATGGATCACCCGCAGCGCGGGCATTCAACCGGACCAAGACCCTGCACCCTTTCGAGGGGCTTACGTGTTCCAATGAAGGAACGCTCATACTCGTTGCGATGGTCAGCCTTGGCGCGCAAATTCGCTGGCGGCCTGTGCACTGCCCTCGTTCGCGGCAGTGCGTAGCCGAACGAAGTACATTTCCATGGCGCCCTTGCCCTTCACGTCCACCGGACCGCGGTGTTCGAAGGTGAATGCAGGGTCGTCCTTCACGTGTGCATAGGTGCTCGCGCTGATGTTCACCCGGCCCACCGCACCACATTGCTCCATGCGTGAGGCGGTGTTCACGGTGTCGCCCCACACATCATACTGGAACTTTCGTACTCCCACGATGCCCGCCACCACAGGGCCTGTGTTGATGCCGATGCGCATGTCGAAGCTGGGTTCGCCCTTGGCCCGCCGTTGCGCAGCGTGATGACGTATGAAGGTCTGCATCTCCAAGGCAGCGAGCAGGGTCCTGCGTGCCGCATCGGCCACCGGTACGGGCAGTCCGCCTGCCGCCATGTATGCATCGCCGATGGTCTTGATCTTCTCGATGCCGTGCCGCGCAACAATGTCGTCGAAGGCCTCGAAGCAGGTGTTCAGTTCCTTCACGAGCTCCGTGGGGGAGAGGCGTGCAGCGATGTCCGTGAAGTCCTTGAAGTCGCTGAAGAGGATGGTGACATTGTCGAAGTATCGGGCCTGTGCGCGGCCATGGGCCTTCAGTTCGCGTGCCACTTGCTCCGGCAGGATGTTGAGCAACAGGCCATCGCTGATCTCCTTCTGGTCCTCGATGGTGCGCTTCGTGCGGCTGATGTAACGCAGGCGGCTCCAGAGGCCGGCGACGAGCGCCACAATGGCGATGGATGCGAAGATGAGCAGGTCACGGCGGCTGGCGTCCCGGGCCTTTTCTTCCTGTTTGCGCAGTTCGGCCTTGTGCTCCTCCTGCACCACCCGCATGCTGTCCGCCCGAAGGAGCTGGCCATATTCGCGGTCCACGTCCATGCGCACAACAGTGTTGGCCTGCTCCTGATAGCGGATGGAATCACTCCACTGTTGTTCCCGGTCGATCCATTCCATCGCGGTGTGCAGATCACCCAAAGCGCGATAGCCTTTCACCATGCAATCACAGGCCAGCTTCCGTAAGCGGCCACTGCCGTATCGCTCCGGTGCATTGTAGGCGGCTCGACAATGGGCCAGCGCCTTCCGCTCGTTTCGAAAACCTAGTTCCAGTTGGCCGCGTGCCAATTGATAGGCCTGCTCGGAGCGCAGGTCAGGGATGGCGGTGGTGATCTGCACCCTGTCCAACTGATCGCGGGCAGCTTCCATGCGACCCAAGGCGATCAGGCAGCGCGCCTTGCCCACATGCACACGATTGAGCTCCTCCTGCGATAGCCCGGCGTCCACCGCAATGAGCGTGGCTTCATGGTACCGCTTCAAGGCCTCCTCGGGCATGTTGCGTTGAAGCAACTGATTCGCCCAATTGCTCTGCGCCATGAAGCTCCGGAAGCCATCGCCGATGGAGTCGGACAGATGAAGGGAGCGCTTATAGAACCGCTCCGACCTTTCCACGTCGCCAAGGTCACCAAGGATGAGCGCGATCTTTTCATAGGCGATCGCCAGCGCCTTGTGCACATGATGCCGCTCGGCGTAATCAATGGCATTGTAATAGTCCATCACCGCCTCCACCCAGCGCTTGCGGAAGATGCCGATGCGCGCGTGGATCTCCAGGCTGGCCGCCACTTCCGGCGGCTTCGCGCATTCCTCGAAACAGGAGGCCGCGAGCAGCGCAAGCGAATCCGCCCGGTCCAGGTCGATCTCGTTCACGGCAAGGAACAAGGCCATGCGCTGGCGGATCTGACCGCGTGATAGCATGTCCAACGGTTCGCTATAATGCATCGCGCTGTCCAGGCTTTGTAGCGCAAGTTCCTTTCGACCGTTCTGTTCCTGACCAATCGATCGGGCAAGCCAGGATAAGGCTTTACCCCGGGGCCAGTTCAAGCTGCGTGACAGATCCAGGGCCTGATCCGCGAATTCGGGATGTACCGTCCGGTTGTTGATCGGTGTGGCCAAGGTGTGCTTCATGGGCCGGTCGGCCAACGCCAGTAGTAGCAGCACCTTGCCTGTATCGGGAGGCTGCGCGGCCAGCGCACCAAGCAGCGAGTCGAGGTGAGGCCCCGCGGTGACCTGTGCATTCGCCGGACCCACGGCGCGCAGAACGCAGACACAGGTTAACGCGATGAAATGCCAGCCTCTCATGAACTCATTCGAATATACGCACGACGGGGGACGGAAAAAGCACATTTCTAGCGACCACGTAAACCCTTCGCTTCAACCCCGGGCACCAGTATCCATTACTCCTCGAAGCACCGCACTGGTCGATGGTTTGCGCAGGCCTGCCAACTTTCGCCAGGCGTTCGGGCGATCCGGGTTCCAGTACGGATGCGGAAGGACAGAAAGAGCCGACCGGAATACCAGATGAGGGCGTTCTCAGTGCCGCGAGGGCCACGTGCTCCAGTCTCATGGGATCCCTGTTCTCGGTTCTTCCAAAGGTCAGGCATCAAAGCGCCATTGTATGTACCCGATCTTGGGTATATTCACCTATTCAACAAACCGATCCAACTCCCATGATCCGATCGTCCTTCTTCTCAACGGCATTGGCTGTTACCGCATCGCTCCTGCTTTCATGCGGCCCATCGCAGAATTCGATCTATGGCGTTCAAGGCTTCTCCGAGGCCTATTTCGATGCCGCCACGCTTACCGGCATCACGAGCAATGTGAACTGTGTGAATGTGCGGTTCTATGATTCGCGTCGGACAGCCACAGATACCAAGGGCACAGCGATGGCCATTGGGGTCCGTGCTGCTCAAGGTGCCGAGCTGTATGTGGACCCAACGTACAAGTACCAGCAGTACAACGCACTCAACGGCACCAGGACCACGATGAACGCCCTGAACAGGGCAGCGGCGCTGAGTGCTTGCAACTATGTGGTCAACGCGGGCGACAGGCTGTACAAGGCCGAGTTCGCTAAGGGCGCCATTGCCACGATGCTGGGCACGGTGGGCTGCAACGGCATCAAGGTCTCCGCCGTGCAATTGGCCAATGGTTCCTACAGCATGTCCATCGCCCCCGTGAGCATCGTGGGCGGCGTGGCCACCGTGATCGCCGGTGCCGTGCCGTTGGTATGCACCGACCCGTGTCCTGCGTTATGCGGGCCGCCAGCGAATTATCTGAAGTAGCGCAGCGGAGGCGGTCAGCGGTAGGAGGCGAAATACATCTCCAGTTCCCCCTTGCCCTTCGCCTGCACTTTTCCACGTGCGGTGAAGGCGAGGCCCGGCTCGTCCTTCACCACCGCATAGGTGCTCTCGCTGATGTTCACCTGTCCCACCTCACCACTGCTTTCCATGCGGCTGGCAGTGTTCACCGTATCGCCCCAGATGTCGTAGGCGAACTTTTTTACGCCCTTTATGCCGGCGACCACGGGGCCGGTGTGGATGAAGCCGATGCTGGTCAGCCCGTTGGCAGCCAGATGGAGTTCGTTCGACGATCCGGCCATGTCAAAGCTCCGGGTGAGGCGTTGCAACGCGGTATCGATGCGATCCTCGTTCTTGTCGATAACCGCAATGTTGTGCAGCACAACGGCCATGCTACGAACGTCGTTCATCTCCGCGGCCTTCAACGGTAGTCCTCGCGCACCGGAGAGAACACGTCCACCACACGACAAGCGGTGAGCGTGCGGCCACCGTGCATCACGCCACCGGGGATGAACGCGGCCATGCCCGCTTCCAGGACGGTGGTCTTGTCGCCCACGGTGAACTCGAAGCGGCCTTCGAGCAAGTAGGTCACCTGCTCGTGCTGATGCTGGTGCATGGGCACATCGGTGTCCGCCATCAAGTGCACTTCGCCCACGGTAGTGCGTTCCAGATGCGCGTAGTGGCCGGTGATACGGCCATCGAAGATCACCTTGGGCGGCAGTGTCACTAGCTTGACGAAGGGTTCCATGGGGCATGATTCAGCCGTTGAACTTACGATGCCCGCTTCACGAAGTACATCTCCATATCCCCCTTGCCCTTCGCCTGCACTTTGCCGCGCGGGGTGAAGGTGAGGCCTGGTTCATCCTTCACCAACGCATACGTGCTCTCGCTGATGTTCACCTGTCCCACCTCCCCACTGCTCTCCATGCGGCTCGCCGTGTTCACCGTATCGCCCCAAATGTCGTAGGCGAACTTCTTCACGCCTACGATGCCGGCGACGACGGGGCCGGTGTGGATGCCCACACGCATCTCGAAGGCGGGCAGGCCTTGCGCATCGCGTTCCTTCTTGCGCGCGACCATGAACGCTTGCATCTCCAATGCCGCTTGAACGACCCCTGCGGGTGTAGATGATGATGGATCCGGCAAGCCACCCGCACACATGTACGCATCGCCGATGGTCTTGATCTTCTCGATACCGCGCGCAGTGATAATGCCATCGAATGCTTTAAAGCAGGTGTTGAGTTCTTCCACGAGTTCCTGCGGTGAAAGCTTCTCGCTCGCTTCGGTGAAGCCCTTGAAGTCGGTGAAGAGGATGGTGACGTTGTCGAAGTGCTTCGCATCGGCGTGGCCTTTGGCTTTCAATTCCTCTGCGACTTCTTCGGGCAGGATGTTCAAGAGCAGTTCCTCGCTTCGTTGGTGCTCCTTTCTGATGCGATTGCGCTGACGGAAGACCACCAGGGAGAACGCGAGCACACCCAGCCCGGCGAACAGGAAGATGTTCCTCCGGGTGCGTTCGCGCTGTACATCGACCTCCCGCCTCAACTCCACTTCGCGCAGTTGCGCGGCGCTCTTCAGGCTGTCCGATGCGGCTTCCACCTGCGCGGTCAAGCTGCGGGCGTCGATCAGCCGCGCGTTGGCCTTGATGCTGTCCTTCACGTCGCTCAGGAGCTTCTGGTAGCGGAAGGCGCTGTCCAATCGGCCTTGCTGCGCGTAGCAGTCCGCAAGCAGTGCCGCGGCCGCTTCCTGGTCCAGTATCACCGGTATGCGCGCGGCGAGGCGATAGCCCTTCTTCGCATAGAAGATGGCGGAGTCCAACTGATCCTGTGTCCTGAACTCGCCAGCCAGGCCTACACACGCATTGGGCAGTTCCCTGGATTCGCCGCGTTGCGCGATCGTGGTCGCCACCCCTTTCCGGAAATACGCCAATGCCTTTTCTCGGTTCCCAAGGCGGGCGTGGATAAGGCCCAGACGGGTGAACGGACCTCCCTGATAGTCCAACCGGATGCGGGCCATCAACGCCTCCGCGCGCTCCTCATTGATCAAGGCGGAATCCAGCATGTTCAGCGCCAGGTAGCATTCCCCGAGGTTCATGAAGGCATAGGCCTGCACATCGAACCTGTTGTGCCGAGCGGCCGCGCTCACGTTGGGACGGTAGTAGGCGATGGCCTGCTCCCAATCGCCCTGCCGCTTCAGGTTGTTGCCCATGCTGTTGTGCAGGTCCACCAACATGGCACTGTTGCCGCGTTCCGCATAGAACTTCTCGGCTCTGTACGCATGCTGCATGGAGCGCCAGAGTTCCCCCTTGGCGTAGAGCACCTCTACAAGCGTGGCATGGAACAGGGCTTCGAGCGTATCGGGGCTTCCCGGTTCCAATGCCGCGAGGGGCCTTTTCCCGTATGTGATCGCACTGTCGGTCTTGTACGACCCGAACTCGCTGAAGATCCGATAGTGGAGCACAGCCAGCTCAGTTCCGCTGCTGGCTTCAGGCAGCAACTGTTTCAGCGAGTCGATCCGGGTATTGGCGGTCCGGTGTGAGCTGGGCCTGTGCCGCCGAGGCAACCAGCATGAACGAAACAAAGGTCAACATGATACTGATAGGACTGTTCATGTCTTCTGCGTCTCGTGTACGAAGTACATCTCCATTTCCCCCTTGCCTTTCGCCTGCACTTTGCCGCGTGGGGTGAACGTGAGTCCCGGCTCGTTCTTCACCAACGCATACGTCGCTCTCGCTGATGTTCACCTGCCCCACCTCGCCGCTGCTCTCCATGCGGCTGGCCGTGTTCACCGTATCGCCCCAGATGTCGTAGGCGAACTTCTTCACGCCCACGATGCCGGCGACCACCGGGCCGGTGTGGATGCCCACGCGCATCTCGAAGGCGGGCTTGCCTCTGCGCATCGCGTTCCTTCTTCCGCGCGATCATGAACGCCTGCATCTCCAATGCCGCTTGAACAACACCCGCTGGCGTTGATGAAGCTGGAACGGGCAAGCCACCCGCGCACATGTACGCATCGCCGATGGTCTTGATCTTCTCGATGCCGCGCGCGGTGATGATGCCATCGAAGGCCTTGAAGCAGGTGTTCAGTTCCTCCACCAGTTCCTGCGGCGATAGCTTTTCGCTCGCTTCGGTGAAGCCTTTGAAGTCGGTGAAGAGGATGGTGACCTTGTCGAAGTGCTTGGCATCGGCGTGGCCTTTGGCTTTCAGTTCCTCGGCGACTTCCTCCGGCAGGATGTTCAGCAGGAGTTCATCGCTGCGGTGCAAGGCCTTTTGTGTGCGTCTCCTCTGTCGGTAGCTGATGGCACCGAAGACCACCGCGACCAGTCCGGCGGCGACAAGGATGTTGCGGCGGGTGCGCTCCTTTTGCAGGAGGTTCGCAGCGGCCTCGTCTTCCAAACGGCGCAATGCGTTCGCTGCGTCCTCCTTGTAGTTGTTCTCGATACGCTGCAGGTTGGTGGCGGCGGAAGTGAGGTTCATGCTGTCGCGGATCGCGATGTATTTGGCGCGATGATCGTACGCGCTGCGATAGTCGCCCAGCGCCAATTCGATGGAATCCATCACTTGGTGGTAGCACTGCTGGGCGAATTTGGAGGTCGCGAAGTCTTGTGCGTGCTTCATGCCCTCGGCGACGGCACGGGCCTTCTCCGGATGTCCAGTGTGCAGGTCATACCAGGCCAGTTCCATCACGCAGAGCGGACATTCGTTCATCAGGTACCCCAGCCGCGTGATGGTGGTTGAAAGGCTGTCCAGTAATGGCTTCGCGCTGTCGTTGCGGCCTCGCTGCCTTTCGATGCCGGCCAATAGCGCGTATCCTGAAGGGGTGCTCGGATCGGACCGAAGCACCGGATATCAGACGCTTCGCCTCGTTGCAGGTGCGGATCGATGGAATCAGGCACGCCCAATTGCTGGAATTCCGCCGCCATGTACACCTGTCCCCAGCACGCCAGCGCCGTATCACCCGTGCCCAACCCATGGCTGACCATGCGGGACGAGTAGAGGAGGGACCGGTCCCATTGCTTCACATTGTCATAGTCTTCCGCGAGTTGACGGTACAGGTCCGGCACTTGTTCGATCAGGACCTGTCGCGGATCCAGACGAAGCGCCTCTTCGCGGTAGTCCAGTGCCTTGGCGAGGTCGCGCTCGCGCTGCATGGTCAGCTTGGCGAGGTTGTTCAGTACTGCGAACATCATCAGCGTGTCGTTGCGCGCCGCAGCATTGGCCAGCATGGAGTCCATTTCGGCGGGATAGCGCTCTTTGAACGGGAGCGGCGCCATGGCATAGTTGCGCCAATCCATGACGGACATCAACTGTGGCAGATCGTTGCGCACGAAAGGCGAACGCAGCATGTCAGCCGTGATCCGCTCCAAAGCGACCGTGTCTCTCCGATCGAAAGCCGCTTCGAGGTCTTTCGCGAGCGCATCCGCAGCGACAGAATCAGCTGCGGTGTATCCGTGGTCCTGTGCAGTCGGAGCGTTGTGGTCAGCGTTCGTGCAGCGGCTCAGGCCGAGCGAGGCGAGACCGACGGAGAGGAATATCGTCTTGGGGAGCTTCACATGTTCTTCACAAAGTACATCTCCATCTCCCCCTTGCCCTTCGCCTGCACTTTGCCGCGCGGGGTGAACGTGAGGCCCGGCTCATCCTTCACCAACGCATAGGTGCTCTCGCTGATGTTCACCTGTCCCACCTCACCGCTGCTTTCCATGCGGCTGGCGGTGTTCACCGTATCGCCCCAGATGTCGTAGGCGAACTTCTTCACGCCCACGATGCCGGCGACCACGGGGCCGGTATGCACACCGATGCGGATCTCGAAGTAGGGCAGGCCTGCTGCGACTTTCCGTGCCTTGCCTTCGGCGATGAAGTCGCGGATCTCGAAAGCAGCCTTCACCACATCCAGCGCGTGCGTGGTGTTGGGCGTGGGCAATCCACCCGCGGCCATGTACGCATCGCCGATGGTCTTGATCTTCTCGATGCCGTGCTTCGCCATGATGTGGTCGAAGGCGCTGAAGCACTCGTGGATGTCAGCGACCAGTTCCTTCGGTGTCAGCTTTTCGCTCATGGCCGTGAATCCTTTGAAGTCGGTGAAGAGCACCGTGACCTCGTTGATCAACTTGGCTTCGGCCTCGCCCTTGGCTTTCAGTTCTTCCGCGACTTCTTCCGGAAGGATGTTGAGCAGCAGTTCCTCGCTGCGCTGCCTTTTCCTTGCTGATGCGGTTGCGCTGGGTGAAGAACACACCGGCCAGTAACACCATCAACCCGAAGCCACCAATGAAGGCATTGCGTTGCACATTCTTGCGGCGTAGTTCCTCCGTAGCCACGGCATCCTTCTTCTCCTGCTCGGCTACCAGGAGCGCTTCCTTCTTGTCATACTCGTACTGGAAGCGCTGGCTCATCACCGCCTTCTTGTTCTGGTCGTTGGTAAGGCTGTCGCGCATGCCGATGAAGAGCTCATGCATCTGCAACGCGCCATGATCATCACCCACCGCCTTCAGGATCTGGAAGTTGATCTCCGCCGCGTCGCGGATCACTTCCTGGGTGCCGCTGGCCTGGGCTCGCTCCAACGCACGCCGTGCGAAGGACAAGGCCAACGGGTCGTTACCCTGTAGATGATGTGACCGCGCGATCTCTGTGAGCGCTGCGGCTTCACCCATTGGATCACTGTTGCTGGCCGCCAGCGCCAAGCTGCTATCCAGGTATGCCAGGCCGCGCACGTGGTTCCCTTCGGCCACATCAAGGCGCCCGATGCAACCCAGCGATACCTGGATGCTCGTGAGATCATCGATCTCGCGGGCAAGCTTCAGGCTCTTGATATATCCTTCGCGGGCAAGCGATCGCTCCTTGCGCTCATCGTGGACCATGCCGATGCAGATGTATGCCTCCAGCGTGCATTGCTTGTCCCCGATGGCATCCGCTACCGCGATGCGACGACGGAAGAAATCGAGCGCCACATCATATTCCTTCTGCTCGTAATGGCATACCCCGATGTTCCCGAGTGCGCGCGCTATCACGCTGCTATCGCCGGTCTCCTCGCCGATGCGCAAGCTGTTCGTGAGGTATTCGATCGCCTTGGCTTGGTCACCCTTGTAGCTCGCCACGTTGCCCAGATTGTTATAGCACCCGGCCATGCGCGACTTGTTACCAAGTTCATCCCAGATGCGAAGGCTGGCCGTATAGCTCACCTCAGCACTATCCCATTGGTTCAAGTTGTTGTGGAAGATCCCCGAAAAATTCAATGCTGTGGCCTCCTGTTTCCTCAGTCCGCGCTGGTGCGCGAAGGCGACAAGTGCGCGTGAAAGGCCCAGAAGGCTATCAGCTTTCGCTGCATAGATCCGCTGGATGATCGCTTCCTCCAATGCCCTGTACCGGGATGTATCCGGTGCGGAAGCATCCTTCCAAACGGAATTCAGGCTATCCAGCTCATGGTCCGATGTTCCTGCCCAGAGGCCATAAGGGCGCAGGTCAGGCAGAACAGGAATGCAAGGGTGTGTTTCTTCATGGCCTCACAAAGTACATCTCCAGTTCCCCTTTGCCCTTCGCCTGCACTTTTCCGCGTGCGGTGAAGGTGAGACCCGGCTCGTCCTTCACCAACGCATAGGTGCTCTCGCTGATGTTCACCTGTCCCACTTCACCACTGCTCTCCATGCGGCTGGCGGTGTTCACCGTATCGCCCCAGATGTCGTAGGCGAACTTCTTCACGCCCACGATGCCGGCGACCACGGGGCCGGTGTGGATGCCCACGCGCATTTCGAAGGCGGGCAGGCCCTGCGCATCGCGCTCCTTCCTCCGGGCGATCATGAACGCCTGCATCTCAAATGCTGCTTGAACGACACCTGCTGGCGTGGATGATGATGGAACGGGCAAGCCACCGGCGCACATGTATGCATCGCCGATGGTCTTGATCTTCTCGATGCCATGCTGCGGTGATGATGCCATCGAAGGCCTTGAAGCAGGTGTTCAGTTCCTCCACTAGTTCCTGCGGCGATAGCTTCTCGCTCGCTTCGGTGAAGCCCTTGAAGTCCGTGAATAGGATGGTAACCTTGTCGAAGTGCTTCGCATCCGCGTGGCCTTTGGTCTTCAGTTCTTCGGCGACCTCTTCCGGAAGAATGTTCAGGAGCAGCTCATCGCTGCGATCCAGCGCCTTTTGGGTGCGACGGCGTTGGCGGAAGACCACGACCCCGAAGACCAGCAGGCCCAAGCCGGAGAAGAGGAAGATGTTCCGGCGGGTGCGCTCGCGTGAGATGCGTCCTCTGCTTGTTCCTGCTCACGTTGTAATCGTTGTGCGCTGGCCGTGCTGTCCGCTTCGGCTTGGTCCTCGAAATCCATGCGCAGGATCTCCTTCCCGGCGTTCATCACGGCCATGCTGTCCTTCAGCACCGCCCAGCGATCGGTCATGCGCAGAGCATCCTTGTAGCGTTGCTCGCGTGCGTATAGGTCCTTGAGGCTCTCAACCGCCTCGAGTTCGTACTCCACCAGATGCAACGCGCGAAGGCCTTCCGCGGCCAGGAGCCATTCCCGTTCCGCCTCACGCGCGCGTCCCGAGCGATCGAGCACATCGCCCAGCATGAGGCGCTCGCGACTTACATAAGTGGCATTGTTCAATTCCGTGGCCAGCGCGATCGCCCGTTCCAAGGCGGCGATCGCCTGCGGCAGACTGTCGAGCTTCGCATACGTCTCGCCGAGCGTCCAGTGGTTCAAGGCTGGTCTCGGTCGGTAGGCCGGTCGCGATGCCGGTCGATGGACGACTTCAGGCGGGCCAGTGCTTCGGGCATAGTGCCCTTCGTCCATCAGGGTCCAGGCCATGGCCCAGTCGAACTTCCTGGCGCTCTCGCTCTCACTATCGCGGTAGAACCGATCACCCAACCCTTGGATACTGTCCAGGTCGAAATGGCCCCTTTCGGCATTGGCGACCTCGAGCATGTGATAGAGTAGGCGTGCGGTGTCGCCCAGTGCGCGTGCATGCGGGATCGCCAGCAAGCCATACTGGGCTTGGCGTGACGTGTCGCCAACGTCGAAGTACAGTTGGGTCAACATGCCATAGTAGGTCAGTGCTTCGTCGTGCGTGGCATCTTCCTTCAGGAGCCCCCAGGCACTGCGCAAGTACTGCAGCGCGACGGCATGGTTGGTCTGCCACGCCGCGTAATGTGCTCGGTTCATCAGAGAGCGGGCGCGAAGAGCCTTGCCCTTGCGTTTCACGGCCGGGTCCGTTGATCGGTCGAGGCGGTCGAGTATCTCCATCAAGCGCGGCTCCAGTGCGAGGCGCTGAATTCCACGCTATAGTCTATCCGGTCTACAAGTGCCCGGGCCCGGGCAGTATCGGAAGGCATGCGTGCCAGCCATGCATCCAGTGTGTCCGCGCCCGCCGGTTGCGCCAAGCGAGGAGATCGCCCAGCAGCACGAACACGACGAGGATAAGGCGACCGACAGAAGCTCATGGGTTCTCGTCACGAAGTACATCTCCATCTCCCCCTTGCCCTTCGCCTGCACTTTTCCGCGCGAGGTGAACACGAGCCCCGGCTCGTCCTTCACCAACGCATAGGTGCTCTCGCTGATGTTCACCTGTCCCACTTCACCGCTGCATTCCATGCGGCTCGCCGTGTTCACCGTATCGCCCCAGATGTCGTAGGCGAACTTCTTCACGCCCACGATGCCGGCGACGACCGGGCCGGTGTGGATGCCCACGCGCATTTCGAAGGCGGGCTTGCCCTGTGCATCACGCTCCTTCTTCCGTGCGATCATGAAGGCCTGCATCTCCAGTGCCGCTTGAACAACGCCTGCTGGTGTGGATGATGATGGTACCGGCAAACCACCGGCGCACATGTACGCATCGCCGATGGTCTTGATCTTCTCGATGCCGCGCGCGGTGATGATCCCGTCGAAGGCCTTGAAGCAGGTGTTCAGTTCCTCCACCAGTTCCTGGGGCGACAAGCTTCTCGCTCGCTTCGGTGAAGCCTTTGAAGTCGGTGAAGAGGATGGTGACCTGGTCGATAGTGCCTGGCATCGGCGTGGCCCTTGGACTTGAGTTCCTCAGCGACCTCCTCCGGCAGGATGTTCAGCAGCAGTTCATCGCTGCGATGCAAAGCCTTCTGGATCCGGCCCCGCTGGCGGAACACGACGACCCCGAAGACAAGCAGGCCCAAGCCGGAGAAAAGGAAGATGTTCCTCCGGGTGCGCTCGCGCTGAATGTTCGCTTCCGCGGTCCGCCGTTCAAGTTCGCGATCGCGCGCAATGTTCAGGCTGTCCGCGAACTGCTGCTTGGCGAAATCCGCTGCGAGCAAGGAGCCGGAAAGGTTCGCCGCCGAGCTCGTGGCATCGGCAGAATCCTTTCTCGCATAGTACTGCTTCCAGATGCGCAAGGCATTGCGGTCTTCGCCCAGTCCTTCATACCCCTTTGCCAGTGGCTTAAGGTTGTCCATGGTCTCCTTGACCAAGCCATGCTCGCGGGCTATGTAGAGGCCCTCCTTCGCGCATTGCACAGCTTGCTTGTACCGATGCGCACAGAGGTGCGCTCCTGCAACAAGGGATAGCGAGTAGCTGATCCAGACAGGGTCTGGCCGAAGCGCGTTGCGACGGCGAGCAAGCTGGTGCTCCCAGCGTACCAGCGCACTATCGCATTCCCCTGCTTTCAGGAAGGTGAGGGCCTCCATATGGGCCAGCCTCTCTTTGCCATTGGTCACCTCCCCGCGCGCCACCAGTGCTTTGGCCCGTTGGAGACACGTGTCGGCAGACAAGGCCGTAGGGGAGGCGCCAGCGTAGTGGTAAAGGCGCGAAAGCGTCTCGAATTCCAGATCCGTATCGCGGCCCGTGACCAGTTCCAAGCATCGCCTGTACGTCTGTTCACTTCGAAGTAGGTCGCCCATCTGGCCGTATGCGTACGCGATGTCGGACAGGGCCAGAAAAGTGGTGGTGGTATCACCGAGCGTTTCGGCGCCCTTCAGCGCCTGGGTCTGGTAATCGGCGGCCGCGTTGAATTGCCCGAGCTGCATGAAGAGTTGACCGATCGCCCTGTTCGTGATCGACTCCAACATCAGCGCGTTGATGCGCTTGAATCCTCCCGCAGCCTGGCGCAGTGCGGAGAATGCTTCCGTATACCGCGCATGTTCGCCATGGTCCACGCCTTGCACATAAAGTGCGGTCCCGAATTGGAGGATGTAGGCGCGTGAGAGCGTATCAGCGCCCCGGAGCGGCATGATCCGGGACACTGCGGCGGCAGCGGTCAGGTTCGTATCAATTCCGAATCAGATCGAATAGCGCCTCGGAGCGATCCTCAGACCGTACGGGAGGTATCCGCCCACACCCGCCAGAGCGAGTCCGTGTTGCTTGGTCGGGCGGAGCCTGTGAACCCACATACGATCGCGAGCGCAAGAGGGATGAAGCGAGGGATGATGCTCATGCGTTCGAGACACGAAGTACATCTCCATCTCCCCCTTGCCCTTGGCCTGCACTTTTCCGCGCGGCGTGAACACGAGCCCAGGCTCATCCTTCACCAACGCATAGGTGCTCTCGCTGATGTTCACCTGTCCCACTTCGCCGCTGCTCTCCATGCGGCTGGCCGTGTTCACCGTATCTCCCCAGATGTCGTACTGGAACTTCTTCACGCCCACGATGCCCGCTACAACAGGCCCTGTGTGGATGCCCACGCGCATCACGAAGGCGAGTTGGCCCTTGGCCTGACGCTCCTTTTGGCGCATCTTCATGAACGTCTGCATCTCCAAGGCGGCGAGCACAACGTCCACCGGAGCGGAGGATCGGGGGTCGGGCAATCCGCCAACGCACATGTAGGCATCGCCGATGGTCTTGATCTTCTCCACACCCCGCGCTCCGATGATCTCGTCGAAGGCCTTGAAGCAGGTGTTCAGCTCCTGAAGCAGTTCGCCCGCGCCCACCTGTTCGCTCATTTCAGTGAAGCCTTTGAAATCGGTGAAGAGCACGGAGGCCTGATCGAAGTGCCTGGCGGCGGCCTCGCCCGTGCGCTTCAGTTCCTCCGCCACCTCGGCGGGCAGGATGTTCAGCAGGAGCTCGTCCGATCGTTCCTTCTCCGCGCTCAGCTGGGCGGTGCGTTCCTTCACTTCCAGATCGAGGTCGTCGCGCTGCCGGGTAACGAGCTTATTGTGGTGGGCCGAACGAATGGCCAGGTACACCGCCACGGAAACAGGTACGGCCACGTAGGAGCAATAGTCGCCCACTGCATCCAGCCAAGGCGCAAGGCCCACGCCGCTGAGCTCGCCAAGGATCCAGAACACCAGTGATAACAGGCTTGAGGCCAGGGCGCCAGCACCGATCCACCGCGTTGAGCCCTTTGTCCGCAGCAGCTTGATCCCCAGCCGCACGACCTCGATCACGAACCAGCCTTGGACCAGGACGAAGAGCATGCCCAGTATGATCACCGAGGTGATGAAAGCCAAGCTGAAGTTCGCAAACGTGAGCCCCTTCTCGGTCGAAACCTCGCCCAGCAGCATGGCCACGCTGAAGGCGATGCAAATGAGGGTGACCACCAGCACACCGGCGGTGTAGAGCCGGATGCGCAGACGGCTCAGGTCGCCCTGCATCACCCACAGCACCATGATCAACAGGTACATGGACCAAGGGAGCAGGATGATGTCGATGAGCTCCAATGCCTTGGCGAGGCCATCGGACAGACCCAGGGCATGATCCGCTTCCGCCCACTTCGCAGAACGTACGAACGGCGGATACGAGCGAGAGCAAGGCCAACAGCAGCCAGCTCCGATCGCGCCGATCGAAGGACCAGATGACCAAGGCCAGCAACAGGATGATGGCGTTGATGCCGAGGAACACGCCGAAGTGCAGGAGCGACCGCTGCAGGATGTACCCGCTGTCCAGCTCGTGGAGCGTGACCCTGAGCCCGGAGGCGCTCAAGGCTTCACCGGCCAAGCCGGTGAGGCGGATGGCGAGCACTTCCGGCTGCCCGTCACAGGCGAAGGTCACCGGTGAACTGAGCCGGGGGACGGTATCGGAAAGCGGACCCCCTGACGCTGGTCGGACCATGCGCATGGCCTCGTTACGCATGAGGTGGCGACCATTGAGGTAGACATCAAAGCGATGGTCGGAACTCACGTTCAACAGCAACGGTGTGCCGTTCAGGGCCGTATCGAGCAGCACGTGGTAGCGCACCCAATGGATGCCGGGCCCGGGCATGATGCTGTCCGCTGAGAATCCCAAAGACATCCAGCTGGTGTCCACGAAGGCCCGTTCGGCATAGGTGCTATCGTCGCCGTTCCAGTGGCGTGGCTTTCCTTCGTCGCCCAGGTCAAGCCCGGGTACTTCATGGCCCTGACCGGATACTGACGTGGTCTCTTCCTGGAAGTCGCTGACGTCAATGCGTTCCAAGCGCAGACCCGACTCCTTGAAGCGCACCTTCTGCCCGAACGACGGAAACGCGCCGATCCCAAGGCAGAGGAGCAGCACCCAGGAGAGCAGGGAACGCATGGCTGAAAAGTAACGCATGCTGCCGTTGGCCTGACAAGCCGGGACGAACTGTACCTGATCGTTGGAATCGAAGCCTGAGCTACACCAGCCATAGAAAGCACTGTGGATGCTGCTGTTCCCGTTCAGGCGCGCGCACGAAGCGCAGCCACTCAGCTTGACCCCGTGCAAGCCATGAGCATCGGAGCACGCTCTGTACCCTGCTCGAGAAGGTCAGGAGATCACCGGCCCGGCTCCAACGCGAAGGTCCTTACGTGCTCATCCATGGACGTATCGGCGAGCTCGCGTTTCATGAGGACCACATCGCTCACGCGCTGTTGTGCCATGAAGGTATGCGCCGCCAGCATCGCCCATGCCGAGCTGAACTGGTCCGCCTTCAATCCGCTTGCGATGATGAGCATGGGACGCTCCACCACGTCCACTCCGAGCTTTTTGATCCGCCGGTTCGTGCGCACATGGTCCACGATGCGCTGACGCAAGGCCGCCACGGTGCCCTTCTCCATCATGTCGAGGTAGATCGTGCGCTTGTCGTCGCTATGCGCAAGTCCGCCCAGGTTCAGGGTGAAGGGCGCAAAGCCTGCGGACCCGCGCTCCACCGCATCGGCCAGTGGGCCTTCATATTCCGGCGGCAGCTCGGCCCCGAACAGCACGATACCGGGTAAATGGTATGCTTCGTTGAAGGTGCCGATGCGTTCGCGCAGCATCTGCCGCCATTCCATGACGCGTGCCGCGGCATGGCTGGCCGGATCGATCACCAGGCGGTACTGGCAGGTGTACACCAGGGTGTCGAACAGCGCGAGAACGTCCTGCGGTCGCTTGCGGGGCATGGTGCAAAGGAACAATGACCACCGGCGCTCTGGCGCCCATCACGCAGACTTCATCAACGATCCCATGGTCAACGGCCCGCATAGGGTCAACTGGTCGACCAGGTCATCCTCGGACGGACCGTGGACCTCAAGCCGACAGGCACTACTTTCAACGCATGATGTACGTACTGCACGAGTTGAAGCTGCGCAACGAGGCCCTCTTCTGGTTCGGCCTGTTGTGCCTGGCATTTTCGCTGGTGTGCATCCTGCTCACCCAGGTCACCAGTACCCAGGTCTTCAACGTGAGCGCCTGGGTCAAGCCGTTCAAGTTCGCCTTCTCCACATTTCTCTTCGCATGGGCCATGGGCTGGTACATCGGCTACCTGCCAACGTTCGATCATCGCTTCTACGACTGGACGTTCATCCTGCTGCTCACCTTCGAGGTCGGGTATGTGGCTTATCGCGCGGCATTGGGACAGCTATCCCACTTCAACGTAAGCACCACGCTCAACGGGGCGCTTTACTCGGCCATGGCGATCGCCATCACCATCGTTACGATCTACACCGCTTACATCGGGGTGCTCTTCTTCACGGCGCAGGTGGCTCCGTTGCCAGCGCACTACCTCTGGGCCATCCGACTGGGCATCCTGCTGTTCGTGGTCTTCGCATTCGAAGGTTTCGTGATGGGCTCGCGCTTGACGCACACCATTGGAGGACCGGATGGCACGCCCGGACTTCCGTTGCTGCATTGGAGCTACACACATGGCGATCTGCGTGCGGCGCACTTCATCGGCATGCATGCGCTGCAGGTGTTGCCGCTGGTTTCGTTCTACCTGTTGCGCGGCACACGGAGCACACTGGTGCTGGCTGCTCTGTATGCCCTGTTGGCCACGGCGGTGCTGGTATTGGCCTTGCGCGGGAAGCCGTTGGTGCGCGGGAAGGTTTTGGGGACGACCACCACGCGTGTGGACCAACGCTGATCGATGGCCTTGAGCGACGAAGCCCCGACGGATGCCGGGGCTTCGCAGTAGAAGGATCGGGTGTATGGCCCGAGCTATTGCGTCACGACCAAGGTGAGCGGCTTCAATAACGACAGTCCCACAGGGCGCAGCACGTAAGCGCCCGGCATCAGCGCAGCGGGAACTTCCAGTGTGTTGCCGACCAGCGGCAAGGTGGCCACCACGCGGCCAGCAGCATCCGTCAGCTCGAGCGTACGCACTGTGGCCTGCCCAGCGGGCAGTTCCACGCGCAACAGGCTTCCCGCAGCAACGGGGTTCGGTGCGAGCAGGACCGCATCGGCGGTGGACTCCTCCACGCCGATGCTGCCACTGGTGAGGAAGCGGGCCACAACGAAGTCGTTCTCGTTGCCATTGTTCGACTTGCCGGCCACTACCAGCTTGCCGTCGGCCTGCAGGGCGATGCCGTTGATCTCATCCACAAAGCCCAGTACCTCGGCCGAGGCCACGCCATCGCTATTGAAGGACAGGTCCGGGAGTGCCGTCCTGGTTGTAGCGCCACACCGTGAGGTCGCGGTTGTCGAAGAAGGTTCCGCCCGTGGTGCCACCGACCAGGATATTGCCGTTCGCATCGAGCAGACAGTCGAATGCGATGTTCTCCTCCGTTCCGTTGTACACGGTGAACCCGTCCGTGCCGAAGGATGCATCGAGTTGACCGGTGGAACTGAAGCTGGCCCACGAACATGTCGAAGGTGATCGTGGAGTCCTTGGTGGTGCCCGCTACGATGATGTCGCCAGCACCGGTGAGCGCCAGGCCATAGGCCTCTGCTTGTATGTAGCCGACCGGTTCCACGGTATAGCCCCCCGTGCCGAAGCTCGGGTCCAGCACACCGTTCGTGTCGAACTGCGCCACCAGCACGCCCCAATCATTGAACACTTCGGAATAGTGGCCGATGGCCACGATCTTGCCATCAGGCCGCACCTTGATGTTGGAGAATTCGTTCTCCGCTTCCACCACCGGCACGATCGCCAGGCCATCCACTCCGAAGTCCATGTCGAGGAAGCCGTTCTCGGTGAAGCGGTAGATGGCGGGTGTGTAGCGCTGGAGACTGTCCACGACCACACCGGCCAGCAGGATCTTGCCGTCGGGTTGCACGGCCATCTCATAAGCCAGGTCCTCGTTGCCGTTGATGTAATCCACCAGTTGGAAACCGCCCAGAGCGAAGGAGATGTCGGTGCTACCGTCCGCGTTCAAACGCAACAGGAGCCACTGCAGTGAACCAACCTGATCGCTGACGCCACCGGCCACCAGGATCTTCCCGTCGGCCAGCACTTCCACGCCATAGCCGAACTGCGCATCACCGATCACATAGTCCACCATGCCGTTCGTGCCGAAGGTGTTGTCCGGTGTGCCGTTCGCGTTATAGCGCGCAATGCGGAGGTCGCTGGTGATGAAGCCGGGGTTGAGCTTGGTGCCCACCGCCACGATCTTGCCGTCGGCTTGCACGGTCACATCCTGGTAAACGTCCTGGAAGCCGCCCTGCACGACGTTGTAGCCCGTGGTGTTGAAGGTGAGGTCGAGCTCGCCGGCTTGTGCGAGGAGCAGTTGTGGAGCGCACAGCAGCAGGCCGAGCGTTGCCAGGAGGAAGGGTCGTTGTGTTCTCATGTGGATGGTGTTTCGTTCGTGGGTTCAGCGTTCGTTCGTTGCTTGAGTTTGTCCAGGTTCTCCAACAGCTTGCGCCAGGCCTCGTGCTGGTCCTTCATGCGTTGATGCATCTCTTCCAAACGGGCGACCTCGTCCGGTGTGGAAGGAACTTGTTCGGGATCGGGCGTGCTCTGCGACATGGACGGTGCGAAAGTGTGGTGGCGTTCGCCGATCGGTACCGCCAAGGCACCAACATCCACTGCACAAGTCACGAGAGCCCCCTTACATCCGCATTACAGGTAGCGCTAATGCACAGATGGTCAAGCCGTTGCGACGAACGCCCCGAAGCGTGCTATCGACCCGCCGAAGGGCGGTTCTACACCCTACATGGACTGTAGAAAGTCCACCAGGTTCGTTTCCTCTCCCTCGATCCCGAGCTTCTTCCGCAGGCGCGAACGGGCCACGGTAATGCTGTTCACCGTCTGCTGGGTGATGGCCGAAATGTCCTTGGTGGACATGTTGAGGCGGAGGAAGGCGCAGAGCTTCCGCTCGTTGGGCGAGAGTTCGGGGAAGCGATCGTGCAGCGTACTGTAGAACGAGGAGTGCACCCGGGTGAAGTGCGCTTCGAACTCCTTCCAGTTGTGCTCGTCGTGGTTGGCCTGCAGGTCGCGCACGATCTCCTGGATCACCTGCTGGTTCTCCTGGCGGAAGGTGGGTTTGGCCTTCAGCAACCGCTCGGCGATGTGGGCGATCAGCTCGTTGCGCTTCAACAGGAAGAGGGCGTTGGCGGTGAGCTCACGGTCCTTCGAGGCGAGGCTTTCCTGCAAGGTGGCCTGTTCTGCTTCCAGCTTTTCGCGCTCCAGCCGGAGCTTCTCCTGCTCCAAACGACCGGTGCGAACCCGCTGGCGCAGCACCTTGAATATGAGGAAGGTTGTGAGTCCGAGGAAGAACAAGGCGCCGATCAAGGCGAAGTTCCAGATACGCTGCCGTGCGTTCTCCGCATCCTTGCGTGCCCCTTCCGCTTGGAACAGCTCGCGCTCCTTGTCGCGCCGGAACTCCTCTTCCAAGCGCGCGATGGTGAGGCGGCTGTCCGCATTGTACAGACTATCGTTCAGCGTCTTGAACGCGCGGTGCGCCTCCAGCGCAGCTTCGTAGTTGCGCAGCGTGTCGTACACGAGCGAGAGCGACTCCAAGGAGATCACCATGGACTCCCGGCTGCCGATCCGCTTGCCGATCGCCAGCGCCTGCTCGAAGTGATCACGTGCCTCGGAGAACCGGCCGAAGTTCACCTGGTTCTTGCCCAGGTTGTTGAGCACTTGTGCCTGCCCGCGCGCGTCGTCGAGCTCTTTCCGCACGGCCAACGACTTCAGGAAGTACTCGTTGGCCTGGTCGTGATCACCCAGCTCCATCAAGCAGATGCCGATGTTGTTGTTCAGCGACCCGCCGTTGCGCGCATCGTTCAGCGCTCCGTTCATCTGCAGGGCCTGCTGGAAATAGGGTAGGGCGGTGGCGAAATCCGATAGCTGCACGTACACCGCCGCCAGGTTGTTGAACAGCCGCACCTTGCGTGAAGCCAGTTCGGTGCTGTCCAACATTGAAGCTCCGTCAAGGATGTTCAGGGCTTCGGTGTAGTGGCGGATGCTCTTGTCCAGGTCGCGCAGGTTGAAGTGCAGCAGCCCTATGTTCATGGCGATATCCACCCGGGACAGGGTGAGCGCAGGCGATGCACCTTGCTCCGCCAGCGCCGCTTCCACCAACCGTTGAGCACGTTGATAGGCGCTGAGCGCGGCCGGCATGTCGCGCACGTTCTGCTGCGCATCGCCCAACACGATCAGCACGCGTACCTTCTCTTCGCTGCTCTTCAACTCGGCCATGCACTTCTCGGCCTCCAGCGCATGCATCAAGGCTGAATCGGCGTTCTGCGACAACAGCTGCTTCGCGATCTCCACATGTTGAGCGCAGGTGATGCCATCCGCCGAGGCTGCCTGCGCGAATGATCCCGTAGCACAGATCAGCGCAACCCCAAGCGCGACCATCGGCAGCAGGGCAACGCCTGCTGGATAGCGCAACGCCGCAAGTCGGGGGAGTATCCGCAATAGAAGCACGCCGGTCAATGTGTGTTCGCCAAAACTAAGCGCCGCGTGCTGACGCCCATGCGTGAACGGTGCGCCGCTCAGTCCAACACGAAGGGTACCCTCATTTCAAGCTGCTCACCTGAGGATGTGGCGCCGATTTTCCGATCTGTTCGCATGCAGGGAGCAAAGCAGCGTCAGATCCCGGAACTTCGTCCATGTCTTCAATGGATCAACCCATTGCTCATGAGATCAACCCTTCTCCCGCTCTCCGCTTTGCTCTTCTGCACTCAAGCGAATGCCCAGCTCAATGCCGGTGAAGTACCCAATGGTATGACCACCTTGGACCTGAACATCGACATCGCGCTCACCACCAACTTCACAGCCGATTCCGCCGCATTGGAGTTGGATTGCGATGATTCCTTCGATGCCTGGGCCCAGCTGTTCCGTGGAATGCCCGCAATTGATGCGCCCAACTCGGCCATGTTGCAATTCATCGATACCGATATCGAGGTATGCCTGGACCTGTTCGCGGGTTTCCAGCAACGTCCCGCGTATTACAACGAGGGAAACCCGCTCTCATGCTCCGATGGATATACCTGGCAAAGTGCTGCACAGGTCTTCCTCGGCGACCTTGGCAGCTTCACGGCCATCGGACCGGCCGTCATCGATAGCCTGTACATCGCCTACCGGCGGGGCACGCAACTGGGCTGGATCCTGCTTTCGTTCGATATCAATGACGACGCGGAGATCAACCTACAGGTCCACAGCGTGCTGCCCCTCTGCCCCGTGATCATGTCCGTTGAGGAGGGCGCGTTCTCCGCGACCATTAACCTGTACCCGAACCCCAGCAACGGCGAAGCGATCAACGTGAAGAGCGCGGATACGTTGCGCAGCATCGATGTGTTGGACGCCACCGGAAGAACGGTCGCGCAATACAACGGCACGGTGCGGACGATACCGGCGCCGGAAGTCGCAGGTGCTTACCTCGTGCGGTTCCTTCACGCGGAGGACAGCGAACCACTTCGCGGCTCGTGAAGTATTGAGCAAAGAAGACTGAAGCTCCGGTGAACGTGACCGCGAACCAGCCGAACCGTTTCAACGCCCAGCATTCCCCGGCACCACGGTGGCTATTTCCGGAACCATTCCCCCGCAGCGGTGTTATTTCGGCGCAGTGGAACACCATCGCCATGGGAAACAGAGGACATTGCACGCTGTGCTCCACCTGCGTGATAAGAGCCGCCATGTGGATCGGTGTCCACAAGAAGCAGTGAGGCCCCGATGACCTGAAGCCATGTTCAAGGAGCACCTGCCCACCAAGATATGCCCCGTGTGTTCGCGACCTTTCCAATGGCGAAAGCGCTGGCGCAACACCTGGCCCAATGTGATCTATTGCAGCGAACGATGCCAACGGAACCGCAAGCAGCCCGCACCGTCCGCCTGATCCTCGGCGATCAGCTCAACGCTGCGCACAGCTGGTTCCAGCGTGTGGATCCACACGTGCTGTACGTGCAAATGGAAGTGCGGCAGGAGACCGACTACGCCACCCACCACGTGCAGAAGGTGCTCGCCTTCTTCGGGGCCATGCGTCGCTTCGGCGATGCCCTGCGTGCGCAAGGTCACCGCGTGCTGTACATCACCTTGGATGATGCGCGCAACAGGCCCGACATGCCGGAGAACCTGCGTTGGATCCTGCACGATAGCGGTGCGTCCACCTTCGGCTACCAACAGCCCGATGAATACCGGTTGGATGAGCAACTGAAAGCCTTCGCCAATGCCTGCGGATGTGCCGTTGAAGTGGCCGACACCGAGCATTTCCTTACCAAGCGCGAAGAGCTGGCTTCGCTGTTCAAGGGCAAGAAGCAGTTCCTCATGGAGCGCTTCTACCGCGTGATGCGTGAGCGTACCGCACTGCTCATGGAAGGGCCGGACCCGGCAGGCGGTCAATGGAACTACGACCACGACAACCGCGGCCGACCGCCGAAGAGCCACGTGGCACCGCCGCCGCTGCTCTTCAACCACGACCTGCGCGACCTCGAGAAGATGATCGAGAAAGCCGGGGTGAAGACCATGGGCTCCGTGGACAGCGCCCATTTTCCGTGGCCCGTGGATCGCGCTGGAAAGCCTTCAACTGCTCGACGTATTTCTGCACGCATTTGCTGCACTCCTTCGGCACGTACCAGGATGCGTTGATGCCCGACCAGTGGGCGCTGTACCATGCGCGGCTCAGCTTCAGCATGAACGTGAAGACTGCTCTCGCCACTGGAGGTGTGCCAGGCGGTGGAAGCAGCGTGGCGTGCCGAGCCCGAGCGCATCACGCTTGAGCCAGGCGGAAGGCTTCATCCGCCAGATCATCGGCTGGCGCGAATACATGCGGGGGATCTACTGGGCCAAGATGCCCGCATTCGCATCGATGAACTTCTTCGGGCATGAAAACCCGCTGCCCGCGTGGTTCTGGACCGGTCAGCACCCACATGGCCTGCCTGCGCGATGCCATCACCAGCAGCTTGCAGAACGCTTACGCTCACCACATCCAGCGGCTCATGGTCACCGGCAACTTCGCCCTGCTCGCTGGGGTGCATCCGGACGAAGTGGATCGCTGGTACCTCGGCATCTACATCGACGCCATCGAATGGGTGGAGATCACGAACACCCGCGGCATGAGCCAGTTCGCCGACGGGGGCATCGTGGGCACCAAGCCCTACACGAGCAGTGGTTCGTACATCAATAAGCATGGGCCATCACTGCGGCTCCTGCTTCTACGATGTGAAGCAGCGCACAGGGCCGAAGGCCTGCCCCTTCAATGCGTTGTACTGGCATTTCCACGCGCGCAACAGGGAACGGCTGGAGAGCGACGATGCGCGCCCCGGCATGATGGTGCGCATGGGCATGGTGTACCGCACGTGGGACAAGATGGATCCAGTGCACCCGTCAGGCGCTGCTGGACAAGGGCGATGAACTGCTGGCCAACATCGATGCCCTATGAGCCGTGGTGATCTCGTGGTTCCGCAATGACCAGCGACTCGCTGATAACGCGGCGCTCAGCGCGGCCATCGCAGCGCATGACGAAGTGCTGCCCGTGCTCATCATCGACCCATTGCAGCATGGTGCATCGCCATTCGGGTTCGAGCGTTCGGCCGGTTTCCGCCGCCGGTTCATGCACGAGGGTATTTCGGACCTGGCCGCACAATTGCGCTCCAAGGGAAGCGCGCTGCAGGTGCATGTGGGCGAACCGGGAAGCGTGCTTCGGCAATTGGCTGCCGAGTGGAAGGCGGATGCTGTGCATGCGCAACGGCTCTTACGGCTGGGAAGAAGAGCGGCAAGCAACGCGCCGTTGCCATGGACGCTCGATCTGCGGCTGCATGCACCCAACACGCTCCTGTTGCCCGAGGATCTTCCGTTCGCCATCGAGCAGCTCCCACAGGTGTTCACCGCGTTCCGCACGAAGGTCGAAAAGCAGTGGGTGGTCCGTGATCCGATACCCGCACCGGACGCCGTCCCTTCACCATCCTCCTGGGTGGAGCGTTCGCTGGCGCTTGAGGAGCTGCCGTTCAGTTCGGCCGCAGCGGATGCACGTGGCGCATTGGGCTTCAACGGTGGGCGTGCTGCGGGGCTTGCCCGTCTTCGAGCATTACCTCTGGGATACACACGCGCTTTCCAGCTACAAGCGCACGCGCAATGGCCTGCTGGGTGCCGACTACAGCAGCAAGTTCAGCCCGTGGCTGGCTTCCGGGGCGCTTTCACCGCGCGAGAATCCACGCCGAAGTGAAACGGTACGAGGCCGAACACGGCGCGAACGAAAGCACCTACTGGCTCATCTTCGAACTGCTCTGGCGCGACTTCTTTCAGTTCACCGCAGCCAGGCACGGAGCTTCCTTCTTCCAGCGTGGCGGCATCGCACACAAGCCTTGGCGAGGTGAACAGGACGCGGAGCGCTTCGAGGCGTGGTGCCAGGGCCGCACTGGGCAGCCGTTCATCGATGCGAACATGCGCGAGCTGGCCGCCACCGGCTGGATGAGCAACCGCGGCAGGCAGAACGTGGCCAGCTACCTGGTGAACGACCTGCTCCTTGACTGGCGCATGGGCGCCTTTTGGTTCGAGCGCATGCTCATCGACTATGATCCATGCAGCAACTGGGGCAACTGGCTATACCTCGCTGGTTCGGCAATGATCCGCGCGAAGGCCGTCGCTTCGATCCCGTGCGACAAGCGGGGATGTATGATGCGGATGGTGCGTATGTGCGGCATTGGGCGGTGTAGATGCGCGCGTCACGCTGGTCAGGCGACGGTCGCAGTGTTCCCGTATCTCCCCAGCCTTGATATCGGAACTTCCACCTCACCTTTGCAGCGTGCGGATCGTGCTCCTGATCACCCAGGGCTTACTGGCGCTCGAATGCCATGGCCGGGGGCATCCTGTTGATGCTGGCACCCGATGGGTGCTTGCTTCAATTGCCGGGCGACTTCATGCACAGCACACTCTTCGCCGACTACTTCTGGCCGGGAGCGATCCTGTTCGGCGTGCTTGGGCTGTGCCATTTCGTTGGCTTCGTGCTGACCATGCGCCGTTCCCCATCACATCGCATGCGGCGCTGATCCTCGGTGCCGGCACATTGATCTGGATCGGTGCTACAGGTGCTGATGACAGAGATGTTCTGGCTGCAGGGGTTAATCTGGAGCGTTGGGCCTTTTGGATATAGAGGTCGGCCGATGGCTCACTCCACCCGGAACGCTTCCGTCCACCGCCGCTTCAGATCCCCGCCCACGAAGAACAGCCGATAGCTCCCCGGCAACATCTCCTTCTTTCCCTCCGGCTGATGCACGCCCACCCACCATCGCAACGGCGGCAGCAACACCCCGTGATCCTTCCAGTCCGCCCAAGGCATGCCGCAATCCATCTGGGTCATGTCGAAGGGAATGCGCTCCACCCAGCCGGTGTCCGTGAGCATCTCGATCCCGAACAACGGCATGCCGCTCGCGCAACCGCCATCGAACATCACGCGACCAGTGATGCGTACCCACACCGTATCGGCGCTCACGTGATCGACTTTCGCGGCCTTCAAGGGTGGTTGCCCGGCCCAGAACGCATCCCATTCCTCGGGGGTCTGCGGTCGTGGTGGTTCAGGCTTGGGTTCGGGTGGTAAGGGAAACAACTCAGGGGGCCGGATGCCTGGCGGCGTTTCGTTCCGCGGCGGTGACACCCAACTCGCTTCCTCTTGCAGGCGCTTCAGGATGAACTGATGCGTGGCCACTCCGGCTTGGTACTCGTTGATGCAGGTGTTCACGTCCCACCTGCCCGGCTTGAAGCGCATCACATCGGGCGAGGGACGGTCCCAACGCGCCCACGCCCGGTCGATCAATGTCCGCATGTCATCCGGCAGGTCGATGCGCATGGTGTCGCTTCGCCGCGATCACCAGGATGCGGCTTTCAGCTACACCGGTGACAGGTGAGAACACGGCGCCAACCACCGTTCCTCTCCTTGAACAGATCGACCGCTCTGCAAGGTGATCGCCGGTGTCGGGCTTCAGCCAGTAACGGTCGGAGTTGTATAGAACACCCGCTCCTGGTATTGCTGCTTCACCTCATACGGTCCCGAGCCAGCCGATCGTCCGCGTTGCCGGGCTCGGATATCACGAAGCAGAAGTCGGGCGGTTGGGGTTGGGCCATGGTCGAACCGGCCGTCATCACGAGGATCGAACTGCAGAACGGGACGGAAGCGATAGGGCACGCGAGCCATCACCACCCGAACGTCAAGTAGAACAGGCTCTCATGCGCACCCCATTCCAGGTAGGCGGTGTATCGACCATACGGTAGTTCGGTGATGTCCACCCACTTGCTGGTCTCCCCATCGGCCGGCATGTCCACACGCAAGCTCATCGCCTCGCTCGTCACGCCCGTGCTGTCCTGCAGGTACAGCTCGAAGCGCGTGCCCGGGCCGCTGGCCGGGAACTCCAGTAGGTGATGCGCGTAGTTCGGGTCACGATCGATGGCGATGGTCGAGGGACCGGTACGCAGTCCATCCATCTCGAGCGTGAACGAATGGCGGGCGGTGTCGTAGAGCGTGAGCACTTCGGCACGCTGCACCGCCCAGAGCGCGTCGAAACGTTCGGTGAGCGCGATCATGTTCGGCTCCAGCACCAGATCGATATTGGTGAACCAGCCCTTGCGGAAAGGCAACAGCACGGGCGGACGCGGCGGCACACCCAGCTTGGCGGTCCGCTCCAACATGAGCGTCTCCATGCGCCCGTCCAGGTTCAGGTCCACGATCATGGTATCGGTTCCGCGCACCACGATCAGCTTGTTATCCGGGATAGCCGAGGAGCCGGTCCATTTCCACCACCATCAGCGGAGCGCCGTTCACCTTGATGCAGGGGGTCAAGCTGCGTGGCTGACCGGGGAGGTGAACATGCCAGCGAGGATCGGTCACGGTCCAATATTGCCCGCGCCCGATGTACTCCACGCGGTAGGTGCCTTTCAACGGTGTAAGCGTGGGGCTATCCTCGATGAAGGCGTAGTTGTAGCGGAACGATGACCGATCGAACTGCGCTCCTGCAAGGGCCCAAATGGTCAGCAGCAGGGCTGTGAGGAGGTGGCGCATTGGGTTATGGTACACCGAAGATGAAAGGAGGTTCAATGGCCTCGCGGGCAGGGAGTAGCCGAAATAACCTCCAATGCGCTCATTCGGTGATCATTGATCGTGTAAGCGATGGGGCCATAGCTCTGGAATTATGGAACAACATCCCCCGCCTAACGCGCGGGGGATGTTGGCCATGCAATTCTGGGGAGGCTCGGCCCTATGGCGCGCACACCATGAGCTTCGCCGTCCTGGTCTGGTCAGCACCGCTCAGGATCAACAGATAGGTTCCTAACGCCGGTGACTCCACCAACAGATCGCGATCCACCGGCGCACCTATGGGCAGGTTCTGTTGTGCTATCAAGCGCCCGTCCATGCTCACGAGCCGCATAGTGCTGTACACCGCCGCACCGGCAGGGATACGCAGGTGGAAGACACCGTTCGTCGAGGGGTTCGGGAACACGGTGATGCCAGCGGCCCCGAACGACTGGTCGATACCATTCGGCGCTTGCAGACCGTAGCCGGTATCCAACGCATCGTAGCGGACCGCACAAGGGTCGCTCAGCGGGCTGAACCGGAGCGTATCATTCTCGATCTCGAAGGTGTAGGTTCCCGTATCGGTGAACAGGCAGCCGCCGGGCAGTTCCTGCAGGTCTACCACGGTCATGGTATCCGCGATGAACCACACTTCGGAGTTGGCAGTGTATGTCGCGTTGTCGGAACTGAAGTAGAGCGTGTCCGCCGTGAAACGGAAGTATTGGAACAAGGTGTTCCCGGGATAATAGAACGCCCACGTCGTATTCACCAAGGATTGCGCACGTACCGTGCTGAAGGACAACATGAGCAGCGCGCTGCAGAGTAGAAGCTTTTTCATGGGATCAGGGTTTCCGATAAAGTGAATCAGGAACTTAGGGAAATGCAATGACGAACGTCAATTGAGCGCCGACATGGCTCACGCTACGCTGCGGTGAACGAAGACACTCACGCTATCGATTTTCTTTCGACGGGCCACTCTTCGCGCCACTCCACCTCAATCCAACAGCACCGGCACCACCAGCTGCACCTTACCCATGTATGGGTGCCGCGCCAACTGCTCCAACTGGCCGATCAGGAAAGGCCCCGCCAGACCAGAGACCGGCTTCGCTTCCACACCATGACCGCTGAACGCCGCCGAAAGCATCGTCTCGTCCGCGTAGCCGGAAGTGGTCTCCGTCAACTGGAAGCCGAACCGGTCAAGCAGCCAATTGATCTTCAGCACATACCCGAAGGCGACCTGCTCGTTCATAGCGGAGCCGTTGAACGTGAGCCGCACGATGCCCTCATACTGGTGTTGCACCGTCATGCCGAGTCGCGCGTGCGGGGTAACGCCCACCCATTCGTTGCGATGGCGCTTCTGGTGCTCGGCATAGAGGCCTGCCCATATCACCGCCGGATTTTTCCGCACAGCTTCCAGCTCAGCATTGTGGTGCAGTTTGAACTTGCCGCCGCTCTTGAGCCGCAGGTAGGTGCAGGTATGGGGCTCACACACCAGACCACGTTCCGCGAACCAGGGTCGCAAGCTGTCCTCGCGCACGCCATCGCGGTAGTCCACTTCCAAGCGCTTCTCATCGAAGACCAGCCGCGCCTGCCGATGGCCTTCATCGATCGTGTAGTACGGACCGGGGCGCATCGTCATCCGCACCGTGTCAGGCATCGCACCGAACCACTGGCAGCCGTTCATCTGCTTTCCGGCGGCCTTCACCTGCAACGCATCGTAGCCTTCCGGCACTTCCTCGAAGGTGAACGCGCCGTCCTTTTTCGATGAAGGCTTCACCCCGCGGTCGCGCGCATCGCGCAGGCTCACTTGGGCGCTGGTCAGCGGCTTGCCATTTTCGGCGTGCACAAGCACCACCAAGGACTGGGCGCGTGCAACGGTGCAGTGCAGACCTGCCAGCAGGCAAAGGGTGCTCAACAGGAGCGTTCGAGTGCAGTGCATGGTGCTGGACGCCAAAGATGATGACCGACCTTGCTTCACTCCCCCTCCACCACCGTGAACGGTGGACCCACCAGCTCCTTGTCGCCCACCAACAGCACCACCGCGCGGTACTCGCCAGGCTTCCAGGGCTTACCATAAGCCGGTCGTGCCACATCCGCAGGGACCAGCCCTACGGTCTCCTGGAACCACCGATCGTGCAGGCCACAGCACAGCTGCACGTTGCAGGGCGGCAGGTAGTCCGTCCACCTGTTGCCCTCCTTACGCTGGAAGCCATAAATGGGTCGGTTGGAGCCGCAACTACCGTCCAGTTTCACGTAGCCGATCAGCGTCACCTCGATGGTATCGGTCAGGTAGTAGAGCGGAGCAGAGGGCCGACCGGAACGCGAGTACAGATGGCCGATCGAGGGTTCGGGAGGGCGGATGAACGGCGCTGCGTCGACTGGCTGAGCGTGCAGCATGGGAGCCGACACCAACGCGAGGAGGAGAACGAGGCGAACGCATGTCCACCGGTACACACCACCAGCAGCATCGGTTCAATGGACAGCGCAGCCCGCTCAGCGCGCCACCACGTGGAACGGCGGACCCGAGCAAGGGCTTCTTCCCGCCCTCCAACAGCACTACGCGGTATTCGCCCGGCGCCCACAAGCCCCCCGATGCGGGCCGGTAGCCCACCGCCGGCACCAGGCCCACCGTTGGCCAGCCCCGGTCGCGGTAATAGCGATCGCGCTTGCGGATGGGATGCGGCAGTGGCTGCAGGTCCTGCCACACGCCGTCCACCTTGCGTTGGAACCCGTGCACCGGCACCCGCGGGTTGAAGGCGGGCACTACCATCACCTCCCCCTCCACCTGCAAGCGTAAGGTGTCATCGGTGTAGAGCGTATCGCGGATCGGCAGCCCAGGAGCCGCAGCCGCGAGCTGTACAATGGGAGCAACCTTGATGGGATGTCGATGCATACGCGGTATCCGGGCGGTCTGGGCGCGTGCGATGGAGCAGGGGAGACCTGTGAGCAGGCACAGGACAATGAACGGGATGGTGCGGCGATGATGCATGACGCTGAAGATCAAAGATGATGCCCGACCGCGTATGACTTCGCCTCCTCCAGCTTGAACGCCGGCACATTAGCTTTCGGTTCCAGATCGCCGGCCATGAAGACGCATCACCTCATACCCTTCACGGTGCTCTTCGTCCTCGCAGCATGTGACCAAGGTCCTGTGGAAACCACTACCACGCCCATCGGTGCCGCCAGCCGCGGTTGCGGACCCACCTTGCTCACCGATGCCGAGTGGTACTCCAGCGGCAAGACGCAGCAGCTCTTCAAAGGGCTCGATGGGCTCACCTATCCCATCAGCATCAATCCATCGCTGCCTGCTTCGCGGCGGGACAGCATGCAACGCTACTTCGATCAAGGCCTGGTGATGGCCTACGGCTTCAACCATGCCGAGGCCGCGCGCAGTTTCTGGCAGGTCACGCGCATGGACAGCACCTGCGCCATGGGCTGGTGGGGCTTCGCGTATGTGCTCGGCCCCAACTACAACGCCGGCATGGAGGCCGACAACTACGCCCGCGCCTACGATGCGAGCATGAAAGCGATGGCGCTGAAGGACAGCTGCACGCCGAAGGAGCAAGGCCTCATCGATGCCATGGCCTTGCGTTACGCGAAGGAGGCGCCCACCGACCGTTCGCCGTTGGACAAGGCATACAGCGAAGCCCTGCGTGCGCACTCCGCGAAGCACCCTGACGATGCGGACATCGCTGCACTCTTCGCCGAGTCGCTCATGGACCAGCACCCGTGGGACCTGTGGAACAAGGACGGCACCGAGAAGCCGTGGACCCCGGAGATCATCGCCGCCCTAGAGCGTCAATGAAGAACTTCCCCATGCACTTCGGCGCGCACCACCTGTACATCCATGCGGTGGAAGCCTCGCGCAACCCCGACCGCGCGCTGGCCAGCGCCCGCTTCCTCGAGCGCGCCGTGCCCGGCTCCGGCCACCTGGTGCACATGCCCTCGCACATCTACATCCGCGACGGGCGCTACCACGAGGGCGTGCTCGGCCAACCAGCGCTCCGTGTCGGTGGACAGCGGGTACACCGCGGGATGCCACGCGGCCGGCATCTATCCCATCGCCTACTTCCCGCACAACATCCACTTCCTCTCCGCGTGCGCCACCTTCTCCGGCGACAAAGAACTCGCGTGGACCAGCGCGCTGGACCTGCGCGATCACCTCGCGCGCGACCTCATGACCATGCCGGGCCTCAGCACCCTGCAGCACTACCACGCCTTCCCGTGGATGGTGGCCGTGAAGCTGGAACTGTGGGACCAGCTCGCCGCCGAGCCCGCACCGGACAGCGCCATGATCTACGCACGCGCCTTGTGGCACTATGCGCAGGGCATGCGCCGCGCACGCACCGGTGATGCGGCCGGAGCGCGGCAGGACCTCGCGGCCATTCGCACCGCCTTCGCCGACAGCTCGTTGCTGGAGATGACCATCTGGGGCATCAACCACGCATCGAGCGTGTTGCGCGTGGCGGAGAACGATCTGGCAGGCGAGGTGCTCGTGGCCGAAGGCAAGTTCGATGCGGCCATCAGTCGCCTTACCGATGCGGTGGCGCACGAGGACTCGCTGCAGTACCAGGAACCCCCGGACTGGTGCTTCCCCGCGCGGCACGAACTGGGCGCCGCCTTGCTGAAAGCGGACCGCGCAGCCGATGCGGAACGTGTGTACCGCGATGACCTGATCCATTGGCCGGAGAACCGCTTCGCGCTGGAAGGCCTGCGCACATTCGCTGAATGCGCAGGGACGCAAGAGCGAAGCGGATGCGCTGGGTGCACGGCTCGATCGTGCACGCCAGCACGCGAAGGGCGCGGTGTTGGCGCAGCGGTGAGACGCTGCGCGGAGTAAATGCTCAGCGTTGGAAGCCGTGATGCTTCCGATGCCACTCCAAGTGCTGGACCTTCGGTCCCGCTACCCCGGCGATGTGGTTCCGATCACTTCTTATCGCTCCGCTTCGCTCCCTTCTTCACCTGCTTCTCCTCGCTCTTCAACCGACGCTCCACTTTCTTCACGTCCTCACCGGGAGGAAGTTCTTCGGGCTTGATGCCGCGTTGCAGCATGCTGTTCCGAACGGCCTTGTTGCTCGCCACATGTTCATCGCCGATCGACATCGTGCCGCGCAGATCTTTCACCTGAACGTTGTGACTGGTCATCTCGGTGGCGAAGTCCCGTGCCTTGTCGTACAGACTGCGCTTGAGTTCGTTGATCGTCGCCAGGTGTTTCATTCCATTGTTGGTTGCTGGTTTCGGTCATCTCCTTTCAACCGCTTCACCGCCCTGTCCAATTCATCCGGCTTGCTCCCCTCCAAGGCCTTCGCGTACTTCTCGAACTCCGTTGTGGCGTGCGCCTCCGCTTCCTCATGGCTCACCTTCCCACCATGAAGCAGTATCTCCCGCTCGTTCAGCGTAAGGAAGTCGTGCAGCTTCTTCTTCCAATCAGCCATGCGCATCGGCTTGCGCTGCAAGGCTTGTAGCTCGGCGAATTCCAAATACTGGTTCACGATCCTGTTCAGATGGTCCAGTTCCTGTTCGCCGAGGTAATTCTTCGCCACCAACACATCCTGCTTGCGGATCTCCGCAGTTGGCCAGTTCGTCAGCCCCATGTTCGGCTTGCTCGCATCGGCGCGCGCGATAACCACTTCCACTGCGGTGTGCCCGTGTATGGCCCAGTGGAACTTGTTCTGCACAGGAGCGCAACTCAAAATCACCCTTCGGGCTCCGCGAGTGTCTTTCGCGCCCATGCTTCGTTGCTCAGCCCTTACAGAGTATCCAACTATGCGCGGGCTTCGCGCCTCGCCTGGCCACGAAATCCACCTCGCTCGTACCGAAAGTGACCTTGAGATGCGCTCCGGCTGAAGAAGTCGCGCGTGATCTCCACCGTCGGGTCGTAGTCGATCGCGGTGGAATAGATGTCGCACACCTTGCGGTAGAACACCTTCTCGCTGCTGCGGATATCGCGGATGCGGCCCAGCAACTCGTCGAAGTAGCCGTCGCGCGCCTGCTTCAGCCGCGCATCGTCCAGCACGAAGCCTTTGATGATATACTCCCGCAACCGCTCCGTGGCCCAGCGGCGGAAGTGGACGCCCACATGGCTGTTCACCCGGTAGCCCACGGAGATCGATCATGTCCAGGTTGTAGTGCTCCACCAACCTTTTCACGTTCCGCCTGCCTTCGCGGGCAACTGTAAAGAAATCCTTTACAGTTCCCTCGGCCTCCAGTTCGCCCTCGGCCAAGATGTTCTTGATGTGCTGCCCAACGTTCTGCTTGGTGGTCTGGAACAGCTCCGCCAGCTGGTTCTGGTTCAACCAAACGGACTCTTCCTCAAGCCGCACGCTCACCTGCGTGAAGCCATCCTTGCCTTGATAGATCAATAATTCGCCTTTGCTCATGCGTTCCGGGTTGACGCGCTTTCCGTCAACCGCGTTCGGACAAGATAGTGGCGGGCACTACTTCCCGAACACCACGTTCCGGTGCCACTCCAAATACTCGGCCTTCGGGTCCCGACGGCCTCCGCCGGAATGGTCAGTGGCTTGCCTTCGTAGGCTTGAAGTTCTGGCTTACGGTCGCCTCGGTAAAGTGGTCGCGCAGCGAAGGGGCACACACAAGCCGTAGCTCGGTATCGAAGGTGATGAGGCCGCGATCGAAGGCTTTGTCATGGAGAGCGTTGAGGGCGATGCCGTTTTGCGGGTCGAGGCGATGTTCTTCGGACTTGCTCCATGGAATGATGTGTGAGGCGACCAGCAGCGAGCGGATGCCGATGCCCGTTAGCGCGCAACGCTCACCATAGGCATTGAGCACCACCTGCCGGAAGTAGCGTTGACCAATGCGTACCTTACGAGGTAAGTATTTCTCCAAGTCACCCTGCGGCTCGGATATTATCCTAGCCTTTTTCTCCTTGCCGAGAAAGAGCATCTCATCCGCTCCTACCAAACCGGTGAACAATTCCTCACCTATTTCAGCGAGTGTATCGTGGTTTGCGCGGTAATCCAGCCACATGGCCTTATCACCCTTTGTGGCCTTCGGCAAGCCGCGAACACCTCTTGCTTTGTGAAAGGGATCCAGCGAAGCGAAGTTGCTCAGCTTCATCGCGAGGCTGCTAGGTGTGCGCCCCATGCGGCCGGCCAGATCGAATGATCAAGCGATTGCCCTTGTCGAACTTACCGAAGGGCAGCTTGTCGTATACGTTTAGTGCAACGAGCATGTGCTCGCGGGTCCATTTCACGCTCGTGCTCTTGGCCATGTGAGAGGTTCTTGCGGAATACCTGGCTTTTCCGCCCCAAGGTCGCTAACCTGGCCGAATGCAATGCGACAAGAATTACGTCATTCGTCTCAGCGCCTTCGACTTTGGTCAACTTATCGATGGCCTCGAAGTGCGTGCTCGTGCTTGGCGGGATACCGCCAGCTACCTCGAAACGGGCCAATTGCCCAGTTCAGACTTCATGATGGAAGAATGCACCGGAGTGGAGGAAGCTCAGAAACTGGCTGTCCAGTACGAGAGCATACTGACGCAGGTGTTGGAGCAGAAAGCACGTCAAGATCGATCATGACAGACCGCTACATCGCAGAGCTTCTCCCGCTGGGTTTGTCAAACCCGGCTCGCACGCGCTACACTGTTCTCTGTCGCTGGCGACCTCCAAAGGACCATTGGAACTTGAAGGGGTCTCGTTGGCGCGATCTCAGCGATCGTCGTTGACAGTTCCGGTGACCATTCGGTTGCTGCTGTAGAAACCTGCTTGTTCCTCATCTCGAACAATCGAGGCACCGCAGTCGCACACCATGTGATCGGACCCGATAAGGAATTGATTCGATTGAAGGAGCACATCGAGCGCAATTGGTCTTGGTATGACGGCGTGGTGACTTGGGGTGTGGATGTGGTCAGCAGTCCAGACCTGATCGATTGCTGGGAAGTCCGGGAGTAGCATCACTCGGCGAGTATCAAGTCTCGACAGACGGGAACCGCGCGGCGCGTACTGCGCGTGCTCGCGTGAGCGATTGCAGCGGAAACCCCGCAAGCCCGGTAATCCGGGCGCGGAGTTGCAGCGCAAAGCGCGACGGTGAGGCTTTGCGAACCGGCACGCCCTAATGAGCTACATGTTCCTCCGATAGTGCCCCCCCCACTTCAAACATCGCCGCAGTAAGCTGCCCAGCGAACAATACTTCGTGGCTTCCATTAAGAAAGCGAACATATTTTCGTTGCGGTATCGCGTCTTTCCTTAGCGGCGAGACGTTGAACCTTCGTCGCTCCGTCTGCAACTCGCGGCTGTTATTCCAGGACAAGACGTTGGGCGCGTGCGGTGTGCCCAGTGCTGAGGTGAACGACGTATACGCCACGCGCCAAGCCCGATACGTCGAGCGTGAGCGGGCCGTTGCCCAGGGCTGCCCGCAACACTTCGCGGCCCAGGCCATCGATGAACCGCACCGGTGTGGAAGGAGCGGCTCCTGCGGCGGAAATGGTGAGGTTCGCACGTGCGGGTGAGGGTGCGAGGAGGAAGTCCATCGCCTCGGGTTCCTGCATGCCGGTACCGTCGCTTCCGAACTTCACGATGAAGGGATTCCAGCCGCCGTGATAACCGGAACCAGAGACGTTGCCGTCCCCGCTGTGCGCCATCATGGCCACGATGTAACCATCGCTCGTCACGCGCAAGGGACCGGACATATCGCTGAGCGAACCACCGAGCGTCTTCTGCCATTGCACCACTCCGGTAGGGCCCAGCTTCGCAACCCAGGCATCAGCGCTTCCGTGATTGCCGGAGACATCCCCGTTGTTGGAATAGACACGACCGGCCATGATGCATCCACCATCGGGCGTCACCTGCACATCGCGGGCGTCATCCACATCATCACCGCCGAGGCAGCGTTGCCAGAGCAGCTGGCCGGATGCATCGAGCTTCACGGTCCAGATTCGCCATTGGTGGGATCGTTGCCGTGCATACCTGACACGTCGAAGCCATCGGAAGAATAGCTGGTGCACGATCCGATGTAACCACCATCGTCTGAGGGGTGCAGCGTCCACCATTGTTCGCCGTAGTTGCCGATCACGTTGTTCCACTCCATGGCGCCGTTGGCATCCAGCTTCACGATCCATGAGTTGCGGTCCAGCGTGGTGCCCACCAGGTCGCCATCGGTGGAATTGCGTATGCCGATGAGCACGCAACCCCCATCGACCGTGGAGCGCACGTCCTCGAGGCGTTCCATCGAACTGCCGCCGAGGGCCTTGGTCCATAGCACCGCTCCAGCACCGTCGAGCCGCGCCACCCAGAAGTCCCAACCGCCGTGGAAGCCCACCACATCGCCATCGTTCGATGCGGTGTAACCGGCCACGATGATACCGTCGTTGGGGGCCGCATCCAGCGTGAACAACTCGTCCGCACCGCTCCCGCCGAGCATGGTCTGCCAAACCAACTCCCCGCTGCCACTTAGCCGCAGCACCCAGAAGTCGCGTTCGCCGTGGTTGCCCGATGCATCACCGTCGTTGCTGTACGACGTGGCACCCACGATGCAGCCGCCATCACTGGTCACCACCATGGTGCGCGGCCACCACAGGTACGGCGCGGTGTAGCTGTCCGCGAACATTTCGCCGGAAGTGCCACCCACCGGTCGCTGCCAGAGCAGGGTGCCTGTGGCGCTGAGTTTCACCACCCATATGTCCGCGCTGCCGTGGATGCCGCTCACATCGCCATCATCGGAATCCGTATAGCCCACGGCCAGGATCACCGCCATCGCTCGTCTCGGCCACATCGTCCACCAGTTCAACACCGGTGCCCCCGAGCGCGCGTTGCCACTCGATGGCTCCGAGAGCCGTCAACTTGATGATCCACATATCCGCGTTGCCATGGTTGCCCGTTACGTCGCCATCGGTGCTCTGTGTCACCACGGCCACCACATAACCGCCATCGCTGGTCTGCTCAATGTCCCGCACATCCTCATAGCCAGTTCCGCCGAGGCATTTCTTCCATTCGATGGGGGGTACTTGACCGAGCACAGAGCACGCTCTGAGCAAAATGACAAAGACCAAAATGGTGCGCATGGCAGAGGGACGTTTGGTCCTTCGAAAGAAGCTGATCCCGCGCCGGTCGCAGCACGAGCCGGTTGGCAGCTTTCAACGTTTCGGTGTTCGTCCGCTCGATCCGTCCGCCATGTCGTCGGGGTCCGAGCTCCTACATATTTCTCCTATACTGCCCCCCAACCTCGAATCCCGACCGTGTGGCCGTAAGCGTCGTACCTCCGCAACGGCCACATCGCCGGGACTTCGAACGGCTCAGCATGTTTCTCGTTCCGGAATCGCCCCCTGTTGGAGGTCGCCGTGCCATTTTGCTCTTGTTGGTTCAATGCGCATCCTGTTGAGGCATCCGAGACTTCCGCAACCACCAAACGAGGTGCACAACCAGCAAATAGATACCCGCGACGGATCCGAGTAGCAAGGCGACATACGCTGTAACGAAGCAGATGGTGAAGACGACCTCAGACCACATTACTGGTGAGATCGCCCAGATGAAAAGCAGCACAAGACCGCAGATCAAGAACGTGATTCACGCGGTCTTTCTGTACCTCATTACATTTTCCTTCTGTACTGTCCATCCACTTCGAACAGCGCCGCCGTGCCCTGGCCTACGAGCCGGGGTGCCCCAGCGAGCAATACTATCGCCCCTATCAGTACGGCAAATCTACTAATGCTGCTGTCACGATTACATTAGCATCATGCGCCTTACGCCCGGGGTCTTCTTCGTGTTGCTGCTACTGTCGTGTGCCAAGCAAAAGGACGAGGACACATCACCCATGGCTGCGAACCCGTGTGGCACGGTGGCTGGCATACACCGCAGGGTCAACATGGGCGCGCTGATGAACCCGGCCGATCCCACGGACTGGAAATGGTCGGATGATTGGTGCCCTGCCGTGGAGGCCTTGTTCGCCGACCGGCCGTCGGTCACCTGGGACTCCTTGCCACCCGATTCCTTGTTGATCGCGTGTTTCCCGAACCCGACGACGAACCAGTTCATAGCGGGGTTTTATCGAGATGACACTTCCTACGTGGATGTCCGATTCGTTGATGCCCAGTTCGGCCTGATCGTGTCCTTCGATTCGATCACTTCGACGCAATACCTCTTCCGTGCGGATTCTTTGGGCCTTACAACACCGCAGATCATTCGCGCCTATTACCGCGTAGTGCACTCGGATGGCACGGCACATCGGGGGCACGGCGATGTCCAGATCGACCCCTGAACCATCATCACGGCTTTGGTCTTCGACGGAGGAGGAGCATGTTCCTTAACGGCAATCCGAAACAGAACAGGATCACCGCGATCAGCGCCCAGTTCTCCCATTCATCCCACCGGAACCGGAAGTGGCCATGCACGCCCGCGCTGTACATGGCCCAAACAAGCACCAAGGCCAAGCCTACCACGATCAGCGTGAAGTAGATCAGGGTCATCAGCGGGCCTTTCATTGGGGTCCTACATATTCCTCAGATACTGTCCCCCCACTGGACTTCCGCAACCACCACCCGAGGTACCCAACCAGCAAATAGCCACCTGCGACAAAGCCGAGCGGAAGGGCAACAAACAACGTGCAGTAACAGATGGTGAAGACGACTTCTGACCACAAGATCGGTGAGGTCGCCCAGATGAGAAGGACCACAAGGCCACAAGTCAAGAAGGTGATCCACGCGGCCTTTCTGTAACACATTACATATTCCTTCTGTACTGTCCGCCCACCTCGAACATCGCCGCCGTTAGTTGCCCGAGCGAACAATACTTCGTCGCCTCCATCAGCACCGCGAACATGTTCTCGTTCCTGATCGCCGCCTCCTGCAAGTTTCCGCAGCGCCGCCTTGCCTTCTTCGGCTCGTAGGCCTGTCTGCACGTTCTCCACGGTGCGGATCTGCGCTTCCTTCTCCTCCTCGGTGGCGCGGATCACTTCCTTCGGCAGTACCGTTGGTGAGCCCTTGCTGCTGAGGAATGTGTTCACGCCAATGATCGGAAAATCGCCGTTGTGCTTCAGCGTTTCGTAGTAGAGGCTTTCCTCCTGGATGCGGCTGCGCTGGTACATGGTCTCCATGGCGCCGAGCACGCCGCCGCGTTCGGTGATGCGGTCGAACTCGGTGAGCACGGCTTCTTCCACCAGGTCGGTGAGCTCTTCGATGATGAAGGAGCCCTGCAGCGGGTTCTCGTTCTTGGCCAGGCCGAGCTCCTTGTTGATGATGAGCTGGATGGCCATGGCGCGGCGCACGCTTTCCTCGGTGGGCGTGGTGATGGCCTCGTCGTAGGCGTTGGTGTGCAGCGAGTTGCAGTTGTCGTAGATGGCGTACAGCGCCTGCAACGTGGTGCGGATGTCGTTGAAGTCGATCTCCTGCGCGTGGAGGCTGCGGCCGCTGGTCTGGATGTGGTACTTGAGCATCTGGCTGCGCTCGTCGGCGCCGTAGCGGTGCTTGAGCGCCTTGGCCCAGAGGCGGCGCGCCACGCGGCCCATCACGGCGTACTCGGGGTCCATGCCGTTGCTGAAGAAGAAGCTCAGGTTGGGCGCGAAGGCGTTGATGTCCATGCCCCGGCTGAGGTAGTACTCCACGTAGGTGAAGCCGTTGGCCAGCGTGAAGGCGAGCTGCGAGATGGGGTTGGCGCCGGCCTCCGCGATGTGGTAGCCGCTGATGCTGACGCTGTAGAAGTTGCGGACCTTCTGCTCGATGAAGTACTGCTGCACGTCGCCCATCAAGCGCAGCGCGAACTCGGTGCTGAAGATGCAGGTGTTCTGCGCCTGGTCTTCCTTGAGGATGTCGGCCTGCACGGTGCCACGGACTTGCGCGAGGGTATCGGCCTTGATCTTGGCGTAGACGTCGTCTGGGAGGACTTGGTCGCCGGTGATTCCGAGCAGCAGCAATCCGAGGCCGTCGTTCCCTTCGGGTATCTCGCCGTGATAACGTGGTCGTTGAGCTGCAGGCCTTCGGCTGCTGGCTATTGACCTGACTGATTGGCCAGAAGCCAGTGGCAATGGCCAGCAGCTTCCCATCTCTGCTGCGATCTTCTTCTCCACCTCGTGATTCAAGCCCGTTGGCACGGATGTACTTCTCGCAATTCTGGTCGATGGCCGCGTTCATGAAGAAGCCGAGCAGCATGGGCGCGGGACCGTTGATGGTCATGCTCACGCTGGTGGTGGGCGCGCTGAGGTCGAAGCCGCTGTAGAGCTTCTTGGCATCGTCGAGGCAGCAGATGCTCACGCCGCTGTTGCCCACCTTGCCGTAGATGTCCGGACGACGACCGGGATCGTGGCCGTAGAGCGTCACGCTGTCGAACGCGGTGCTGAGGCGCTTGGCGGGCAGGCCTTGGCTCACGTAGTGGAAGCGCTTGTTGGTGCGCTCCGGTCCGCCCTCGCCGGCGAACATGCGCGCGGGGTCCTCGCCGGTGCGCTTGAAGGGATAGATGCCCGCGGTGTAGGGGAAGAAGCCGGGCGTGTTCTCCTGCATGGCCCAGCGCACCTTGTCGCCCCAGCTGCGGAACTTCGGCAGCGCGACTTTCGGGATCTTCAGGTGACTGAGGCTCTCGGTGTGGTTCGGCACCTTGATCTCCTTGCCGCGCACGAGGTAGGTGTAGAACTCGCCGCTGTACCGCTCCTCTTCGGCCTTCCAGCCGGTGAGCATGGACCAGAGGTGCGGGTCGAGGTCTTTCTTGAGTGCTTCGAACTTTCGGTCAGAGGCTCAAGTCCGGAGTCGCTTAGTCGTGAGTCGTCGAGCTTAACCTGGTCGGACTGACGACTCGCGACTCCGGACTCACGACTCCGGACTCGAGCAGGTCACGGTCCACCGAACGTGAGTACGGCAGAGTAAAGCCCGTAGAGCTTATCCGCGATCTCCGCCTGCTTGCCGCACATGGGCATCGTAGCGGCGGTTGTTCTCACTGATCTCGCTCAGGTAGCGGCTCTTGGCGGGTGGGATGATCCACACCTTCTCGCTCATCTCGTCGTGCGCGTGGAAGGTGCTGTGGAAGTCGACGCCGGTCTTCTTCTTGATCGTCTCCATCAACCGCACATACAGGTTGTTGGTGCCGGGGTCGTTGAACTGGCTGGCGATGGTGCCCACCACGGGCAGCGTGTCATCATCGGCGTCCCACAGTTGGTGGTTGCGCTTGTACTGCTTCTTCACGTCGCGCACGGCATCCAGCGCGCCGCGCTTGTCGAACTTGTTGATGGCCACCACGTCGGCGAAGTCGAGCATGTCGATCTTCTCCAGCTGCGTGGCCGCGCCGAACTCCGGCGTCATGATGTAGAGCGAAACGTCGCTGTGGTCGAGGATCTCGGTATCGCTCTGGCCGATGCCGCTCGTCTCCAGCACGATCAGGTCGAAGCCCGCGGCCTTCAGCACGTCCACGGCCTCCTTCACGTGCTTGCTCAGCGCGAGGTTGCTCTGGCGCGTGGCCAGTGAACGCATGTACACGCGCTCGCCGCGGATGCTGTTCATGCGGATGCGGTCGCCCAGCAGCGCGCCGCCGGTCTTGCGCTTGCTCGGGTCCACGCTGATCACGCCGATGGTCTTCGTCGGTTGATCGAGGATGAAGCGGCGGATCAATTCATCCACCATGCTGCTCTTGCCCGCGCCGCCCGTGCCCGTGATGCCCAGCACCGGGGCCTTGCTCGCTTCGGCCTTCTTGTGGATCTCGTCGCGCGATGGTGGCGAACACGTCCGGATGGTTCTCCGCCGTGCTGATCAGCTTGGCGATGGCCGGCCAGTTCTGCGGGCTCAGCTTCTTCGCTTCACCGTTCACCTTGTCGCTCAGGTCGATAGTCGGCCTTTTCCAGCATGTCGTTGATCATGCCCTGCAGGCCCATCGCACGACCGTCATCGGGATGGTACAGCCGCGTGATGCCGTAGGCGTGCAGCTCCTTGATCTCCTCGGGCAGGATCGTCCCGCCACCGCCGCCGAAGATCTTGATGTGACCCGCGCCCTTCTCCTTCAGCAGGTCGTGCATGTACTTGAAGTACTCCGTGTGCCCGCCCTGGTAGCTCGTCATCGCGATGGCGTGCGCATCCTCCTGGATCGCGGTGTTCACCACATCCTCCACGCTGCGGTCGTGCCCCAGGTGGATCACCTCGGCGCCGGTGCTCTGGATGATCCGCCGCATAATGTTGATGGCGGCATCATGGCCATCGAACAGCGAGGCTGCTGTTACGACGCGGATCTTGTTCTTGGGGACGTAGGGAGGGGCTTGGACGAAGGACATGGGGCGAAGCTACTTTCCAACCGTGTTCGCGAGGATCCCGCAGGGTCCGAAGCGATCTTTCATTGTTCGGACAGCGCATTGTTCCTCTTTTTGGCCGCCTTAACGGGCTGTCCGCTTTAGCTGCTTCGGCTCTGCGGCCCTTGCAGCCGCTGCGGTGGCTTCTCCCGGGCTCGACCCGGGATGGTCGCCTCCTCGCTGGCGCAAGGGCTGCGCATCGCCTTCAGCAGGCTGCCGCTCCCATCCCTGGCGGGGCAGCATCCAACGGGGATCTCGCGTCTTTCGGGTACATTCACACAACATGCGGAAAGCACTACTCCTCCTGATGCTCGTGGCGCACATGGCGAGCGCACAGAACTGGTGCCCGCCTGGGGCGACGTGGACGTACGATTCTGAAATGTATACGGCAGGCTTTATCCGGATGACGTATACCCATGACACCCTGATCGGAGGGGACATTGCCCAAGTCATCGACCGTTACACCGCCACCCAACTTCCCCAACCACCTCCGGAACCGCACTTCAGTGGTCCACCTTTCACTTCATACGACCCGGTCGTCACGATCACCAAACTGGATACTGGAGTTGTGTATGTGTTGAGCGGAGCAAGCTGGGATACGCTGTACTGGTTCGACGCGGTCCCCGGTGACCATTGGTGGCCACCGGGTATTTCTTCGCCCGATTGCGATCAGTTGGTGGTAGGTGACACAGGAACGGATGTCCTCGACGGTGTCGCCCTCCACTGGATACGGTTCAACAATACTTCCTACAAGATCTACGAACGTTTGGGCTGGACCTGGAGCATGGGTGTGTATTGTCCGAATTGGATCATTGACGGTCCCATGCCCATGCGCTGCTACCATGATGATGAGATCGATGTGAACTTCACCCAGGCACCTTGCGAGGCCTTGGTGGGGATAGACGAGAACGCCATTGGTGATATTCCACGCATCTTCCCCAACCCCGGCACCGATCAATTCACCGTGCAACTTCCGTCGGGACAGCACACCATCACCCTCTTCGAGGCAACTGGACGCATGGTGCTTGAACAGCGCACGGCACAGCAACGGGCCGTGATCGATACACACGCACTCCCACCTGGCTTATTTATCGTGCACATCCGCAATTCGAGCGGCCTCAGCAACGTGCAACGCTGGGTGAAGGAATAGGATCAAAGCTGGATCACCTCATCTCCGGCACTCTGGACGACACGCCGTTCATGTATATCGCGGCATCGTCGTAATCCCAGCCGGACCTTCGGTCCCGGGCGCTTTTGCCATCGTGATCGGTGACGCGCAAGGTGCTGTTAACAGGCGACTTTGCATGAACGAGTGAGGCCCTGCGAAAGGGCGAGCAACGCTGCTTGGGTGAGGCGGGTCTGGCCTATCTGCCCTCGATCCTCTATTTTCACCCGTTACAGGTGCCATGCATACCATCCGAACGCTCGCTTTGGTCCTCGCTGCGGTCGTTCCGGCGCTCGGTCTCGGGCAGTGCGCCAATGACAACCTACAGACCGGAGTGGCTGTGACGCCGAACTGTCCGGGCAGCACCAACATCCCCTGCGTGCAGGGTGGCCAGTATGCGTTGATCAACGTGGTGGCTGGCAACACGTACACCTTCAGCACGTGCGGGGCAACGTTCGATACGCAGATCACGCTCTTCAATAATGCGGGTGGCGGATCGATCGGTTACAACGACGATGCGTGCGGCCTGCAGAGCACGGTGACCTGGACGGCGAACTACACGGGGCAGTTGCGCGTGTTGGTGGACCTTTACATCTGCGCCACCAATACCACATGCGCACCGCTGGCCATCACCTGTGTGGCCCCGCCAGTGGGGGATTGTGTATACACGCTCACGCTCTTCGACAGCTTCAGCGATGGTTGGGGCACCTCCTTCGTGGGCATCAGCATCAACGGCGGGCCGTTCCAGAACTACACCCTGCCTGTGGGTCAGGCTTCCGTCAGTATCCAGTTCGGCGTGAACATCGGGAATGTGGTGGTGCTGAACTACAATGCATCGGGCACCTGGCAGACGGACAACTCCTACATCCTCTCCCTCGGTGGTTCCACGTTGTTCAACTCCGGTTCGCCACCCGCGGCCGGCACGACCTATGCAGCCACGGTGACCTGTGTGCCGCCACCGCCACCGCAGGAGGATTGCCTCGGCGCCATGACCATCTGCAGCAACCTGGCGCTGAGCAACAACACGAACAACACCGGCAATGTCGCCGATATCAACCCAACGAATTCGGGCTGCTTGGACATCACGGAGTTCCAGGGCACCTGGTACGTGTTCTCGCCCAGTGCTGCGGGGAACCTGGGCCTCACTATCGCGCCACTTGGGCCGGATGATTACGACTGGGCCATATGGGGCCCATATCCACCGGGCACCAATCCCGGGGCGATATGCCCACCGGTGGGCCCGCCGATCCGTTGCGCTGCGTCCAGTGGCCCGGCCACCTTTGCCAGCACGGGCAGTTACGCCACCGGCATGGGGAATGCCACCTTCTCCCCTCCGCAGTGGGCGAGCACCGCGTCGAGCTATGGTCTGCCCTCGACCTTGGACGCCTGCCCGTTGGTCGCGCCCCAGCGCTGTGGCTGGGTGCCCGGCATGCAGGTCACGGTTGGGCAGGTGTTTCTCATGTACATCAGCAACTGGTCGCAGAGCAGCACGGGCTTCAACCTGACCTGGAACCTGCAGAACGGCGCCTCGCTGGATTGCACGGTGCTGCCGGTGGAGTTGATCGCGTTCCAGGCATATCCTGCAGGCCAGGTCGTCGATCTGCAGTGGACCACCGCCAGCGAACGGAACAGTGACCGTTTCGAGGTCGAACGTTCCGTGGACGGCACGGTGTTCATCGCCATCGGCCAGGTGCCCGCCGCCGGTGCTTCCGTGCAGGCCCAGCACTATGTGTTCACCGATGTATCACCGCATGTCGGTATTAACTTTTACCGTTTGCGCATGGTGGATACCGATGGCGATCACGCGCTCTCGCCGGTCCGCTCCGCGTCGATCGCCCACACCGGCATGGATGTCCGGATCGTGCCGAACCCCGGATCCGGCCAGGTCGATGTGCTCTTCGGCATGTTGGAAGCGGGATCGCAGTTCGTGATGCTTGATGCCACCGGTCGGGAAGTGCTGCACGCTGGCTTGCGGGATGTCCGCACCACCATCGACGTGTCGCGGCTGCCTTCCGGGCTGTATGGCTACCGCGTGCTGTCGGCTTCCGGCGGATCCGTCGCGAACGGTACCTGGCTGCGGGAATAGTGCGTTCACTGAACCGCCGGTCCGCGCATGGTTCGATGCCGGATGGGACCGGCCGGCCGCTGCTGCCATCCCTGGCGGGGCAGCACCCAAGGGAGTTCTCGCGTCTTTCGGGTACATTCACACAACATGCGGAAAGCGTTCATGCTCCTGATGCTCGGTGCCCATCTGGCGAACGCACAGAGTTGGTGCCCGCCGGGAGCGAAGTGGACCCATGAATACGCCGATGTCCTGGGCGGTTATTTCGGTGTGCAGCGGGTGGAGTATGCTGGGGATACCGTGCTGGGAGGATATGTGGCCCAGCGATTGGACCAGACCCACGTGGTGGCACCATGGGGAACCACCGACTACGCCTCATACTCGACCGTTTCCCTGTTCACCCGGTACGACACTGGCATCGTGTTCATCTGGGACAACGTGAGCACATACGACACCCTGTTCTGGTTCGGCGCCGAGCCAGGTGACCACTGGCGCGCTCCGGGCTGGCCCGATGATGGGAACATCGTGCTCACGGTGGTGGATACCGCCACCGTGGACATCGATGGCGTTCCGCTGCGTCGGTTGGTCGTGGAGCCCTTTCCGGATCTGCTGATCGATACACTGTATGAGCGTATCGGGGGACAGTTCCTCTATATCAATGGCTGGACCTGGTTCGTTACCGACATGCCATGGAACGGCCTGATGTGCTACAGCGATCTGGACATCGACTTCGCCGCATCCGGGATCACCGATTGTGGCTACACCTTGTCGGTCCCGGACGAACCAAGGGCCCTGGATGCCTCACCGTTCCCCAACCCAGGCACCACCCACTTCGCACTGGATCTCCCCACCGGCGCGCACACCATCACCGTCTTTGATGCCACCGGCCGCATGGTAATGCAACAACTCACCAACGATGCTCGCCCTGTTATCAGCACCGAAGCGCTGCCCGCAGGGATGTACCGTATCACCGTGCGCGATGAGTTGGGCGCAGTGATGGGCGCGACCTGGGTGAAGGAGCGTTAGACCCCCTCCACTGGGAACACATACCGCGGCGGTGCCTGCCCCATCCGGTCCTTCACTTCCTCCGGCTTGGCGAACACCTTACGAGCCAGGTAGATCGACAGCGAGCCGATGGTGACGGCCATCACCTTCATGACCAGGGCCCAATGATCACCACCGTCCTTGACGAACCTACCGAACGCACTGATCAGGCCAATAGCGCTGAGCAGGTTGCCCCAGCCCACCCACTCGAACACCTGCCCTTGCCAGCGGTACATGCTGAAGCCCAAAAGCAGGGACGCGATGGGCACCAAGGTGATGTATGCAGTGGCCTGATCCAGTCGCAACGTTTTCTCCAGTACAGGTCCCAACACACGTAGGAACGCCGACCCCGCGATGAGCGCGAGCAAGACAAGGTGCGCCGTGCGATACCGTTCACGTGACCAGAGCGTGGGCCGGTAGCGTATATGATCGGCCACCTTTCCCGGCCTCACCTCCGGGAACTCTTGAACGACGAGGTCGAACACCTGCTGCTTGGACATGCCGTAGCCCAAGAGCTCATCGGCCTTGGTGCGCATCGCCTTGCTGCTCATGGTGCCACGAAGATCGGAAGGATGATGGTTGATGAAGTGCCAGTGATGGAGGATGGGGGCCGTTCATCCCTTCCATCAAATTCGATCCGTAAACCCTGCATCTGTTGAATGCACCTTTCTACTTGACATGGACAATGATGGCACCCAGGAGCGCATACTTGGCAGTATTGGTGATCGGCCTGCGCTCATCCTCTTACTCAGGGCCGCGCTGCGGATGAACGAGGGTGCATACCACTTCGGTTCAAGCAGCGCACTGGATACGGTGTTTCCGTTTTCACTGGAATCCCTTGGCCTTGCTGGTGTGCACTTTGCAGGCTCAGATCAGGGCGTTCACGTTGATGCGCATGCACACAGTGCTGCGCGCGATGGCGACCTGTCACGTCCGCCTTATCGGTTTGCTGCTGTGCGCTGCCGAGAAGTGGAAGCGCCGCAATCCGCCCGGAATGGCAACTCCATTCGCCCTTATTCGCCTGATGACCAATGACTTGGGCTTGGGTGCTTGACAACTCGTTCGGCGAAGACCAATTTTTGGTCGACGAACAGTGAAATATCGTCGATGAATTGGCTCCTTCTCTCCCGCGGAACTACACGGTCGGCCTGCGTGCTGATCGCTGTGTTCACCGCCTCCATCTGCTTCGCGCAGAAGGCACCGGAGCATGCCTACACCATTCGGTTCAGCGAACCCATCTCTCAGCCGCAGGAAAAATTCATCCACGAAGCACTGCGGAACCAGGACCCTGACGCGCTGGTGTGGATCGACGCGGCAGAACAGCAGGTGCTGACCCGCGTGCATGCCCCGTTGGATCGCGATCAACTGCAGGCCGACCTGCTTCCCTCGGGCGCGGTGATCATCTACCTCGGTCGACCGGTCGCCGATCACCCATCGCAGAAGTCCGCGGACGTGAAGGACGATCCGCAGCCGCCGGTCTTCAAGGACACCGGTGATCCAGCGACCGACAATGCGCGGTATGAAGTGGAGAAGAAGGCCTGGATAGAGGCGCATCCGGCACAGTACGAACAACTCACCCTGCCTGAATGAGCGGCACGCGTGCACCCCGCTCGTTGATGAAACGCGGTCATGCGTTCATCTGCTGTGCTCTGCTGATCGCTGCCTCTGCCTTCGCGCAGCCGGCGAACGACAACCCGTGTAACGCTGCCCCTTTGCCGGTGAACGGGGCATGCGTGAACACCGCAGGGACACTCCTGAACGCCACCAACTCCACTGTGGCCGCGCCCACCTGCGGTTCCGGAAATGTGGACGTATGGTACACAGCCGTGGTGCCAGCGAGCGGCGCGTTGACCGTTAACACGGCTTCCGCTGCTCCCAATGCGTTGAACGATGGCGGTATGGCGTTCTACACCGTGGGGAATTGCGCCGTACCGGGCACCTTCGTGGAGATCGGCTGCAACGACAACCAGAATTTCCTGAACTGGATGCCCCGGGTCTCCGTGACCTGTCGTACACCGGGCACGGTCGTCTACATCCGTGTATGGCGACAGGGCGGGGGAAGCTCAGCGCGCAACTTCAATATCTGCGCTACCAATGCCGGTTCCGGTGCGGTGAACAACGAGCCCTGTTGCGCCACGGCGGTGCCGGTGACCAACACCTGCAACTATATCAGCGCCACCAACACGGGCGCCACCAACAACAGCACGTATCCAGCCCCGGGTTGCGGCACGTTCGGCACAGGGTCGCTGGATGTGTGGTTCAGTTTCGTTGCGCCCGCATCGGGCATCGCCATCATCGAGAGCACGGCCGGAACGCTCGCCGATGGTGCCATGGCCCTGTACTCCGCCACCTCCTGCAACGGCCCCTTCACCCTGATCCAGTGCAACGATGATGCAGGTCCGGGGCTGATGCCCTTCCTTTCCTTCACGGGGCTCACGCCGGGCGCAACGTATTACCTGCGCTATTGGGGTTACGGTACGGCATCGGGCACCTTCAACCTGTGCATCCATGGGCCCGCCAGCATCCCCGCAGGGCAATGTGTGTACATGTTGCAGATGTATGACAGCAACAGCGATGGCTGGGGATCATCCACCGTGGGGATCTCGTTGAACGGCGGTGCCTTTACCAACTATACGGTAACGGGCACCTATAACGTTGTGCTTATCGGCGTGAACATCGGTACCGTGGTGGTGGTGCAGTACACAGCCTCCGGCCCGAATCAGGCGCAGAACAGTTACATACTGCAATTGCTCACGGGCGGCGGACAGATCTTCAATTCCGGTTCGCCACCGGCCCCGGGTATCGCCTTCACCCAGACCGTGACGTGCACACCACCGCCTGCGCCCGCCAACGATTGCGCCGGTGGCCAGACCATCTGCGGCGGGCAATCCTTCAACAACAACTCCAGCGGCACAGGCAATGTGGCCGACCTCAATACATCCAACCAGGGATGCCTCGCCAGCGGCGAAAGGCAGGGCACTTGGTACCGATTCTCACCTTCCAGCAGTGGAACCGTTGGGTTCACCATTGCACCAGGCGCCGCGACCGATTATGATTTCGCGGTGTGGGGTCCGCTCTCCAGCATCCAATGCCCGCCTGTGGGTCCACCGGTGCGCTGTTCCTATTCCGCGCTCACCGGCAATACGGGCATCGGCAATGGTGCGGCCGACGTTACGGAGGGCGCCACGCGGCGATAAATGGGTTTCGCTGATGAACGTGACCGCCGGGCAGATCTACATGCTCTACATCGACAACTTCAGCGCGAACGGTCAGGCCTTCGCGCTCACCTGGCAGTTGGGCAACGGGGCCTCGTTGGATTGCACCGTGCTGCCCATCGAGCTCATTTCCTTCACGGCCGAGGTCGTGCGCGATGGGGTCCAGCTCGATTGGATCACCGCCACCGAACTGAACAACGACCTGTTCGTGGTGGAGCGTTCCAGCGATGGCGAACAGTTCCATGCGATCGGTACGCTGGAAGGCGCGGGCACCAGTCACCAGGAGATCAACTATGGCCTCATCGATCGAACACCGCTGCAAGGCACGGCGTATTACCGGTTGAAACAGGTGGACTTCGATGGCCAGTTCGCGTATTCGGATGTGCGGTCCGTGTTCTTCCGCAACGGCCAGGGTCCCTTGTTGCTGGTACCCAACCCGGGCCATGACATGGTGCGCATTTGGCTGCCGACCATGGCCGCTGGCGCCTCCGTGCAGGTGATCGACGCCACAGGTCGGGTGGTTCTGAGGGCGATGGCCCAAGGTGATCAACTTGTGCTCGACACGTCCACCTTGCCGCGCGGGCTGTATTCCTTCCTGGTCACCACCGCCGAAGGTGCCGCCATGGCCACCGGTAGTTGGGTCAAGGAGTAGTCCCCCATGCTCACGGTCCCTCCATTTTGGCCATTGGCGCAAAGCGAACCCCAGCGGGGAGTTCGCGGGCATCCTTCCCGGCGAGCGTGCGTCTTCCTATGGAGTGGATGATAAGTTCATGCGCGGCCGTACCTTTATTAAAGGAAGAAAAATGACATATTTGGGTAATACTGAGTGATGGTTGCAGAACTATATACACGTCCGCTCTGCTGGCGGTGGGCCTTTGTTGGTTCTTCGGCGGCTCGCTCATGGCGCAAAAAGCGCCGGAACTGGATCAGCTCATCCGCTTCGCTTCCGCGGTCAGTCCCCTTCAGGAGAAGTACATCCACGAGGTGCTGAAAGGCATCGAGCCGGAAATGGGTGTATGGGTGGATGTGCCCAACCAGCAGGTGAAGGTGCGAAGCCACGTGCACCTGCACCGCGACGAGCTTGAAAGCGCGTGGAGCACGGTGGGGTTGGTGATCACGTATTTCGGTCCCATCATCGCGCATCATCTCGAGGATCGATCTGCCACAGAGCAGGTCATGATACCTGGTTTCGAGGATGGTCGTACCGATCCACCGGGATATCAGGAGGCCAAGGCCGCCTGGATCGCGGCGCATCCGAAGGAATATGAGCAAATGAGCGATCCGCTCACTCCGCACTGAGCATGATAGGTCGACACACATACACGATCATGGCCGTTCATATGCGCGCCTGGTCCGTGCTGTGCGCGTTGTTGATGGTCATGGTGGCCTGGGCCCAGCCGGGCAACGACAACCCGTGTGGTGCCGAGCCGCTCACTGTGAACGCCACCTGCGTCAATAGCACTTGGAGCAACGTATCGGCCACGGCCACCGCCGGACCACCCGCGCCCACGTGCGCGAGCTATCTGGGCGGTGATGTGTGGTTCTCCGTGATCATCCCGCCAGGTGGCACGGTCACCCTGGCCGCCGATGTCGTCGGCGGAAGCACCCTTACCGATGGCGGGATGTCCATCTACACCGCGGCCACGTGTACTGGGCCATTCACCCAGGTCTCCTGCGATGACGATTCGGGACCGGGCCTGATGCCGCAGTTGAGCTACACAGGCACCCCCGGTGCCACCATCTGGGTACGCTTCTGGGAATACGGCAACAACGCCTTCGGGGCCTTCAACATATGTGCATCTGCTCCACCGCCCCCTGCTACCAATAACGAACCCTGCGGGGCCACAGTGCTCACACCTGCCGCAGCTTGCACGTACACACTGGGCTCCAACGTTTCCGCAACGGCCAGCGCTGGTATCCCCGCGCCCACTTGCTCGTTCTACACGGGTGGCGATGTGTGGTTCCGGGTCACCGTGCCCGCCGGCGGTACGGTGACCATCACCGCCGATGTGGCCGGTGGAAGTGCCATCGGTGACATGGGCATGGCGATCTATACGGCGCCCTCATGCGCTGGTCCGTTCACGCAGGTGGGCTGCGATGATGACAGCGGCCCCGGCCTGATGCCCACGCTCACCTACACCGGTGCACTGCCGGTACCGTGTTGTGGGTACGGATGTGGGAATACGGGAACGACACCTTCGGCGGGTTCAACATCTGCGCCACCATCCCCGCGCCTCCGCCACCGCCGCCCGCGAACAACGAGCCCTGCACCGCCACACCGGTCACCGTGGCCGGCAGCTGCGGCTTCACCACCTACACCAACGTCAACGCCACCAACTCGGCGATGACGCCAACGCCCACCTGCGGTTTCTTCGGTGCCACCTCGCTCGATGTCTGGTTCTCCTTCGTTGCGCCTGCCAGCGGTGTCACCACCATTCAGACCCAGGCCGGTACCATGACCGACGGGGCCATGGCGCTCTATCTCGGGCCCTCGCCCAACAACTGCGCCGGCCCCTTCACCCTCGTTTCCTGCGATGATGATAGTGGCCCCGGCCTGATGCCGTTCATGTCCTTCACCAACTTCATTCCTGGAAGGACCTACTACCTGCGTGTCTGGGGCTTCAGCACCGGTTCGGGAACGTTCGGACTGTGCATATTCGGCCCCAATGCCATGCCAGCCGGCCAGTGCGTGTATGCACTCCAACTGTACGATTCCTTCGGGGATGGTTGGGGTACCAGTTCCGTGGGGATCTCCATCAATGGCGGTGCGTTCACGAACTATACCGTGACCGGTTCATACAACGTCATCCTGCTCGGGCTCAATGCCGGGAACGTACTTGTGGTGAACTACAACGCCACGGGTGCCGGTCAGGCAGAGAACAGTTATGTGCTCAACTTTCTCGCCAATGGCCTTACGGTGTTCAATTCCGGAACGCCTCCAACACCTGGGATCGCCTTCACACAGACGGTCACCTGCACACCACCACCATCGCCACCGCAGGATTGCTCGGGCGGCATTACAGTATGCAGTGGACAAGCCTTCGGCAACAACTCCAACAACACGGGGAATGTGGTGGACCTGAATGCCGGCCAATGAGGGGTGCCTCTCCTCGGGTGAACGGCAGGGAACGTGGTATTACTTCTCGCCGTCCGCAAGCGGGAACATCGGCTTCACCATCGCGCCCACGGTGCCAACGGACTACGACTTTGCCCTCTGGGGTCCTATGAGCTCTGTTACCTGTCCGCCGGTCGGGCCGCCGTTGCGTTGCTCCTACTCAGCACTCTATGCAAACACAGGTCTGGCGGCCGTGGCCACTGATCCCACCGAAGGTGCTGGTGGTGATGCCTGGGTGAGCACTATTCCCGTGGTCGCTGGACAGATCTATATCCTTTACGTCGACAACTTCTCTTCCAACGGACAGGCCTTCAACCTCACCTGGCAGCTCAGTGGGGGAGCTTCGCTGGATTGCACGATCCTTCCGGTGGAACTGCTCCACTTCGAGGCCGTACCCGGCAAGCAAGGCATCGAGCTCACCTGGGCCACCGCCACCGAGTTGGACAATGACCGCTTCGAAGTGGAACGCTCGCCCGACGGCACTGACTTCCGCCTGATCGGCGTGGTGTCCGGCGCAGGCACCAGCACACAGGAAACGCGCTACGGTTTCATCGATGAAGCTCCACTCGATGGCCTCAACCACTATCGTTTGAAACAGGTGGACTTCGATGGGACGCCGTCCTACTCTCCGGTGCGAACAGCATGGTATCGCAAGGCCGGTCAGGATGTTGCGCTGGTCCCCAACCCGGGCAGTGGCTGGGTGGATGTGGTGTTGCCCGCGTCGATGCCCGGAACTGTGCTCCTGCTGTTCGACGCCACCGGCCAGGAAGTGGTCCGCGCGTCCCTTGGTCCGAACCTCGCCCGCATCAACGTATCCCAGCTTCCACACGGGCTCTACGCCGTGCGCATTCTGGCGGCCAACGGGGAGCCCGTGGCGCATTCCACCTGGATGCGCGAGTGACCCCGTGCCGCGGATCGCGGCGCGCTGGCTACTTTTCCCGTATGAAGTACAACCGCATCCGCTCGCAGGCGGAATATGACGAGGCATATGGGTTCAGCGTAAAGGACCCTGAAGCCTTCTGGGCAGCGCAGGCCGGGACCTTCACGTGGCAGCGGAAGTGGGATACCGTTCTTCAATGGGATTTCGACGGCCCGGACGTGAAGTGGTTCGCCGGCGGAAAGCTGAACATCACCGAGAATTGCCTCGACCGTCACCTGGATACGCGCGGCGACAAGAAGGCACTGATCTGGGAGCCCAACGATCCCCAGGCTCCGGGACAAAGCATCACGTACCGCGAGCTGCATGAGCGCGTGTGCATGTTCGCCAACGTGCTGAAGCGCAATGGCGCGCAGAAGGGCGATCGCATCTGCATCTACATGCCCATGGTGCCCGAGCTCGTGGTGGCCGTGCTGGCCTGCGCGCGCATCGGCGCGATCCATTCCGTGGTGTTCGCCGGCTTCAGCGCACAAAGCATCGCCGACCGCATCCAGGATGCGCAATGCTCCATGGTGCTCACCAGTGATGGTATGTCGCGCGGGGCCAAACAGATGCCCGTGAAACGCGTGGTGGATGAGGCCCTCGTCGGCTGCCCCAGTGTGAAGCGCGTGATCGTGACGCAATGCGTGGGCTGGGATGTGGACATGGAGACCGGTCGCGATGTGTGGCTGCACGAGGAGTTGCCACACGTTGCCAAGGAGTGCCCCGCTGAAGTGATGGACGCGGAGGACCCGCTCTTCATCCTCTACACCAGCGGCAGTACAGGAAAGCCCAAGGGCGTGGTGCATACCTGCGGCGGTTACATGGTGTACACCGACTACACGTTCCGGAACGTGTTCCAGGTGGAGGAGAAGGACATTTTCTGGTGCACCGCCGATGTGGGCTGGATCACCGGACACAGCTACATCGTTTACGGCCCGCTGCTCGCCGGCGCCACCGGCGTGATCTTCGAAGGCATCCCCACCTTCCCCGATGCCGGTCGCTTCTGGCAGGTGATCGATAAGCTCGGTGTCACCATCTTCTACACCGCGCCCACGGCCATCCGCAGTCTCATGGCCGCAGGGCTCGATCATGTGCTGCCGTATTCATTGCATTCACTTCGCGTGATCGGCAGCGTGGGTGAGCCCATCAATGAGGAGGCCTGGCATTGGTACAAGATCCACATCGGCAAGGACCGCTGCCCGCTCGTCGACACGTGGTGGCAAACCGAAACGGGCGGCATCATGCTCTCGTCCATGGCCGGTGTCACCGACGAGAAGCCATCGCACGCAGCGTGGCCCCTGCCAGGCGTGCAGCCCGTGCTTCTGACCGCGGATGGCAAGGAGATCGTGGAGAATGAGCAGGAAGGCCTGCTGGCGATCAAGTTCCCCTGGCCGTCGATCATCCGCACCACCTACGGTGATCACGAACGTTGCCGCCAGACCTACTTCAGCAGTTACAAGGGCTACTACTTCACCGGCGATGGCGCGCGGCGCGATGCGCAGGGCCGCTACCGCATCATCGGTCGTGTCGATGATGTGATCAACGTGAGCGGACATCGCTTCGGCACCGCGGAGATCGAGAACGCCATCAACCAGGCCACCGGTGTGGTGGAAAGCGCCGTGGTGGGCTATCCGCACGACATCAAGGGACAGGGGATCTACGCGTACGTTGTTACGGAGAAGCCGATCGCCGCGGATGATGAAGGGGCGAAGGAGAACATGCGTGGTGCGATCATCGAGGCCGTGGTTGCCGGAATCGGGCGCATCGCCAAACCCGACAAGATCCAGTTCGTGAGCGGCCTGCCGAAAACGCGCAGCGGCAAGATCATGCGCCGCATCCTGCGGAAGGTCGCGGAAGGGGAGATGAACAACCTCGGTGATACAACGACGTTGTTGGATCCGGCCGTGGTGGAGGAGATCAAGGCTGGTGCGATCACCTGATCGTCGGGCCCTATACCGCCACCGGCTCCGCCTTCGGGTAGCGCACGTTCCCGTACTGCTTCATGTACAGGTCGTAAATGATGCCGTCCGCCAGACCCACTTTGGGCACGAAGATCTTGTCGATCTCCGCACCGCTCATCACGCGCAGGAAGATGTCGGCCGCGGGGATGATCACGTCCGCACGGTCGGGACGCAGGCGCAGCAACTTCACCCGGTCCTCGAAACTGTAAGCCGCAATGCGGTCCCGTTGCCGCTGGATGTCGCTGCGCGTGAGCGGCTCGCCGAAGGCATTGCCGTTCTCCTTGAAGATGCGGTTGATGTTGCCGCCGGTACCGATGGCCATCAATTGTCCGTGTTCCTTGCGCAGGTCCTCCAGGAATGCCCCGATCTCGTCCCATACGGCCGGGTTCACCTTGCCCTTCAGTGTGCGCACGGTACCCACCTTGAAGCTCGCGCTCTTGATCCGTCTGCCTTTCTCCAGCCAGGTGAGCTCGGTGCTTCCACCGCCTACGTCGATGTAGAGGTAGCTGCGGTCCTTCAACAGGTCCTGCGTCCAGAACGTGTTCACGATGAGATCGGCCTCCAACTTGCCGCCGATGGTCTCGATGTGCACACCGCTGCCGATCTCCACCAGCGCGCGCACCTCCTCGCTGTTGGTGGCTTCGCGCATGGCGCTGGTGGCGCAGCAACGCAGATAGGGCACGCCGTACACTTCCGTGAGCAGCCGGAACGCCTTCAGGCTCTTGATCAGGTAATCGCGCTTGGCGTTGCTGATCGCGCCATGGTCGAAGACGTCCTCGCCCAAACGGATGGGCACGCGCACCAGCGTCTGCTTCTTGATGATCGGATGATCATCACGCTCGATCACCTCGGCCACCAGCAAACGCACCGCGTTCGATCCGATGTCAATGGCCGAGTATGTGAGCTGACGTTCGATGGAGCGAAGGTAATCGGTCGCTCGGCCATCACCACCGCGCTCCATCCACCGGACTAATTGACCAATTGGTTGATGCGTGCCTCCAGCGCCTTGATCTTCGCTTCAGCATCGGACTTCTTCTTGCGTTCCACCTCCAGCACTTGCGGTGGTGCGCCCGCGACGAAACGCTCGTTGCTCAGCTTCTTGTCCACGCTGCTGAGGAATCCGCGCAGGTGGCTGAGCTCGGCTTCGGCCTTCTTCACTTCGGCCTCCGCATCGATGTTGCCACCGAGGTCCGCCGCGTATTCCGTGGTGCCTACGAGGAAGGTGATGGAACCTTCGGACGGCTTCGCTACTGCGCTGATCGCGCTCACGTTGGCGAGTTTGCCCACTAATGCTACGGTCGCATCACTTAGCGGCGCGGCGTTCTTCACTTGCAGCTCGATGGCCTCTTTCGGGCTCATGCCACGCTCGTTGCGCACGTTGCGCACAGCCGTCACCAGATCGAAGGCATGCTGGATCTCCGCCTCGAGCTTCGCATCGCCGGCACCGGCCGCAGGCCAGCGCGCAATGATGATGTCGTCGCCCTCCTTGCGGTCACGGAGCAAGTGCCACACTTCCTCGCTGAGGAAGGGCATGAAGGGATGCAACAACTTCATCACCTCTTCGAAGACGCTCACGGTGGCCTCGTAGGTCTTTCGGTCGATGGGCTCGGCCACGCCTTCACCAGCCGCGTTCTTCACGAAGCCGGTCTTGATGCTTTCGAGGTACCAGCTGCACAGGTCGTCCCAGATCAGCTTGTACGTGGCCATCAACGCCTCGCTGATGCGGAACTGCGTGTACAGTCCATCGATCTCCGCGGTGGCGCGCTGCACACGGCTCTGCATCCACGCCACCGCGGCAGCGGATGACGCGGGTTGTGGACGGTCGTCCACGGTCCAGCCCTTCACCAGGCGGAACGCGTTCCAGATCTTGTTGCTGAAGTTGCGGCCCTGCTCGCACAACGAATCGTCGTACGGCAGGTCGTTGCCGGCAGGGGAGGTGAGGAGCATGCCCACGCGCACCCCGTCCGCGCCGAACTTCTCGATGAGCTCCAGCGGATCGGGACTGTTGCCGAGGCTCTTGCTCATCTTCCGGCCCAGCTTGTCGCGCACGATGCCGGTGAGGTACACGTTCTTGAACGGCACCTCGTTGCGGTACTCCATGCCCGCCATGATCATGCGCGCCACCCAGAAGAAGAGGATCTCCGGCGCCGTTACCAGGTCGTTGGTAGGGTAGTAGTACTTGATGTCGGCGTTGTCCGGGTCCTTGAAGCCGTCGAACACGCTGATGGGCCATAGCCAGCTGCTGAACCAGGTGTCCACCACATCCTCGTCCTGCTTGATGCCCGCGATGCTCTGACCAGCGGCCTTGAACTGCGCGATGGCCTCGGCCTCAGTGCGGCACACGGCCACATCGCCGGCCTCGTTGTACCACGCCGGTACCTGCTGTCCCCACCACAACTGGCGGCTGATGCACCAGTCGCGCACGTTCTCCATCCAGTACTTGTACGTGTTGGTGAACTTCTGCGGGTGCAGCTTCACCCGGCCGTCCATCACCACCTCCAGCGCGGGCTTGGCCAGCTCGCTCATCTTCACGAACCACTGCAGCACAGGCGCGGCTCGATCACCGCATCCGTGCGCTCGCTGTAGCCCACCTTGTTCTTGATGTCCTCCACCTTCACCAGGTGGCCTTTCTCCTCCAGGTCCTTCGCGATCTTCTTGCGCACGGCGAAGCGGTCCTCGCCGATGTACAACTGCGCCGCCTTGCTCAGCGTGCCGTTGGCCTCGAGGATGTCGATGGTCTCCAGCTTGTGCTTCTTGCCGAGCTCGTGGTCGTTCACGTCGTGCGCAGGCGTCACCTTCAACGCGCCGGTACCGAACTCGCGCTCCACGTACTCATCGAAGATCATCGGGATGCTGCGGCCGATCAAGGGCACGAGCACGCGCTTGCCTTTCAGGTGCGCATAGCGCTCATCTTCGGGATGCACGGCCACGGCGGTGTCGCCGAGGATCGTTTCCGGACGCGTGGTGGCGATGGTCACCCATTGCGTCGGTGGCGCCTTCCACGGCATAGCGCACGTGGTACAACTTGGAGTTCACCTCCTTGTGGATCACCTCCTCGTCGCTCACCGCGGTGAGGGCCACGGGATCCCAGTTCACCATGCGCAGGCCGCGGTACACCAGGCCTTTCTTGTGCAGGTCGATGAACACGTCGATCACGGCATCGCTCAGGTCGGGCTCCATGGTGAAGCGGGTGCGCTCCCAGTCGCAGCTGGCGCCGAGCTTCTTCAACTGCTCCAGGATCACGCCGCCGTATTTCTCCTTCCACGCGAAGGCATGCTTCAGGAACTCCTCGCGGCCGATCACGCTCTTCTTGATGCCCTGTTCCTGCAGCAGCCGCACCACCTTCGCTTCGGTAGCGATGCTCGCGTGGTCCGTGCCGGGCACCCAGCAGGCGTTCTTGCCCTGCATCCGCGCGCGGCGCACCAGCACGTCCTGGATGGTGTTGTTCAGCATGTGCCCCATGTGCAGCACGCCGGTGACGTTCGGTGGCGGGATCACCACCGTGTAGGGCTCGCGGTCGTCGGGTACGCTGCGGAAGTAGCCTTTCGCCATCCAGTGGCCATACCAGCGGCTCTCGCTCTGCGTGGGGTCGTATCGCTTCGGGATCTCCATCGTTCGCTTCGCCCCGGCTCAGCGTTGGCGGAGTTCGTCTCGCGCCCGGCCGGTTTGGGGAGCGCGAAAATACCGGTCGCCGCGCAAGTGGAAGAAGGGGAACGAATGGAGCCGTATCCGGGACCGGTCGATCAGGTCATCACCCGCACCAGCAGCTCGCGTAGCATGTCGCCGTCCTCGGCGGTCACATTGCCCACGCCCTTGCTGCGCAGGTCGGCCTGGCGCAGGAGGTGCTGCACCTCGCGGATCTTCTGCGGCGGGTAGTTGCGCGCGGCGGTGGCGTAATCGCGCACGAAGAAGGGCGGCACCTTCATGGCCACGGCCAGGTCGTTCTGAGACAGCCCGCTGCTGGTATGCACGATGGCCAGCTTGCTGAAGTAGCTGCTGAGCATGGCCGCGCTGAGGAAGAGCTTGTGGTCCTTGTCCGATGCGAGGTAGTGCGCGATCTTCTGTGCTTTCAAGTGGTCACGGGCGCCGATCGCGTTCTGCAGCTCGAAGATGTTGTAGTCCTTACTGATGCCCACGTTCCGCTCGATCAGCTCGGCCGTGATGGCGCCGCCTTCGTCGATGACGATGCAGAGCTTCTCCACTTCCTTGGTGAGCTTGCTGAGGTCGCTGCCCAGATGGTCCGCCAGCAGCTTGGCCTCCACGGGACCGATCTTCCGCTTCTGGTGTTTCACGTACGCCTGGATCCAGTCGGGCAATTTGTCGTCCTTGAGCTTGTCGCTCACGAACACGGTGTTCTTCTTGGCCAGGTCCTTCAGCCAGCTCTTGCGGCCGTCGGCCTTCTTATGCTTGTACAGGATCACCAGCACCGTGGTGGGCGTGGGGCTCTTGAAGTAGGCTTCCAGCTTGTCGAAGGCGTCGATGCGCCAGGTCTGCGCCTCCCGTAGCACCACCAGCTGCCGCTCGGCCATCATCGGGTAGCGCAGGCAGGTGTCCTTCACGGTGTCCGGATCGCAGTCCCGCCCGTACAGAATGGTCTGGTTGAAGTCGCGCTCGTGTTCCTGCAGGGCATGCCGCTCGATCTCCTCGGCGATGCGGTCGATGAAGAAGCTCTCCTCGCCGTGTAGGAAGTACACAGGCTTGAACTTGCCGGCATTGATGTCGGCACGGATCTTCTTGTAGTCGTCGATCGTGCTCATGGACGGGATGGACCGCAGATGGATGCAGATGCATAGGATGGATGCGGATGAAGCTTCACAGGGGACAGCCCGCTGCTATCTGTGTTCATCCCGTTCATCCTATTCATCTGCGGTGATCTTCAACGGGTCTACTCAAATCGAAGGTGCTTCACGCTGCGCCCCTCGTTGATGATGTCGCGCAGGCTTTCCACGCCGATGCGTACGTGGCGCTCTACGAAGCTCGTGGTGATCTTCGCATCGCTGTCGCTGGTCTTCACGCCCCAAGGCACCATGGGCTGATCGCTCACAAGAAGCAATGCTCCGGTGGGTATTCCGTTGGCAAAGCCCGTCATGAAGATGGTCGCCGTTTCCATGTCGATGGCCATGCAGCGCAGGATGCGCAACTTCTCCTTGAAGGCATCATCATGCTCCCACACACGGCGGTTCGTCGTGTACACCGTGCCGCTCCAGTAGTCCAGTTCCATGTCGCGGATCACGCCGGAAACAGCGCGGTGGATCATGAAGGAGGGCAGCGCAGGCACTTCCGCGGGGAAGTAGTCCAGGCTCGTTCCTTCACCCCGGATGGCGGCGATGGGCAGGATCAGGTCGCCGAGTTCGTTCTTCTTCTTCAAGCCTCCGCACTTGCCCAGGAAGAGCACGGCCTTCGGCTCGATGGCGCTGAGCAGGTCCATAACGGTTGCCGCGTTGGCGCTGCCCATGCCGAAGTTGATCATGCACATGTCGTCCGCGATGGCCACCGTCATGGCCTTGTCCTTCGCAACGATCTTCGCGTCGGTCTGCTGGATGAAGAGGTCGAGGTAGTTGCTGAAGTTCGTCAGCAGGATGTGCGGCTTGAAGTCCGCGATGGGCACACCCGTGTAGCGGGGCAGCCAGTTGTGTACGATCTCGCTCTTGCTCTTCACCTTTGTGCTTCTATTTGTTGCGTGCAGCCCCTGAACCTCCCGGACCACGGCGTCAAACTTAGGCACGATGCCGATGCAGTGCGGGTGTTCGACCCCGTGCGCCGGAAATGGCTGGTGCTCACCCCGGAGGAGTGGGTTCGGCAACATGTGCTGAACCATTTGGTGCACGACCTCGGCTGCCCGGCATCTCTGCTGGCCTTGGAGCACACCATCACCTTGAACGGGCTCAGTAAACGCGCCGACATCGTGGTGCACGGCAATGACGCAAAACCCTTGCTGCTCGTGGAATGCAAGGCCCCCGAGGTGCGCATGGACCAGAAGGTGTTTGAGCAGGCCGCCCGCTACAACCTGGTGTTCCGCGTGCGTTTCCTGCTGGTCACCAACGGCCTCACGCATTACTGCTGCCAGGTGGATCCCAACACCGGCACTGTTGATTTCTTGCCGAAAGTGCCGCCATTTGCAGAGATGACCCGTGTTGCGGGTGCGTAATTTTGAGGGTGTCCGGAGGTCATTTCCCCGGAACAGCTTTCTTATGCACCGTTCCCTCCTCGCCGCATTGGCCGTGCTCATCTGCTCGGTCTCCTTCGCACAGCAACGCACGCTCATCGGCTTCGAGCTCGCTGCCTACCTGCGCACCGCCGATCCCACCTCCCAGGTGGACCTGTTCCTGCAAGGCAACGCCCCGCGTGTGGCTGCGATCGCCAAGGCCCATGGTGCCCACGTGAAGATGAGCATGCGCAACTGGGTGAGCGTGCGCATGCCTGCCGGACGCGTTGCCGAGCTGAACGCGGAACGCGAAGTGCGCAGCATTGAATTTCGCATGGGTCGGGGGCGTGTGTTGAACGACAGCATGCGCGTTAAGACCGGTATCGATCGCATCCAGGCGGGAGCCGCACCGCTGACACAAGGTTATGATGGTGACGATGTTGTGATGGGCGTCGTGGACACCGGGCTCGACTTCCATCATCCCGATTTCCAGGACTCGCTCGGCGAAACGCGTGTGTTGCGCTATTGGGCCCACAACTACCCGGTGAACGCCAACACACCGCAGCCGTACGGATACGGACAGGCGTGGGACAAGGCCACGATCGATGCGGGTAATTGTCCGGCGAATGACCTGGATGCAGGCGGCCACGGCACTACGGTAGCTGGCACCGCCGCCGGGAACGGTGGGTTGACAGGACAGCATATCGGTGCCGCGCCGAAGGCGGACCTTATTGTGGTGGGAACCAACCTGAACGCCGCCAACTGGCCTTCCACCGTGGCCGATGGCGTGAAGTTCGTGTTCGATGAGGCTGCCGCCTTGGGCAAGCCTGCCGTGGTGAACCTGAGCCTCGGCGATTACTTCGGAAGTCACGATGGCCTCGATCCCGCAGCGCTGTTCATTGACAGCATGTTGATGGCCGCGCCAGGGCGCGCTGTGGTGTGCGCCGCCGGCAACAGCGGGTGTTGGCAGAACTATACGCTGCGTATGGAAGTGGATAACGACACATCCTTCACGTGGATCAAGACGAACCCCAATTTCTTCACCGGCATACCATCAGCGTACATCGACTTCTGGGGGGACACGGCCAGTATGAACAATATCCAGTACAGCATCGGTGCGGATCGCGTCACCGGTGGTTATGCGTATCGTGGGCGCATTCCTTTCCGCAACGCACAGAGCACGATCAATACGTATGGGGTCGATACGCTGTATAGCTTCGGTGGGGATCTATTGGCCGTATGCACCACGTTCACTACCGTGCGCGGTGGCCAATATCACCTGGAGGTCATGATGCAGGCACCCGACAGCGCCGCCTACTACTGGCGCGTGATGATGACAGGCAGCGGGCTGTGCGATGCGTGGGATAATCAGGGATTCGGGCTCAGCGAGATCGTGTCCACCCAATCCGCGCCTCCCGTTCCTACCGTGGCGGAGTATCCGCCGATGGCCAACTATGTGCTGCCCACGATCGAGCGCGGCATTGTCGATTCCTGGGCCTGCAGCCCGCATGTGATCTGCGTTGGGAACTACCAGAATGAAACGAACTATATCGCCTGCAACGGCAACCCATACTCGGTAGGCGGTACCGAAGGAAGCATTGCGTTCTGCAGTTCCTACGGCACCACACGCACGGGACTTCAAAAACCCGACATCGCCGCACCGGGCGACATCACCTTCTCGGCCGCGCCACTGGCCCTGATCAACCTGTTCCAAGGCGGAACGGGGATCTTCAAGCTCTCCAGCGATTGCATGCACGTGCGCGCGGGTGGAACGAGCATCGCCTCGCCGGCGGTGGCCGGGACGGCCGCGTTATACCTGCAGAAATGTCCCGACGCCACGCACATGGAGATCATGGACGCCATCAACAACACCGCCTTCGCCGATGCGTTCACCGGCGCCGTGCCCAATTTGCGGTTCGGTCGTGGTAAGATCAATTCCTTCGCCGCCATGCTGCCCGTTGATTACGACGTGGCGATCACCGGCGATGCCACCGTGTGCGATGGCGACAGCGTGCTGGTAGAAGGCCCGGCCGGCTTTCAGAACTACGCGTGGAGCGATGGCACAACCGACCCCAACGCCTGGTCGCAGGGCGAGGACCTCTCCGTTACCGTGTTCAACTCCATCGGCTGTTCCTCTGGCAACGACACCTTCAGCTTCACCGTGCTTCCGCTGCCCAACGACGCCTTGATAACGCCGAACGGCACCGCGCTACAAAGCACACCCGCGGACACTTACCAGTGGGCGCTCAATGGCACCGATATCCCTGGCGCCAAGGCCAGACGTGGACGCCCGTTGCGAACGGTGATTACACCGTGACCATCACCGCGCCGAACGGATGCACCAGCACTTCACTTCCGTATTCATTGTTGAACGTGGGCATAACGACAGGTGTCTTCGGCGGAAGGGATCACGGTGTGGCCGAGCCCTGCGCATGACCTGCTGCATGTGCAGGTGAATCGGGGCCGGCCAATGGGCCTTTACCATCATCGACGCGCTTGGCCGCGTGGTGCAACAAGGATCCTTGCAGGGCGATGCCGTGCAGGACCTGGATGTGTCCGGGTTGACTCCCCGGCCATTACACCCTTCGAATGACGCAACCTGGAACCAGGTACCAGCAGCCCTTCGTGGTGAGGTGAGCCACGCGCCGAGCCGGCTGAGGAAGGTTTGACAAAAGTGAAAGTTGCCGGTCGTGCATTCCGGAGGAGATCCCCTTTTCACACTTCGTTCATGAACGCTGAACCGGGGCTCAACTGCGCGTGTTCACGAAGTTGGCGACGAACTGATAGAGGAACGCGCCGATGAGGAAGGCTGTGAAGCCCGGGTTCATCAGGTCGTTCAAACGGAAGGCCAGCGCCACACCGGCCAGACCCAGCAGCGCCAGCACAGCGGCAAGCCCTACCAACACCGGCCGCCCCTTCTTGCGCGAATTCAGCATGGAGGCCAGCGGGATCATCATCACCAACCCGAGGATGCCCAGCGCCAGCAGACCCGTGCTTCCTGTAAAGAGGAAACCGACGCCACCTACCAGGGCCAGCAGCAAAGCGATGCCCGTGAAGTTGCTCGCCATCGTCTCGTCGCGGTCCAGCGCGTAACGGCCGTATTTGTTGAAGCGCAGCAACAGGTTGCTCAGGGGCGCCATCACCCAAGTGCTCAGCGCGAACAACATGTACGCAATGAGCAATGGCCAGATCAGCGGGGCCAGAGCCGGGTATTGCTCCGACATCGCGCGCAATACGCGACTTCCCACGTAGAAGCCGATGATGAGCATCCACTGGGCATTGCTCTTCAGATTGCTCACCCAGAACTGGTAACGCAGGAACATGCGGTACAACCAGTAACGCGCTTTCAACGCTTCCACCAGCCCCGCCTTGGCATGACCGTTCATGGGGTCGCGTCGCAGGGCTTCGCGGAAATGCTCCAAGGCCTTCGTGTGATCGCCGCGGCGAAGCACGGCCCACCCCGTATTGCTGTGTGTGTACGGGTTCTCCGGATCCAGCTCCAGTGACTTGCCGATCGTGGCATCGGCTTCTTCCTTGCGGCCCAGGCGCGCCAGTGCCTCGGTGCGCATGTTGAGGCAGCGCAAGTTCTCGGGATGCAGGCGAAGGCCGGTGTCGGCGGCTTCCAACGCGCGTGCATGCTCGTTGCGTCGCAACAGCACGAAGGCGAGCGTGCCCCAGTGATCGGCATCGTTCGGATCGAGCTTCACGCTCTGTTGGGCATGGTCCTCGGCCTTCACCTCGTTCTCATCCACCAGCTCCACACGCGCGAGCAGTCCGTGCACATCGCCATCGGCAGGGGAGATGCCCAGGGCGTTCTGCGCCGCGATGCGCGCTTCGGCCGGACGGTCCTGCGCGAGCAACGTTTCGCCGAGCAACCGCAAGGCCTGAGCGTCGTTCGGTTCTTCGCTCAGGTGATCGCGCAAGGTGCGCTCGGCATCGGCGAATCGGCTCTGCTGGAACAGCAAGGCCGCCCGCATCACACGCTGTTCGTGCAAACTCATTTCGTGTACTTCAGGATCTCGTCGTACAGCCCGCTCTCGTTGGCGTACAGCGCGTAGTTGCGGGCCGTGGTGAACCACTCGCGCGTGGTGGCCTTGTGCGTGCCGGCCGCCTTCACCAGGTCCTTTGTGGTCATCGGTTCCGGAATGCCGGTCTTCATCGCATCGCGCAGCTTCTCCTCAATGGCCAGGTCGATCACGGCCTTCAGGTCGGCGCCGCTGAAGTGCTCGGTCTTCCGGGCAATGGCCCGCAAGTCCACGTCCTTCGTGGGCTTTTCCTTCAGCAGGATCTGCAGGATGGCTTCGCGCCCTTCGGCATCGGGCGGCGGAACGAAGATGGTGCGGTCGAAGCGGCCGGGACGGCGGAATGCAGGATCGATGTGCCACGGCATGTTGGTGGCGCCGATGATAAGCAGACCCTCGTTGTTCGCGTCGATGCCGTCCATCTCCGTGAGGAACTGGTTGATCACATGGCTGCCGGCGTTGTTCCGCATGTGGCTGCGGTTCGCCCCCAGCGCATCGATCTCGTCGATGAACACCACGCACGGTGCGTTCTGCCGCGCCACCTCGAACACGCGGTGCATGTTGCGTTCGCTCTTGCCCAACCAGCTATCGAGTATGTCGCTGATGCCAACGCTGATGAAGGTGGCCTTGATCTCGCCGGCCGTGGCCCGCGCGATGTGCGTCTTTCCGCAGCCCGGCGGACCGTACAGCAGGATGCCGCCGCCGATCTTCTTGCCATAGGCCTTGTACAGGTCCGGATGCAGCATCGGCTTGATCATCTTCAACCCGATCTCGTCCTTCACGCTCTGCATGCCGCCCACGTCCGCGAAGCTGGTGTTGGTGCGCACCACGAGGTCGCTGGCCCGCAGTTCTCCCGGAGGACCATCGTCATCCTCCCACATATCGTCGTCATCCTCTTCACCCAGTTGACCCGTTACGCGGAAGTGCTCGTCCAATTCAGCATCGGGCCGGTCGGGCCAGCGCTTGAGCAACTGCTCATAGATGTCCATCGACTTGCCATGACTGCCTTCGTTCAGCAGCGCGCGGCTCAGCAACAACATCACTTCATGTTCAGGCCCCGCGGAATGAAGATCCTCCAGGATCACGATCGCCGCGCTCCATTGCTTCAATGCGAAAAAGGCCTTCGCCAGGCCGAGCTTGCTTTTGCCATCGCGCGGAGAGGTCTTCAGCACGCGCTTGTATTCCTCGGCCGCTTCGGCCGCCTGGCCGGAGGTGAGCAACGTCTGCGCCAGATGCGCACGCAGCTTATCGTTGTCGGGGGTGATCTCCAGCGCCTCGCGCAGGTTGGTGATCATGTCGTTCAGGTCCATCATTCACGCGCCGGGGCCGAAAGGGCGGAGGCGTGGTGCAAAGGTCGGGGTTGTGGAAGGCTTCTGCGGTATAGGCCGTCGGCGGTGATGGTCGATGGCTTGCAGGATGACTGTGCATGCAACTGGCGCATCAGACTGCATCGTTGCAGGACCGATCTTCGCACCCGCATGGAGAAGCGGCCTTTTGTACTGAGCGGTGGTGGCGCGCGCGGGATCGCGCACCTCGGTGTGCTCGAGGCCTTTGCCGAGCAGGGCATCACGCCCAGCGCCATCAGCGCCACCAGCGCGGGGGCCATGCTCGGTGCCTTCATCGCCGATGGCCGCACGCCCCGCGAAACGCTCACCCTGCTCACCACGGCGTTCAAAGGCGGGCTCTTCAGCTTCAGCACGTTGCGCTCCGGCTTGCTGACATCGCGCAAGCTCGCGGCCTTTTTGGAGACGAACCTCCGCGCGCCGAACATCGAGGCCTTGGGTATGCCGTTCTACATCAGCGCCACCGATCTGGAGCGCGGCGGCCAGCGCTTCTTCAGCGAGGGAGAGCTTGTGCCGGCGCTCATGGCCGCCTCGGCGATTCCCGTGGTGTTCCCGCCGGTGAAGGTGCATGGTACGTATTACGTGGATGGCGGCCTCAGCAACAACCTGCCCGTGGAACCCTTCGCCGATCACAAGCATGAGGTGATCGCCGTGTATGCGAATCCGCTCCCCGCGTTCGTTGAGCACCGCCGCAGCCTGTTGGCCACCATGGACCGTGCATGGCACCTCAGCTTCCGCGAAATGGTGGTGCGCTCGGCCCTGGGCTGTGACCTGTTCGTGGAGCCCGCCGGACTTTCACGCTTCGCGTTGTTCGACCTGCGTAAGGCCGAGGAGATCTTCGCCGTAGGCTACGACCACACGCGGCGATTGCTGCAGGCCCGCAGCTGAGCAGTGCGATCAACGCACCACCACCAGTCGCAGCCTGTGCGCAGCCACTACTGCCGTGTACGTGCCACTGGATAGTCCGCTCACATCGATGCGTCCGTTGGGACGCAACAGACCTTGCCACACTTGCCGATGCATCGCGTCATAGAGCGTGACCTGCTCGGCTTCAGTTCCGGGCCATTGCAGGGTGAACGCGCTTGACGAGGGGTTCGGGAAAGCGCGCAGCATACGTACAGCCCCGGACTCGTTCAACCCGACGTTGTTGTTGTTGGCGGCATACGTCGGCGCTTGAATGATGAAGGCACCGGTTCCGTTCGGTACCCGCGCATAGCCCATGTCCGTTTCCTGCGCGTCGAAATCCACCTGATCGGCCAGCGCCGTGTCGGGATCGAAGAGCAGCACGCTCTCGCCGCTCGCGCTCAACTTGAAGTTCGCGTGCATCGCGCCTTGTGAGGCATCCTCATCGGCCCACACGATCATGTAGGCATTGGGCTCCAACACCGTGCCGCCGGGCAGCTGCCATTTCGTTGGCTCGAAGGGCGTATCGGTCAAGTACCAGCCTTGCAGGTCCACCGCAGCGGTGCCGCGATTGTACAGCTCGATCCAGTCCTCGTACTGGCCATTGTTGTCGGTCACCGTGGAGGTGTTGCTCGCCATCACTTCATTGATCACGATGGCATCGATCGGCGAGACCGAGGTCTCCACCTGGTACATGTACACATCATGCTCGGCACCGGCCGGGTCGAAACGCATGGAGTGCGCGGCATTGTTCGCCTCTGCGGTAACGTAATACCGCACCCACGTACCCGACCCCTGCCCGGGGATGTCCGCAGCGAACACACCATCCATGGAAGCGCCATCGTTGTGCGCGCCATCATCGTACATCTGTGTTGTACTGAAGCGTCCCGGGCAGCTCGTTGCTCCAATGCAGCAACACCCGGAAGAGTCCGCTGTTGGAGGTGATCGTACTGCGCACATGCACGGCCTCATGGGCCGGTGGCGCCACATTCACCCGGCACTGCTCTCATGCTGCGTACCGGTGATGGTCGGTGCCACCTGGGCCACCTCCGCGTTCGCCAGCAGGTTGGTCCTGCGGGTGTTCAATTGGTTGGTCAATTGCGTCACGCCCGAGTTGAACTGGGTGTAGGTCATCAGCTTTTTCGGGTCGTTCTGCACCATGGTGTCGATCCGCTGTTTGTAGCTCTGGATCAGGTTCGCTCCCTCCGGTCCGTTGAGCGAGGAGGTGATGACGGTGCGCAGATGAGCGAGGTAACGCTGGCGCAGGTCCTGTACGGCCATCAACCGGTTCAACAGCGGGTAGTTCGCGTTGTCCGCATGGTAGAACGGGCTCCAGGCCACGTTGTTCTGGCTTAACACGCTGTTGCCGTCGATCTCCTGCGTGGTCATGCGACCGGTCTCCGGTTCCCAATACAGGCTGTAATCGCTCTTGCCCTTGTGGATGTAACTGTCGTCATCGGCGAAGGCGTTCTCACAGGCCAGGTGCCAGAGCACACGGTCCAGGTCCATGTACGTTTCCAGCGTGTCGGCCAACTGAGCCAGGGCCGTGTTGTTCAACTTCGCGCAGGTGGTCACCAGATGGTCCCATGGCTGCGGGGTGTTGCTGTTCTTCAAGGTGTAGTATTGCTGGTAGGTGGTCGTGTCAGGTCCGAGGTAGTTCAGCGCTGCGGTGCCATCGCCCCACTGCCCACCACCGCCACCACCATTGCCCGGGGCCTGCGCTCGCCATCGCGCGCCATCGTTGCTGAACCACCACTGGCGGATGAAATCGCCGTCCAGGTCCTGCACCAGGTTGTACACGCCCCAGTTCATGCCGTTGATGTACAGCTTCGCGAAGTTGGCCTTCGCCGCCGGCACATGCGGACGGATCAGGTGCTTATACACCACGTCGCGCATGACGCTGTTGTCCTGGAACCCATTGTTCAGGTTGATGCTCTCGTAGCCCGCAAGGTCCTGGCCCGCCACCCATTCGTCCAGGTTGATGTCGAAGCTCATCTTCTCCGTACCCGGCGGCAGCATGAAGTAGCTGGTCTCGCCCTTGAACTTCACGCCCACGGAGTCGAAGGTCTGGCCGTTGTAGATCAGCGTGGCCATGATCGGCGTGCCACTGTCGTAGTTGTTCACCAACTGGTTCCAGTAGTTGCTCTGCGCGAACCACAGGTGGATCGCCGGTACGGAATCCTCGTGGAACAGGCCCTCCGCAGGCTGGCCCCCCGTCACCAACCGGCGGCCGTCATCACTGATGTACCATTCGTCCGGCAGGTTCTGCGCATGGGAGGCGATGGCGATAAGCAGGGAGGCAAGGAGAGTGGTGAGGTTCCGCATCAAAGCAAAGGTCAGGCAAATGTTATGACGCTCCCCCGCTGCGAGGGTTTGATCGAGCGGATGGACCTTGCGCCGTGCAAGCCCGCGGCTCAGAAGCTGGGGCAGCCGATCACCCTGCCGCGGATCGTGCGCGTACGGATGTGCACAAAGGGGAACTGGCCGGAAACGTACACGCGGACCTTGCTCGGGCTGCGGCGCTTTGGCTCCGTTACCCACGACTTGCTGTCCGATTCCTTGCGATTGACGGTGCGTGGCACGCGTTCGCAGACCCCGTTCAACACATCATCCGGATGTGGGTGATGCACCACCTGCTCGGTTGGATGCGGCGTGCGGGTGGTCTGTGCGTGGGCCGCGTTCAGCGCCAGCGCCGCCAGCGAGGCGAAGAGCCCGCGGCGAAGCCCCTTTCCCACATTATCCAACGGGATCAGCGTGAGATCCACCTGGTGCGGTTCGAACTGCCCGCAGGTGTCCGGCGCACGGCGGAAGTACGCGATCAGCTCGTCCTTGCTCCACTCCGTGAAGTCGATCACCGGCTTCTGGCAGCTGTCGCAGAAGCGATGTTCACCAACAGGCGTCATGCTCTCCCATGTGCGGTCACAGGTGAACTGCATGCCGCGAATGTTCGATGTGCTGTGTGCCATGGTGCTGCTTCCGATAGCAAGACGCATCGTGCTGACGGGGTTGCCTATGTCTACCGCCAACCTGGTTTCACACGGTCCAACAGGGCTTCCAATTGAGCGGTCTGATCGCTCGTGAGCATCCGGGCATCCAAGGCCTGCGCCGTGAACTTCGTGGCGTAGAAGAGATAATGGTCCTTCCACCGCACCACCTTCAACACCTTGTCCCACGGGTAGTCCAGGTGGAAGCTCTCGCCGGCAATGTGGCAGTGGACATCGTCCATCGTGTACGTGAGCAACTCCTTGTTCCGGAAGTTCTCGTCGAACTTCCGCACCAGCGAACGGTGGATGCGCCAGCTCATGAAGGCGAGGAAGGCCAGCATGGCAGCGATGCCCATCATCGCCCGCCAGCTGTCCCCGCTGTGGAAGAGGCTGTATCCGAAGAACACCAAGGCGATGGGGTAGAAGTAGGCCCGCCACCCTGAGAAGAACATCCGACGCGTCAGGTACCAGGAGACCTGCAGGAAGCTCTCCTGCGTGAATCGGCTCTTTAGAACGATGGGCTCCATGCGCTCACTCGTACACCAACTCACCATTCACGATCGTGGCCACCACCTTCGCCTTGCGAAGCCCGACCTCATCGGCGTTCAACAGGTCACGGTCCACGATCGTCAGGTCCGCGCGCTTGCCCACCTCCAGGCTGCCCAGCTCGTTCTCGGTGAAGGAGGCGAGCGCGTTCCACAAGGTCATGCCCAGCAGCGCGTCCTTGCGCGAAAGCGCTTCTTCCGCCGGGCTGCCAGATGATCGTGGAACCATCGCGGTATTTGCGCACCACCGCCGCGTAGTAGGTGGCCAGCGGATCGATCGCTTCTACCGGAAAATCGGTGCCCAGTGCCACGATGCCCATCTGCTTGCGCAAGGTGTTCCAGGCATAGGCGCTCTTGAACCGCTCCGCGCCGATGCGGTCGATGGCCCACGGCGCGTCGCTCAGCAGGTGTGTGGGTTGCACGCTCGGTATGATGCTGTTCTCCGCAAAGAGATGGAAGTCGCGCGGGTCCATGCACTGCGCATGTTCGATCCGCCAGCGCTTGTCGTTCATCCCCTTCAGCACCTCCGCGTACACATCCAGCATGAAGCGGTCCGCACTGTCGCCGATGCAATGCGTGGCCATCTGGAAGTTGTGCGCGAGGCACCAGGTCGCCACCTCCAGCATGTGGGGGCGGTCCTTCAATAGCAACCCGAAGTGCACGCTGTCCACATCGGCGTATGGCTGCTTCAACAAGGCTCCGCGCGAACCCAATGCACCATCACCATACACCTTCACCGCACGTACCCACAACCTGTCCGTGGTAATGGCCCCGGTCTTCGCGAAATGATCCAGGTTCTCCGACTTGTCGGCGACCATGGCATACACGCGCATCTTCAGCGTGCCTTCTTCCTGCATCTTCTTGATCAGCTCGATGGTGCCCACATCCAGGCCCGCATCGCAGACCATCGTGAGGCCTTTTTCGAAACAGTCCGTTTGCGCATCCAGCAACGCCTGCCGTTTCGTGGCCTCGTCCGCTTCGTCGAAGATCTTCTGGAACACATCCACCGCGTTGTCCACGAGCAGGCCCGTGGGTTTGCCGTTGCGCATTTCCATGATGCCACCGGCGATCACGCTCTTCGCTGTAAGTCCCACGCGGTCCATCGCCACCTGGTTCACCACGGCAGCGTGACCGTCGACGCGCTGCAGCAGCACGGGGCGATCGGGAAAAAGCGCGTTCAGCTTCGCATTGTCCGGAAAGGCCTTGCCCTCCCACAGGTTCTGGTCCCATCCGCGGCCCATGATCCATTCCGTTTTGGGATGCGCCTTCGCGAAGGCCACAGTGCGCTCAACGGCCTCGTCCCAGTTCTTCACGCCCTGGAGGTCGATCTTCTGCTTGTTCAATCCATAACCGAAGAAGTGGCAGTGCCCGTCGATGAAGCCCGGGTACACCGTGCGACCGGCCGCATCGTATGTCTTCGTGGCCGCATAACGGTTCATGATCTGCCGCTCCGGACCGAGCTCGAGGATGCGACCGTCCTTGATGGCCATGGCCTCGTACACATGCTCCGCACTGTCCAGCGTGACGATGTGTGCGTTGTGCACGATGAGGTCGGCCTTGCGGTCCTGGAAGCCACAACCGGTGATCGCCAGTGCGGTGACGAAGGTGAAGGCGGTGGAAACGCTACTGTCGGTCATCGGTTCGTCTTGATGTTCATCCATCCCGGCCAGGGAATACGCTTGGGGTCGGCGATGCAAAGTGCCGCGATGATCAGGAAGGGTAGGAGGGGCACACGGTACCGCACCAAGGCCCCGATCACCGGAGTCGTCCAGCCGATCACCAACGCGAGCAGCGCACAGTAACCAAGGCAGAAGTACAGCAGCGACCGCTCCACTTCGCGCCAGCTGCGCCTCCAGCGGAAAGCGAGGATCAGCACGAGGAGGATGGCGATGTTCTCCGCGGCGCTCATCAAGCCCAACGGCCCGTTGCGCCATGTGGTGATCGGGGAGAGGAAAGGTCATGTACAACGCATGTGGCGCCTGCGACACAAAGCTCTTCACCGTTGGCTCCAATGGCGTCACGCTCACCAGGCTGCCCGCCTTCGCCTCGGTGGCCATGCCGATGAAGTCGCGTTGTTTCACCCACAGCACTTCGAGGATGTTGAACCGCGGAATGATACGGTCGCTGTTCACGCCCAGCACCGCAAAGACCGTGAACACCAACGCGAACTTCAGCAGGGCCCGCCGCCCTTGGGTTCGCAGGCTCCACAGGTAGGCGATCAGGGCGGGCAGCATGCTCAAGAGCACATAGAACTTCAGGAAAAAGAGGAGCACCGCGCAGAAGGGTAGAAGCACCAGATACTTCCAGTTCATGCCCTTGCGCTGCAGTTCGGTCAGCGACAACACGAACAGCCCCAGCCCCATGAACAGGAGCGACTCCTTGATCACGCCGCTGGCCCAGAACAGCACGCTCGGCAGCAGGAAGATCGCCACCATCAGCATCCGCTCATGCCCGGGCAACCGGTGAACGAATGCGCGATACAGCGCGACCAGCCCAATGGTGCAGGCGAAGCAAGCGAACACCGTATGCACATGATAGTGCCCGAAAGAGAACAGCCGCACGAACGCGTTGAAGCGGATCATCGTGTGCGCATCGTTGTACATGTTGCTCTCGTACTGGCGGTACCAGTTGTTCATCACCTTGTAGTACGCATGATCGAATGCCGGCTGGTCGTTGCCGATGCCCGTGAGCATGCTCAGGTAATCCAGCGGGGCTGCTCGAAGGCCCGGAACATGATGTTCCCGTCGTCGAAGTACCGGTAGATGTCCGCCGTGGCGCGGTCGGTGTGCAGGTAGGTGTAAACGAACCACAGCGCTGTGCCCGCGAGGATCTTCAGAGGAACAGGCCGCCTACCGTGCGCGCCTTCAGCCCGGTGGCCGAGAAGAACGGCGACCAGCGGATCAGCAGCAGGAACAGGGCGGCATAGCCGGTGGCCAGGAGTGCGCCGAGCATGGTGCGTTCAAAAGTATGCGGCGGGCCTTGCGGCGATCGGTTTTTCTTCTTGCCGGGCTTCGCCGCCGCGATGGACGTTTACCCTCTTACCACTGATCGGTGGAACGTTGAGCGCAAAGCGGTGTTCCAACGCGATCATCCGTTGAGTTATACACATGCCATGCAATTCCCGATAACCTGACCTACTTTCGATTGCATGAACACGCGGCCTGAGCAGTTCCTCCTTTGCGCCGTAAGCTGCAATCCGCTTGGCCGCTTGGCCTCCTGATCTGACAGCACGGCAAGTTCGGTACCCGCAGCGCTCGGCGTGCCGTTGCCCGCTCTTTTTCACCAACCGTCTACCCGCTTCACCATGGCGCCAACACCACCATTCCATAAGTAGGCACGGTCATACGATCGTGTTCGCCCATGTGTGAACGGCCGCTCCCGCCGCTGCAAGGGAAGACATGCGTGCGCACTTGTGGTGCCACCCATTGTACCTTTCACAACAGACCGGACCTTGCTCTGGGACATTACGAACGAACAATGCTTTCTACAGCGAAGAACATCAGGTGGTATAGCGCTGGCATAGGCTGGGCGCTAGGCTGCCTGTCGTTCTTCGCCGCCCTCCGCTGTGAAGCGCAGAACCTCGTCCCAAACCCCAGCTTCGAATTGCTCACCGACACCTGCCCATGCAACTTCGGCTTTCAAGGAGGTGCCAAACCCCTGTATTGGGAAAAATGGAACCAATCGCCTGACTATTTCAATACATGCGTGGACCAGAGTTGCCAGCTAGACTCACTTATCGATGTGCCTCAGAACGGTTTTGGTTTCCAGCACGCGCTGCATGGCGATGCCTATGTGGGCATGGCGGCTTACGATGGCTTCACCAACTTCCGCGAGTATGTGGGCTGCCAGCTCTTGTCGCCGTTGCAAGAGGGAGAGACATACCATGTGAGTTTCCACACCAACGTGGCCTTTGGCGGTAACTATTGGGCACCCTTTTGGGCTTGCAGCAACATGGGCATGCTCTTCACTATGCAACCCAACATCTGGTCCGACCTGGACCAACCACCATTCGCCTTGCGCAACTATGCGCACTTGCACAGCACAGCGGTGATAAGCGACACAGCGAACTGGACCTTGGTGAGCGGAACTTTCGAGGCCGACAGCGCTTACCAGTACTTGGTGATCGGTAACTTCTTCAGCGATGCGCTCACGGACACGATCCACCTGTTGCCAGGTCCTTCCCTGGCACCGTACTACTTCGTGGACGGGGTGTGCGTGACCACAAGCGCGGAAGGATGTGGGTTCGCCAATGGCCTGACTGAACAAACCCAGCGTGTATCCACCGCTTTTCCCAACCCAGCCGATAGCTGGATCCAGGTGAACATCGGAGGTACGGGCTTCGTTCTTTGGCAGACGTTCGATGTCATGGGCATGTTGACGGCGCAAGGGCGAGTGGAAGCGGGCGTATTGCACATAGCGGTTGAGGCTTGGCCAGCGGGCGAGTACTTGCTCCGCTTATTAGGGCAGCGACAGGAGGATGTTCGTTTCGTAGTGATGCATTGAGCATCGGTCCGATCTTCGACATATTGAACGAAGACCATGAAAGCAAGATGGATTTTGGGCTGCATAGCGGCCTTGGCTTTGACCTTGAGTGCGCATGCTCAGGTGGATTGGAGCACCGCAGGCAACAACATCAATACCAACGAATGGTTCGGGGCAGGGCTATTGAGCACCATCCCGCTCTCCTTTGAGACACGGGTAAACCAGCCCATGCAATGGCGCACGAACAATACCCTGCGCATGCGGCTGTTGGAGACACTCCCGGGTCAGGTCATAGGCACCTACGCCAACGAGGACCTGAGCGGCAATTTGGGGATCGGGTTGTTCAATACATTCAACGTTACGCGGCCCTTTTCGCTCCTGCATCTGGACAATGGCGGCAACCAGTTCTCTGGCTACCGGCCTTGGTACAGGCCGGGTATGACCATCACCAACGGCTCTGATATGGGCTGGCTCGGGTTGAAGAACGAAGGCGGTGACAACAACCATCTAACGCTTGCCTGGGCGGACAATACCACCGTGGATGGGCCTGATCTGTTCAAGGTCATTTTTTTGGCGAATCCCAATTCGACGGGCACGGCCGGCACATTGGACGGATTGGAAACGATGCGCATCCTGCCAGCTGGTACAGGCATGGAGAGTTTCTTCGGGGTTGGTGATTTCTTTACGGCGGGTGCTAACCCAACGGAAAGGTTGCACGTCCACGACGGAACACTCCGAATAGACAGCTTGGTCCCGGATTTCGAGAACGATACGCTCCCCCACATTTTGGTTGCGGACTCAAATGGGGTGGTTCATTGGCGGGATGTGTCGACCCTCAACGGATGTGATTGGCAGATACAGAATGATAACGATGTGAGCACAGCCTATCCGGGGAACACCTGCCCACCGATCGAGATCAACAAGGTCGGTATCGGCCTGCAATACCCCAAGGCCAAGTTGCATGTATTCACCCACAAACCTTCTATCTTCTCGAACCGCGGTATCCATAGCCAGATGTGGAGTGATGAAGAAGGGGGTTGGTCAATTCATGGTGAGGCTAGATCGATCGCTTCCAATACCTTCAACCAGAACGGTATGCGTGGGGTAGTGGGCGAGGCGGGGAACTGCAAGTTCGCCATAGGTGTGGAGGGGCGAGGCGAAAACGGGGAACATTCACCCGGCATTGCAGAATTCGTGGTCGGCGTAAAGGGCGATGCCTCCGCGGTCGACAACGCCACGCTCGCCATTGGTGTTTGGGGCACGGCGCGCGGCGCTTCCAATGGTCAGGATTGGGCCGCTTGGTTCGATGGCCTCGGGTTCATCACCACACCGTTCTGGGTGTATTCGGACGCTACGTTGAAAGAGAACGTGGAGTCTTTGGCCGGTTCTGAGGCGATGGACAGAGATCATGGCTTTGCAGCCTAAGTCATACAACTTCAGCGCGGATCAGACCACCCTTGCCTTGCCAGTTGGGGTGCAACGCGGGTTCATCTCGCAGGAAGTGGAAGCTGTCCTGCCCGACCTGGTGAAGAACGTGCATCGGCCGCCGGTGCTGGATACTGCCGGTTTCGAGGTCGAACCCGCGATGGACCTGAAGGCCATGAATTACGAGGGTCTCATCCCCATACTCGTTGCGGCGATGCAAGAGCAGAACGCGCGCATGCACTCCCTCGAGGAACAATTGAATGCTTGTTGCACGGCTGGTAGTAGCGACCAGCGCAGTGCCCTGCCCGGGCAGCCTGCAAGCGGGACAACAGTGGATACCGACCTCCGCATCATCCCCAACCCGGTGGCCGACCACACCGAGTTGCGCTACACCGTGGGCACGGAAGGCCGTGTTCGTTTGGAGATCACCGACGCCAGCGGCCGTATGGTGCAAGCGCAGGATGAAGGCATGCGCGCCACCGGCATCTACAGCTACGGTTGGAATACGACCATGCTTGCTCCTGGAACATACTTCTGCACGCTATACATGAATGATGAGCCGCTCGTTAAGAAGGCGGTGAAGTTGAATTCGCGTTGATCGCTGGTTGAAAGAGAGCGAGGGTGCGGGGTTGTCCCCAGCACTCTCGCACTTTCCCAGCGTCGCACCTTGCGGGCGCTTCTACATTTGCCCCACGATGCCAACACAGTCCTCGACCACCCCCTCGCACCCCGATCTGCAGCCCGCACCGCTCGCTACAGCGCAGAAGCTCGGCCTTCGGGATGAGGAATACCAGAAGATCCAGGAGATCCTGGGCCGCGTGCCCAACTTCACCGAGCTCAGCATCTTCAGCATCATGTGGAGCGAGCACTGCTCGTACAAGAACTCCATCCGCCTGCTGAAGACCCTGCCCCGCACCGGTCCCAAGCTGCTCGCTGAGGCGGGTCAGGAGAACGCCGGGTTGGTGGACATCGGCGATGGATGGGCCTGCGCCTTCAAGATCGAAAGCCACAACCACCCGAGCGCCATCGAGCCCTACCAGGGTGCGGCCACCGGCGTGGGCGGCATCAACCGCGACATCTTCACCATGGGCGCACGGCCCATCGCGCAGCTCAACTCGCTCCGCTTCGGCGACATCACCACCGATGCACGCGCCCGCTGGCATATGCGCGGCGTGGTGAAAGGGATCGGCGACTACGGCAATGCCTTCGGCGTACCGGTGCTCGGCGGTGAGGTGTACTTCGATCCCTGCTACTCCGCCAACCCGCTGGTGAACGCCATGAGCGTGGGCGTGGTGCGCACCGACAAGGTGATCAGCGCCACCTCGCACGGCGTTGGCAACCCCGTGTTCATCGTGGGCAGCGCCACCGGAAAGGACGGCATCCACGGCGCCTCCTTCGCCAGCAAGGACATGACCGACACCAGCATGGACGACCTGCCCGCCGTGCAAGTGGGCGACCCCTTCATGGAGAAGCTATTGCTCGAAGCCTCGCTCGAACTCGCGCAGACCGATGCCATCATCGGCATGCAGGACATGGGGGCCGCCGGCATCACCTGCAGCACCAGTGAAATGAGCGCGAAAGGCGAGAGCGGCATGGACGTTCATCTGGACAAGGTGCCTACGCGACAGGCCGGTATGCGCCCCTGGGAGATCCTGCTCAGCGAAAGCCAGGAGCGCATGCTCGTGGTGGTGAAGAAGGGCCGCGAGCAGGAGGTGAAGGCCATCTTCGACAAGTGGGACCTGCACTGCGTGGAGATCGGCACGGTCACCAAGGGCGGCACGCTCCGCTACTACTGGCATGGCGAATTGGTGGCCGAAGTACCCGCCGAAAGCCTCGTGCTCGGCGGCGGCGCTCCCGTGTACACGCGCGAGGAGAAGGAACCTGCTTCATTCAAAGAGACCAAGAAGTTCAAGGTGGACCGCATCCCCGAGCCCGATGATCTGGAGGCCGTGGCCATGGACCTGCTCGCCAGCCCCAACATCGCCAGCAAACGTTGGGTGTATGAGCAGTACGATACCATGGTGCGCACCCACAACATGAGCACCAATGCCCCCAGCGATGCGGGCCTGGTGCTGCTGAAAGAGGCCGGAGGGAAGAAGGCGCTCGCCGTCACCGTTGATTGCAACAGCCGGTATGTGAACGCCGATCCCTATGTGGGCGCCATGATCGCCGTGGCCGAGGCCGCCCGCAACATCGCCTGCACCGGTGCCGAACCCTGCGGCGTTACCAACTGCCTCAACTTCGGCAATCCTTACGACCCCGAGGTGTACTGGCAGTTCGCCCAGGTGATCAAAGGCATGGGCGAGGCCTGTGTGGAGTTCAAGACCCCGGTGACCGGCGGTAACGTGAGCTTCTACAACCAGACCGTGGACTCCAAGGGCAACACGGCCGTGTTCCCTACACCTACCATCGGCATGGTCGGCGTGCTCAACGACATCGATAAGCGCATGACCCTGGCCTTCCAGGATAAGGGCCACCTGATCTTCCTCATCGGCAAGGTCACCGACGACATCGCCTCCAGCGAATACCTCGTTCGCCACCACAATGTGCTGCGTTCACCGGCGCCCTACTTCAACCTGCGCGAGGAGCACCTCGTGCACGTGGTCGTTCGCCACCTCATCAAGAACAAGCTGATCACCTCCGCACATGACGTGAGCGATGGTGGGCTGTGGACCACGCTCGTGGAGATGGGGTTGCCCAAAGGCTTTGGATTCGACATCGTAACAGACAGCGAGGTGCGTGCCGATGCGTTCCTCTTCGGCGAAGGTCAGGGACGCGTGGTCGTGGCCATCACCGAGGAACAGGAGACGGACTTCCTGGACACCATGCGGACCAGTAAACTGCCCTTCATCCTGCTGGGTCATGTGACCAAAGGCAAGCTCATGGTGGATGATGAGCACTTCGGCTCCATCGAGGATGCACGCGATGTGTACGAGGAGGCGTTGCCCGCGGCCTTGGATGAACAGTGAAGTTCGGCGCGGCCATTCACCTCAGCTGCACGCTTAACGCAACAGATACATGCTACCACCACTGAAGGGTTCCATCCCCCAGGTAGGCCAACCGGCTCCACCACTTCGCTTTGTGAAGCAGGACCGTTCCAATGCGGAGCTTGCCTCACTGAAAGGGCAGGTGGCCATCCTGTTGATGTTCCCCAGCCTGGACACCAACACCTGCGCCATTGAAACGCGCACCTTCAACAAGCTCGCCGCCGATCTGGGCTTCCATGTGCTGGTCATCACCGTGGATACGCCGTTCGCCATGAAACGCTTCTGCGTGGCCGAAGGGATCGAGAATGTGGAGACCGGCAGCGACTTCCGCTTTCACGACGCGTTCGAGAATTGGGGCGCCGGCATAACGGCCGGACCGCTGGAGGGCGCGTTGGCGCGCGTTGTGTGGGTGATCGATCGCGAAGGGATCATCCGCTACCTGGAGGTGGTACCCGAATTGGGCAAGGAACCCGATTACGATGCTGCATTGACGGCTGCGAAAGGCCTGGTTTGATCGGGGATCTCAAAGCGGGAGGTGCCGACGAACGGCGGCGCAGCTGATCACACCTGCTGGAGTTGCGCAGTGTGGTGAACGGAAAAAGGGTACGCCGGTCGCAGACCTTTAGTTCTGCTGCTAGGCAATTGGACGGATCAGCGTGGCTGATGTCCCAGTCGGCGACTGTTCAGCCAAGCATCCAAACCCAAGAAGGCCGTACAGGTGATCAAGCCCATCTTCAGCCAAGGGGAAGAAAGGATCTTCTCCCAACTGAACGCGGGCAGGCGACCCATCCATTGCATCGATGCATTGTCTCCAGGAAGGAACGCAAGGCCCACCAGCAGCGCGCCCGCTGCCACCCACGCCCATGTGGGCACAAGCGGCTTGTCGGCCACCAATGACGTATTGGGTGATACCGCGATGCGCTGTAGAATGCGGGCATCCATTCCTTCAGGTGCGGTAAGTACACCGGCGTTCTGGAACAGGTCCCGAAGTAGCTTGTCAGCATCCTGCTCGTTCAATCCTCTTGGAGTGTCCATACCTCTTCTTTTAGGTGTTGGTTCAGGATCTCGAACAATTTCTTCCGGCAGCGGTGGAGCTTCACCTTCACATTCGACGCCGTTAGGCCGGTGGCGGTTACGATCTCTTCGACGTTCTGTTCGTGAAGGTAGAACAAGCTCACAACAGCTGCGTCCTCCGGTGCCAATTGCGCCAATGCATACTCCAGCGCCGCCTGGCGATCTCCGTATTCGCCATTGTTCGGGTCCCGGCTCGCAGTAAAATTCTCCGGCAGGTTGTCCAGATCACTGGTGGTGGCTCGTCTGGCCCGGAGTTTCGAGATCGCCGTGCGGTAGGTAATGCTGAAAAGCCAGGTGGAGAACTTCGAACCGCCTTGGTAAGCCGCTATGTTCTGGTAGGCTTTCACGAACGTATCCTGCGAAACTTCCTCGGCCTCTTCACGGTGCCGAAGCACGCGCATCGCCACCGTGTAGACCATGTGCTTGTATTCCTTCACGATCCAAGCGAATGCCCTGTGGTCCCCGCTCCGGCTATTTGCTATGGCTTCCTGTTCGGTCACGTGTTCTTGCGCGTATGGGACGCCATGTTCCTTTGCGAAGGTTACAGACGCACCGGTTCGATGCCTTCCCAAGGTGGGCCTATGGAGGTTGAAGGTACGTTTTCAAGATGGCGTGAGCGGGGATCGTAACCGCCGCGTCCTGGATGGCGTCAGATGTTCAACAACGCCCAAAACACATACGGCCATGAACGTAGAGATCCTCATTCCCATCGCGATGTTCGCCATGATCTTCGGGATCGTGTACATCAGCGTCAGTAGCAAGCACCGCCAACGCATGGCCATGATCGAAAAGGGCATGGATCCCGGGGGCGCGGAGCCAGGTGACGGGACATTCCGTAACCTACGGAACGGCATGTTGATGATGGGGGTGGGCTTGGGGCTCCTGTTCGGATACGTGATGGATATCAATATGCCCAGTGCCGGTGTGAATGGCGATATGGGGGACACTCCGCTACCCTACTTCATCATGGTGCTGCTCTGTGGCGGTGCCTCGCTCATCGTGCATCATCTGATCGTTCGGAAGAAGCAGGCCCCATAAGGATACCTGTCATGCGATAAATTGAAGAACGGGACCCCAGGGTCCCGTTCTTCGTGTTTATCGCAACTAATTTCGCCACCACCGGAATGAAACGCGTGTTCACCCTGCTCGGAGCCTGTCTGTTCTGGTGTGCCCTGGTCTGTGCATTGTGGGTCCTTATGCTTCGGGTACTACCACCCCCGGTCACCTGGATCATGGCCCAACAGCACAGCGAACTCGGCCATGTGGACCGACAATGGGTGCCGTTCGGTCACATCGCCCGCTCCATGCCGCTCGCGATCATCGCTGCCGAGGACCAGAAGTTCTTCGACCATTCCGGCTTTGACTGGCAGGCCATGGAGCAGGCGTTGAAGTACAACGATCGCAAAAAGGGGAAACGCGTGAAGGGCGCCAGCACCTTGAGCCAGCAAACGGCCAAGAACGTGTTCTGTTGGCCAGGCCGTAACTTCATCCGCAAAGGCATTGAGGCCTGGTTCACGCTGCTCATCGAGGCGTTGTGGAGCAAGGAGCGGATCCTTGAGATGTACCTCAACGTTGCGGAGACCGGCAAGGGCCGCTTTGGCGTGGAAGCCACGGCGCAGGCCTGCTTCCGTTCTACTGCTGCGCAGCTTACCCCAGCACGTTCAGCGCTGATCGCGGCCATCCTGCCTTCGCCGCGCAGGTTCAATGCATGCGCCCCTTCCGGCTACGTGCAACGCCGCGCGCGCTGGATCCAAGGGCAGATGAACAACCTAGGTGATCTGATGGACCCTGAGGTTAGACGGCACATGCGCGATGAGGAAGAGCGCAAAATGGAGCGGGCTTCGAAAAGACGCCGCCGTGATTGATCAACGCGCTCGCATTTCCGCGGCACACTGATCCCAGGTCGGATAAGCCGGTCGTATGCCCCCGCGCTGAACAGATGTGGTGTCTCCTGGTTCACCCGTGTCTGCACCTCCGCCACCTCGGCGCGCATCGCGGATACATTTGTTGCTGGGCTCCAATGCGCCTCACAAAGGAATGAGCGGATCGATGGAACAAAGGACAGTGGGTGAAAGTGACCGACCGCTCGTGGTGGTCACCGGTGCAGGCAGAGGGATCGGGCGCGCTACGGTCGAAGCCCTGGTCCGTGAACATAACGCCACCGTGATCGCCGTTTCGCGCGACAGGACGGCCTTGGAAGGGCTCCACCTCGGAGCGCAGTTGGAACCCGTCGTGACGGACATCGGGACACAGGACGGTATCGATCGCGTGGTGCAAGCTGTGGCCGGGCGGCCCTTGCACGGGTTGGTGAACAACGCAGGCACTTTGCTCAAGCGCGCGTTCGGGCAATGGACCGCCGCCGAGTTGGCCGCGCTGAGCCATGTGAACGCCCATACGCCCCTGTTATTGACACAGGCTTTGCGCGAAGCGCTTGCGCTGGCTGCGCCGTCCCACGTGGTCAACATCGGAAGCATGGGAGGCTATACAGGCACTTCCAAGTTCACGGGCATGATCGGTTATAGCTCCAGCAAGGCGGCCTTGGCCAACATCGCCGAATGCCTGGCGGAGGAGCTCCGGGACGTTGGAGTTAGAGCTAACTGCCTGTGTATGGGGGCAGTAGACACCGAAATGCTGCGTGAAGCGTTTCCGGGGTACGCCGCGCCGGTGTCCGCTTCCGACATGGGGGGCTACATCGCGCGATTTTCTTTGGAGGGGCATAAGTTCTTCAACGGCAAGGTGTTGCCGATCGGATTGAGCACGCCCTGAAAAAAAAGATGCATTTGTATTTGGAGGTATAGGTAATCGCCCTACTTTTGCGGCCCCTTTAACAGGAACGTTCTTTGAAGTGCCCCGGTAGCGGGGGAGGTTGGCAGGTGAGAGGATGAGACCAGCAGGTGTGAAAAAGATATTTTCCACAATGCTTGGTGAATCAGTGAGGATGTATACTTTTGCCACCCCTTCCGCAAAAACGACCATGTTCTCTGAACGCGGAGGGTACTGAACGATTGACTTGGAAACGGGCGAAAGCCTGTTCTGATAATGTTCTTTGACGTATTGTCCATTTCGAGAAAAGCAAGAAGATCCTTGCGATCGAGAGATCGCTTGAGAGTTTTAGTAAAAGAGTCAGATCAAACACCACTTTACAATGGAGAGTTTGATCCTGGCTCAGGATGAACGCTAGCGGCAGGCTTAACACATGCAAGTCGAGGGGCAGCACGATGTAGCAATACATTGGTGGCGACCGGCGCACGGGTGCGTAACACGTATGGAACTTGCCCTTTACTGGGGGATAGCCCGGAGAAATCCGGATTAATACCCCATAACATATTGAGTGGCATCACTTGATATTAAAAGCTCCGGCGGTAAAGGATGGCCATGCGTCACGATTAGCTAGTTGGTGAGGTAACGGCTCACCTAGGCTACGATCGTTAGGGGGCCTGAGAGGGTTATCCCCCACACTGGTACTGAGACACGGACCAGACTCCTACGGGAGGCAGCAGTGAGGAATATTGCGCAATGGAGGCAACTCTGATCGCAGCCATGCCGCGTGCAGGAAGAAGGCGCTACGCGTTGTAAACTGCTTTTAACCGGGAAGAAACCCCAGGACGTGTCCTGGGTTGACGGTACCGGAGGAATAAGCACCGGCTAACTTCGTGCCAGCAGCCGCGGTAATACGAAGGGTGCAAGCGTTATCCGGATTCATTGGGTTTAAAGGGTGCGTAGGTGGGGCGATAAGTCAGTGGTGAAATCCTGCAGCTTAACTGTAGAATTGCCATTGATACTGTCGCTCTTGAGTACGCTTGACGTGGGCGGAATGTGCCGTGTAGCGGTGAAATGCTTAGATATGGCACAGAACACCGATAGTGAAGACAGCTCACGAAGGCGAAACTGACACTGAGGCACGAAAGCGTGGGGATCGAACAGGATTAGATACCCTGGTAGTCCACGCCGTAAACGATGATCACTCGTGATTGGCGATATACGGTCAGTCACCTAGCGAAAGCGTTAAGTGATCCACCTGGGGAGTACGATCGCAAGATTGAAACTCAAAGGAATTGACGGGGGCCCGCACAAGCGGTGGAGCATGTGGTTTAATTCGATGATACGCGAGGAACCTTACCAGGGCTCGAACGCACGTAGACAGTCGCGGAAACGTGATCTTCTTCGGACTGCGTGCGAGGTGCTGCATGGCTGTCGTCAGCTCGTGCCGTGAGGTGTCGGGTTAAGTCCCATAACGAGCGCAACCCCTACTGTTAGTTGCCAGCGGATAATGCCGGGGACTCTAACGGAACTGCCCGCGTAAGCGGTGAGGAAGGTGGGGACGACGTCAAGTCATCACGGCCCTTACGTCCTGGGCTACACACGTGCTACAATGGCGAGGAACAACGGGAAGCTACCGCGTGAGCGGATGCCGATCTTTAAAACTCGTCTCAGTTCGGATCGGAGTCTGCAACCCGACTCCGTGAAGCTGGAATCGCTAGTAATCGCATATCAGCCATGATGCGGTGAATACGTTCCCGGGCCTTGTACACACCGCCCGTCAAGCCATGGAAGCCGAGGGTGCCTGAAGTTGGTGACCGAAAGGAGCTACCTAGGGCAAAATCGGTGACTGGGGCTAAGTCGTAACAAGGTAGCCGTACCGGAAGGTGCGGCTGGAACATCTCCTTTTTAGAGATTAACTCTTAACAGGACTCTGCCCCACAGCAATGTGGGTGCGATCCTCTTGCTTTCTCGGATGGATGATATTTTAGGACAGTGCGAATTCCGTGACCGTCTCTTAGTCCTGTAGCTCAGTTGGTTAGAGCGCTACACTGATAATGTAGAGGTCAGCAGTTCAACTCTGCTCAGGACTACCAGGGATTAGGGAACGGGGGATTAGCTCAGCTGGCTAGAGCGCCTGCTTTGCAAGCAGGAGGTCATCGGTTCGACTCCGATATTCTCCACCGGGCCCACCCAGGGCACTTGTTCTTTGACTTATTGTCAGACCGACCAAAACAGACCGAGAGATCGGTCCAACGAGAAAAAACCTCGAATGGTTGAAAAGTTACTAAGGGCGTAAGGTGGATGCCTTGGCTCTCAGAGGCGATGAAGGACGCGATAGGCTGCGATAAGCCGCGGGGAGGAGCATAATATCCTGTGATCCGCGGATCTCCGAATGGGGCAACCCGGCTGGTTGAAGACCAGTCACCCGAAAGGGAGCAAACCCAGGGAACTGAAACATCTAAGTACCTGGAGGAAAAGAAAACAAAACAGTGATCCCCCTAGTAGTGGCGAGCGAACAGGGGACAGCCCAAACCGGGGGCGTTTAGGCGCAACCGGGGTTGTAGGACCACAACGTGGACTGTAGATACATAGTGGAACCCTTCTGGAAAGTTGGACCATAGCGGGTGATAGTCCCGTACACGGCATGTATCTGCTACCTAGTGGTATCCTGAGTAAGGCGGGACACGTGAGATCCTGTCTGAATCCGGCGGAACCATCCGCCAAGGCTAAATACTGCTGAGAGACCGATAGCGAACCAGTACTGCGAAGGAAAGGTGAAAAGCACCTCGAACAGAGGAGTGAAATAGACCCTGAAACCTTACGCCTACAAGCGGTCGGAGTCCCTTCGGGGATGACGGCGTGCCTTTTGCATAATGAGCCTACGAGTTGCTCGTCACTGGCAAGGTTAAGAGCTTCAAGCTCGCAGCCGAAGCGAAAGCAAGTCTTAACAGGGCGCATAGTCAGTGGCGGCAGACGCGAAACCTAAGTGATCTAATCATGGCCAGGATGAAGTCCCGGTAACACGGGATGGAGGTCCGAACTGGTAGACGTTGAAAAGTCTTCGGATGAGCTGTGATTAGGGGTGAAAGGCTTATCAAACTGGGAGATAGCTCGTACTCTTCGAAATGCATTTAGGTGCAGCCTCGGACGTACTGTTGTGGAGGTAGAGCTACTGATCGGGCTAGGGGGCTTCATCGCCTACCAAACCCGGACAAACTCCGAATGCCACAACATCATTATCCGGGAGTGAGCGCGCGGGTGCTAAGGTCCGTGCGCGAGAGGGAAATAACCCAGACCATCGGCTAAGGTCCCCAAGTGTATGCTAAGTTGATCTAACGAGGTCGGACTGCTTTGACAGCTAGGATGTTGGCTTGGAAGCAGCCATTCATTTAAAGAGTGCGTAACAGCTCACTAGTCGAGCGGTCCGGCATGGATAATGATCGGGCATCAAGCATACCACCGAAGCTGTGGGCCCCAATGGGGCGGTAGAAGAGCATTCTGGTCTGCGTCGAAGGTGTGCTGTAAGGCATGCTGGAGCGTCCAGAAAAGAAAATGTAGGCATAAGTAACGATAAGGCAGGTGAAAAACCTGCCCGCCGATAGACTAAGGTTTCCTGATCAACGTTAATCGGATCAGGGTTAGTCGGGACCTAAGGTGTAGCCGATAGGCGAAGCTGATGGACATCTGGTCAATATTCCAGAACCGACCCATATTGCGACGGGGTGACGAAGGAGTGAAAGGTCTCCGTTCTGACGGAATAGAACGGTGAAGAGCGTAGGTATAGCGTTGGTAGGTAAATCCGCCAGTGTTGCTGAAACTCGACAGTAGCGTGAAGCTTCGGCTGATCGTATTGACCCTAATCAGACTTCCGAGAAAAACCTCTAAGCTTCAGATATGGGCCGCCCGTACCGCAATCCGACACAGGTAGTCAAGGAGAGTATCCTGAGGCGCTCGAGTGATCCGTGGCTAAGGAACTAGGCAAATTAACCGCGTAACTTCGGAATAAGCGGTACCCCGCGAGGGGTTTCAATGAAATGGCTCAGGCGACTGTTTAACAAAAACACATGGCTTTGCGAAATCGAAAGATGACGTATAAGGCCTGACACCTGCCCGGTGCTGGAAGGTTAAGAGGAGAGGTCAGCCGCAAGGCAAAGCTTTGAATCGAAGCCCCAGTAAACGGCGGCCGTAACTATAACGGTCCTAAGGTAGCGAAATTCCTTGTCGGGTAAGTTCCGACCTGCACGAATGGTGTAACGATCTGAGCACTGTCTCGGCCACGAGCTCGGTGAAATTGTAGTTTCGGTGAAGATGCCGGATACCCGCAACGGGACGGAAAGACCCCGTGCACCTTTACTATAGCTTCACATTGACATCGGCTGCCCGATGTGTAGGATAGGTGGGAGACTTTGAAGTTGCGTCGCTAGGCGTGATGGAGTCAACGTTGAAATACCACCCTTCGTTCATCTGATGTCTAATCCCTGCGAAACAGGGAAACAGTGTGTGGTGGGTAGTTTGACTGGGGTGGTCGCCTCCAAAAAGGTATCGGAGGCTTCCAAAGGTTCCCTCAGCACGCTTGGTAACCGTGCGTTGAGTATATTGGCATAAGGGAGCTTGACTGTGAGACCGACAAGTCGAACAGGTAGGAAACTAGGGCAAAGTGATCCGGTGGTTCCGTATGGAAGGGCCATCGCTCATAGGATAAAAGGTACGCCGGGGATAACAGGCTGATCATTCCCAAGAGCTCATATCGACGGAATGGTTTGGCACCTCGATGTCGGTTCGTCACATCCTGGGGCTGGAGAAGGTCCCAAGGGTTCGGCTGTTCGCCGATTAAAGTGGCACGTGAACTGGGTTCAGAACGTCGTGAGACAGTTCGGTCCCTATCTGTTGCGGGCGTTAGAAGTTTGAGGGGAGCTACCATTAGTACGAGAGGACCGTGGTGGACGAACCGCTAGTGTACCAGTTGTTCCGCCAGGAGCATCGCTGGGTAGCTATGTTCGGATGGGATAAGCGCTGAAAGCATCTAAGCACGAAGCCCACCTCAAGATGAGACTTCTTCCAAGGGCCGTAGAAGATTACTACGTTGATAGGCTCCAGGTGTAAAGTCAGCAATGGCAAAGCCGAGGAGTACTAATTGCCCGTAGACTTTGACTTTCATAGGTTTTTCTCTGGAACGATCCTCGGCTGTTTTGGTCTGGTCTGATAATAAGTTGAAATCGTACCTACGATTTCAGGTGACTATTGCGGTGAGGTCCACCTCTTCCCATTCCGAACAGAGAAGTTAAGCTCACCAGCGCAGATGGTACTAGGCCGCAAGCCTGGGAGAGTATGTCGTCGCCGATCTGAACCCCGCCCAAAAGGCGGGGTTCTTTTTTTTATACCACTCCCACCGCTCCTCCATCCATTCTTTGGCCCGCTTCTGGCATCTTCGCGCTCCCATGCTCCGCCATTCCGCTCATATCCTGGTCGCCCTGATCGGACTTGGCTGCGCCGGCCTTCCGATCCAGACCCGCGCACAACGGATCTCCGGAACCGTTGCGCCTTCCGCAACCACCGATCGGACCATGCGATTACTTGTCTCCAGGGGCTCAGGTACGCGCGCCATCGATTCCACCCACATCGACGAGGCCGGACGTTTTGAGTTCTCCGAGCGGCGGTTTCCCGAAGGGTTCTATGCACTCGCCCTGAACGACAGCGACCAGGTGGACCTGATCCTGAACCCCACCGAGAAGGCCGTGCAACTCGAGTTCGCGGGCATTCCGTTGCAACGGAACATCCGGGTCGTGCGGTCCGACGAGAACCAACGGTTGTGGGACTACAAGCTCGTTTCCCGACAGTCTCAGGCCATTCAGGCCAGTGCCATGGCCGAGAAGCAAACGCTTCAGGTGAATGACACGCGCCGCATGTTCCAACTGGACAGCTTGGCCGGCCGTGCCATGGCGCTTCAACAGACCCACTTGCAGGCGATCCTCACAGAGGCGCCGAAGAGCTATTTCGCCAAGGTGGTCCGGGCCGACCGCGAAGTGGAAGCCGCCAAGGGCGCCAATCCCATGGCCGTTCTTAACGGATTCAACTTCAGTGATCCCGGCCTGATGCGCAGCTCGGTGTACGACAAGGCCGTGATCACCTTTCTGAAGAACATTCACGCTGCAAGCGAGGAACAGTTCCTCTCCGCCTCGGACTCATTGATCGCCTACGCATCACGCGACCCCGAGTGCAAGGCCTACATGCTCGACCACCTCATCGATCTGTATTCGACCTACGGCCCCGACCTGGCTTTGCAGCACTTGATCGATCGCTATGTGGTGACGGCCGATGGCATGGAACGTATCGACCCCGCATTGCATGAGCGCGTCCGCGAGTTGCTGAAGGTCTCCGTTGGAGCGATCGGCCCCGATGTGGAATTGTCCACGCCCCAAGGCCCGGTCCTGCTCAGTTCGATCGCGCAGCGATCGCGGTATACCGCCCTGTTCTTCTACAGCAGCAACTGCGATCATTGTCATCAGGAAATGCCGATCCTGAAGGAGGCCTACCAGGTCTTCCATGCGAAAGGGTTCGAGGTGGTGGGCATCGCCCTCGATGCGGACAGCAGCGAGTTCGCGAACTGTATCGCGGAGGAAGGCCTCCCATGGCCCTGCTACAGCGAGTTCAACGGTTGGGGCGCCAGGTCCGTGAAGGCCTACCAGGTGAAGGCCACGCCGTGGTTTTATCTGTTGGATGACCACTTGCGTATCGTGGCCAAACCCACCAATGCGACGATCCTGCATATGTGGTTGGAAGAGCAGCTGCACTGAGCGATCACAACGCCAGCACCCAGCCGTGTTCTCCTTCCCGCAAGGATGGCAGCGTCGGCCTATCGCGGAAGAGTCCGAATACGCTGGAACCCGAACCGCTCATGGCGGAATACACGGCACCTGCGGTGCGGACCTGATCCAGCGCTCGTCCTACTTCAGGATACGCCCGGAGGACATACGCCTCCATCACATTTATCACCTGCCCGGACCATTCCTCCGGCGGCCGGTCCGTCAATACAGTACGAAGGTCACATATGGCCGATGCAAGCGGCGTATGGGCGTAAACCTCGGCCGTGGAAACGTGGATTCCGGGATTCAATAGCATCAGCCACCATCCGCCAAGGTCAATGGCGATCGGGCTCAGGACCTCGCCCCGGCCCGTGGCCAATTGAGCACCGTTCCCGAGGAAAAAGGGGCAGTCACTCCCGAGTTCAGCGGCCATGGCCGCAAGGCGTGTGGTTGGAACGCCCAATTGCAACAGGTCGTTGATGAGCATCAGGGCATGGGCCCCGTCGCTGGAACCGCCGCCAAGCCCGGCACCGATCGGGATCGCTTTGTGCAGGTGCATGCGCATTCCCGGTAGCGCATGCTCCCGGCCCAGGAGCTTGGCCGCCCTCACGCACAGGTCCTGTTGCGGGTCGCCGGGCACAGGCAAACCTGAGCGCACCATGACCACATCGCCAGCAGGCACTGCAGGGTCGAGCACCACCTCCAGCGCATCGCGCAAGGGGATGGGCAGCAGCACGCTCTCCATCTCCCGATAGCCATCGGGCCTGAGCCGCAGCACATGGAGTCCCAGGTTGACCTTGGCGTGGGGGAAGGCGATCATCAGGCCACGAACATAGTCCGGGGAGGGGAGCGTTCCATTGTTGCCCGGTCCTTCTACCTTCGCCGTGTCCGCCAGCGCCCAGGAATGTGAACCGCGCGAAGATGGCAACAGCGGACCTCAACGATCGACCATGCAGACCTTCCTCGAATTCGAGAAGCCCATCCAGAACATCATTGAGCAGATCGAGAAGCTCAAGGAGGTGGCCAGCCAAAGCCAGGTGGACGTGGGTCCCACGCTGAAGGACCTGGAGAAGAAGCTGACGGAAACGCGGCGCAACATCTACAGCAACCTTACGCCGTGGGAGCGGGTGCAGGTGAGCCGGCACCCGGACCGGCCTTACACGCTGAAGTACATTGATAAGATCACCGACGGCAGCTTCATCGAGTTGCATGGCGATCGCACGGTGCGCGACGATAAGGCCATGGTGGGCGGGTTCGGTCTGGTGGAAGGTCGCACGGTGATGTTCATTGGGCAGCAGAAGGGCATCAATACCAAGATGCGGCAGTACCGCAACTTCGGCATGCCCAATCCCGAAGGTTATCGCAAAGCGCTGCGGCTGATGAAGCTGGCGGAGAAGTTCAACAAGCCGGTGGTCACGCTGATCGATACACCTGGTGCGTTCCCCGGACTGGAAGCGGAGGAGCGCGGGCAGGGGGAAGCGATCGCCCGGAACATCTTCGAGATGAGCCAACTCCGTGTGCCGATCATCTGCATCATCATCGGTGAAGGTGCATCCGGCGGTGCGCTGGGCATCGGCGTGGGCGACAAGGTGCTCATGCTGGAGAACACGTGGTACTCCGTGATATCCCCTGAATCCTGCTCCAGTATCCTTTGGCGTAGCTGGGATTTCAAGGAGCAGGCCGCCAAGGCCCTGAAGCTGACCGCGGAGGATATGCTGAAGAACAAGCTGATCGATGGCATCATTCCTGAGCCCGAAGGCGGCGCGCATGCCGACGTGGAAAAGGCGACCTCCATCGTAAAGTCGGAGATCATCCGGCAACTGGGCAAACTGACGAAGATCGACGCGGATAAGCTCGTGGCCCGGCGCGTGGAGAAATTCTGCGCCATGGGCGTGGTGGCCAAGGCGAAGTAGATTACCCCGACCGATATGCCGGACGCGGACGGCTGCGCTCAGCGGTTCAGCAGGGGCATTGCATAGGCCACCGGTGATCCGATGGACCACGTGGTCGCCACTTGTCCACTCTGCGCATTGAGCGCCATCACCTCGGACCCCGCGGCCACATAGACCAGCCCACTGATGGGCTCCAAGCTGAGGTCACGGATGTCCGGAACGAGCATGATGGTGACCGAACCCGCGTTGGAGTAGGTGAAGCGTTCAAGTTGGCCATTGGCCAGAGCCACCAGGAACGTATTGGCATCCACGCGCTCAACGGCCGTGATCGGGGCGGGCCACACGTAGGGTTCCCATCCACCTCCCCCAACAATGTTCCGGTCCTCCACCACGCCTTGGCCATTGCGGTTGCCGAACAGAAGCACATGGGCATCATCCCGCGGATGCATGGCCATTACGGCTTTGTTCAGCACCTGATCGGCCACTTGTACTCCCGAAGCGGCCAGGTGCACCGCCAGTCGGCGAACGCTGCCGGTCACATCAACCTCCGCCACCACCACCTTGTCATTCATGCGCACGGCGCGCTCTGAGCGGTAGCCCGTTGCCAGACCCATGACCGCGGCGGTGGAACCGGACTGCGCCGAATACCCGCGCAGATAGCCATCTGTCGAGCCTACGTACATCAGACCATCGGAAAGCAGGTCGAGCGATGTGAACCACGGGATCCCGGAATTGCCCAGGTTCGGCTTTTGCCAACGGACCTGCTGGCCATCAGGTGCATAGGCGATCAGCGGGCCTTGCACGGTGCCCATGACGCCGATGACCTGCGCGGCGGAGCTCACCATGGCTCCTCCGAGGTCCATGATCAAGGTATTGGCCAGGCTCAGCGCTCCTGTGCTATCGATCCGATGGATCGCGATGGAATTGGCATCGGGTCGGCCGATGACCACGATCGCACGCACGCGAAGGGGCGTCGCTTGAAGCTGGACCGTTCGATAGTCCTTGCCAGTGGCATCACCGGCCAAGGCCTTCACTTCCAAGGTGTAGTTGCCGGTAGCGATGGCATCGGAGGTAAGGGGAAGGTCCACCTCGATGCGGGCCGGGTTGCTGCTGGGCACCACGGTCACCGGCTGGATCACCGGAATGCCATTGACGTTCGAGACCGTGATCACCACGCGATCCACACCGTCGTCACCGCTTACATCCGCGCTCACGCTGAGCGTATCGGGTACCGACAGTTCGAACCCGTTGGCCGGCGCGATGATGGTGACGCGGGGCGCGCTTTTCTCCTCGTCCTTCTTGCAGGAGGACAGTACGGTAAGGCCAAGGGCCGCCACCATCGCAAGGTGTTGATAACGCATCGTCGCAAAGTAAGGCCTGACGGGGCTTGATCTGTTCATCAACACTGTTCGTAAAGCGCGATGTTGATGCATTGTGGTGAGCGGATGTGACCGTACCTTCATCTGCCCCCGCTCACTCGTCTACATTTGCCGCCCTTCCACCGCCGGGCATCACTGGTCCGGAGGTTCCGCATAGCATGGCTGACACGTCCACCACCCGCATTGGCGACCGCTCCCGCAACTCCGCCGGGCGTCGTCCTTCGAACTCCTTGATCGAGACCGCGTTGGAGGCGGGCAAGTTGCCGCCGCAGGCTCCCGAGCTCGAGCAAGCGGTGCTGGGCGCCATGATGCTGGAACGGAATGCGGTGAACGAGGCGATCGACATCCTGCAGCCCGATAGCTTCTATGTGGATGCGCACAAACGCATCTTCGGCGCCATCCAGAACCTGTTCCGCACCGATCAGCCCATCGACATCCTGACGGTGACGCAGGAACTGAAGAAGTCCGCCGAACTGGACATCGTTGGCGGTCCCTTCTACATCAGCCAGCTCACCAACAAGGTGGCCAGCAGTGCGAACGTTCAGTACCACGCACGCATCATCAGCCAGAAGCACATCATGCGCGAGCTCATCCGCATCAGCGCGGAGACCATGCGTGATGCGTATGACGACAGCACGGACGTGTTCGACCTGCTGGATAAGAGCGAACAGGAGATGTACGCCATCACCAGCGGCAACCTGAAGCGCAACTACGAGCCGATGAGCGACCTGATCCAGGACGCCATTGCGAACATCGAGAACGCGAAGAACAAAGGCGACGGCGTGAGCGGTGTGCCCACAGGTTTCGCGAAGATGGACAAGCTCACCGGCGGCTGGCAGAAGAGCGACATGGTGATCGTGGCGGCTCGGCCCGGAATGGGAAAAACCGCGTTCGTGCTGAGCATGGCACGCAACATCGCCGTGGAGCACAAGAAGGCCGTGGCCGTGTTCAGCCTGGAGATGAGCAGCACACAGCTCGTCACCCGCTTGATCGCGAGCGAGGCCGCCATCAGCTCGGAGAAGCTGCGCAAAGGCGACCTCAACGACCAGGAGTTCGCCATCCTGCACCAGCATATCGCGCGCCTCACCAACGCGCCGATCTTCATCGACGATACACCCGCACTGAACATCTTCGAACTGCGCGCCAAGTGCCGCCGCCTGAAGAGCCAGCACAACGTGGAGCTGATCATCATCGACTACCTGCAGTTGATGACCGCAGGCGGTGACGGCAGCAAAGGCGGCAATCGCGAACAGGAGATCAGCAGCATTTCGCGTTCGATCAAAAGCATTGCGAAGGAACTGGACGTGCCCATCATCGCCCTCAGCCAGTTGAGCCGTGCGGTGGAAACGCGGGGCGGCGACAAGCGGCCCATGCTCAGCGACCTGCGCGAATCGGGTGCCATCGAGCAGGATGCCGACCTGGTGTGCTTCCTCTACCGGCCAGAGTATTACAAGATCTACGAGGACCATTACGGCAGCACGCTCGGCGTTGGCGAGTGCATCATTGCCAAGCACAGGAACGGCGCCCTGGACACGGTGCTCCTGCGGTTCATCCCTGAGTTGGCCAAATTCGCCGACCTGGAGACCACCTCCGCTAACTTTGGCGTTGATAGCGGCACGGGATCGGATGGTATGCGCACCATCACCCGACCTAGCCGTATGAACGATGACCAAGGACCAGACGACGATCCGCCTTTCTAATGTAGGTCAGCGCAGGGATGCGAAGGCGCAGAGACGTGCGCTTCATTGGTCGCACTCCGCAGGAAGAGCCCTCGTGGTGCTGCTTGCCTTTGCTGTTTCCTTCCCGGCTTCCGCAACCAAGCTGTTGATCCCCATGGACAACGGTCAGAAGGATCACCTGAAGGCGTACGGACTTGTCTATTGGACGCTGCAACAGGACTTGCCCGTTGAGTGGTTGTTGAACTATCGCGGTGGCAGCTTCCTGATCGAGCACTACACCACCCTCGAGCAGGAATGCACCATCCGCGGCATCACCTTCAATGTGATCGCCGATGGGCAGGCCAATGCCATCCTTGCGGAGATCGCCGACCCCGAGGCCAACATGGAGGTGGTGAAATTGGAGAAGGCCCCGAAGATCGCGGTCTACGCGCCGGAAAGCTTCCAGCCGTGGGATGATGCCGTAGCCCTGGTGATGACCTATGCGGAGATCCCGTACACGCGGATCTATGATCGGGAGGTGATCAGCGGAGTGCTTCCACAATACGATTGGTTGCACCTGCACCACGAGGACTTCACCGGTCAGTATGGCAAATTCTACGCGCAGTTCCGCAACGCCCCATGGTATCAAGACCAGGTGCGTGAGAGCGAGGCCACAGCGGCCGAACTGGGCTTTGCCAAGGTCAGCCATATGAAGGGTGCCGTGGCCAGCACCATCCGCGATTACGTGGCCGGCGGAGGGTATCTCTTCACCATGTGCAGCGGAACGGACAGTTATGACATCGCCCTCGCCGCAGAAGGTGTGGACATCTGCACACCCGAATTCGACCATGACCCGATCGATCCGCAGTGCCAGCAGAAGATCGACTACAACAAGGGCTTCGCGTTCCAGGACTATCGCCTGGTCACGGATCCCATGACCTACGAGTTCAGCGACATTGACGGCACCCCCGAGCATAGTCGCGCAGGTGGTGAAACGCGCGACTTCTTCACGCTCTTTGATTTCAGCGCGAAGTGGGATGTGGTACCGGCCATGCTCTGCCAGAACCACGAACAGGTGATCCATGCCTTCATGGGCCAGACCACCGATTTCCGCCGGCGCTTCGTCAAACCGAAGGTGCTGGTGATGGGCGAGAACAAAGCACTTGGCACGGCGCGCTACATACACGGCGAGTTCGGCCTGGGCCAATGGACCTTCTTCGGCGGCCATGACCCCGAGGACTACCAGCATATGGTGGGCGACCCGCCAACGGACCTGAGCCTGTTCCCGAACTCCCCCGGCTACCGGCTGATCCTGAACAATATCCTGTTCCCCGCTGCGCGGAAGAGGAAGCAGAAGACCTGAAGAACACGGACCACCGGGCCGATCCACAGAGCCCGGCGAATCGCTTTCTTTGGCATAAGCCTCCCGGGGCCGTTCCACGCCGCTCATGGATCCAAGAACAGCACGCCTCTACGAACGCTATCACGAGGTCACCTACCAGGACCTTGGTAAGCGCGGCGGTGTATGGAAAGCCCTTGGCGGGTACTTACAGCGTTACATCCCGCCCAATGCGGCCGTTCTTGATCTGGGCGCCGGGTACTGCGGGTTCATCAACAACATCAAGGCTCGGGAGAAGCACGCCTTGGACCTGAGCCCGGAGGTGCGCACGCATGCGGACCCTGACGTGACCACCTATGTCGGTGATGTTGCCGACCTGTCCATGCTGGGCAGCGGATCGATGGATGCCGTGTTCGCCAGCAACCTGATCGAGCATCTCGACGATGATCCCCTGGCCAGCACCTTATCTGAGGTGTCGCGCGTGCTGCGCACTGGTGGGCGGTTCATCGTCATGCAGCCGAACTTCGCGTACGCGTACCGCAACTATTTTGATGACTTCACGCACCGGCGGATCTACACCCACATCTCCCTGCGCGATGTGCTGATGACCCAGGGGTTCCGGATTGTGGCGTTGCACAAGAAGTTCACGCCCTACAGCATGCGGTCATCCATACCGGCCCATCCCTGGTTGGTGAGCCTCTATCTTCGATCGCCGTTCAAGCCAATGGCCGGGCAGATGCTGATCGTTGGCGAAAAGAGCTGATGCCATGCTTGCGAAGATCAGCCGCCGTCTCAGGGATCTTCTTGCATCGAAGCATACCTGGCCGCTGCTGGCAGGGCTGGTCTTCCGAACGCTGTTCTTCATCTGGAACGAGCATGAGATCGGCGAAGGATCCGTAGGACGTTGGGCCGCTTTTGATCCGGATCAGTGGGAGTACATCGGTACGGTCGAATCGTACCTGAGCGGCCATGGATGGGTACCGGATCATCGCATGCCCGGTTATGGCGTGATCTACCTGCTTTTCCGTCTCTGCTTCGACATTCCCATGGCCCGCGACCTGCTGACCCTGGTGCAGATGGTCGTCGCGGTGCTGGCCACTTATGCATTTGCACGCGCCATCGGATCCGCTGCCCAACGCCCGAAATGGTTCTGGCCCATCTACGGTGCACTGATCTTCGCCGCCTTCAGCGCGCTCAGTGATATCGTTCTGGTGAATGAGAGCTTCACCACCTCCGCGTTGATGTTGCACTGGGCCACTTATGTCAGGTACCGGGCATCCGGGCGACCTGTCTGGTTGATCGCATCCGGAGCGCTCATTGGGCTGGCTATTTTCCTCAGGCCGATCTATGGTCCCATCATTGCCTTTGTACCGATCCTTGAATTGCTTCGGTCTGATGGGACTTTCGTCAAGCGCTTTAAATACATCGCCCTGTTCGCACTTCCGTTCCTGCTCGCCGATGGCCTATGGGTCGCACGCAACCATAGGCACTATGGCGGATTCCACCCGTTGACCAACCATGGCTCTTGGAACCCTCGCTATTCCAAGTCCACGCTCTACGCATTGATCGAAATGGTAAGTACGTATGGTGGACATGCCTACTTCTGGGAGCGCGGTTCCGAAGTGCGGTGGTTCGGGTATGAGCCTGATGCCGGCGGAGGCACCCCCAATTCCATCCCCGGCGTATCGCCCCCTCCTGCGTATGCATATACTTCCGAATGCACGGAGGATAGCCTCGTCGCCTTCGCGAAAGCCTTGCGTCTTGCTCGGTTCGGCAAGCTGTCCAAGGCGCAAGAGGAGGCCATTGCAGCAGATCTGCTCGTGAAGGCCCGGCGTTGGCGTGAAGTGTACAAGAAGGAGAGACCTTTTCAGTTCCATATCCTCTCGCGCCTTCGGTTGCTGAAGCACGAAACCATTAACTCAGGCACGGAGGTCCTCTTCAAGAGGCCCTACACAGAGCTATCCTATCTGGAACTCGCGTACAAGATCGATCCAGTCCGGTATTTATTGGTGGGCGCTGGTGCTCGGCGGACTTGCGTCCTCTGTTTTCCTCCGACGGTGGCGCTCACAACCAGAAGCTGCTCTGCTGGGACTCATGAGCATTTACTCGGTGGTGGCCTGCCCGTGGATCATGCGCGCGGCGGAGATCCGTTACATGATCCCGGTCTTTCCGCTGCTCTTGGGCGCATCGATGTGGCTGGCGTTTACCTTATGGGAGCGCTATCGCGTTCAAGCTCTTCGCGCTGGTCTAACAAGTGAGGCCTGAGCAGTACCTTATTTTGGATAGCGTTCCAGTTTACCAACCACTTCCGATCGCGCCATATGTACAAAGGCAGAACAGTCAGCGTAGTGCTCCCCGTCTATAATGAAGAGGAGAACATCAAGGTCGCCATCGAGGATTTCTTTGCCCAGCCGTTCGTGGATGAGGTGGTGGCCGTGGACAACAACTCCAGTGACCGTAGTGGCCAGGAGATCAAGTCCACCCGGGCGATGTATGTACACGAGACCAGTCAGGGTTATGGTGCTGCGCTGCAGCGTGGTATGCGCGAGGCAACCTGCGAGATCATTGTGACCGTTGAGCCGGATGGCACGTTCATGGCCAAGGACATCGAGAAGTTGCTGATCTATGCAGAGGACTTCGAGGTGGTCTTCGGCACACGGACCTCCCGGGCGTTGATCTGGTCCGGTGCCAACATGGGGTTTGCCATCCGCATGGGCAACTGGGCCGTGGCCAAGTTCCTCGAGTACCTGTTCAACGGCCCATCGCTCACGGACGTGGGCTGCACGTACAAATTGCTTCACCGTTCCGCCTACGAACGCATCAAGCACCGTTTATCGGTCAATGGCTCGCATTTTTCCGTGGAACTCATGATCCGGGCCCTGCAAGCGGACCTGCGCACGGTGGAGATTTCAGTGAACTACCGCCAGCGCGTGGGCACCTCGAAGATCACCGGCAAGATCTGGAAGGCCGTCCGCCTGGGCTTCCGCATGATCTTCTTCATACTGATGGAACGCGTGCGATGATCCGCTACGGGTCAGGGCAGACCTGTCAACGACCTTATTCCGGCCCGAGGAACGCCGCCCAGCGCGGATAGCGATCGGCCAGCTTCCAGCGTCGCGTCAACCATACCGCCGTTGCACCGGCGTAAATGATGTAGTACGGCTCCAGCGTGATCGTGCGGAACCGGTTCTGCACAAAGAAGCCCACGCTGAGCACGAGCATGCACACGATCAGCCCGACGATGAAGAGATGCTTCCGCCAGTTCATGCACAGGGCACGCACTATGCCGATATAGCCGAGGAAATAGATCGGCACTGAGAGCAGGAAGGTGATCAGCCAGTTCGTGAAGGAATAGTGATGGTAGTTCACGCCCGGGAAGAGGAAGTACCACAGATCGTACACGGCGAGCTTCCACACCTTGGACGGATTCTCCCGGCACCACTTTCTGGCGGCTTCCATGTAGATCAACTGCCGCTGCTTCACGCCCACTTTCGATAGCGTGTCCTCCAGTTCGTGCAGGACGTTGAAGTCCATGTTCAGGATGCGGCGATGTTCATCGCTGCCGAGCGGTGGTGGGTCCACGATGAACCGGTAGGTATCCTCGTTGTGGCCCCACAGGAAATGCCCGCCCTGGCCCGTGCTGCTGAGCACATACTGGCCATGCTTGTTGTACTGATAAAGGCCATACGGCAGCGTGAAGGCGAAGCTGACCATGGCAAAGAGACCCGCATGAGCGATCCGGCGTAGAGCCGTTCCCTTCATGTTGAACCACATGATCAGCGGCACGAACGGTGCGAACATCAGGATGTGGCTCTTCGTGAGGAACGTGATCGCGAACAGCGAGGCGGCCAGGCCTGTCCAACCCCAATTTTCCTTTTCCAATGCCATCATCAGTACATACAGGAAGAAGATCAGGTTGATCTGGAACGGCATGTCCTGCGCGAAGGTGTTCACCCACACCAGCGTGAGGGGGAACACCGCGTAGACCGCCGCCGAGATCAGGGCCGTGGGGCGATCGAACAGTCGCTTGGCGATGCGGAAGATGATCACCCCCGATAACGCCGACAAAAGCAGTTGGATCAAGCCAAGTGACCATTTCCAATACCCGCCGAAGAGCCACTTGTGCAAGGCTTGATAGCTCGCATACAACGGGGCCATAGTGAACTGTGGCGCCTGAAAGTCGAAGTCGCCATGTGCGAGCACGGCATCGCTTTGTGCATCGTAGATGGCGGAGTCACGGTCCAGGTCGAGGCCCAGCTTTTCAGATACGCCGATGAAGGCAAGTCGTACCAACAGGCATATCAGGAATATCCTCAACTCCCAGGTCCGGTCCGTGCGAAGAGTGGCCGGATGATGATCCATGGTGTCTGTCATGTTGTGGGGGGCCAAGGGCACACCTGCGTCAGGTGAGACCTTACGGCGTCCCGAAGAAAACACCTTCCACCATTCGTTCGGTACCGTGGTTATGTTTGTTCCGTCAAATCATCCGCATGGACCTCACCAAGATCATCTCCGTAACCGGCAAGAGCGGCCTTTACCGCGTAGTAGCACAAGGCCGTCAGGCCATCATCGCTGAATCCCTGGGCGATGGCAAGCGCATCCCCGTGCCTACCAGTGTGCGTGTGAGCTCCCTGGAGGAGATCAGCATGTTCACCACCGGTGATGATGTGCTGCTGAAGGACGTGCTGGCCAAACTGTTCGACAAGGCCAAGGGCGGCGCTTCCGCTGATCCCAAGGAGGATGACAAGACGCTGTGGACCGCCCTCACCGATGTGTTGCCCACCGCTGATCACGAACGCATTTATCCAAGTGACGTTCGCAAGCTCTTCACCTGGTACGCACTGCTCTTGAAGGCCGGTGAACTGGCGAAGAAGGAGGACAAGAAGAAGAAAGGGGCCGACGATGGCGACAAGCCGAAAGAGGAGGCCAAGGCCAAGAAGGCCGCGAAGGCCAAGCCCGACATGGCCGCGAAGAAGGCCGGACAGAAGGCAGGAGGCGGTTCCAAAGCCGCCGCTGTGCGTCGTGGAGGCCAGCGCGGCAGCTGAGCGGTCCGCATGAGCACGACCCTGCAAGCGGAAAGGCACTATTTGCCTCAAGACCTTGTTGTAGACGACTGGGCCTCGGTATCGATCTATTTCACGGAACTCCTTGATCGTCATCTTTCCTCGAAAGAGGAATTGCAGCGCTGGCTGCTGGACCTGAGCGAACTGGAGGCGGCGTTGAGCGAAGAAGGTGGATGGCGTTACATCCGCATGACCCTCGATACGCGCAGTGCTGCGGCCAGCAAGCGATACGAGGACTTCACGAGCGAGGTGCTCCCCCCTGTTGAGACCTGGACCGACAAGCTCCAGCGCAAGCTGATGGCTTCGCCGTTGACTGAGCAGCTCTCCGGCGAAGGCTATCCGGTATACCTCAGGGGCATCCGCGAACAACTGCGGATCTTCCGCGAAGCGAATGTGCCCATCCAGGCGGAGCTGCGCAACATGGCGCAGGAATACGGCACCACCATCGGGGCCATGTCCGTGTTGTGGGAAGGAAAGGAGATCACGCTGCCGAAGGCCGCCGCCATCCTGGAGGACACCGATCGCGCCAGGCGCGAACAAGCCTACCGGCTGATCGCCGCCCGACGCGCGCAGGACCGTGATAAGCTGGATGCCCTCTTCGATCGCATGGTGGAGCGGCGACACACCATCGCCCTGAATTCAGGCTTCGCCAATTATCGCGACCACATGTATAGCGCCATGGGGCGCTTCGATCATTCCCCGGCCGACGCGCGCGCCTTCCATGCGGCCGTGGAAGCCGAGGTGGTGCCGCTCGTGAGCGAATTGCAGCAGGAGCGCCAACGGTCGCTGCGCCTGGAAACACTGCGGCCATGGGACCTCGCCGTGGATACCACCGGACTTCCTCCGCTGAAGCCGTTCAGCGAACCAAAGCAGCTCATCGACCTCACGATCGATGTGTTCGGCCGCCTGGATCCCTACTTCGCTCACTGCATCCGCACCATGCAGGCCAATGGCCGCCTGGACCTGGCGAGCCGCGATGGAAAGGCGCCCGGCGGATACAACTATCCGCTCTACGAAAGTGGCGCACCCTTCATCTTCATGAACGCAGTTGGCACCACGGACGACGTGACCACCATGTTGCACGAAGGGGGACACGCGGTGCATTCCTTCCTGACACATCCGCTGCCGATCACCGGCTTCAAGAGCTTTCCGAGCGAAGTGGCCGAACTGGCCAGCATGAGCATGGAACTGCTGACCATGGAGCACTGGGACCGGATCTATCCCGACAGCGCTGAATGCCAACGCGCGAAGCGGGAGCAGCTCGAGCGCGTGATCACCATACTGCCCTGGGTGGCCACGGTGGATGCCTTTCAGCATTGGCTCTATGAGAACCCTGGGCATTCCCATGCGGAACGGACCGAGGCCTGGATCGCCACGCACCAACGCTTCAGCGGGAATGTGGTGGACTGGAGCGGTCTGGAGAATGAGCGGGCCTTTCTCTGGCAGAAGCAGCTGCACATCTTCGAGGTGCCGTTCTATTACATCGAATACGGCATCGCCCAGCTCGGGGCCATCGGCATCTGGCGCAACGCGAAGCGAGATGCGGCATGGGCGGTGGGCCAGTACATCAATGCCTTGAAGCTGGGGTACACCCGTCCGTTGCCGGATATCTACGCCGCGGCCGGCGTGCCCTTCAGCATGCAGGCCACCCATGTGCGCGACCTGATGGCCGCAGTGGGTTCGGAGTTAAGGACTCTGCGAACAGCGTAGGCATATTCTGCGTTGAAACCCAAGGAAGGCAGGGTTCAGGCAAGCGCACAGCACCGGGCCCTCCTAACTTGCGTCCGCATCATCCCCATCCTGCATGACCCCATCCGTTACGCTCCGCAGAACCGCGATGCTGGCCTTGTTGGGCGGTATGCTGGCCCTCTTCATCTCGTGGAACCAGGGCAGCGTTCCGGTGGCCCCTGCCTTCCATACGCAGGAGGAACTGGAGGCGTTCGAACGCGGCACAGGCCTGCCCTTTGATGAGAACACCTACTTCAAGACCAGCGGCACCTGCAGCGGATGCCACGGGCATGATCCCACAGGTTTCGCAGGTTACACCCAGGAGAGCGGCACCGATGTGAACGTGGTGGATGACTGGCGCAGTACCATGATGGCCAACAGCGCCCGCGACCCGTTCTGGCGCGCCAAAGTGAGCCATGAAGGGCTGGTGAACCCCGGCCACCAAGCGTTGCTGGAGGACAAGTGCACCAGCTGCCACGCCCCCGCAGGCCGCCATGACAAACACATGCTCGGCCATGGCCCGTATTCCATCGCCGAACTCGAGCAGGATCCGCTCGGCCTCGATGGCGTGAGCTGCGTGCCCTGCCACATCCAAAGCGCGGATAGCAGTGGACTGCTCTTCTCCGGCAACCTGAAGTTCGATACGCTGAACAGACCTTTGTATGGTCCCTATGCCGATGCGGACATCTTCGGGTCACCCATGACCGCCTTCGTCGGATACACACCCCAGTATGGTGCGCATGTGACCGAGGGCGGCCTGTGCGCGGGCTGCCATACGCTCATCACGGAAACGGCAGACCTGAGCGGCAACTTCACCGGTGGCACCTTCGTGGAACAGGCCACCTACCACGAATGGCTCAATTCCAAGTTCAATCCGGAGGAGCACCCCACGGAAGGCATCAGCTGCCAGGGATGTCACGTGCCACGCATTGAGGATGGGGTGGTGCTGTCCGCGAACTACATCTTCCTGCAACCCAAGAGCCCCTTCGGATTGCACCAATTCGCCGGGGCGAACACCTTCATGCTGAGCATGCTGAGGAACAACATCGAGGAGTTCGGACTCACAGCGGATACGACGCAGTTCGACAGCACGATCAACCGCACCGAGCGGATGTTGCGCAACGGCTTGCTGGTGGATGCGCGAATGGCCTATCGCGACGCGGACACGGCTTTCGTGGATGTGCGGCTCATCAACCTGGCCGGACACAAGTTCCCCAGCGGTTACCCCGCACGCAGGGCATGGGTGGAACTCCTGGTCACCAATGCAACGGGCGACACGCTCTATCGCAACGGTGCTTGGGACAGCAGCTATGAGGTGGTGGGACATGATGCAGCGTGGGAACCGCATCATGATGTGATCACTGCGGCCGATCAAGTGCAGATCTATGAGATGGTGATGGGGGATGTGAACGGCGATAAGACGACCGTGCTCGAACGCGCCGATGTGAAACTGAAGGACAACCGGTTGGTGCCCGAACTCTTCAGCACTTCGCACATCACCTACGATACCAGCTACATCGCGAACGTCAACGCAGGTGATGTGGACTTCAACAAGGATGATATGGGCGTGGAAGGCAGCGGCTCGGACATCGTGCACTACCATGTTCCCATGAACGGCTTCACCGGACTGGTGAACGTGCACGCACGCGTGTGGTACCAAAGCTCCCCGCCGAAATGGATGGAGGAGATGTTCGCCTTCAACAGTCCGGAGATCGACCTCTTCCGGAACAAATACCTCGCAGCGGACAATACGCCATTCCTGGTACAGGAGGATACGCTGAGCGACCTGAGCGTGGGCGTGGACGACCTGGCTGAACTGGGCGTGCGCATCGCGCCCAATCCCTTGATGGATGGCGTGTTGAACATTCTGGGCCTGGGCGAGCGCATCACCGGTGCCGACGTGTACGACATGGCGGGCAAGCTCATTGCTAGACGCGAAGCCTCAAGGGACCGCCAATGGCGGGTAACGCTACCTCCGGGTCGTGGCACCTATCTCGTGGCCATTCACACCCGGGAGCGCACTTTCGTGCAGCGTGTCGTAAGCCTGCGATAAGGCGGGTCGTGTCCGTCTCCGCGGTCTGTCGGCCGGTCTGTTGTCCGAACTTCCGACGGATCGCCCATCTTTAGGCATGCGTTCACGTGATCATTCCTTGATGACGCCCTCCAGCGTCCTGTTCTTCCTGTTGGCGACCACGGCCTGTTTCGGCCAGTTTACCGCGATCAGCTATGGTGAGGTGCAGGACATCGGCCCGGGAGCGCTGGGCTACCTGCGTCCGCGGATCGCGCTGAACGCGGATGCGCAGCCGGTGGTGTTGTGGGGTCGAACAGGCCCTGCTGCGAATTACCTGTCCGTCGCGGTGAACGGTTCGTTCAACACACCGGTGATGTTGACGCCCGCTGGCATTGCGCCTGCCGTGGCCGACTGGATGGGCAGCAGCATCGCCTCGGACGAGAACAATGTGTGGATGGTGTTCAAGGCCACGCCGGAGGAAACGGCTCCCTGCTATGCGCGTATGAGCGACGATGGTGGCCTCACCTGGTCTGACACCATCCGCGTGAGCTCACCGGACAGCCTGGTGTCCCGATTCCCGTCCGTGTCCGTGATCCCGGGTGTTGGACCCGTGATCGAATACATGGAGTTCACTTCTGGATATATGGATCCCCGGCAGGTGGTGGTGCGCATGGAGAACGACGTTTTCCAGCCGCCTGTGCAGGTCAGTGCACCATTCGCGCCCGGCGAAGTGTGCGATTGTTGCACCGGCGAGATCGTTGCTGGAGCGGATCATGTAGTGGCCATGTACCGGAATGCGGGCTCCAACATCCGGACCATCTGGGCGGCGAGCTCTACGGACGATGGTACTATGTTTCCGGTAGGGGCGGAGATCGACCCCACGGTCTGGGTGCTGAACGCCTGCCCATCGAGCGGGCCGGATGGATACCTGAGCGGTGATTCGTTGCGGTACGTATTCCTCTCCGGCGCGGACAATGGCAATAAGGTGTTCGTTGGCGGTGCGGGTGCGACGGACCTTTCGGTGGGATCTGTGCGCAATGTGCACCCGGACCAGGCCATGAACGTGCAGCAGAACTTCCCGCGCATAGCGGGCAGCGGCGACACGCTGGGCATCGTGTGGCAGCAGACCGTGGGCTCGCAGACGGAAGTGCTCTTCAGCTGGAGCGTGAACGGCATCAACGGATTGCATGCACCCGATACCGTGAACGTGGTCGTCGCCGGAGCGCAGAAAACGCCGGATGTGGCCTTTGCCGATGGCGTCTTCCACATCGTGTGGAGCGATCCCGCTGCAGGCGTGGTGCGTTACCGGAAGGCGATGATCATGGATGTTACCGGAGTGGACGATGCATCGACGAAGGAGTCCAGGCCTTGGGCCTGGTATGATGCTTCAACAGGAGCCGTGCACTTCCGTCCGCAAGCACGGATCGGGTCCTGGCGGATGACGGATGCGATGGGCAGGGTCGTGCGCACTGGACGTTCCTCCGGCGCGGGCAGCGCATCCGGTCTTTCCACCGGGTCCTATCAGCTCTCGGGGATCGATGGAAATGGTTCAACGCTGCCCGCGGTGCGCTTGTTCATCGCTCGTTGACGTTCAACATTCGCAGATGTTCTCTCCCGGAAAGGACCTCCTCCGGATTATTTTGTCGCCATGAAGAAGATGATGCGTTCCGTGGTCGTCGGATCGGCCCTGCTGTTCCTTGTGCGAACGGTATCCGCCCAGGACCCGAGCGTTCAAGCGGCGATCAACGCCGTGAACATCGATTCGCTGATACTGGACCTGCGCCTGCTTTCCGGTGAACTGCCCGTGGATGTGGGCAACGGTCCCGTGCTCATCGACAGCCGCAACAAGTCGCGCCCGGGTAATGCGATCGCCGCCGATTGGTTGCAACAGCGGATGGCGTCGATGGGGTACACGCCAACGATACAGGTGTTCAGTGGGGGGACGGGTGAGAACGTGATCGCGGAGAAGCCGGGTCTGGTGCATCCAGAGCGGAAGGTGATAATCTGCGGTCATTACGATTCCATGCCGGGCGGACCTGTGGCGTCGCCTGCGGCGGATGATGACGGCAGCGGGACGGTGGCCGTGCTGGAGGCCATGCGGGTGCTTTCACCCTTCGACTTCGAGAACACCATCGTGTTCGCCCTGTGGGATGAGGAGGAGTATGGGCTGTTGGGAAGCGGTTACTACGCCGGGGCCGCCGCCGCGAACGACGAGGAGCTCGTGGCTACCATCAACCTCGATGCGATCAGCTACGATGGCGACAGCGACGGTCTCGGGCGCGTGCACGTGCGACCCATCGCCAACAGCATCGCCATCAAGGACAGTGTGCTGATGGTGAACACCACCTACGGACTGAACCTCCCCATCGCCGTGAACAACCCTGGTGCCACCTACAGCGATCACGCATCGTTCTGGAACGAGGGCTATGGCGCGGTACTGATCATCGAGGATTTCGATAACGACGGCAACCCGTACTACCACACGGTGAACGATCTGGTGCAGTACATCGATCAACCCTACTTCCGCGCACTTGCGCGATTGGGCATCGGGTCCGTGGGTGCGCTGGCCGTGCCGCTGGATGGGCAGACCGGTGTGAGGCCCACCGCGCAGCAGGAGGAGGATGTGCTGTTCGTGTACCCCAACCCTGTGGTCGGTTCCGCGCGCATCCGTGTGCGTTCTGCGGGAGGCGCGGCATTGCTGAACCTGGTCGATCCCACCGGTCGGCAGGTGTTACAAATGCATGAAGGTGCGCTCGCCAAGGGCGAGCACACCTTCGTGTTCGAGCCGTCGGACCTGCAGCCCGGGGCGTATTCCGTGCGAATGGAGCAGGGCGGGAACGTCACGGCCGTCCGCCTGTTGATCGTGCCTTAGCGCGTGATCAGTCCTTCACGAACGGACGGACCAGCATGCGGCCGGACCGGTCCGTAAGGCGAAGGAAATAGCGACCTGTCCGGATCCCCTCCAAGCTGATCACTGCGCGTTGGACCGAGGTCAACGGAACGCTCCGCACCATGCGGCCATCCACACCGATCACGTCAGCCTGTGTCAATGCTCCGCCATCCAGTTCGACGGTGATCGTGTTGCCCGCGGGAACGGGGAAGAGGGTCAACGCACCCAGCTCCGTTTCGTTCCGTGACGCTCTGTGGTTGCACCACCGTGATCATGCCATGTTGGGTCGTGCTGTGCGCTTGTCCCTGGAAGGTCACCGTGCAATGGTACAGGTACTCGCCTGGGAGGGTGAAGGTGTGGGAATAGACCCACGGTGCTCCGGCGGGCTGGCCGCTCCCGAATCCCTGCGGATTGTTGGGGAACAGGTTCAACTGGCCATTCACGTTGTGTGAGCCCTGCACATTGGTCCACGTAACAATGTCCCCGACGTTGATCACCAGTTCCATGGGATCATAGTAGGGAAGGTTGTTCGGGTCGGAAAGGGAGCCACCGGCCTCCACGTTCCAAGTGGTCTGCGCGAATAGCGCCAAAGGGAGCAGGGACAGCAGCGTAGAAGTTGTTCGCATCTTCAGGTTGTTTGGCGCAAAGTAGCGTACGGTTGCGCTTGCCGGGCAACAGATGAAAGGCTGAACGTGGAATCCAATTGGCTCAACGTCGTTGAACGGAACTACGGACGCGTCTGTATCGCCGAATCGATGTAGTCCAGCACCTTGGTGTACAGGTGCACGCGGTCCTTGCCGCGCACGTTATGGCCGTGGCCGGGGTAGTCGAAGAAGTCCACCTGCACCCCCTTCTCCACGCAGCTCTTCAGGAAGGTGAAGCTGTGTTCGGGCAGCACCGTGTCATCCATGCCGCCGGTGATCACCAGCAGGTCTGTCCTTGCAGCTCCCCGGCCTTCGGCGGATTCGCGGTGTTCGCGTAGCCGTCCGGATTTTCCGCGGGGGTATCCATGTAGCGTTCGGTGTACATCACCTCGTACATGCTCCAGTCCATCACAGGTCCACCGGCCACGCCCACCTTGAAGGTGCCGGGTGAACGCAGCAGCATGGCGGTGGTCATGTGCCCGCCGAAGCTCCACCCATGCACGGCCAGGCGTTCCTTATCCACATAGGGCAGGCTCTTCAGGTAGTCCACACCTTTCATCTGGTCCTTCACTTCCACCACACCCGAGCTGCCGGTGTACGACCTGTTCGAAGTCGCGGCCACGGTTCTCGCTGCCATGGCCATCCACAGTGAAGACCAGGTACCCGCGTTGGGCGGCGTGCATCATCCAGAGCGATGCACCGCCGAGGTAGGAGTTGGTGACCAGCTGCACATGCGGGCCGTTGTACACGTAGATGAGCACCGGATACGACCCGCGGCTGTCGAAGCCCTTGGGTTTGATGAGGCGAGCGTTCAAGCGGTCACCGTTCTCGCCGGGGATGGAGAGCAGTTCCACCGTGCCCACGTTGTAACCAGCGAGCGGATCACGACTGGTCACCAGGGTCTTCATCACGCCGCCTTTCACCGCGTCGCGCACTTCGATACGGCCGGGTACCGTGGTGCTGCTCCAGTTGTCGATGAGGTAACGGCCGTTGCTGCTGAGCTGAGCGTGGTGTGTGCCGGGGTCGCGCGTGAGCCGCGTGGTGCGGCCGTTGGCGAGTTCCACACGGTACACGTGCGTTTCCATGGCGCCTTTCGGATCCTTCGGATCGATCAGGTCCGTGCCTTCCACATACACGTTCCCGCTCTTCTCATCCACTTCGATGATGCGTTGCACCACCCAGTTGCCCTTGGTCAGCTGGCGGATCAGGCCGGCCTTGCAGGTCGTACAGGTACAGATGCATCCAGCCATCCCGCTGGCTCCAGTAGATGTACTGGCTGGGGCTCTTCTTCAGGAAGGTCAACGGATGCATAGGCTCCAGCCATTTGGCGTCCTGCTCCTCGATCAGCGTGCGCAGGGCCTTCCCGGTGGAGGCATCGTATTGCACCACACTGAGGTGGTCCGTCGCGCGGTTGAGGTGGATGACGAATACATACTTCCCGGTAGGGTCCCAGCTGATGTTGGTGAGGTAGTCGTCCGGTGCGCCACTGGTCTTCAGGAACGAGCGTGCTCTTCGAGGCGACATCGTAGATGCCGAGGGTCACCGTGTGGCTGGCCTGGCCCGCCATCGGATAGCGGATCTTCTTGAAGGTGCTCGGCTTGCGTGGAGATATCCTCCAGGAGGTAAGGGCTCACCGCGCTTTCATCCATGCGGTAGAACGCAAGCTTCTGCCCGGTGGGGCTCCAGAACGTTCCCTTGGTGATGCCATATTCCTCGCGGTGCACGCTGCGGCCGTTCACCACACCATCACTTCCATCCGAGGTCACACGTGAACCCGTGGTTGCGCTTGCGCTGCGGAGGTACAGGTCTTCACCCAACGTGTAGGCCAGCTGCGTGCCCGCATCATCCATGTCGTTGCGTTCCCCTTTCTCATCCAACATGAGGCGCTCGGAGAGTTCACCGGAGGTGATGTTGTATACCTGAATGCGGTCGTTATGCTCGAAGCGGAAGCGATCGGCCGTCTCCCACGTGATGGACGGGAAGTTCTTCATGACGGCCTCCTTTGGCTGAGCGGCGTTCAGCTTCGCCAGGTCGACGACCGGCAGGTCGGCCATCTTGCCGATGCCGCCGCGCATCAGCACGTTCTCCCGCACAAAGCTGTACTGCTCGGTTCCGGTGATCCACTGCAGCCCATTCAGCCTGTCCGGTCCGAGGTCGGTGAAGGAGCGGAGGATCGCATCCTTTACGGTGAGGTCCTTCAGCTTTTCCTGTGCGGGAAGAAGGAAGGGAAGAAGGGCGACGAGCGAAAAAAGGAGAAGCCTGCGCATACGGGTCCGGGTTTCAATTACCCTGCCACACGGCAGGGAGGCGGCGCGAAGATGGGAAGCAGGGGCACACGGGCGACCCCGCGCACAACAACCGGTCACTGGGGCGGACCGAACGCGGGGTTGTTCAGGAAGTCCTCATCGCTCAGGGCACGCAGGAAGGCCACCAGGTCCGCCTCGTCCTGCGGCGTCAGGTTCACCTGCCCGAAACGCCAGGGATCCATGTGCCCGTCGATGTGCGGGTTGTTGATCTGCACATCATGGGCATAGAAGTTCACCACCTGTTCCAGCGTGGTGAAACGCGAATCGTGCATGTAAGGTGCGGTTTGTGCGATGTTCCGCAGGGTGGGCACTTTGAACTTGCCGATATCGTTGGGGTTCCCCGTTAGCGCGCCTAGGCCACCGTCCACCGGGTCCATGTCCAGGCCGTTGTTCCGCAGGCCATGATCAACGAACAACGGATCACGGTGGCAGTCCACACAATGCCCGTCGCGCATGAAAACGTCCAAGCCTCGCTGTTCCTCTGCGTTCAGCGCCGTGCTGTCGCCCAGGTACTGAAAGCGGTCGAAGGGCGAGTTGAAGGAGATCAATGTGCGCTCGAACTGGGCGATGGCCTTCACCACCTGGGTGCTGTCGATCGGCGTGGTACCGAAGGCCTTGTCGAACATGGTGACATAATCGGGATCGGCCTGGAGCCGCTGCACCACCACCGGCCAGGTATTGCGCATCTCGATCGGGTTGGTCACCGGGTCGTGTGCTTGACTCTTCAAGCGTATGGCGGCGGCCATCCCAGAAGAAGTGTTCGTCCCAGCCGAGGTTGATCACGGCCATGGCATTGCGCGAACCCGTGGCGCCGTTGGTGCCCACGCTGAACGCCAGGCTGTCGCTGAAGCCGTGTCTGTTGTGCATGGCAGCTGGCGCAGCTTTGCGTGTAGTTGTCGCTGAGCAAGGGATCGTGGAACAGCTTACGCCCCAAAGCGATGCCTTCCACCGTGAGCGGGTTGTTCGCACCGGGCATCATGGGCCCGATGCTGTCCAGCACCCACTGAGGCACGTTCGCCGAGGCAGGAGTTGGGCCGTTACCAGGTGCTACCGGCTCCGCTGGATCCTTGCGGCAACCCACCATCACACCGATGAGGGCGGTGATCAGTAACAAGGCCGAGGGGCGGAGCAAGGGTGAATGCATGGCCGCAAGTTCGCACAGATCAATGGTGTCCGGCCCGCAGGTTGCCTTCGTCCTTGGATCCCGATCAGATGATATTCACCTCGCGCTCCAGTTCCACGCCGTATTTCTCCTTCACGCTGGCCAGGATGCGGGTGCTGAGGTCGTACACCTGATGACCGGTGGCTCCGCCGTGGTTCACCAGCACCAGCGCCTGGTCCTTGTGCACGCCGTAGCCTTTTTCCCGAAAGCCTTTCCAGCCCGCCTTTTCGATAAGCTGGCCGGCCGCCAACTTCACATGCCCGGGCCCGGCCGGGTAACTGATAAGATCGGGGATGATCGCACGCACCTGTGCCGCTTCCGCTTCCGTCGATCGTGGGATTCTTGAAGAAGCTCCCTGCGTTGCCCAGCACGCGGAAGTCGGGCAGTTTGCTGCTGCGGATGGCGATGACGGCGTTGCTCACGTCGCGGATGGTGGGGGAGATGATGTGGTGTTTGTCCAATTCCTGTTTGATGCTGCCATAGCCCACGTTCACCTGCGGATGCTTGCTCAGCTTGAAGGCCACGTTCATGATCACAAACCGGTCGCGTCCTTCGCGTTTGAAGAAGCTTTCACGATAACCAAAACGGCAATCTGCGGCAGTGAAGCGGATCACTTCGCCGTCGCTGATGCGCAGGGCCTCTAGATGATCAAAGGTGTCCTTCAGCTCCTGACCGTACGCGCCGATGTTCTGCATGGGGCCCGCACCCACGCGCCCCGGGATCAGCGACATGTTCTCCATACCGCCCCAGCCCTGCGCGACGGCATGCATTACCAGATCGTGCCAGACCACACCGGCTCCCGCTCTCAGCGTCACCTTGTCATCGTCCTCCGCGATCACATCCAGGCCGGGAACGCTGTTGTGCAGCACTACACCGGGCCAGTCGCGCGTGAAGAGCATGTTACTGCCGCCGCCCAACACCAGCCGTTCCAGCCCTTGCAGTTCCGGATGCTTCAGCAGGGCCCGTAGCTCATCGGCCGTTGCAAAGGCCGCCAGGGCTGCGGCCCGACAGCTGACGCCGAAGGTGTTGAAGGGCCGCAGGTCGACGTTGCGCTCGATGGTCATGGTGTGCTTGGTGTAGCTTCCGTACACGCCCTTTGCTTTGCTTGGGCTTATCCGGCAAGAATACTCGCCCAGTCCCGTTTACTTTACCCCGCATGCCCGAGATCCGTCCACGAGCCATTGTCAGCGTTACCAACGACCTGGCCACGGACAATCGTGTGCACCGCACGTGTACAGCGCTGGTGCACCTGGGCTACGATGTGCTGCTGGTGGGGCGCAAACTTCCCGGCAGCGCGGCCATTCAGCGGAGCTATGCGACGCGCCGCTTCCGCTTGCTCTTCAACAAGGGCCCGCTGTTCTATGCGGAATACAACCTGCGGCTGTTCCTCTTGCTGCTCTTCGCGAAGGCCGAACTGCTGGTGGCGAACGACCTGGATACGCTGCTCGCGAACCACCTGGGACGCCGCGGTCGGAAGCTGGTGTACGACACGCACGAGTTCTACACTGAAGTGCCGGAGCTGGTTCGCAGGCCGTTCGTCCGAAGTGTGTGGTTGCGCATTGAGCGGTGGATCTTCCCAAAGCTGCGGACGATCATCACGGTGAACGGAAGCATAGTCAACGCTTACCGCGAGCGCTACGGAAAAGAGCTGCACGTGGTGCGCAACATCCCCATGCGGCGGGAACTGGGGCCGCTGCCGTCGCGGGCGGCACTCGACCTGCCCGACGATAGGTTCATCCTGGTGATGCAGGGCGCAGGGATCAATGTGGAACGAGGCGCGGAGGAGGCGGTGCTGGCGATGATGGAGCTTCCCGGCTGTCTGCTGCTCATCATCGGCGGGGGCGATGCCTGGCCCGTGCTGCAGCGCATGGTGAAGGAGCACGGACTGGAGGATCGCGTTCGGCTGCTGGGGAAGATGCCCTACGAGCGCATGATGGACTTCACGCGCAACGCCGACCTGGGCTTGACGCTGGACAAGGACAGCAACCTGAACTACCGCTTCAGCCTGCCCAACAAGCTCTTCGACTACCTGCACGCGGGTATACCGGTGCTGGCCACCGACCTGCCCGAAGTGGCCGCCATCGTGCGGCCAATACGACGCCGGCATTGTGATCCCCGCTCCGGACCCCGGTCGCATCGCTACGGAGGTCAAGGCACTGATGGCTGATCCCGGTCATCTCACCCGCTTGCGCACCAACGCTACTTTCGCCGCCCGCGAACTGGATGGAGAGCGGGAGATGAACAAACTGATCGCGGTGCTGAGGAACTCTTGACCGAACGTCATTTACATATCGTCAGCTTCGATGTGCCTTGGCCGGCCAACTACGGCGGCGTGATCGACGTGTATTACAAGGCGAAGGCCTTGCACGATCTGGGTGTGCGGGTGCATTTGCATTGTTTCGAGTATGGGCGCGGGCAGGCTCTGGAGCTTGGCCAGGTCTGTGAATCGGTGCACTACTACGAGCGACACACCGGAAAGCATCAGCTGCTGAACAGCCTGCCGTACGTGGTGGTGAGCCGCCGCAGCGATGAACTGGTGGACCGTTTACTGGAGGACCGCCATCCGATCCTGTTCGAAGGCCTGCATTCCTGCTTCCACCTTGGCGATGCACGGCTCGCTGGCCGCAAGCGCATGGTGCGCACGCACAACGTCGAGCACGAGTATTACGATGCCCTGGCCAAGGCCGAGCGTGGCGCCTTCAAGCGCACCTACTTCGTGAACGAGGCCAAGAAGCTGAAGAAGTTCGAACCCGTGCTCGCCGAGGCCCACCAGATCCTGGCGATCTCCCCGAACGACGTGCAGCATTTCGCGCGGCATTTCCGCCATGTGAAGCATCTCCCGGCCTTTCACCCGAGCGAGAAGGTGGACGTGCCCGCCGGCTTGGGCGATTTCTGCCTGTACCACGGCGCGCTCAGTGTGCCGGAGAACGATCAGGCCGCCATGTGGCTGGTGAAGGAGGTCTTCGCAGGTCTGCCGATCCCGCTGGTGATCGCGGGCAGCGGTGCCAGCAGCGAATTGCGGAGCGCCGTGGCGAAGAGCAACAACGTGAAGCTTCGCGAGAACATCCCAACGGACGAGATCACCGCACTGGTGAAGGCCGCGCAAGTGAACGTGCTGCCCACGTTCCAGGCCACCGGCATCAAACTGAAGCTGTTGCTCTGCCTGTTCCAGGGAAGACATGTGGTGTGCAACTCCCCCATGGTGCAGGAGACCGGTCTGGAGGACCTCTGCCATGTGCACGACGATCCGGAGCGCATGCGCCTGAGCATTCAGGCCTGCATGGCGCAGCCCGCCGATGGTGCCATGATCGAGAAGCGCACGACAGTGCTGGAGCAACGCTTCAGCAACAAGCGCAACGCCGAGGCGATCATGAAGTTGATCAAGTGAACTTACGGTTGTTCGGCTCGTACTCGTCCTTCAGTGAATGAGCCCATCATCTCAGCGCCCGCCTGTCCGGTAGGCAGGCCTCAGCGGCTCTTACATTCAGGTAGCCCAGGAGCACTCCGCTTCAACGCCGAAATGATAACCAAGCTTCTCCGCGTCTCCGCGTCTCTGCGGCTAAAAAGTTCAGATAGTTACAGTAGCGATCAGTTCCAACACCGGAAGTATCACCATGTCTTCTCCGCGCCTTCGCGTCTCTGCGGCTAAAGCGTTCAGGTAGTCGCCGTAGCGCTCAACTCCAACAACTTCCCCTCCTCGCAGCGCACCACGCGGGCGTTCAGCTTCTTCATGTGCGTGTAGTCGTGTGTGGCCATGATCACGCTGCTGCCGCCCTGGCTGATGGTGTAGAGCAGGTCGAGGATCTCTTCGGTGGTCTCCGGATCCAGATTCCCCGTGGGCTCATCGGCGATGATGAGCTCCGGATGGTTCACCAGGGCACGGGCGATGCTCACGCGTTGCTGCTCGCCACCGCTGAGCTCATGCGGCATTTTGTAGCCTTTGTTCCCCAGGCCTACCTGCACCAACACTTCCTGCACGCGGTCGTTCATGGCCTTGGTGTCCTTCCAGCCCGTGCTCTTCATCACGAACACCAGGTTGTCCATCACGTTCCGGTCGCTCAGCAACTGGAAGTCCTGGAACACGATGCCCAGCTTCCGGCGCAGGAAGGGCACTTCCTTCCGCTTGAGCTTCCGTAGGTCGAATCCGCAGACATGCCCTTCGCCATGCGTGAGCGGCAGATCGCCATAGAGCGTGCGCATCAAGCTGCTCTTGCCGCTGCCCGTGCGGCCGATGAGGTAGAGGAACTCGCCCTTGTGCACGGTGAAGTCCACGTTGTTCAGCACCAGGTTCTCCCGCTGGAAGATCCTGACGTCGTTGAGCTCGATGATGGGGGAGGAGGTGGTCATGTGCGTGGAATTGCGGTTCTGGGCTTCAGGCCACAGGCCTCAGGCCGCAGGCTTTAGACCGGTTAAGCCTGAGGCTGAAGCTTGCAGCCTGAGGCGGCGAAGGGCTGTGGGCAGACCGACGCCAAAGGAAGAAATTCGGAAGGGCACTTCGACGTTGTAGTTGGCATAATGATCGCCTTCACGTGAACACCCTCGCGTGGATAAGTACACCCCCGAACGACCGATGCCCCCCCACCGTCCCGGCAACTTTGATCCCCTGATGATGCACCTTTCCCAAGTTGTCCCCATCCGCTTCCTGGCCGCGGTGGGCTTCGCTGCCGTGCTGCTCCCCGCAGCTGCCCAACGACCGGCCCACTTCGAGCATGCCGACGCCGATCTGGTGAGGGCCCACGAGCTCTTCGACATGGGCAAGTACGCCGCAGCCCAATACACCTGCGACCAGGTGGTGGGCCGCATCCGCGACAAACACGATCCCAGCCGCATCGAGGCCGAGTTCTACAGCGCCATCTGCGCTGTGCGCCTGTACCACAACGACGCCAGCAACCGCCTCTCGGCTTCATCGATGCGCACCCGGAGAGCTTTCACGTGCCTGCGATCAACCTCGAACTCTTCCGTCATTACTTCAACCAGAAGCGCTGGGATGATGCCCTGGCCTACGCCGCCAAGGTGGATCCCAATGCCTTCGGCGTAACGGACCGCGAGGAGTTCCACTTCAAGCGCGGTTATGCCCACTTCCAGCAGGACCACTACGATCCAGCACTGGCCGACTTCTCCAAGGTGAAGGACGGCACAGGTCCCTATGCCACCTCCGCCACCTACTACACCGCGCACATCCATTACACCCGCAAGAACTACGAGACCGCCCTTGCCGGTTTCGAGAAGCTGAAGACCGATGAGGCCTTCGGGCGGGTGGTGCCGTATTACATCGCGCAGATCCAATTCCTGCAAGGGCATTACGATGCACTGCTGGAATACACCAAGCCGCTGTTGGCCGACCCCGATGGCACCAAGCGCACCGGCGACATCAACCGGCTCGCGGGCGAGGCGTACTACCGTACCGGCCAGTACAAGGAGGCGCAACCGTATCTGGAAAAAAGCGTGCAACGCGGCGGCCTCGAGCGCGGCGACCGCTACATCGCCGGTTACGTCTTCTACAAGAACGGCGAATTCAAAAAAGCGCTCGATCAATTCAACCTGGTGGCCAGCCGCGGTAACCAGCCGGCAGAGGATAGCCTGGCGCAACTGGCGGCCTACCACATGGCCGACTGCTACCTGCAACTGAACGAGAAGAACTACGCCCGCACCGCCTTCAAGCGCGCCTACGACCTGGGCAAGGATCCGAAGGTCACCGAGGATGCGCTCTTCAACTACGCCAAGCTGGCCTACGAACTGAGCTTCGATCCCTACAACGAGGCCATCATGGCCCTGCGCGACTATCTCAAGGCCTTCCCCAATTCACCCCGGCACGATGAGGCGCAGCAATTCCTGCTGAACGTGTTCCTCAAGACGAAGAACTACGAATCGGCCCTGGAAGCGCTGGACGCGATCAAGAGCAAGGACATCCAGCTACAGGAAGTGTATCAGGAGCTGGCGTTCAACCGCGGTGTGGAGCTGTATGAAGGCCGCAAGTTCCAGGATGCGGCGCTGTTCTTTGAAAAGAGCTTGAAATACCCGGTGGACAAGAGCACCAACGCGAAGGCGCACTACTGGCAGGGGGAGAGCTACTATGCGCAGGAGGAGTACAGGGATGCGCTGAAGAAGTACGACGACCTGCGCAACAGCAGCGGCGCATACGCCACTGCGCTCTACGAGCAGGCCAGCTACAGCATGGGCTATTCCTACTTCCGGCTGAAGCAGTACGACGAGGCGGCCACATCACTCCGGCGTTTCGTGGGTGCGAGCGGCATCAACAAGGATCAGAAGGCCGATGCCATGGTGCGCATCGGCGATTGCTACTTCGTGAACAAGGATGAACCCACGGCGATCAAGTGGTACGACGATGCCATGGCCGCCGGCACGCCCGCCCGCGATTACGCGCTGTACCAGAAAGGCGTGTGCCAGGGCCTCGAAAAGCAATACGACGCCAAGATCGCCACGCTGAAGAAGCTGCTCGATGAGAAGCCGAACAGCCAGTACGCCGCGGATGCCAAGTTCCAGCTCGCCGAGACCTACATCAACCAGGAAAAGGACGAGCAGGCGCTGAAGTACTACATGCAGGTGGTCGAGCAGCATCCCAACTGTCCGCACATGCAGAAGAGCATGCTGCAGGCCGCCCTCATCCATCGCCGCCAGGGGCAGGTGGACAAGGCCATCGCGGAGTTCAAGGCCGTGATCGCCAAGTATCCCACGGTGGACGGAAGTCGCGAAGCGCTCGCCGGATTGGAGAGCATCTACGTGGACCAGGGCAAGGTGGCCGAATACGAAGCCTATGTGCCGACGCTCTCCTTCGTGGATGCGAGCACGCTTGACCTGGACGAGAAGTACTACCGCAGCGCCGAGCAGCTGTACAACGCAGAGAATTGCGATGCGGCCGTCGGCGCCTTCCAGGACTATCTCGCGAAATACCCGCGCGGTGCCTTCACCCTGAACGCCATCTTCTTCAGTGCGGATTGCCTGTATCGCGCGAAGAAGGATGCCGAGGCGCTTGCCGAAGTTCGAAGAGGTGATCGCGCGGGATGCCGGGCAGTACATGGAGGCTTCGCTGTACGCGGCCAGTGACATCCTGTATCGCGACAAGCGGTGGGAAGGCGCACTGTCGCGCTTCGAACAGCTCGAGGCCAAGGCCGCGGCCCCGCAGAACGTCCTGGCCGCGCAGGTGGGGCAGATGCGCTGCCTGAAGAACATGGAGCGCACGGATGATGCCGGCAAGGCGGCGGACAAGGTGCTGAAGAACCCGGATGCGAACGCCGACCTGAAGACTGGAGGCCGGGCTGGTGGCCGCCATCGGCGCACTGGCCCGCAACGAACTCGATGTGGCCTATACCAAGTTCAAGGCCGTGGCCAAGGACAGCCGGAACGCCACGGGCGCCGAGGCCAAGTACAACATGGCCTACATCAAGCACCTGCAGAAGCCAAATACCGCGAGGCCGAGACGGAAGTGTTCGACCTGGCGAAGAAGTTCCCCAGCTACGACTACTGGAAGGCCAAGGGCTTCATCCTGCTGGGTGATGTGTACGTGCAGCTCGATGACCGCTTCCAGGCGAAGACCACGTTGCAGAGCGTGATCGAGCACTGCACCTATCCCGAACTGGTGGAGGAGGCCCGACGACGGCTCGCCACGATCGAACAGAGCGAGGTGCAGCAACGGGCACCTGAAGGACAGCAACAACCCGAGATACCCCATGCCCGGTGGTGGCAACAAATGAGCGCGATGAAGAAGCACAGCCTCCTCCTTTCCATCCTGGCGCTCAGCGTTACGACGACCTCCGCCCAGACCGAAGGCAACACGCCCGGCGGTGAGTACTACATCAACAGCGTCTACAATCCCGTCATCGGCTTCGTGCAGAAGATCGACCTGCGGCCCGAGAGCATCGATACCGTATTGCCGGTAACGCCGATGACCTACATGATGCTGCCCGTGAAGGCCGATGTGCCTGCGCGTGTGGACAGCATCGAGGCCGCCAAGCTCAACATCCAGCTGGCGCAACAGAAGCTCTACAAAGGCTTCGTGAAGGCCGGCTTCGGCATCTACACCACGCCCTTGTTCGAGCTGTACTACGACCAGACCCGCAGCCGCAAGAACGCCTACGGCCTGCACTACCGGCACTTGAGCAGCAACGGCGGCATCGAGCGACGTGGGTCCCAGCGACTACAGCTACAACAACGTCGACGGCTACTACAGCGCCTATCTGCCGCATCACGAGGTGGGTGGCACGCTTCATGTACGACCGTCGACGCGTGAGCTACTACGGTTACGAGCTCACCGACAGCTTGAACAACCTGCAACAACTGGGCATCACCGCCGGATGATGCCGTGAAGCAGGTCTACAACGACATCGGGTTCGCGGTGCGCCTCAAGAGCCTGTACAAGGACAGCACCAAGCTGGCGCACGATGTTGGCCTGGAGGTACACACGTACGGCAACCTCACGGGCAGCCGGGAGACCAACCTGAAGCTCACCGGCCGACCTGAGCATGGAACAGGGAACGGAGACCTATGGCGGCCGCATCCTTATCGACAACAACGCCTACCGCGCCGTACTTGGAGCAGGCATCGAGGATGCGCGCATCAACGGCACCCTGCTCGGCCTGGAGCCGTTCGTGAGCACCAAAGGCGACAAGTACACCGTTCGTGTCGGGGCCGGCATGTTCCTCGATGTCGCAGAGGCAAGACCACATTCCATTTCTTCCCGCAGGCCTACCTGGACTACAGCCTCTTTGACGACATCCTGGTCCCGTACATCGGGGTGGATGGCCATCGCGATCCGCAACAGCTTCCGCAGCCTCACGCAGCAGAACCCGTGGCTCGGTGGCGCGCCCAACATCGCCAACAGCAGCCTGATGTACGACCTGTACGGTGGCCTGCGCGGCAGCTTCAGCAGCGACATCGGCTTCGACGTGCGCATCAGCAACAGCCGCATGAAGGCGCGCCCGCTTGTTCATCAGCGCCGCCTATCTGGTGGATAGCATCACGTACGGTGGTCGCTTCGGCGTGGTGTACGACCAGGTGGACCAGCTCGACCTCAGCGGTGAGCTGATCTACAGCCATGATGAGCACCTCGACATCACCGGCCGGATCGACGTGTTCACCTACACCACGGATCAACAGGCCGAAGCCTGGAACCTGCCCCCGTACCAACTGTCGCCTGGGCGCGCGATACGACTTCCGCGACAAGATCCTGCTGAAGCTCGAAGCTGCAGTTCCTCGGTGCCCGGAAAGCCGGGTACATCGACGTGCCTGCCGGACAGGAGACCTTCGCCGAGGTATTCCCCACCACCCAGGACCTCGATGGCTTCCTGGACATGCATCTGGGACTGGAATACCGCTACACCAAGCGCCTGAGCGTGTTCCTGGACGCCAGCAACCTGAGCGCCAGCAAATACGAGCGCTGGTTCGGTTACCCGGTGCAGCGTGCCTTGGTGCTCGGCGGGGCCACCTTCGCCTTCTAGCCAGAACCGGGCCCTTCCTGCGGACGCCCTTCCGGGCCTTCTCCGAAGGTCTTGTAGTCGCCGGCTGGCCGAGCTGTGTGGGCTTTCGCACAGCATGCTTGCGGCGATGCCCTGTAAAGCCCCCCGATTCCCGCAAACGTTAATTATCAACAAAGGCCCCGTCCCTGTTGAGTTCTTTCCCTTATTCAAGGGGCTGATCGAGGTACCTTCGCGTGCCTTCCCCAGAGGAGGGTTTTTTCATCTCAAGGACCAATGGCAGAGACCGTAGAAATGAGCGAAACGAAGAAGAAGGACGCGGCCGCGTATTCGGCTGACAGCATCCAGGTGCTGGAGGGCCTCGAAGCGGTGCGGAAGCGCCCGGCGATGTACATCGGCGACATCGGCATGAAGGGACTGCACCACCTCGTGTACGAAGTGGTGGACAACTCGATCGACGAAGCATTGGCCGGGCATTGCGACACCGTGGAGGTGACCATCCTGCCCAACAACAGCATCCGCGTAAAGGACAATGGCCGCGGTATCCCCGTGGACATGCACACCAAGGAACAGCGCAGCGCGCTGGAGGTGGTGATGACCGTGCTGCACGCAGGTGGCAAGTTCGACAAGGACAGCTACAAGGTGTCCGGAGGTCTGCACGGCGTGGGCGTTAGCTGCGTGAACGCGTTGAGCAGCGACCTGAAGGTGGAGGTGTACCGCCAGGGAAAGAGCTACATGCAGGAGTACAAGGAGGGCAAGCCCCAGTATCCTGTGAAGGAGACGGGCAAGACCGAGTACCGAGGTACCGTGGTCACGTTCACGCCCGACCTTACGATCTTCCAGGCCAGCGAATACAATTTCGATACGCTCAGCGCGCGCTTGCGTGAACTGGCCTACCTGAACAAGGGGATCAAGCTCACGCTCACTGACGAGCGCCATAAGAATGAGGATGGGAGCTTCGTCAACGAGACCTATTACAGCGACCTGGGTCTGGTTGAATTCGTCCGTTACCTCGATGGCACGCGTCTTCCGCTTATCGATGAGGTGATCCACATCAGCGGCGAGAAGCAGGGCATCCCGGTGGAGATCGCGATGATCTACAACGACAGCTTCAGCGAGAACGTGCACTCGTACGTGAACAACATCAACACGCACGAAGGAGGCACGCACCTCGCCGGCTTCCGCCGTGGCCTTACGCGTACGCTGAAGAAATACGCCGACACCAGCGGTGCCACACAGAAGCTGAAGTTCGAGATCGCGGGCGATGACTTCCGTGAAGGCCTCACCTGCGTGATCAGCGTGAAAGTGCAGGAGCCCCAGTTCGAAGGGCAGACCAAGACCAAGTTGGGCAACAACGAGGTGATGGGTGCCGTGGACATGGCCGTGGCTGAAATGCTCGAGAACTATCTCGAGGAACACCCCAGGGACGCACGCCAGATCGTGGACAAGGTGATCCTGGCCGCCACCGCCCGCCATGCCGCCCGCAAGGCGCGTGAGATGGTGCAGCGCAAGGGCGGCTTCTCCGGCGCAGGATTGCCCGGCAAGCTGGCCGATTGCAGCGAAAAGGACCCCAGCCTCAGCGAACTCTTCCTGGTCGAGGGCGACTCCGCTGGTGGCACCGCCAAACAGGGCCGCAACCGCGAGTTCCAGGCCATCCTGCCGCTGCGAGGCAAGATCCTCAACGTGGAGAAGGCGATGCAGCACCGCATCTACGAGAACGAGGAGATCCGCAACATGTACACCGCACTCGGCGTGCAGGTGGGCACCGAGGAGGACAGCAAGGCCCTCAACATGGACAAGCTGCGCTACCACAAGATCATCATCATGTGCGATGCTGACGTGGACGGTAGCCACATCCAAACGCTGATCATGACCTTCTTCTTCCGCTACATGAAGGAGATGATCGAGAACGGCCGCATCTACATCGCCACGCCACCGCTGTACATGGTGAAGAAGGGCAAGGAGCAGCAGTACTGCTGGAACGAGGCTGAGCGCGATGCCGTGATCGAACGCATGAAGGGCGCCACCAAGGAAGCCAGCGTGAGCGTGCAACGCTACAAGGGTCTCGGTGAGATGAACGCAGAACAGCTTTGGGAGACCACCATGGATCCCAGCCGCCGCACCTTGCGCCAGGTCACCATCGAGAATAGCGCAGAGGCCGATCGCATCTTCAGCATGCTCATGGGCGAGGATGTACCACCCCGCCGCGAGTTCATCGAGAAGAACGCGGTGTACGCGAAGCTGGACGTCTAAGTATCTCCGGCATCCTGCCGGTGACATCAAGAATGAAAAAGCCCCCCGACGAGTCGGGGGGCTTTTTCTATCTCTCGCTCAGGGTCTCCGCCTCGGGACCCTGAGCATCCATGAATCTCAGGGTCTTCTGCGAGATCCTGAGGGGGCGTTGAGTTGCTGGTGAAGGGGCTCAGGTCCGCCATCCAAGGGCTGATCACCTCACCACCGTCACATGTCCGATGCGATCGACCACCTCCTTGGTGATGATGTCGCGGCAATGCATCTTCCACACATACACATCCTCGGGAACATCCACACTGTTGAGTTGGCATTCCACTTTTCGTGGATGGTGCTGCTTTCGAAGATCAGCAGTCCCCAGCGGTCGAAGATCATGAACGTGTAGTCTGCGGCCAGCGCCGGGTCATTGAAGATGGGGCAGAAGCCCTCGTTGATGTCGTCGCCGTTCGGGGTGAAGGCATTCGGCACGTTCACGAACAGCTCATCGAGCACTACCACGGGATGGCAGACCGAATCCTCACACCCATTGCTGTTGATCGCCGTAAGACAGACCATGTACGTGCCGCCCAGCACATCTGGGAACGCGAACGATGGGTTGCCATCCGTGCTGCTGCCCAACCCGGCGAAGTCCCATACGAAGGTCTCCGCGTTCCCCGTCTGGTTGGTGAAGACCACCAACGTGTTGGACACGCTCATCGTGTCTGGCGAAGCGTAGAAGGCCGCCAACACCGGATCCGGGCTCATGATAGTGGCCGGTGCGCTGGCCATGCATCCGTTGGCATCCTGCATCATCACGGTATAGCCGCCTGCACAAAGCTGTCCCAACAACGGGCTTGATGACCATGAAGCACCTCCATCGATGCTGAACAACACGCCTGCGGCATCATTGACCGTTACGGATCCATCACAGCTGCTGATGCAATTCTCGTCCGTAGCATTGATCGCATCGATCACCAGCGCGGGAGGTTCGACGATCACATAGGTCGTGTTGCCCGTGCATCCGCCCGCGTCGGTAACGGTGACGCTGTAGTTGCCGGCACAGAGCCCTGTGGCGTTCATGGCTGCGTTGCCGGCGGCATTGGTGCTCCATTGCATGCTGTAGGCCGGTGTTCCGCCAGCAATGGTCAATGCAGCCGTGCCGTCGCAGGCATCGTGGCAGATGGCATCCGTGGCGGCCACCGTCACGTTGATCGGGTCGCCCACGATCACTTCCACCAACGATTGATCATTCGGACAGGGTGCGGTGCCTTGCACGGTGTATGTGTAGATCCCTTCTGCATCAACGGCGGGATCCATGGCGCCGGTGCTCGTTGCGCCGCCTGGACCGGTCCAGCTGCCACCCACATTGGGGCTGCCGCTCAGCGCCGGGAACAGGTCGCACGCTCTGCGCATCAAAGCACAGGATCACCTGGCCGTCACCACCTGCATTTACTGGCTGGATCACCGTCACGTTCACCGCTGCCGTTGCCGCAGGACAAGGCGCAGCACCTTGAACGGTATAGACATATGTGCCAGCACCATCCACACCAGGGATGAACGTTCCGTCATGCGCTGCTCCGCCTGGTGCGCTCCATGACCCGCCCTGTTCGGGTGTTCCGGTGAGCACTGCGAACAGCTCGAAGGGGTCGGAAGCCGCGCACAGCGTGTTCGTCCCATCCGCTCCGGGATCAGGTGGCGCAACCACCGTCACCAGTACTGTGCTGCTGGTATCCAGGCATGGGGCAGGGGCATCGAGCAGGTAGGTGTATACGCCAGCGGTCATGGTGCCTGGATCGAACATTCCGTTCGCGATCGCGCTGGGTCCGCTCCATGTTCCTCCCTCGTCCGGATCACCTTCCAGCAGGCTGAAGAGGTCATGTGTATCGTCGCTTTGGCACAGGGTCAGCGCTCCGCTTCCTCCTGGATCGGCCACATCCACTACGGCGATCGACACCAACGCGCTATCCGCCGGACAAGGCCAATCGCCCGCCACGATGTACGTGAATGTTCCCGACTGGTCTGCGCCGGGAACGAAACTTCCGCTGAACGGATCTCCATTCGCATCGATCCATGTGCCACCTGGCTGCGGATCTCCGGTGATGTACGTGTTCAGCTGGGCCGTGGGCGAACTGATGCAGAGCAGCGCATTTCCGTCGAGCCCGGCATTCGGTGGTGTGGTGAGCGCGATCGTCACTGAACTGGTCACGCTCACACAAGGTGGCGGCACATCGATCAAGTAGGTGTAGCTGCCGGGGCTCATCGTGCCCGGATCAAAAATGCCGCCGGTGATGGTGCTGGGGCCGCTCCATGATCCGCCCACATCCGGTGTTCCGCCCAGTTGTGCGAACAGATCGAGGGGTGCATCGCCGAGACACAACGTGTTCGCACTGCTCGTGCCCGGGTCCGGGTTGCTTACCACGTTCATGGTAACAACCGCACTTGCGGATGGACACGGCGCGTTTCCGACAATTGTATAGGTGTAGTCGCCCGAGGCATCTGTTGCGGGGTTGAAGAGCGGACCGTGAGGCTGGCCCATCGGATCGGTCCACGTTCCTCCGATCGCTGGCGTTCCATTCAATTGAAGGAACAGGTCGGTTGCGGGCGAGGAGATGCATAGGGCCATGCATCCCATCGCTTCCCGGATCGGGAGGTGCGGCCAGGTCGACCGCGACATGACTGCTCGCGCTCGGGCACGGAGCCGGCGCATCGATACTGTATGTGTAGTCGCCAGCCAGCATCGAGCTTGGATCGAAGGCCCCATTGATCACAGCGACTCGGGCCGCTCCAATTCCACCGACATCCGGAGTGCCGCCAAGTTGAGCGAAAAGATCCGCGGCGCCCCATTGCTGCACAGGGTAAGGGTTACATCAATGCCCCGCATCCGGTGAACTCACCACGGTGACGGTGATCATCGACGAAGCACTGGGACAAGGTGCAGTCGCCGGGAACGGTGTACACGTAGTCGCCCGCGGCATCAATGCTGGGGTCAAACAGGCCGCTGTGCAATGCGCCGAGGTAGGTCCACATTCCACCGTTCGCAGGCGTGCCGCCCAATTCGAGCGAAGAGGTCGAGCGGCGTTCCTGTGATGCAGGCCACGACGTTTCCGCTGACGCCAGGATCCGGTGGCGTATTCACCGATACGACGACATCAGCCGTCTGGGCTGGGCAGGGTGCGGTGCTGGCGACCGTGTAGGTGAAGGTGCTCGCGGCGTCGCTGCTCGGATCGAACGCTGCCGGAATGGGCGCCACCGTTCAGCGTCCAGGTCCCCCCTGCATCCGGCGTTCCGCCGAGCTGCGCGAACAGATCCGCAGGTGCATCACCGATGCACAGGCAAGTGTGCCATCAGCACCGGCATCGGCGGGTGTCACCAGCGCGATGACCACGGAGCTCGAAGCGCTAACGCATGGTGGCGGTACGGTGATGTTGTACGTGTATGTACCGGCGGGATCAGTGGCGGGATCGAAGGAGCCGCGTGCGGCGCACCGCCGGGACCTGTCCAAGTGCCGCCTGCATCGGGTGTTCCATTCAGGATGTCGAGCAACGCGATGGGGGCATCGCTTGCACAGAGCGTTGCATCCCCCGGCTGGCCGGCATCAGGGTTGGACGTGACGTTAACCAGCACCGTGGCGGTCGCATCCGGACACGGCGCCGTTCCTTGAACGGTATAAGCGTACAGGCCTGGAACACTTGATCGCAGGATCGAACTGGCCGTTGCTCACACTTCCGCCGGGCGCCGTCCACGTTCCGCCGACGTCCTGCGTTCCGCCCAGGTGGGGAAGAGCGCGTTAACAGGACTGGAGGCACACAGGAGCACTGCTCCGTTCTGACCCGCATCGGGCGCGGGTGTGATGTCAACGGTTATCTGCGATGACGCTGCCGGACAAGGGCGTAGTACCGGATACCGAGTAGGTGTAGGCGCCATTCGCTGCGGTGGCGGGGTCAAGGCTTCCGTTCATGGGCGACCCTCCGGGGGTGTCCAGCTTCCCCCCACGGCAGGTGTTCCGCCTAACACGGGAAAGGTCCGTGGTTGCGGTACCCGAGGAACATAGTGTCACAGCGCCGTCCAGGCCAGGATCGGGCGGCGCAATTACGCTGACGTTCACCACCGACTGGTCATTCGGGCAGGGCGAGTGCCCGCTACCGTGTACGCGTATGCACCTGGAGCATCCGTGGCGGGGTCGAAACTGGTGCCGTGCGCGGCTCCGCCGGGCGCGGTCCACGTTCCGCCAACACCCGGAGTGTCCGGTCAATGCAGGGAAGAGCGCAACCGCAGCGTCCGTGCTGCACAACGTCAGCGCGCCATCACCTCCGGCGGTGGGCGGAGTGTTCACCGTAACGACCACGCGGCGCTGCTGTTCAGGCAGGGCGACACGCCATTCACCGTGTAGGTGTATGTGCCCGCAACGCTTGATCCCGGAACGAACGTGCCGTTGAACACGCCGCCACCCGGAGCCGTCCAGGTGCCACCAACGTTCGGTGAACCGCCCAACTGCGTGAATAACGGTGTAGTGGCCGAAGTGGCGCAAAGCGTGATCGAACCGTTCGTTCCCGCGTTCGGTGGCGACTGTAGAAGCACAGTTACCGTGCTGCTTGCACTTGTGCATGGCGGCGGCACGCTGAGCGTGTAGGTGTAGTTCCCTGCAACGTCCACAGAGGGGTCGAACATTGCTCCGTGCGCATTACCACCGGGACCTGTCCAGGAGCCACCAGCATCAGGTGTGCCGCCTAGCGATGCAAAGAGATCTTCGACCGCGCCTGTGGTGCACAGGACCATGGCGCCGTTCACACCGGGATCGGGCTCGCTCGTCACCGTTACGCTCACGGTCGAGCTCGCGTTCGGGCAAGGCGCTGCGCCAAGCACGGTGTACGTATATGCCCCCGCCATGGATGTGCCCGGGATGAAGATCCCGTTGAAGGCGCCTCCGCCCGGTGCTGTCCATGTGCCGCCACCGTTCGGGCTGCCACCCAAGGCCGTGATCAATGGTGTTGCGCTGCCACTGATGCATAAGGTGAGCGCTCCGTTCGTGCCTGCGTTCGGTGGCTGCTGAATGGTCACGTTCACTACAGCGCTCTGGCTCACACAGGGTGGTGGGACAGTGATCGTGTACGTGTAGGGTCCGGCAACATCCACAGTGGGGTCGAACATGTTGCCATGTGCGGCACCGCCGGGCGAGGTCCATGTACCACCTGCATCCGGCGTGCCACCGAGCAGGGTGAACAGGTCCGCTGGTGTGCCCGTAGCGCAGATCACCAACGCACCGTTCGTGCCGGGGTCGGGTTCACTCACCACCGTGACGTTCACCGTGGCAACGGCATTCGGGCAAGGTGTGGTACCTGAAACCGTGTATGTGTAAAGTCCCGCGGTGCTCGTACCAGGCGTGAAGGTGCCGGTGGTCGCACCCCCACCCGGAGCGGTCCAACTGCCACCCACGTCCGGTGAGCCGCCCAAGGAAGTGAACAAAGGCACAGCGGGACTGCTGATGCACAACGCGAGACTGCCGTTCACACCGGGGTCCGAAGGCTGAACAACAGCCACCGTTACGGTTGCGCTTACGCTTACGCAGGGCGGCGGAACCGTGATCGTGTAGGTGTACACACCAACGGGATCGGCGGCGGGGTTGAACGTGTTGCCATGCGCCCCGCCTCCCGGAGCTGTCCATTGTCCACCGGTATCGGGCGTGCCTCCAAGTGATGCGAACAGGTCAAGCAATGCGCCGCTAGCGCACACGGCAACCGCTCCGTTCGTGCCCGGATCGGGAAGACTGGATACGGCGACGGTCACCGTCGCGGTGGCATCCGGGCAGGGCGCAGTACCTGGAACCGTGTAGGTGTATACACCGGGTACGCTGGTGCCGGGGGAGAAGATGCCGGTGCTTGCGCCTCCTCCCGGAGCGGTCCATGTTCCACCAGCATTCGGTGTTCCGCCCAAGGATGCGAATAAGTTGGTCGCCGGACTACTGATGCAGAGCAGGATCGCACCATTCGTTCCGGCGTTGGGTGGTTGTTGGATGGTGATGGTAACTGTGGAGGTCACACTTACGCACGGCGGTGGTACGGTGATGGTGTATGTGTACAAGCCAGCCGGGTTCACAGCAGGATCAAAGGGCATCGGTATCGACCCGCCTCCCGGCCCCGTCCATGTCCCGCCAGCGTCGGGAGCGCCGCCCAATGCGGTGAAGAGGTCCAATGGTGCAGCATTAGCGCAAAGCGCCAGGTTGCCGTTCGTGCCGGGATCGGGAAGCGAAGTCACGGTCACTGTCACCGTTGATTGGTCCGAAGGGCATGGAGCTGTACCCATAACAGCGTATGTGTAAATGCCCGGGGTGCTTGCTCCCGGTGTGAATGTGCCATTGCTCGATGTGCCGCCCGGGCCGGTCCACGTGCCTCCGGCGTTCGGCGATCCACCCAATTCCGCGAAGAGGGCGATCTCAGGGTTGGAAATACACAAGGTCGCAGCACCATCCGATCCAGCATTCACCGGGTTGTTCTGCGTAATGATGACAGTGGCCTGATCGTTAACGCAAGGCGCTGCGGCGGTGACGGTGTAGGTGTAGACACCAGGTGCACTGGTGCCGGGCGTGTAGGTGTTCGTTGCTGCACCACCGCCGGGAGCGATCCACGTTCCACCGGCGTTCGGCGCACCGCCCAGCAGCGCGAAGAGGTCAACGACGGCACCATCGGCACACACGGTGGTGGCCGCGTCGGTGCCTGCGTTCACCGGGTTGTTCTGCGTGACAGTGACCGTGGCCTGAGCGTTCACACAAGGTGGGGCTGCCGTGACGGTGTAGGTGTAGACGCCGGGCGCGCTTGTTCCGGGCGTGTAGGTGTTGGTCGCAGCGCCGCCACCGGGAGCGGTCCATGTTCCACCAGTGGTCGGCCCACTGCCCAGCAGCGCGAAGAGGTCAACGACGGCACCATCGGCACACACGGTGGTGGCAGCGTCGGTGCCCGCGTTCACCGGGTTGTTCTGCGCAACGGTGACGGTGGCCTGATCGTTCGCGCAAGGTGCTGCGGCCGTGACGATGTAGGTGTAGATGCCGGGCGCGCTTGTTCCGGGCATGTAGGTGTTCGTTGCCGCACCACCGCCAGGAGCGGTCCAAGCTCCTCCGGCGTTCGGCGCACCGCCCAGCAGCGCGAAGAGGTCAACGGCGGCACCATCGGCACACACGGTGGTGGCCTCGTCCGATGCCCGCGTTCACCGGGTTGTTCTGCGCGATAGTGACCGTGGCCTGATCATTCACACAAGGCGCAGCGGCCGTGACGGTGTAGGTGTAGACGCCGGGCGCGCTCGTGCCGGGCGTGTAGGTGTTCGTTGCTGCACCACCACCGGGAGCGGTCCATGCGCCACCCGCGTTCGGCCCACCGCCCAGCAGCGCGAAGAGGTCGACGCCGGCGCCATCTGCACACACGGTGGTGGCCGCGTCGGTGCCTGCGTTCACCGGGTTGTTCTGCGTAACGGTGACGGTGGCCTGATGGTTCGCGCAAGGCGCTGCGGCCGTGACGGTGTAGGTGTAGACGCCGGGCGCGCTCGTGCCGGGCGTGTAGGTGTTGGTGGCCGCGCCACCACCGGGAGCGGTCCATGCGCCAACGGCATTAGGCCCACCGCCCAGCAGCGCGAAGAGGTCAACAGCGGCGCCATCTGCACACACGGTGGTGGCCCCGTCGGTGCCCGCGTATGGTGGCGCTGTCTCCGTTACCACCACCGTCGACTGGTCATTCACACACGGTGCAATACCGGTTACCGTGTAGGTGAAACCCCCGGATGCATTGATCGCCGGATCATACACCCCACTGAACGGGGTATTGCCCGGGCCTGTCCAAGTCCCCCCCGCTTGTGCTCCCGTGATGATCGTGTTCAGGTTGGTCGGCGCATTGTTCGAGCAAATGGCCAGCACACCATCGGTGCCCGCGTTGGGTTGTGGGTTCACTGTTACCGTTACCGTGCTGACGTCATTGCCGGGGCAGGGTGCGGCTCCGGCAACGGTGTAGGTATACACACCCGGCGCACTGGTTCCGGGTGTGAACGTCGCCGTGGTCGCACCGCCACCCGGAGCGGTCCAGGTGCCACCGGCCGTAGGACTTGCTCCGAGCAACGTGAACAGATCAATGGCCGCGGAGGTGTTGCAGAGCGTAATGGCCGCATCCGTACCAGCGTTCACCGGTGGTGTGATCGTTACCGTGACCGCATCCGTACCCGCGCAATTCGGATGACCGACCTGCGATACCGTGAGCGTGTATGTGGTCGTACTTCCCGGCGTGGCAACAGGGTTGGCGATGTTCGCGTCGCTTAGTCCGGTGGCCGGGGACCAACTGTACGTAAAGGCCGGGGGAGGGCCACAATCTGCCACGCCGTTCCAGGTGACCCCGTTCACGAAGGGAGGCGTATCCGTGAAGGCCACGGCGCCGTTCATGTCGTACAGGGTGTACGAATGTTCATTGTTAAAGAGTGCGCTGGGGTGGTAGGTGATCTGGATCGGATCGCCATCATTCACCGGGATAACGGCCGTGCCCCCTGTGCCATCGGCCAGTGTCCAGTCCTGTGGAACGCCGTTCACGGTGATCGTCAGCCACGCACCATCCCATCCATCCCCATAGGAATCGAGCAGTTCCAGTGTGTATTCACAGGGCGACGGTGAAAGTCCGCCCGAGACCACCACGCCGCTGAGCGGAGCATTACCACCCGCGCATATCTGAACGTCCGCTCCGGCGTTCACCACGATCGGCGGAGCAATGGTGATGGTGATGGTGGTGTCGAACGTGCACCCGAAGTTGTCCGTCGCGTGGTAGACGTAATCGTACGAACCGGCCGCAGCCTGCTGCAGACAGATATCCTCGCAGCCGGGTTGGGTGGAGGTGATGTTCGGTCCCGTCCACCACGTGCTGTCGCAGGCTGCACCGTACTGCGGCGTGTATTCGATGATGTTCGCGTAGAGGGCGGGGTCAAAGTCGATGTTCCAGCCGCACAGGAATCCATTGTCCAGCGCCCACATGTCGCAAATGGTCAACGTCCATAGGCCGTTCAACTGCGACCCCAACAAACCGGTAAGGGGAAAGAGGCTTTGGTAGGTGTCCGGGGGGAGCGTGTAGCCGAAACCGGCCCCGTTCGCGTTCGCAAAGGCGGCCATGGTGCCGTTGGGCGATGCGTTGGCGAAACAGTATTGCTCGCAGGTCCCCGGTATTGGATTCGCCTCATCGTTGTCCACCGGGACGCCCATTAACGTTTCGCCGGTGATGCCCTGCTGATGTAGGATCACTGACTGCCCCGATGGACTGGTGATGGTGATCACCAGGTCGCCCAGCCACGAATGTTCCAGATCCATGCAAAGCCCAAGCAGTTGGTTGATGTTCGTGAGCGTGGCTCCAGGCGCGAATTGCGTCAGGTATATCTGCGCTTCGAAGCAGGCACCCACGTCATCCGGAACGAACACGCCATCGCCGTACACCGTCTGTGGTTCATCCTCGTATGTCACCGGGTTCACCACGCCGGTGAGGCACAAGGTCTCCCCAGCACATCCCGTGGTGGCTCCACCGGTCCCCGTGAACGTGGGGATGGTGCCTACCCACACCTGAAGGTCCAGCCGGTTCACACTTGAGCAGCCTGTATTCGTTGTCACGGTGAGCTGCACGGTGTGCACACCCGGGGTATTGAACACATGGGATGTAAGGCCTGTGGCGGTGCTCGTCGTGGTGCCATCATCGAAGTCCCAGTTCCAACTGGTGATGGTGGTGCCTGGTTGCGAGGTGGAACCCGTTCCGTTGAAGTTCACGGCCTCACCCACACAAATGCGCGCAGGTGCCGCCTGGCCCATAACAGCTGCAGCCACTGGCGGAACGCACGGCACATAGCAGGTGATCGATCCCGCGAACACGCCCGTGCCGGTGTTGTTCGAATGCCAAACGAACGTGAGACAGCCTGTCGGGTTGCCGGCCGATGCCGATACCGTTTGTCCTTGCAGGGAAGTACCCGTGTAGCTTCCGATCAGCGGGGCGCCTGTGGTGTTGCCGTCGTAGATCGTAAGGTTGTCGATGGGCGCCGTGCCGGCCAGCGAAAGATTGAACGTGACGAAGGTGACGGAAATGCGTGCGCCAGGGGCATCCGGACATAGCGTGTATGTCTCATCCTCATTGTTCGTGTAGCCGAGCGCGCCCTGGCCCCCGCTGTCCAGAAGAGCCCCCGCGCACGTGTTGTCCGAACCACCCGTGATCAGGAAAGGCTGGGCTTGAACCTGCTCAGTGAGGAACGTAAGGAGGAGTGTGATCGTCCATGCCGTTATCAATGCCCAGGAGCGAACACGTCCGCTGCACCGCGCCTTGCGAAGCACATCACGTGAACCGGTGGACAACGGACGTAAAGTCACGCCATGGTCGGGATATGAAGTCGTTCCGGAGAGAACGGAAACAAGGTATCGGTCAGCCCTGTTCCCAACCGTCGAATTGGACGAAACGGGAGAATATGTCGACGTATCGAAGCTACCCTTCGGCTGCTTGCGGAATGGAGGTCAACAAGGTCAACGCACCACCGTCACATGCCCAAGCAACTGCACCGGCTGGCCTGTGTAGGCCGAGCGGGCGTTGAGCCGGTAAGCATACACACCGTTCTGCACAGGGCTTCCGCCGTACGTGCCGTCCCAACCGTCAAAGCGGTCCGTGCTCTCGAAGATCCGCTCACCCCAACGGTCGAAGATCGATCAAACCGAAATCCTCCGTCGCGATGTCGCGACCTTGTACGACCAGCACATCGTTGATGCCATCGCCATCAGGGGTGAAGGCGTTCGGTATGAACACCAGGAACTGATCGATCACCTCCACGTTCCGCAGGGCCGTATCGGCACATCCCAGATAGTTGGTAACGATCAGCTGTACGGGATAGGTGTTGCCGACGTCAGCCGGGAAGACGAAGATGGGATTCGCTGCCGTGTCCTCACCAAGTCCGGCGAAGTCCCATGCATAGCTCGTTGCATACGGGCCGGCCTGTTCGATGAACTGCACCTCCGGTTCGATCACGCTCGGTGGTTGGGGCGTCCATGTGAATTCAGCGCTCGGCACGGCCGCCACCGTGATCATGTTGGCGATCGTGGTATCATCAGCGCAGCCGTTCGGCCAATGCACCACCACGCCTACATCATACTGCCCGGGATCCGTGTAGCTGTGGCCAACGATCCCCGCCGGGCCCGGAATGACAAGTCCGTCGCCGAACGACCAATCCACCGTGGCGCCGTTCGTGGTGTCGATCACATTGAACCGCACCGCGAACGGATCACAGCCCAATGTGGTATCGGCGCTGAGCAGCAGCTCCGGAAGCGGCGTCACGGCCACCCAGATGCATCGCGTAACATCCGGAGTCTCGCAACCATCCGTCAGCGTGACGCATACCTGTTGTGAGGTAGGTGTGTTGATCGTGTACGTTGGATCCGCGGAGAAGCCCTCGCCCCAATCGTACATCAGCTGACCATCGCCACCGAATGCACTATCCGGGTTAAGGACCAGGTCCACATTCGGGCAGGTGATCGCCGTGTCCGCCAGCAGCAGCGTAAGCACCGGGTTCACTGCCACCTCCACCGGCAGGGTGTCGCTCGAGCAGAGGTTGGCATCGGTGACCCATACCTGATAGCTGGTTGTGTTGGGGGGAGAAGGTGTGAACGGCGTACCCGTGGACCCCGTGTTCCAACGCGCGGTCAACTGGCCCGAACCACCGATCGCATCCACCACAAGGGATGCGGCACCCGTCCGGCAGATCAACGTGTCATCGCTCAGGAAGGTGATCTCCACCGGCGGCGGTTCGTTGATGAACGCTGTGATCGAATCCACGCAGCCGTTACCGTTCGCGCCTTCGCTGATCAGCACCTGATAGGTTCCACCTGATCCAAGGAATGTGTCACCGATGCTTGCATTCGTTGTGCGCACCACGTTGCCAGCGTCATCCGTCCAGACATAGTTCCACGGGCCGCCATTGCCTGTGGTGATGACCTCGATGCTACCAGACCCATCGGCATGGCAGAGGGCGTCCACGATGACACTGTCGCTCTCCATGAACGTGATCGGGTTCACCAGCACACTGTCGCGCATGCCGCACAACGGATGACCCGCCGGCACAACGGAGATCACATACCAGGTCGGTACCGCAGGGGTCGCCAGCGGGAAAGGGATGTTGGGGTTCGAAAGACCGGCTGATGGTGTCCACTGATACACCAGCACGCCCTGCGGAACGGGTGGTATTAGCGTTACCCCCAGCTGAACGGGGTCGCCGCATTCCGCGGGAAGGGTTGCCGTGGCCTCGATCACCGCTGCCGGGGTCACCGTGACGGTCAGTGTCGAATCGTAGGAACAGCCAAAGTTGTCGATCACCGTGAACGTGTATACGTGCGGCCCAACTGTCATTGGAAAGGCTGTGGTCACTGTCGGGTCATTTGCATCCGGCGTTTGGTCGGTCCCTGACCAATACACGGAATCCGCGTCCGTTACATCCAGCACAGGGGAGTAGGCGGTCACATCCGGCAGGATCGACGGGTCGAACTGGATCGACCATGAACAGATGAAGCCATTGTCGATCTGCCAGAGGTCCGTAAAGGAAATGTTCCACGTGCCGTTGAGCGCACTGCCCAACAGGTTGGAGAACGGTTGCAGGCTTTCATAGGTGCCCGCGGGCAAGGTCGTGCTGCCAGCATTGTCCACCCACGTGCCGTTCGTCGCCATGGGGCTGAAGCAGTATTGGTAGCAAACGCCCTGCTGCGGGTTGCCCTCGTCGCCGATCACCGGTTCGCCCAGGTTGGTGCCTAATCCGCCCTGCTGGTGCAGCACAACGGTCTCACCCGTGGGCGAGGTCAGTTCCAGCACGAAGTCGCCGATGAACGAATGCTCCATCTCGAAGCAGATCGAAATGAAGTCATCCGTGTTGGTCAGGGTCTGTCCTGGAGAGAACTGGTCGATGGTCAGTTCGCTGGTGAAGACCACACCGAACTGGTCCGGTAACAAGAGGCCCTCACCGAAGTCAACCAAGGGTTGGCCTGTCCACATCACGGCCTCCGCATCGGCATCCAACAACGCGGTTTCGCCCTGGCAGATGGTCTGCGGTTCCATGCCCGTGATCAGCGGAGTGGTGCTGATGAACACTTGCAGGTCGACCGCATTTGTGTTCACACAGCCATTGCCATCCTCCACGTGCAGCTGGACGATATGCTCCCCGGGCGCACCTTGGAAGACATGATCCACCACTGGGCCACTGGTGCTGTCGATCACGCCGTCATCGAAGTCCCAGATGTATTGCACGATGGCCTGCCCCCCGGCCGCGGTCGAGCCGCTGGCGTTGAAGCTGAGAGGCTCACCCTGGCAGATCATCGCGGGCGCTGCCTCGCTCATCACTGCCGCGGCGACCGGAGGTTCACATGGCACAGAGCACGTGATGGCAAAGGCGATGGACCCGGTGCCTTGTTCGTTCGATGTGAACACCAACGTAAGGCAACCGCTGGTGTTGCCGAAGCTGGCTGATAGGATACCGGGCGATGCATTACCATCGAAGGTGCCGAGGACCGGCGATCCCGGTATTAGGTCCATCATACACCGTCAAGGCGTCCTGGGGCGCACTTCCCGCCGTGGATAAGTTGAATATCACCGTGTTCAGCGAGATGGCCAGGCCAGGCTGGTCCGGGCAGATGCTCACCGTCAAGGCTTCGTTGTTACCGTACCCGGGGCCTCCCTCTCCGCCGCTGTCCAATAACGCTCCGTTGCAGCTGAACACATTGCCGTCCGCCAGGGTAAAGACCTGCGCTTGTGCGGTCCAGTAATGGCCGGTGAGGAATAGCAGAACAATGAGGCGCCCCGCAATAGAAGCGACGCCTCGGCTTGCCATGGTCCATGCTGGCCATGGGGCAGGGAACAGTCGGCCGCTCTTACCCATGTCCACTGGACCGGTGGAGCGCTGTACGTTTCGGAGCGATGCTCGCATAGCCCGGCAAAGGTCCAACACGATCAAGCTGTACGCCTGCATGAAGAGCCGCGCTGTTGGAATGCCTTCGTCAAGGAACCGCTTATTTCAGCAAGGCCACATGACCCATCAACTCACGTCCACCGCCCGTGCTGATGATGCGGAACGTGATCCGGTAAGCATAAACGTCCTGCTTCATCACATCGCCACCGCCGTTCTTGTGCGTTCCGTTCCACACCTCGTAGGGGTCGGTGGTCTCATGCACGATCTGGCCCCAGCGGTCGAACACCTGCAGGTTGAAGTCCGCCATGTCCGGGATGTTGCTCACCATCCACCAACCATCATTGACCCCGTCACCGTCCGGCGTGAAGCTGTTGGGTACATAGGTCTGCAATACATCGTCGATGACCACATCATGGCAGATCGTGTCCGTGCAGCCATGCGTGTCGATGGCGATCAAGCAAACGGGATAAACGCCCGGGTATTTGTTGCTGAAGGTGTACTGCAAGGCCGGTTCCGAAGTGGTCAGCAGCCCGGCGATGTCCCACACATACGCCGTGGCGTTCTCAGAAAGGTTGTAGAAGGTGACCGTTGGCGCATCCACGTTCGCGGGAATGGGTACATGCTCGAACTCGGCCACCACCTGGGGCGGTTCCGTTACCACGATCTGACCGAAGCCGGGACAGCCCAGGGCATTGTGGATCACCACATCGTAGATCCCCGCACATACGGCCGTGCGCGTGGCTTCAGGGGTGAAGGTCACACCGGCATCGAAACTGTATTCCGTGGCCTCCGCATCCACGATGGTCATGGTGCCGTTGCAGTCGCCATGGCACCATGGCTCAACGAAGCTGGTGCCGTCGATCAGCAAGGGGTTGGGCTGTTGGATCGAATAGGTGGTGCTCGTGGTGCAGCCGTTCTCATCGGACACACCGAGCGAATACGCGCCAAGGCATAGACCGGCGGCCAAGGCATCCGTGGGGCCGGCCACACCATTGCTCCAGGCATAGGTGAATGCGCCGTTACCACCGCTCATCGTCACCGTGGCCGTGCCGTCGCAGGAATCATGACAGAGCGCGTTGGTCAAAACCAGGTCGATCTGCAATGGGGAGGTGAAGGTGATGGTGACACTATCGATCAGATAACACAGCTGCCCATCATCCTCGATCCAGTAGAACATGGCGGGGCCGCTCCCGGGCGCGCTCACTTGCGCCGTGGGGCTGTTCGCGTTGTTGAATGCGTAGCCCGCAGGTCCGCTCCAACTGCCGCCTCCGGTGTTGCCAACGCTGGCGCTCAGGTCGTACGTGAGCGAGCATACCGTTGCATCCGGACCAGCATCCACCACGCCGCAGCAGCTGGGGTCCGAAGCGCCCAATATCTGAATGTCCAGGTCGGCCGTGCCAACGCAGCCCAAGGCGGTTGTTACCGTGTAGGTGTAAACGCCCGCTGCACCCGTTGTGGGGTCGAAGAGGTTCGGCATGACGTTGCCGTTCGCATCGGTCCACACACCGCCGGCCGCCGGGGTACCGCCCAGCATGTCCGTCAGGTTGAAGGACGGTGGCGTGGCGCAGACGATCACCATGCTATCCAGCCCGGGATCCAGCCCTGGGTCCAACGACACCGTGACCTGATCGCTGGCCGTGCAGTTCGGGTGGCCGGTGATGAAGGCCGTTACCGTGTATGTGGTATTGGAGGTGACAAGCGATGTGGGGTTGCTGATGTTGGGGTTGCTCAGGCCATCGGTCGGTGTCCAGCTCCAGGTCATCGGATCGCCCTGGCCGTTCACCACCGTGGCGTTCAATTGCACCGGGTCGTTGCAGATCACCTGGTCCGCTCCTGCATTCACCGTGAAGGGCGGGTTCACCGTTACCGTGATCGTGGTGTCATACGTACATCCGAAGTTGTCGATCACCGAATACACGTAGTTGTCCACTCCGGGCGCTACCGGGGTGATCGTGATGGTGTTACAATCCGGTGAGGTCGTCGTAACGTCAGGTCCTGTCCAGGACGATGAGTCACAGCCCGAGCCGAGCACCGGTGTGAACGTGGTGACATCCGGGATGATGTTCGGGTCGAAGTTGATCTCCCATGCGCAGATGAAGCCGTTGTCCGCACCCCACAGGTCCGTGCTCTGGTAGGTCCATTCTCCGTTCAATGGACAACCGATCAGGTTGCTGAAGGGCTGGACCGGTTCGTACGTGCCAGGGTTCAACGATTCGCTCGCCGGCGTTCCGGCCTGGGTGGTATTGCTGGTACCGAACACCGAATTATCCACCCACGTGCCCGTTGTGGCCGTTGGGCTCCAGCAATAATGCCAGCATTCACCGATCACCGGGTCCGTATTGCTATCAAAGTCATTCGGTGCTCCCAGGTAGGTGTAGCCTCCCCCCTGTTGGTGGAAGATCATTGTCTGACCATTCGGACAGATCACCTGCAACACCAGATCCCCCATGTACGTGTGTTCCATGTCCACGCAGATGGACAGAATATCGTCCGTGCTGGTGACCGTCTGGCCGGGATCGAATTGGGTGAACAGCAGACTGGACGTAGAACGGTTGTCCCACATCGTCCGGAAGGAACACACCATCGCCGAAGTTCGCGTCCGGTATCCCGGTCCACGTGGTAGGCACCGCGGCGCCTACAAGGTCCACCGTTTCCCCGAAGCAGATCTCCGGACTTTCAGTGGTCTGTGCGAAGGTGGGGGTGGTGCTCACCAGCACCTGCTGGTCCACCAGGTTCAGGTTGCCACAACCATTGTCGTCCGTGACGAACAGTTGGACCACGTGTTCTCCAGGTGTCGCGAAGGCGTGCGAGACCAATGCACCGCTCGTGCTGTCCAATGTGCCATCATCGAAATCCCACAGGTACTGTATCAGGTTGTAACCGGGCTGCGCCGTGGACCCGCTTCCATCGAAGTTCACCACCTCATCCTGGCAGACCAAGGCCGGCACAGCCTCGCTCATCGTAGCCGCCGCTGTCGGGTTCTGACAAGGGATCGTGCATTGGAATCCAGCGGCGAAGACGCCAGTGCCGTTCGCGTTGGATTGGAACACCAGCGTCAGGCACCCCGTGGTGTTGAAGACCGTACCGCTTACAATGATGTTCTGGAGCGCGTTGCCCGTGTAGTTACCCAAGGAAGTGGCTCCCGTATTGTCGCCGTCATAGATCGAGAGGTTATCAATGGGGTTCGGTCCGGACGTGTTCAATGCGAAGTTGAAGAAGGTCAGGTAGATCACATTTCCGGGCACATCCGGGCAGATCGTGAAGGTGTAGTTCTCGCCGTTCTGGTACCCCGAAGCGCCCTGACCACCGGAATCATACAGCACCCCCTGACAGCTCTGGCCGCTGCCACCTGCCATGGTGAAGACGTCCTGCGAAAAGACCTGGTAGGAGCCGCAAAGCCAGATGACCAGCGGTAGCACTCGGCGAAGGACTGTCAGCATAGGCGTGGTTCTGAGGAGGAGCGGAGGAGCCAAAATACACCATGGGAGGCCATTGACCGACCCAGTTCGGCGAGGTGACGGATGAAGCGGGTTGAAAGTTCGCCGGGACCGGAATAAAATGCGAACGCCCGGGGACTCCCGGGCGTTCGAAGAGGACGTGTTTTCAGACTATCGCTCCAGCTTCACCTTGCCCGTATATGTTTCGGCCAGGTGCAGGCTCTCCCGCACATCCACCACCCATACGTATTCGCCAGGGGCGCAAATATCCCCGCGGTTGCTCGGGCGTCCTGTCCAGGGCTTGGTGGCGTCGTTCGTCTGGTACAACAGGGTGCCATTGGGGCTGTAGATCGTCAGGTTGAACTTCACACCCAGCGAACGCAACGCCTCAGGGATGAAGCTCTCGTCCTTGCCATCACCATCGGGGCTGAAGCTGGCCGGTGCGTCCAGATTGTAATCCCGGTCCACTCGCACATCCTTCATGATCTGGTCCTCACAGCCGATCGCGTTGGTCACGGTCAGTTTCACCTGGTATACGCCCTTGGTCTTGTAGATGTGGTCCGGATGGGCGATCGTGGAGGTCTCCCCATCACCGAAATCCCATGCGTAGCTCTCGCCGCCCAGGCTGCGGTTCTCGAAGTGTACGGAAGGCAGGTGGCCCTCATACTCCTGACGCAGCACATTGAAGGCGGCACTGGGCGCTTCGTGGATCTCGATCACATCACTGCTCGGCTTGTTCTGGATGGAACCGACGCCGGAAGCGCTCATGGACAGCATCACCTGATAGCGACCGGGCTTGGTGAAGGTGTGCTCCGGATTGGCCTTGTTGCTGAAGCTGCCGTCGCCGAAGTTCCAGAGGTAAATGCCGTTCTCCGGCATGTGCTCCACCTTGAACTCCACGGACGTTCCTGAGCAAGCCTGGCTCACGCTGGCGCGGAAGGCGCGGTCGCTGGAACCGGTATCACCAGTTGTGGTTGCTGCATCCTCCGAGGCCATCGTGGACTTCTCCACGCCCGTGCCCGCATCGCCCGTCCGGTTCTTTTCACTCGAGGCCGTCAGCATGGCCTTACTGGTGGTGGTAGATGTCTGAGCGGCTTCGGACACTCCCTCCTGGCCGGATCGCTCTACGGCCGTGGCGGTGGAAACATCGGTGAGCGGGGCGGTACCGGCCAATTGCGTCGTGCTGGATGTCGCTTTCGTGGCGCCCGTGAGTGTCGTTCCGTCGGCAGAGGGAGCAGGAACTTCCTGTGTGGTCGCGGTGGTTCCGGAGGACTTCAATTGTGTGTTCGTGGCGGCGAACCAGATCGTGCCACCTACCAACGTGGCAATGCCGGCGATCGTGGCCAGTCCCGTGGCCCCCAGCCACCATCCGCGACGGTCGCTGTCCAGCGCCCGCTCCAGATCCTTCCAATCGGCGCTGTTGTAGGGCACCTCGTATTGCGCGAGGCTCTCCCGCAGACGCTGCTCGAAAGGGTCCGATCCTATGTTGCTTGTGCTCATGCGCTCAGGGGAGCTTGTGCTCCTTTTTAAGCAGTTTCTTCAGATTTTGTTTCGCCTTGGCCAGATTGCTCTTGCTGGTACCGATGTTGATGCCCAGCACCTCGGCGATCTCCTTGTGCGTCATCTCCTCGAACACATACAAGTTGAACACCGTGCGATAGGCCGGCGTCAGCTTCTGCATGGCATTGATGACGTCCGCCGGCTTCAGGTCCGGTAACTCGTCCTCTTGCGTGTCCTCCAACGTATCCTCCGCGTCGTGATCCCCGAAGTCCTCGATGCTGCGCTCTTCGCCCAGCAACAGGTAGGAGTTCTTGGCCCGCCGGAAGTAGTCGATGGCCGTGTTCACCATGATACGCCGGATCCAGCCCTCGAAGCTGCCCGCCCGGTTGAACGCGTCCATGCTGCGGAACACCTTGATGAAGCCATCCTGCAGGATGTCCTTCGCTTGATCGTGGTTCTTGGTGTAACGCAGGCATACGGCCATCATTTTCCCATAGAAAAGCTCGTAGACGCGCTGCTGGCTCTTGCGTTCGCCGGCTATGCACCCATCGATGATGCCGGTATACGCCTGTTCCGCCGCCTCCATGCCCTGCCATGTAGGGGCAAGACGAAGCTTCTCGCGAATGGTTGCCAGATCTGCGGTGGCCATGGTCTCAGGAAGCGGGAAGATAACCGTTTTTCACATCCGCCAGCCGCCTGTTGGCAAAATGGGGACGATCGTGGATAAGCCGGGCCTTCACCCACCCTCCCCGATCCTAATTTCGCGCCGCCTTCCCCAGGAGGGCCCAAAATCAAGCGACATGAAGATCACCGTTGTAGGCGCCGGTAACGTGGGCGCCACCTGTGCCGATGCCTGTGCACGTTGGGAACTGGCCGAGGAGGTCGTCCTTCTCGATATCAAGGAGGGCTTCGCCGAAGGCAAGGCCCTGGACATCTGGCAGACCGCCCCGATCAGCCTCTTCGATAGCCGCCTCACCGGCAGCACGAACGACTATTCCAAGACCGCCAACAGCGATGTGGTGGTGATCACCTCCGGCCTGCCCCGCAAGCCGGGCATGAGCCGCGATGACCTCATCGCCACCAACGCCGCCATCGTGAAGAGCGTGACGGAGAACGTGGTGAAGCACAGCCCCAATGCGATCATCATCGTGGTGAGCAACCCGCTGGACGTGATGAGCTACTGCGCCTACATCAACAGCAAGTTCCCCGCGAACCGCGTGTTCGGCATGGCCGGCATCCTCGATACCGCCCGCTACCGCGCTTTCCTGGCCACGGAGCTCAATGTGAGCCCCAAGGACATCCAGGCCGTGCTGATGGGCGGCCACGGCGATACCATGGTGCCGCTGCCCCGCTACACCACCGTGGGCGGCATCCCCGTCACCGAGCTGATCTCCAAGGAGAAGCTGGACGCCATCGTGGAACGCACCAAGAAAGGAGGTGGCGAGATCGTGAACCTGCTCGGTACCTCCGCCTGGTATGCTCCCGGCACCGCCGCCGCCCAGATGGTGGAGGCCATCGTGCGCGACCAGAAGCGTGTGTTCCCCGTGTGCGCATGGCTCCAAGGCGAATACGGCCTCAAGGGTGTGTACATGGGCGTGCCCGTGATCCTCGGCCGCAAAGGCATTGAGCGCATCATCGAGCTGAAGCTGAACAAGGATGAGCAGGAACTCTGCAACGCCAGCGCCAAGGCCGTGAAGGAGGTGATGGAGGTGCTGGATAAAATGAACTCCGTGTCGGCCTGATGCCGACGCAGAGCCGCTGAGGCACTAAGAACGTATGAACGAAGGCGTCCGCAAGGGCGCCTTCGCCGTTTCACACCCGGCCTGCGCGCAGGTGCAGCTGCCAGCGCACTTCACGCACATGGGCAGGATCGACCCCACGCGGCCAGCAGCTCGGGGTGCAGAGAAGACGTTCTCCTTCATCGTACAGGCAGCTCGCATGCGTCCTTCAACCCGAAACGGTGCCGGTTCTTCGCCACCAGGTCATAGCCCCAGTTGCGCAGCGGACGAGGAAAAACCCGCAGCAGACCACCCCACAGGGTTTTTCCGGGAAGTCCCTTCAACACCCGCCAAGCCGCATCACTGCGGGTGAAGGCTGCTTCACCCTGCACCAGGACGATCGAGTCCAAATGGTCGGGGATTCCGTGCTTGTTCCGCAAGGCACGCCCCTGTTCCGAGGCCAGCGAGGCGAATGCGAACCGATGGTCGGCATCGCGCTTCGTGATCCACTTCACCCACCCGTTGCAATAGGCGCAGTCGCCGTCGAAGAGGATGATGTCCGGCGCGGCCATGGGATCAGTGAAGCACGACCAGCCGCTGGCTCCAGCGTTGCGTGCCGGTCGCCAGGGTGATCACGTAGAACCCGGGGGCCAGGTCGTGTGTGTCCAGTTGATATTGCCTTCCCGATGGTCGTGCGGCACGGACAGCGCGGCCTTGGGCATCCGTCAGTTCCAGGCGCGTGTCGGCGGAAGGGTCCATGGAAAGCACCACGGTGGTCCGGTCTTGCGCCGGGTTGGGGAGCAGCTGAAAGGCATCGCTCGCCACCATGGTCTGCAGCGGTGTGGCCGACGCGAAGTCATTGCGCCAGAAGCTCAGCCCTCCGCGGTAGTTGCCGATCACCGCATCCAGGTATCCATCCCCGGTGAAGTCGTACATCGCCACGCCGGTGCGCATGCCTTCGCGCAGGCCCTGCCAGGTGCTGTCCACCAGGTCCCAGGCATCGGCCAGGTTGCCGTCGATGTTGGCGTAGTGGTGGATCCATCCGCTTTCGCTGCCCACCACCAATTCCCTGTTCCCGGTGCTGTTGGTGAACATGAAGGGCACGCTGTAGCCCGTTACGTTCCAGTATTCCGCCACCACCACGCCTCCCACGGAGTCGTTCTCCAGGTGCCATACCGGCGAGCCGGTAGTACCCGTATTGTGGTAGTAGTTCACGTTGCCGTTCCGTTCACCGATCAACAGGTCGAGCAGCAGGTCCCCGTCCACATCGAACAACTGCGGCGTGGCGAACTGGCCCACATCAATGATCAGCGAGGCATCGTTCACCACCGTGGGCTCCTCCAGGCTGAACTGGGCCACAGGCCCGCCGGACACGTTCCTGTAGTAATGCAGCCGCCCCTGCAGGTCACCCACGTACATGTCCTTGTCGCCATCCCCGTCCATGTCGCCGAAGGCCGGGTGCATGGCGTTCCCGATGCCGCTCGTGCTGAGGTCCATGTAGTCATCGTCCACCAGCGTGAAGGCCGGCGCGGTGGCCGTGCCCGTGTTGCGCAAGGCCGCCATCTTGCAGGGGTACAGGCCGCTGGGGACGAAGTACCCGTAATTCGGTACGATCAGGTCCATCAGCCCGTCGCCGTCCAGGTCGAAGGGCACGGGATAGGCACCTTCGCCCAGGTCCAGCATCCGGTCCTGGAAAAGGTCCTCCTGCTGCTTGGCGAACACAGGCACGGCATCGGTGCCTTCGTTCCGGTAGTGGAATACGCTCTCGTAGTTCTCTGAAAGCGAGGCGTAGTTCGGCGTCACCAGCAGGTCTCGCTTGCCGTCGTTGTTCACGTCCTCGTAATACGCGGCCGGGAATACCTGCATGTCCAGGGGAACGTCATATACGGGGTACAGGCTGTCCTGGGCCACCATGTTCGCATACTGGGGCGTGCCACCGTTGGTAAGGGCCACCAGGTTGCTGAAGAGCACATCGCCGAGGAGCAGTTCCATGTCGCCATCGCCGTCCAGGTCGATGGGCAAGGATGAACTGCCCGTGTGCGCCCGATCTCCTTCAGTGTCGTCCGCAGGGCGATGATGGGCAGCCCGCTCCATTTCCGTCAGGCGCGCGATCTCCAGCGGATACTCCGGGTTCGGCACATTGAACTGACAGGGGTTGTTCAGGGTGACCGTGTTGTTGTTCAGGTTCTCGCTGAAGAAGCCCCAGCAGCGGTTCCGCACCTCGAACACCAGGCTGTCCGCGTGGCCGTAAAGCTCCATGCTCATGGTTCTGATGGTATTCAAGGTAGTTGCCGAAGATGCTGAAGGTGATCACGTCCAGGTCGCCATCGCCATCGATGTCTTCTACCCCGGGGATGTCCACCTGAGGTGACGTAGAGGTTCGCGTCGTGGGGATAGTAGTTGGAGCGTACCAGCGTATCCACCAGCTCAAAGGAGAGGTTGCTGCCGACACTGGTGTTCTTCCACACCCCCAAGCCACCCAGCGAGTAGCACTAAAGATGTCGTCCTTGCCATCGCCGTTGTAGTCGCGGAGCAATGCCCAGTCATGCAGCTCGTGGAAGGGATATACATCGTCGTACCCATGGGTAAAGGCGTAGCTCATCTGGCCTGCGACGCCATTGCTCAACAAGGTGACCACCTTGTTGCCCGAACGGTCGAAGAGGAAAAGGTCCTTGCGGCCGTCGCCGTTCAGGTCGATGTCCGATACCTGTGGGAAGTTGAGGCCCCCGGCCCAGCCCATGGGTAACGCATTCCCATCGCGGATGAAGGGCACGGAAGGGTCGAAGGTCAACTCCACCTGGGCCATTGCCGGCATGGAAAAAGGAAACAGGGAGCGAGCAGAAGGAGAATGTGGCGCATCAGGGGGGGGCCTCAGCCGAATAACAGGCAGGGTATGGAGCAAATGTACCGGCCTGCACAGGTGGGAACACCTGACCCAGCGCCTTGTTCTGCACCATTCTGGTGGGTTGATCGGCGGACACCTCCGGCGCGATGGGGCTTCCTTCTATATTTGCCGCCCCATTGCCTGGGCGGAGCATTCGCGCCGTGCATGGCTTTGCTTAGAAACCAACTCTTCCGTCATGCAGAATCGTAGCGCGCTGTGGGTGTTCACCATCCTTCTGGCGGTCGCATGTTTGTGGCAATTGTCCTTCTCCGTCTTTACCAATCGCTTCGAAGCCAAAGCCGCCAAGGAGGCCGGGTTCATGGCCGATTCGGTGATCGCTGCGGCCGGCAGCGAAAAAATGGACCGCGACTCGGTGTTGCTGGCCATGGAGAACAAATACCTCCGCGACCACAACGACGACGTGATCTACCCCGTTACCGGCTACACCTATAAGGAGTGCAAGGAGCGCGAGATCAACCAGGGTCTTGACCTGAAGGGCGGCATGGCCGTTACGCTGGAGGTCAGCATCCCCGAACTGGTGGTGAACCTCGCTGGTAACAGCAAGGACGAAGCCTTCCAGAAGGCCATGGCCGATGCCCGCGGGCTGCAGCGCTCGCGCAACGACGACTTCATCACCCTCTTCGATGAGTCCTTCCGCAAGGCAGCACCCAACGGCAGCCTGGCGGCCATCTTCAGCTCGCAGGACAACGCGGCCATGTTCCCCCGCGAAAGCACCAACGAGCAGGTGATCGCCGCCCTTCGCAACCAGGCCCAGATCGCCCTGAACAACACCGAAAAGATCCTGCGCACCCGTATCGACAAGTTCGGCGTGGCCCAGCCCAGCATCCAGAAGCTCGCCCTCAGCGGCCGCATCCAGATCGAACTGCCCGGTGTGAAGGACAAGGAGCGCGTGCGCAAGTTCCTGCAGAGCACCGCCAACCTGGAGTTCTATGAGACCTTCGACATGAAGGAGATGGCGCCGCAGTTCAACGAGGCCAACACCAAGGCCGCTGCGCTGCTCTTCCCCGAAATGGCCCGCCGCGACAGCATGCGCATGGACAGCATCAAACTGGCCACCGCTGCGCTGGACAGTCTGAAGAGCTCGATCATGGCCAATACCACCATCGACAGCCTGAGCCGCAAGGCCATGGTTGATTCGCTGGTGGCCGCCGACAGCACCCGCGCCGCCGACAACCAGGTGGATTCGCTGGCCGCACAGGCCGAACAGGAGAAGCGCTCGCCGCTCTTTGGTCCCGGTCGCATCATGGGTAACCCCTATGCCGGCAACGGACAGCAGCACGTGGACGTGATCGGCTTCTGCCGCCCATCGGACACGGCCCGCGTGAACATGCTCCTGGCCCGTGCAGGCATGCGCAGCCCCGACCCCAGCTTCGGTATGAAGCTCGCCTGGGATGCGAAACCAACGCAGGTGGATTACACCGTGAACCCCGGAAAGTACCTCGCCCTGCGCGCCCTCAAAGTGCCCCGCGACGGCAAGCCCCGCATCGATGGTGCTTACATCATCAGATGCCTCCCAGGACTTCGACCCCATGAAGGGCGACCCCGTAGTGAGCATGCAGATGAACCAGGAAGGTGCGCTCATCTGGAAGCAGATGACCGAGGACAACGTCGGAAAGAACATCGCCGTCACCCTCGATGGCATGGTGCAGAGCTCGCCCACCATCATTGAGCCCATTCCCAATGGTAGCAGCCGCATCACCCTCGGCTCCGGAGACAAGGCCAAGATGCTTGAGGAAGCCACTGATCTGGCGAACATCCTGAAGGCCGGCGCCCTCCCTGCACCTGCCCGCATCATCGACGAGACCGTGGTAGGTCCTTCGCTCGGTGCCGAGAACATTCGTCAGGGCCTCATCTCCTTTGCGGTGGCCATGCTCGTGGTGATGATCTTCATGGTCGTTTACTACAATGGCTCGGGCTGGATCGCCAACATCGCCCTGATCGCCAACGTGTTCGTGCTGCTGGGCACGCTCGCTTCGCTGCAAGCGTCCCTTACCCTGCCCGGCATCGCCGGTATCGTGCTCACCGTGGGTATGGCGGTGGACGCCAACGTGCTGATCAACGAGCGTATCCGCGAGGAACTGCGCCATGGCAAGGCCCTGAAGACGCGCGGTCGACCTGGGCTACAAGCACGCCATGAGCGCCATCATCGACGCCAACGTCACGCACTTCATGGCCGCCATCATCCTGTATCATCTTCGGCACGGGCCCCATCAAGAGCTTCGGGGTCACCTTGGCGCTCGGTATCATCACGTCGTTGTTCACGGCCATCTTCATCAGCCGCCTGATCATCACCCGTCGCCTGGAGAAGGGCAAGTCGCTCACCTTCTGGCACAACTGGAACAAGGACATCTTCGCTCATGCGAACTACAACTTCATGGGTCAAGTCGCAAGGTGTTCTATGCGGTCTCCAGCGTCATCATCATCGCGGGCTTCATCAGCATGTTCACCAACGGGTTCAACCAGGGCGTTGACTTCAGTGGTGGTCGCCAGTATGTGGTGAAGTTCGAGAAGCCGATGGAGGCCGAGGAGGTGAAGGCCTCCCTGGAGAAGGTGTTCGAGGAGAACGGTGTGGCCAGCGGTGTGGGGGTGAAGACCTACGGCGGCAGCAGCCAGCTGATGATCACCACCAACTACATGGTGAACAGCACGGAGGTGAGCACCGACAAGCTCGTGGAGGACAAGTTGCACGAAGGCCTTGCGCCATTGTCCACCGACCACCACATCATCGCTTCCCGCAAGGTGGATCCCACCATCAGCGACGACATCCGCACCTCGGCCTGGTGGGCCGTGGGCATGGCGCTGTTCTGCATTTTCATCTACATCGCCATCCGCTTCCGCACCTGGCAGTTCGGCCTCGGCGCCCTGCTCTCGCTGGCGCACGACGCGCTGATCGTGGTGGGCCTGTATTCCTTGTTGTGGAAGATCATGCCCTTCCCGCTGGAGATCGATGAGAACTTCATCGCCGCCATCCTTACCGTGATCGGTTACTCCATCAACGATACAGTGGTCGTGTTCGACCGTATCCGCGAATACCTGCAGGACCACAAGCGCGAGCCTTGGGCGGTGGTCTTCAACAAGGCCATCAATTCAACGCTCGGCCGTACGATCAACACCTCGGTTACGGTGCTGATCGTGTTGCTGGTGATCTTCCTCTTTGGTGGTATCACCATCAAGGGCTTTGTGTTCGCCATGCTCGTGGGTATCGCCGTGGGAACCTACTCGTCCATCTTCATCGCCAGCGCGGTGGTGGTGGATCTGCACAAGGACTCGTTGCCGGAAGGCGCTCCTGCCAAGGCGGCACTGGCTTCCTGATCAACTTCACATCGGTATGGAACGGCGCCCACGGGCGCCGTTCCGCATTTCCGGCCCTCGGGATACCTGACCTTCGCACCGTGCTACTGATATTCGACATCAGCGGTGGGGAGTTGCTCCTCATCATGTTGGTGGTCCTGCTCTTCTTCGGAAGCGAGGGCATACCCGGCATCGCGCGCACCATGGGACGTTTCATGCGCCAGGTGCGCGATGCCAGCGCCGAGGTGCAGCGCGAGATCCAGAAAGGCACGAACGAGGTGGACAAGGCGTATCAGCAGCAGAAACGCACCTTCATCACCGAGGATGCTCCAGCGCCCGTGCGCACACCGCCGCCACCTTCGCCGGAAGCTATGGAGGCTCCGCTGATGGAAAAGCCCGCGCCTGAAGCTCCCACAGAGCCTCCCGGACCTCCAGGGTCCATTCCGCTGCAGCTCTAGCACCCTTCCGGTGCATGGTCACCGTTGATCGCTGTTACACCGCGCCTGACGACGGGGTTTTGGGCACGCATCTGCCCGGATCAAGGGGGAGGGGGCATAAAACATCCATTTCTGAGCACAACACCTCAAAATTCGGGGGGTGTTGAAAATAGTTGACATGTTTTCTTGTGTGCCACCCCCTTGAAAAAATACCTTCGCGGTCAGAAAACACCATATTCCATGTCAGCCCCCCATCTCCGCTCCAAGGCCCAGGAGGATGTCCTGAACCGCCGCCCCCGCCCGGTCGAATCCTCCGGCATGCGCATCAGCGAGTTCTTCGGTGCCAACGTGTTCAATGAGGAGGCCATGCGCATGTTCCTCACCGAAGAGGCCTACTTCGCCGTGCGCCAGGCCATGAACCACGGCACCCGCATCGACCGGAAACTGGCCGACCAGGTGGCCAGCGGAATGAAGGAATGGGCCGCCACCAAGGGCGCCACCCACTACACCCACTGGTTCCAGCCCCTCACCGGCACCAGTGCCGAAAAGCACGACGCTTTTTTTGAGCCCATCGGAAACGGCCGCAGCATCGAGCGCTTCGACGGCACCATGCTCGTGCAGCAGGAGCCCGATGCCAGCAGCTTCCCCAGCGGCGGCATCCGCAACACCTTCGAGGCCCGCGGCTACAGTGCCTGGGACCCCGGCAGCCCTGCGTTCCTCATGGGCCGCACGCTGTGCATCCCCAGCATCTTCATCAGCTACACCGGCGAGGCGCTCGACCACAAGGTGCCCCTGCTGCGCGCCATCAAGGCCGTGGATGAGGCCGCCACGGCCGTGTGCCAGTACTTCGACAAGGAGGTGACCAAGGTGACCTGCACCCTCGGCTGGGAACAGGAGTATTTCCTCATCGACGAGTCGCATTACTATGCCCGTCCGGACATCATGATGACCGGCCGTGCGCTGTTCGGCCATAGCCCGGCCAAGGGTCAGCAGCTGGAGGACCACTACTTCGGCAGCATCCCCGAGCGCGCCCAGGCCTTCATGCGCGACTTCGAGACCGAGTCCTTGAAACTCGGTATTCCGGTGAAGACCCGCCACAACGAGGTGGCCCCGAACCAGTTCGAGTGCGCGCCGGTGTTCGAGGAGCTCAACCTGGCCGTGGACCACAATATGCTGCTGATGGACGTGATGGAGAAGACCGCGCGCAAGCACGACTTCCGCGTCCTGCTGCATGAGAAGCCCTACGCCGGCGTGAACGGCAGCGGCAAGCACAACAACTGGAGCCTGGCCACCAACACGGGCCGCAACCTCCTCCGTCCCGCGAAGACGCCCAAGGAGAACATGCTGTTCCTCACCTTCTTCGTGAACACCATCAAGGCCATCCACAGCCACGCCGATGTGCTGCGCGCCAGCATCGCCTCGGCCAGCAACGACCACCGCTTGGGTGCCAACGAAGCCCCTCCCGCGATCATCAGCGTGTTCATCGGCGAATACCTGACGAAGCTGCTGGACGGGCTGGAGAAGAACATCAAGGGCGCCATGAGCCCCTCCGCCAAGACCGAACTGAAGCTCGATATCGGCCGCATTCCGCCGGTTTTGTTGGACAACACGGACCGCAACCGCACCAGCCCATTCGCCTTCACTGGAAACAAGTTCGAGTTCCGCGCCGTGGGCAGCAGCGCCAATTGTGCCGGTTCCATGACCGTGCTCAACACCATCGTGGCCCACCAGCTCAAGGCCTTCGCCAAGAGCGTGGATGCCCTGATCGCCAAGGACGTCAAGAAGGACGAGGCCATCCTGCGCGTGCTGCGCGACATCATCGCCGAGAGCAAGAGCATCCGCTTCGAAGGCAATGGCTACAGCGACGAGTGGAAGCAGGAGGCCGCCAAGCGGGGCCTGAGCAACATCGCCGACACGCCCCGGGCACTGGACGTGTGGAGCCGCAAGGAGACCAAGAAGCTCTTCGCCGACATGGGCGTGCTGAGCGAGGTGGAGCTCGATGCCCGCCATGAGATCGAATTGCACAGCTACATGTTGAAGGTGCAGATCGAGAGCCGCGTGGCCGGCGACCTGGCCCAGAACCACATCATCCCCACCGCGATCACCTACCAGAACCGCCTGATCGAGAACGTGAAAGGACTGCGCGAGGTGCTCGGTGCCGACAAGGCCAAAAAGGCCACCAGTGCCCAGATCGGCCTGATCGAGGAGATCAGCGAGCATTTGACCGCCATCATGAAGCTGGTGAATGAAATGGTGGAGGCCCGCAAGAAGGCCAACGCCATCGAGGAGGCCCGCGCCAAGGCCATCGCCTATTGCGACAAGGTGAAGCCCTTCCTGGACCAGATCCGCTACCACAGCGACAAGCTCGAGCTCCTGGTGGACGATGAGCTATGGCCCTTGCCCAAGCTGCGCGAACTGCTCTTTACGCGCTAGGATCCATCGAATTGCCTCAACACGGCCCGCACTTGCTGCGGGCCGTGTTATTTCCGGCTCCGCGCAGGGTCACCTTTGACCGTTCTGCACATACATGCACGAAAGACCGGGTTCGGATCGCGGATTCGTTTATTTTCGCCCGGCCTCCACACAAACCTGAAACGACACCGATCATGATGAGCATGAGGAAGACACTGGCCTGCATTTCCTTCAGTTTGTTCTGCACCACGCTGGTGCTGGCACAGGGAAAGCAGTCCGTAGAGGCGGACGATGCGTTCAAGGCGGGGCAGTATTTCAACGCCATCGAGATGTACAAGAAGGCGTACACCCTGGAGAAGAAGGCCAGCGACAAGGCCGCCCTCATCTTCAAGGTGGGCGAGTGTTACCGCGCCCTCGGCGATGCTGCCAATGCCCAGGTGTGGTACGAAAAGGCCAACAAGGCCCAGTACACCGACCCCATCACCTACTACTACATCGGTGAGGCGCTGAAGGAGCAGGGCAAATACGCCGAGGCCATCGCCGCTTACAACAAGTACAAGGAGAAGAACCCGGGCGACACCCGCGCGGATGCCAGCCTCGCCAGCTGCCAGATGGCCCAGACCTGGAAGGATCAGGCCAGCCGTTACACCGTGGATCCCGAGGTGCTGCTGAACTCCCCTCAATACGACTTCAGTGCAACGTTCGCCAGCAAGAAGAACGACGAAGTGGTGTTCTCCAGCAGCCGCACGGCCGCCACCGGCACTGAGACCGACGGCATCGCCGGAGAAAGCTTCCTGGACCTCTTCACCAGCAGCCGCGATAAGCTGGGCAAGTGGAGCGAGCCCGTAAAACTGCCCCCCACCGTGAACAGCCCCGCTCATGAAGGCAGCCCCACCTTCAACTCCAAGCGCACCGTGATGTACTTCACCCGCTGCGAGCACGAGAAGAAGAAGGCCTACGGCTGCGAGATCTGGATGAGCAAGAAGGTGGGCAGCAACTTCAGCGAAAGCGAAATGCTCGTGCTGCATGCCCCGTTGGAGAAGAACGACTCCAACCAGGTGAAACTGGGCCAGCCCACCGTGAGCAAGGATGATGGTGTGCTCATCTTCTCCAGCAACCAGAAAGGCGGCCGCGGTGGCAAGGACCTGTGGATGGTGCGTCTGGACAAGGATGGCAAGCCCACGGGCAACCCCAGCAACCTGGGCAATGAGATCAATACGCCGAAGGACGACATGTTCCCCTTCCTGCGCAACAACGGCAACCTGTACTTCAGCAGCGATGGGCATCCCGGTATGGGCGGCATGGACATCTTCGCCGCCGAGAAGACCGGTGACAACGCCTGGGGCCATGTGGAGAACCTGAAGAGCCCCATCAACAGCAGCGGCGACGACTTCAGCATCATCTTCGACGCGGATGAGGAGAAAGGCTACTTCACCAGCAACCGCCCCGGCGGCAAGGGTCAGGACGATATCTGGCGCTTCATGATGCCGAACCTCGTGTTCGCCCTGCAGGGTACCGTGTACGACAAGCTCACTGGTCAGCCCCTGCCCGATGCGAAAGTGGAAGTGGTGGGTACCGACGGCAGCAACTTCAGCGCCATGGCCGATGGTAACGGCGGCTTCAACTTCGCCGAGAAGGGCAAGGAGCGCTACATCAAGGAGAACACCACCTACACCATCCGCGCCAGCAAGGAGAACTACCTCGTGGTGAACGACCAGATCACCACCGTGGGCCTCGCCGAGAGCACCACCTTCGCCAAGGAATACTACCTGCAGCCCGCCAGCAAGGATGTGGTGATCAAGCTGCCCGAGGTGCAGTATGACCTCGGAAGCGCACTGCTCCGTCCCGAGGGCAAGGACTCCCTGGAGACCCTCTACCTGACCCTGGTGGAGAACCCCACCATCATCATCGAGCTCTCCGCGCACACCGACAGCCGCGACACCGACAAGCGCAACATGGTGCTGAGCCAGAACCGCGCACAAAGTTGCGTGAACTACCTCGTGAGCAAGGGCATCGACCCCGTGCGCATGGTGGCCAAAGGCTACGGTGAGACCATGCTGCGCATCAGCGATGCCGAGATCGCCAAGATGGCCACCAAGGAGGAGAAGGAGGCCGCACACCAGAAGAACCGCCGTACCGAATTCCGGGTGCTGAGCTTCGACTACGTACCCAAGGAAGGTTCGGCCCCCGCCCCACAACAGAACTAGTGACACCCCTTCGAAAAGAGCATCCCGGTCCATCGGGGTGCTCTTTTCATTTCCACACATGAACCCCCAGGACCGATACGCCCAACGCGGTGTGAGCAGCGGCAAGGAGGATGTGCACAAGGCTATCGCCTCGCTCAGACAAAGGACTGTTCCCCCAGGCATTCTGCAAAGTGGTGGCCGACGACCTCACCGGCAGCCCCGACCATTGCCTGGTGATGCATGCCGACGGTGCGGGCACCAAGAGTTCGCTGGCCTACGCCTATTGGAAGGAGACCGGCGACATCAGCGTGTGGCATGGCATCGCGCAGGACGCCGTGGTGATGAACCTCGATGACCTGCTCTGCGTGGGTGTCACCGACAACATCCTCCTCAGCAGCACCATCGGACGCAACAAGCGCTTGATCCCCGGCGAGGTGATCACCGCCCTGATCGAAGGCACGGAGGTGTTCCTGGCGAAAATGCGGGCACTGGGCATCGGCATCCGCAGCACGGGCGGTGAAACCGCCGATGTGGGCGACCTGGTGCGCACCGTGATCGTGGACAGCACCGTGGTGTCCCGTTTGAAGCGCAGCGACGTGATCGACAATGCCCGCATCCAGGCCGGTGATGTGGTCGTAGGTCTCGCCAGCTACGGACAGGCCAGCTACGAGGACAGTTACAACGCGGGTATGGGCAGCAATGGCCTTACCAGCGCGCGCCACGATGTCTTCACCAAGACGCTGGCCACGGCCTTCCCCGAGACCTTCGATCCCGGAACACCGGCCGAGCTGGTGTACAGCGGCCAAGCCCGGCTCACCGATCCGCTCCAAGGAACGCCCCTGGACTTCGGCAAGGCCGTGCTCTCACCCACGCGCACATACGCGCCCGTGATCCGTGAAGTGCTGGCCCGCAAGCGCAGCGATGTGCATGGCATGGTGCATTGCAGCGGCGGCGCACAAACGAAAGTGCTTCACTTCGTGGAAGGCCTGCGCATCATCAAGGACGACCTCTTCCCTGTGCCACCGCTCTTCGCCGCGATCCAACGTATGTCGGGAACGTCCTGGCAGGAGATGTACAAGGTCTTCAACATGGGCCACCGCATGGAACTCTACGTGCCGCCGCATCGCGCAGCGGACATCATCGCCATCAGCACCTCCTTCGGCATCGACGCCAAGGTCATCGGCCGCGTGGAAGCGGCACCGGCGAAAGAGGTCGTCATTCAAAGCGTCAACGGTACGTTCACCTACAACTGATCCTGCATTTTCTCCGCGCCCACCGCGCCCCTGCCTGCCGGTAGGCAGGTCCGCGTGAGGCTCCATCACAATGAGCGACCTCCTCTCCAAAAGCGCCAACCACCTTTTCACCTGACCAAGCACTCCCTCCGCGCCTCCGCGTGAGGCTACATCACCCAGGAGCGACAACAGCCACCTTACCTACGCTTGAAACGCATTCTCTCTGCGCCTCCGCGCCTCTGCGGCCTTCACCACCCATGAGCGACCTCCTCTCCAAACTCTCCTCCATCCACGACCGGCGCGTCGAGATCGGCAAGCAGCTCGCCGACCCAGCGTGATCGCCGACCAGAAACGCTTCGTCCTGCTCAACCGCGAGTACCGCGACCTGGGCCCCATCGACGAGGCGTACGAGCGGTACAAGCGCACGTGCGGAGCAGCTCGAAGGCACCAAGGAGATGCTGCGCACCGAGAAGGACGCCGACATGATCGACATGGTGCGCACCGAACAGCACGACCTGCAGGCCCAGCTGGAGGCCATGGACGAGGAGATCCGCATGATGCTGGTGCCCAAGGATCCCAACGACGATCGGAACTGCACCATGGAGATCCGTGCAGGCACCGGCGGTGATGAGGCCAGCATCTTCGCGGGCGACCTCTACCGCATGTACACGCGCTATTGCGAAGGCCGTGGCTGGAAGGTGGAAGTGGCCGATGTGAGCGAAGGCTCCGCCGGGGGCTACAAGGAAGTGGTGATCAACGTCACTGGCGATGGCGTGTATGGCGTGCTGAAGTACGAGGCCGGTGTGCATCGTGTGCAACGCGTGCCACAGACCGAAGCACAAGGGCGCATCCACACCAGTGCCGCTACGGTGAACGTGCTGCCCGAGGCCGAGGAGTTCGATGTGGAGGTGAAGGAGAGCGACGTGAAGATGGAGACCGCGCGCAGCGGTGGTGCCGGCGGACAGAACGTGAACAAGGTGGAGACCAAGGTGCGCCTCACGCACATCCCCACCGGCATCGTGGTGATGTGCCAGACCGATCGCAGCCAGCTCGGCAACCGCATGAAGGCCATGCAGATGTTGCGGAACAAGCTCTATGAGGAAGGCATCCGGAAGATCCAGGAGGCAGAATCACAGCACCGCAAGAGCCAGGTGAGCAGCGGCGACCGCAGCGCCAAGATCCGCACCTACAACTATCCCCAAAGCCGCGTCACCGACCACCGCATCGAATTCACCGCCCACAACCTGCCGGCCATCATGAACGGCGACCTGCAGGACATCATCGACGCGCTGCAACTCGCCGACCGCACGGAGAAGCTCAAGGAGGGCAGCAATGTGTAATCAGAGATCAGAAAATGAGTTGATCAGATAATGGAGCGCTACGATTCACGTATTTCATTTTCTGATCATCTGATCATTTAATTTTCTGATCGAATGACCCGCACTGAACTCATCGCCACCATCAAGCGCAAGCGTAGCCTGCTCTGCGTGGGCCTCGATACCGAACTGCATCTTCTGCCGCCGCAGTTCCGCGACCTGCCGAACGCCGGTGCGCGCCTTCAACGAGGCCATCATCGATGCCACGCACGACATCGCCGTGGCGTACAAGCTGAACGTGGCGTTCTACGAGGCCAATGGCGTCGAGGGCTGGCGGACCTGGACGAGACCGTGGCCTACTGCGTCGCAAGGGCGGCTGCCTCATCATCGCCGATGCCAAGCGCGGCGACATCGGCAACACGGCCCGCAAGTATGCCGAGGCCTTCTTCGACCGGCTCAGCGTGGATGCGCTCACCATCGCACCGTACATGGGTCGCGACAGCGTGACGCCCTTCCTCGGCCGCGAGGGCAAGTGGGCCATGGTGCTAGGCGTTACCAGCAACGAGGGCGCATTGGATTTCCAGTTCCTGCCGGTGGACGGGCAGCAGCATCTGCTCTTCGAACGCGTGATGACCAAGGTGGCCGAATGGGGCTCGGTGAACGATACCATGTTCGTGGTAGGTGCCACGCGTACCGATGTGCTGGAACAGGCGCGCGCCAGCGGCACCGGAGCATTTCTTCCTCGTTCCGGGTGTGGGTGCCCAGGGCGGCGACCTGCAGGCCGTGCTGGACAAGGCCATGACCACCGACGGAGGCCTGCTCATCAACAGCAGCCGCGGCATCCTCTACGCGGGCGAAGGTCCGGACGCGATACCCGCTGCGCGGAGGGCCGCGTTGGACCTGCAACGCACCATGGAGGCCGCGCTGTTGGCGAAGGGGGTCGATGCCCAGTCCCACGCCGCAACTGCGAGACTGCTCAGGGCCTCACCGCAACTGCGAGGCCGCATTTGGGCCGAAGCCCACCGCAACTGCGAGGCCGCATTTGGGCCGAAGCAGTCTTTAATTCCCCCAACCCACTTCCAACCAACTCCGCTATATTATGCGTCACGTGATCGACGGAAAAATGGTCGATCGTGGTAGCCATGCATATCCTTGGAACGGATGTAGAGACCATCGAATACCCGGGGAGCTTTCTCCTGTTGGACCCTGCCTTTCCCTACGGTGAGGACCTCCTGCAATTCCTCTGGGAACGCCAACTGTTTGACAGCCATGCCCTGCGCACCACCGAAGGCCATGCGCGTGGAAGTGCTCAACCCGGGACGTATCCAGGCGAACAGCGGGCCCGACCTGTCCGATGCGCAGATCCGCATCAACGGACAATTGTGGGCGGGCACCGTGGAAGTGCACCTGCGCAGCAGCGATTGGAACCTCCACGGCCACCAATACGACCCGGCCTACGAGAACGTGGTGCTGCACGTGGTGTACGAGCATGATGCCGAGGTGCGCACGCGCAATGGCCATCTGCTGCCGACGGTGGAACTGATGCCGCGCATACCCAGTGGCACCATTGCCCTGCATTATGCCCTGATGCGGGAGGAAGGCTTCGTACCCTGTGCATCGCGCCTGCACCGGGTGGACAAAGGGCGCACCGGGCCTTGGTTGGAACGCGTGCTCATCGAGCGGTTGGAGCGGAAGACCGGCGATGTGGCCGCGCTCTACCAACAACTCAACGGCGATGCGTCCGAAACAGTGTACCACCTGCTGGCCCGCGCCTTCGGGCTGAAGGTGAACGCCGAGCCCTTCGGCATGCTGGCCCACGCGCTGCCCTTGCGCACCCTGCTGAAATACCGCGATGATGCCCTGCGCACCGAAGCGCTGCTCTTCGGCCAGGCCGGCCTGTTGCAGGTGGACTTCGTGGATGCATACCCGCGGCAACTGCAGCACGAGCATGCGCTCCTCGCACACCTGCACGCGCTGCGTCCCGCGCCCACGGCCGCCTGGAAGTTCGGTCGCATGCGGCCCGTGAACTTCCCCACCATCCGCATCGCGCAGCTGGCGCAGTTGCTCATGCGCTGCGATGGCAACTTCTCCGCGCTGCTGGGCACCGACACCGTGCGCGAACTGCGCCCCATGCTCGATGTGGACGCCAGCGTGTACTGGACCACCCACTACACCTTCGACCATGAGAGCGCATCGCGGCCCAAGCATCTGGGGCGTGCGGGTGCCGACCATCTCATCATCAACGCCGTGGTGCCCGCGCTTTTTGCGCTGGGCCGCTTGATGGGGCGCGAGGACTATGGCGAACGCGCGCTCAGCCTGCTGGAGCAGCTGCCTGCCGAGGCCAACCAGGTGCTCGATGGCTGGCGCTCGCTGGGGTTGAAGGCCGATACCGCCGCCCGCGGCCAGGCGCTGATCGAACTGAAGAACAGCTACTGCGGGCAACGGCGTTGCTTATCTTGCGTCATCGGTTCAGAGCTGATCAAGCAAAGCGCCCCATGATCGACCGCATCAAGACCTGGTTCGAGCAGCACGCCTTCGGGGTGTGCGAGTGGTGGGCCCAGAAGCTCAACATCAAGACCGAGCAGGTGCGCCTCAGCTTCATTTACCTGGCCTGCGTTACCGCCGGCCTGCACATGGTGGTGTACCTCGTGATGGCCTTCGTGCTGCAGCACAAGGAACGCATCAAGCGGCCCTTTGCCAAGCGCAGTTCGGTGTGGGAGCTCTGACCACACCCGAAGCGACGACGAACGGTTGCGAACGAGTTTGTGCTTTTGAGCCAGGCAATTACCGAGAGGTTCCCTAAAGGAAATTTGCGACGATATTCGTATATCCAACGTTAGGCGCAATGAAGACTTACGTAGTCATATTCCTCTTGCTGGCAGGTGTAACTGTTTGTTCTGGGCAATCGGTCAGTGAAGCGGACAGTCTTCAAGTAATGGAAGCATTGGGTGAGGTCTTCAGGCGCTTTGAACACCCGAACTATTCAGAATTCCAGGAAATATCGGCGGAGAAGATACTGTGCCATGTTTGTGAAGATGCACTATCGCCATGCAGTGGACCTGAGTTCTTATTTCAAACAACGAAAGGTTTTTTTCGACGATCACCTGGAGAGCACCAAGAACTCGGACAGTTGGGAGCGGGCTTCGAGGTCGAACGAGATCATGCTTCACAGACAAAGAGGCGATGGCGTTAACATCATCGCCTTCTTGACGATATGGGAGAAGGACGAGTACGCACCGGGGCATGAAGGCGCACAGTTAGGGATCCATTTTTTGAAAGTTGATGGGGTGTACAAATTTGCAGGAATAGAGACTGTACCCTGAGAAAATCGCAATGATTTGAATGCAATGAAAGAAGCTTGGTTCTATATTCTGAAGGCTGTATGTTGTGTCATTATCTATTTAATTTCACTGACCAATTGGTCATTTAATATTAAACAATCAAAATTAAATGGAGACTTAATAGCGGATGCAATCATAACCTATCGTAAACAGAACAACGCTCTTCCAATAAATCTAGAATCATTGGTTCCCCAATATTTGAACAAGCTGCCGACTGTACAACGAAGAATAATATCTTTACCGAACAAGGATTATGGATATTCCTTGTATAATGTAATTCCGTTCAAAGGATGCTTCATTCTAACTTTCATGCATAAATCCGATGGACTCACCTATAAATACGATTCAAGGGAAGACTCAATTATTTACACTAGGGTTGGAGCTAAGCCCGATTATATTGAAGAACATATCACGTTTGAAGACATCCGTCTCTTAAGCAGCACGATATTGTCATTCTACAGAGATAGTCTTAAGTACCCAACAGAACTCAATGAGTTGATTCCTACATATATGGAATCATTTCCGTATGATACTTCTGCGCGGTATAGACCTTATGATGTTGCACCTAACTACAGCGCTGAACTATTGAAATATGAGTTTCATCAACCATGTGATACATTTAGAGGCAATTTCAGATTATATTTTGATGTAACATTTGGTAGATATTATTACAATAGTATTACTAATACCGGCGGATGGGGGTATGATGATGATTAAGTACGAATACGTCTCCATTTAAATCAAAATTCCTGAAGAATAAAGTACTGCGCCTAACATGCTCTTGCCGCAAACCGCCCTCGTCCCGTTGATAACTCCCGTTGAAGGGTTGAACAATTCGTCCAGGAACAAGATCACGGAAAGCGACCTGCGGCAAGCGCAGGCCCGTTAACCCACCTCAATGTCCACTTCCAACAAGATCACCTTCCAATTCATCAGCGAGCCGCAGGATGTGAACTTCGGTGGCAAGGTGCATGGCGGGGTGGTGATGAAGTGGATCGACCAAACGGCATACACCTGCGCGCGCACCTGGGCCGAGAACTATTGCGTTACGGTGTACGTGGGCGGCATCCGCTTCCTGAAGCCGATCAGCATCGGGGAGGTGATCAAGATCAACGCCTATGTGATCCACACGGGAAATTCGAGCATTCACATCGCAGTGGATGTGTTCTCACGCAGCTTCGAAGGGCAGGAGTTTGAGAAGAAGACGCACTGTGTGATCGTCTTCGTATCGGTGGACCAGGACGGCAAGCCGATCGCCGTGAAGAGATGGGTGCCGGTGACCGAGCGCGAGATCAAACTGGCCGAGTACGCCGAAAAACTGGTGTCGCTCCGCGAATTGATCAACCAGGAAATGAAGCCGTTCTTCAACGATAGCTCGGCGGATTGACGCTTCTTTTTGTTGAGTCCGTCCGCGCTTGCTTCGTTCGCCATAGTGACCACGAAGGCGAATAGCGCGGTCCAGTCAGACCGCGCTTGCAGCGCTGTCGTGGCGAGGTCCGCGCTTTCAGCGCAGAACCGGTAACACAGTGTCCCTTGAGCGTGCGGGAATGCCTTCGGGGTTGCGGTGCCCATGCGAGGAATGGTCAGTGATCGGACCGTCGATATGATCCGGCAAGCGAGGCTTCGCGTATATTCACAGAGCTGATCCCTGAACATCGACCCGAACGCATGATGAGAGCCGTACGCCCCTCGAACCTGAGATCGTCCATGGTCATGGCCGCGCTGGCGTTGCTCACGTCCTCCAGCATGGCCACGGTGCACACGGTGACCTGCCAGAACGGTGCCTCGCACTTTTTGCCGGTCACGGTGGATGCGTTCGTGGGTGATACGATCCTGTGGACCTGGATCTCCGGAACGCATGTGGTAGGCCCCATCTCCGCATCGGACATTCCGGTGGGGGCGGGCATGTGGAACGTGCTGGTGAACGCCAGCATGCAGTCCTTCGAGTACGTGGTCTCCGTTCCGGGCGACTACCATTACGTGTGCCACCCGTCCAACCCGCACGACGAGGATGGGTTCATCACCGTATCGCTGTCCACGGGTGAACGCCCGCATTCCGCGCCCGTGGATCTGCTCTCCGTGTTCCCGGTGCCGTCCACGGGCCAGGTCACGGTGAACTCCGCCAACGCCAACGCGTCGTTCAGCGTGTTCAATTCCCTGGGCGAGGAGATCCTCCGCACCAGCCTCGTGGGTGCACGTGCGGACCTTGACCTGAGCGACCGACCGAAAGGCATCTATTTCGTACAGCTCGCAGGGGAGGAGGGTGTGTTGACGCGACGGGTGGTGATCCAGTAGGCGCTGCGGTGAAGGTGGTCCGTCCGCGCTTGCAGCGCGGTCGTTGTGAGGTTCGCGCTTTCAGCGCCATGTTGACTTCTTCATCATTGCCCATCTTCGCCCCGCGATGACCAACAACGACATCCTGAAGAAGCTGCGCGTGGCCTTGAAGTTGCGCGACACCGACATCGTGAAGATCCTGGCCTTGGTGGATTTCAAGGTGACCGAGAGCGAACTGGGGGCCATGTTCCGCGCCGAGGACCACCCCAACTACAAGCCTGCCGGCGACCAGATCCTGCGCAACTTCCTCAATGGCCTCATCATCCACCTCCGCGGCCCCATGGAAAAGAAGGCCACCACGCCTGGCGCTCCCCCAAAGCGGTCCTGACGAACGACAGGAACGAGCCAGGGGAGAGGCTTATCTTGTTTTTCCCGTCAACCACCCATTGGACCGAACGCAACCATGCAACGCCACCTCAAGAAGTTATTGATCGGCAAGGGGCGCACCGAGGACCTTCCGCGGCATAGTGTGATACACAAGCGGGTTGAGAACATCCGGGCCATCTGGAACAACGAATTCGACGAGGACGCGGGGCTGGAGAAGTTCGTGCGCCTGGTGCTGGCGGCCTCACAGTTCCTCTTTCCCGGCATGTACATCAAGCATGTATTCTGGCGAAGAGGCCCGTTATACCAGGATCTGGCCATCGAGGGCTTCGTGCTGTTGAAGACGCTGTTGCCCGTGATCGTCCTGTATTATGGCCTGGAACACAACGGCTGGTCCGTCGCGCTGGTCGTTTGGCTGATGCTGGAGACCGTGATGTACATCCCTACGCTGATCTTCGCTTCCGACGCCTTTGCGAGTCCGCGGTCCTACCGGCGGTCGCAGATCATCGATCTTCCTCAATTATCTCGAGGTCGTGTTCAGCTTCGCCGTGATCCATGCCGCCGGACATCACATGAACGCGCCCTTCCAGCATTGGGTCGATCCCATCTACTTCAGCTTTGTGGCCACCAGCACGATCGGCTTTGGTGAGTATTTCCCAATTACGCCGTTCGGCAAGGTCATCATCTGCATGCAATCCCTGTTCTACCTGAGCTATATCGTCCTCTTCATCAACTTCTTCAGCGTGGGCGGCCGCCGCGGCTACTTCGCCCGGCGCGATAAGGTGGATCAGGCCTGAAAAACACAAGGGGCCGCAGGTAGGCGACCCCTTGTTCACTCACAACTTCCCCCGGCTATGTTCCGGTCAAACCGATAACAAGGTGGGCAGCGGTGGAGGCCCGCCCAAAAGCATTCGCCCGAAGGCTTCAAGGCCGATGACGAAGCGGGCATGTTGCATGATGAACCGGCCATCATCATCCGGGCAGGTTCCGCATCTTCGCCAGATTCAAGCTAATATGCGCATCCTCATCACCGGTTCCAACGGCCTGCTCGGGCAAAAGCTGGTCGCCGCCCTGCGGTACGACCCCACGGTGAAGCTGATCGCCACCAGCCGGGGAGAGGATCGCACACCCGACCCGGACGGCTACCTCTATATGTCGCTGGACTGCACAGATGAAGCGGCCGTGCACCGCGCCTTCGATGAGGTGCACCCCGACGTGGTGATCCACACCGCCGCCATGACCAACGTGGATGCCTGTGAACTGGATCCCGTGAACTGCCGACTGCACAACGTCACCGCCGTTGAACATCTCGCCACCGCCGCGAAGAACATCGACGCACATCTCATCCACCTGAGCACCGACTTCATCTTCGACGGAAGGAACGGACCGTACCGCGAGGAGGATCAGGCCCACCCGCTGAGCATCTACGGGCAGAGCAAGCTCGACGCGGAACGCGTGGTGATGAACGCCGGACTTTCGAAGTGGGCCATCGCCCGGACCATCATCGTGTACGGCGTGGCAAAAGGCCTCAGCCGGAGCAATGTGGTGCTGTGGGCGAAGGGCGCGTTGGAAAAAGGCCAGCCGATCAAGGTGGTGGATGACCAATGGCGCATGCCCACACTCGCCGAAGATCTGGCCGATGGCTGCATCCGCATCGCGAAGAAAGGCGCTACCGGCATCTTCAACCTCAGCGGTCCGGATGGCATGAGCATCCTTGAACTTGTGCAGCGGGTGGCGCGCTTCTTCGATCTGGATTCCAGCGTGATCACGCCGGTCTCCTCCATTTCGCTTTCGCAGCCCGCCATGCGTCCGCCACGCACCGGATTCGTGCTCGACAAGGCGCGCCGTGAACTCGGATATGCGCCGCGCGGCTTCGAGGAAGGGCTCGCGGTGCTGCGCGATCAACTGGCCGCCTTGAACTGACCATGAAGCGCCCTTCGGACCGGCATTGGCGCGAGGAACTGAAGGACCTCTTCACCCTGCATGCAGGCGAACGAAGAGGGGTGATGTGGTTGTTGCTCTGCTGTTGCCTGGCCCTGGTCTGGGTGTTCTACGAGCAGTGGTGGCGGGCGGATCCGGTGGGTGATGCAGCCTCCCTTGAGCTCGCTTGGGCGCAGCTCGATACCTCAAGCGGGCCTCCGATCCTCGCTGCGCAACGATCGGATCCTGAGGCGGATCGATCGGACGTGCGCCTGTTCCACTTCGATTCCAACGACCTACCGGTTGAGCAATGGGTGCTGCTCGGACTGAGCGAACGACAGGCTGAGGCCATCCGTAAGTTCGAGTCCCGTGGAGGGCACTTCCGCACCAAAGCCGATCTGGCGAAAATGCGCGTGGTGAAGCCTGAGCTCTTTGCCCAGTGGCAGCCCTTCATCGACCTGCCGGACAGCCTGCCCCGCTCGCGTGCTGCTTCGCCGGCATACACATGGAGCCCGGACTCGGCCAGCGAACGTGGGACACAAGTGCGCACCGAGCCCCTTGGAGCCCGAAAGCACGAGCGTCTGGAAGTGAACACGGCCGATACCACGGAATTGGTAGCTGTGCCCGGCATCGGTCCGGCGTTCGCGCGCGGCATCGTGAAGTTCCGCGATCGGCTGGGCGGCTTTCACTCGCTGGACCAATTGTCCGAGGTGTACGTGTTGCGCGACAAACCCGACGCGGTGGCCGCGCATCCGCGACAAACTCGTGGTTGACGAAGGAAAGGTGCATCGCTTTCCGCTGAATGCGTTCACTGCGGAAGAACTGGGACCGCATCCCTATGCCGGTTGGAAGGTGGCCAAGGCCTTGGTGGCCTACCGCAAGCAGCACGGCCCCTTCCGCGAGGTGGCCGACATCAAGGGATGCGTGCTCGTTACCGACAGCGTGTACCGTAAACTTGCGCCCTATCTCACCGCTGAGTGAAGCTCGAAGAACGCCTGAAGGCCGCGATCCGCGCGGTGCCCGACTTTCCCAAGCCGGGGATCCTGTTCCGCGATATCACGCCGGTGCTCGAGGATCCCATCCTCTGCCGTGCTGCCGTGGAAGGTTTCCGCGAAGCGCTGAGGAATCGCCGTGGACGCCATCGCCGGCATCGAGAGCCGTGGCTTCCTCTTCGGCATGCCCCTGGCGCTGGCCTTGGGCATTCCGTTCGTTACCGTCCGAAAGAAGGGCAAGCTGCCGTGGAGAACGGTCTCCTATAAGTACGACCTGGAATATGGAAGTGCCGAGGTGGAGATGCACGTGGATGCTGTGAAGCCGGGCATGCGCGTGCTGGTGCATGATGACCTGTTGGCCACCGGAGGCACGGCCATGGCTGCGGCCGAATTGATCCGCATGCAAGGTGGTACCGTGGCCGGTTTCTCCTTCCTCATCGAACTTTCCTTCCTCAACGGCGTTCAGCGGCTGAAGCCCTACAACGCCCCGATCATCTCCCTCGTCAAACTACTGAACAACCCTGCGTCCCGGCCATCGGGGCGATCCGCTCATGCAACTGACCACCACCGAGAACCAGGCCATGATCGCACAAGCTGTGCGCGATCTTGTTGAACGCGAAGTGCGACCCAACGTGATGGAGTGGGACGAGCCCCAGTTCTTCCCGAAGAAACTCTTCACCGATCACTTCGGCCCCGCAGGCATGCTCGGTGTATTCGTGCCCGAGGAATACGGCGGTGCCGGGCTCGGCTATCATGAGTATGTCGACACCATCGTGGAAGTGTCCCGCGTGTGCGGCAGCATCGGACTCAGTGTGGCTGCGCACAATTCGCTGTGCACCGGCCATATCAACTACTTCGGCAACCACGAGCAGAAGAAGAAGTGGCTCACCAAACTGGCCACCGGCGAATGGCTCGGCGCGTGGGCGCTCACCGAGCCGAACACCGGCAGCGATGCCATGCGCATGAAGTGCACGGCCAGGAAGGACGGAAAGGACTGGATCCTGAACGGCACCAAAAGTTGGATCACCCACGGCAAGAGCAGCGATGTGCTGGTGGCCATTGTGCGCACCGGCGAACTACTGGACAGCAAGGGCATGACGGCATTTGTGATCGAGCGCGGCACCCCGGGCCTGAAGGCCGGCAAGAAGGAGAACAAGCTGGGCATGCGCGCCAGCGAGACCGCGGAGGTGATCTTCGAGGATTGCCGCGTGCCCGAGGAGAACATCCTGGGCCAGGTGGGCGAAGGCTTCCAGCAGGCCATGAAGATCCTGGACGGTGGACGCATCAGCATCGCGGCGCTCAGCCTCGGTATCGCCAAGGGCGCGTTCGATGCCAGCGTGAAATACGCGAAGGAGCGCCAACAGTTCGGCCAGCCCATCGCCAACTTCCAGGCCATCAGCTTCAAACTGGCCGACATGGCCACGCGCATCGAAGCCAGCGAACTGCTCATCCGCCAGGCCAGTGACCTGAAGAACCGCGGCCAGAAGGTCACGAAGACGGGTGCCATGGCCAAGTACTACGCCAGCGAAGTATGCGTCTACGCCAGCAACGAGGCCGTGCAGATCTTCGGCGGCTACGGCTATACCAAGGACTTTCCCGGTGGAGAAGTTCTACCGCGACAGCAAGCTGTGCACCATCGGCGAAGGCACCTCGGAGATCCAGAAGCTGGTGATCGGACGGGAGATATTGAAGTGAGGAGGCAGTAGGCAGGCCGCAGGTCCCGGCGAAGTCGGGAGGCACTAGGCAGCAGGCAGGAGCAGTGGCAGGCCGCAGGTCCCGGCGAAGTCGGGAGGCAGTTGGCAGGATCGGATGCTCCTGCGCCTGCCAAATGCCAACTTGTATTTGGTCCGATCCATTCTCCCACTATATTCGCAGCCCGTTTTCAAAGAACCATGCTGATCATCCCCGTTAAGGAAGGCGAGCCCATCGACAAGGCGCTCAAGAAGTTCAAGAAGAAATTCGAGCGCACGGGCACGTTGCGCGCCCTGCGCAAGCGCCAGGCCTTCACCAAGCCCAGCGTGAAGCGTCGCCAGCAAGTGCTGCGCGCCACGTACAAGCTGGTGACCTACGGCGGCGAGCAGTAGGGCGCGGACACGTCGGCCCGTTCTGCGAGCATGCAAGACGGTAGCGGGCTGTGAGCACTACCCTGTACAGAACATCGTTAAGAGGCGAAAGGACCTGCGTGTCCAATCGCCTCTTTTGCATTTGATGTTGGTCGATCGCTTCCTTAATTCGGGAGATACCATATTCGCTAAGAGGGATCCGCCCATGAAATATACCCAGGTCTGGGTATTTTGCGTGATAGACCTCTGGCAGAGTTTTGTCCCGGCTTCAGCTGACTCAACGGCTGAAGCCCTAAAATATGGCCAACCAGATACCGAATCATCGTTCTTATCTTCCTGACACACGCCCTTGGCTTGGTCGCTCAACCAGTGTTCATACCAATTGACCACAAGGGAGAAGCTCCTTCAACGGCAGTGGATTTTTTCCGCAACGATGGCCAGGTTGCTGACCTGAATGGCGATCCAAACACGGCGGTGCTTTACTACAGTTGGGGAGCGTATCCTCGGGTGGCGGCGATGCGGCATAATTTCGTTTCGCTGAACCTGGAATCGGTCGACAGCCTGCCCAACACCGCGGATGACCTGTATAGCTTTTCGTTTCATCCTGTAGGTGAGACGGTGGACCTCAATGTGGTGCCACAAGTTTTCGAGCAGATAGGGGAGGTCCAAAATTTCTTTTTGGCACATTGCCCCCAAGGCGTTCAAAATGTCGCTGGCTACAAACGGATCGTTTACAAGGACATTTATCCTGGAATTGATATGCACTTGTACAGCAATGCATTCGGGTTGAAAATCTATTTCGTTTTCAATCCAGGTTCACATCCTGAAGACCTGATGCTCCAATTCGAGGGACAGGACAGCTTGAGGGTTGATGCCCAAGCCGGCCTGAAATTATTCCTTGCGGACAAGTACATACGCCTGCCTGAAGCATTGGCCTACCAACAGGTGAATGGTTCAACCAACCTGGTCGATTGGGGATTGGATTACGATAACTTGAATGGTGAGGATCTCATCGGGTTCCAATTTGCCGCATACAATCCCTCGTACCCCCTAGTACTTGACATAAGCGCGTCGCTTGGCGAACCCATGTCCTTTGGCTTACCGCCAGAATGGGGTACATATTATGGCGATGCAGGGAATGATGGCGGCAGTGGTATTCTCATGCTCAACAATGGCGAGCATCTGGTCTGCGGTGAAACGCGTAGCCCCATGTTCCCAGTTGATGCTGGTGCCTTCCAGACGAGCTTGCTTGGCCAATCGGATGGCTTCTTCAGTCACTTCGGTCCTGGCTACAATCGGCTGTATTCCACTTACTATGGTGGTGAAGCCACAGACCGCTTCAAGGCGATGGCTGTAACCCCAGATCAGCAGTCGGTCTACCTTGTAGGCTCATCCTCCAGCATGGGTATACCCGTCACGTCATTCTCCACGAACTGCTTCCAAGACGGAAGCAATCAAGGAGTGTCGGTTTGCCTGGCACGTTTTCCGTTGTATGGTGCCGATCGATTCACCTACTTGGCGCACCTACTTTGGTTCGGTGTACATTCTGCCCTCATCCATAGTGACCGACCAAATGGGTAATTTGTATATCGGGGGCGGTGTTAAGAGCTATGATGGCTATACGGGTGAGGCTTCGTGTCAAGGGACCAATGGCTCATTTCCGTATTGCAATGCCATCGGTACAGGCTCCTATTTCCAAGATTTTTGGGGTGGTGGGGTGGAAGATGGTTGGTTTGCACGCTTCAATCCACAACTGGAGTTGGTGCAAAGCTCCCTCTTTGGAGGAGCGCAGCCTGATGGACTTTATTCATTGGGAGTGGACAATTTCCTCGGGCAAGTGTTCATTGCTGGGTGGACGTGGAGCCCTCGTGCGGTATACACCAATTGTGCGCCTCCCACCCAATTCGGCTTCCCACTTTGTAACCCCGGGGTAGGTTTTTTTCAAGATGACATCAATTGGAACAATGATGCATCGAATCCACCTTAATGGATTTGTAGGCTCATTGAGCATTAGTTCTGGGGCTCTCACCTGGTCGAGCTTTGTGGGAAGTGCCGAGGACGATGTGGTGCAAAACATGGTCGTGGATGAGCAGAACCACAAGATTTTTCTTTCTGGTATTACCACGGCAAATGCCTATGCCTCCAATTCATGCTCGGTTCCTACGAATGGAGGTTTTCCGGATTGTCATTCCGGAGACCAATTCCATGGCGCGATAGCTGGTGAATTGGATGCGTTTGTGATGAAATTCGATGGCCAGACCCATGAGATGGAATGGTCTACCATTGCAGGAGGCGGTGGTCAGGACCTAGCCCATGCATTGGCAACGATGGGAGCTGAAGATGGAACGCGATACATACTGGTCGCAGGCACTACCCTAAGTGGTTCTTTCGGAACATCCGGGATTCCAGTGCAATTTGATCCGAATTATTATTTTCAGGATACCCATGCTGATTACAGTGCAACAGATACTACGCACGAAGATGGCTTTGTCTGGATCTTTGATGATCAGGGTCATATGGTGCTGGGTACGTACATTGGCGGTGTTGGGAACGACGATTGCCAGGGAATTGCGGGGTACGGTGGAGAGCGGGTCTACATGACCGGACGATCGTACAGCACAGCAGATTTTCCGTTCAATTGCCCACCTGCATCCAACCCTTATTGCAATCAATCATATATCAGCAATTCGATTGGCACTTCGGACATTTTCCACGAACAGATCCGGTATGATGTTACGGCATCCGTGCAGGATCGCTCCGACCTGCTCGGTGAGGGTTCGGATCGTTGGACCCAACCCAACGCATGGCGAGGTTTGCTTATGGCGAACAGCTGGTTTGGTCCCCAGTGATCTGACCATCACGGTTTACGATGTAGCAGGCCGTATCTGTCAAACTCCGATCCATGCGGCCCGCCAAGGCGAGGGAATTATGCACTTCGACCTGAAGGATCAGGTCAAGGGGTTCAAGCTATTGCGTTTGACATCCGCCTCCTCAGGGATCAATATCACCAAACCGCTCGTGTTCGAATGAACCCGCGGGTAGCCGGATGGTTGACCTTGGTGGGTTTGTGGGCACCAGCTCACGCTCAATGGAGTGCACTGGGTACGGGCATGAATGGGCCGGTGCGGGCACTGGTCTACGACAGTGTCCAGGCCAGGTTGTATGCTTTCGGGGGGTTCACGCTTTCTGGCGGTTTACAAACGAACGGTACCACATGGTGGGACGGAGGGCAATGGCATTCCATGGCCGGTGGCACCGAGCAATATGCACCCATCCTATGTGCTGCTCAGCGATCTGATGAACTTGTGATCGGAGGAATGTTCGACAATGCGGATAGTGTGGCTGGAACAAGTTACCTGGCCCGCTGGAACGGAATGGCCTGGGAACCTGCCTGCGATGATGGTCCCGTAAGTGGCGAGGTACTCGGTGTTGCCTACATCGACTCGGACCTGTACGTGTGTGGTAATTTTAGCGCGCTCGGCTCCATTCCTGCAATGAACGTGGGGTACCGGCATCAGGACGCATGGCATTCGCTCCTACGTCCGGGCTTGTTGCTACCCTATTGGAATGTCAGCTCTGTCGTCAAATATCAAGGGTCCTTGTTCATTGCCGGTAATTTGGCGGCCACCAACGGCATCCAAAACCTTGGTCGTGTTGAGGGTGACAGTCTTGTAGGCGTAGGGACCGGTGTGCTTGATGATGCTTGGGTGCAGGATATGGCGGTCTACCATGATCTGTTGTTCGTTGGCGGTTATTTCGCCCAAAGCGCTGGTAACGCTGGGAACATGTTAATGTGCTGGGATGGCTCACATTGGTTCGATCCATTTCCACAGGTGCAATACATTGGTCAGGCGTTCCAGTTCATTGTGGATGACGACGTGCTGTATATCTCAGGTGCGGTACGACCCTTCGGCGAACAAGACTATTACGGGATCGCGAGGTACGATGGAACACAGTTGTGTTTGATGGGAGGCAAGGGCGTATTGGCCCAACCCATGGCAATTGGTGGAGGTAAGCTCTATATCGGAGCGGGAGACGCTCCGCTCGGACCTGATAGCCTGGACGTGAACTTCATTGGAGCGTTGGAGCTCAGTACTCCACCGGACACATGCTTTAATGTGGTCCAGTCCATATCACATGCATCCAACGCCCCACAGTGTACCATCAGTCCGAACCCGTGTTCTGATAGGCTCAAGGTTCGATCTTCCATGGCATCGGGCACTTCTGATCCGCTGTTGTCCTTATACGACCCTACAGGTCAACTTTTATTCGGCCCGATACGATCCTTTCGGAAAGTGCAGGGGGAGGTGGAATTCGCCCTTCCCGGGGGATACCACGGACTGTGTATGGCTCGAATAGAGTGGCCGGGCCAAGGGGCGTTCATCACCAAGCCAGTGGTGATCGAATAGTTTCTTTGCGCGAGGCGACCATCCGGTCTTTTCGCCTCTTTTGCATTTGATGTTGGTCGATCGCTTCCTGGAACACCTGGCCTTCGAGAAGCGCAGCAGCGCCCTCACGGTGCAGGCCTACGGTCAGGACCTCGCACAATTCACTGTATTCCTGAAGGAAGCGGTGGGCCTGGAACGACCAGAGCAGGCCAACGACAAGGTGGTCCGGCGCTGGATGATGCACTTGCTCGAAGGCGGGACCGGCCCGCGGAGTGTGAACCGCAAGCTCAGTTCCCTGCGGGCGTTCTACAAATTCGCCAGGACGGTGGGGGAGGTGAGCGCCGATCCAACGGACCTGATCGAGCCGCCGAAAACGCCCAAGCGGCTGCCGGAATTCGTGGAGGAAGCACGTATGGATACGCTGCTTACGGGCATGGCGGCGGCGGATGACTTCGTTGGACGGCGCGACCGCCTGATCATTGAGCTGCTGTATGGTACCGGCATGCGATTGGCGGAGCTGCTGGGCCTCACCCCGCACGATGTGGACCTCCGCCGCCGCACCATCAGGGTGCTGGGCAAGCGCAACAAGGAGCGCATCATCCCCCTGGCCGAGCCCCTGGCCGCCCTGCTGGCCGCCCACATCACCGAGCGGGCGGCCCTGCCCACCGCACCAGGAGCCGATGTGGCCCTGCTTTTGGACCCCTCGGGGAAACCGTTGCAGCGCCGTAGCGTACAACGGCTGGTTACGCATTACCTTGGTACTGTCACACCGCAGCGCAAGCGCAGTCCCCACGTGTTAAGACACACCTTCGCCACGCATCTTTTGGAGCACGGAGCCGACCTCAATGCCGTGAAGGAGTTGCTGGGCCATGCCGGATTGGCGGCCACCCAGGTGTACACCCACAACACGGTGGAAAAGCTCAAACGAACGCATCAACAGGCCCACCCGCGGGGCGGGTCATCAACTGTACGAACCAACGATCCCGGCACCAAGGCCGGGTCTAAACCGTGAAGCCATGAACGTGAACGTGCAATCCATTCATTTCGACGCCGACAGCAAACTGGTCGACTTCATCCAGGACAAGTTGGACAAGTTGTCCCAGTTCCATGATAACATCATCTCCGGTGACGTATTCCTTCGTTTGAGCCATGATCGCGAAGGCCGCGAGAACAAGTTGGTGGAGATCCGATTGAATGCCCCGGGGATGCGATCTCTTCTCCAGCAGACGTGCAAAAACCTTCGAGGAGGCCGTGGTGACAACCGTGGAGGCCCTGCGCAGCCAGGTGGAGCGAAGCAAACCGTCGTTGCGGAAGACAGCATAACATCCTGAGCGGCAGGAGTTCCATTCTTCATAACACCCATGAACAGCGGCCACGGAAAAATCCGTGGCCGCTGCTATTTGGACCGATGGTATTTACTTCTACATTTGCAGGCCCAATTCCGGAGGTGTCTTCGGAAGCGGGAAATGCAGGCCGTTCTTTTGTTGTTGTATATGCCAATGTAGCTCAGCTGGTAGAGCAGCTGATTTGTAATCAGCAGGTCGGGGGTTCGAATCCGCCCGTTGGCTCCGTGAAAGGAACAGGGGAGATACCCAAGTGGCCAACGGGGGCAGACTGTAAATCTGCTGCTTCACAGCTTCGTAGGTTCGAATCCTGCTCTCCCCACACTTCACACGGAGCCGGCTCAATAGCTGGGAGCTGCGTCATCGTCCCTTTAACGCGGGAGTAGCTCAGTTGGTAGAGCATCAGCCTTCCAAGCTGAATGTCGCGGGTTCGAATCTCGTCTCCCGCTCACCACCATCGAAGCGCCCAGGGCTTCGGTGCACGATCGAAGAAAGAAGTCATCGGCCTTTGTAGCTCAGGGGTAGAGCACTTCCTTGGTAAGGAAGAGGTCCCGGGTTCAATTCCCGGCAAAGGCTCAGAGGAACGAGGATAGCGGATACAGCAGGCAGATACAGCGGCAAGTGCGGCAGAAAGAGAACACAACGAACGAACGAAGAACAGAACAACTAAGATCCATCGACCATGGCAAAGGAGACCTTCAAACGGGACAAGCCGCACGTCAACATCGGCACTATCGGCCACGTTGACCATGGCAAAACCACCCTGACCGCAGCGATCACGTCCGTGCTGGCCTCCAAAGGCCTCTCGGAAAAGCGCAGCTTCGATTCCATCGATAACGCGCCCGAGGAAAAGGAGCGTGGTATCACCATCAACACCGCTCACGTGGAGTATTCGACGGCCGCCCGTCACTACGCACACGTTGACTGCCCAGGCCACGCCGACTATGTGAAGAACATGGTAACGGGTGCTGCGCAGATGGACGGCGCCATCCTCGTGGTGGCCGCCACCGACGGTCCCATGCCCCAGACCCGCGAGCACATCCTGCTCGGCCGTCAGGTAGGCGTGCCCAAGCTGGTGGTGTTCATGAACAAGGTGGACATGGTGGATGATCGCCGAGCTGCTCGAGCTCGTGGAAATGGAGATCCGCGAACTGCTGACCTTCTACCAGTATGACGGCGACCAACACCCCGGTTATCCAGGGCAGCGCCCTCGGTGCACTCAACGGCGAAGCCAAGTGGGTGGATACCGTGATGCAACTGATGGACGCTGTTGATACCTGGATCCCCGTTCCTCCCCGCGAGGTGGAGAAGCCCTTCCTGATGAGCGTGGAGGACGTGTTCTCCATCACGGGTCGTGGTACAGTGGCCACCGGTCGTATCGAGACCGGCGTGGTGAAGACCGGCGACAGAAGTGGAGATCATCGGTATGCAGGAGCAGAGCATGAAGAGCACCTGCACAGGTGTGGAGATGTTCCGCAAGCTGCTCGATCGCGGTGAGGCCGGTGACAACGTGGGCATCCTGCTCCGTGGCATCGAAAAGGACCAGATCCGTCGTGGTATGGTGATCGCCAAGCCAGGCAGCATCACCCCCCACACCGAGTTCAAGGCCGAGATCTACGTGCTGAAGAAAGAAGAGGGTGGCCGTCACACGCCGTTCCACAACAAGTACCGTCCCCAGTTCTACTTCCGCACCACGGACGTAACGGGCGAGATCACCATGGAAGCCGGTCGTGAAATGATCATGCCCGGTGACAACGTGAGCATCAGCGTGAAATTGATCGTTCCCATCGCCATGGACAAGGGTCTGCGTTTCGCCATCCGCGAGGGTGGTCGTACCGTGGGTGCCGGCCAGGTGACGGAGATCATCAAGTAAGCAACATAGCACGAACGGAGGCAGGGCCGTCCCGACTTGTCGGGACGGCCTTCGCCGCCGAAAAGAGAACATAGGAACTGTATCTACGGGTGTAGCTCAATTGGTAGAGCGAAGGTCTCCAAAACCTTAGGCTGCGGGTTCGATTCCTGCCACCCGTGCCCAAAGCGAACGATCACGTGGCAAGCTTGAAAACATATTTCGCCGAGAGCTACAACGAGCTCATGAACAAGGTGAGCTGGCCTACCTGGAAAGAACTCCAGAGCAGCGCCATCATCGTCCTGTTCACCGCCCTGCTCATCGCACTGGTGGTCTTCCTCATGGACTTCATCTTCGGGGTGAACGACGTGGGTGGCCTGGAAAGGCATGCTGGGCTTCATCTACAAATTCATCGGCTAAGGCCATGGCGACCACAGCGACCAGCACCAAGAAATGGTACGTCCTCCGCGCCATCTCCGGCAAGGAGAAGAAGGTGAAGGAGATGATCGACGCCGAGGTGAAGCGCTCCAAAATGGGCACTTACATCAATCAGGTGCTCATCCCGATGGAGAAGTTCTACCAGATCAAGGACGGCAAGAAGGTGAGCAAGGAACGCAACATCCTGCCGGGCTATGTCCTGCTGGAGGCCGACCTCACCGGCGAGATCGCCCACACGCTGAAGCAACTGCCCAACGTGATCGGCTTCCTCGGTGCGGAGAAAGGGGGCGACCCCGTTCCCATGCGCATGACCGAGGTGAACCGCATCCTGGGCAAGGTGGATGAAATGGCCGAGACCGATGCCGCCATCCAGAACCCTTACCACGTGGGCGAGACGGTGAAGGTGATCGACGGACCCTTCAACGGGTTCAATGGCGTGATCGAGGAGATCAACGAGGAGAAGAAGAAGCTGAAGGTGATGGTGAAGATCTTCGGCAGGAAGACCCCGCTCGAACTGAGCTTCATGCAAGTAGAGAAGGAAGTATAAAGGCGATGCATGCATCGCCCAGATAAGCAAACAAGAAGAAGATAAACCGTCCGAGCCGACCGCAAGCGAGGCGCTAACAAGGACACAAAACCAAGGGAATGGCAAAAGAGATCACAGGCCTGGTGAAACTCCAGGTAAAAGGCGGGGCCGCGAACCCTGCACCCCCCATCGGCCCCGCACTGGGTGCCAAGGGCGTGAACATCATGGAATTCTGCAAGCAGTTCAATGCGCGCACGCAGGACAAGGCAGGCAAGGTGCTGCCCGTGGTGATCACGGTTTATGCCGACAAGAGCTTCGACTTCATCATCAAGACCCCGCCCGCAGCTGTGCAGCTGATGGACGCGGCCAAGGTGAAGGGTGGCAGCGGTGTTCCGCAGACCAAGAAGGTGGGTAGCGTGAACTGGGACCAGGTGAAAGCCATTGCCCAGGACAAGATGCCCGACCTGAACTGCTTCACCATCGAGAGCGCCATGAGCATGGTGGCCGGTACCGCCCGCAGCATGGGCATCACCATCGCGGGCGAAAGTCCGTTGAAGAAATAACCCAACGAACCCATGCCAACCCTGACCAAAAAGCGTAAGGAAGCCGCCGGCAAGTTCGACGGTACCAAGCTGTACGATCTGGCCCAAGCGACGCAGATCGTGAAGCAAGTGAGCACCACGAAATTCGATGCCACGGTGGACATCGCCGTTCGCCTCGGTGTGGACCCCAAGAAGAGCACCGAAATGGTGCGCGGCACTGTGAGCCTGCCCCATGGCACCGGCCGCACCGTGAACGTGCTGGTGCTCGCCGACCCCGCCAAGTGCGAGGAGGCCCTCGCCGCCGGTGCCGACATGGCCGGCCTGGACGAGTATGTGGAGAAGATCAAGAACGGTTGGACCGCTGTTGATGTGATCATCTGCACGCCCGCCGTGATGGCCAAAGTGGGTGCCCTGGGCCGTGTGCTCGGTCCCCGCGGCCTGATGCCCAACCCCAAGACCGGTACCGTTACCATGGACGTGGCCAAGGCCGTGAAAGAGGTGAAGGCCGGTAAGATCGACTTCAAGGTGGACAAGGCCGGTATCATCCATGCGGTGATCGGCAAGGCCTCCTTCGACGCCGCCAAGCTGAGCGAGAACGCACAGGAACTGTTGACACACCCTCATGAAGCTGAAGCCGAGCACGGCCAAAGGCGCATATATCCGGAGCATCACCCTGAGCAGCACCATGGGCCCTGGGATCAAAGTGGACACCCGCGTGGTGGGTGCCTAACCTTCAACAACGACACTGAAATGGCAACCCGCGCACAAAAAGACCTGACCATCGCCGCCCTCGTCGATGAGATCAAGGCCACGAACGTCCTTTACCTCGCCGATGCAAGTTCGATGGACGCCGAGTCCACCAGCAACCTGCGCCGCGCCTGCAGCACCGGTGGTGTTCGCATGAAGGTGGTGAAGAACACCCTGCTGCAACAAGCGATGGAGCGTATCGAGAACAAGGACTACAGCGCCCTGTTCCCCACGCTCGTCGGACAGACCGCGATCCTCTTCGCCGAGAAGGGCAACGTGCCCGCCAAACTGATCCGCGACTTCCGCAAGAAGGGCGAGCGCCCCGTCCTGAAGAGCGCGTGGATCGATGAGGCCGTGTTCATCGGTGACGACCAGGTGGCGATCGCTCTCCAACCTCAAAGGCAAGGAGGAGCTCATCGGCGACATCATTGCCCTGCTCCAGAGCCCGATCAAGAACGTCATCGGTTCGCTGCAAGGCGGCGGTGGCCAGAAGATCGCCGGCCTGGTAAAGGCCCTCGAAGCCCGCGCCAGCAACTAAAAAGTCTCAACTCGTTACATTACGCTTCCACGTAAGTTCCGTTCCCAAAACAAGTAACAACCCAGCAAGATGGCAGACATCAAAGCACTCGGCGACCAACTCGTTAGCCTGACCGTAAAGGAGGTGAGCGAACTCGCCAACTACCTGAAAGACGAATACAAGATCGAACCAGCAGCAGCTGCTGCTGGTCATGGTGGCCGGTGGTGGCGCCGGTGGTGGCGAAGCCGCCGCTGCTCAGACCAGCTTCGACGTGATCCTGAAGGCCGGTGGCCAGAACAAACTGGCCGTGGTGAAGCTCGTGAAGGAGCTCACCGGTCTGGGACTGAAGGAGGCGAAGGACCTCGTTGACGGCGCTCCCAAGCCGCTGAAGGAAGGTGTGTCCAAGGAGGACGCCGAGAACCTGAAGCAGCAACTGACGGAAGCCGGTGCCGAAGTTGAGGTTAAGTAACCTCCTCCCTGCGCATTGACCATCCGGCCCCGGTGCCCGTGAAAACGGACACCGGGGACCGGGTGCATTCGCGCCTTTTTACAGGTGCCCTTCCACAGGCCCGCGCATCAGGGGCTCTTCTGATGCAAGAAAGTCGTCGGTCGTTCGTTCACTCACTTCCCCCCGCAGCAACCCACATGGCCCAGGCGAAGACCATCTCGCGCAAAAACAAGCGCATCGATTTCGGGTCCCTCCACCTCCCGACCCAGTACCCCGATTTCCTCGACATCCAGCTGAAGAGCTTCCAGGAGTTCTTCCAGATCGAGACCCTTCCGGAGAACCGCAACGATGAGGGACTCTACAAGGTGTTCATGGAGAACTTCCCCATCACCGACACCCGCAATCAGTTCGTCCTGGAGTTCCTTGATTATTTCGTTGACCCCCCCCGCTACAGCATCGATGAGTGCATCGAGCGTGGCCTCACCTACAGCGTGCCCCTCAAGGCCAAGCTGAAACTCTATTGCACCGATCCCGAGCACGAGGACTTCGAGACCATCGTGCAGGACGTGTACCTGGGGCAGATCCCCTACATGACACCGAAAGGCTCGTTCGTGGTGAACGGCGCCGAGCGCGTGATCGTGAGCCAGCTGCACCGCAGCCCGGGCGTGTTCTTCGGCCAGAGCCGCCACGCCAACGGCACCAAGCTGTACAGCGCCCGTGTCATTCCGTTCAAGGGTTCGTGGATCGAATTCGCCACGGACATCAACGGCGTGATGTACGCCTACATCGACCGCAAGAAGAAATTGCCGGTGACCACGCTGCTGCGTGCCATCGGTTTCGAAAGTGACAAGGACATCCTGGAGATCTTCGGCCTGGCCGACGAGATGAAGGTGACCAAGGCCAACATGAAGGAGGCCGTTGGCCGCAAGCTCGCCGCCCGCGTGCTGAAGAGCTGGGTGGAGGACTTCGTGGACGAGGACACCGGCGAGGTGGTGAGCATCGAGCGTAACGAGGTGCTGATCGATCGCGAAACCGTGATCGAGGAGCATCACGTGGACCAGATCGCTCGAGAGCGGTGCCAAGACCGTGATCCTGCACAAGGCCGGTGTGAACGCCGCCGACTACGCCCTGATCTACAACACCCTGCAGAAGGACACCTCCAACTCCGAGAAGGAGGCCGTGGAAGTGATCTACCGCCAGCTGCGCAACGCCGAGCCACCCGATCTGGAAACGGCCCGTGGTGTCATCGACAAGCTGTTCTTCAGCGAGCAGCGTTACGACCTCGGTGAGGTGGGCCGCTACCGCATCAACAAGAAGCTCGGCCTCGAGAGCGAGCTGAGCGTGCGCGTGCTCACCAAGGAGGACATCATCAGCATCATCACGCTACCTGATCGAGCTGGTGAACTCCAAGGCCGATGTGGACGACATCGACCACTTGAGCAACCGCCGCGTGCGTACCGTGGGCGAGCAGCTCTACACCCAGTTCGGCGTGGGCCTGGCCCGTATGGCCCGCACCATCCGCGAGCGCATGAACGTGCGCGACAACGAGGTGTTCACGCCCACCGACCTGATCAATGCCAAGACCCTGAGCTCGGTGATCAACTCGTTCTTCGGAACGAACCAGCTGAGCCAGTTCATGGACCAGACCAACCCGCTGGCCGAGATCACCCACAAGCGCCGCATCTCGGCACTTGGACCCGGAGGTCTCAGCCGCGAGCGCGCCGGATTCGAGGTGCGCGACGTGCACTACACGCACTACGGCCGCCTCTGCACCGATCGAGACGCCTGAAGGACCGAACATCGGTCTGATCAGCATCGCCTCTGCGTGTACAGCAAGATCAACAACCTCGGCTTCATCGAAACCCCTTACCGCAAGGTGAAGGATGGCAAGGTGGACATCAAGGGCGAGATCGATGTACCTCAGCGCCGAAGAGGAGGACAACAAGGTGATCGCCCAGGCGAACGCCGATCTGAACGATGACGGCAGCTTCGACACCAAGCGCGTCAAGGCCCGCCAGATGGGCGACTTCCCGGTGGTGGAGCCGAAGGAACTCGCAGCTGATGGACGTGGCGCCGAACCAGATCGCTTCGATCGCGGCTTCGCCTGATCCCCTTCCTCGAGCACGACGACGCCAACCGCGCCCTGATGGGCTCGAACATGATGCGTCAGGCCGTGCCGCTGATGCGTCCCGAAGCCCCGGTCGTGGGTACCGGCCTGGAAGAGCAGGTGGCCCGCGACAGCCGCGTGCTGCTCACCGCCGAAGGCGAAGGCGTGGTGAAGTACGTGGACGCCGACCGGATCGTGATCGACTACAAGCGCAACGAGGACGAGCGCACCGTGAGCTTCGATGGTGATGAGCAAAGAGTACAAGCATCACCAAGTTCATGAAGACCAACCAGAGCACCTGCATGAACCTGCGCCCGATCGTCCGCAAGGGCGAGAAGGTCACGAAGGGACAGACGCTCGTGGAAGGCTATGCCACCGAGGACGGCGAGCTGGCCCTCGGCCGCAACCTGCTGGTGGCCTTCATGCCCTGGAAGGGCTACAACTTCGAGGATGCCATCGTGATCAGCGAGCGCGTGGCCCGCGAGGACATGTTCACCTCGATCCACATCGATGAGTACATCATGGAGGTGCGCGACACCAAGCGCGGCCTCGAGGAACTCACGAGCGACATCCCGAACGTGAGCGAAGAGGCCACCAAGGACCTCGACGAGAACGGCCTGATCCGCATCGGTGCCGGAGATCAAGGAGGGCGACATCCTCATCGGCAAGATCACGCCGAAAGGGGAGACCGATCCGATCCCCGGAAGAGAAACTGCTGCGCGCCATCTTCGGCGACAAGGCCGGTGACGTGAAGGACGCTTCGCTTGAAGGCGCCCCCCAGCATCAAGGGCGTGGTGATCGACAAGAAGCTGTTCAGCCGCGCCATCAAGGACAAGAAGACCAAGGGCAACGAGAAGGCCGTCCTGGACAAGATCGACAAGGAGCAGGACAAGGAGCTCGGCGACCTGAAGGACCTGCTCGATCGAGAAGCTGATGACGCTGATCGGCGGCGCGTCAACAGCAACGGCGTCAACAACAAGTACAAGGAGGAGCAGATCAAGAAGGGCGCCAAGTTCAGCCCGAAGGTGCTGCAGGCCATCGACTACATCACCGTGGACCCCACCGAGTGGACCACCGAGAAGAAGCGTGAACGAACTGGTTCGCCAGCTCATCCACAACTACACCATCCGCTACAGCGACATCAGCGGTGCTTACAAGCGGAAGAAATTCCAGGTGAGCATCGGCGACGAACTGCCTGCCGGTATCGTGAAGCTCGCGAAGGTCTATGTGGCCGCGAAGCGCAAGCTGGCCGTCGGCGACAAGATGGCCGGCCGCCACGGTAACAAGGGCATCGTGTCCCGCATCGTTCGCGATGCCGACATGCCTTTCCTGCAGGACGGAAGTCCGGTGGACATCGTGCTGAACCCGCTGGGCGTGCCTTCCCGAATGAACCTCGGACAGATCTACGAGACCGTACTGGGCTGGGCCGGCTTGAAGCTGGGCCGCAAGTACGCCACGCCGATCTTCGATGGTGCCACCATCGACGAGATCAACAAGGAAACGGACGAGGCCGGCACTGCCGCGCTTCGGCAAGACCTACCTGTACGATGGCGGCACGGGCGAGCGTTTCGACCAGCCTGCCACCGTGGGCGTGATCTACATGCTGAAGCTCGCCCACATGGTGGACGACAAGATGCACGCACGTTCCATCGGGCCTTACAGCCTGATCACCCAGCAGCCGCTCGGCGGTAAGGCCCAGTTCGGTGGCCAGCGCTTCGGTGAAATGGAAGTGTGGGCGCTGGAGGCGTTCGGTGCCGGTCAACATCCTGCAGGAGATCCTCACCGTGAAGAGCGATGACGTGATCGGCCGTGCCAAGGCCTACGAGGCCATCGTGAAAGGCGAGCCCCTGCCGCTGCCGGGCATCCCCGAGTCGTTCAATGTGTTGCTCCACGAACTGCGCGGCCTCGCGCTGAACGTGAGCCTGGAGACGAACGAGACCGAGAACGTCTGAACGTCCGAATCGCCACGACCATGACCATGATGAAAAAGGAGGTGAAGCTCACCAGCCAGTTCGACAAGATCGTCATCAGCCTGGCCAGCCCGGAGCAGATCCTGGAGCGGAGCCACGGTGAGGTGATCAAGCCGGAAACGATCAACTACCGCACCTACAAGCCCGAGCGTGATGGCCTGTTCTGCGAGCGCATTTTCGGTCCCGTGAAGGACTTCGAATGCCATTGCGGCAAGTACAAGCGCATCCGCTACAAGGGCATCGTCTGCGACCGTTGCGGTGTGGAAGTGACCGAGAAGAAGGTGCGCCGCGAGCGCATGGGCCACATCCAGCTCACCGTGCCCGTTGCCCACATCTGGTATTTCCGCAGCCTGCCCAACAAGATCGGCTACCTGCTGGGCCTGCCCACCAAGAAGCTCGACCAGATCATCTACTACGAGCGTTACGTGGTGATCAACGCCGGTGGCGCCAAGAACAAGGAGGGCGCGCCCCTGCAGTACCTCGATTTCCTGACGGAAGAGGAGTACCTGGACATCCTGGAGGCCGTTGGCAAGGACAACCAGTACCTCGACGACAGCGATCCCGAACAAGTTCATCGCCAAGATGGGCGCCGAATGCGCTGTACGACCTGCTGCGTCGCCTGGACCTGGACAGCGTGAGCTACGACCTGCGCCACAAGGCCAACACCGAGACCAGCCAGCAGCGCAAGAACGAAGCCCTCAAGCGCCTGAACGTGGTGGAAGCCTTCCGCGATGCGAACACCCGCCGCGAGAACAAGCCCGAGTGGATGATCATCAAGGTCGTGCCCGTGATCCCGCCCGAACTGCGCCCGCTGGTTCCCCTGGACGGTGGCCGTTTCGCCACCGTCCGACCTGAACGACCTGTACCGCCGCGTGATCATCCGCAACAACCGCCTGAAGCGACTGATGGAGATCAAGGCGCCGGAGGTGATCCTGCGCAACGAGAAGCGCATGTTGCAGGAGGCGGTGGACAGCCTCTTCGACAACAGCCGCAAGAGCAGCGCCGTGAAGAGCGAGAGCAACCGCCCGCTGAAGTCCCTGAGCGATTCGCTCAAGGGCAAGCAGGGCCGCTTCCGCCAGAACCTGCTCGGTAAGCGTGTGGACTACAGCGCACGTTCCGTCATCGTGGTGGGTCCCGAACTGAAACTGCACGAGTGCGGTCTGCCGAAGGACATGGCCGCCGAGCTCTTCAAGCCCTTCATCATCCGCAAGCTCATCGAGCGCGGCATCGTGAAAACGGTGAAGAGCGCCAAGAAGATCGTGGACAAGAAGGAGCCCGTGGTGTGGGATATCCTGGAAAACGTGCTGAAGGGCCACCCTGTGCTCCTCAACCGTGCACCAACGCTGCACCGCCTCGGTATCCAGGCCTTCCAGCCGAAGCTGATCGAGGGCAAGGCCATCCAGCTGCACCCGCTGGTATGTACCGCGTTCAACGCTGACTTTGACGGTGACCAGATGGCCGTACACGTGCCCTTGGGCCACGCCGCCATCCTGGAAGCCCAGCTGCTCATGCTGGCCAGCCACAACATCCTGAACCCGGCCAACGGCGCGCCTATCGCGGTGCCCAGCCAGGACATGGTGCTCGGCCTGTACTACATGACCAAGGGCCGCAAGAGCGAACCACGGACGAGCCATGCAGCGGCGAAGGCCGTGTGTTCTACTAGCAGCGAGGAGGTCACATCGCCTACAACGAGGGCCGCATCGACCTGCATGCGTGGATCAAGGTGCGCTGGACCAATCACGTAGACCGGTAAGACGCGAGCTGATCGAGACCACCGTGGGTCGCGTGCTGTTCAACGAGGTGGTGCCCGCCGAAGTGGGCTTCATCAACGAACTGCTCACCAAGAAATCACTGCGTGACATCATCGGCCGCGTGATGAAGGAGGGCGGAACGGCCAAGGCCGCGAAGTTCCTCGACGACATCAAGGAGCTCGGCTTCATGAGCGCCTTCAAGGGCGGACTGTCATTCAACCTGATGGACGTGGTGGTGCCCGAGGAGAAGGACAAGCTGGTGAAGGCGGCCCAAGGCGAGGTGGACGAGGTGATGGGGAACTACAACATGGGTCTCATCACCAACAACGAGCGTTACAACCAGACCATCGACATCTGGACCCACACCAACAGCAAGCTGACCTTCACGCTGATGGAGCGCCTGAAGAAGGACAACCAGGGCTTCAACTCCATCTACATGATGATGGACTCCGGTGCCCGTGGTTCCAAGGAGCAGATCCGTCAGCTCAGCGGTATGCGCGGACTGATGGCCAAGCCCCAGAAGAGCGGTGCCGGCGGAGGTCAGGACATCATCGAGAACCCCATCCTTTCGAACTTCAAGGAAGGCCTGTCCATCCTGGAGTACTTCATCTCCACCCACGGTGCCCGTAAGGGTCTGGCCGATACCGCGCTGAAGACCGCCGATGCCGGTTACCTCACCCGTCGTCTGGTTGACGTGGCGCAGGACGTGGTGATCACCATCGGACGATTGCGGTACGCTGCGCGGTCTGGTGGCCACGGCCCTGAAGAAGAACGAGGAGATCGTGGAAACCCTGTATGACCGCGTGCTCGGCCGCAGTGCCGTGCATGATGTGTACCATCCGCAGACCGGCGACCTGCTGGTGAAGAGCGGTGAGCAGATCAACGGAGGACATCGCCTTGCGCGATCGCCGACAGCCCCATCGAAGAGGTGGAGATCCGCAGCGTGCTCACCTGCGAACAGCGTCAGGGTGTGTGCGCCAAGTGCTACGGCCGCAACCTGGCCACGGGCCGCATGGTGCAGATGGGTGAAGCGGTCGGTGTGATCGCCGCACAGTCCATCGGTGAACCCGGTACACAGCTTACCCTGCGTACCTTCCACGTGGGTGGTGTGGCCGGCAAGATCGCCGACGACAGCCAGATCGTGGCCAAATACGATGGCCGCCTCGAGATCGACGAGCTGCGCACGGTGAAGAAGAAGGACAAGAAGGGCGAGGAGGCCGAAGTGGTGATCAGCCGCTAGCACGGAGATGCGCATCATCGACAACAACACGGGCATCGTCCTCACCACCAGCAACATCCCCTACGGCGCGTTCCTCTATGCCAAGAGCGGCAAGAACGTGAAGAAGGGCGACGTCATCTGCAACTGGGATCCGTACAACGCGGTGATCATCTCGGAACTGGCCGGTTCGCTGGCCTTCGAGAGCATCGAGGAGAGCGTGACCTTCCGCGAGGAGATCGACGAGCAGACCGGCTTCACCGAGAAGGTGATCATGGAAAGCCGTGACAAGAAGAAGAACCCGATGATCAAGATCATGGACGTGAAAGAGCAAGGAGGAAGCTGAAGAGCTACTCCCTGCCCGTCGGCGCCCACATCATCGTGAACGAAGGCCAGAAGATCGAGGCCGGCGACATCCTGGTGAAGATCCCCCGCAGCTCCGGCAAGGGTGGTGACATCACCGGTGGTCTGCCCCGTGTGACCGAACTGTTCGAAGCGCGTAACCCCAGCAACCCTGCCGTGGTGAGCGAGATCGACGGTATCGTTAGCTATGGCAAGATCAAGCGTGGCAACCGCGAGATCATCGTGGAAAGCCGCACCGGCGAGCACAAGTATTACCTCGTGCCGCTGAGCAAGCACATCCTGGTGCAGGAGAACGACTTCGTGAAGGCGGGCGTACCGCTGAGCGATGGCAGCGTAAGCCCCACGCGACATCCTGGACATCCAGGGCCCCACCAAGGTGCAGGAGTACCTGGTGGACGAGGTGCAGGAGGTGTACCGCATGCAGGGTGTGAAGATCAACGACAAGCACTTCGAAGTGATCGTGCGCCAGATGATGCGGAAGGTGGAGATCGAGGATCCGGGCGATACCCGCTTCCTCGAGCGCCAGGCCGTGAACAAGGCGGACTTCATGGAGGAGAACGACAACATGTACGACATGATGGTCGTGACCAACGCCGGCGACAGCGCCGAGCTCAAGGAAGGTCAGATCCTCACGGCGCGCAAGCTGCGCGACGAGAACAGCGCACTGAAGCGCAAGGACCTGAAGCTCGGCGAAGCCCGCCAGGCCACACCGGCCACCAGCCGCCAGTTGCTCATGGGTATCACCCGCGCTTCGTTGCAGACCGACAGCTTCATCAGCGCCGCCTCCTTCCAGGAGACCACCAAGGTGTTGAACGAGGCTGCCGTTGCCGCCAAGGAGGACCACCTGAAGGGCCTGAAGGAGAACGTGATCGTTGGTCACCTCATCCCCGCAGGTACCGGCTCACGCCGATTCCAGAAGGATCTGGTGTACAGCAAGGAGGACTACACCCGCATGATGTCCGAGCGCCTCGCCAAGGAGGAGGTGGCGGACTGAACAAACAGATAGGCCCCTTCTCTCCAGCTTTCGCTACAGCAATAGCGGGTGAGGGGAGAAGGGGTCATCCTTTTCAACCATGGCAGAGAACAACGACCCAAGAACCGCCCCAACCAGCTGAACATCGAGATCAGCGAGGAGGTGGCCGATGGCATCTACAGCAACCTGGCGATCATCACGCACAGCAACTCGGAGTTCGTGCTGGACTTCGTGCGCGTGATGCCCGGTGTGCCCAAGGCGAAGGTGCGCGCCCGCGTGCTCCTGACGCCCCAGCACGCCAAGCGCCTCATGCGTGCGCTGGCGGACAACATCCAGAAGTTCGAACAGGTGCACGGCGCCATCCGCGAAACGGAGATGCCCGAGATCCCCATGAACTTCGGTGGACCTCCGGCGCAGGCCTGAGCCCAAACTCCTTGAATTGAAAAGCCCCGAGCGATCGGGGCTTTTTTTTGTTGTGCCAACGTAGGTAACGCAAGGCAGACCTTCATAGGTTTTGCTTGGACCCGCTTTCTATTTCAGAATACCCAACGCGAAGCTGGCGGTCCCGCAGCCACGTTTCTAGCGGGGCAAGCACTGGACAACGGCCAAGGACCAGAGAACGTCTTTTTCATGAAGTACTCAGAAACCCATGGTTGGATCGGACAAAGGCATATGACCAGGTCAAAGAGCACAGTGCATGATTACTTGTCCATATATGTGATCATTTGTCTTGCCATGCCGGATCATTGTTCGGCGCAGCAAGGTTATGATCCATTAGCTGGGCGCATTTTAGCATGTCTAAATAGCAGCGACGGTTGCACGTTGAATTTGGATGTCCAATCGAGCGTTGATTCATGCGAGAAATTTGCCCTCACGGAATTGGACGGGACACCATTAGCTGAGTGCGATCTCGTCTATGAACCGAGTTTGCTCGCACACGAACAAGTGTATTATGAGGATACTTGGAACAGCGTCCTGTTGTCATACCAACTTTCACGATACGGTGAGTCAGCCTTACGCTCGGAATATCCAAGTTCCCGAACCATCAGATTTGTGTGTATCAATGAGGTCGGATTGCTGTTACTTCATGTTACATGCATTGCGGGACGCTGCAAGGGCCGTTTACTGAGTGATACCACGAATCATTGGATACTTGAGCCAACGATCCGATCAATCATGCAGGCGATCGATGTGTCCGAAAGGAGGTTGATCAAAGAATTGGGGAACTGCCAGGTCAGGATCTCCCCCAAAGCGGGATCTCCCGACATCTTCGGCCAATTCCTGATCTTCGAAGAGCGATCGGCTGCTGGCTTGCGGCAGGAACGATATTTCGATTTACGCAAGAACAGACGAGCCTTTGTCCGAATGATCAGGCGGCTAGTCAGGTCGAGCAGGTAGCCGCACCGCTGGAGTTTTGGTGGCCGCTTTTGGCCCGGGGCCTCTCACCTGAGCATGGGCAGCATTCACTCCATCGCCTTCTGCGCGAAGATCACGTAGCCGAAGTTCGCGCTGAAGACCCAGGGCTTGGTGAGGCCATCGATGTAGCTGGTGTTGAACCACACAGGTCCCAGCGGGCTCTGCCAGATGAGCGATCCGCTTCCGATATAACTGCGGGTGTTGATGCCGGTGTCGTACGAAGGCTGGTCGACATCCGTGCGCTCTACGCTCTTGTAGGGCTGGAAGACATAGGCCTCCAGCCGCAGATCGAACTTGTTCTTGGCCACCGCCACGATCATGCGCGCGCCGCCGGCCACGTACTGTGGTGCCCGGAAGTTGTCGAGGAAATACGCGCGGCTCTCGGGCGTGGGCTGGAACACCGGGGCACGCATCACCGAGGCGGTATAGTTCTCGAAGAGCCCCTGAGAGCTGTACACGCCTTCGGCCAGCAGACCGAACTTGAAGTGCCCGCGGGGGATGAAATACTTGTCGAGCGCCACGCGCGCAACGAACCAATCGTGGTGCTTGTTCCGGGGCGTGCGGTCCAGGGATGTGCTTCCCGGAGTGGTGCGCTCGTCTGCCGCTTCACGTAGCGCACCTCGGCAAGCAGTCGTTCGCCAGCGTTGGCATGTTGTTTCCGGTTCAGGCTGTTGCGTTCCACGCGCAGACCACCCGTACCGAAGAAGAAGTCCGTGACATCCGCCGTGTCGCGGTTGCTGAAGTCCTGGGTCTGGTAATAATCATCCTTGGTGCGGACGTACTTGGCGTCCAGCCGCAGCAGCCCTTTGTTGCCCAGCGCCATACCCGCGTTCAGGCCTCCCCACAGTTCCTGCATCACGATGTAGGATGGCCGCACCTGGTCGAAGAACGTGGCGAAGCCGCTGAAGTGATCCCATTTATGCAGGGTGAGCGCTGGTTCCAAATACATCGGACGGCGTGTGGAGAGGTCCGCGCGCAGTTTCAACTGGCCGGCCGTGTAGAACTTGCCGAAATACGCCGGTGCCTTCCAGGCGGGAGCTGGTGCGGCCGAAGAAGTTGTAGCGCAGGCCCAGCATACCCGTGTTCACGGGCCGCGAACTGAACATGCCGCCGAAGCGAACCTCCAAGGGTTTCTCGCGCTTCACCAGCACATCGAGATCATAGGAGCCCCGCGCCTTGTCGTACGTGGCCCTCGGAAACAGGCCATTCACGTTATGGTCGTAGTACAGTCGGAAGTAGCGCGACTTCAGATCCTCCGCGCTGATCACCCCATCGTCCTTGAACAGCACGTTCTCGCAGTAGCGCGTTTGCGTATGGGACAGACCCTCGATCCGAATGCGACTGAAATTGGCGGCTGGGGACTTCCGGCGAAAGGCCCTGCGCCTGGCCTCCACCTCAGCGTGCGGAACGCGACGGCTGATGCGCGGCCTTCAGCTCGGGCATGCGCGCCATCGCGGCGGTGTAGCCATCAGCGACCGTCTGTCCTGAATTGGAGAAGTCGAAGAGCGTGGTGGCGGTAACGGGTTCCACGATGAGGCCGGGCTCGCAGGGCACGCTGTATTCGGTGCGCTCCACCATCATGGCGCGCAACTGGCTCATCAGGTCGTCCTCGCTTGGCGGTCCGGCGTTGTAGGCCACGTTGCTGCCGATGATGAAGTCCGGCAGGAACGCATCGTACATCACATCGCTGGGGAAGTTGTTGTAGAGCCCGCCGTCCATCATGAGGTGGCCGTTGATGCGGATGGGCTTGAAGTAGAACGGGTAGCTCATGCTGGCGCGCACGGCCTGCGCCAGGTTGCCCTTGGAGAAGATCACCCGTTCGCGTGCGGTGATGTCGCTGGCCACGCAGCGGTAAGGCACGAACAGGCTGTCCATGTCGTAGCCGCTGGTCGCGGCCGCGCCCATGAAACCGATCATCTGCTCCCAATCCGTGAGCACCGGTGATCGCAGATTGGTGGGCAGCGAGGTCTGGATGGATGTATCGGGGTCGAAGCGCAGGTTGATCAGCGAGGCGTCGGGCGTTTCCTGCTTGAAGTAGTACTGGTATTCGTCCTCCACGCCGCCCAATGCCATCAGTTTGTACAGCTCCGTCTGAAAAAGGGAGTCCATTTCCGAGGGCGAGTAGCCTGCGGCATACAAGCCGCCCACCAGCGCCCCCATGCTGCTGCCCGTGATGTAGTCCACGGGAATGTCGTTCTCCTCCAGGGCCTTCAGGACGCCGATGTGGGTGAGGCCCACGGCGCCGCCACCGCTGAGCACCAAGCCCACGCGCTGGGCGTGTACGGTGCTCAACAGGCCAAGCGTTAGGAACAGGGAGAGCAGTGAACGCATGCGACCCGGAGGGCGACCAAAAATAGGTCGGTCCTACCTGCGCTCCACGCCTATCAGGCTGCGGATCAAACCGTTCATGTAGGCCGGAGCCTTCAACAGCCGACTTCCGTACCAGCTGAACAGCTCGCCATCCACAAGGCGCACTGGCGTTCCCGGGCAGATCATGTTGATGTCCGCAATATGCTTCTCCTTGAAGGGATAAGGCTCCGAGGAGAGCAGGATGATATCGGGATCGGCTTCGGCCAACGCTTGGTCACTTACTTCTGGATAGCGTGCGTCGCCTTCGTCGAACACGTTTGTCAGCCCGCAGCGGCGAAGCATGTCGTCCACGAAGGTGCCATGGCCCGCTACCATGAAGGGCTCTTGCCAGATCAGGTAGGCTACGGTCAATGGTTCCGGCAGCGGCTTCAGTTCCTCGAATGCCCTTGCGATGTCCCGCATGATCTTCTCGGCCTTCGCTTCCGTCCGGTGAGTTCGCGCCAACATGCATGATCATGTGCGCGGCGTGGTGCAAGCTGCGCACATCGCTCATCCACACCGGGAAATCGGCTTCCAGCACTTCGATGTCCTTGCGCTCGTTCTCCTCCTTATTTCCGATGATCAGGTCGGGCTTCAGAGCGCGGACCTTCTCCATGTCCACCTTCTTCGTGCCGCCCACTCGGTGCTTGCTGTGGAACCAGGTCTCCGGATGAATACAGAACTTGGTGATGCCGACGACGCGTTCGCCGAGGCCGAGGTCGTAGAGCAGTTCGGTCTGGGAGGGGACGAGGGAGATGATGCGTTGGGGATGCACGGGCACGTGGACGGTGCGGTGCATTTGGTCGGTGAGGGAGCGCATTGTCATCGCCAGTTCTTCGGGTTCTCGGCGATGTACAGAGCGATGCGTTCCCATTCTCCGTAGTGTTCGCGTATGGCACGTTCGTAGTAGTTCGGTTGCCACAGCGATTTCCCAGGGGTATCGTTCAGCCGGTTGACCCGTTTTGTGGTTTCCGATTTGAATGCCCCGATGATCGCGGCCAATGAACCACGTCGTGGTCCCATCGATCTTTGGCCCGTTCCGTCCAAGGCATTCGTAGCAGCGACCCACTGGGTCGCCGCTACGTTGCCGTGGACATGCCCGGGAACCAATTCCAGTATCGCATGCAAATGGTCCGGCATGATCTGCATTTCATGTAGTTGTGCATGCGGGAAATGGTCCGGAATGGCCCGCCAGCATTCATCTACGATACCTCCCACGGCGGTCAATTCCATGTATGCAGCGGCATCTGTTCCGATGACCTGACCGAACACCTGCATACGCGACCTTGTGCATAACGTCACGAAATAGGCGCCCTGTGTGTAATCATGGTCAGGTAAACGGATGTGTTTCCTGAAACGCAGGGGCATGGGCGTTGGGGTCGGGATTGGTCTGCAATGGGATGGGTGATCCTGTTGGTCGCACAGCAACGTTGTTGTTTTGGAGCGACACGGTGGGTCGCGGCTACGAGATCATTTCAACTTCCCGATGATGTCCTGCTTCGTAATGATCCCGAAACCTTCCTTCATCTCACCAGCACCGCCTGACTTCCATTGCCCAGCTTCTTCGCGATCTCCTCCAGCGTGGCCTCCGGTTCCATAACGGGCAGCGCGGGGCCCATGACCACACGCGCTTTCTGGTGGCGTACGTCGGCATCTTCCAGGATCGCATCGAACAGGCGTGCATCCGTAATGGTACCCACGGGCTTGCCGTTCTCCATCACGGGCAGCTGATCAATGTTGTGCTTGCGCATGCGATCGATGGCGAGCAGCACAGGCTCATCGGCTTCCACGCTGACAAGCGCCGAGGTCCTTGCCTTTCAGCAGATCACCGGCGGTGGGCTTCTCTTCCACCAGGAAGCCGCGTTCGCGCATCCAGTCGTCATTGAACATCTTGCCCACGTAGCGCGTGCCGTGGTCGTGGAAGATCACCACCACCACTTCGCCTTTCTTGAAGTTGTCCTTCAACTGCAGCAGGCCTGCGATGGCGCTGCCCGCGCTGTTGCCCACGAAGATGCCTTCGTCACTTCACGATCTTCCGCGTGTAGATCGCGGCGTCGCGGTCGGTGACCTTCTCGAAATGATCGATCAGGTCCATGTCCACGTTCTGCGGCACGAAGTCCTCGCCGATGCCTTCGGTGATGTACGGATAGATCTCGTTCTTATCGAAGATGCCGGTCTCCTTCAGCTTCTTGAACACCGAGCCGTAGGTGTCGATGCCCCACACCTTCAAGTTGGGGTTCTTCTCCTTCAGGTATTTCGCGGTGCCGCTGATCGTTCCACCGGTGCCTACGCCCACGACGAGGTGATCCACTTTGCCGCCGCTCTGCTCCCAGATCTTCGGGTCCGGTGCTTTCGTAATGCGCCTGCGCGTTGCTCGGGTTGTCGTACTGGTTCGCTTTCCAGCTGTTCGGCGTTTCCTTCTCCAGCCGCGAGCTGACACTGTAGTAGCTCCGCGGGTCCTCGGGATCCACGTTCGTGGGGCAAACGATCACCTCGGCACCGAAGGCCCGCAGGATGTCCACCTTCTCGCGGCTCTGCTTATCCGTGGTGGTGAAGATGCATTTGTAGCCCTTGATGATGGCTCCGATGGCGAGGCCCATGCCCGTGTTGCCGCTGGTGCCCTCGATGATGGTGCCGCCGGGTTTCAGGCGGCCGTCCTTCTCCGCGTCCTCGATCATCTTGATCGCCATGCGGTCCTTGATGGAGTTGCCGGGGTTGAAGGTCTCCACCTTGGCCAGCACCGTGGCGGCGACGTCCTTGGTGATGCGATTGAGCCGGACGAGCGGCGTGTTGCCGATGGTGGAAAGAATGTTGTCGTGGATCTTCATGCGTTGTCCTGCGGCGGCTCTGGCCGCAACGGACCGCAAAGGTATCCTTTGGCGGTGGGCGATCAGTCGAACCGGATGGCCTTCGCCGGAGCGATGCGGGCCACGTACATGCTCGGGATCACCAAGGCCAGCACACAGGCCACCATCACGCCCAGGTTCAGCAACACCAGCGGCAGTAACGACAGGTCCACTGGTACGCTGTCCACGTAGTAGCTCTCGATGGGCAGCCGCACCAGCTGGTACTTCTGCTGCACCAAGGCCAGGCCGATGCCCAGAACGTCACCCAGGATGATGCCGACACCCAGGATGTACGCGGCGTCGATAAGGAACACGCGCTGGATCATGCCGTCGGTGCCGCCCAAGGCCTTTAGCACGCCGATCATGTTCGTGCGCTCCAGAATGATGATCAGCAACGCGCTGGTCATGTTGATGATGGCCACCAGCACCATGAGCACGATGACGACCACCACGTTGGTATCCAACAGCTCCAGCCAGGCGAAGATCTCCGGGAACTTTTCACGCACGGTGATGGTCCGCATACCCTCGCCCAGGTGGTCGCGATAGATGCGGTCGTCCAGTTCCAGCAGATCACGATGGTCGTTCAAGGCCACCTCGAAGCCGCCGCAGTAGCGCGAAGCACTTCCGCCGGATGTGCGGTAGGCGAGGCGACTGAAGGGCAGGCAGGGTGCGCCGTTCGAAGGGCCTGCACTGATGCGTGGCCCACGCCGTGTCCGGAACAGTGCCAGCGCCATCATGCACCACCAGCATGAAGGTCGTATCCCCCCGCAAACAGATCGTGTACGGCCCTGGACCGGACAGTTGCGTTCCCGGCCATTCGAAGTGATCGATCTCCCTGACCACCGTAGGCCAACCCTTCCAACACGGCCGAGCCTTTGTTCAGCGCCGCCGTTTCCACCCGGATCTCCGCTCGCAGCCCCCACTGCGAGAAGCGTTGCAGATGGGCGATGTCGACATATAGCAACTGATGATCGATCTTCTCCAAGCCGGTCTCGTAGATCCCTTTCACCATGAACTTTCGAGGACGAATATCCTCGCGACCCCGGATCAGGTAGATGGTGACGGTGTCGCCCACGCCCTGGCGCAGCCGGCGCGCCAGCCATTGGCTGATCACCGCGGTGGGGTAGGTGGTATCGCCCACGTGGAGGATGTCCCCGGCCACCATCATGCTCTTCAGAAAGGTCCAGTCGTGGTCCTTCCCCACGCCCTTCACCACCACGCCCTGGATATCGTTCGCGGTCTCCACGATGCCCGGTTTCAGGGCGAAGACCTGGATGTGGTGGACGCCTGCGACCGTATCGAGTGAAGGGTAGAAGGGCTGGTCGATCGGTACACGTTGCGAGTCCTTGGCGTCGTTCTGCGACAGGGGTACGATCTCGATGTGGGCGCCCGCTCCTGTTACTTTGGCCCGGACTTCGCGCTGGAAGCCCGTGCTGATCCCAATGGTCAGTATCATCACCGCCATGCCAATGAGAATACCGAGCACTGCGATCGCCACGATGGGCCTGGACAACCTGTCCTGCCGGTCCTTGTCGCTGAGGATGCGGCGGGCGATGAAGTGGGGGAAGGACATGGCGCGTTGGGCGAAAATAGGCGTGATGGTCGCCGTGCTCGCCATGAGCCTGCCGTCCTGTGCGCAACAGGCCCCTCGTCAACTGCCCGCCACCGCCAACGGCAGCATCGTTACAGGTGCTGAACGGACCTCCTTCTACTTGCCGCTGCTCAAGGAGAAGCGTGTCGCGGCGGTGAGCAACCAAACGGGCATCATCGGCCAGCGGCATCTGGTGGATTCGCTGCTCTCATTGAAGGTGAACGTTGTGAAGGTGTTCGCCCCCGAACACGGCTTCCGCGGACAGGCCGATGCCGGTGAGCATGTGGCCAATGATACGGATGCGAGCACAGGGTTGCCGCTGATCTCCCTCTATGGAAAGAACAAACGTCCCACCGCAGAGCAGTTGAAGGATGTGGATGTGCTCGTGTTCGACATCCAGGATGTAGGTGTGCGGTTCTACACCTACATCAGCACGTTGCATTACGTGATGGACGCGGCCGCGGCGAACGGCAAGGCGCTCATCGTGCTGGACCGCCCCGACCCCAATGGTTTCTATGTGGACGGGCCGGTACTCGATACCGCGTATTCCTCCTTCGTGGGCATGCATCCGGTACCGTTGGTGCATGGCATGACCATCGGCGAATACGCGGCGATGATCAACGGCGAGGGCTGGCTGACCGGTGGCAAGCGCTGCGACCTTACCGTGGTGCCATGCGTGGGGTATGATCACAGCATGTTCTACGACCTTCCGGTGAAGCCATCGCCCAACCTGCCCAACGCCTCGGCCGTGTACCTGTATCCGTCGCTGGGCCTGTTCGAAGGAACGCCGGTGAGCGTGGGCCGTGGCACCGACCGTCCCTTCCAATGCATCGGCTTTCCCGGTGGTACGCTGGGAACGTACACGTTCACGCCGCGATCGATGCCGGGTGCGAAGGATCCGCCATACAAGGACCAGCTGTGCACCGGCATGGACCTGCAGGAGTACGGCACCTTCATCACGCGCCTCACGCCCTCCATCCATCTGCATTGGTTGATCGGCTTCTATCAGGCATCAACGGACAAGGCGCACTTCTTCACGCCCTTCTTCGACAAGCTGGCCGGCGGCAGGTCGCTGCGCGAGGCCATTCAACGGGGCGATGATGAGGAGCGTATCCGCGCATCGTGGCAGCCGGAGCTTGACCGCTTCAAGCGTATCAGGGCGAAGTACCTGTTGTATGACGAGGTCCGTTGAGGGCAGCGAATGGCCATCTTGGTGGAATGAAGAAGGGGCGCCGACGCGGCGCCCCTCCCTGTTCAGTTTTGTTCATTGCACTTATTCGCGAACGAAGCGCTCGGTCCATGAGCGGCCCTGTGCGGTGACGTTCACCATGTAGATGCCTTTGCTCAGCGAACTTGTCTCCAGCGTGGTGCGGAGTTGATCGCCTTCCACACCGATGTTCTCTTGATGGATCGTGCGGCCTTGTACATCGCTCAAGGTGATCATCACCGCCGTCGTGGCGGTCCCAAATCCACTGAGGGTCACGTTCAAGCGTTCGCCGGTGTTGGGGCTCGGCCACAGGTCGAGGTTCTGGGCCATGGCCTGATCAACCTGTTCCATGGAGCGTCCACCGCTCGAAGGTGCAGCTGCCGCCGTGGTGAGCGTGCAGACCGGACCATAAGGACAGAAGGTGGCTCCCTGGTCAAAGCTCACGGCCACTTTCACGCTGTATTCGCGCAAGCCGTACTGCAAGGGGTTCGTGGCCCAGCGGATGAGGTTGAGGGAGGATCCGTTGGAAACGATGTTGCGGGTGTATCCGGGCAGCGTGAACTGGAAGCGGTATTTATCCGCCGTGCTGATGAACGTGGCCCACAGTGTGGTGCTGCCGTTCAGTGCCACGTTCGTTAGACCGCATGAGTGATGTGGGTCGGCGGGGTTGTCGATCAGTTGCACAACAGGGCACTGGTTGGGCAGGTCCAGTTTCAAGCGGCAGGCCTGACCCCAAGGGCGATATTCACCATCCAGGCGGCTGCGCACCTTTACGTTCAACATGGTGTTGATCGGAAGGGGGTTCTGCACCACGTTATCGAGACGCACGTACGAGCAACGCTCGGGCCCTGTGGGGAACATGTAGTTGTTGGTGGCATGGCTCTGGAACAAGCGACGGCTGTAACCGCCGTCCGGATTGAAGAACCAGAACTGGTAGCCGTCGTCGCCCTTATCCGGTCCATCGTACTCCGCGCTTACGTCCGCGCGAGGTACAGCTTGGATGAAGTCGCTGGGGATCGCGGTCTCCATGTCGCTGCGCCAAGGAACGATGCGGTCGTCACCCACAGGGAGGCTGAACCCTTGGGCCACGCGACTGCTGTCCGTGAAGATGCCGTCCGCCGTGTTGTCAATGATGCGCAGGTCATTGCTGGTGCGCAGCAGATAACCACCGTTTCCTTGGGTGCAGCACATGCCGTCGCCGGCCGCGTCGAGCACCACGAGCTTATAATCGCCCGCGGTAATGGGGCAGAACAACGTGCGTGAGCTGGAGTTCGCATACCCCGAACCGCTGCAAACAGGGGCCCCACCGGCCAAGGGAACGATCACCCAGCTGGTCTGTGCAGCTTGCGCATCGGTGGTGATGTCCAGCATGACACCGGGTGGAGCGTATCTGTATGTGAGACCATCGAAGGGCTTGCGGGCAGGTGTCTTTGCCGTGAAGCGGCAGACATCGGTGTTGGTGGTTCCGTTGATCGAATTCCCCCAGAAATTCCCCGTAAGGCCCACCTCGCGATTGGACACGTTCAGCGGGAAGGAGTTGTTCGGTCCGCGCAGGCCTACCTGAGGCTGCTGGAGTTCGGATGGTGACAAGAGGTTAACGGAGGTGTAGACGAATTGGATCGTCATGTCGGATGTGTTCAACCGCGCTTGCACGCTGAAGGACTCATTGTTCCCCGTGAGCCGGCGGCGCACATTCCGCCATTCCACCACTACTTCGCGACCTTCCTGTTTCCAGAGGACCGCGGATGAGGCCACACCGGAGGAGATGAGGTTGGCCCCGAACGGCGATATCGCTCCCGCATACGTTGCGGAGCTGCTGAGGGGCTGAATGTTCAACGGGTCAGGTGCGGTGCCTACGGCGATGAAGCCGTTGCACGATACGCGTAACTGGGTGTAGGTCGTGCCATCGAACCAGAACGGGGCCGAAGGCGTGATGGTGTAGACGCCATCGTTCCAACCTGTTCCGGCCACCAGGGTGGTGGCGCCGACGAGCGGGGTGAAGGTGCCGAACTGTCTGCTGAAATGGTAAGCGGACACTTGTGCTTCCGCCTTCTGCGGGGCCAGGGTGGAACCGAGAAGGAGGACCGCAGAAAGGCCCAAGGACAGAGCGGTCGGGAATCTGGAACCAAACCGTTCTAGCGTGATCATGATGTGCAGGGTTTTTGGGGTATGTAACCCGTTCTTACGCAGAATGCCAGGGCAGGTTACAGGTCGCATGCTACGCGGATTCCGAAAAAGCGACCAGCGCCGAACGGGACCGGTCAGCCAGCGGTTCATTGCACGACCAGGCGGTCGGTATGCATGGTCCCATCCACCGTGAGGTGCACAATGTAGATGCCCGGTGGGGTCCCTGTGGGCAGTGCGATCGCTGAGTTCAGCGTGACGCCTTCGGTCCGGATAGATCTCGTTGCGGACCATCACTCCAGCAAGGGAATACACCCCAACGGCCACGTTGTGCAGCCCTTCGGACAAGCCGGCAAGTTGGAGGTGAAGAAGTCCATCCACGTTCGGATTCGGCCACATGGAGAGCACGGCATCCGCGTCCTTCTCTTCCATCGCACGACCTGCGTTCTGAGGCGGCGCTCCCGTGCTGATGGTGCAGGTGGATCCGTATGGACAGTAACTCACACCATTATCAAAGCTCGCGCACACGCGCACATTGTAGGTGCTGTTATACCGAAGCGGCGAGGTGGTCCATTCGGTCAGGTTCAGCGTGGAGGAGGGCGACGTGAATCTGCGCAGATGGTCCGCACTGCTGAATTCCCAGGCATACCTGTTCGCGCTGGCAACAGGGATGGCGTACAACGTGGTGGACCCGTTCAAGAGCACACCCGTAAGGCCGCATGAGAACTGCGGATCGGTCTGCTCTGCGATGAGCTGCGTTTCAGGGCAGGTGATGACCAGATCGATCTTGAACCGACAGGTGGGGCCGAACTCGGAGAACACGCCGTTCACCTGGCTGCGCACGCGTACGTTCAGCAACTTGTTAGCGGGAAGCTGGTTCGTTTGGAGGTTATCCAACTTCAAGTAGCTGCACCGGTCCTGGCCCACTGGGAACCACCAGTTGTTGTAGGCATGTGTGATCGTTATCCTCCGGCTATACCCGCCATCCGGGTCGAAGAACCAGAACTGGTATCCGTCGTCGTTCTGGCCGCCTACGTTGAACTGCGCCCGCACAGCAGCGTTCGGCACGGCCTGGATGAAATCGCTCGGCAGGTAGTTCGTGCGATCGCAGCGGCTGGGCGTGAGCCGGTCCGTGCCCAAGGGCAATGAGAAGCCTTGCGCTACGGAGCTGTTCAACGTGAAACCACCGTCGTTCGTGTTGTCGATGATCCTGCGCCCATCGGACAGGTGGAGCATGTAGCCGCCAGTGCCTTCCAGACAGCACATGCCATCGCCGGCCGCATCCAGCACACGGAGCACATAGGCACCGGCAGGGAGAGGGCAATTGATCGTGTACGTGGTGTTGTTCGCGTAGCCGCTTCCCGAGTGCAGCGATGCGCCGCCAGCTGCAGGTACGATCTCCCAGCTGGTCTCATTACCGTGGTCGTCCGTGGTCAAGGTGAGGATAACCACGGACCGGATGGTGTGCCGCGGCAGATACAGTCGCTACCGATCACATCGTTGATGGTGTTCACATTGCCATCGTTGCAGGCCGATCCCGCGTTCGGTCCGTTCGGGCACGGATCACGCAGTCCATGAGACCATCACCGTCGGAATCGACTTCGGCAACATTGCATCCGCATTGGCCGGGTGCTGATTTCAGGGGGTCCGTCGGACATCCGTCCACACAATCGGCGTAAGCATCACCATCCGTATTGGTGTCCGGCACATTGCATCCACATGCTCCGGGTGCGGTCTTGTTCGGATATCTGCGGGCAACCATCCGCGCAGTCCGCAGTAGCATCTCCGTCACTGTCCGCTTGCGGTATTACAAGCGATGTGGTGGTCATGCAACCAACTGCATCCTTCACCTCGAATGTGCTTGCTCCCGCGGCAAGGCCTGGTATCATGCCGGTGCCCATGTACATCGGTGTTCCACCTGACGCTGCGACCTGCACCACGGCATCGTTGGAGTTGCATCCGGTAGGCGGTGAGACCAAGGAAGCCATAGCCGACAAGGCCGTGGGCTCGGTGATCGTCACAGAGGCATTCGTTGTACAGCCATTTCCGTCAGTAACAGTGAAGGCGTAGGTCCCTGCAGCACGTGTGAAGGTGCCGGTTCCCGTGTACGGCGCAGTGCCACCCGCAGCGGAAACCGTGACCGTGGCGTTACCGCCGTTGCAGTTGATGGGCGTGGTGACGTTGGCCGAAGCACTGAGCGAAGCGGGCTGGTTCACCGTAACGCTTGCGGTGCTGCTGCAACCATTCGCGTCGGTGATGGTGAAGGAATACGTTCCCGCAGCACGTGTGAAGGAGCCCGTTCCCGTGTATGGCGCAGTTCCGCCGGCAGCGGAAACCGTGACCGTGGCGTTACCGCCGTTGCAATTGATGGGCGTGGTGACGTTGGCCGAAGCACTGAGCGACGCAGGCTGGTTCACCGTAACGCTTGCGGTGCTGCTGCAACCGTTCGCGTCGGTAATGGTGAAGGAATACGTTCCCGCTGCACGTGTGAAGGAGCCCGTTCCCATGTACGGCGCAGTGCCACCGGCAGCGGAAACCGCGACCGTGGCGTTACCGCCGTTGCAATTGATGGGCGTGGTGACGTTGGCCGAAGCTGAAGGCGAACTGCGCACAGTTATGGGCGCGGTGGTCGTGAAGGCCGGACATGTACCAGCGGGTATCGTGTAGGTCACGCTGTACGTGCCTGCCGTGCTCGTCAATAAGTTGACCGCGCCCGTTGAAGCATTGATGGATAACCCGGACGTGGAGGCGAAAGCTCCACCGGCGGTTCCCGTGCGGATCACATTCACGGCCCCGACGTTGCTGCAGTAGGGCGAACCGATGTAACTTATGCTGGCCGTTGGCGGTGCAACGATGGTGATCGTTGTCGTGGTGGCAAAGGCAGGACACGCTCCGCTGGCAGGTATGGAGTAGGTAACCGTGTATGTGCCCGGCGTGCTGGCCGAAGGCGTGACCGTACCCGTGGAGCTATTGATCATCAGGCCGGGCGTGGAGCTGAAGGAGCCACCCGTGGTCCCGGTGAAGGTCACGCTCGCCGTGGGGAGGGATCGACAATATGGAGACCGGTGTAGTTGATGGTGGCCGTTGGTGCCGCCTGCACCTTCAGCGAGAATGCGCTATGCGTGGCCTGCACATATAACCGTTTCGCCGTGCCCACACAGGGGTCGCCGAAGTTCGCGTTCGTGGCGCCGATGGAGAACGTGCTATTGCCAAGCGAGGAGTTACGGATCATACTGGCCGAAGTGGAGGAATGGCACCCACTGGTGGCGAACGTCCCGCATGTGCCTGTGGGCGTGCCGTAACTGGCGAAGTTCACTTCGCTGAACCTGCTGCCGGCTGGCGCATTCAGCGTGAGCGTCTGGTTCTCATTCACCGTACTGCATATGGTGCCTGTAGCGGTGGAGCCCGTACATCCCGTCGCGGAGTTTCGCAACAGGATCGCACCGGAATACGTGCCGGGCGTGCCGATGGGCACGGATGTTATGATGTTTCCACTCGCGAGGGTCGTCCAACCCACGTCGGGCAGTCCGGCTGCGTTCGCTGCGTTGCTCCAATCGATGGCAAATTGATCCGGGGATCCTGTGGTACCGGTGTATGGAACCACAACACTGTTGGTTCCCGAACAGATGGGCGAGATCGGCGAACTGAGCGTGATGGAGGGTGTGGGCGATATCGTCAATGTCGTTGAAGCGGTCACTGTGCAAGCGCCGTTCGTAAGTCCTACGGAATATGCCGTGGTGGCTGCGGGAGCGACGGTGATGGACGGGGTCGTGGCTCCGGTGTTCCATGAATACGCGCTGGCCAGGGGGGCTGTGAGCGTCGCACTCGATCCAGCGCAGATCGTCGATGGTCCGGAGATGGTAGTTCCCGGCAGAGCATCGATATGCAGACTGAATCCGCTCACCGCTTCAACGTAAAGGCGCTTGTTCGTTCCTACGCACGGGTCGCCGAACACCGCGTTCGTGGCGCTGATCGAAAAGGTGCGTTGTCCGATCGCTGCGGCCTGCACGATGCCCATGGAGCTTGCTGCGTGACAGGTTCCGATGCTGAAGGTGCCGCAGTTGCCGTTCGGCCTTCCATAACTCGCAAAATTCACTCCGGTGAAGCGCCCCAGGTTCGGCGCGGTGAGCATGAGCGTCCCGTTCTCGTTCGCTGTACCGCAGACCACATTGGTGGAAACAACGCTCGCACATCCCGTCGAACTGTTCCGCACGTGGATCGTCGCATCGAATTCACCCGCCGTTGCGATCAATCCCGTGATCGGCATGATACCGCCGCTCAAGGTGGACCACGGAATGTCCGAGAAACCTGCGGTATTTGCTGCTGGGCTCCAGTCAACGTCATACTGGTTCGGACCGTTCGTTGCTCCGTTGTAGGTGAGGTTGAGCGCGGTGGTTCCGGCGCAGATCGGGGCGTTACCGGAAAGCGTGACCGATGGAGCGGGGTTCACCGTCATCGTTGCACTCGCTGTGGCCGAGAGCGGCCAGGCGCATGGCGCGTTGGTGGTCATCGACACGGATACCACATCGCCGTTGGAGGGCGACGCGAGCATATAGGTCGGTCCGGTGCCCACGGCATTGCCGTTCAGCATCCAAGAGTAGGTCGGGGCGGAGCCTCCATTCGTCCCGGTCGCCGTGAAGGTCACGGGGATGCCCTGGCAGACGGTCGTCCCCGGGTTGGCTGCAAGGCTCACGGAGGGTGGGCAAAGCGGCACTGGGGTGAACGTGTAGGTCTGTCCTGAAAGCGGCGACTTCGCTGGGTTTGTCGCAGTGAATCGCAACGTGCTCGCATTCGATGTGCCGGGCAGTGAGGCGGCCCACGTTTCAACGCCCACATCCACGAGGCGGTTCTTCACGAAGGTGGGGAAACCGTTCGACGAGCCGCGTAGCCCTACCTCCGGCTGTTGACGCGTGTTCGGGCTCAGGTTGTTGATCGGGCCATACACGAACCGGATCACATGGGTGGTGAGGTTCATGCGGGCCTGGAAACTGAAGGATTCCGTATTGCCCGCGATCTTCCGTCGGCAATTCTGCCATTGCACCACCACTTCGTTCGCCACCTGTGCCCACCGCAGTTCGCTCGTGGCCACGTTCGCATCCTCCAGGTTCGCACCGAAGGGAGCAATGGCGCCCGCGTAGCCGGCGTTGTCGCTCAAGGGCCTCGTGGTACCACCAGGCATCATGGCGCCGAACGTGATGAAACCATCGCAGGACACGTACATCACGGAGTAGGAGATGCCGTCAAAAACGAATGGCGTAGGTAGGTTGACGGTAAAGCGCTGGCCGTTCCAGTTCGTGCCGGCGATCAACACTGTGCCACCTGTTATCGGGGCGTACACACCTGCACTTTGGCTGAACGAATAACTGAGGCCTGGCTGGGCTTGGGCACCAATGAACGGGAGGAGGAACAAGGCCGCGATCGCCACGCAATGAACGCTCCGCCACATGGGCATGGACCAGCTTGTCGCATGGGCGGTGAAGGGAGTGAACATGAAGGTGGATCAGGAGCGTTGAAGCATCTTTACGCACCGGTTCCGCCATTTGTTCCGTTCAGCGGTTGAATGGAATGCAGTTGTGTTCAGCCCGACCCAAATGCCAGAAGCCCCCCGACAGGTCCCGGATCAACACCGGAAGGTCGGGGGGCTTCGTGCAAAAGGTCCTATCAGCGCTGGATCATCAGTCGTTCAGTGCGCGTCTCCTGGCCAGCGGTGAAGGATACCAAGTAGAGCCCTGTGGCCAGGTCCTTCTCCAGGTCGATCATGCCGTTCAGGGTGCCCTCCTGCGCCGGCAACGTGCGGCGCAGGATGAATTTGCCGAAGCTGTCGTATACGTCCACGTGTACCTCGATAACGCCCATCTCCAGATCGCTCAGCGATACGAACAGTTGCTCGCCCCGGTTGGGATTGGGGTAAAGCGAAACGGCCAAACCGCGTGTGATCGCGGCCCTGTCGGCATCGGCCCCGCCGAAGTTGCTCGAGCAATTCTGGGTGAAGGGATTTGTGATCTCCACCGTGCACGTTACACCATAGGGGCAGTACGTGGCGCCGTTGTCGAAGCTCGCTGCCACCTGTACCTCGTACGAATGCGTGCCGCACAGGAGCGGGGATGTGACCCACTGGGACAATACAAGAGCTGCGTTCGCGCTGGTGGCAATACGCTCGTAACCTTCGCCCGGCTCGGCCAGTTTGAAGCGGTAGTTCGTTGCCGCACTACCACCACTGGTCACCACCTTCGCGTAGATCTTTCCGGTCTGACCGCTGCCGCCTACTTGTTTTCCGGTAGCTCCGCAGCTGAAATTCGGGTCGCCCAGGATGTCATTCAGCTTGGTGGGTGTGCAAGCGTTCGGATCCACCTTGAATCGCGACGCAGGGCCCCACGCTCCGTTCACCCCGTTCACGCGGGTACGGATCCTCACGTTCAACAGCGTCACCGACGGCAGGGGAGCGGTCACCATGGAGCTCAACTTCAACTTGGTGGCACGTATGGCATTCGCCGGTCCATTGCCGCCGCTGTTCGCGTGGTCGCGGAACACCCTGCGGCTGTAGCCACCGCAGGGGTCCTCGAACCAGAACTCATATCCATCGTCCGACTGGTTGCCTATACCCCATTGCGCACTCACACTGGAGTTTGCGCTGGCAATGATGACGTCGGTGATCACCCAGTTCTCCCGGTCCTGATGGGAGGCGATCAACACCTGCCCGCTGGTCCCTTCATGGGTGAACGCGGTACCCGTGATGCACATGCTGGTGAAGTTGCCGCCATTGCCCTCGTTGTCCACGATGCGTCTGCCCGTTTGATCCTTCAATACCCATCCGCCTCCGGGGAAGCCGTTACCACCCGCATCCATCATCTTCAGCTTGAAGCTCGCCGCTTGCGGAATACAGACCGTGGCCGTGTTCGTGCTGTTATTGATGTACGGCCCTCCGGATGCCAGCACGAACGGTGAGTTGGCGTCGATGATCTGCCAGGTGATCTCGTTGCCGTTGCCGTCGGCCTTCACCTTCAGCGTCCAGTTATCACATGGCACGGGAGTGCCTGCACAGGTGCACGAGGCGTTCAGTACGTCACCGGTGGTGAACGGGTTGTTATCGCTGCAGGCGGAACCGATCAGGCCGCTCACCGACGGACAGTTATCGCTGTTGTTGGTCACATAGCCAGCAGGGGTGATGCATGTGTATCCTCCGATCGGGCTTCCAGGTTCGCCAAAACCGTCGTTATCGGTGTCGGCGTAATAGGTGGTGGCCACATCGACCACACCGCAACCGCACGCACCGGGCGCCGTCTTACCGGGGTCGAGGGGGCACAGGTCGTTACAATCGGCAGTTCCATCGCTGTCGGTATCCGTGTCGAGGTTGCCGCAACCGCATTGGCCCGGTGCCACCTTGTTCGCGTCGGTGGGGCAGAGGTCGGTGTTGTTCGATACATCCCCTGTGTTCGGTGCTGAGCACGCCAAGCCAGTGCTGGCGCCACTTCCGGATCCATCACCGTCGGTGTCGGCATACCAGTTCACAGCTGTGTTCTGGGTGACCGTTACGGTCGCCGAAACGTTCGGGCAGGGCGCAGTTCCATTGACCGTGTAGGTGTACGTACCCGGTGTGCTCGTGCCCGGCGTGTAGGTTCCGAGACTTCCACCCGTGAGACCTGGGGACCAGGTGCCGCCACCTTGGGGCGTTCCATCCAGGGAATTGAACAGATCCACCGCAGGGTCGATGCTGCAGAGCGTGATCGCGCCGTTGGTGCCGGCATCCGAGGGCGCATTCACATGGAAGGTCGCGGCCAGGCGGATGTTCTCGCAACTGTTGAATCCGCAGGTGGCATGGAACGTTGTGGTGCTTGCACTGGCATTGCTCACCAGGTTCAGACCGATCGGATCGAGCACGCTGCCTGTATGCACCAAGGTTCCGCTGGTGGGGGAATCATACCAACGCACCAGGGTGGGGATCGTATAGTCAACCTCGATGAGCGCGCTGGCAATGGTGGCATCCGGGCTCGTCCAGAATTGGTCCGTTGTCTGGCGGGTGCGGAGGTTGATGGAGCCGCCTGCGGCCGGGAAACCGGACAGTGCGATCACGGGATTTGGGCTGACGGTGCCAGCTCCCGTGGCCGTGGTCAATTGTGCTTCGGCCATGGTGAACGCTCCACTGAGCGCGACCCGGATGTTCTGGCGCTGTGCATTGCCGAAGATGTTCGTATTGGCCACCACGTTGAAGAGTTTCAGGCGGGCTGCTGTCACCACAGCCCCGGCGGGTAAGGCTGGCATCGTTAGGGTGGCACGTGTGGTCAGGGTGGTGCCTTCGCTGATGAAGTTGCTGCCAGGGAAGGATGTGCTGGTGGATTGCGCAATACCCGGGCATGTGGCGCTCAAGCCTTGTCCATTCGGTACGGACCCGTTCTCGCAGACAGCGTACGAGCTGGTGGTCAGCGTGGGTGCACCGGGGGCCAGGTTCACCGTGATGGTGGTGGTGGAACTAGGCGAGCAAGGGCCACTGGTCACCGTGTAGGTGAGGGTTTGCGTACCGACACTGGGATTGAAGCTATACGGCCCGCTTCCACTAACTCCCGTGCCCATCCATACACCACCAGCGGGCGTTCCGCCAAGTGTGATCATGGCGTCGTTCGCACAGAACGGACCATACGTTCCTGCAGTGACCACAGGAGGCGCGGTCACTACAACGTTCACCTGATCGCTGGAGGCGGTGCAGGGGGCGTTGCTGATCGTCCACTGAAATACATAGGTGCCCACGCTCGTGAGCGCGGTGATCGTGGTGTTGGGTGCACTGGCCGTGGTGATCGTGGCTGTGCTTGGCCCGCTCACCTGCGTCCATGTTCCTGTTCCCGTAGTAGCGGTATTGGCCGTCATGGTGGTCGTTCCACCCGTGGTGCAGACGGTTTTATCCACCCCCGCGTTCGCCACTGTGGGCGGCGCGTTCACCGTGATCACCACATCATCGGTGGAGGCCGTACAGGGCGCATTGCTGATGGTCCAGCGGAACGTGCGCGCGCCGGCTGTGGTGAGACCGGTGACCGTGGTGTTGGGCGAACCGGCCGATGTGATCGTAGCAGCGGTACCGCTCACTTGGCTCCACGCACCGGTGCCGGTCGTGGGCGTATTCGCGGCCAGGGTCACCGTGGCCCCGGTCGTGCAGATCGTTTGGTCCGGGCCTGCGGCGGAAGTGGTCGGAGCTGCGTTCACGGTCACGCTGGTGCTGCCGTTCGCGCTGGCACCGCACCAGTTCTTCACCGTTACGGAATAGGTGCCCGTTGCGGCGCCGGTGACCGTGGGGTTCACCAGGCTCGCATCATTGAACGTGCCTGTTCCGCTCCACACATAGGAGTACGGTGCCGTGCCCGTGGCCGTGCTGTTCAGGTTGAGCGTGCCGGTGGCGCAGATCGGACTGTTGCTTGTGGTGTTGGTCACCGTAGGGCCGGTGCATCCGGTGGGTGTAAAGCGGTAAAGCTGACCTGTGGCCGGCTTGGTGTTCAGGTTCACCGTGGCCGTGGTGGTGCTCGCGGTGGGGGCGGCCCCGGTGCTGTTCAAGGAGTAGTAGCTCCCCGAGGCGGTGGCCAACAGGCCGATCGAAGCGCCGCCCGAGGTGTTGCTGATGGCGCCGCTCTCCTGGCGGTAGATGAATTCGATCACATTGGAGCCCTCATACAGTTTGCACTGGAAGGTGATCGTGGTGCCCGCGGCTTGCCAGTCCCACTGCCAGTTCCGCCATTCCATGGTGAACACGCGGCTGCCTAAGGAGCCGGTGGTCTCGTACCGGGCCGTGCCGCCCATGCCGTCCAGGTCGTCCCAGAAGGCCATGATCGCCGGACGGACGTTCTGGTGCGGACTGGCCATGTTCGAATTGTCGCGACCCTGTGCCGCTGTGGGCGCATCCGTCTCGTCCATGGCGATCCACCCATTCGAGTTCACCTTCACCGAGGTCACTGCGGTTCCGGCATAACCGAAGGCAAAGCCAAGCGGAATGCTGGCGCTGTGCGTATCATCCACCTCGATCGCGTTCAGGTCCGACCCGCCTGCGCTTACCTGGGTGTAGGTACTCGCTGCAGCCGAGAAGGTGTAGGTGAATTGTGCATTCGCACTGCACCAGGCCATGCTCATCAGCATGAGCAGGGATGGTCGCAAGCGGCGACCGACAGGGCGCAAAAGGGAAGGGGAAAGCTTCACCATGGTAAGGGGGGATTGGGAGTTTGTAGCCCCAATTTCGAATGCCCGTGTATCGCTTGTCAAGCCTTTTTTGTCGATGAATCTGTTAAAATCATCGACGAACGCCCTTTATGACCTCTTTTTTGACGGGGGCATTCCGGAGGGCCATGCACCCCGCCGAGGGCAAGCCGCCGAACGCAAAAAGCCCCCCGATCAGGAGGGCTTTTTGCACAGGTTGAAGTTGCTTACTCCACCACCAGGCGCTTCGTGAACACCTTGCCGTCGGCGGTCAGGTTCACCACGTACACACCGCGGGCGATGTCGTTGCTCAGGTCGAGCGACTCGTTGAGCACACCGGCGTCGGCCACCAGCGTGGCGGTCTGCACCTTGGAACCCATCAGGTCGTAGATGTCCACCGTCACCAGTTCCGTGGTCGCGCTCAATCCCTCGAGGTGCAGGTACACGCGACCCTCACTGTTCGGGTTGGGCCACATCTGCAATCCATCGCCCGTTACGGAAGCTTCCATGGAATGGCCTGGGTTCTCTGGGCCTGCGGCCGTGGAGATCTGGCAGGTGGCACCGAACGGACAGTAGTTCACGCCATTGTCGAAGCTTGTCCGCACACGTACGGAATACGTGCTGTTATACTGCAGTGGTAATGTAGCCCACACGGTCAAATTCAAGCTGCTGGTCGGCGAGGTGATCCGGCGGTTGTACCCGGCCTTCGTGAATTCCCATTGGTACTTGTTCGCTGCGCTCACATAGGTCGCCCACAGGGTCCTGCTTCCATTGAGGAGGACGTTCGTGATGCCGCAGGACAGCTTCACACCCGGTGTTGGATCCAATTGGGTCGTGGGGCATTGGTTCGTAAGGTCGATGCGCAGGCGGCAGGCGGAGCCGAACGCACTGTAAACACCGTTCACCAGACTGCGCACCCGCACATTCAGCAGCTTGTTCTGCGGGATCGGACTGGTGACCAGGGAGCTCATCAGCAGGTAGCTGCAACGATCGGGCCCCGCTGGGAAGTAGTAGTTGTTGGTGGCGTGCGTGAGCAGGACCCGACGCGAGTAGCCGCCGTTGGGATCGAAGATCCAGAACTGGTAGCCATCGTCCGCCTGGTTGCCCGTGCCATATTGCGCCTGCACCGACGGGCTGGGTACCGTCTGGATGAAATCACTGGGCAGATAATTCTCGCGATCGCAACGCGTGGTGGTGAGCTTGTCATTGCCCAGAGGCGTGCAGAAGCCCAAGGCCACCTCGGCTGTACCTGTGAAGACCCCTTCGTTCTCCGCATCAATGATGCGTCTGCCGTCCAAGGTGCGCAGGATGTAGCCACCCGTGCCGTTCATACAGCACATGCCGTCCATGTTGGCATCATACACCCGCAGTCGATAGCATCCATCGAGCAGTGGGCAGGTGATGGTGTAGGTGGTGTTGTTGCCGTAGCCCGATCCTGAGCACACCGCAGGACCACCGGCCAATGGCACCACCTCCCAGGCGGTCGAGGCACCATCGCTGTCTGTGCGGAACCGTGCTTCCGTGATGGTGCCGATGAACGTGCCGGCACAGGTGCACGTGGCCGTGTTCATGTCGTTGTTCGTGTTCGGATCGCCATCATCGCACGCATCGCCGATCTGGCCATACAGGTTCGGGCAGTTGTCCAAGCAGTTCGCAATACCGTCTCCATCGCTATCGGTATCGGCCACGCCGCAGCCACAGATACCGGGTGCGATCTTGTTCGCATCGTTCGGGCATAGGTCATTGCAATCCGCCGTGCCGTCGCTGTCCGTGTCGGTATCGGCCACACCGCAGCCGCATTGGCCCGGCGCGATCTTGTTCGCATCGGTCGGACACAGGTCGTTGCAATCCGCCGTGCCGTCACTGTCGGTGTCCGTCTCCAGGTTGCCGCAACCGCATTGGCCGGGCGCCACCTTGAGGGGATCGATCGGGCACAGGTCGTTGCAATCAGCGGTGCCGTCATTGTCGGTATCGGTATCGGCCACACCGCAACCGCAGATGCCGGGTGCGATCTTATTGGGATCGTCGGGGCAACCATCGTTGCAGTTCGCAGTGCCATCGCTGTCGCTGTCGGTATCGGCCACCCCGCAACCGCATACGCCCGGTGCGATCTTGTTCGGATCATTGGGGCAGCCGTCATTGCAGTTCGCAGTGCCATCGCTGTCGCTATCGGTATCGGCCACGCCGCAGCCACAGATGCCGGGAGCGATCTTGTTCGCATCGTTGGGGCACAGGTCGTTGCAATCAGCGGTGCCGTCGCTGTCGGTGTCCGTCTCCAGGTTGCCGCAACCGCACTGGCCGGGAGCCTGTTTGTTGGCATCGGTGGGACATTGATCGGTGTTGTTGGATACGTCGCCTGCGTTCGGTGCAGCACACGCAAGGCCTGTGCTCGTGCCGCTACCGAAGCCATCACCGTCGGTGTCGGCATACCAATCAACCGCCGTGTTCTGCACCACGCTCACCGTAGCGTCGTCGTTGGGGCAGGGTCCCGTTCCGGCCACCGTGTAGGTGAACGTGCCCGGGGTGCTGGTGCCGGGTGTGTATGTGCCGAGACTTCCTCCGGTGAGGCCGGGCGACCAGGTGCCCGTGTTCTCCGGCGAACCTCCCAGCAGGCTGAACAGGTCCACCGCCGGGTCATTGCTGCACAGCGTGGTCGATCCAGGGCTGCCTGCGTTCGGTGCGGTGGTGAAGCTCACCGGGGCGCTTGCTTGCGTATTACAGCCCTGTCCTGTGGAAGCCGTTACTATGAAATTGGTATTCTGCGGAACCACCGCGCTGCTCGGGTTCTGCGCGTTGGAACTGTAACCGGCCGGAACCGAGGACCACGCGAATGCGGGCGTGGTGGTACCACTTACCGTAATGTTGTCCACCGCCCACCACCAGTCGAACGTGGCGGTGTAGAGGAAGCGGATGTAAACCGTGGGTTGGCCCGCATACGCGTTCAGGTTCACCGTGGCCGATGCGAAACCGGCCGGTGCGCCCACTGTGCTCGCTATGGTGGATAGGGTCGTCCATGTGCTGTTGTCCGTGGACACTTCCACTTTGCCGCTCTCCGCACCTGCGTTGAAGCGATAGTGGTGGAAGAAGTTGAGTGAGGCGTTGACATAGCCCACCGTGCTGAACGCAGGAGACTTCAGGATGGTGCTGACCAACACGCTCGTCAGCGCTGTGGAATCCGAATTCGTGATGTAGAACTGTGTGTCGTCGTTGCTGTGGAAGAGGTTCGTGGTGGAGGTGCCGGCATTGGTGTACACGTAGCCATCAGGCATCAGGTACCAGGCAGCTGCGGCGCGCTGGCTCGCATTGCCTCCAGTGGAATTGTTCGCCGTGGTCCAACCGTTGGACGGGCCGTTGAAATCCTCTCGCAGGATCACCGAGTTCAGGATGGTGCCTCCGCTGTTGAGGTTCACGGTGTTCGCGTTCGAGCATACCTCCGCAGCGCTGCTGCCCGCGGTCACGCTGCTCGGTGTGGGGTGCACGATAACGGTGGCACGCGCGGTCACGCTCGCGCACGGGCTGTTCGTAACGGTGTAGGTAAGTACATGCGCTCCTGCGCCGGCCGTGCCGGGTGCGAATGTGCTGCCCCCAACCCCCGGCCCGCTCCAGGTTCCGCCAGCTGGCGTTCCCACGAGGGCCACCGCGGCGGCGTTCGCGCAGATCGGACCATAGGAGCCGGTCGTCACGGAGGGCGCAGCCGTAATAACAACGTTCACCTGATCACTGGTGGCCGTGCAAGGCGCATTGCTGATCGTCCACTGGAACACATAGGTGCCTGCCGAGGTGAGGCCCGTGATGGTGGTGGTGGGCGAGGAGGCCGTTGTAATGGTCGCGCTGCTCGGTCCGCTTACCTGGGTCCATGCACCGGTCCCCGAGGTGGCCGTGTTGCCGGTCATGGTGGAGGTGCCCGTGCTTGAACAAATGCTCTTGTCCACGCCGGCGTTGGCCACGGTTGGTGGCGCGACCATCGTGATCACCACGTCATCGGTGGAGGCTGCGCAGGGTGCATTGCTGACGGTCCAGCGGAAGGTGCGCGCTCCTGCGGTGTTGAGTCCGGTGATGGTCGTGGTGGGCGAACCTGCGGTGGTGATCGTGGCCGCCGTTCCGCTTATCTGGGTCCAGGTACCGGTTCCGTTGGTCGGTGTGTTCGCCGCCATCGTAGCCATGCCCACCGTGGTGCAAACGGATTGGTCGGCACCGGCGGCGGAGGTGGTCGGAACGGCGTTAACGGTAACGCCGATGCTACCGCTCGCACTCGCACCGCACCAGTTCTTCACCGTTACGGAATAGGTGCCCGTGGCAGCACCGGTGACCGAAGGGCTCACGATGCTCGCATCGCTGAAAGTGCCCGTTCCAGTCCACGCATAGCTCAGCGGCGCTGTACCGTTAGCCACCGTGCTCAAGTTCAACGCGCTGGTGGCGCAGATGGGGCTGTTGCTCGTGGTGCTCGTGACCGTGGGGCCGGTGCAACCGGTGGGCGTGAAGCGATAGAGCTGACCCGTGGCGGGCTTGGTGCTCAGGTTGTTGGTGGCCGTGCTGGTGCTTGCCGCAGGACTTGCACCTGTACCGTTCACCGAGTAGTAGGTGCCGGACGCTGTGGCCAACACGCCGATCGATGCAGAGCCGCTGTTCACCGCCGTGGCCTCCTGGCGGTAGATGAACTCGATCACGTTCGTGGTCTCGTACAGTTTGCATTGGAACGATACCACCGCGTTCGCAGCAAGCCTGTCCCAGCGCCAGTTCCTCCATTCCGCCGTGAATACGCGGTTCGGTGCGGTACCGGTCGTCAGGTAGGTGGCGATGCTCGCTGTTCCCGTTGTGCCGCCTGCCAGGTGATCCCACAACGGACAAATGATCGGCCTCATGGCGGCGGCCGTAGACGCGAACTGCCCGTTCTGGTACATCGCGTTCGAGCCTGTGGTGGCTGGAACGTCCGCCGTTTCGAGTGAAATGAAACCGTTCGAATTCACCTTCACTTGGGTGTATGCCACCCCATCGTAGCCGAACGTGAACCCCAGGTTGATCACGTCGCTGTGAGCATCATCCACCAGGAATGCGCTTGCGCTGCCCCCCACCAGCACGTTCGTTCCTCCGCTCAGGTTGGTATACCCGGGCGTGGCCGTGGAGAAGCTGTAGGTGAACTGTGCCTCCGAGCCTGAGGCGCTCATGACCAGGAGCAATACGACGACCCAACGGTAGTGATGGCCCATCAATAGAGACCGGATCAGTGAAGGAGAACGCTTCGCCATGTCGAAGGGGAGTTTGGTAGTTTCTGCCCCAAAACTGGACCACGCCCTTATCGCTTGTCAAGCCTTTTTTGTCGATGAATCTGTTAAAATCATCGACGAATGCCCTTTATGACCTCCTTTTTGACGGGGCATTCCGGAGGGCCATGCACCCCGCCGAGGGCAAGCCGCCGAACGCAAAAAGCCCCCCGGGATCCGGGGGGCTTTTTGCACAAAGTCGAAGGAGCTTACTCCACCACCAGGCGCTTGGTGAACACCTGGCCATCGGCGGTCAAGGTTCACCACGTACACACCGCGGGCGATGTCGTTGCTCAGGTCGAGCGACTCGTTCAGCACACCGGCGCCGGCCACCAGGGTGGCGGTCTGCACCTTGGAACCCATCAGGTCGTAGATGTCCACCGTCACCAGTTCCGTGGTCTCGCTCAAGCCCTCGAGGTGCAGGTACACGCGACCTTCCCCGTTCGGGTTGGGCCATAGCTGCAGGCCTTCGCCCGTTACCGAGGTCTCCATGCCATGGCCTGGGTTCTCAGGTCCGGCGGCGGTGGTGATCTGGCAGATGGCGCCGAAGGGGCAGTAGTTCGCACCGTTGTCGAAGCTCACGCGCACCTTTACATCATAGGTGAAGCCGTACTGCAGGGGCGAGGTGGCCCACACCGTCAAATTCAAGCTGCTGGTAGGCGAAGCGATGCGGCGCAGGTAGCCGCTCTTCACGAACTCGAACTGGTACTTGTTGGCACCGGACAACAGCCACCGCATACAACGTGCGCGATCCGTTGAGCATGACGCCCGTGATGCCGCAGGAGTGACGCGGATCGGCCACGTTGTTCAGCAGCTGCGTGGTGGGGCAGTTCGTCGACAGGTCCACCTTGATGCGGCAGGCCGGACCGAAGTTGTTGTACACCCCGGCCACCAGCGAACGGATGCGCACGTTCAACACCTTGTCGTACGGGATCGGGTTGGTCGTCAACTGGTTCAGGCGCAGGAAGCTCGCGCGCGCCGGGCCCGCCTGGAACGTGGTGCTGGCCGTGGCATGCGTCGATCAGTACGCGACGGCTGTATCCACCGTTCGGGTCGAAGATCCAGAACTGGTATCCGCTGGTGCTGTTGGTTACGCCGTACTGCGCCGTCACCGCTGGATCCTCACCGCACTGGATGAAGTCCGAGGGCAGGTAGTTCTCGCGGTCGCAACGGCTCGCCGTCAACTGGTTGAAGTTGGCGCCCATCGGCAGGGTGAAGCCCAGGGTCACGCTCGCCGTGCTGGTGAAGATGCCGCTGTTGTTCGCATCGATGAAACGCGCGCCGCCCGAGGTGCGCAGGATGAAGCCGCCCGTGCCGTTCATGCAGCAAAGACCATCTCCACCGCTGTCGAACACGCTCAGCACATAGTCGCCATTGGCCAGGTAGAAGGGCAGGGTGTAGGTGGTGCTCGCCGCATAGGGGCCATTGCCCGAAGCTGCCAACACGTTGCCCGGTGTGGTGCGCACTTCCCAGGTCACCACATCCGCGCTGGCATCGGTCTCCAGCACCAGCACCATGTTGCCCACCGAGATGGTGAAGGTGCACGTGTTGCTGCAGCCATTGCCATCGGTATAGCTGTACGTGATCAGGTGGTTGCCGGCACCGGCGACGGTGGCATCGAACTGCCCACCACTAACGCCCGGACCACTGTACGTGCCGCCCGCAGGGGCCCCGCCCGTGAGCGTGAAGGCCGGTGCATTGGCCGCTACCACTTGATCAGCAGGGCACGTCACCACCGGCAGCGCATTCACCGTGATATCGAACGTGCATGTGTTGGTGCAGCTGTTGCCATCGGTGTAGCTGTACGTGATGGTGTGCGTTCCAGCACCGGCGGTCGCCGGGTTGAAGTTGCCTGCGCTCACGCCAGCACCGCTGTACGTGCCACCCACAGGGCTGCCACCCGTGAGGGCGAAGGCCGCTGCATCAATGCAGACACTGCTGTTGCCCGGGCAGGTCATCACCGGCAGTGCATTCACCGTGATGTCGAACGTGCAAGGTGTGTTCGTGCAACCGTTGCCATCGGTGTAGCTGTAGGTGATGGTGTGCGTTCCAGCACCGGCGGTCGCCGGGTTGAAGTTGCCTGCGCTCACGCCAGCACCGCTGTACGTGCCACCCACAGGGCTGCCACCGGTGAGGGTGAAGGCCGCAGCATCGATGCATACGCTGCTGTTACCAGGGCAGGTGATCACCGGCAGCGCGTTCACTGTGATGTCGAACGTGCATGTGTTGGTGCAGGTGTTGCCATCGGTGTAGCTGTACGTGATGGTGTGGGTTCCAGCACCGGCGGTCGCCGGGTCGAAGTTGCCAGCGCTCACGCCAGCACCGCTGTACGTGCCACCAACAGGGCTGCCGCCGGTAAGGGCGAAGGCCGTAGCATCAATGCACACGCTGCTGTTACCCGGACAGGTCATCACCGGCAGCGCGTTCACCGTGATATCGAACGTGCACGTGTTGGTGCAGCTGTTGCCATCGGTGTAGCTGTACGTGATGGTGTGCGTTCCAGCACCGGCGGTCGCCGGGTTGAAGTTGCCAGCGCTCACACCTGTGCCGCTGTATGTTCCACCGGCAGGGCTGCCACCCGTGAGGGCGAAGGCCGCTGCGTCGATGCACACGCTGCTGTTGCCCGGGCAGGTCACCGTGGGCAGCGGGTTCACCGTTACCGTGGTGTTGCCTTGCGCCGTGCAACCGATCGCCGAGGTGGCCGTTACCGTGTAGGTGGTAGTGGCGTTGATGTTCTGCGCTTCCGGGTTGCTGATGTTCGTGAAGTTCAGGAAGGTCGCCGGGCTCCAGCTGTAGGTTGGTGCGATGTTGTACTCGAACACAATGCTCCAACTCGTGATGGAGCCACCGTCACCGGATGCGTCATCCACGACATAGAGGTTCCACGTGCCGTTCGGATCTCCGCTGAAGGTCGCCAGCGTCGGTGCTGCCTGATTGATGCTGCCTGGGCCGGGCGTGAACACATCCGCTGTGGCATCCAAACTCGATGGGGCATAGGTGCCCGATGGATTCAATCCGCTCGTCACCATCAGCGGTGAGCCATCTTGGAACACATAGTTCTGGTTTACGGCATCGGTGGTGTTGCCAGCGTCCGCCATGATGATCACGCTGGTGCCCGTAGGCGATTGCAGCAGCAGGTCAGCATCCGATGGCCATGTGTGGCTGAAGCCATTGATGAGCACCCGCTTAACGACCACGCCCGTAGCAGGAAGTCCGCTGACCGCAACAGTGCTAGGGAAAGGAGATGCGTTACCTACAAGTGGGATCGTAACGGCGCCACCGTTGGAGGTGCTGTTATTCAGAACACTGGCATTGGCCTGTAGCTGGCTGTTACCTATTACACAGATCGCCGCCGGAGTGGCGGTCACCGAGCTGATCACCGGGTCCGGGCCAACGTTCACCAATTGGGTGGCGGTGTTCGTGCAGCCGTTGCCATCCGTACCGGTCACCGTGTACGTCGTAGTGACCGTGGCCGTGGAGGTCGGGTTCGCGATCGCCGCGTTGTCCAGACCGGTCACGGGCAACCACGCATAGGATGTTGCGCCGGTGGCGGTCATCTGCACGTTGCCTACACCGCCGCAGATCGCACCGTTGGCAGGCACGACCGTTGGGATCGTCACCGTTGGCAGGGAATTCTCCACCACCGTTACCGTTCCCGTGTTCACACTGCCGCTGCAGGCATCGCCCACCTGGCAGCTGTAGTTGCCGGCTGCGTTCACCGAAATGCTTGCCGTGGTCTGGCCACCGGGGCTCCACAGGTAAGTAAAGGGTGCCACACCATCGGTGGGGGTGGCCGTGAGCGTGGTGCTGCCGCCTGTGCAGAAGGCCAGGTTGCCCGTGATGCTCGCCGCCGTGATCGCCGGGCTAACCGTTACGGTGGTGGTGGCCGTGGCCGGGCAGCCGCTGTTGGTCACCGTTACGGTGTAGGTCTGCGAACTGGTCAGCGCCGTGGTCGGCGTGCTGGCCGTGTTGGGGCTCGTGACCAGGCCGGACGGTGCCCAGCTATACGTTAGGCTCTGTGGTGTGAAACGGTAGGTCTGACCGGTGGCCGGCTTCGTGCTCAATGAGGTCGTTTCCGTGGTGGAACTGGCCGTGGGTGCGGTGCCCGTACCGTTCAACGACAGGTAGTTGCCCGAACCCGTGGCCACGCCTGCAATACCGATCGAGGCAGAGGCCGAGTTCACCGTGCCGCTTTCCTGGCGGTAGATCAACTCGATGCTGTTGTTCGCTTCGTACAGCTTTACCTGGAACGAAATGGTCACACCAGTAGCAAGATAATTCCACTGCCAGTTCAACCATTCGATCGTGAACACGCGTGAACCCGGTGCTCCGGTAGTGATGTAGTTGGCCGCGCCGCTTCCGCTCGCGCCATCAAGGTCGTCCCACAGCGGAGCGATCAATGGGCGCTGGGTGGTCGCCGAGGTGGCCAGGTTGTTCGTGAGCGAGCTTGCCGCCGCCGCGTTGAACGAGATGTAGCCGTCGGACATGGCCACCACGTTCGAGTAGCTCACACCGTTGAACATGAAGGGGAATCCAACGGGGATGGATACAGAGGTCTTTGTGTCACCCAGGAAGTCGGCCGCCGAGGTGGAGGTCGCCACGGCCGTTCCGCCGCTGATGGGGGTGAAGGTGCCACCGGTCGCTTGGAAACTGTATGTGGACATGCCGCTCGCTGCCGAAGCCGTCAGCGTGGAGGTTCCGTTCGCACAAACGCTGGTGGGGGTCGCTGTGGCCGACACACCTGTGGGGTAGGGCGCCACCGTGATCACCGCCGTGGCCGTGTTCACACAACCGTTGGCATCAGTACCTGTTACCGTGTAGGTGGTGGTGGCGCTGGGCGAAGCGTTCACGTTGGCGCCCGTGGTCGCATCCAGGCCGCCCGCCGGGCTCCAGGCATACGTGGTGGCGCCACTGGCTCCGAGTGCCACAGCAGGTCCGCCTGGTGTGCAGTACGTACCCGTTGTGGGGCTTACCGTTACGACCGGCAATGCGTTCGTGGTCACCAGGAGCGAGGAGTTGCACGAGTTGTGCAGGCGTCCGTTACCGTGCATACATACGTGTGGGAGCCCACCGATGCCGTGATCGTCTGTGTGTTGCCACCAAAGGCGTTGCCATCCTCTGTCCAGGAATACGTGTAGGGTGCACCGCCGCCGGTGGGGTTCGCCGTTACTGTTTGCGAGCCCACGCAGGCCGTGCCGGCCGTGGTGAGCGCGCCGCAGGCCAGCGGATAATGTCACGTGGCCGTGGCCGTGGCCTGAACAACCGCCGTTCGTGGCCGTTACCGTGAAGGTGGTGGTGGCCGTGAGCGCGTTGGTCGCCGTGTTCTGGCTCGTGGGGCTAACTACATCACCGGAGGGGGCCCAAGAGAACGATGGTGCAAGGGGGGAGAAAGTATAGACCGTGCCGGACGGGAAGTTAGCGGCCGAGTTTATCGCGTTGTTCTCGGAGGCACTGCTCACCGTGGACGTATTGACCGGGCTAAGCGGAGTAACGCTCAAGTAATTTCCAACCGCACCGGAGATACCAATGGATGCCGTGGTGGTCAAAAGGGCTGCGCTCGTTGAACCATAGATGAACTCGATCTTGTTGATCGTCTCATACAGACGCACCTGCATGCTGATGGTAGGGTTGGTGGTGGACCCCGATCCTCCGACGTGCAGATTCGTCCATTGTGCGATCAGTACACGGTTAGGTGCGGTACCAGTGGTGGTGTAGATCATTGTTCCGCCCACCGTGTTGTTATCGTCCCACAGAGGAGCGATGCAATTCGCCGTGGTGGCCAATGCATTCGCACTGAATCCGCTCAGCGCGACAGTTGTCTGGCTTAGTTCGATCAGCCCGTTGGTCCGCATGCCGAATACGGTATGGTTCGTCCCATTGTATCCGAAAGTGAAGCCGATGGGCAGGTTTCCAACACCGTTGTCATCCGTGGTGCCCGGTGATAGTGTGGTGCCCGTGATCACTGAGTAGGTTCCTGATGAGCCGACGAAGGCATTTTGATTCGCCGGAGTAGGCAGCACGCCTGTTGATGTCAGGTTGCTTGTGCTACCCGAACAGATCGACGCGGGCGTGGCCGTTGCCGCTACGCCCGTTGGGTAGGCCGCCACCGTGATCGCCGCCGTGGCCGTGCCTGTGCAACCGTTGCCATCCGTACCCGTTACCGTGTACGTGGTGGTGGTGCCCGGGTGGCCGTTACGTTGGCGCCCGTGGTGGCGCTCAGGCCGGAGGCGGGGCCCCAGGCATACGTACTGGCACCCGTGGCCGCCAGGGCCACCGGCGTGCCACCCGGTGTGCAATAGCTGCCGGTGGCTGCTGCCACGCCGTTCACCAATACCGTGGGCGGTGTGTTCACAACGATGCTCACTTCCACGCTGTTGGCGAACAGCGTGCTGTTCGTGCAGGTCACCAAGAGGGAGTAGTAATAGGTGCCGGTCGTAAGTGCGCCCGTGGTGTAGCTCGTGGTCGTAGCTCCCGTGCCACCCACCACATCGCTGTATGGACCACCGGTTGTGCTGCTCACCTGCCACTGGTAGGTGATGCCCGTGGCCACCTCGTGACCCGCATTCGTAAGGCTCTTGGTGAGGCCTGCGCAAGCATTGGGACCGCCCGTTACGCTGCTGGTACCGGCCACCGGCGTGCCTGTGCAACCCGCAGGCTGGCTGCCCGTGAATTCGTCGGCTCCGATGTCCGGCGTTCCGCCGCGTGTGTTGCCGTCATAATCCGTGGTGATGCCGCCCGCCGTTACCCCACCGCTCTCGATGAAGGTCGGTGTCGCCGGGTCGATGTGCAGGAAGTTGGCGTTGCTGCCCACCAGGCTCAGGAAGGTCGGGTTCTCGCTGATGGATACGGCATCGCGGGTGGCCACGCGGGTCTTGTAGGCCGCCAACGTCTGGTCGTTGTTCGTGCCGTCAAAGAAGATCACGTTCGTGGCACCAGGCAAGCCGGCATAGAACAGGTTGTTGTTGCTGCTGGCACCGTAGGATGTAAGCGTGGTGGTGCTGCGGCGGTAGGCTGCCGTGAACGCGGCTCCGTTGGTGGTGCCGTTGTTCACGAAAATGTTGTTGATGAAGGTGACCGTGGGTGTGGTGCTCACGCTCACCGCGCTGCTGCCGAACAAGGCGCCGCTGCTCGTGGGAGCGAGCCGCACCGTGTTATAGTACGCGTTCACCGTGGTGCCGCCCGTGATGTTCAGGCCGTTCACCGGGTTCGCAGCGTTCGCCGCCGGTGCGCGCAGATCGCCGATCAGGTTGTTGTAAACCGTAGCAGTGCGTACTTCCCGAGATCGTGATACCGGAAACCGTGGAGGATGCGTTCGAACCGGACAGGTCGTAGACTTTGTTGCGCGAATACGTTGTTCGCCGTTGCACCGCTGACAACAATACCCTGAACTGCCGCAGCTGCGGTAGAAGAGAGCGTGCCTACCGTGTTGTTGTTGAAGTTGATCGCCGTGGACGTGTTGGAACAGGTGATGCCTGCCACCGCCCCACCCGTACCCGATGACGTCAAGCTGGTGATCGTGTTGTTCGCAATGTTCAAGGTCGTAGCACCACTGAAGGTGCTTCCGATCGTGATGCCATTGATGCTGCTCTGTCCAGAGATGCCTGTGATCGTGTTCGATGACACATTGGAGGTCGTGGCCCCGATGTAACCGATGTTGATCGCCGTGATCGCGCTCGTACCACCCGTCCAGTTGTTGAATGTGTTGTTCGTAGCGATCTTCGTGGGACTTGTACCAGCGCCATCTGTATTGTTGATACCGGTTATTGCCGTAGCACCTGTGACCGTAATGTTCGAGAAGTTGTTCAGGTTGTAGGTCTGGCTCGTACCGTTTGGCGATGAACCCCCGGTGGTTGAGATGGTAACGGTGCCACCACCACCTGTCTTGTTGAAACCCGTAACGATTGAGTTGCTCGAAATCGTCGAGGTGCCACCCGCTGGCATCGAGTAGCTGTGGGAGATGAAGGTGAAGCTGCCCGTGGAATTGCAGGTGAGGTTCGTGAACGTGTTATTGTTCACTGTACCCGTAAAGTGCGGCGCTACCGTACTTATTGCAGTGATCGTAGCACTGGTTGCAATCGAAGCGGTGAGCGCAGTAAAGTTGTTGTTGTTGATGTTGCCGGTGCTGGTGGCCGTGGCGTTGGTGGCCTCCACCGTGATGCCCTGCATGGTGCCGGTCGCAACACCGTAGGTCAAGGAGAGGCTATTGTTGTTGATCGTGTTTGTGAAGGTGCCCACAGGTGCATTGCTGGCTGACACATTGAAGATCCCCCGGAGTGTTCCCGAAGTGGTGCCGCCATTCGATGACGTGATCGAGTTGTAGGAGCAATTGAAGCCGATAGAGTTGCGGATCAGGATGCCGTAAACCGTGCCTGAAACGTTCGCATAAGCGGAGAACGTTCCGGTCGTCCCGTAGTTCGTCAGCGTGTTACCGGTCAGAGCCGATGCGCCCCCGATGTCGATCCCCGTATTATGATCAGCGGCTGCGGTCGGGCCCAGTACAACAATACCCTGGTTAACGTTGCTGATGCTGTTCCCGTAGATCTTCAAGCCGCTGTTTCCTCCAGCAGTTGTCGTTGCGGTCGCGCTGGTAGTTATTGAAGTAGCAGAGTGGGTAGAGTTGCTGTAGATACCAAAGGTGTTCTGGTACGTCCGGTTCAGCGTAATGGTGTTGTTCTGGATCGTGTTGTTCTGCGCACCGTTCGTGGTTCCGTTGTACAACAAGGCCACGCCCCATTCCACCATGTTGTTCGTGGCTGCTGCGGTGGTGGTGTTCGCGCCGTTCTCGTTCATCGCGAAGCCTTGGATGGTCACGTAGTCCGCACCCACCAACTTGAAGATGGCATCGGTCAACGCACCTGCTGTACCTGCCGGATTGGGTGCCGTGATGATGCTGTTCGCTGCACCGTTACCCGTGATGGTGATGGTGTTGACCGCCGTGCCCAATGCCGTGATGCTGTAACCACCTGCCGGAGAGGTTTCCGTACCGGCGGGGCACGTGATCACCACAGGGCTGGTGATCGTGGCCCCGTTCAGCGCGGTGATCGCGGCCGCCAGACTGGGATAAGTGCCGGCCAGGCCGGAACCACCGTTCGTGGTCACTGCGAATTGCGCCACCGCCTGCTGTCCGAAGCCAATGAGGAGGGCGGCAGCAATGGAAAGGGATTTGAAAAAGCGTACAGACCTGCTCATGGAAGGGTAGGGGTTTTGCGTTGGGTGGGGCATGCGGAGGCATGCCCGGTAGGGGGTAAAAGGGGGTCGAAGGTAAATGCTGGGCCAGCACAGCTAACAGAGGACGAAGAAGAAGTCACTGGGTCAGCCTGTTCAACTTCAAGGTTTATCAACAACGGATGCCACCGGCGCTGGGATCCGTTGCCGGGTGAAGTACATAAGCATTTGGATATCAGACGCTAAGATGGCGGGCAGGTGAGCCGTGCGATCGTTCAAAGTTTTCCGCGTCGGCCAGCTCTGCCCCTGATGCGTGCAGCGCGATCCACGAATGAGGGGTGAACCGGCCCAGGTCCTTCTGCTCGATGGGCCCCACCACATGCACAAAGCCCCCCGGATTCCGGGGGGCTTTGCGCAGAAGGTTGAAGCAACTTATTCCACCACCAAGCGCTTGGTGAACACCTGGCCGTCGGCGGTCAGGTTCACCACGTACACACCGCGGGCGATGTCGTTGCTCAGGTCGATCGACTCGTTCAGCACACCGGCACCGGCCACCAGCGTGGCGGTCTGCACCTTCGCACCCATCAGGTCGTAGATGTCCACCGTCACCAGCTCGGTGGTCTCGTTCAGGCCTTCGAGGCGCAGGTACACGCGGCCATCCCCGTTCGGGTTGGGCCATAGCTGTAGGCCTTCGCCCGCTACCGTGGTCTCCATGCTGTGGCCTTGGTTCTCAGGTCCTGCGGCCGTGGTGATCTGGCAGATGGCACCGAAGGGGCAGTAATTCACCCCGTTGTCGAAGCTCGCGCGCACCTTCACATCGTAGGTGAAGCCGTACTGCAGGGGCGACGTGGCCCACACCGTCAGGTTCAGACTGCTGGTGGGTGAGCTGATCCGGCGCAGGTAGCCGCTCTTGGAGAACTCGAACTGGTATTTGTTCGCGGAAGATACCGGCACGGCATGCAAGGTGCGCGATCCGTTCAGGAGCACGCCGGTGATGCCGCAGGAGAAGGTGCTGCCGGCGGTGGCCACCAGTTGGGTGGTGGGGCAGTTGAGCTCCAGGTCGATCTTGAAGCGACAGGTGGGACCGAAAGCTCCGTAAACCCCATTCACCAGGCTCCGCACCCGCACGTTCAACAACATGTTGTTCGGGATCGGGTTCGTGGTGATGGAGCTCAGCTTCAGGTAGCTGCAGCGGTCCATGCCAAAGGGGAACCAGTAGTTGTTGTAGGCATGCGTGATCAGGATGCGCCGGTTGTATCCGCCGTTGGAATCGAACAACCAGAACTGGTACCCGTCATCGCTTTGCATGCCCACATTGAACTGGGCCTGCACCGCAGCGTTGGGAACGGCCTGGATGAAGTCGCTGGGCAGGTAGTCCACGCGGTCGCAGCGGCTGGCCGTCAGTCGATCGGCGCTCAAGGGCAGGCAGAAGCCATTGTCATTGGCAATTTCGGCGGTGTAGCTGAAAATGCCGGACGAAGCAGCGTCAATGATCTTGCGCCCATCGGCCATCCGCAGCACATAGCCGCCAACGCCGTTCATGCAGCACATGCCATCGCCGTTCGCATCGAACACGCGCAGTTCGTAACAACCATCCGCCAGGGTGCATGAAATGGTCTGTGTGGTATTGCTCGGGTAGCCACCACCGGAACAGACCGGCGGGCCGGATACCGGTCCGATTCCCAACTCGTGCTGGCTCCATCGTTGTCGGTGGTGAGCACCAACTGCAGGGCGTTGCCCACGGTGATGGTGAATGAGCAGCTATTGCTGCAGCCGTTCCCGTCCGTGTAGGTGTACACAAGGGTGTTCGCACCCGTATTGGCGTTGGCGGGCGTGAAGGTGTATGGTCCACTACCGCTCACACCAGGTCCGCTGAACACGCCACCCGTTGGCGTTCCGCCAGTGAGCTGGAATGCCGGAGCAGAGGCCAGCATGGCCATGTTCGCCGGGCAGGTGACCGTGGGCAAGGGGTTCACCGTGATGGTGGTGGAGCAGCTCGCACTGCACCCATTGCCATCGGTGTAGCTGTAGGTAACGGTCTGTGTGCCCACGCTCGGAATCGAAGCTGTTGCCGGTAACACCGGTGCCGCTCCAGGTTCCGCCCGTTGGCGAACCACCGAGGGAGATGTCAGCAGCGTCCACGCACACCGGTCCGTAGGTGCCGCAGGTCATCACCGGCAGCGGGTTCACAGTGATGGTGGTCTGGCAGCTATTGGAGCAACCATTGCCATCCGGACCGAAGCTGTAGGTCAAGGTCTGCGTGCCCACGCTCAGGATCGAACGAGTTGCCGGTAACACCGGTGCCGCTCCAGGTTCCGCCCGCAGGCGAACCACTGAGTGTGATGTCCGCCGCGTCCACGCAAACAGGTCCATACGAACCGCAGGACATGATGGGCAGCGGATCCACCGTGATGGTGGTGGAGCAGCTCGCGCTGCAACCATTGCCATCGGTGTAGCTGTAGGTAACGGTCTGTGTGCCCACGCTCGGATCGAACGAGTTGCCGGTAACACCGGTGCCGCTCCAGGTTCCGCCAGAAGGCGAACCACCGAGGGTGATGTCAGCAGCATCCGTACAAACTGGACCGTACGGACCTCCGCAGGTAACGCCCGGCAGCGGGTTAACGGTGATGGTGGTTGAGCAGCTCGCACTGCACCCATTGCCATCGGTGTAGCTGTAGGTAACGGTCTGTGTACCCACGCTCGGGTCGAAGCTGTTGCCGGTAACCCCGGTGCCGCTCCACGTTCCACCCGCAGGCGAACCACTGAGGGTGATGTCAGCCGCGTCCTCGCATACCGGACCATACGAACCGCAAGTGACCACCGGCAGCGGGTTCACGGTGATGGTGGTCTGGCAGCTGTTGGAGCAACCATTGCCATCCGGACCGAAGCTGTAGGTCAAGGTCTGCGTGCCCACGCTCGGATTGAACGAGTTGCCGGTAACACCGGTGCCGCTCCACGTTCCGCCCGTTGGCGAACCACCGAGGGAGATGTCAGCCGCGTCCTCGCAAACCGGACCGTAAGAACCGCAGGTCATCACCGGCAGCGGGTTCACGGTGATGGTGGTCTGGCAGCTCGCGCTGCAACCATTGCCATCGGTGTAGCTATAGGTGAGGGTCTGTGTTCCCACGCTCGGGTCGAAGCTGTTGCCGGTAACACCGGTGCCGCTCCAAGTTCCGCCAGAAGGCGAACCGGTGAGGGTGATATCAGCAGCATCCGTGCAAACTGGGCCGTACGTGCCGCAGGTGACCACTGGCAGCGGGTTCACGGTGATGGTGGTCTGGCAGCTGTTGGTGCAACCATTGCCATCGGTGTAGCTATAGGTGAGGGTCTGTGTTCCCACGCTCGGGTCGAAGCTGTTGCCGGTAACCCCGGTGCCGCTCCACGTTCCGCCGGAAGGCGAACCACCGAGGGTGATGTCAGCGGCGTCCGTGCAAACTGGGCCGTACGTACCGCAGGTGACCACTGGTAGCGGGTTCACCGTGATGGTGGTCTGGCAGCTGTTGGTGCAACCATTGCCATTGGTGAAGGTGTAGGTCAGCGTCTGCGTTCCCACGCTGGGATCGAAGGTGTTGCCGGTTACACCGGTGCCGCTCCAAGTCCCACCGACCGGCAAACCGGCGAGGGTGATGTCCGCAGCGTCCGTGCACACTGGGCCGTAGCTGCCGCACGTGACCACAGGCAACGGGTTCACGGTGATGGTGGTCTGGCAGCTTGCGCTGCAGCCATTGCCATCGGTGTAGCTGTAGGTGAGGGTCTGTGTGCCCACGCTCGGATCGAAGCTGTTGCCGGTAACACCAGTGCCGCTCCAGGTTCCGCCCGTTGGCGAACCACCGAGGGTGATGTCAGCAGCATCCGTGCAAACAGGCCCATAAGAACCGCAGGTCACCACGGGCAGCGGATTCACCGTCACCTCGCGGGTCGCTGTGTTCGAGCAGCCTTGACTGCTGTATGTAACCGTGTAGGTCGTGGTGCTCGCCGGCGAAACCGTGATCGCGGATGTAGTAGCACCTCCCGGATTCCACGAATAGCTGCTCGTCGGGATGATGTTCACGAAGTTCTGCGCGATGGTCGTTGCCTGCGCATTGTTGATGAAGGCACCGCTGGCCCCCGCATAGAGCATGTAATACACACGCGTCACACCGGTCAGCCCGTTGATGTTCTGCTGGCTGTCGTCCGTTGTGACACCGATCGTCTGGCTGGCACTGTTGGGCTGTGGGACCAGGAAGAGCTGGTTGATCGACGGATCAGTGGCGTTGTACACGCGTTTCAGGAAGGCGGTGTAAGTGACCCCATTCGCAGTGACCGTGAACGTATGCGTGTCCTGCGTTCCTTGGCCGTCCGCACCGTTGTTGCCGGTGATGCTCATGGAACTGAGGCCGTTGATGTCGGCGGCCCAGAAGAACAACGAGGCGGTGCCGGTCACGTAGCGCGTGAAGTACTGTCCGCCACTGCCGAAGGAGGCGCTAGCCAGGACCGTATTGTCAGAGTAGGTGATCGCACTGGCGAGGTTGGTGTTGATCGAGTTGCCTCCATCGTACATGTCAAGGCCCCCATCGGAGATGTTGGTACCATTCACCCCGCCGTCCATGGTGAAGGCGAACGGCGTGGGGATCGAGGCGATCAGGCTCGCGCTGTTCGCGTTGATCGCGCTGAGCACGCTGGCCAGGGAATTGTTCGGTGTTCCCGTTGCGGTGAGGGTGATGGACCCGCCCTCGCAGATCGCCGCGGTGCTCGGGGTTATGCTCACGGTCGGCAGCGGCGTCACCGTTACCGTCGTCGAGGCGCAGGTGGTGGTGTTGCACGCACCGCTGTAGCGCACGAAGTAGGTGGTCGTGGCGCCCGGTGAAACACCGATGGACGCACCAGTGCCTGCAGGCGTTCCGCCGCAGGATTCCGCGTGAACCATTCGATCGTGGCTCCCGTGCCCAGCGTGCCGCCTGTAGCGGTAAGCGTAGTGCTTCCACCAGCACAGATCGTTGTGGTGCCGCTGATACCCGTGGGGGCCACCGAGGCTGTGAACGGTGTTGCGGTCACGTTCAACTGCAGGTTGCCTGTGGTGCCTCCGCTGAAATAGCTGCCCACCGTGATGTAGTAGGTCGTTCCGGCTGTCCCCGTCCAACTGACTCCGGCGTAGTTGCTTGTGCAACCGGCACCGTTGTCGTCGTTGCACGCCACTTGGGTCCAAGGGCCGCTACATCCGCCGGTGGAGGTGAAGACGGCCATCTCATTGTCGAAGTTCGTGCTTCCGGTACACGTGATCGCGGTCATTGTGCCGCATATCCCTTGCACTGTCCACCACACGTTCTTGTAAGGACCATCGCAGGTGCTTGTCGGTGAATCGTCGGTGGCCAGCGTATTGTCGATCACCGCGCTCGTGTAAGGGAGCGATGCGATGGCGATGGCACTGGCGCAGTTATCGTTCGCAGGTGCTCCGGCGGCCGTGGTGAAGCTCCAGTTGGTGCAGCCGGTGGCCGGTCCGTTGGCATTGCGCGGAACAATTCGCCAGTAGTACGTCGTGCTACCGGAAAGTGCACCTGTCGCGTAGGTCAGACCCGCTTGGTTGGAGGAGACCAACGTGGGTGCCGGGTTCGTTGTACCGAAGTAGACATCATACCCCGTGGCTCCCGCTACCGTTGGCCAACTCAGCGTGGTTCCGCGGCGGCGATGCCCGTGGCACCGTTCGTCGGCGCGGTGGGTGCGCCCGCACAGGAAGGCGGTGAGGCGATGGACCATTGCAGGGTGAAGGTGCCTGTTCGAGCCTGCGGTGAACGCGTCCTGCACATACCAGACCGTTTGGGTGGAACCCGTGTTGTTGAGCCAGGTGGTTTGGGCAAGAACATCGTTGTCCCAGCAGTTGATGGTCGTGGCTCCCGGGCAGGTGGCGCCATAGCCCACGTACTCATATTCGTCATAGCTGTTGGTGCTTTCTCCGATGGTCAACTGCGACCCGTTCGGTACGCTGATGAAGAAGATGCGGTCCGGGAACGCCTGTACGGCAGATGGAGATGTCCTCCGTGTACCCCACGGTTGTAGCGCTGTACGGGCTGGTCAACAAGGCCAAATTCTGTGCGTTGGTGCAATTCTCACCAGGCAGTGGCGCCGCGATGCAGGAGATCGTCGCGCTGAAACCAGCCCCTGTAACAGAACCGTCAGAAACAAATTGGACGGTAAGCGGACCGGTCGTTGAAGTCAGCTGTGGAATGGCGGTGCCCATTTGATATTGGCCAAGCAGGGTTCCACCGGTCCCGTTACCATTATACACACGCACGTAATCGCAACAGGCTTCTCCTGCGCTGCTTACTCCGGTGATCCGGGCCAAATTGCCCGCTGTAGGGTTGATCACCGTATATCCGTTCTTGTTGTTCGCGATAATCGAGGGTGCCACCTGGATCGCAGATGGTACCACTGCACGTGGTGATAGCGTTGTTCCCCGTGCCGGGCACGGTATAGTTGCAGGTTGCTGGCGGCGCGATACAGAGATCGTGGCCATGTGAAGCCCGCGAGTTCACGGACCCATCTGATGTGAACCGTATGGTCAACGCACCGCTGGTCGCGGTTATCGTGGGCAACGCAGGGCTGCCGCTGGTGGGGCCAAAGAGGATAGTGCCTCCGGTACCAACGCCGTTGAAAACGGTCACAAGTCGTAACTGCTCTCTGTTGCGAACTGGGTGAACGTTAGGCTCACGTTGTTCCCGGCCACCGAAGGGTTAATGACGGTGTACCCATTGGCATTGGGCGAGTAATTCGCAGATCCCGCATGGTCTTGAATGGTTCCGCTACAGGTGGTAATGCTGTTACTACCGGTGAACGGAACCGAATTCTGCGCCTGCGCCTGCCGAACAAGCCCGAAACAACACGCGATCACCAGGATCACCTTGGACAATAGGAGTACAGTCCTGCTCATGGTCGGAAGGGTTGGGTTTTTGAAGGGTAAAAGCGGGTGAAGGGAGTTCACTCGTGGTTTGGTCGCCGGAAAATAGTGAGTTGTCCTTTATTGAGAATGGCTTGTCGAAAAAAAACAGGCAGACGGCCTCGCTCTCCGCCATGCGCGTTGACGTTGTGCGAACGCCCGTTCAAGCCTTGGCAGGCCAATGGGGTACTTCACCCCCGACGTGTCGGGAGTAGGGGGTGGTTTCGATCTTCTGGGAAATGCAAAAAGGAATCCACCCCTGGCTCCCGACGCGTCGGGACTATGAAGCCCTCCTTGCATAGCTGATCGCGTTCACTCACCCCGGCTCATCGCCGGGGCTCGCGGCGATCGTCAAGAGAGAGGAAAACAACCATGTTTTCAGCCAGGTTCTCTCCCTGACCACGGCCGTTCATGGCAGCTGCTCCAGCTTGGTGTTCGTGGGCACCGTGGCGCCGATGTTCACCAGATGGGATCGCGGTCGTTGCCGGTGCCGGTGTATTGCACAAGCCCATCCAACGTGACATCCTCCGGGTAATAACCGGGGATGGTATTCGTGGGCACCGTGCTGCCAATGCGCGTAAGGATGGGGTCGCGGTCGTTGCCCGTGCCGGTGTAACGCAGTTCATTGTTCGCCACCACGTTGCCGGCCCACAACGCGCGTACGCTTCCGATGGTCTTCAACGCGCCCGTTCCGTAGGTGCTCAGCGTAGTGGCCTTCAGGTCCACCGTTGTGCTGGTGGCGCTCAACGATAGCGCGTTGGCGGTCATGGCCCCCAGGTGGTTGCGGTGCCGCACGGCCACATAGTAGCTGCCCGCACCAACACCGAAACTGAGCGTTGAGGTCCCATCGGTGCCCACCACATCGCCATCGCGTTGCAGCAAGGCCTGCCGTGTGGCCACCACCGTTGCAGGTGATCCACTGTTGCGCAGCTCCACGCGCACCCAATCCACAATGGCGTTGTTGCCCGTTACGTTCAGCACGGATTGCGTGATGCTTTCGCCACCGCCGCCGGCTGCTTGCGCATAGCCCAATGCGGTGTACGGCTCAGCGAATGGAATGAGGCCGGCCGTGCGAAGTCCGTCGGTCATCAGCCCCGTGCCGCTGTCATACGGGCCTTCGAGCACCATGCGCGGCGCCACCACCACGTTGCTGGTGGCCTGCGCCGTGGCCAGTGCGCCCAGGCTCAGGTTCGTGTAGCTGCCACCCACGGGCGTCTGCAACTTCACGGCCCGTACCATGTATTGGGTACCGGCCACGAAGGCCTGTGTGCTGGTGAAGCTGGTGCCGGTGATCAGGTTGGTGTTCACGCGAGTAGGCACACCGGTAGCATCCAGCCGGTATACATGATAGCCGTCCGGCGTGCCTTCCGCAGCGCTCCAGTTGAAGGCAGCGTTGCCACCGCTGTTGCTCACCACCAAGGACGAAGGCGAAGCCAGGTAGAAGGCGCGGAGCGAGGGGTCGCCCAGCAGGCCCATGGCGCACCCGCGGACCCGTGCTGCTGGCACCGCCGTTCTGCGGCACATAGAGCGTGGTGTTGTTCATGCTCATGCGCACGGAGTTGCCGATGTTCTCGCCCATGCTCATGGGATGGAAGAACCAATTGGGTTGACCCGCGAACACGTTGGTGAGCGCTTTTCCGTTGGCCAGCATGGCCCGCATCACGTTGTCGCGCACGTTCCAATCGCCCACATAGCTGCCGAACATCATGTTGAACACGCCTCCCCACTGCTGGCTGCCGGCCATATCGGGGGTGGTGGCGATCTTGTCAGTGTAGTAGAAGGTGAGCGTGCCGTTGTCGTTGCCGAGCAACCCGCCGCCGCTGCCGTAGGTCCACAGGTAGCTCTGGTTGTTCACCTGTTCCTGGAGCCAGGGCACGGTGCTGTATGGCACATCCGTAACGTTGGCCGCGCCCACCAGCCCGTTGAAGGTCATGAAGGCACTCCCCGCGAGCGGCTCCTGGATGTCCGTAAGGTGATCGAAGATGATGGCGCGGGTGATGGGGGTGTAGCTTTTGATCTTGTACTGGTGCGCCTTGTTCAGGTAGAAGCTGAGCCGCTGCACCGCGGTGTTGGTGAAGGTGGGCATGTCGTTGAAGTCCACCCGGCCCACCTGCAGTTCCACGGTGTTGGGGAAGTTGTCCTGGTCGAACTTGCCATCGCCCGGCACGTTCACGTTGGGTGCCCAGCCCGTGATGTTGTTCACCGTGTTGTCCGTCCATGTGCCGTTGACCTCGCCGTAGTAGCCATCGGCCGGCCAAGCGCCCTTGTGCTGGTCGTCGTGCCCGTCCGGCGCTACATCCCCGCTGTACGGCACCGGCACATGGCCCACCACGTACACGGCCTTGGTGTTGGTGGGGTCGGCGTTGTAGTCCGCGGCCACCAGCGTACGCACGCTGGGCACACTGGCCGTGGGGCTCACGTCATGGCGCACCACGCTCCAGCCATCGGCCTTCAGGTCGTTCTCCAGCTGAATGAGCTCGGCGGTTAGCGCTGTGGAAACGGTGTTGTCCACGAGCAGCACCATGCGCCCGTTATACTCGGTAGCGGGTACGGCGATGCCGGTGCAGACATAGCCGTAGGCGGTGCCGGTGGAGGCGCTGCGCTGCACTCTGTACTCGTAGAGGTTGCCCGCGATCACCCCACTGTCCGTGTAGCCCGTGGAGGTGCCTGTGGGATTGGCGATGGCACTGCCCCAACTGGTGCCCGACCGCAGCTTACGGAACACGGAATAACCCGTGGCGCCGGAATACGCCGGCCAGGCCAAGGTGACGCTCGCCGGTGATGCCTGCACCGTGGCGGAGACCATGACGCTGAGCTTCTGTGTGGGGGTCTGGGCGAAGACCGGGGAGGTGAGGCCGATCGCGAGGATGGAAGCGACCATCCAAACGGCCTTTTTCCTTGTACTCATGGCTCGATCGTTCATAGTGGAACGGATATGAAGATATGTTCAAAGGTGAACGATCGGTGCGAGAATAGTTCAATTCGTCGGTGTTTTGATGGATCTATCGTGGATGTACGGTTTTCGGGTGGGGATGGATCGAAGGGGGGAGAGGGGGCGGGGAGTTCTTGGGCCTCACGCGGGGGCGCGGGGCGCGCGGGGAGGATTGCGAGGGCCTCACGCGGAGGCGCAGAGAGCGCAGAGGGTGTGGGAGTGCAAGGGACCTCACGCGGAGGCGCGGAGTGCGCGGAGAATGCGAGGGTCGCACACATGGTCACAGAGGCCACAGAGGGTATTCATCCGTGGTTTGATCCGCATTCATCTGCGTCCATCTGCGTTCATCTGCGGTAAAGAACAATGAGGCCGCCGGAGGCGGGCACTGCGGGTGTTGGCCGCACGCGAGGGGCGCGGAGGGCGCGGGGAATGCGAGGGATGAACCGCAACGACGCCACGGCGCAACGGGAACGCAACGGTGATACCGCGAAGGGCGCGAAGGACGCGAAGCGAATGCGAGGGTCTCACGCAGAGGCGCAGAGAGCGCAGAGGGTGTGGGAGTGCCTCACGCGGAGTGACTCGTCCTGAAATGGGTTTACGCAAAACAGCGACCCATGGAGGACAAGTTCAAGCACAACAAGAACGGCAAGTTCGAATCGCGGTACAGCGAGGAGTTCAAGCGCAAAGTGATCGAGGAGTATTTGGAGACTGGCACGCCCAAGCAACGACTGTTAGACAAGTATGGGATCACGTACAGGGGTGCGTTCCAAGCCTGGATGCCAGCGTTGGGATATGTGGATATTCGTAGGCTGCCCAAGCCCGCCAAGTTGCTGGCAGCGTACACATTGAGCAAGCCCAAGGAAGAGGACATCGAGTCGCTGCGAAGGCGTTTGAAGGAACTGCAACGCGAGCTGGAGGATGAGAAGCTGCGTGTGGAAGCCTATGCGAGGTTGATCGAGTTGGCCGAACGCGAGCAAGGGATCAGCATCCGAAAAAAGGACAACACCAAGTGATCCGCGACATGAAGGACAGCTACCCGCACATCAGCCTGGTGCGGTTCTGTCGGTTGCTTGGTGTTACCCGGCAGGCCCATTACCAGAACGGCTGGCAGGCCCAAGCCATGGGCATGGAGCATGAGCTGGTATTGCAACAGGTGCATGCCATCCGGCGCGACCACAAGCGCATGGGCGGTCGCAAGTTGTATGAGCTGCTCGATCCGTTCATGCTTGAACATGGCATCAAGATGGGGCGCGATGCGCTCTTCGACCTGCTTGCGGACCACCGCCTGCTGGTGAAGCGCTTACGCACGCGTGTGATCACCACGCGTTCATCGCACTGGCTGCGCAAGTGGCCCAACCTGATCAAGGACGTGGTCCCCGTGCATACCGGGCAGATCTGGGTGAGCGACATCACCTACTTCCGCACGCGCACACAAGGCGTGGTGTACATCACGCTGATCACCGATGCGTACTCACATCGGATCATGGGCTACCACCTGGCCACCGATCTGGAAGCGATGAGCAGTCTTGAAGCACTGCGCATGGCGCTGGCACATGCCGATGTTCTTGAAGGCCTGATCCACCACAGCGATCGCGGTGTGCAGTACTGCTCGCACAAGTACGTGCAACTGCTACAGCAGCATGGCATACGCGTGAGCATGACCGAGAACGGCGATCCGTTGGAGAACGCTGTGGCCGAACGCATCAACGGCATCATTAAGCAGGAATACCTGGACTTGGGCCAGTTGGACACCATCGAGGAAGCACGCGCGGAACTCCACCGGGCCGTTGCGCTCTACAACGGCGGACGACCTCACTCCAGCATCAGCATGTTCACCCCCGACCAAGTCCACTACGGTTCAATACCCGTTGAACGGACGTGGAAGAACTACTACCCAAAGCGATCAACCGTAAACCCAGTTCAGGACGAACCAACAACCGTAAACCTATCTTCGGACATCAACCCAAACCTGTAAACCTGTTTTAGGACGGGTCAGAGGCGCGGAGGGCGCGGGGAGGATGCGAGAGGTCTCACGCAGAGGCGCAGAGAGCGCAGAGGGTGTGGGAGTGCTTGGGCCTCACGCGGAGGCGCGGAGGGCGCGGGGAGGAATGCGAGGGTCTCACGCAGAGGCGCAGAGAGCGCAGAGGTTGTGGGAGTGCGAGGGCCTCACGCGGAGGCGCGGAGTGCGCGGGGAATGCGAGGGTCGCACACATGGTCACAGAGGCCACAGAGGGTATTTATCCGTGTTCATCCGTGTCCATCCGTGGTTTGATCCGCATTCATCTGCGTCCATCTGCGTTCATCTGCGGTTAAGAACCATGACGGCCGCCGGAGGCGGTCTCGCTGGACCCTCACTGCGGCTGCGGTTCCCATAAGTGATCGCACGTGCGAGGTCCTCGCGACACGCGAGAACCTGCATCCGGGAGCGGGATCGAAGGCAACTGCTCCGTGCGCAGGTTGTTCGGCGTGGTGCTGCCCACGTTCACCAGGATGGGATCGCGGTCGTTTCCACCGCCGGTATAGCTCGCTTGGCCGTCCATGTTCACGTCGGTCTGCAGGTAGCCCGCCACGGTGTTGTTCGGCGTGGTGCTGCCCACGTTCACCAGGATCGGGTCGCGGTCGTTGTTGGCGCCGGTGTACCCCAGGGATGCGTTGCGCAACACGTTGCCGGCCCACATCACCTCCACAGCGCCCACCGTCTTGCGCGCGGCCGTGCCGAAGGTGCCCGTGGTGGGAGCGCTCAGGTCCACCGCAACGGGTGCGGCCGACAATGCCACGGCGTTCGAGGTCATCACCCCGAGGTGATTGCGGTGGCGCAGGGCCACGAAATAGTTCCCGGCGGCAATACCGAAGGACACGGGTGAGGTGCCGTCAACATCCACCACATCACCATCGCGCTGGATCAGGGCGGACCGGGTCCGTTGCACCAAGCTGCTGTTGGTGGCATCGCGCAGCTCCAGCAGCACCCAATCCACGATCGCATTCGCGCCGGTGGTGGCCAGCACAGCAGGTGCAACGGTTTCGCCGCCGCCACCCACCTGCGCAAAGCCGAGCGCTGTATACGGCTCCGTTGCGGGGATCAGGGACCGAACACGCAAACTGTCGTGCATCAGTCCGGCTCCTGCGTTGTACGGTCCTTCCAACAGGCCCTTCAGGGCGAGTGTAATGTTCGTGAGCGTCCCGGAACACGTGCAGGTCGCGTCATACACATCGCCGGAGGTGTTGGGGTTGCCATCGTCGCAGGCGGAACCCGATAGCGTTGTTCCGTTGATCACGCCCGCACAATCCACTTTCTGCATGCGCATCCGGACAAAGTGGAGCGTGCCGACATCCTCCACTCCACCATCGCAGATCCGTACGATCCAGTTGCCGTTCGCATTGCCGGTGAAGCCCGACAACGGTTGCTCCGGCATGAAGAAGCCGGCCACGTTGTTCATGTCCGGGCTTATGGTGGAGAGGGGTTGGGCATTGGCATCGCGGAGCACGATCGTCACACCCGGACAGGCGTTCGGATTGCCGAAGTTGCTGCCGGAAGCACTGGGCGATGGTGCGTTCAACAACAGGTCGCGCGTTTGTCCCGAGGGTGACGTCAGCCGCATCTGGATGTCGCCGCGGTAGGTGTGGCCGATGATGAACTCGAAGGACTGGAAGAAGGTCTGCCCGGGCCCAGTGCCCAAGGTGGTGTTCATGCCGGAGATGGGGATGGTGACCTGCAGGTCCTCGCCGGTGGCGCACCCGTTATCCGGTATCGCCAGGAACGGCTCGGGCAGGCATGTTCCGTTCGCCATGGTAGCGCATACCGTGGCCGGGTTGAACGTTCCCAGCACATTGGTGCATGCTGCGTTGGTGGTGTTCACCAGCCTGAGGGTCACCGCCGTTCCGAGGGTGAAGGGACCGCAGGCATACGAGCCGATACCCACATTCGAGTAGAGGGTTCCCCCCGGTGTGGCGGTGATGTTGACGCCCGAGGCCGAGCCCATGGAGGTCACGTTCACCTGCACCACATAGCTGTTCGTGCTGCAGGCGGTGGTGATGGTGGTGGTGGCCGTGGCCGAGAGGCAGCCCGGAGTGAAGGTGTATGTTTCACCACCCAGCGGGGACTTTGCCGGGGCCGTGGCGGTGAAGCGCATCTGCGAGGAGCTCACCGTGCCCGGCGATGGCGCGGCCCACGTGTTGGTGCCCGTGCCCACCGTGAAGTTCTTCACCTGCGAGGCGAACACGTTGCTGCTGCCGCGCAGCCCGACCTGCGGCTGCTGACCGGTCAGTATGTTCAGATCGGTGACGCTCGAATACACAAAGCGGACCACTCCGGTCGCCACGTTCAAGCGGGCCTGAAAGCTGAAGCGTTCATCCACGCCGGAGAAGCGCGACACATCCTGCCATTGCACCACCAGCTCATTCCCCAGCTGCTGCAGGCGGATCTCCGGTGTGCCCGTAGTGGCGTTCTTCAGGTTGCAGGCCATGGGGCTGATGACCCCCGTATACGCGGCCGCATTGCCAACGGGCGCGTACATGTTGACGGCCGGTTCCAGCCCGAAGGTGATGAAGCCGTTGGTGGACACGTACATGGTGGTGTAGTACGAGCCATTGAAGAAGAAAGCGGGGAGTTCCGTCGTGATCACCGCGTCGTCGAAGGCTACGCTGGCGAGCTCCACGCCACCGGTGATGGGGGTGTAGGTGGTCGATGAGACGGTCGCGGTATAGAGCGTCGTCAGTTGCGCCCGGCATGGGTTCCACGCGGCCAGAACAAGGAGAAGAATGATCGACCGCTGGTTCACTTCTGAGGACGTTCTAATAGCGTCGAAGGTACGTCCAGGGTGGGGGGCTTGGCAAGGACGCTTACTACCGCAAAGGGCGCAAAGGGCGCGAAGGGGAGTGTTAGCTTGTGTTGGCCTCACGCGGAGGCGCGGGGAGGAATGCGAGGGTTCACGCAGAGGCGCAGAGAGCGCAGAGGGGGTAGGAGTGCTTGGGCTCACGCGGAGGCGCGGAGTGCGCGGGGAGGAATGCGAGGCGTTCACGCAGAGGCGCAGAGCGCGCAGAGGGGGTGGGGGTGCTTGGCCTCACGCGGAGGCGCGGAGGGCGCGGAGGAATGCGAGGGGTCACGCAGAGGCGCAGAGAGCGCAGAGGGGGTGGGAGTGCTCGGGCTCACGCGGAGTTGCGGAGGTTGCTGGGAATGCGAGGAGTTCACGCAGGGGTGCAGAGCGTGCAGAGGGTATTCATCCGTGTTCATCCGTGTCGATCCGTGGTTCAGCCCCCGCGCTCCAGCGCGATATCTGCGTCCATCTGCGGTTAAGCACAATGAGGGCCGCCGGAGGCGGGCACTGCGGGTGTGAATGCAAAAGCCCCCCGACCTGCGTCGGGGGGCTTTGCCTAATGGTGGTATTCGATCAGTGCTGGATCACCAGGCGCTCTGTACGAGTGGCATCGCCGGCGGTGATGTTCACCATGTAGAGGCCTGCGGCCATGCTGTCGTCCAGGTCGATCACGGTGTTCATCGTGCCTTCCTGAGCGGCGAACGTGCGGCTCATCACCTTCTTACCGAAGATGTCGAACATGTCCATGGTCACAATGCTCACGTTGTCGCCCAGTTCGCTCATGTTGATGAAGAGCTGGTCGCCATTGTTGGGGTTCGGGTACATGGCGAACTCCATTTCCACTTCCGTGCCCGTGCGATCTCCACCACCGGTGAAGTTGCCAGGCGTGGTGCAGGGGTGGGGTGCGTTGTTGGTGATCTCCACTGAGCAGACCGCGCCGAAGGGGCAATAGGTGGTGCCACCATCGAAGCTGGCCTGCACACGCACGTCATAGATGTATGTGCCGCAGAGCAACGGGTTGGTCACCCAGGGCGACAGCAACAGCGCAGCGCTCGTGGTGGTCACCGTACGCAGGTAGCCCTCGCCGGGTTCAGCGAACTCGAAGCGGTAGTTGGTGGCGGGGTTGCCGCCGCTGTACACCACCTTGGCGTAGATCTTACCGGCCTGTCCGCTGGCACCTACCTGCTTGCCGGTAACACCGCAGCTCAGGTTGGGATCGCCGGGGGTGTCATTCAGCTTGGTAAGGGTGCACGCGTTCGGGTCGATCTTGAAGCGGCAGGCAGGTCCCCACGCGCTGAACGTGCCGTTCACCTTGTTACGTACACGTACGTTCAGCAGGGTGTTGGCAGGCAGCGGGTTGGTAACGATCGCGCTGAGCTTCAGTTTGGTCGCACGGATGGCATTGGCCGGTCCGTTGCCACCGCTGGTGGCGTGGTCGCGGAAGATCCGGCGGCTGTAACCACCGCAGGGGTTCTCGAACCAGAACTGGTAACCATCATCGGTCTGAACGCCGATACCCCACTGTGCGCTCACAGCTGCATTGGCGCTGGCAATGATCACTTCCGTGGGCAGCCAGTTCTCGCGGTCGCAGTGCGAGGCGATCAGGGTCTGCGTGCTAGCGGGCTCGTTGCAGAACGCCGTTCCGGTCGTGCTGGTGCTGGTGAAGCAGCCGCCGTTGCCCACGTTGTCCACGATGCGCTTGCCCGTGTTATCGAGCAACAGCCAGCCACCGCCGACCATGCCGTTGTTACCGGCATCGTTCATGGTGAGCTTGAAGCAGGCACCCTGCGGCACACAGATGGTCGCGTGTTGGTGCTGTTGTTGCACGTACGGTCCACCCGAGGCGAGCACGAAGGGTGAAGTGGCATCCACCATCTGCCAGGTGGTCTCGCTACCAGCACCGTCCGTGTTGATGGTGAGCGTCCAGTTGTCGCAGGGTACTGGCGTGCCGGCACATACGCAGCTTCCATTCAGCACATCTGCGGTGTGAAGGGGTTGCCATCGTTGCAGGCATCACCCTGCACACCAGGCACAGTGGGGCAGTTGTCGCACGCATCACCGATGAGGTCACCGTCCGTATCCAGCTGGTTGCTATTCGCGGTGGTGGGGCAGTTGTCCGTGCAATCGGATACTCCATCGGAGTCCGTATCAGGCGTGCCGTCCGAGATCGTCAGCGTGTAGGTTCCGGTATTTGTGCTGAATCCTTCGACCATCACGATGTACGAGGTGTTCGGTGCCAACGAGAACTCCGTTCCCAGGATGATGGAACCAGTTCCATTCGGGCTAACACAGTCATCATCATCACTGGCCAACAATGTGGCACCCGTAGCGTCGTACACATGCAGGAAGGTATCGAAGCTGCTTGTGCACAGGCCGATCGAGGCACCGGCCGCAGAGGCGCAGGAACTCGTTGTGAACGAGTAGAACACATCCGGGGAGGACTGGTTGCCGTTGTTCGTCCAGCAATTCGTTGCCAGGTTATCACCTGCAACGGACGCCGTGCCAAGTGAGCTCAAGGTCACGGGGATGGCCGTGGCCACCACATCACCCGCAGGTGCCGCGTTCACCGTGAAGGTGAAATCCGTGCAGCCCACTGCATCGCCGAAGAAGTTCTTCGGAACAATGCGCCAGGCGTAGGAACCTGCGGTAAGCGTGCCTGCGGCATAGCTGGTTCCTGCTTGTGCAGGGCTCACCAGGGTAACGGCCACTGCTCCGGGATCGAAGTACACATCATAGGTGGAGGCCCCTGACACAGCGGGCCAGCTGAGGGTGACCGCACCTTCACAACCACTGCCCGCATTCGCAGGGGAAGTGGGCGCTGCCACACAACCCGGTGCTTGCGGGGTGAAGCTGCGCACAGGGCATCCGCTGGAAGTTCCAATGGCGTTCACGCCGTTCACCTGCCAGTAGTAGGTCTGGCTGGCAACGAGCGGGGTGGCGCTGTAGGACAGGCCGGCCTGGTTCACCACGAAGGGAGGAACAGGCGTAGTACCGAAGTACACATCATAGCTGGAAGCACCGGAAGCGGCGCTCCACGAAAGGGTCGTGGGGTCGGTGCCTACCGTTGCCAGATCAGCAGGGCTGGTCAGGCTGGGGCAGGAAGGAGCCGTGGCGGTCACACAGATCGTGAGGCTGCCACTTCCGCCAACGCCACCGGCGAAGTGGTACACGCGAACGAAGTAGGTATTACCGGCCGTCCAGGGTCCACTATAGGTTTCCGCTCCAGCCGTGCTGGTGGCGTTCTGGCAGGTGAGTTGCGTCAACGTACCCGTGCAGGTATTGTCGCTGCTGCTGTAAATGGTCATTGCAGCATTGAAGCCCGTTCCGCTCTGCACGGTCACCAGGTCGCCCGAGGTGGCCGCGGTGAAGCTGTACCAGATGTCAGCCGTGGCTGTACCGCAGGTGGGCGCAGGCAGCGTGGTGCTGGCCGTTGCCGTTACGGTGGAGCCTGCTGTGGTCACACAGGTGGGGTTCACCGTGAGGTTGACGGCTCCGCAGATGTTATCGTTGGCGGGTGGGGGCACCACCTCGCTCACGCACAGAGAGAACTGCCCGCTACCGGCGATCCTGACGCCGTTGTGGAACACGCGCACATAGTACGTGCCGGCCGACAGCACGCCGGTCTGGTAGTTCTCGATAAGTCCCGCACCGGTCGCATTCAGGCAGGCGATGTTGGTGACCGCGTCGGACTGGAACAGTTGCAGTACACCGTCATAATGAGGCGAACTGCGCAGACGCAGCTGGTAGTCCAGCGATGCCGTTGGCCGCGAAGGAGAACCATACGTCATCATCCTCGTTGCCCAAGGTGGTGGTGCAACCCGCCTGGCCGAGACCGCTGTTGGTGGCGCTGCGGCTGGTGTAGTACGTGCTGCAATAGGTGAGGCAGGGGGCGGGATTCACGGTGAGCGCCTGGGCCGTGCCGCTGTTGTCGTTGGCCGGTGCAGGGATCGTGGGTGCGCTCACGGGGCCGGTGTATACTCCTGGCGTGAGCGTGAACTTCGTGAAGCACGTAGGCATGACAATACCGCCGGTCTGGTTCGTTGTACCCCAGTGGTTGGTCACGGCCGTCTGCATCATGAAACGGTCGGCAGCGGTGAGGCCCGCAGGTGTCGTTCCATTGTAGCCGATCGTGTAGCTGTAGGAACTCGTCACTGTACCATCGAATCCTTCGAAGTTGCCGTAGATGAACTCGATGTTGTTCGAGCCTTCGTAAAGCTTCACCTGGAAGTTCAGGTTCGGACCAGCGATGTTGAAGCGCTCCAGACCGGCCCATTCGACCGTAATGATGGCGCTGCCGCTTCCGAGCGTGCCCTGGACCTGATAACGCACACAGTTGTCGCGGTTGGCGTAGGCCTGACCCAGTGAAGACGAGATCATCCCAGAAAGGAGCCAGAACGCGGGTCAGCGGCTAAGCGGAGAAGTTGCGTTCTGGGTTGAGGTCGCTACGGACAGGTCGTACGAAGGTAAGTTGATATTGCTGGTGTTGAAGGTCATCCAGCCGTTGGAGCACGCTTGCATGCCGGTAACTGCCTGGCCTTGGTAAAGGAAGGACGTCCCGCAAGGCTTTGCGTTGTGGTGGTATTGTCATCACCGCTGGTAAGGCTTTGCCATCCGGGGAAGGCCAGACCAGTGCCGCCGTTGGCGGGCATGATGGAAGTATAGGTTGCCGCACTCTGGGTGATGTCGTAGGTACACTGTACAATGGAAACCGTGGCCGTATTCGAAATGCCTGTGTTACCGCTGCAGGTGACCAAAGCACGGTAGTACTTCGTGGCTGTTAGGGCAGCGGTCGTGTAGGTTGCGGTAGCTGCTCCGCTGCCACCGACCACAGGTGCCCAGGATCGCCCGTGTTGTTGTCATCGGACTCCTCCCATGCGAATGATGAGGCCCGTGCCCGATTGGCCGGTGACCGGTAAGCGATGTTGTGGATCCGGAGCACATACTGGCGGTGGCGGGGATGCTCACGACCGGGGTGCCGGTGCAGGGTGCCGGAGGGGTGAAACGGTAGAGCGTGTTCGTGGCTGGCCTGGTGTTGAGGTTCGTGGTCGAAGTGGTGCTGGAAGGAGGGTTCGGTGTGGCAATGCTTGTGATGTTCAGGTAGCTCCCACTGCCGGATACCCGTTGCGCTTCCAATGCCAATACTCGCAGAGCCAGAGTTAACCGTTCCAGCTTCCTGGCGATACAGGTACTCAATGACACCGCTGGTTTCGTAGAGTTTCATCTGGAACGAGACGGTATTTCCCGTAGCACTCCAGTTCCATTGCCAGTTGCGCCATTCAACCGTCAATACTTGATTTGGGCTTACACCCGTTGTTGAGTAACGGGCAACAGCCTGCAAGGGTGTGGAAACTGCTCCATCCAGGTCATCCCATAATGGTGCAAGGATGGGCCTACTGGTAGCATTGGCAGCACTAAGGTCGTTTGTCGTAAGGGTCGCGGTGCCCGCCATGTTCAAACTGATGATACCATTCGATCCCATCTTGAACTGGGTGTAACTGATGCCCTCGTACACGAACGTGAATCCAATGGGTTGCGCTGGACTCAAGTACGTATCGGCCAGAACAAGGGGAAGATCAACGGCTGGAGCACCAGCAGGTATGTCCGTGTACGTACCCGTGGTTGCTGTAAACGAATACGAATTCGCCTGAGCGAGCACATCAGCGCCCGTGAGCGCCAGGGCCGCAGTACAGAAGGCCATTTTACACCACCGCGACGTTCGCCGCAGCAGTGATGTCGAAGAGTTCCGACTATTCATGTTTGAGGTTTTGGGTTGTTTCTTGTTAGGGTCGAAGGATAGCGAAGCGGGCTATGTCCGTTGGTAAGGCCGTTGGCCTGGAGAGTGTATCAACCGGGTTGCAACGCATGACGCTCAGTAGCATCAAGGGTTGCTTGTTGAAACGATGTAGTTGCGGAGGTGGCAGGTATAATTATTTCCCGTCGCCAGAGCAGGCGAAACGGTCGACCAAAGCTATCCGGGGGTCGATGGATCGCCAAACAAATCCGAGCTACTTTTTTTTTACACAGCGTAAGTGCTTGATACTCATGGATCCCGCGCTGGATCCGGCTTCTATGTTGTTCAGCTATATGCCCTGGATCGGTGGATGGAGCGGTTCGATGCGATGTCGCCACAAGGCGCCTGAGGACCTGTTTGCACGTGGTGAAGCACTTGATCTGGGATGTTGTTGCGGTGCTTGGGGCAGGTTTTCGGGGGTGGGATTTTGGGGTGCACGCTGGTTGCGTCAGGTGATGGTTTGCGCGCGAGTTTCCGGGTATTGAAGAGGTGGTTGGAGGTGGGGTGTGGAGTTGGTTGCGCGCGATATTGATCGCAGTTGGTGTTCTGCGCGCGAGGTCCCGGGTACCGCCGCTCATGCCTTCGCTGCGCTGCGGCATTCGGGGCGGTCCCGGGACGGGGTTGGTTTTTTAATGTTGGGTGGGGAGTTGGGTGCGCGCGCTGGTTGCCGCAGGTATGGGTTTGCGCGCGAGGTCCCGGGTATCACCGCTCATGCCTTCGCTGCGCTGCGGCATTCGCGGTGGTCCCGGGACGGGGTTGGGTTTTTTAGTTGGGTGGGGAGTTGGGTGCGCGCGCTGGTTGCCGCAGGTATGGGTTTGCGCGCGAGGTCCCGGGTATCACCGCGCGCACCTTCGCTTCGCTGCGGCGCGCGCGGTGCTCCCGGGACGGGGTTGGTTTTTTTAGTTGGGTGGGGAGTTTGGTGCGCGCGCTGGTTGCCGCAGGTATGGGTTTGCGCGCGAGGTCCCGGGTACCGCCGCTCATGCCTTCGCTGCGCTGCGGCATTCGGGGCGGTCCCGGGACGGGGTTGGTTTTTTAATGTTGGGTGGGGTGTTGGGTGCGCGCGCTGGTTGCCGCAGGTATGGGTTTGCGCGCGAGGTCCCGGGTACCGCCGCTCATGCCTTCGCTGCGCTGCGGCATTCGGGGCGGTCCCGGGACGGGGTTGGGTTATTTATCGGAGTTGAGATCGGTAGGGGAATACCAGTCTTCGCTGAGGTCTTTCCACTCGGGGTTCATCTCCTTGATGAGCTTCACCTTCCATTCGCGGAGCCAGCGTTTGAGCTGGTGTTCCTTCTTGCGAGCGGCCGCAAGGGTTTGGTGCTCTTCATGCCACACCAGCCGGAAGCATTTGTATTTGAGTGTGAAAGCACGCTCATATACGCCTGTCTTGTGTTCGAATACCCTACGCACCAAGTCTGTTGTAGATCCTGTGTACAGGACCGTTCTCCGTTTGTTGGTGAGGATGTAGACGTAGGCCATAGATCCGAAAATAGGATGGAATGACCTTGGAAGGCAGCGGAGCTGGAAAAGTCGATCTGTAGGGTGTAAAATTTTGATCAGGGTTTTAATGTTGGGTTGGAAGTAGAGATGTAAAATTTTGGTGCGCGCGCCGGTGCCACAGGTGCGGTTTTGCGCGCGAGGTCCCGGGTATCACCGCGCGCACCTTCGCTTCGCTGCGGCGCACGCGGCGGTCCCGGGACAGATCAGGGTTTTAATGTTGGGTTGGAAGTAGAGATGTAAAATTTTGGTGCGCGCGCCGGTGCCACAGGTTGCGGTTTGCGCGCGAGGTCCCGGGCACCGCCGCTCATGCCTTCGCTGCGCTGCGGCATTCGGGGCGGTCCCGGGACGGGTTGGGTTATTGATCGGAGTTGAGATCGGCAGCGGAATACCAGTCTTCGCTGAGGTCTTTCCATTCCGGGTTCATCTCTTTGATGAGCTTCACCTTCCACTCGCGGAGCCAGCGTTTCATCTGGTGCTCCTTCTTGCGCGCCGCTGCAAGGGTTTGATGCTCTTCATGCCACACGAGCCGGAAGCATTTGTATTTGAGTGTGAAGGCACGCTCATATACGCCTGTCTTGTGTTCGAGAACTCTGCGGATCAAGTCAGGCGTGGATCCGTGTATAGGACCGTTCGGCGTTTGTTGGTGAGGAGATAGACGTAGGCCATTGAGATCCGAAAATACATGAGAATGCGCATGGCGCGCAGGAAGCGGCATTGGGTGTTTATCGTAGAGGAGAGTTGAGTTGGCTCAGTGGTTGAGGAGCGGTTGGAAGTAGGGGTGTGAAATTTTGGTGCGCGCGCTCGGTGCCACAGACGATGGTTTGCGCGCGAGGTCCCGGGTATCACGGGCACCTTCGCTGGCTGGGCGCGCGCGGTGCTCCCGGGACAATCAGGGTTTTGATGTGCGGTTGGAGGTTTGGTGCGCGCGCTGAGTTGACCGCAGACGATGGTTTGCGCGCGAGGTCCCGGGTACCGCCGCTCATGCCTTCGCTGCGCTGCGGCATTCGGGGCGGTCCCGGGCGGGGTTGGTATAAAAGCGAAGGGCCGCCTCCTTGCGGAAGCGGCCCCTGCTTTTGAGGTTGACTGAACGAATGCCTTACAGCACGCTCAGGCGCTTGGTGGTGGTAACACCGTCCACGGTGATGTTCACCAGGTAGATGCCGGTGGCCATGGTCGCATCGAGTTCCAGCACCGTGCTGAAGGTCTCGCCGCTGGTGTTGAACTGCTCGGCCTTCACGCGGTTGCCGAAGACATCGAACATCTCCACACTGATGCGGTGCTCGCTGTTGGCGAGGCCGGCCAGTTGCATGTTCACCAAGCCGTCGTTCACCGGGTTCGGGAAGAGCAGGGTGTTCGCGAGCTCAACCTCTTGCTGCATGCGGCTGTTGTCGCCGACCATTGCAGGGTTGAGGATGGTCACGCTGCAGGCTGCACCGCAGTAGCCGGTCCACGCACCGTTCACCAACGCGTTCACGGTCACCGAATAGGTGCTGCCGTTCACCAGCGGGTTGGTCACCCAGCTGAGCAGGCACACATAGGATGTACGCTGGATCTCGCGCACATACCCTTCGCCACTGTTCTCGAACCGGAAGCGATAGAGGGTTGCACCCAGCTGCGGCACCGCCCAGATCTTGTCGCTGCCACCGAATGCTTTGGTAACACCACAGCTATGCGTAGGCAGGGCCGTGTTGTTGATGAGCGTGGGGCAGGCGATGGACGCCGGATCGATGGACATTTCGCAACCAGCTCCGAAGCGATCGTCGGTGAAGCCGGCGGCGCCCTGGTCAACACGGGCACGTGCGAAGTACACGGTACCGGGTAGCAGCGGGTTGGTCACCATCTCAGAGAACTGTACCCATGCGCGAGGCAGGGCGATGCGACGACGGAAACCGGCATCGGGATCACTGAACTCGAACTGGTACAGCGTTGCTCCCGCCACCGTGCGGGTGTACACCTTGCTCTGCAGGGTGTTCGTGAAGATGTTGCACTCGGAGCTCAGGATCGAGGACGGCCCCGCAGGCAGGCAGAACTCATGACCCAAGGCATAACCGGCCGTTGCCGGTGTAGTGCTTGGTGAATTAGTACCGTTGGGGGTGCTGTTGAAGAGGTCGCCCAAGAGGGTGGCACCACCGAAGGTCTTCAGCTTCCAGGAACCGTTGCCGTTGGCGCAGCACAGGCCGTCGCCACCCGAGTCAAGCAGGTAGAAACTGTAGCAGTTGCTCGTCGTGGTGGGCAGGCAGACCGAGGTGTTCACGGTCACGTTGTTCTGTCCCGCATAGGGGCCGCCCGAAGCCACGGTGAAACCAAAGGCATCGGTGATCGCCCAGGTGATCTGTCCGCCATTGTTGTCCGTGCTGATCGCCACCACCACCGTTTCGCCGGTGATGCTGAGCGTCTTGGAGGCCGCGTCGTTCGACGTGAGGCCGTCAACCTCGCCATTGGGCAGGCTGGAGGACACGTTCAGCGTATGCACCCCCAGGGTGGTGCTGATGGTGGGCAGGATCACCGTATCGGTCTCCTGATAAGCGAGGTTGCCCGTCCAGTTGAACACGGAAGCAGGACCACCATCGAAGTCGTAGCTGATCGTGGCGCTGGTCAGGTTGTTCTCACCGTTGTTGCGGATCACAATGCGGGGATCGAGGGAGGTACTGCACAGCGATCCGGTGGGATCGAGGATGGTATCCACGGCCGCATCGTTCAAGGCCGGTGCGCGCAGCAGGACATCGAAGTCGCCTTGCTGGCTCACGCCCCCGTCATTCCATACGTACAACAGGTAGTCCGTGTTGGGTACCAGCGCAGGGAGCGTATTGCCCACGCCTTCGCCGCCAATGACGCAATCCAACTCACTGGTGGCACCAAGACCACTGCATGCGCCGTCGAAGAGGGCGTAGTTCATGACCGTTGCCGTGCCCAGGTTGATGTCCAGGAACATGAGCGAATTGGGTCCGCTGTTGAAGGAGTACCACACACCCTGCATCACACCGAAGGGATCGCAGGTGGTGTTGCCGTCAGCGTACGCGCAGGTGTTATCGCCTGCGGTGGGTACACCGCTGCCGTCATCCAACGCGGGGATCAGCGTTGCAGCCTGGCTGCACAGATCGTTCGTACTTGCAGGGGCGCAAGGAGGAGCGCACAGTATGTTCATCTGGAACACACCTTCGTCCGCACCGAAACCGTGCACCACGATGTAGTACAGTTCGTTGGCCAGGGCCGGGAAGCGCACTTCGCTGCTGAAGTCGGGGCATCCGGCTCCGTCATCGTTCGAGGCCACGCACTCCAGGTTGGAGCAATCGGGCACCGCGCGGAACACGCTCAACCGCGTATCGAACTGCGCGATACCGCAGGTGGTGGCCGTCACTTCCTGATCAATGGTGTTCGTGTAGCTGTACCACACGGAACCACCGGTGCTCGCGTTGAAGAAGGAGCACGCAGTGGGCGGCAGGCTGTTGGCCAGGCCCGAGGTGCTGCTGTTCACAATGCTGCCGCAGGTCACGGTCTCGGCATTGGCGCAATCGATGTTCTGTACGGGGCACACGAAGGTGACGCCGTAGGTGTTGATGGGCAGGCTTGCGCTCACCGGATCGACCAACACCCAGTACTGGCCAGTTACCGGCACCGGGAAGTTGAAGGCCTGCACGGTGAACTGGTTGGTGCCTACATAGGTCCAGCCTGTTGGGTCGCAGGTGCCGACCGGCTTGATGTACACGGCCACAATGCTGCTACCGGCTGCGGCGGTGAGGCTCATGGTGTACGAGCCCAGCACGTTGGCATCCAGCAGGAAGAGCTGCTCGGTACCGTTGGTGGTGAAGCCGAACAGGGGCTCCACGAAGTTCCAACCGCCCGGACCGTTGGGTCCGAAGGTGCCGGTGCCCGATGGGCAATCGATCTGGGGCGCGAGCGCACAATCGGGGTAGGTGACCACGTTGGCGAAGGAGCTTGCGCCGGGGCCATCACCGCACGGTGTGCAGTCACGGGTCACGTACACATCATACTGCGTAACGGCGCTGAGGCCGGTGATGGAAACCGGACCTGCCGTTACCGGTGGCAGAGAGGTACCTGTGCCCTGCACGAATCCGGCCGGGCCATATTCAACCGTGTAGGTGGCTGTTCCGCAGCTGTTCGAACCGTTCGTCCAGTTGACCGAGAAGCCGGTGGTGCTTACGCCGCTGATGGCCAGCGCGGTGGCAGGCAGGCAGGGTGGAGCAGGCGCAACGGTAATGATGTAGTCCTCCGCTTCGCCGGAACCCATGGTGCCGCACGCGTTGGTAGGTCCGTTGGGGTTACCCGCGAATCGCGTACGGATGCGCATGTTGGTCTGGCCAACTACGGCCGTCAAGGGGACCTGAAGGCCGATCGAAGAGGCCACGTTCGCCACGCTGCCGGTGGTCACTTGCGACCATTCGTAGGTGTCGTAAACACCGTTATGATCCCAATCGACCCACACGGAAATGATGCAGTTGTCGTTGGCGGTCACGCCGAGGTTATAGCTCACGCCCTGTTCCACCGTGGTGGTAGCCGTTCCCGTAGGGGGATAGGCCACATACGCAGGGGGGCTGCAGGTGGAGGTCTGGTTCAGGGTGTTCAACGTGACGTTCACGATGTCACCATTTCCACAACCCACGCCATGGATCGCTGCGCAATAACAAGCGAAGGTGTTGGCGAACACCACAAATACGTTCGATGTATCGCCACCCGCACCGCAGGTCACGATAACTTGGTAGTAGGTGGTATCCGTAGGGCTGGCCGTGTAGCTGGTCAGACCGGCGGCGGCAGGGATGGGGCTCCACGTAATACCGTTGGGCGAACTTTCCCAAGCGATGGTCTGGCCAATGCCGCCCGTGCCACCGGAGTAGGACAAAGTCACCGTACCGCCGGTAGAGCATACCTCGGTCACATCGGCTTGCAATGTGCCCGCAACAGGAGGATCGATGCACGGGTCCTCCGTGCAATCAATGATCGCGGTCTTCAAGGTGCCCACGGCCAGGTTCTCGGCCAGTGTGGGATTGGGATAAGAGATGGCACAGTTACCCGGGTAGAAGCTCGGTCCACGGAATTCGTGGACGATGCCACCGAAGGGGTCGGTGACGGTCAGTCCCGGTTCATCAGGGAATGCGCCAGGGTTGGTGCACACCAAGGTCAACGTGCTGTCGTGGCACAACTCATAGGTCACGAACGCTTCGCAATCAGCGATCTGTGTGCCCAAGGTGCCCACCAGGAGTCCGTTGTCCCTTACCTCCACCAAAGCACCGTTCCAACTATCTCCCCAGTTATCGGTAAGATGGAAATTGTAGTTGCAACCCAGGGATGCACCGCAACCCGAGAGGAAGCTAACGGCAGCCGTGTTCGTGCTGAAGATGCCACCCCCACAATCCTGGCGCACATGCACGGCGTAGTTCGTACGTGCCGCAGGCAGGGTAAGGGTGGTGGTGGTTCCGGCGAGAGGACCTACCAAGGTGCCACCGGCACCGGCAGCGGCGGTGGTTCCGGGGGTGAAGCCCGGAGCGCCGTACTCAACATAGTACTGACCCGTGCAACCGGCACAGGTCCAGCTGACATCGGCATTGAAGCCGGACACGTTGGCAACGGACACGGCCGTTGGTGTGGGACAGGCGGGGGGATCGGTGACCGTGAAGTTGTCGATGAAGAAGTTGTTACCGAACTGCGACACGCCACGCCAGCGAAGCCGGTTCACCGTGCCTGGGAACACATAGGTCAATGTGGCCCATTGCGAAGCCAGGGTAGGCACGAAACCACCGGTCTGCGAAATGCCTGCAGGGTTCAATGCACCGTTCACCGCGTTGTTATCCAGGCGATGCCAGGGTGATCGGCCAGGTGGCACCACCATCCGTGGAGGCCTCCAGGAAGAGCTGATCGGCTGCGTTGCCGGTGTATTCTGCACCGGACACATCGAAATTGATCTGCTTGGGAACTCCGAATGCAGGGAAGGTGGGGCTGGTCAACGTGAGGTTGACCCCTGCACCTGCACTGAAGCAGGTGAAGATCGCCGACCCTGTTCCCGCAACAGCGAAACCATTCGCCGTGCTGCGGTTCAAATACAGCGGGTGGTTGGTCTCGTAGCACGCAAAGGAGGAGAGCGGAGTGCTGAAGTTCTGCGGAAATGCAGGAGCACAGATCCCGGCCGCATCGATGAACTTCACCGTTGCCCGGAAGTTCGTTTGCGTCAGAGTGGTGGTACCGCTTACGGGCGCAACCGTGCTGTTGTAGCGACGGCAGGAGAGTACGGTGTTCCCGGTGGCATTGCCAACGGCCGCCACGAAGGTGATCCCCGCATGGGCCAGGTTGTCCGTGCGCTCCACGAGCATTTCGAGGTTACCCGCTGCGGTGGCATAGGCGAACGGGGTGGTGAGGGTGACCCCTGAGAATCCCAAGCTTGCCGGCAGGACCAAGGCGCCACTATAGACCAACGTGTAACCGGCGGTACTATAAACGCCTGTGGCCTGTGTGGTCGCGGCGGTGGTGCGCAGGTAAATGGAAACGTTATTGTACGTCTGCGCAACAGCGGTGGAGGTGGCGAACTCCAGTCGTGTGATGTTCATGTCCGAACCGATCTCCGATGCGAGGTAGATATGCTCGCTCACATGATAGGAACTTAGTCCCATCGGTCCATTGCCTGTTGTTCCAGGGAAACCGACCACAGAGACCGAGGATTGCGCATTGGCAGCCCCCGGAAGCGTTAGCAGTCCGGTAAATAGTAGCCCTGCTTTCCACAGGGTTCGTATGGTTTTTCTCATGGGTTTGGGTTTGGAAAGGGTTGGGTTGGTCGAAAAGAGAGAGGTGGAAAGTAGTAGGTATTTCCCGATCGTCAAGTCGGTGGATCTGAAAAAAAAGGAAGCCCCGCCATTTTTGGCGGGGCTTCCCTTTTCCAGGTCGGTCCGAACGGCCTACTGCACGCTCAAGCGCTGCGTGTATACACGTCCGTTAATGGTGATGCTCACGTTGTACACACCTGCAGCAACCCCGTTGTTAAGGTCGAGCACGGTGTTGAACACCTCGCCGCCGTTCTCGAACTGCTGGCTGAGGACGCGCTTTCCGAACATGTCGTATACGTCCACCGAGATCTGCTGGGTGGCATCGGTGAGCTCGCTGATCAGCAGGTTCACACGACCATCACGCACAGGGTTCGGCCACAGTTGCACATCGCTCTCCACGACGGTCTCGGGAGCGCGACCATTGTTCGCACCATTCACCGGAGGGTTGATGATGGTGACCTGACAGGTGGCACCGCAGAAACCCGTCCACACGCCGCTCACATAGGCTTCCACGCGCACGTTGTACGTGCTTCCGTTCACCAGGGGCAAGGTGACCCAGCTGAGCAGGCACACATAGCTGGAGCGAAGGATGGTCCTGTTGTACCCCTCGCCTGGATTGGCGAAGTTGAAGCGGTACTGCGTGGCATAAGGCACCGGTACGGCATACACCTTGTCGCTGCCACCGAAGGCCTTGGTAACACCGCACGAGAAGGTGGTGCCGGGCGTTGAGATGAGCTCGGTGCATACAGGCTGTGTGGTGGCCATGGCCATTTCACAACCAGCGCCGAAGTAGTCATCAAAGAAGCCCAAGGCACCTTGGTCGACCCGGACGCGGCAGAAGTAGGTAGTGCCGAAGGTCAACGGGTTGGTCACCATCTCGCCGAACTTCACCCAGTTGCGGGGCACGGCGATGCGGCGGCGGAAGCCCTTGTCCGGATCACTGAACTCGAACTGGTAGTTCGTTACACCGGTCACCGCACTGGTGAACACCTTGTTCTGGAGCAGGTTGTTGTACACACCGCACTCACCGGCCAGCGGGGCAGTGGGCCCAAGTGGCAGGCAGAACTCGTGGGCGAAGTAGCCCGGGTTCACAGGTGAGATGGAGGGTGATTGCCCGAGATACTCACCATTGTCGCGCAGGATCACGCGGTCCTGTACATCACGCAGTTCCCAACTGCCCGTTCCGTTCAGGCAGCAAAGACCATCGCCACCCGAATCGAACATGAAGAAGAAGAAGCAGTTGCCCAGTGTTGTGGGCAGGCAATGCGATGTGATCTTCTGCTGATTGCTCAGGTAGGAATTGGGACCATCCTGCGCCACTGGGAAGAAGAAGGCATCATAGATCGCCCAGCTGATCTGGCCGCCGTTGTTATCGGCACGGATCACCACTTTCACGGTCTGCCCGGTGGCATCGTACGACGACGTCCGCGCATCATTCGTGCTCAGTTCATCGACGGCACCATTGGGGGCACCGGTCTCGGACGAGAACGAGTGGGCGCCAAGTGGTGAAGTGATCAGGGGCAGCGTTACCAGCACACTGTCGCCGCGCGCGATCGCGGGGCCGCTCCAGTTGTACGTCTGCACGATGTTACCGTCGATCCGCGAGATGATCTGCGCGCTGGTCAATGGGTTCTCACCGTAGTTCTTCAAGTACACCTGTGGGAAGAGCTTCTGGTCGCAAACGGTCCCTTCAGGAGCGAGGATCGCGCTGATGCCCGCATCGTTGAAGCCCGGATGGCTCACCAACAGGCCGAAGCTGCCTTCAGCTGTTCCACCGGCGTTGTACACCAACAAGCGATAGTTGCTGTTGGGGGCCAGCGGTGGCAGGGTGATCGAACCGTTGCAGTTGCTCGCACAGAACACTTGCCTGAGCACCCACGCCGCTGCATGCACCGCTGTAAATCGCCATGTTCATGTTCGGCGCCGTGTACTGGTCGGGGTCGGTGCTGTTCACACCGATGAAGACATCATATGAGGTGTTGGGTCCCGTGGCGAAGTCGAACCACACGCCTTGCACCATGGCAGACCGCTGCACGTTGTGGGCGCATCGGCATAGGAGCACGCCTGTTGATACACGCTGGGCAGGGTGCCATCACCAATGATCGATGTTCCCACCGGGACGCTGTTGGCGCAACGATCGTTGGCCTCCGTAAGCAGCGCAGTAAGGGTTGCAGAACACGCTCAGCTGATAGGTGCCTTCCAGCGCACCTGCGCCATGCACCATCACTGTGTATGTCTGCCCGTTCACCGCGCGAAGGGTGACCTCGCTACCGCCACCGGGGCAACCCGCGGCGTCATCGTTCATCACATTGCAGGTAAGGGCGGTGCAGGCACCTTCGAACACCGACAAACGGGTGTCGAAGTTGGTCTGGCCGCACAGGCTGAAGGTCACATCCTCATCGGCTGCTGCCGTGTAGCTGAAGAAGTTCACACCACCTGTGGAAGCCGCTCCGTTGAAGGGGCAGGCACCGGCAGGGATGTTGTTCGAGCGTCCCACCGTGCGACCGAAGCGCAGGTCACCGCAGGCCAGGGCCACCGGTGTGCAGGCATTGTCGCTGATGTCGAGCTTCTGCACGCAGAGCGTGAAGGGACCGGCACCCGTGGCGAGCTGCATCACGCGCATGGTGTAGAAGTTGCCCGTGGTAAGACCGGTCACCAGGGTCGGTGCGCCGGAGGTAATGGCCGCGCTGCAGTAAACCTGGTTGATTGCGGAAACATCGCAGGCCGCACCATTGTAGATCACGAAGTGCAGGTTCGACGTGCCACCATTGGTGAGCGTTACGAACGCATCGGGCGCCGTGGCCTGGAAGGTGTAGTAGGCATCGTTGAACACGCCGAAGGTGTTGAACACGCAGCTCGGGTTCGCACCCGCCGTATTCGTGGCGCAGCTCAGGTTGCCACCGAACGGAACACAGTTGGGATCCATGGTGATGGCCTGTGCGTTGATGCACAGATCGTTCGCCACCAACGGATTGCAGAGCGGGCCGCAGGATACGGTCATCTGGAACGTTCCGCTACTGGAGAAGTATCCTTCTACAACGATGTAGTAGGTATTGCCGGGCAGGGCGTTCCACGTGATCGAGCTCTGCACGCCGCACACGTCATCGGCACCCGCCACACCCACCGGGCTGGCGCAGCTGCCTTGGAAAATGTGGATGCGCGTGTCGAAGCTCGTGCCGGCACAAAGGCTGGCCGTTACTTGCTCTCCGGTAACCGTGGGTGTATACACATACCACACACCGTTGTCCACCGTTGCCTCTCCACCAGCTGCCTGGCTCGGCAGGTTCTCGGTGGTGGCGGCCACGTTGGAACCTGTGATCACATCGCCGCAGGCCACGGGGATCGCGTTCACGCAATCATCGTTCGCCGGCGGAGGTGCCAGCGTGGTGAAGAATACCGGACCGCGGTTGTTGCTGTATGCATCGCCTACGTTGTTGCAATCCTGGCGGACGTACACCTCGTAGGACGTGGTGGGGACCAATCCCGTGATCGCACCTGGGCTGGTGGCGAACGGACCGTACACCGTTCCGCCACCGGCGGTGTTCCCTGTGCCGGGAATGAAGCCCGGTGCACCCACTTCCACGAAGAACTGGCTACCCGTGCAGCTTGCGCAGGTCCAGTTGGCCGTGGCGGTGACACTGGTGACATCGCTCAGGAAGAGCGCCGTTGGCGTTGCGCAAGGGAGCGGACAGGTGATGTTGAAGGTCTGCGATACGCTCACTGTGCTCTCCTCATCCGCGAGGATGTAATAAGTACCTGCAGCCGGTATCGTGAAGTCCTGCGTTCCGGTTCCGAAGAAATCGCGGATGAAGGTCCAACCCGTCTGGTCGCACGTACCCGGAGCGGCTTTGAAGAAATAGTCGATGTAGGTGCCGAAACTCGCGGACGTGACGTTCAGCGTATACGTTCCCGCATTGGGTGCAGTGAACAGCCAAAGCCTCTCCTGGCCCGGAGTGGAGTACGGACCACCACCTGCAGCTGCAGGGTTCCAGGCACCTGTACCCGCAAGGGTGATCGATGTGGGTGTGGCGCAAGCCAGCGTGGGCGAGGTAGCGCAATCGATGCCCGTGGTGAAGTTCGTGCCGGTGTTGCTGCTGAACACACCAGGCGAGCATTCCTGACGCACATGAACGGTGTAGGCCGTGCTTCCGCTCAATCCGCTGATGTTCACAGGACCCGCAACGAACGGACCTCCGGGGACCAAGGTGCCGGTACCAGCCGCTGCGCCAGTGCCGGGTGTATAGCCCGTAGGACCGTATTCCACATAGAACACGCCCGTGCAGCTTGTGCAGGTCCAGTCCACCGAAGCGGTCGTACCCGTCACGCCGGATGTAGAGACCGTGGCAGGCTGAACACATGCCGGAGGTGTACAACTGGTCGTTCCTGAGTACATCAACGTACCGGGTACATTGGGCTGGCCGTTCGGCGATGTCCAGGCGTTACCGCAGTTGTCGTATCCGGGCTCGGCTTTGAAGGAGTAGACCAGTACGCCGAACGGGTCGTAAAGACGAAGACCATCTTCGGTATACGTATCGTTGCTGGTCCACACAAGGGAAATGGTGGATCCACTGCAGATGCTCACAGGCACGTCCACAGGACCGCAACCAGAAGACAGGTTAGCCGTGCCGAAGGTGCCCAAGGAAGCACCGTTCTGCAGGATCTGGAATGCACCGCCATTCCATCCATCGCCGTATTGATCGGTGAAGCGCAGGATGTAATTGCAGGACGTACCAGCACAGGCCGTGGTGAAGTTCACCGGCGCTGCGTTAACGCTGTACAACGTTCCCGGAGTGCACTCCTGACGAACGTACACGCTGTACCCCGTCAGGGCCGTGAGGCCAGTGATGGTCACTGGGCTGGCCGCGATCGCACCGCCGGTCCAGATGGTTCCACCTGCACCGGCTGTGCCGCCGGTACCGGGGGTGAAGCCCGTAGGACCATATTCCACGATATACTGACCCGTGCAACCTGCGCAGGTCCAACTGACATCAGCGCTTGAGGTGGTCACATTGGAAACGGCCGGTGTGGGTTGTGTGCAGGCCACAGCGCAGGAGCCGGTGTACGAAACGTTCAGGTCAAGGCCGGTACCAACAACGCTACCATCGGAGGTGAACTGGACCGTGAGGGTTTGGCCTGCCGTTCCCGTGTAACTGATCGTACCGCTACCACCCACGTTCTGGGCAAGAATGGCACCACCGGTACCGGAACCGTCACGGATGTACAGGTGATCGCAGCAGCTTTCCAGACCGAAGGTTCCACTGATGCTGATCACCGCTCCTCCCAGTGCATTCAGCACGGTGTATCCGTTGGCGTTGTTGCTGTAACTGCCGGAACCTGCATGGTCCTGAAGAACCGTGTTCGTGCCGCAGGCCACGCTGTTGTTGCCCGAAAATGGAACAAGCGTGACCGGTGGAAGGCAGGATCCCGAGTAGGTCACTGCAAGGTCGAAGCCGGAAAATTCCACACTACCATCCGAGGTGAAACCCACAGTGAGCGTCTGGCCCGGGGCCCCCGTGTAGTTGATGGTGCTATTGCCGGATACCGGCCCGAAGACCACAGCACCACCTGTGCCAGATCCATTGTATATGGTGATGAAGTCGAAAGAGCTTTCCGTGTCATACGATCCCGCGATGTTGATCACTGCGCTGTTCGCGGCGTTCAGTACGGTGTAGCCATTGGCATTGGTAGCATAGTTGCTCGTACCAGCATGATCCTGCAGGGTGACGTTGCTGCCGCAGGTCACACTATTGTTTCCACTGAAGGGGACCAGCGTAACGGTGGGTCCAGCGGAACAGGTGGTGGAGTATGACATCGTGGTCGCTGAGGTAAGCGCCGAGCACGAATAGTTCGTGAGCAGGATCGACCGCGTAGTGGTGACCGTTTCCGTGTAGGTGATGGTGGAGGCCGCTCCATTACAATCGTCATCACTGGACGCGAGCACCGCTCCTCCGGTAGCCGTATCGTACAGCCGGAGATAGGTGTCATTAAAGGCCGTACACGTATTGAAGTTGTATGTACAACCGGCCGTGGTATTGAACGACCAATAGACAAAGGAGCCACTCTCTCCAACCACGGTCTGTACCGGTATGGTCGGGGTCAGCGTTCCCATATCGGTAGCCGCACTGCAGAATTGTGCGTTCGAGGTGTTGCTCAGGAATAATCCTGAGACCAGCGCCATGAGCATTAGCCACCAAGGCGTTCGCCGAAGCGTGCCCGGCGAAGAGTTAAGTCCATTCATGTTGTAGGGCGTTAGGTTGGGTTAGGTGTTCACTACATGAGTTGGTGGCTAAGCGGGCCATCTCCGTTGGTAAGTTCCACTTGGGCATTAAGCCCCACGGAACTGCTGGCACTGATGTGATTCTGCGGATGAGCGTGTGGAGCGTTGGTTTGGTCGGGTGGGGGTTGATGTTGGTCGACAGTTCGGTTCGGTGGAGTAATGTACAGGGTTGGAACCGAAGATCACGTGATCTGAGAAAAAAAAAGCGCCCCGCCGATCAGGCGGGGCGCTTTTACAGAGCTCTATCCGGGCGGTCGCTTAGCGCACCACGGTGAGGCGTTGGGTGAACTGCTTGTCGTTCACCGTGATGTTCACGGTGTACACACCAGCAGCGATGCTTGCATCGAGGTTGAGCACGGTGCTGAAGACAGCGCCGCCGTTCTCATACTCGTTGGTCATCACGCGCTTGCCGTACACATCGTACATGTCCACCGTGATCCGCTGCGTTGCATCAACGAGCTCGTTGATCTGCAGGTTCACACGACCGTCACGCACAGGGTTCGGCCACAGTTGCACATCGCTTTCCACCACGGTCTCCGGTGTGCGACCCGCGTTGTCGCCGTTCATGCCGGGGTTCAGGATGGTCACGGTGCAGGCAGCTCCGCAGTATCCGGTCCAGGTCGTGCCCACCAGCGCATTCACCGTTACCGTGTAGGTGCTGCCGTTCACCAGCGGGTTGGTCACCCAGCTGAGCAGGCATACATACGTGGGGCGTTGGATCTCTCGCATATAACCTTCTCCCACGTTCACAAAGCGGAAGCGGTAGGCCGTTGCAGCGTACAGGGGTTGTGCCCAGATCTTGTCACTTCCACCAAAGGCCTTGGTCACGCCGCAGCTATGTGTGGGCAGGGACGGGTTATTGATGAGCGTGGGGCAACCGATGGAGGCCGCGTCGATGGACATTTCGCAACCAGCTCCGAAGTTGTCGTCAGAGAATCCGGCAGTATTCTGGTCAACACGGGCACGTGCGAAGTACACGGTACCTGGTGTCAGCGGGTTGGTCACCATTTCGGAGAACTGCACCCAAGGGCGGGGCAGTGCGATACGACGGCGGAAACCGGCGTTGGGATCGCTGAACTCGAACTGGTACGTGGTCACACCCGGTACAGCAGCGGTGTACACCTTGCTCTGCATCGTGTTGGTGAACACGTTGCACTCGCTGGGCAGGATCGGAGAAGGCCCGAGCGGCAGGCAGAACTCGTGTGCGAAATAGGACGGGTTCACTGGCGTCAGGGAAGGTGACTGACCGGTGAAGGTGCCGTTATCATGCAACACGACACGGCCGGTTTCATCCCGTAGCTCCCAGGTTCCAGTGCTCATTCCATTGGCATCCTGCACAAAGAAGTAGAAGCAGTTGCCGAAGGTGGTGGGCAGGCACACGCTGGTGTTGATCGTCACGTTGTTCTGGCCGGTATAAGGTCCACCGGACCCTACAGGGAAGAAGAAGGCATCGAACAATTGCCAGGAGGTTTCGCCACCATTGCCGTCCGTAGTGATGGACACCACCACGGTCTGACCCGTCGCATCGTAGGATACGGTGGTGTCGTCGTTGGCGGGGATCTCATCCGTTGCACCGTTCGGGTTCGAGGTGCTCACCGTCATGGTGTGCGGGCCACTGGTGGTGGTAATGGAGTTCAGCGTAAGCGTCACGCTGGCACCCGAGGCCAATGAACCTGTCCACGGCTGCACATAGCTGTTGCCACCGGCAATGCTCACGTTGATGTCCACCGAGGTCAAGGTGGCTTCACCATTGTTGGTGAGCACCACCACGGGCTGAAGCACCAGGTTGCACAACACGCCCACGGGGTAGGTCACCGCCGAGATGCTGGCGTCGTTCACACCGGGGTGATCCAACACCAGGCCATAGCTACCGCGCTGCGACGTACTTCCGTCGTTGTAAACGAACAGCTTGTAATTGTCGCCGGGCGTAAGCGCAGGCAGTGCGTTCGCTCCGTTCGCGTTCTGCGTGCAAGCCATCTGGCCAGTGGCCAGCAGGTTCGCGCATGTGCCGCTGAACAGGGCGTAGTTCACCGTGGTAGCAGAGAACTGCGGATCCAAGGCGTTGTTCCACAGGTACAGGTTGTGCACGGCGTTCGCGCCGGCATTGAAGCTGTACCAGTTACCGATGGCCGGAGCCGCGCCGGAGCAGGTAGGAGGACCATCCACGAGCGAACAGCTGTTCGCATCGGTCATGATCACCTGGCTGCCATCGGCCAGCTGGCTGGTAATGGCCATTGGTGTTCCGCAGGCATCGTTGTCGTTCGGATCCACCGAGCAGATCGTCGAGCAGAATGCGCTCAGCTGGAACACACCATCATTGGCGGCATTGCCGTGCACAGCGATGTAATACGTCTCGCCGTTCAGTGCGCGGAAGGTGACCTCCGTGCTGCCGTTGGGGCAACCGGGACCATCATCAACAGCGCCTACGCAGGTGAGGTTCGTGCAAATACCGGAGAACACAGAGATGCGGGTGTTCATGCCACCTCCGCAGGTGCTCATGGTCACATCCTGATCAGCCACGGCGTTATACACCCACCAGCTTACACCGCTGGTGCTGGGGCCACCATTGTAGTCGCACTGGGCCAAGGGAGGCAGGGTGTTGGTTCCGCCGAGTGTGAAACCGGTCTTTGTCTCGCTGCAGGCAATGGTGCCCGCGGTGGAACATGTGAACTGCGGCGTTACGCACGCCACGGTTGCGCTCCAACCGGCCTGGTTCACCGAACCATCGCTGATGTGCACGAAGGTGAGGCAACCGCTGGGGTCAGTGGAGATCACCGTGCCGGGAATACCGGTGTTGTTCGGTGCCACCGTTCCCCACCAACCACCCGCACCGAAGTTCGGGGTGGTCGTAGGCGTACCATTGGGGCTGGCGATCTGCGGCGATGCCTGAGTTGGTCCATTGTAGACGTACAACGGATCCCATCCGGATTCCACTTGGAAGGAGGTGAACTCACGATCACGCGGTCACCGGCGTTGTTCGGGCAGATCGTATTGAGGCCCGCTGTGCCGTTGATGTTGTTCGGGTAAATACCAGCAGGTCCACCCAGATCGTAGTAGTTACCACCGCAACCGGGCAGGGTAGTGAAGTTCGCGGGACCATAGCTGTTGTTGCTGAAGGTGGTGTTGCCACCGTCGCAATCCTGGCGCACATAGGCAATGATGTTCTGACCGGCGGGCAGGCCCGTGAGGGTCACTGGCGAAGCAGCTGCTGCGATCGCCGTGCCACCGAAGCCAGCCGTTGCTCCTGTACCTGGCGTGAAGCCGGCAAGGCCCCACTCCACGATGTAAGGACCAACACAGCCGCTGCACGTCCAGGCGATCTGGGCGCTGCTTGCTGTAATGCTGCTGGCCGTAACGCCAGTGGGAACCGTGCATGCGGTCGGAGGTGCGCAGGCGATGCTGGCATCCCAACCTGGTGCGGTCACCGAGGGGTCGCTGGTGAAGGCGAAGGTGAGGCAACCCGTGGGGTGGGTGGAAACGAACGCCGTACCGGGCGCGATCTGTGTTCCCCACCATCCGCCGGTGCCGTACACGTTGTTGCCCGAAGGCACACCGTTGGTGCTGGCGAACTGTGGCGAGGCAATGCTGGGGCCGTCGTAGATGTACAAGGAATCCCAACCGCTTTCGGTGCTGAACGAGTTGAAGCTCGCGATCACCACTTCGCCAGGGTTGGCGCCACAGAAGGTGCGGACAACGTTGGAGTTGTTGAGGTAGACTCCGCGCTGCTCCGCCGTTGTCATAGAAGTTCTGGCCGCACAATACTTCCGGTGTGGTCAGGTTCACAGGTCCAACGTTGGTGCTGTAATCAACCGACGGCGTGCACTCCTGACGCACGTAGAAACTGTACGTGGAGTTGCTGGCCAATGGGCCGATCGCCACAGGGGAAGAATTGCTCGTTACGATCGTTCCACCGGTCCCAGGCAGGCCTGCAGTACCCGGCGTGAAGCCGCTCAAGCCGTACTCCACGATGTAGGTACCCACGCAACCGGCACAGGTAAAGCTCACGCTTGCTGTGGTCACAGAGGTGCTGGCAACAGTAAGGCCAGAGACTGGAGGACAGCTGGGCACGTTGAAGGTGTTGATCGTGCACGTTGGGGCGGGCGGTACGCAGTTGGTCGGTTCAACCCTCCAGTAGTACTGGCCAGGTGCAAGCGGACCGGCCACGAACGACGTGGTGGTGGATGTACCTACCAGGGTGGTTGGCGTTACGCTGTTGTCCAAGTAGATGTTGTAGCTGGACGCTCCCACAGCACCGGTGAAGGTGAGGGTGGGCGAGAAGGCCACGTTGATCTCATTGTTCAAAGGCGTGAAGGCCGTGGGACAGGTGGGTGCAAGAGCATACGTGGTGAACGAGTTCACACCGCAAGTAACATTCGCACCCACACAGTTCACGGGCTCAACGCGCCAGTAGTAAACGGTGTTGCAGGCCATGACGAAGGGAACAGCGATCGATGTGGTGAGGCTGTTGCCCAACAGTGTTCCGCCGGTTCCGTTCGTTACATCGGACAGGTTCGTACCGAGGTACACGTTGTACGATGCGATCACGCCGGTTGCACCGCTCCAGCTCAGCGTTACACCACTGTAGTTCACACCGGTTGCTGCATTCGCAGGTGTGAAGGTCGTGGCGCACGTAGCTGTCTGGTTCAGTGAGGTGAAGGTGTTCGTCGAGCAGGTGGTGTTTATGCCGAAGCAGTTGATCGGCGCCACACGCCAGAAGTACTGGGTGTTACACACCAACACAGGTGTCGTGGCCGTGGTGCCCGTCCCCGCGGCCAGGAACGTTCCGCCCGTGCCGTTCTGCACGTCGGTCTGGTTGGTGCCGAAGTACACTTCATACCCCAGTGTGCCAGGGCCGGCCGTCAGCCAGCTCAGCGTGGTGGCCACCAATGGCAGGTTGCTGGCCAGGTTGGCCGGGCTGCTGATGGATACGCAGGGAGGAGGCGTGCTCGTGGTGGTGAAGGTGTTCACCACACAGCCGGTATTCGTACCCACGCAGTTGGTGGGTTCTACGCGCCAGTAGTACTGCGTGTTGCAGGTAAGTGCAGGCGTGGTAGCGCTGAGGCCTGTGGTGGTCGTCAACACCGTGGTCGGCACGGGGTTCGTGTCGAAGTACACCGTGTAGGACGAACCAGCTCCGATGCTGTTCCAGGTCAGGGTCTGCGCCGTGAGGCCAACGTCGGTCGTGCCCGTAACTGGTGAGTACACCGTTGGGCACGTGACCGAGGTAGGCGTGGTGAATGCCAGGACGGTCGAGCAGGTGCTGTTCAATCCGAGCGCGTTGCGCGGACGTACCATCCAGTAGTAGGTGGTCTGGCAGGCGAGCGGTCCGGTCACATAGCTGGTACCCGGTTGGTCAGTGCTCACCACGGTCGTGGGTGGGTTGTTCGTGTCGAAGTACACATCATAACCCGTGGCCGCGTTCGGAGTGGAAGCATTCCATGTGAGCGTGGTGCCCAACAAGTCGGGCAAGCTCGCGTTGTTGGACGGGGGCCGTCTGTACTGGGCAGCTCGCACCGCCTTCGTCGACGCAGATCGTGAACAGGCCGGTGGCGGCACCGGTTCCGTTGTGGTAGATGCGCACGAAGTAAGGCGTGCTGGGCGTGAGGCCCGTGGTGGCCACGGTCTCCGTACCACCGACGCCTGTGGCGTTCTGGCAGTAGAGGCTGGTGAGCGTACCGCAGGTACCGCTGAACACCTGCACCACCGCATCGTACAGCACGTCGCCCACCACCGTAATGGTCGGGTTCGTTACTGAAGGGGTGAACGTGTACCACACATCGTCATCCGGTGTACCCACACAGGCCGGGATTGCAGCCGATGGGGTACCACCGTTGCTGTTGCCGTTGGTCGGTGCGCAACCCACTTGCGGGGTGATCGTGAACGCACCGGAGCAATCGTCGTTCGGCAGCGGGTGCGAAGAGCACCAAGGCGAATTCGCCGATGTGCGCCCAGTTCGGTTTTTCGATCGTGACCGTGGGGGCGCTGGTGTAGCCGTAGCCACCCGTCTGCAGGGTCATGCTGGTGATCACACCGGCGGTCATGTTGGCCGTGGCAGCAGCATCAGTTCCGCCGCCGCCGGTGATCAGCACACGCGGACCGGTAATACCACCGCTGGTGGTGAGCGAGTAGCCCGATCCACCGTTGATCAGGTTGAAGCTGATCACGTTGCCACTGGCATTCAAGTTGGCTGTGACCTGGGCCTGTGCTCCACCACCTTCGTGGTACACACGGATGTAGTAATCATTGCTGGGGGTGAGGCCCGTGAGGACTGCATCCACCACTCCACCATCACCAGCGGACACCACGCAGACGGCGGGGGCCAGGGGCGTGGCAGCAGGGGCGTTCAGCACCTCAACGCGAGGCTTGTAACCACCCGATCCGTAGACACGCGCTGTATAGATCGGCTGCGAGGCCGTGAAACGGAACCACACATCATCATCTGCATTGCCGCTGCACACGGTCTGTGCCGAAGGCGTTGCAAAACGGGATGAGTAGAAGTTGCCGCAGAGGTTACTGGGGAAGCTGGGCTGAGGCGTGAGCACGGTGGCCGTGGCAGCTTCGTTATTCACCGGTGCGGTTTCAGCAGGAGGCGTGAAGCCGGCGTAGGCGCCCGGCGTAAGCTTGATGCTGGAATTGCACTCAGGCATGCTGCTCAAGGCGTTCGCGCCCTGGCTGGCCAGCACCATTCCCGCATTGGAGAAGGCGGTGGTGTTCTCGTACTGCATGGTGAACACCTGACCGGGCAGCGGGTTGCCGTTGATCACGCTGGCACCAATACCCGTGGTGTAGGTGTAGCGGTGGTTGTTCGTTCCGTTGAATCCTTGGAACAGACCGTAGTTGAACTTGATGCTGTTGTCCGATTCGTCCAATACCACCTGGAAGGTAAGCGAGGGTCCCGCGGCACCGAAAACGGTGTAGTTGTTCCATTCCACCACGATCTGGCGTGAACCCGGGGTGCCACCGATGATCTGGTAGCGCGAACGGGCGTTCACCGTGGCATTCGTGAAGTCATGGGGGTTGGTGGTCAGGTCATCCCAGAACGGGGCTACGATCAAGGGGATCGACGCATTGATCACGTTCGAGAAGGTGGTAAGGGTCGTGCTGGGGCTGGAGGCCGTGATCAGCTTGATCCAACCGTTGGTGCACATATTGAAGCCCGTGACCGTTTGCCCGAGGTACTGGAACGTGGAGGCCGGAATGCTCACTGCCGGTGAGGTCTGGTCGTCCGTGCTCGTCCCGGTGAAGCCGACGCTTGAACCCGTGTTCAGGATGGAATTGAACGTATTGCCGGTGGTGCGTGCAACCGTGTAGTTCAAGTTGACAGGCACGTATGTAGAACTCCAGGCGAAGTAGTCATCACCCGAAATGGTGATGGGGCCTGGTGCACCGATCGCCGTCGTACGGCTGCCTGTGGCCGGAAGGCCGCCGGTGCCGCTCGTCAAGCTGCGCACGGTCCAAGGACCGGTCAGTGCGGTGCTCTGCGCAACGAACAGGCTCTGCTGGTCGCTGTTGAGCAGGTCGTTCACGTTCCAGTTCAGCGTGGCCGTCGGGTTGTTGCCGAAGGTCGTACCTCCGGGCAACTGCAAGCGATAGGAACGCGTGCCTGTGATACCCACGCTTCCGCTCGGTGCACCCACCTGGGTGGCCGAGAAGGTCGTGGCCGTGTTACCGGCGAAGGGCACGGCGTTGTTCGTGGTCCCCGTGTTCACGGCGAAAGCCGCTTGGAACGGGAAGGTGCGCGTGAGCGGGCCACCGATGTTGGTGAGGGTGATCCTGCCGAGCACGCTGGCGGTGGTGGATCCCGCCTGACCTGCGTAGTTCGGGTTGGAGAAGACCAGCGTGTTCGCGCCTGTGTTGAGGATGCCCGCTGTCAGGGTGATCGGAGCAGCTGCGTACAGTTCCAAGTTACCCGCAGAGAGGGTGAAGCCTTGGTTGCCTGCACCCATGGTCAGCGCGTTGATGCGACGGTTCGAGGGCATCAAGGGACCCAGGTTGGCCTCCGTGTGCGGGGCGTTCACCGTGACCGGTGTTACACCGTTGATCGCACTCGCCGTGAAGTTGGACATGTTCAAGTTGAACAATCCAATGCGAGCAGTAGGTGTTACAGCCGCCACCTGGGGAGCAACGACCGTGCTGAGCGCCATCGTCGGTGCTGCAGCATAACCGAAGCCAGGTGTGGTGACCGTGTAGTTGTTCAACTGCCCGACCCCGTTGAGGTTGGCCGTCACCTGCGCCCAGCAACCGGCCGGGATGGTGAGGACCAGACCTGCGCCACCACCACCGGTGATGGTGAAGCCCGTGGGAGGAACCGAATACAGGGCCGAGGTCGTAAGGTAGCAGCTCACCACCTGGCCTGCGGCCACCGTGGTCGTAAAGACGTTCGTACCTGAAATGATCGTTCCACCCGTGAAGGTCACCGTGGGAACGCTGGTGTACCCAGTGCCCGCTGAAGTAACGAAGTTCACCAGCGAAGGACCACCGATGCCGACCGTGGGAGGGGCCGTGTAATAACCGTAGCTGCCCGAGGCACCTACGCCACCCACGCCCTGACCATTGTTGATCGGCAAGGCGCCGGATACCGTGGCCGTGGCCTGCTTCTGGCCAAGGGTGTTCGCCGCACCGATCGCGATCGGCACGACCACACTAACGGCCGTCGGGTTCGTTCCCGAAGCAGTAGCAAAACCAATAGCGGGCGAGGCAAAGAGGCCCGATCCCGCGTTCGTGATGTTCAAGCTGCGTACAACCTGGTTGGTTGCGTCATAGTTCAAACTGACCGATGCTGCAGTGCCGGCATAGGCTAAGTGTGGCCGCACCGCTCGCAGCCGTGCCGGAGAGATGCGTCGGGGGAGCAGCGTCGGCCGCGAGGCCTCCAACCGTTACAGTGTAGAGGTTCGTACCGTACCAGATCTGTGCGCCCGCGGTAAGCGCGGTTGTTACCTGGAAGCCCGTGCCGATAACGCCGGTGGGGCCGAGCCAGAGAAGCTGCGCCGTGCCATCAGGAGCAATACCGGTGGTATGTACGGGCGGGTTCGTCGCATCCGTGGTACCGGCCGTTGTTACAAGGTAGACGTTACCACCGGAAATGAGCTTGGCGTTCAGAATAACCGCCGTGTTCGCCACCCAAAGACCGGTGGTGCCTGCGGGCCAGGTACCCGTTACTTGAGGCGCAGCCGGGAGCAGTGAACCCATGGCGGTCACCACGGCTTCCTCCACGCGTCCGTTCGTCGGCTGTCCAAAGATCTGGGCGGTGTTGTCCAGTTCCAGATTGCCATTGGTGTTGATCGTGCCGATCAGCGGGTTGATGTTGCCACGGATGATCAGGGGGGTGTTGATGTTCAAACTACCCGAGCCCTGCATGTGGATCACGCTCACGATGCCCTTCGTGGCCGTGCCGGCCAGGGTACCGCTATTGTTCAAGTTCATCGTGCCGGAACCTCCGAAAAGCATCGAGGCGACCACGAGGTCGGCATAACCGGCGTTCGTGAAGTTGCCGAGGAAGTTCAGGGTAACCCCGCCCAGACCGGTGGTCATGGGGTAGAAACGGCCCGTGGCACCAATGTCGAAGTTGCCGGTGCAGGTCATGGCGTTGGCCGTGGCGTTCCACTGCATTACACCATCCACCTGGTAATTGAGGTAGTTGATCACTTGGTCAACCGTGACCACAGCGGTGGAAGGAATGCTGATGTTGTTACCGGCAGCTGGCACCACGCCACCCGCCCAGGTACCTGGGCTGCTCCAAAGACCACCCGTTGCCGTGGTGGTGAAGAGGGAGGGGGGAGCCGTGGTAAAGCTGTTCACTGCGCAAGTGGCAGGACCGCCACCGATGTTCGTCGGAACGACCATCCAATAATAGGTGGTGCCAAACGCCATTGCAGGTGCATAGGTTGTGGCAGCAGTACCCGTCAGTACGCGCACTGAGGAATCCTTCGCGGCCACAAGCGCCGAGTTGGTGGAGAAGTAAACATCATAGGTGGGTGCAGGAGCTCCACCAGCACCAGACCAGGAAAGAACTTGGTTGGTAGCAACCAACGTCGCGAGATCCGCTGGAATAAATGCCGTAGGACAAGTCGCAGGCGAGGGTGTGGCGGAAACCAACAGAACGTTATCGATCGCGTGTGGAACAGCGGTTCCGCAGCATGTGTCGGTCTTCCAGGAAATGAAGATACGGACCGTGGTGCCTGCGAGTGAGGCAGGCAATGTGGCCGTTACGGTGAAAGCAGTTCCTGCGGCGCCTCCTCCGATGGAGTTAGCAACCCAGGTTGCACCCGTGATACCTGTAGGCACACTGGTATTGCCACTTAAACCATAGGCGCTACTGTTGGGCGTCAGGGACGTCGGGCCATAGAAGACCTGGATCATATCAAAACCGCTTTCGCCAGCTCCTTGCCAGTTGAAGGAGAGGCTGATGGCCGTTTCGCCAGCGGGAATGGTTATATCCCGGTAGATGAAGGCAGCTGTGTTCGAGGTGAGACTATAGGTATAGTCAGTTGTCGAACCAGTTGCGTTCGCCCATGCACAGTTGCCAGCGAACGGAGGTGCAGTCGCCGGATAAGTTGTGGTAGGTTGTGTGCCCACAACCCACTGGTTCGTGGCATGGTTGATAACGGCCGTTGTCCAGTTGTTATCAAATAAGGTTGGCCCCAAGTCGAAATTGCCCCCGTTGGCCGGTCCGATCAGAGTTGTCTGTCCAAAGGACTGTGCGATGCCCAAGAGCATGAGCGCACAGAACATGGCGATCGAGCGCCACCAAGGCGTTCGCCGCGTTCCCGGAGCGGTGTGTGTGTTCGGATTATTCATGTGACGGGTTTTGGTTGGGTTGGTATTTGCGGACGAGGGTCTTGGTGAATGCTGTGGCATTGATCACTGCGGAGGAGGGGTCTGCTCTGGAGTAGTTGAACTCCGATGCGCATACCGCGATCTCCGCGGAACTTAGTTGCGTGGGTGCTTTTGTTTTCGCTTGTCTTTTCTATGCTTCACATTGGCCGGTGCTTCTTCCGGAATGACCACCGGTGTTGGGGCAGCTTCCGGCGTAGGCTCGATGCGTGGTTCCGGCTCCATGTCCGGCACACCCGCCAAAGGTTCAGTTGGCTCGGGCTTGGAAACGGCCTTTTCGGCCTCGCGCTTATTGGCCAGCAGTTGTTCGTTGTAGATGTCCACGCCCTTGGGGTCGTAGCACATCACCATTTCCGGCTTTTCCGGGATGGATTTGTAGAACGCGGCATAGGACGAATCCTGGGCGACGATCTGCGCCACCACGGCAGCATCCATTTCCACGGGCTTGAAGTCCTGGGCGCGAAGTGCTGTGATCTGGGAAAGGCCACAGCACAACAAAAGGGCGAGCAATAGACGGAGGGGCATTGTCGTTCTCATTGCAGAGCAGATCATTCGTCGCAGGTCCGTTCCGTCGAACGCATTGAAACCCTCGGCTCTCTTAGGGCCGTAGGCTTTCGCCGAGGGGTTAACAAGTTTTGGATGACGGAAAGGATTATTGGAGCGGGACTAAGGTATTGGCGCAAATGATCCAAGCGGCGAAAAATAATTTTGTCAACAGGAGGCAACTGATCACGGTCGATCACGAACGCGGAGGGTCGGGGAGGGGGCGTTCCGGTTGAAAAGCCCGTGAAGATAGGGAAAATGGCCTCCGGGTTCCGCTCTGCGGATCTTTTGAACATCCCGGGCGCTCCCCCCGTTCAAGGTGGCCATGAAGCCCCGGATCGCCCCCTGCCACTATGTGTTGCTCGGCCTGTTCATTTCGACCATGATCCCGACCCGCGTCCTGGCGCAGCACGTGGATGAGCCCCTGTTCGCCGAAGAGCTCTTCACCATACCCGATAGCCTCTTGGGCCAAAGCGAGCCCATCGATGCCTACGAGCCGTTGGTTCGGGCGCTCGGAGGTGATTCCATTCGGCGGTGCGATGGGCAACCATGCAATGGCTACATGGAGGACCACTATGCCGATGGCGTGCTGAAGCACCGTGGCTATTACCAGGATGGGCATTTGTTGGTGTACAGGAACTACTGGCCCAATGCGCTCCTCGAGCGCGAATACCAGGTAACGAGCAACACACGCAGCAGCCTGGCCACCTTCCACCCGAACGGCCAGCCGCGCACCACCACGGTGTACGTGAAAGGCGAACAGCGCAGCTATAGCGAGCACTACGTGAACGGCCAGTTGCGCTACGCCGAGGAGCGGCATACCGACTTACCGGTATACACGCGCATGGACCTCTTCGCACCGGACGGACGGCCCATCAGCACATTGGAACTTGTTGATAAGAAGCGTGTGGTGATGGCGCAGAAGGAGTACTGGCCGAACGGCCTTATCCGTTGCGAAGGACGCTCACAATACGACCGCCAGCAAGGCGACTCGCAACGCATCGGGGAATGGGTGTACAATGACGAGAGCGGGCAGGCCTTGCGGAAGGAGAGTTATGTGGGAGGCAAGGTGCACCTGGTGGCGGAGGTGAGGTAGGGGGGTAACCGCAACTGCGAGGCCGCATTTGGGCCGAAGCAGTCTTTGATCGGGGGGCGGGGATCGAAGATCGCTTCGCCCGGGACGGGCTCGCGAATCGGGAGGGATCAAAGATCGCTTCGTCGCCGAGCCTCCTCGCGAATCGGGTGGGATGCAAAGATCGCTTCGCCCGAGACGGGCTCGCGAAGCGGGAGGTCACCAGGTCGCAAGGAGTTCGTCATACAGATCCTTCCAAGTGGGATTGAACGCTTCGATCAGCGCGATCTTCTTCTTCCGGCTTCCAGCCTTCAACTGCTGTTCGCGAGCGATGGCCTCGTCGATCGTTGGGAAGAGTTCGTAGTAGACGAGGTTGTGCAGGTTGTAACGGGCGGAGAAGCTGTTCGGGTAGAAACGGGTCTTGTGCTTCCATGTCCGAATGATGAGTTCTGATGTCATGCCCACATATAAGACGCCATTCGGCCTGTTGGTGACGATGTATGTGGCGCCGCCGCGTTCCATGGGGATCAAAGATCGTTTCGTCGCGGGGCCTCCTCGCGAAGCGGGTGATCAAAGATCGCTTCGTCGCGGAGCCTCCTCGCGAATCGGGGGGTAACCCAACTGCGAGGGCGCCGCGGCCGAAGCCAACCGCTACTGCGAGGCCGCATTTGGGCCGAAGCAGTCTTTGATCGGGGGGGTGGGGAATTAAAGATCGCTTCGTCGCCGAGCCTCCTCGCGAAGCGGGGATCGAAGATCGCTTCGTCGCAGGGCCTCCTCGCGAATGCGGAATTAAAGATCGCTTCGTCGCAGGGCCTCCTCGCGAATGCGGAATTAAAGATCGCTTCGTCGCAGGGCCTCCTCGCGAATCGGGTGGGATCAAAGATCGCTTCGTCGCAGGGCCTCCTCGCGAATCGGGGGGATCGAAGATCGCTTCGTCGCGGGTCATCGCTGCGCGTTGCGCAACGATGCCTGTCCTTCGGACCCTCGCGAAGCGGGGGTAACCCAACTGCGAGGCCGCCGCGGCCGAAGCTAACCGCTACTGCGAGGCCGCATTTGGGCCGAAGCAGTCTTTGATCGGGGGGCGGATCAAACGCTTCGTCGCAGGGTCATCGCTGCGCGTTGCGCAACGATGCCTGTCCTTCGGACCCTCGCGAATCGGTGATCAAAGATCGCTTCGTCGCAGGGCCTCCTCGCGAAGCGGGGATCAAAGATCGCTTCGCCCCAGGGCGGGCTCGCGAACAGGTATAACGACCGCGGCCCCGACTTGTCGGGGCCGCGGAACTGAATAATGGTAGTGCTTAGTTCTTCGCGTCCTTCACTTCCTCGAAGTCCACGTCGGTCACTTCCTGGTCCTTGGTGCCGGAACCATTGGTGCCTTCGGCAGCTCCGCCGCTTTGGGCGTTCTGGGCGCTCTGGTACATCTCCTGGCTGGCGGCCTGGAAGATGGTGTTCAGTTCGGCCATGGCCGTGTCGATGGCGGGCATGTCCTGGGCCTGATGCGCGGTGCGCAGCTTGGCGATGGCGTCCTCGATGGGCTGCTTCTTGTCGGCTGGCAGTTTGTCACCGTACTCCTTCATGCCCTTTTCGGTCTGGAAGAGCAGGCTGTCGGCCTGGTTCAGCTTGTCGGCACGCTCGCGCAACTGGCGGTCGCTGTCGGCATTGGCCTTGGCCTCGTTCTTCATCTTCTCGATGTCGTCCTTGCTGAGGCCGCTGCTGGCTTCAATGCGGATGCTCTGCTCCTTGCCGGTGGCCTTGTCCTTCGCGCCCACATGCAGGATGCCGTTGGCGTCGATGTCGAAGGTCACTTCGATCTGCGGCATGCCGCGGGGTGCGGGCGGAATGCCGTCCAGGTGGAAGCGGCCGATGGTGCGGTTGCCCGCAGCCATGGGGCGCTCGCCTTGCAGCACGTGGATCTCCACGCTGGGCTGGTTGTCGCTGGCCGTACTGAAGGTCTCGCTCTTCTTGGTGGGGATGGTGGTGTTGGCCTCGATCAACTTGGTCATCACGCCGCCCATGGTCTCGATGCCGAGGCTCAGCGGGGTAACGTCGAGCAGCAACACGTCCTTCACGTCGCCGGTGAGCACACCACCCTGGATGGCGGCGCCGATGGCCACCACTTCATCCGGGTTCACGCCCTTGCTGGGCTCTTTGCCGAAGAACTTCTTCACCGCTTCCTGGATGGCCGGGATGCGGGTGCTGCCACCCACGAGGATCACCTCGTCGATGTGCGTGGTCTTCAGGCCGGCGTTCTTCAACGCGCTTTCGCAGGGAGCGATGGTGCGCTTGATCAGGCTGTCGGCGAGCTGTTCGAATTTGGCGCGGCTGAGGCGTGCGCACCAAGTGCTTGGGCATGCCGTTCACGGGCATGATGTAGGGCAGGTTGATCTCGCTGCTGGTGGTGGAGCTCAGTTCGATCTTCGCTTTTTCAGCGGCGTCCTTCAGGCGCTGCAGGGCCATGGGGTCCTTGCGCAGGTCGATGCCTTCGTCGCTCTTGAACTCTTCGGCCAGCCAGTCGATGATCACCTGGTCGAAGTCGTCGCCACCCAGGTGGGTGTCGCCGTCGGTGCTCTTCACTTCGAACACGCCGTCGCCGAGTTCGAGCACGCTCACGTCGTGCGTTCCGCCACCGCAGTCGAACACCACGATCTTCTGGTCCTTGTGCTTCTTGTCCAGGCCGTAGGCCAGGGCGGCCGCGGTAGGCTCGTTGATGATGCGGCGCACTTTCAGGCCGGCGATCTCGCCGGCCTCCTTGGTGGCCTGGCGCTGTGCGTCGTTGAAGTACGCAGGCACGGTGATCACCGCTTCGGTGACCGTGGTGCCCAGGTAGTCCTCGGCGGTCTTCTTCATTTTCTGCAGGATCATGGCGCTGATCTCCTGCGGGGTGTAATTCGCGGTCGGCGATCTTCACGCGGGGCATGCCATTGCTGCTGCGCACCACTTCGTAGGGTACGCGGGCGATCTCCTTCGCATCCTCCTCATAGGTATTGCCCATGAAGCGCTTGATGGAGAAGATGGTGTTCGTTGGATTGGTGATGGCCTGGCGCTTGGCGGGGTCGCCCACTTTGCGTTCGCCACCCTCCACGAATCCGACCACGCTGGGGGTGGTGCGTTTGCCTTCGCTGTTCGCGATGACGACGGGTTCGCTGCCCTCCATCACGGCCACACAACTGTTGGTGGTGCCGAGGTCAATGCCGATGATCTTGCTCATAGTAGTCGTTTGTCGTTGATCCGCCTTGGTCAACGTCCGTGCCATGGGGCATTCCGGCACCTACCTGTCAGGTACCACCGCCAAGCCTTGCCAGATGCGGGCTGTAGGGCTGTCAAAAGGACAGCAGCGCGACTAATCGCAGCCGGGACTGCCGGGCAAGCAGAACTTCAGGCCACTGGTGTAGGCGCCGTTCAGCAGCTCATCCTTCGACTGCTGGTTCAGGTCCTTGCGGCCGTTGCTGTCGCCCACCTGCTTGTACATGCGGCTGCTCACGATGCCGTAGCCGCCGACGACGTTCGAATAATCCGGTCGCTCCTCCACCAGCCCGCTGATGGGGTTGGCCAATTGCAGGTAGGTGTGCAGGTCAGGTCCGGCCACCCACCAGTACAGTTCGATGCCGCGGAAGATGCGTTTGGTCACCAAGGCTTCATTGAAGACCGGTTCCACGTTCGGCACACGCGAGGCCACCGTTTGGTAGAACAGTTCGCCATTCAAGGATGCCGAGATCTGGTCGCCAGGTGCGGTGCCGGTGATCACCGTGCCGATCTGTGAGGCGAAGTTCTTGGGGTGCACAGAGCCATCCTCCAGGATCTCATCATAGAACACCCTATAGTATGACTCATACCGGCGGGCGTTGGCCGTGGTGAACCAGAAGGCCGTGTAGGGCACATAGCCTGCACCCGCCCGGAAGCTGATGTCGGTGTTGAGGTTCTGCGTTGGGTTATAGATGGACAGGTCGTTCACGACGGGCGTGCTGCCCGTGATCGTATTCCCTTTCACGGTAAGTGCCACACGGTAGCGGGCGGTCACGTCCAGGTTTCCGTTCGCCTGATCGCCCCGGAAGTAGTACATCTTATGCACTGGCCAAGCAAAGATCCCTTCGGGCCGGTTGGTCAGTACGGTATCACGCAGTTCGAGCGTCGCCAGCACGTTCCCTGCGGCATCGGTCTTTTCGATGCGTCGCTGATCGGGTGGCAACTGCTCTTCGGTGTACTCCGTGGAATCAGGGATCTGGGCGTATTCAAAGGCGTTCCCTGAACCGAGGAAGGCCTTGTTGATCTTCACCCAGTGGATGTTGTCGTTCTTGTTCAGCAACGCATACACCACGGTGATCTCCTTGTAGGGAGCGGTGACATCGAGGTCGGTGCTGCAGCCATAGAAGAAGGACGCAGTGACCAGGGCCAGCAGGGCGCGAACGGAGCGGTTGAACATCATGGGTGGCCAAAGATACCGAAGCCTGCCAGCTTCCTGGTGCCGAGGTTGACCAGCCGGTCGCATGGCGGCCCACCATCGGTGCGTTGGCTATCGTGGGCGGTTTAGCTTTGAGCGCCCTCCGTAACGTGGGCCCCCCAACAACGCCCACGCCGGGCCACGGCGCACCACGCATGAGCATGCACAAGGAGGTCAAACGCGTGACCACGCACACGCTGCAGGAGATGAAGCAAAAGGGCGTCCCCATCGCCATGCTCACCGCCTACGACTATTCGCTGGCCCGGCTGGTGGATGCCGCGGGCATGGACGTGATCCTTGTGGGGGACAGTGCCAGCAACGTGATGGCCGGACATGAGACGACATTGCCCATCACCCTGGACCAGATCGATCTACCACGCCAGTGGCGTGGTGCGCGGTTGTGAACGGGCACTGATCGTGGTGGACCTGCCCTTCGGCACGTATCAAGGCAATTCAAAGGGCGCGTTGAACTCGCGCCATCCGCATCATGAAGGAGAGCGGCGCCCATGCCGTGAAGCTGGAAGGCGGCGAGGAGGTGCTGGACAGCGTGGACCGCATCCTGACCGCGGGCATCCCGGTGATGGGTCACTTGGGTCTCACCCCCCAGAGCATCTACAAGTTCGGCACCTACGTGGTGCGGGCGCGGGAGGAGGAGGAGGCGGACCGCCTGAAACGCGATGCGAAGCTGCTGGAGGAAGCGGGCTGTTTCGCCCTGGTGCTGGAGAAGATCCCGGCCGCACTGGCGGCCGAGGTGGCCAAGAGCATCAGCATACCGGTGATCGGCATCGGTGCCGGTGGCGGTGTGGACGGGCAGGTGCTCGTGCTGCACGACATGCTGGGCATCAACAAGGAGTTCAATCCGCGCTTCCTGCGCCGCTATGCCGATCTGCACACGGTGATCACCGGACGCGGTGGGCAAGCTACGTGAAGGACGTGCGCGCCAAGGATTTCCCGAACGCCGCCGAGCAGTACTGACCGGCCGTGCACGAGCTCTACAGCGATGCGTACCTGTTGGCGGTGAACAAGCCCGGCGGCATGCCGGTGCAACCCGATCCCACGGGCGATATGTCCCTCTTTCAACTGGTGCAGACCGGACCGCCGGAGCGCCCCGATGCCGGCATGCCACATCGCGTGGACCGGCCGGTGAGCGGTGTAGTGCTCTTCACCCTCACGGCCGAAGCGCTTGCGGCCATGAGCGCGCTCTTCGCCGAGCAGCGGGTGCACAAGATGTATTGGGCCGTGGTGGAAGGAACTCCGGGTGACAAGGGTTCGTGGATGCACCGCCTTACGCATGATGCCCATGCACCACAAGGCCCGCGTGGTGGAGGACACCGAGGGGCACCCCTGCATGCACGCATTACCGCCGGCTGGCACAGGGCGATCGCTATGCGCTGTTGGAGCTGATCCCCGAAGGCGGACGCTTCCACCAGTTGCGTGCGCAATGCGCGGCGGCCGGTATTCCGATCAAGGGCGATGTGAAGTACGGTGCGCGTCGCGGCGAAGCAGGACCGCACCATCGGACTGCATGCGCGGTCGATCACCTTCGAGCACCCGTTCACCGGAAAGCAGGTAGTGGTGGAAGCGCCGCCGCCAACCTCGCCGTTGTGGAAGGCGTTGCTGGAGAAGGTGCGGGTGAGGCGATCAAAGATCGCTTCGTCGCGGAGCTTGCTCGCGAACACGGGCTAGGATCGATCGCTTCGTCGCAGGAGCCTCCTCGCGATGGATCGAACGATCGCTCGCGGCTGTTGGTGCGCACCCGCTCGCGAATCGGGGGTAAGCAGCACCAGCGAGGCCGTCTCGGCCGAAGCCTACCGCTACTGCGAGGCCGCATTTGGGCCGAAGCAGTCTTTATCGGGAGCGGGGGGAGGTCAAAGATCGCTTCGTCGCCGAGCCTCCTCGCGAAACCGGGTAGGATGATGATCGCTTCGTCGCGGAGCCTCCTCGCGACACGGAGGATCAAGATCGCTTCGCGGTGCTGAGTGCACATCCGCTCGCGAACACGGTTGATCAAGATCGCTTCGCGGGTGTTGAGTGCACACCCGCTCGCGAAGCTGGTCACATGGGATCCACGTCCACCACGAGGTGCACGGCGCGGTGCGCTTCTTCGGCGAACAGCCGGTCGATGGTGTCGCTGAGGAATTCCTTCTCCGCACGATAGTGGCTGCGGTCCAGCTTGAGCAGGATGGAACGCAGGTGCTTGTCGCGCACGCGGGCCACGGGCGGCGGCTCGGGCCCGAGCACGCGATCGCCGAAGCGTTCGCGCAGCATGCTTGCGAGCACGTTGGCCTGGTGGTCACACGCTCCTCCAACGCGATGCTTCAGCGTGATCGCCACCAGCCGCGTGAACGGCGGATAAGCCATGCGCGCGGCGATTTCCAGTTCGCGCGTCGTACATGCCGTCCGTATCATGCGCCGTGACCAGTCCGATGACCGGGTGGTGGATGTCGCGCGCTTGGATGTACACCGTGCCGGGATCGCGCTTGCGACCGCTTCTGCCCGCCACTTGTGACATCAGTTGGAAGGCCCGTTCATGCGCGCGCAGGTCCGGGAAGCGCAACAGGTGGTCGGCGTTGACGATGCCCACGATGGTCACCTGATCGAAGTCGAGGCCCTTGGTCACCATCTGCGTGCCCACGAGCATATCCACGGCCGCCTTCGCCGAAGCGTGACAGGATGCGCTCGAACGCATGCTTGCCGCGCGTGGTGTCCTGGTCCATGCGGGCGATGCGCGCATCCGGCAGGAGCAACGCGAGTTCCTCCTCGATCTTCTCCGTGCCGAAACCCAGCATGCGCAGGCGGTTGCTGCCGCAAGCCGCGCAGCGCACCGGCGGTGGGTAGCTCCTGCCGCAATAGTGACAGCGCAGGCCGTGCTGCTGCTTGTGGTAGGTGAGGCTCATATCGCAATGCTCGCATTCGGGTATCCATCCGCAGGTCTCGCATTGCCACACGGGCACATAGCCGCGGCGGTTCTGGAACACGATCGCCTGCTCTTTCCGCGCGATGGCCTGCTTCGATGCCCTTCAGCATCACATCGCTGAAGTAGCCCCGCATCTGTCTTGCGTTTCTGCGCGTCGGCGATGTCCACGCGTTCCACTTTCGGGAGCACCGCTTCGCCATGCCGCACGAGCAGTTCGGCCAGGCCGTACTTGCCGTGGTGCGCATTGAAGAAGCTCTCCATGCTGGGCGTGGCGGAGCCGAGCACCACGCGGCGCACCGGCGGCCAGCGCCAGCACGATGGCCATGTCGCGCGCGTTGTAGCGCGGTGAGGGTTCGTGCTGTTTGTAGCTCGCGTCGTGCTCCTCGTCCACGACACCAAGCCGAGCTTATTGAAGGGCAGGAAGAGCGCAGAGCGCGCGCCGACCATCAGCGGATGGCCGGCCGGATCGTTCAACATGCCGCAGCCACAGCTCGGTGCGTTCGCGCGGCGAAAGGCGTGAGTGGAACACGCTGACGCGATCACCGAAGCGGTCGCGCAAACGCCCGATCACCTGTGTGGTGAGCGCGATCTCCGGCAGCAGGTACAAGGTCTGTTCGCCGCGCTCCATGGCCTGCGGCGATCAGCTCCATGTACAGCTCCGTCTTCCCGGAGGCGGTGACGCCGTGCAGCAGGCAAACCGGTTTGTCGTGTCAAAGCGCGCGTGCAGTTCGGTCCAGTGCTGGTGCGCTGTGCGGGCGAAAGTTCTTTCCGCCTTCCCGGTGCCGGATGGCGGAGGTGGGCGCCCCGGCGGTGCGTTCGTACATTTCGAAGAGCCCCTTCTCCACAAGCTTCTTCAAATGGGCCGCGTGGTTCCGTGGAGCGCAGGAGTTGCATCGCGTTTCACTTCGCGCGGGCTCGTCGCTCAGGCAGCGGCTCGTTTCCACGTAGCGCATCAGCAGCGCCAGGAGCTTCGGTGCGCGTTCTCCAGCTTGTCGAACCAGGCGTGCAGCGCCTGCTTCCGCTGGACGCTGCGGGCGTCAAGCTTCACGAAGCGGTCCATCCGGGGCGTGAAGCTGCTCACCGATCTCCTCGGCGATGCAGCAGGGTGCCTCGCTCGAGCATCCGCTTGATCACGGGCATGGGGTCGCTTCAGGCCCAGCAGCTTGCCGGCATCGCCGAGGTTCAGTTCCTGGCGCTGTTCCAGCGCGTCGATCAGTATGTCGTGCTTCGCGTTGCCCGGTCCAGTGCGCGCGGGCCTGCGGCTGGCGCCGCACCAGCCGTGTTTCGCTGCTGAGCACCAGTGCTCCGGGCATGCGCGGCGAGCATCACCTCGCCCAGCTGCACATGTAATGCTCGCTGATGCGCTCCCACAGTTCCATCTGTCTTCCGTGGCGATCAGGGCATGATCATCGAGCACGCTGAAAGCACGCTGCGCGGAGAGCGATGCAAGGGCGGCCTCCGCGTGCAACCTGCCGCACCACGGCACTGAATACATCTTGCGGCCCGTGCCGAAGGGCACCACCACACGGTGGCCCGGGCAGCACGCGCGCCGTGAGTTCCTCCGGCACTTCGTACGTGAAGAGGCCCGGGTACCGCCAGCGGCAGGATGAGGTCGGCGAAGGGGGCACGGCGGACGCAAGTTTACTCGCCGGACCCGTGATGCATCCGGAAAGAAGCCGTCGTTGTCTAGGGGTGGTTGGACCGGTCGAGCGGAAGGCGGTCCGTTGGCGGGGGCGAAGCAACATTTCGCGTCCCGGGCGTGTCTGTTACATGGAGCACGGCTCCGGACACATGAACAACGAAGGACAAGAACACGAAGAAGGCGGACGATCGGTCGGTCTATGACCTGAGCACACCCATCCTGGACAGGTACTATCGGCGGATGCGTAAGCACATACGGTTCCCGCGGTACTACAAGAAGGCGTTGAACTGGTAGGGTGCCACGGATACGCAACGATCGTCGGCGCGGAGTCGACGACGGAGGCTGCTATCTTGCGCTGCTCCCAACCATCCAACGTTTCATGACATCCATCCCGTACGCTTCCTGTCTCGCCGCTCTTGCGTACCGCTCTTCGCGCTGGCGCAATCCGGGGCGAACTGCATCAATTCCATCCCGTCACCGAGGGCAATACACGGCCCAGGCGGACAACTACTGGTACAGGTTCGTTCCGAACGGTGACCGGCGTGTACCATCTGTCCACCTGCGAGCTGGTGACCTGCGACACCAAGATCTGGGTATACAGCTACTGCGCCGGCCTGGTGGTGGATGAAGGTGGGCCTAACGCGCTGGCCTACAACGATGATGCCTGTGGCCGAACGGCTGCACACAGGTGGACTCCGTGGCTCACGGCAGGGGAGACCTACTACATCCGCATCGGCGACTACCAGGACGCGCTGCGGCTGGTGCCCCGGTGACCTGGCAGATCTATTCGGACACGACACCACCACCACCGACATGTGGGGCTGGGGGAATCGCTTGTTGAGCCGTTGCCATCGAGCCTGATCAGTTCGCCAATGAGCTGGAGTTCACCGTGAGCGAAGGGCGGGGACGGTCATCCTTTCGCGGCGGCTACCTCGGTGGATCCGTCTGTTTCGATAGTGCCACCTGCGTGGTCTTCACGATCAACGGATGACTACGGTGATGGCATCGCGCCGCCTGGCGGCATCTGGCTGCCGGTGGACAGCGTCGTGGAGGTGGACAGCATCGTCGGGCAACTTCGGTCCTCGGAGATCCGTGAATCGGATTGCCCGGAGGGATTCAGTTGTGTGTCGCGCGATCGACGTTCCCGAGGGCGCCCACACCGCGCCTGCTGCCGAGACCTGGTACACCTTCACGCCCGCACAGACCGGGTTCTATGCCATTTCCACCTGCACGGGCAACACCTGCGACACGCGCATCTGGTTGTACGATCATTGCCAGGACCTGCTGGTGACCGACAACAACGAGGGCACCATTTACTACAGCGACAATGAATGCGGGCAGCAGGCCAACATCGGCGCCGCCATGCTGGCATCAATGCCAGACGTACTGGATCCGCATCGGTGACAACGGCGCGGGCTGTCGCGGGAGCGATCAATGGAGCATCACACTACAATGGCCCGGTGAGCGGATGCACGGATACCGAACGCGTGCAACTACGACCCGTTCGCCACCATCGACGATGGCAGCTGCCTGCAGCCCGGCGATCCGGACTGCCCGGACGGACCGGACCTGCTGATCGTGCAGAGCTCGTTCCAGAACTCCATCTATGGGCAGATCCTCACGGTGAACCCGAACAACTGCTACATCAGCGAAGGCTGCTTCAATGGCTTCGGCGACCGCGAGATCATCCGCTTCACCACACACATCAAGAACGATCGGCAACGCAGGACTACTATATCGGTGCGCCTGGAGCGAACCCCAGCCAGTTCACCTTCGGCAACTGCCACGGCCACTGGCACTACAAGGGTTACGCGGAATACATCCTCTTCGACACCACGGCCAGGAGGTGGTGAACGGTTTCAAGAACGGCTTCTGCGTGCTGGACCTGGAGTGCAGCGGCGGTGGAGCAGCGCAGTACGGTTGCAACAACATGGGCATCAGCCCGGTTGCGGTGACATCTATGGCAGCAGGCCTGGATTGCCAATGGATCGATGTGACCGGCATCCCGGAAGGGCGACTACATCCTGGTGGTGCGCTGCAACTGGGACAACAGATCCGGACGCGCTCGGGCCGCGTGGAGACTAACCACGTGAACAACTGGGCGCAGGTGTGCATCGAAGTCGGTGCGCAACCCCGACTTCTCGGTGACGTCAACACGAACTGCGAGCCCTACGTGGATTGCGCGGGCAGGTCTTACGGCAGCGCCCAGATGGACTGTGAAGGCGTTTGCAACGGCAGCCGCCTGATCGGCGACCTGGACATGGACAACGACCAGGACTACACCGATGCGCAGGACTATATCGAACGGCATCCTGGGCAACGACATCAGTGCGTTGAGCTGCAACGATGCCAATGCCGATGGCCGAGATCACGGTGACGGATGCTGCGATGGTGGCCAACTGCCGATACTGGAACCTGGCCTTCGAAGACCCGGACAGCAGCGGCACGCACGACCACTGCAACTTCCCCAAGCCCCATGTGGTGAACCCGTACGACTCGGTGATCTTCACCATCGGCGCGTTCGACCTGGGCCAGGGCTACTTGGATGTGTACATGCGGAATCCCGAATCTGCGCACGGTGGGGTATGAACTGTTGTTCAGCGGCATCGAGATCACCACCGTGGAGAACCTGGCCGATCCGGGAGACTACCCGGTAACGCCGCAGGCCAGCTTCGGCGGCCAACGCGTCATCTCCGTTTCGTACGTGGATTCGAGCATCGCGCGCAGCACCACCTTCCAGCCAGCTGTGCGTGTGTACTTCACCAACCCCCAGAGCGTGATCTGCATCGCCGAGGTGGTGGATGTGGTGAACGAGACCTACACCAACTCCACCACGGCGCTGCAGGACGCGTGCATCCTGAGCACCGGGCTGGCCGCGCCGTTGGCGGCAGCGGGTGTGAGGGCACTTCCGAACCCCTTCGTGGAAAGCACGGTGGTCACCTTTCACCAAGCAAGTTCGGGAGCCGCGGCGGTGGAGCTGTTGGACCTGCAGGGCCGCGTGGTACGATCCTATGCGGGTGTAAAAGGCGGGCGGCTGGTGATCCGAACGTGGCGACCTCGCGCCGGGCACCTACTATGTTCGCATTATTGGTGCTGTTTCCCCTGCTGGCAGGCTGGTGGTGGAGTAGGCCTGGCGGTCAGCTTCATCCTGGTTTGTTGAAAAGTGCCGGTACTATCCAACAGGTCACCCCTGCATGCATCTACATTCGTTGCCGAACTCAACCCCCCCAGCGCTCCAGTCATGGCGCATACCTATCTCAAATCCGCTCTGGTAGCGGCTCTCGTCCTGGCCTTGCAGGCCTGTGGCGGAGATCAACAGCCGGCCGAAGGTCAACCCTCGGACAAGGACACGCTCGACACGGCCGCTGCGCGCACCGATGGTGGCGTGGTGAAAGTGGGTGGCCAGATCGTTGCTGTGCCTTCTCCCGTGCAGACCGCCCTGCTGATCAAAAAACTCGGACTCCCTTACGAAAAGGAGCTGCCATTGGACGCGGGCGTGCTGGAGAAGCTGGCCACCAGCGACCAGCATGCGCTGGCTTTGGGGGCTTTCGGAGCCGACCTGGCCTATGTGACGGTGCACCGCGATGGTCAGCGCGCGCTGACCATCCTGCAAACGATCCAGACGCTGAGCGGCAAGTTGGAGCTGAGCAACGCCTTTGATCAAGGGCTGCTGGACAACTTCAAGCAGAGCCTGAACAATGAGGACAGCCTGCTGCGGTTCTCCGGCACGGCCTACCGCGCCGCTGACCAATACCTGAAGAACAATGACCGCAACGTGGTGAGCAGCTCTGGTGCTGGCCGGCGGGTGGATCGAGAGCATGTACCTCACCGTGAGCGGTGCAGGTGCCAAGCCCGATGCCGCGCTGATGAGCCGCCTGGGCGAGCAGCGCAGGACCCTGACCGCACTGGTGGCCATGTTCGAGCAGGGTGAAGCGGCCAAAGGCCGCGAGAATTTGCTGGCCGGCCTGAAAGACCTGCTCAAGGAGTATGATGGCGTTACCACCACCTACCAGTTCCAGCCTCCCACCGTGGACGCCGCCAAGAAGACCACTTACATCAACAGCGCATCCACCGTCGCCATGGCCCCTGAAAAGTTCGCGGCCATCGCAACCAAGGTGAAGGCTCTCCGTACCACGATCACCGCCTGATCATATGCGCAAGACGACGCACCTTCTTATCCTGGCCGCTTTCCTGTTGATCGGGTCCGTGGCGAACGCTCAGTGCGACACCATCGCCAGTGTCTGTGAGAAGCACATCTCGGAGGCCTATATCCCCGACGGTCAGTTCTACCGCGCCCTGCTGCGCGAGGATGAAGTGGCCGAGTTCGGCCTCACGCTCTATGGAGGCACCACGTACCGTGTGGCCGCCTGCAGCGGATTGAACGATGGGAACCTGGTCTTCAGTGTATATGACAAGGACCGCAACCTGTTGTACACGAACAAGGAGTTCAACAACGATCCGTACTGGGACCTGGTGATCGGCAACACGATCGATGTGACCATGGAGGCCCAACTGGACCCCAGCAAAGCAGGCTCCGGATGCGCCGTGCTGCTCATCGGCTTCAAGAAGTGACCCTTCGCGGGCACTGACCGTCCCGCTCTTCCTGCAACCTTACCAGCGGCCCTCCCGTAAAGAGGGCTGCTCTTTTTGGGTCCTGACCCTGGAAGGCGCATGTGACAGATGAGCGAGAAGATACTCAAGGCCCTCTTACAGCTGTTCGCGATCATCGCGAAAGTGGACGGATCCACGGCGGCGAGCCGCAGCGGTGCGTCCGTTGCCCGTTTCCTGCGTCAGCAGTTCACGCCGGACCAGGCCGCGGCCCACATGGCCGTGTTCGAGAGCTTCGTGATGGCCTTTCACAGCAGCGGTGGCGCCTCCTCGCAGGGCCGTAAGCGCACCAGCCTCAACAGCGTGAAGGTGTTGAAGATCTGTGCGCAGGTGAACGAAGAGCTGACGCAGCGACAGAAGTTCATCGTGCTGGTGCACCTGCTGGAACTGATCCACTCCGATGGCGAGGTGGGCGAGCAGGAGCAGGAGTTCGTGAGCACCGTGGCCGAATCATTCAACATCCAGCACGCGGAATTCCAGCGCTGCCAGGCCTTCGTTCAGGCGGAAGCAGCGACGGCAGGACAGCCGAGGACATGCTGTACATCGATGCGGCGCATGAAGCCGCAACGGAGAAGGCGCGCCACCTCCATGCCCACGGACTCAAGGGCGAAATGCGTGTGCTGCACGTATCCAGCGTGGCCCTGTATCTGATGCGCTACAGTGGCGAGGACCGCGTGTTGCTCAACGGCCAGCCGATCCACCGCGACCAGGCCTATGTACTGAGCAACGGCGCATCGGTGCGTCCGCCGAACGGCCAGCCGATCTATTACAGCGATATGCTCTCCAGCTTCATGCACCGCGAAGGCGGCGACAGGCTGGTGTTCAAGGCCGACTCCATCGAGTACGCCTTCCCCAACGGGCGCATCGGCCTGCATGAGCTGCACATGGCCGAAACGAGCGGCAAGCTCATCGGCATCATGGGCGGCAGCGGCAGTGGCAAGAGCACGCTGTTGAACGTGCTGAACGGCAACCTGAAGCCCAGCAAGGGGCACATCACCATCAATGGCATAGATGTGCACACCCAGAGCGATCTGATCCGCGGTGTCATCGGCCACGTGAGCCAGGATGACCTGTTGATCGAGGAGCTCACCGTGTTCCAGAACCTCTTCTTCAACGCCAAGCTCTGCTTCGGCGACCAGACGGACGAGAAGATCACCGAGCGCGTGATTGCGCCTTCTGCAAACGCTCGGCCTGTACGAAACGAAGGACCTGAAGGTGGGCAGCCCCTGGAGAAGACCATCAGCGGTGGCCAGCGCAAGCGCTTGAACATCGCCCTGGAACTGATCCGCGAGCCCAGCGTGCTCTTCGTTGACGAGCCCACCAGCGGCCTCAGCAGCCGGGACAGCGAGCACATCATGGACCTGCTGAAGGAGCTCGCGTTGAAGGGCCGCATCGTGTTCGTGGTGATCCACCAGCCCTGCTCGGAGATCTTCAAGCTCTTCGACCGCTTGTTGCTGATGGACCAGGAAGGTCACCCCGTTTACTACGGCGATCCCGTGGATGCCGTGGTGTATTTCAAGAAGGTGACGGGCCAGGTGAACAGCGAGGTGGGCCAGTGCGATGCCTGCGGCAACGTGAACCCCGAGCAGATCTTCGACATCCTCGAAGCCCGCATCGTTGACGAGTACGGCAACGAAACCGATCAGCGGCGCATCAGCCCCGAGGCCTGGAACGAAGTGTTCCGCGCGCAGATGGAGGTGCGCGTGGGGCGTGTGGCGGATGGCAAGACCGTGCCGAAGAGCACGTTCAAGGCGCCCGACAAGTTCAAGCAGATGCTCGGTGTTCTTCCAGCGCGACCTGCTAAGCAAGCTGGCCAACCGCCAGTACGTGCTGATCAACATGCTCGAGGCGCCTGCACTCGCCTTCGTCATGGCCTTCTTCCTGCGCTACCACCGCTCGCGTGCCGGGTGATGCGGGCGAGTACATCTTCCGCCAGAACGACAACATCCCGCAGTACCTCTTCATCGCGGTGATCGTCGCGCTCTTCCTGGGCCTCACCGTGGCGGCCGAGGAGATCATCCGCGACAAGAAGATCATCCAGCGCGAAAAGTTCCTGTCCTGAGCCGGAGCAGTTATCTCCTGAGCAAGATCGGGCTGCTCTTCATCATCAGTGCCATCCAGACCCTGCTGTTCACGCTCGTGGGCGATCAGGTGCTGGGCATCCACGGATTCACGCTGGTGCATTGGGCCGTGTTCTTCTCCACAGCCTGCTTCGCCAACGTCCTCGGCCTCAACGTGAGCGCCAGCTTCAACAGTGCCAAGGTGATCTACATCATCATCCCGGTGCTGATCATCCCGCAGCTGCTGTTCAGTGGCATCATCGTGCGCTTCGACAAGCTGCATCCCGTTCTTCGCGAGCGAAAAGAGCGTGCCGTGGATCGGTAACATCATGGCGAGCCGCTGGGCCTACGAAGGCCTCGCCGTGTCGCAGTACAAGGACAACGAATACGAGCGTCTCTTCTACGACTTCGACCAGCGCATGAAGACGGCGAACTGGAAGAAGGACCTGTGGGTGCGCGACCTGCAGGACCGCAGTGCCACCTTGCGCCGCGCGTTGCACAAGGGCGATGACCTGCGCCAGAACATGCTATGACATCGGCCTGATCCGCGTGGAGATGGCCAAGGAGACTGCGGGCGCATCAACGGCTTGAAGTTCGATGGTCTGTCCAAGTTCACCCCGGCCGAGCTACAGGAGCCTGTGCTGGATGACCTCGACGCCGTGCTGAACACCTTGACGACGCATTACCGCAACACCTACAAATCGGCCGAACGCGAGAAGGAGGCCTTGATCGCCAGCATGACCGCCACACCGGCGTTGCGCAAGAGCTACTTCGAACTGCTCGACCACCAGCGCAACGAGAGCCTGGCCGATCATGTGACCAACAAGAACGACGTGAACGTGATCGCGGAATCGGGTGGCGAACTGGTGCAGAAGAGCGACCCCATCTACGTGGAACCGCGTGAAGGCGGCTTCTTCGCCGCGCACTTCTACGCTCCCGTGAAGCGCATCTTCGGCGACAGCGTGCAGACGCCCTGGGCCAACATCGGCTTCATCTGGGTGATGACCGCCCTGCTCGCCCTGGCATTGAAATGGAACTTCTTCCCCTGGTTGGTGGAGCGTGTGAGCACCAAGCCCTGGGAGCGAACGCCGTGAGGTGCTTCGCGATAACGGATAACAAAGAACCCGGCCATTGGCCGGGTTCTTTCATTTCAGGGTGGCTGGCGATCAGGAGTTCGCTCCGTCGACCTCCTCGATCTGGATCATCTTGAAGGGGATGTTGATGATGGCCTGGTAGTCCTCACCGGCCTCCAGCATATCCTCATCGTCCTGCTCGTAGTGCCACAGCACGGCGACCTCATTCCCGGTGGTGCGCACCAGTTCGAGCTTCTTGAACACGTCCAGGATGCACTTGCTGCTGCTGGTGTTGAAGTACTCCAGCTGCACGTGCAGGACGGTCTTCGGCTTGGGGTCGCGCGCGTAGCGGTCGATCCAGTCGATCAGGGGTTTGTAGAACTCGATGCTGTTCTCCGGAATGCTGCGGCCCTTGAGCTCGAGCAGGCCGGTGTTGTCGTCGAAGTTGACGGTGGGGGTCTTTGAGGGTCCTTCGAGTATGATAGCTGCCATGGCAGATGTGTTCAGGTGGTCACGTTCACGTTCAAGCTGAAGAAGGCGTTCTTCTCATCCAGCGGTACGAAATCCGTATTCAAGTTTACGGCCACTTTTCCGTGCAATGTCGATAATGCCCAAACCGCCCCCCCCAGCGCGACCATAGCGGCCGTTGTTCAGGGTCTGTTTGTACAGGTCGCGCAACTCGACCGGATCACAATCGTTGATCCGGTCCAGGTGCGCAACTAAGCCCCGAGACCTCGTCACTCGCCATGAAGTTACCGGTAAGCACGGAATAGCCACGCTCGTTGTGACCGATCATCACCACCCCCTGTGCCGGGGCGTCCGCCCATTGGTCGTCGGCGAGCGAGGCCACTTTCACGTTGTGGTGATAGAGGTTCTGGAGGCATTCCATCACCACGTTGAACACGCGTTTGCGCGCCTGGGCATCGGGTTCCATGGCCTCCATCTTGCGCTCGACCAGGGCCAACAGGGCCGTTACCAGTTCCGGTGAGAGGTCCCCCTTGAACGAAAGCATGATCCGCTGTTTCTCCAGGGAATCGTACAGATCGTAGACGTGTTCGAGCATTGTGCGGCCGGAAAAGTGGACGCTGGAACAAAGGAATCCGCGTGGATGCGGCATGTAAGGCGCCCGGCACCGGAGTTTTCCACGCAGTTGTGAACGCATCGGCACAGCCGCCGGAGCGCTTCACGTACTTTCGACGGCTTTTCAGTGCGGCATGGCCTGGTACAAAGAGTGGTTCGGCACCCGGTATTACAAGTTGCTCTACGGTCATCGGGATGAGCAGGATGCCCGCGCGTGGGTGGATGTGATCGTGCAGCACGGAAGCATGCGGCCCGGCATGCGGCTGTTGGACCTGGGATGCGGCCGCGGGCGGCATGCCCGGCTGTTCGCCGAACATGGATTGAAGGTGACGGGCATCGACCTCTCCAGCGCCAGTATCGACGACGCACGTTCCGAAGGCCCCGGTGTGGAGTTCGTGGTGCATGACATGCGGAAGCCGTTCGCGCGTGAGCAGTATGATGCGGTGGTCTGTCTGTTCACCAGCCTGGGCTACAGCGAGGATCGCGCAGATGACCAGCAAGCCGTGGAGAATGCGGCCCTGGCCCTGGTGCCCGGCGGCCTGCTCGTGCTGGACCTGTTGAACGGAGCGCTGGTAAGGGCAGGGTTGGTGGAGGAGGAGTGCCAGCGTTCGGGGGAGGTGCTACTTCACCATCAGACGCTGTGTGGAGAACAATGACATCGTAAAGCGCATCAGTGTTGCGGAGGGTGGTGAAGAGCACGCGTTCATGGAACGCGTGCATGCCTGGACGCGGGCCGAGGTGTGCGCCATGGTGGAGCGCGCAGGGCTTTACATCGGCGCAGTAACGGAAGGTCCGGAGCCGCGACCATTCGATGAAGGCCGATCGCCGCGTATTGTTGTGTGGGCCCGCAAACCGGGCGGAACTTCAACTGAATTGTTCGATCACCCATGAACCTGGGCCTGCTGATCCTGCTCTTCCTGGCATTGCCGATCCTGGCGAGCGCCTGGGTGCGCTATTCCAACCCCGGCGCCGATGGCATCAAGCTGCTGCTGGCCTTCAGCGGGGCCTTCCTACTGAGCGTGGCCGTGCTGCACATGCTGCCGGAACTGTACATGGAAGGTGGTGAAGGCATCGGCCTGTGGATCCTGGGCGGCTTCCTGCTGCAGGTGGTGCTGGAGTTCTTCAGCCGCGGCATCGAGCACGGCCATGTGCACGTGCACAAAGGTCATGACCACACGCTGCCGCTGGCCACGCTGCTCAGCCTGTGCCTTCATTCCTTCGCAGAGGGCATTCCGTTCGCCGATCCGCGTGTGCATGGCAACCTGCCCTTCGTGGCTGGCGTGTTGATGCACAAGATGCCCATGGCCATCGCGCTGGCCACGGTGCTGCAACGGTCCCATGTGCCGGCCGGACGCTCGTGGGCGATGATCGTAGTCTTCGCCCTTTCCGTTCCCTTGGGCATCGCCACCGGCGTGCTCGGGCTGGACCTGCTCGGCGGGGCGCCCATCCTGCGGGCGTTGGGGCTGGCCATCGGCATGCTGCTGCACATCAGCACCACCATCATCTTCGAGAGCACACCGGACCATCGCTTCAATGCGAAGCGCTTCATCACGGTGCTTGCCGGGGCCCTGCTGGGCTACTTCACGTCACATTAATTCCGCCCCGACATACTTGCGCGGTATTGCCGCCGTTGTTTACTTTGCAATTCAAAGTACTTTGTAATGGAACCGACCAACGCCGCCTCCGACCTCGCCCACATCCGCACGATGATGGACCGCAGCACGCGCTTCATTTCGCTCAGCGGGCTCAGCGGCGTCTTCGCCGGGGTGGTGGCCCTGGCGGGCGCTTGGGTGGCGCAGCAGTACATACATCTCTTCACGGCACCGAATGCGGACCCCATCGCCTACAGCCCGATACGCGGTGACCAGGACTATGGCTCGATGTTGATGATCCTTGTCGCTATCGCGTGTACGGTGCTCGGTGTTGCGTTGCTCGGTGCCACCTGGTTCACCTGGCGCAGGAGCAAGCGCCTGGGGCAAGGGCTGTGGGATCAGGCCGCGCGCCGCTTGATGTGGAACCTGTTGATCCCGCTGGCCGCTGGTGGGCTGGTGTGCCTGGCGCTGATGTATCACGGACTGCCTGGACTGGTGGCGCCGGCCACGCTGGTGTTCTACGGCCTCGCCTTGTTGAACGCGAGCAAGTACACGCTGGAGGAGATCCGCTGGCTGGCCGTGAGCGAACTGGTGCTGGGGGTGATCGCGTGCTATTGGATCGGCGCCGGACTGATGTTCTGGGCGCTCGGCTTCGGTGTGTTGCACATCGTGTACGGCGGCCTGATGTGGGTGCGCCACGAACGGGGTGCCGATGGGACCACAGCATGATCGAGCAGCTCAATAAGGCCTTCGAAAGTCGCGTCAGGCTGGGCTTGATGGCGGTGCTCGTGGTGAACGACTGGGTGGACCATGGCACCCTGAAGGAGCTGCTGGGCGTAACCGACGGCAACCTCGCGAGCCATATCACCGCGCTGGTGGCCACGCGCTATGTGCAGGTGCGAAAGCGCTTCGTGGCCAACCGGCCGAATACTTCCTACAGGTCCACCGCCGTTGGTGTGAAGGCTTTTCGTGCCCACCTCGACGCCATGGACCAACTGCTTCGCAAAGACCTGCGCCAATGAACACCTCCACCATGAACCCGAAACGTCTCACGCTGCTCACCCTGTTGCTGGTCGCCATCATCTTCGACCGCCTGTTCTGGCAGGAATCCATCGGGATCAATCTTGCCTTGTTCGTCCTGCTGGTGGCCGGAATGGTGGCCTACGACCGCGGATGGTCGGGACTTTCGGTCCCTGCGCGCATGGGCGGGGCGGGCCTGTTGCTGAGCGCGTCCATGCTGGTCTTTTACGGAAGCATGATCGCCACATTCGCCACCTTCTCCTCGCTGTTCCTGTTCACTGCGCTGGCCCATGCGCCGGCCATCCGCACGGTGACCGCCGGCATGGCCCAATGGATGGTGAACGTGGTGTGCGCGCCGTTGGGTGTGGGGCAGGCGTTGGGCGACGCCGCACCGGACACGCCGGGCATGCAGCGGTCGTTCCGATGGTTGCGCATCGGGGCGTTGCCCTTGTTGATCACCGCCTTGTTCTTTCTGCTGTATCGCGGCGGCAACAGTCGCTTCGATGCGCTGTCGGCAAGCATGCTGGACGGTGCTTTCAATTGGATCGGTGATGTGCTCGAAGAGGTCTTCACGGCCCACACGTTCTTCTTCCTCTTCGGCCTGCTGTTGTGCGCCTCCCTGGTGATCCGGTTCGCCGGCACGTGGATCGAAGGTTCTGAAGCCTTGTTGAGCAATGCGATGCAGCGCGTGCGGATGCGCCGACCCAAATGGCTGGCACCGCTCGCCATGGGCGCGCTGGACAAGGAGCGTCGCATGGGCGTGATGCTCCTGGTGCTGCTGAACGCGATGCTCCTGGTGGTGAACGTGATCGACGTCAACTGGGTATGGCTCAGCTTCTCTGTGGAACCGGGCATGAGCCTGAAAGAGTTCGTGCATGAAGGCACATGGTTGCTGATCATCAGCATCGTGCTGGGCATGGCGGTGCTGCTGCGCCTGTTCCGTGGCAACCTCAACTTCCATGCAGGCAATCGCACCTTGGTGATGCTCGCGACCGCTTGGCTGGCGCAGAACTTCATCCTCGGGATCTCCGTCTTCCTTCGCAACTATCACTACATCGCCTTCCACGGGCTGGCGTACAAACGCATCGGCGTCATCGTGTTCCTGTTGTTGCTCCTTGTGGGACTGGTCACCCTGTACATCAAGGTGCGCCAGCGGAAGACCTTCTTCTACCTGCTTCGGGTGAACGGATGGGCGGCCTTCGCCGTGATGGTGTGCCTCACCACCATGGATTGGGACAGCACCATCGTACGCTACAACCTTTCGCATTCCAACCAGGGCGAGATCGACATCGACAATTACCTCGCGATGAGCGACAAGGTGCTGCCGCTGCTGGTGAACAACATGGATCGGGTGCGCGAGCAGATGGCCAAGCACCGCCTGAACAAAGTGCGGTGGGTGGAACACCTGGACCCTGCGGAGTTCGATGCCGCCGTGGCCGCCAAGCGCGACGCGTTCCTCCAGCGCCATCGCGAACAACACTGGCAGAGTTGGACGTTTGCCGACAGTCGCACGTTCGCCGCCTTGGGATCAACGGTAATGGAAGCCCACTGATCATGAACGCACGACGCATGGAACGCCGGATCCGGAACTGGACGTTGTTCTTCATTGCCGCCTTGTGGTTCAGCGGCCTTACCGCTGTTCCGTTGGAATGGGGAACGCGCTGGTTGAGCGACGTAACGTTGAACTGGCCGGGTCCGTGGCATGCGTGGGCTGAACAAGCCGCGGTGGCCATCGCCGATGTGGGTGGCAAATACCCGTTCCTGTTCTATGGCACGGACTGGCTGGCCTTCGCGCACATCGTGATCGGCATCGCCTTCTTCGGTGTGCTTCGCGATCCCGTGCGGAACAAGTGGATCATTGAGTGGGGCCTGTGGAGCTGTGCACTGGTGCTGATACTTGCGTTCGCCTGGGCTCCTGTCCGCGGTATCCCCTTCTTCTGGCGCTGTGTGGATGCCTCCTTCGGCGTGCTGGGTGCGATACCGTTGTGGCTGGTGAAGCGTGACATCGATGCCCTCGAAAAGCTGCGCTCCTCATGATCCGTAAGCTGCTCTCGCGCCGGACCGATGGCCCATTTTCGGCAGGTGTACTGCTCGCATTCGGTTGTGTGATCGCCTTCGCACCGGACCCGTTCGTGCTGATGATGGTGCGCGCCTTCATGTGGCAATGGGCCTTGTTGTTACTTGTAGTGGCCCTGTTCGCCTTGGGCACACGGCGTTGGTGGAGCGCTGGTGGCGCGCTGGTGGCGGCGGTGCTGCTCCTGTTCCCCCTGATCGCACCGCGCAGATCGATCCAGCGGTCGGCGGACGGGAGCTGTTGCGCGTGGCGCAGATGAACGTGTTCCAGCCGAATGACGATCATGCGGATGTGATCGCGGCAGCACTGGCCTCCGATGCCGACGTGATCTCCTTCCAGGAGGTGAGCCCGGCGTGGTCGCAAGCGCTGCTGGAAGGCCTGGGCGAACGCTATCCGTTCCACAAGCTGGTGCCGGAGAGCAACTGTTATGGCATCGCCCTCTTCAGCCGTCTACCGCTCCTGCGGACCGAGGTACTTCCGCTGGCGCGACGATCGATGATCTGTGCCGAGGTGGCCACGGAGGCCGGTCCTGTGCGCCTGTTCAGCGTTCATGCTACATCGCCCGGCAGCTATGCGCACTTCCGCGAGCGCAACGACCAGCTGGACCGCTTAGCGGATATGGTGAAGGCGAGCCCGATGCCCGTGGTGGTCCTTGGCGACCTCAACGCGGTCAGTTGGGACAAGGCCCTTGTGCGCTTGTGCGATCGCACGGGACTGCGCGAAGAGCTGGGCCCTGAGCAGGCCACTTGGCCCAGTTTCGCCGGGCTGGCCCTCATTCCGCTGGACCACATTCTCGTGACCCAACAGTTGGCCGTGCGTGGATCCGACCTGTTCCAGATCTCCGGTTCGGACCATCGCGGTGTGGTGGCCACCATCTGCTCCCGTTCATGATCAGCCAACGGAATTGGATCAAGCTGCTGCCCTGGGTCACAGCCTTCGCCATCGCCATGGCCTTTTTGGAAAGTGCCGTGGTGATCTACCTGCGCGAGCTGTACTACCCGGTGGAATTCCGCTTCCCGATGGCGCCCATCAAGCGGCACATCGCCATCACCGAGCTGCTGCGCGAGCTGGCCACCTTGGTCATGTTGCTGGCACCGGGCGCCCTGATCACCACGCGGCGGCTGGAACGCTTCGCCTGGTTCATCTACTGCTTTGGGGTGTGGGATATCTTCTATTACGTATTCCTCAAGGCCATACTGGATTGGCCTGCCACGTTGTTCGATTGGGACATCCTGTTCCTTGTGCCGGTGGTGTGGGTGGGTCCGGTATTGGCGCCCTGCATCGTTTCGGTCGGCTTGATCGCCATTGGCGTGTTGCTGCTGCGAAGACGTGAGGCGGAGCCCGCGTTCGCATTCCGCCCATGGGAATGGGGCCTGTTGCTGACGTCCGGGGCATTGATCCTGTATACGTTCCTGGAAGAGCCGCTGGAACATATCCTGCGTTCCGCATCCTCAGAAGGCCCCCTGACCTTGCCGGAAGCCGGGCATGATGCGTTGGCCGGTCTGCGCGATTACCTGCCGGAGCAGTACAACTGGGCCGTGTTCATGGTTGCCTGCACCATCGCCGGCGTGGTGGTCCAACGGCTGGGGCGACGTACAATGGTGAAGCCGGTTGCCTCCGGATAACACGCGCCCCTGTTGATAAAGAACGAAACCTCCACCGGGCAACCACGTACAAAGGGTACGTCTTGCCCATGGAACCGAAAAGCAAAATGGTAGCAGAAGCCAGGATCTTCCTCCGATTGGGGTTGTTATCGTTCGCAGGACTGATGTTCTATTACGCCCATCTGTTCCTCGACCTGTTCGACAATGCCTTCCTGTTCAAGGCCTTGGCCATTACCTTCCTCGTTATTACGCTTCCCCTTCCGATCATTGCGTTCAACAACAAGAAGCTCTTCCCCGAGATCAACGGCACGGGAAAACTGATGTTGAACTGGGCCACGCTGCTCCTCTTTGTGCACCACTTCCTGATGACCTTCATCTTCGTGATGATCCTGAAGGAACGCGGTCCTTTCTAAGAGGTAATAAAAAGATCACGCTGATCGCAACCTTCCTACATCCGTTCACGTTCCACCACCATAGGCCTTCACAAGGGCCGCAAAGCATCTGATAAACCTGGCCTACAGGAGGCAATAAAGCCCAAGAGCATAAAAAGCCTTCATCCAAGCCCGTAAGCTCGGAGACCAGGATACTCGAAGCGCGCCCCGTAAGGCGCGCTTCGCCATTTCACACATGGTGATCGCGTATCGGCCGCTTCAGCGTTCGTGGAGGATGTCGCGCGCTTCAGTGCACGGCGTTGAGCTACCCGCGCATCCGATCATTTGCCGTTATGCACCACATCAGTTCATCCAGGAAGCGGCCGGTGCGTTTGGCCCAGTCTTCCGGATGGAGCGCATTCCCCGCTTCGTCGAATGCCTCCTGCACCTTGGGCACGGGCAATGTCGCAGGCACCGTCCATGCGCGCAGCTTCCATAGGCTGAATTGCAACGAAGTGATCACCTGTGATCCCCCGAAGGACCCATCGCTCACGGTGCAGATGGCCACCGGCTTGCGGTGCCATTGGTCATTCAACACGTCGATCGCGTTCTTCAGGCTTGCCGGATAGCCGCCATTGTATTCCGGGGTAACGATGATCACGCCGTCCGCTTTCGCCATGCGCATGGCGTACTCCTGGAGGGAGGCGGGCGCATCCACGAGGTTCTTCAAGCGTTCATGGAAGATCGGAAAGTCGAGCTCCGCGAGGTCGATCAATTCGCTCGTCGCATCGCCACGCGCTGCAATGGCCTTCGTGAGGTGCAGTGCCACGCGCGGGCTGCGGCGGCCAATGCGAACGCTTGCGGAAAGGATCAGGATGTGGGGCATGACGCCCAAGGTAATCAGCGGGCAGGCCTTCAGGCCGGTGTGCCGAGCAGTTCCCTCAGCTCCACAGCAATGCCCTGGAAGCCACGTCCCATGCGCGGCCCGGCCATCACACCGGTCGGCGTGGCGATCGTGCGATAGCTCTGCATGATCGTGAACAGTTGCGTGCTGTCAAGGTCGCAGACGATCCCGCCGCTCTCACCGTGCACCCAATCCACATTGAAGGCGTAGTTCATGGCGCCGTGGAGATCGTATTGCGCGGAAACGATCCCCGTGTTGGCATGTCCCTTCAGGAAGAAGTTACCGCCGCCGAGGAAATCGCCTGTGGGGCTCAAGTTCGCACCTTTCACCACCGGCGCAGGGAATCCGTAGGTGAGCACCTCGGTGCCTTCCGGCACCAGGTCGAGCGATACCGCCAAGGGCTCCAGTGAGAAGCGGGGATCAACCGGTGTGCCGAGCTCCAACACGGCCAGATCATGTGCCGCATGCTCCAGCGGAACGCCGATCACCGGGCAATGGAAGGCGAGCAGGTTGTCGTCGGTGAGGGTGAACACCACGAACTTGTCCCTGGGGTCGCGGGACTGGGCGTTGTTGAAGATGTGAAAGGCCGTGAGGATGTACCGGTCGCGAGCAATGCAGGCGCCCGAGCCCACGAAGCCCAGTTCGAAGCCGGGCGGCGCCGTAGTGGATACGTTCGGCGCAACAGCCTTCGGGCGGATGCGCAGGATGGCACAGGCCGATCGGCGGATGCGCGCGATCGCGGGGATCAATTCCTTGCTGCTGGCCATTCGGCCGCAAGCTAACCCGGGCGGTTAATGTCCGGGTGCGAACACGAAGCGCGCGGTGCCCACGGCCGTCCTCAGGAAATACGCGCCCGGCGCAAGTCCGCTGAGCGACACGCTTCCCGTGTTGCCCGTGATACGGCCATTGCGCATTTCCCGACCCATGGCATCGAGCAGACTGAAGGCCCCGAGGAGCGCGTTGTTGCCAGCGTTGACCATGAGCAGGTCACCCACCGGCCACGCTTTGAGTTCCTGCGCGATCGGCGTTCCAATTACCGCATTGTCGGGATCGATGCACGGGCCGAAGAACACAGCGGAGGTCACGTCCGGCAGGTTGTCGAACGTGTACGGCTGCTCATTGCCTGCGTATTGCCCGGGAACGGTGATGCCGAAGAACGGCTGGCCACCGGTGAAGGTGTCATTGGTCACGGACAGGGTGTAGTCACCCGGAGCAACGCATAGTGTGTCATAGTCGGATTGCTCAGCATTCCCCAAGGCGAAAGTGCCCGACCCGACCACCACATTGTTACCGTCGATCAACTGCCAATTCAACGTATCGTTGATCAGCCCGTTCCCCATGTTGTTCAGATATACCACCATCGGCGCGCATGGTGCAGGCGGACAGAGGTTCACCGTGATGTCGTAGCTGCAGGCCTGTTGCTGGTAGAAGTTGGTCCACAGAGTGCAACTGGCCCTGGAACGGGCTGGTCGGAACCGTGGCACCGTCCACGAGAGCTAGCGTGTGGTAGCTCTCGCCGGCAATGCCGAAGTAGTTCACCGTCTCACGCGCTAGGCTGTCCGTTCCCTGCAACAGCACAAAGCCCGGGTAGTCGAACAGCGTGGTGCTGTTGTTGAACACATGCACCTGGACCGCGGTATCGCTGAAGGCCGACCATTGCACGTGGTCGATGATCAGGCTGTCGCAGGCCGTGGGCACGAACTGCGACACCACGAACTCGTGCTCGGGCGCGGGTGCCCCATCATTGATCGGACACGCCGGAAATGGAGATCACGTATTCACCAGCGGGCAGCATACCGATGTTGAAGCTCTCATCGTGCGGTGTCAACACGGGGATGCCAATGCCTTGCGCCGCCGCGATCAGCGTGATCGAGACGGTGTTACCGTTCACGCTGAACGATGCCTCCGCGATGAAGGAGTTCGTGCTGGAAAGGTCACCGTGCACCGTGATGGTGATATCGTCGTTCGTGGTCGGTGATGCCGGGATGACCTCGATGTTATTGATGTAGTAGTAGGTCTGTGCACGGGAGGAGAGCGTGCAGGCCAACAGGAGAAGGAGGGTCAGGATGTTCTTCATGACGGCATGGGTGTTACGTGGATGACGCATCACGCGGCAAATATGATGCCTCCGGAAGCTATTCGGGAGCCCCCGGTTTACATTGCCGGCGGATAACATGAAGAAGATCAACGACACCACCATCGCCCTGCTCATCGATGGCGACAACGCACAGCCGAAACGCATCGGCTCCATCATCGAGGAACTGAGCAAACAGGGCACCATCACCATTCGCCGGATCTATGGCGATTGGACCACCACCGGCATGACCGGCTGGAAGGAGCTGCTCAATGCGAATGCCATTCAGCCTGTGCAGCAGTTCGCCTACACGAAGGGGAAGAACAGCACGGACAGTGCGCTGATCATCGATGCCATGGACATCCTGCACAGTGAGCGGGTGGATGCGTTCTGCATAGTGAGCAGCGACAGCGATTACACGCGGCTGGCCACGCGTCTGCGCGAAGGCGGCCTCTATGTGATCGGCATCGGCGAGAAGAAGACGCCCGTGGCCTTCGTGAAGGGCTGCGACCGGTTCATCTACGTGGAGAACCTGGACGTGACCGAGCCCGTGGTCGAACATGCCGCGGTAGCCATTGGCGGTTCGGGCGGCGGTTCGCGGGGTGGTGCCGGCGCAGGTCGACGGGGTGGAAAGTCGGCAGCCAAGGCGCCAGCCGCCTCGCTATCGCAGAATGCGGAACTGATGCGCAAAATGCGGAAGGCGTATGACAACGCCCGCGGTGAGGAGGATGAAGCTTCCCTGAGCCTGATCGGCCAGGCCTTGCGCCGATTGGACCCGGGGTTTGACCCGCGCAGCTATGGACACGCGTCCCTGTCGTCGCTGGTGCAGGCCTTGAAGGACAGGCTTGAAACGCGACGGGAGGAGAAGGGGAATATGGTGATGGTGCGCTTCCGCACCTGAGCCATCCGTGGTCCGCACCGATGTGCGAACTCAGCTCTTCATGTTCTCGAACTGCAACGGGACCTCAAAGTCGGTCGTGCGGCACAGCTCCATCACGGCCTGCAGGTCGTCGAACTTCTTGCCGTTCACGCGGATCATCTCGTCCATGATCTGCGGTTGCACCTTCAGGCCGCTGTCCTTGATCGCCTTGACGATCTTCTTGGCCTTCTCGCGCTCGATCCCGTTCTGGATCTTGATGGTCTTGTACAGCAGCTTGCCGCTGGGCTGTGGTTCCTCCTTCAGGTCGTAGCTCTTCACGTCGATCTTCTGCTTGGTGCTTCGCTCCAGCAGGATGTCAACGATGGAATCCAGTTTCAAGTGATCCTCCGTGCCCACCTTGATCACCAGGCCTTTCTTGTCGAACTCGATCGTGCTGTTACTTCCGCGCAGGTCGTAGCGCGTCTCGATCTCGCGTTTGGCGGTGTTGATGGCGTTGTCCAGCGTTTGTGGATCAACCTTGGAAATGATGTCGAAGGAGGCCATGGGGTGTTGCGTTCATGGGGTGCTTTGGAAAACACGGCATAAAGGAACGGCCGTTCTATCGGGGGCCAGACCAAGGGGCGGAGGAGAGCGGCGCTATGCACCAGCCTGCGGAAGGCAGCTCACTCGATCACTTCAGCCTTCGGGTAACGCTGCTTCCAGAAGGGGAAGGCCTTCATGCTCTTCAGCAGGACGGTGGTGCGTGGGTCCAAGCGGACCTTGATCTGCTTTACTCCGGGCTTCAGGGGCGGTTGACTAAGGATAAGGGTCTTCTTGCGGCTGCTCATGTTCTTCTTCAATTCCGTTCACTCCGCCGATAAGGATAACCGTGCCGAAGGATAGGATGTCAGGACCGCTAATATGGTCATTTTTCGGCGAAAAATGCTAATGTGCTGAACATCAGACGACATGTGAAGTTCTTCTTTCGGCCGGCCAACTCCGCATACTTCGGCCATTCTGTCGTGGATCCTACTTGTTGGGTTCGAACTCCAGGACGAGCGAATTCATGCAGAAGCGTTTGTGGGTGGGCGGGGGGCCATCGTCGAACAGGTGGCCCAGGTGACCATCGCAACGGCCGCAGCGGACCTCCGTTCGCGCCATGCCATGCGACCGGTCCTCGAGGTAGGTCACCGCATTGGGGCGGACGCCTCGAAGAAGCTTGGCCATCCACAGGAGCTCGCGAACTTGCCATCGCTCCGGAACAGGGCGTTGCCACAGCACGCGCATCGGTAAAGGCCGATCCCTTCGAAGTTCCAATACTTCCCGGTGAAGGCGTATTCCGTGCCCTGCTCGCGCGCGATGTGGTATACGCTGTCCGGCAACACCTTCTTCCATTCCGCATCGTTGACGTTCAGGTGCGCAGTGTCGGTCAGGGAGTAGTAGGGATTGCCTGGTCGTTGCATGGCTGCGGATGTTGGTGCGTTGGTGGGTGAAGCATGCTGGGCCTCGCAAGCCTGCAGGGCGACCAGCATCAACAGCGGGATCAAAACCGTGGTGCGCATGGTACAAAGGTCGCCGGTCAGCGCGTGTTCTTCGACAGCCGGACCGTGATGTTCCGTGGGTGATCCGTTCACATCAACAGGAACGCGGTGATCGCGCCGGCCAGGATCACGGCGAAACCGATGCCCGCGTATCGGCGCACATGCGGCCCGCCGATCGTGATCACGATCAACGATTTCACCACTGTGTTCGCCAAGCCGGCGAGCAGGATGCTTTTGGCCAGCACGGCTGGCTCGGCTTCCACGTTGCTCACACGCGCCAGGCTCAATGTGATGGCATCAATGTCCGTGAGACCGCCCAAGGCACTGGCCACATAGGGTCCCGCGTCACCGATGTGGTCCATGGCATAGGCCACCATCCACTGCACCGCCATGAACAGCAACCCGAACTGCACGGCCATCCAGAAGTTCAAGGGGTTCTTGATCAAGCTGGTGCCGGTCTCTTCCGCTGGTCGATCTGCGATGAAGCGCAACGGCCACCAGCAGGCCAATGGCTGCCATCGCGACCAACGGAATGATCAGCCGAGTGGCCAATGCGGCATTCACCACCCACACTTCCAATAGCATCCGAAGGAACATGATGGTGCAGGCGGCAATGATGCCGACGGCCGCCGTGCGACCGGCTGTCGCGTTCTGTGCATGCGCTTGACGCGAAAGACCGAGCGTGACCGCTGTGCTGGATACCAAGCCGCCTAGCGCCCCGGTCAGGATGATGCCCGCACGATGCCCGAGGAACTTGGTGAACAGGAACGCCACCAGGCTGATGCCGCTCACCAACACCACCATGCTCCAGATATCCTTCAGGTTCCACACCAGATACGGGCCGAAATCGCGGTCGGGGAGGAAGGGCAGCACCACGGCCGAGATGATCACGAACTGGATGAAGGCCCGGATCTCCGCCTTCGTCAACCCGGCGATGAACCGATGCAACGGGAGCTTCAAGGAGAGCAACGCCGTGATGATCACCGTGACGATGATCGCCAGCAGTATGTGCCCGTCAAAGCACACGGCCCCGAGCAGGAAGGCCAGTATGCTCGAGAGCTCTGTGGTGCCGCCGTAGTCGCCCTTGTGTGCCGTCAGCGTGTAGGCGGTGATCAGCATCGCCGTGAAACCCAGCAGCGATGCGGCCATGATCCACACGCCGTAGTGATCGCTGAGGAAGGCGGACAGGAAACCGAACAGGGTGAAGAGCGTGTAGGTGCGGACTCCGGCGAATAGATGCTCGTCCTTCTCCACTACGCGCTTGGCGTATTCACGCTCCAACCCGATGAGGAAGCCGATGCCCACGCTCACCATCAGCCGGACCAGGAGGTCTGTGGATGCGGAGGTGGAGAGGAGGTCGTCCATTGGTTCTGGCAAAGATGGCCTCAGCGGCCGGGCACGGACCTGACGACCATCATGCTGAACCGATAGCGACGCATGGCGCTACCTCAGATCCGCGCCTGGTACGTATACAGCTCGTAGTAGCGGCCCTGCTTCGCGATCAGCTCGGCGTGGGTGCCGCGTTCGGCGATGCGGCCCTGTTCGATCACAAGGATCTGCGTAGCCTGGCGGATGGTGCTCAACCGGTGCGCGATCACAAAGGTGGTGCGGTCCTTCACCAGCTCGTTCAAGCTCTTCTGGATCAGCGATTCGCTCTCGGTGTCCAGGTTGCTCGTGGCCTCGTCGAGGATCAGGATCTTCGGGTCGGCCAGCATGGCCCGGGCAATGGCCACGCGCTGCCGCTGGCCTCCGCTCAGCTTCACACCGCGCTCGCCGATCACCGTGTCCAAGCCGAGCTCGAAGCGATCCGTGAATTCGTTGACGTAGGCGGCATTCACGGCCTTGCGCAATTGCTCCTCGCTTGCGTTCGGTCGGGGGAAGAGGATGTTCTCGCGGATCGTGCCCTCGAACAGGAAGTCGTCCTGCAGCACCACGCCGAGGTGTTGGCGATAGCTGGTCAGGCTCACTTTGCTGAGGTCGTTCCCGTCGAGTGGTGATCACGCCCGACTTCGGGGTGAGGAAGGTCGCGGCCAGTCCGGCGATGGTGCTCTTGCCGGAACCGCGAGGTGCCCACCAGCGCCGTTACGCTTCCCGCACGGTGCATCGAAGGTGATGTTGTTCACCACCTCCTTGCCTTCCTCATAGGCGAATGACACGTCCTTGAACGCAATGTCGCCGCGGATGCTCGAGCAGCCGCATCGGACGTTCATCCGGCACGTCCTCGGGCTTCATGTTCATGATCTCCTCCGTGCGGTCGAGCCCTGCGAAGGCCTCGGTGAGCTGGCTGCCGATGTTGCTCATCTGCACGATCGGCGCGATCATGAAGCCGAGGTACAAGGTGAAGGAAAGGAACTCGCCGCAAGGTCAGTTCACCATGGATGATCTGATAGCCCCCGATGCCCATGATCCCCGCACTCGCCAGGCCCAGCAGCAAGGCCGAGGCACTGGTGATCACGCGCCGTTGAGGTCAGGCTCTGCTTCACGTTCTGGAACAGGCGCTCCACGCCTTTCTCGAAGCTCTTGTTCTCCTGTTCCTCTGCATTGAATCCCTTGATCACGCGCACGCCGTTCAACGTTTCCGTCAGGCGTCCCGTCACCTCCGCATTGATCACGCCCCGCGTGCGGAAGATCGGGCGGATCTTGCCGAAGGCCTTCATCGCGATGAGCGCGAAGATGCCCACAGGCACCAGCGTGCTCAGGGTCATCAGCGGGCTGATCCGGATCAACAGCACGAGCGAGGCGATGGCCGTGAGCGTGCCGCCGACCAGCTGCACCAGGCCCGTGCCCACCAGGTTCCGCACACCTTCCACATCGCTCATGATCCGGCTCACCAACGCGCCGCTCTTCGTGTTGTCGAAGAAGGATACGGGCAGCGAGAGGATCTTGCGTTGCACCTGTGCCCGCAGTTTGCTGATGAGCAACTGCGCTTCCACGCTGAGCAGCTTCGTGAGGTAGAAGGACGTGACGCTCTGCACCACGATGGAGCCCACCACCATCGCCAACAAGGTCCAAAGCATGTCCAGGTCCTTGCTTGGTACTACATCGTCCAGCAGCAACTTGGTCTGCCACGGCAGCACCAGGCTGGCGCCGCGGCTGATGGCGATCAGCAGCAAGGCCGATCAACACATGCTCCCGGCGAGGCCAGATGAACTGCCTGAAGGCCTTGCCCCAGGTCATGTTGGTGGTGGTCATTGAGGTGGTAGAGGGGGCTGCGTGAAGTGCGGCGGCACGGCTGCGAAGCGGACGCTCAGCGCGTGAGATGCGGGAGGACTTGATGATCAAATGTGCCGCGAAGGTAGAGGTGCTCGACAGGGTGGGACGTTCAACTGCCTTAACCGGGAACCGGCTCTTGCGGGGGATGAACGGTTTTCTGCGGACCTTGCGCCCTCGTCCATGCACTCACTGCTGCGGCGAAGCGAGCATGCGGATGCGTATCAACAAGCTGCTGGACACAGCGAAGATCCCGAACAACGGCGGAGAGCTGCGCCTTTACCAGCGCGGCGACGACTTCAGCATTGAGGTCGTCGGCATCGCGGGAAGATCTGATGTCCACGGCCATCCACGGCTCGGAGGATGCGTTGGCCGAACTCGCGATCAAACGTCTGAAACAGCCCGAAACCGCGCGTGTGCTCGTCGGTGGCCTGGGGATGGGCTTTACGCTTGCCGCTGCGCTGAAGCACGTTGGACCCAAAGGTGAAGTGGTGGTGGCTGAACTTGTTCCGGAGGTGGTGCGTTGGAACCGCGGCCCGCTCGGTGCGCGCGCCGGTCAATCCATGCTCGACCCGCGTGCCAGCGTCCGGGAGATGGATGTGGCGAAGGTGATCACGGACGAGAAGGGCGGCTTCGATGCCATCCTGCTCGATACCGACAATGGGCCCGAAGGACTGACACAGGCCGCCAACAGCAGGCTTTATTCGCATCGCGGATTGAAGGCGGCATGGGATGCACTGCGGCCCAACGGCATCCTCGCCGTGTGGTCCACGCATCCGGACGCGCCCTTTACCAAGCGCTTGGGCATGGCCGGGTTCCGCATAGAGGAGATCCCGGTGCACGCCCATGGCACCAAGGGCACGCGGCATCACTTGTGGTTCGCGAAGCGCGGAGGTGATGGAACCGGAGCGGTCACAAGTCGCGATCGGAGATCCGGTGGCCGATCATCGCGCTAACTGGGTACCTTGCGAGGAAAGTCTGATGCTATGAATGAAATGAACGCACGGTTCCACGCTCTTTTTACCGTTTGCGCGATGGCGTTGGGAGCGTGCATACAAGCGCAACCGATCAACGTGGGTGATCGTGATAGTGCGGCCTTTGTTTGTGCGGATACGTTGATTCCAAGGCACCAGCATATCAGCGGGCGCAGTGGATGATCTACAGAGCAACTTCGGATGTTTGTTCAGTGGTGAACGTGCAGGTGCCTGGGTCCGGTTCTCCATGGCCACTGGAGGTCTGCTCGGTTTCACTATAACGCCCGACTTCAGCACCACGGACCTTGACCTCGCGCTGTGGGGCCCGGCGAGCTCATACGTTTGTCCACCTCAGGCTGATCCAGTACGCTGCTCGTTCGCATCCAGGATCTCCCAGCCTTCGAGCAGCATTGGATTGATGGCGAGTGCTACGGACACATCCGAGGTTGCTGGTGGCGATGGCATGTTGGCGTTGCTACCGGTGAACGCGGGTGATGTTTATACGCTCTTCATTGACGACTTCTCCATGTCCGGCGGTGGTATCGCGATCAATTGGCTGCTGCTTCAAGGGGCCTCCTTGTCCTGCACACAGCCCGTAAGCACGGCCCTTCCGGAAAATAGCACCACGAATAACGCTCGGGTACTCGTCATGCACGATGTGATCGAGGTCTCCGGTCCGCAGGGCCTTATTAGGGCATCACTGATCGACGCTCTGGGGCGCGAGCTGGTCACTCGGATCGGCCATGGGCAGGTCACGCTTCCCACCAACGCGCTGGCGCCCGGACGCTATTCCGTATTGATCAAGCAGCCGACCGGTGAGGTCGATCGGCGTGTCGGCGTGGTGATCATGTGATCACCAACTTTCTGATCAGTTGAACTTGACCGGAGATCCGGTGACCGACCAAGGCGTTGACCGCATTCATAGCGCAGGTTGCCTTTGAGCACGTCGTTGCGCTCAGCACATTAGCACCGAATGCTCGGTCCAACTACTTCGGCAGCGGACTGCCAACGGCCACATTACAGTCGTGACCCGGCTGGCCATGCGGTGGGTTCATTCCCGGGGCAGTGGTCGTAGGCATCTGTGATGTGTTCATGGTGACCGGCGGCCCTGCTGGCGCGGGCGCAGGTGTGGCCCCCGCCGGTGGCGCGCTCGACAGCGAGGCCCCAACGGGGATCTCGCACCGATGACCAGGCGCACCATGGGCCGGGTTGGGTATCCGCGATCGCGGCCGTTACCGCGGGATGTTTGCGAAGGCACCTCAACCGCAGCGGAAGGCGGTATCGCGGCCGGAGCAGGAGGCGTGCTGGAAGTCGTTCCACCCACTGCGTCATCGGTCTTCTGGGCGCTGTCCTGTTCCGCACAGGCGGCAAGCAGCATGATAAGGGCGAAAGGGAAAAGGCCGGAATATGCGCGCATGTTCATGAGTAATGGTGATCCCGACTCTTCTTGCAAGCAGGGTAGCTCAAAGATAGGTCCCGCTGGGCTGCGCACCTCAATGCTTGAAGTGCACGAACAACCGCCCGAAGTTATCCCGGTCCTTGTCGATGCGGTGATACATCTTCTTGATGTGCGGCTGCTGAAGGAAGCGGATCACCTTCTTCTTCAACTGCCCGCTGCCCTTGCCGGGAATGATCTCCACCATGGGGATGCGCTTGTCCACGGCCTCGTCCATGATGTCGTTCAACGCACGGTCGATGTCCTTCCCCTTGTTGAAGATGTCGTGGAGGTCGAGCTTGAGTTTGGACATGGTCTATCAGTATTGTCTGTTGCATACGTTTGATCTCGAAAATAACTTCGCGGCTTTTGGGGGTGTTGCCGATCTCGATATAGCCGGCTTGGCGGTAGAATCAGCCGCACGCGTTTCCGGTGTCGGTGCTGAGGCTGAGTTGGTCGCAGCGCCGGAAATAGTGCGCGAGCATTTGGTCGTGCAAGGCCCTCCCGAACCCCTTACCCTCATGTTCGGGCGCCACGAACAGTGCCCACAGGTTCCGCATCTCCACATCCACCATCACGAAGGCGGTGATCTCACCATGTAGTTCATGCACCCAGCTCATCGTATCGCGCGCCATGAAGTCGTGGTAATCCTGTTCCGTAATCAAGGAAGGATCGCTCAGTTGGTTCTCGCGCACACGCGATCGGATCACGTGCATCGCAGCGACATCCGATGGTAGTGCCGGGCGGATGGTCATTGGGCGGAGCTGAAATACCCTTGGTACCACTCCTTCTCCCAATGGTCCAAAGCGGTTCCCTCGGTGCGCGTGCCATCCAGCAGATCGCGCAGCAACTGCAATGAGCGATCATCCCGCTGCGAGATCACCGGTATGCCCGCGCGGATCAGTGCTGCCGCAGCCACTCCAGGGCCTTGCTGATAAACCTTGTGCTCCGCGAAGCGTGATCCGAGATAGGTCACCGTGCTTCCACAGGCCCCGCTCATGTCCATCAGGATCGCAACATCCACCTTCTCACGCAAGGCCCTCTCCCGCATCTCGTAAGCGGCCTTCACCATGCCTTCGGTCAAATCAGTGCCATCCTCGGCAAGTGAGCGCGCTTTGTAATACACCGACTTCATGGAAGCCGCCGCAAAGCAGGTGAAGGAACTCCGGCCCGAAGGTTGACGTCCTCATCGCGATCACCCACCTGGCCTATGAAGACGACATCAAGATCGCCAAGGCTTTCCCGGAGATCGACATGATTATCGGCGGCCATGAGCATGAGATGCACCGCATCGAAATCGCAAGCCTGCCCGGCATCTACAAGGCCGACGCCAACGCGCGCTCGGTGTTCGTTCATGAGTTCGGCTTCGATCCCATCACCCGCAAACTCCAGAAAAAGTCAACTCTAAGAAGGCTCTCGGCGGATGTCCCTGAGGATCCAACCGTGAAGGCAGATGTTTGATCGGTCAAGATCGCGACGACTGGCTTCCAAGCCACCAGGCTTCAGCCCGAAGCGAAGGTCGCCACCGTTCCGATTGCTTTGGACGGCAGCGAGGCGAGCGTCCGCAACAAGCCGACGGAACTCGCCAAGATCATTGCCGATGGCATGCTCGCCGCGGCTCCGGGAAGCGAGATCGCGATCTACAACGGAGGCTCGATCCGAATCGACGACACGATCCAGCCGGGCGAACTGACCGAATACGACGTCATCCGCATCCTGCCGTTCGGCGGCAAGATCGTGTCGATCAAAGTCAAAGGCGAGTTTCTCAAACGGATTCTTGCTCAGGGAATCGCGAACAAGGGCCAGGGCGGCTACCTCCAGACCGCAGGGATCACCTACAACCTCGACCAGCCCCTGCACAAGGGCGCGCCAATCGAGGGCGGCCGGGACTACATCATCGCGATCAGCGACTTCCTGGACCGGCAACGAGGAGAATTGGGATGGCTTAAGAAGGACGGCAATGCTCGATACCACCGCCCTTCAGGTGCACGAGGACATCCGAAACACCACGATTGCCGAACTGAAGCGCAGGTTTGGAAGCTAGCTTCAACGCGAATGATCGTGCCCAATAGTTGGGATTTTCCCAAGTGATAATGTACTATAGAGGCATGAGACGAAAGGCTGCATGGCTAGCTGCATTACTGGTGGCGTGTGTCAGTGGGTGGATGCTCCTTCGCGCTCCAGGTCATGTGGAGCCTTCCCGCGACCTTCTGATCGGCCGATGGGAAGAAACACATTCGGATGGATCGGCAATCCGGTGGGAGTTCTCGCCTGATCTGCAGCTTCTCGCGGACCATCGGTGACAGCGAGGCCAAAACCACAACTGGTAGGTGGTCCGAAAAGTCCCAGTTCCTTATCCCTAACATTTGACTCCGGAAAGCAAAGGGTGGAGGCAGGCGGCGCGAGAATGGTCCTCTCGCTTGAGTTCTTCCAACCGTGGCCAAATCGGAATCAAAGGAACGATGTCCCCGATTCGGCGGCTCTAAGAGCTTCGCCCTTGAGCCTGCATGAAGCCAAGCCATTATTCTTTGGTGCGATCCGACCGGAGCCCGACACCGTCCACGGGATGAAGTTTTAGGAGGCGGTCAAGTCCGTGTTCGGAAACGGGCGCCAGTTTGAGGCTGGACTTTCCCCGCCGTCCCGTAGGGTCGTGAAATTGCGATGGCACCCCTCCAGGTGAGGGTTTGCTGCATTCCCACTACCGGGGTCTTCGAACGCCAGGCTATTGGGGCTATGATCCCTCCGGGATCACCTTTATCGCCTGAACTCCTCGGCAAGTTTCAACATCTCTACCCGACTCGCCTTCCCCGATTCAATCGTGAAGAACAGGGTCTTGCCTTCCAGCCAGGAGATTGAATGCGTGTTCCCAGCCCCAGCGGGTCGCCGTAGAAGCAGAACTGTTTGCCCTGATTCCCCATAATGGCCTCACCCACTTTTTGAGGCCCATTTATATGCCAGGTAAGCCATGGCCGACTCTTCGATGGTAAGACGCCACCTTCGCTTGCCTTCAGCAAAGTACGCCCGTGCTTCGTAGATGGGAGTGCCTGTGGCTGGAAGATGTAGCTCCTCTCCTCGACGCTCGTAGGTTGGGGCCAGTCATCAGGCAGCGGCCACTTCTTAATTTCGCCCTTGAGTGCGCTCCATGATTTGACCGGTCGAACGTCGTATCCCAGCTTCCAAGGATCGGGCCTGCCGGTCATCGGGTCTTTTGGTTCGCTGGACGAGCGGTTAACGGACTGCGCGATTGCCTCGCGAAGGGAGCCAGGGTGGGCGAACTACTTACGGCACTAGCCCAAGGCACTCCAGCGCCCGAGACCGGCGCAGCTCTTCCGCCACGTAATGATGGGCTGAATACATAAGTGAACACGGTGGGTGCGGTCCAGTCCTGCTGGTTAATGGTCAGCCTGATAGGTCGCTTCGTGGTGGGGTCGATTTCGCAGGTGAAGTCCCGCCGGTTGCTTCCTGCGGGGAAAGACCATGTGTAGACGAAACTCGTGGCGGCCTTCTGACTGCTAACGGGCTCTCCTGCGAGGAGCCCGAAGGGGTTCAGCATGTCGTTCGTCAAGGCGAAAAGGTTCGCGAGGCTTGGGGCCCCTTCCTGCGGTGCGGTCAGATCAGAATCGTTTCGTGACCCCGTCACCCGGCCGTCGAGGCGATCTGTGCTTGTTGGACATCGGCCCTACCACGTCGATTTCGTACCGAAAAGGTGCGGCCGACCAGTTCGCTTCGTAGCTGTAGAAGCCCTTATGAGTGCCGGTGATGGAGACCCAGACACGGACATGCCCAGATGTGTCGGCCCTCCACGCCCGGACGACATCCTCCCATGCAGGAACAGCAGCCGACACGTTGATATTCTCGCCACATCCATAGAACGAGAGCGCAGAGCGCTAGACCGATGCTCCACCGCCGCTGTTTCATGCGTTCATTGTACGAACTCGTAGTGCCCAGCCATCACTCATCTCTCACGCTGGTAGCCTTTCTCGTGATGAGCAAAGAGGTAACCGGGCAAGCAGGGCGCATCATTCTCCTCAACGGAGCGTCAAGCTCAGGGAAGTTGACTCTTTGCGCGATGTCTCCAGGCGAAACTCCCCGAGCCTTTCGGCACTACTCGATTGATCACCTCTTGGCGGTGCTGAACCTCCCGCATGATCGCATCTCAGCTGACCAGTTTCCGTGGCGCGAACTCCGCCAGAGCTTCTTTGAGGGGTTTCATCGCAGTCTGCCCGCCTTTGCCTTGGCGGGAAACAACCTGATCGTGGAGCACATTGTCGAGTCCGCCGAGTGGATGGACCGGCTTGCTCATTTGCTTGAGGGCTTAGATGTGTTTTTTGTGGGTGTGCACTGCCCACTGGAAGAACTTGAGCGACGTGAACGGGAGCGGGGCGATCGCCGGCTTGGCGATGCGCGCAAGGACTTTGAGACGACGCACACATTTTGTTCCTATGATTTTGAGGTTCTGGGCAACAGAACCGCCGGAGACGAATGCGCAAGTGATCATCGCCGCATGGCTGCAAAGGGACGCTCCAACCTCTTTTTCGCAGAACTGCAGCTTGAAGATGCTGACTCCACTCAGGTAACGTGAGATGGAGTTGGAGTCAAACACATGAGAGGCCTCCATCGAGAAATCCACCGGGCACATCGGATCGGTTGGCTTCGAGCTGCAGTCTTGGGCGCGAACGACGGTGTCGTATCTGTTTCTAGTCTCGTAGTTGGCGTTGCTGCAAGTGGCGCACCTCAGTCCAACGTTATGCTGACCGGGATCGCCGGTTTGGTTGCCGGCAGTGTCGTCGATGGCTGCGGGTGAGTACATCTCGGTTCAATCGCAGCGTGCGGACACCGAGCAAGCAGACCTCGCCCGTGAGCGGCGTGAGTTGGCGGAGGAGCCTGAGAAAGGAGATCGACGAACTCACGGAGATCTACGTCAGCCGAGGCTTGGAAGCATCTTCTTGCTCGTCAGGTCGCGGAGCAGTTGACCGTCAGCGATGCGCTGGGCACGCATGCGCGAGAGGAGCTGGGCATTACGGATACGCTCATGGCCCGGCCCATTCAAGCTTCTCTTGCATCCGCGGCAGCGTTCGCGGTTGGCGCTATCGTTCCGATTCTGGCTGCGATGTTGGCACCGGAGAGATCCTGTGGGCCTCGTCACGAGTGCGGCCACCATCGTGGGCCTGACCGCGCTCGGCTCACTGGCGGCCTATGCTGGAGGCGCCTCAATCTTAAAAGGAGCTATTCGGGTCACGTTTTGGGGAGCCTTGGCCATGGCGGTCACGGCCGGTGTCGGCAAGCTCATCGGCACGTCGGTTTAGCGCGGCGCCTTCTTCTTCGCCAAGTTGTTGACCACGTGCGTCGGACTATGGTCCGAATGAGCGACTCAGGCAGAAGCGTGTCGTGTCGGAACTGGACCGTCCCCTTCGATGTCTTGTAGTCCTTCAGGAGATCGAAGGAAACCTCCACCGTCGCCCCGGAAAGAAGGAACAGTGGTTCTTGAAAGCCGCAAAGCCAACTAGGTAGCCGTTCAGTTTGTAAACCGGAAATCCCGTAGCTGATGCACTCTTCCGCCTCGGGAACTTCGTCGCGGATGATCGCCCGAAGTTGCTCAAGAGTAGCCCTCGCGACCTCGGATTGAACTTGATCAAGGTAAGCATCGACGGTCGGAGCTGGCTCGTCCATCGCAGCGTTTTACCATGATGGGCCCTCTCCTAAAGCGTGCCAGAATCCTTCTATGGAGCAAACTTCCAGCCATTACTTGAAGTTCGTTGAGGCCTATCCGGAAGTTGGCGCGGCGTACCGCTCTTTGGCGAAGCCGCCGCCGCCGCCGGTCCGCTGGACAAGAAGACTGTGGCCCTGATCAAACTCGCGATGTCAATTGCATCGGCGCAAGAGGGAGCCACCCACTCCCATGCGCGTAAAGCCCTCGATGCGGGAGCCACTCATGAAGAAATCCGGCATGCCGTCATCCAAGGGGTTACAACCCTCGGCTTCCCAAGCATGATGCGCGGCCTCGCGTGGGTGGAGGACGTATTGAGCAAGACGGATTCTTGAGTTTGCCACCAGAGGCGCCGGATAGTTACCTTGCGCCTAATGACCCATAAAGGGCAGGCATGTCCAGGATGCAACGCATTCATATATTTCGATGTGTTGTGGTATACTCGGATCATGCCCGATCCTGATCTCTCGCAGATGTTCAGAGCCCTCGGAGACCCCACGCGCAAGCGGATATTTGAATTTCGTCGGCGATGTTGTCCCGTCGCGGTCGAAGAAACCGGCGATGTCCACCCGGTTCAAGGCGTGACGGTAGGCGAGGTGTGTTGCCACGTCACCGGCGTTGACAAGTTCAGTTCGACGATTTCCTTTCACATAAAGGAACTCCGCCTCGCGGGCTTGATCCATGCGGAGAAGAATGGAAAATTCATGATTTGCGCCGCTCGCAGAGAGGCGATTGACGAACTGACGAACTACTTCCTGTCGCTCCCCAAGCCCGATTTGGCTTCGTGTGCACCCGTCGAGTTTCAAGGAAGTCCCTGATGAAATCACTTCAAATCTATGATCCAGCCATGTGCTGTTCCACCGGAGTTTGTGGGCGAAGCGTGGATCCGAACTCCTTAAGCTGGCCGCCGACGTCGCCTTTCTCAAGAGTCGTGGTGTGCAGGTTGAGCGTTTTAACCTGGGGCACCAGCCCGCGGCATTCGTAGGTAATCCCCTGGTCGCTATCAGAAATGGGACCTGAAGCCGAGAACTTGCCGATCTTCGTCGTTGATGGAGAGGTCAAAGCAAAGGGGAACTTACCCGGGCCGAGCAGAACTCGCTCGGTGGTTCGATCTTGACCTGGGTGTCACCGCAGACAAGCCGCGCGTCGAGCTCCGAATGTCCCAAGGAGACGACTGATATGTGGACCGAAAGCCTGAGACGCGCCATCTTTTCTTCACAGGGAAGGGCGGCGTCGGGAAGACCTCCCTTGCCTGCGCGACCGCGCTCCAGCTAGCCGAATCAGGGAAGCGAACCCTGATCGTTAGTACCGATCCCGCTCTCTCAAATCTGATGAAGTGTTCGGAACGACGCTTGGAACAACACCCACACCTATCAATGGACTCCGAACCTCTTTGGCGCAAACCTAGACCCCAAGCATCCGCAAAAGCTTATCGTGAGAAGATCATTACCTTACCGAGGAAAGCTCCCAGAGGCCGTCATTCGCAACATGGAGGAGCAGTTCTCGGGAGCGTGTACAACGGAAATAGCGGCCTTCGATGAGTTCGTCCGCTTAATGGCGGACCCGAACGCGACGGCTTCCTTCGACCACATCGTCTTCGATACAGCTCCGACCGGGCATACCCTTCGGCTGCTTAGTTTGCCAAGTGCATGGAGCGGATACCTGAACACCACGACCGCTGAGGCGAAAAGTCGTTCGGGCCCCTGGCAGGGTTGAAGGATCAGCGCGAACTCTACGAGCGTGCGTTCAGGCGACTCGCCGACCCAAGCGATACCACTGTTGTCCTCGTTGTCGAGCGGATCGATCAGCTCGTAAGAAGCGGCTCGCACACAGGTTGAACTCGCCGAGCTTGACATCCGAAGTTTCCACGGCTGGTCATCAATGCGGTCTATCGACCTGCCCCGACGGCCGACCCGACCGCGTTGGCATTTGCCAAGGTTGTTACGGACGGCTTAAACTCGATGCCACAACCCTTATCGGAACTCCCACAGGCGCTTGTTCCCATGCTTCCGGGCAATATCGTCGGCGTCGATGCAATTAGGCAGCTTATTGACCCTTCCGAAGGCATACCAGTAACGTTAAACCAACCAAAGTGACCCAAAATGGATGCCCCTGACCCAGTTCGTAAGTGAGCTGGCGGCACTTGGACATGGTGTGATCATGACGATGGGAAAGGGCGGCGTTGGCAAAACAACCGTGGCCGCGCAGATCGCCAGACAGTCTGCTTCCAGAGGGCACCGGTGTTCTGGCCCACAACGACGGATCCAGCCGGAAATGTTCTCGACTCGGCAAATGAGTTCCCTGACAAGCTAGAAGTTGCACGGATTGACCCCGAGGTCGAGGTCGCCAAATACACCGAAGCGGCCCTGAAGAAGGCCGCTTCCGCCATGGACACGGACGGGCTTGCCCTCTTGAAAGAAGACCTGCGTTCACCCTGCACCGAAGAGATCGCCGTCTTCCGTGCGTTCGCCCAGGCGGTCGCCCAAAAGGTGAGGACCGGTTCGTGGTCATCGACACCGCACCGACCGGGCACACAATCCTGCTGATGGACGCCCAGCCTAAGCATTTGACCGCGAGGTTGCTCGAACCTGAATAGTGACGCGCCCCAGGCCGTTAAGCAACTATTGCCCAGGCTTCGAGATCCGAGTTTTACAAAGGTCGTTCTCGTGGCCTTACCCGAGCCTACCCCCGTCCATGAAGCTTAAGCTGGGTGAGGACCTGCTCCGCGCGGGTATCAAGCCGTTCGGATGGGTCATCAACCGCTCCCTTGCCATGACAGGAACCAAGGAGCCAATCCTTGCGGGAAAAGCTGCGAAAGAAGCCGGGCCAATTGCCGAAGTCACCAGCCTTTCAGATCGCGTTGTTGTTCAGCCATGGTCGGCGCAGCCCTTGTCAATTTGTTAACTCACCCAGCGCTGCTGCTCCCGGCAGCAGCCGATGGTCGAAATCGAACAGGCAGAGATTCTCGCAAGGAGTCTCGATCCCTGGATGAGCCACGTATTCTGGAGCCCAAGACGACGCCGAGGCCCCGATTGTGGGGAACCGCTCGGCAACCGAGCTCATTGAGTTCGCGTAAGAAATTTGCCTGGCCGTCTGGGCTCGCGGGATATCCTGGCACGAGCTGCCATTCTGTCCCCACGAAGTTGCCCGTTTGATCCTTCCACCCGAGCGTAAACGGATATGCGGTTTCGACGATCATGACCGGCTTGAGGAACTTGGCAGCAAGGCCGTTCATATTCTCCCCGAGTTGGGGCAGCGTTCCATGCCACCAGGGATAGTAGGAAATCCCGATCCAATCGAACTGCACGCCCAGGTGCTTTGATCGGCGAAGAAGAACATGCACTCCCAGAATTTCCACCTTGATCGTGGTGGATCATCACGCGCGTTTTGCGACCACCCTTAGCCGCGCGCACGCCTTCGACACCCGCTCTTAGAAGGGTTGCCAGAGGCGCAAGGTTGCGGGCAGATCTTCGCCCAAGCGGCCAAAGAATGCCGTTCCGAATCTCGTTTCCAACCTGGACCGAGTCCGCGGGTGTCCCTTGCGCCGCCAGCTTGTCAAGCGTCTCTTGAGTGTGCTTCTTGACTGCAGATGCCAACTCGCTTAGACTCAGCGACCGCCACGCTTCGGGTGTCGGTTGCTTCTGCGGGTCGGCCCAATCGTCGGCGTAGTGGAAGTCGATCAGCAAGTGCATCCCTAGCTTCCTGCCATCGCGCGCCAGTGCCAGGGTGCGCTCGACGGAGCAATACCCGTCCCTGGGGTTTCAGCCAAACACGCAGACGCAGGAGTTTGCTTCCGGTTTGGGCGAGGGCATCGAGCGCATCGGTCTTCTGCTGCCCGACAAAGAACTCGGCTTTCAAATCACGATATTGCGGCACGAACGATGCATCGACACCGTTCAGCAGGGGGCGCGCGGCGGCAAACACTAGGGAAAGAGCGAGAATCATGACTAGCGCGGACCTCCAACTTGGATCAGCTTGCTTTTGAAGTTAAAAGCTCGTTTGCCCGAAATGCGGGTTACGGTGACCGCCGTCGAGCCGTCAGACCCCAACCTCAGCCAGCACGAATCGCCTGCTTCGTAATCGGAACGTCATCCCGTTCGTGGTACAGCAGACCGCTACCTGCTCCTGCCCCGTAATGCCGAACCAAAATCGCCGACTCGTCGTTCATCGTGGCGTGGCGGAACCTTCTTTCTGCCAGCGTCGGTATCAAGGCACCTTCCCGCACATAGACGGGAATCTTATCGAGGCAGGCGTGATGTCGATGGGTCTGCCATTGCCAGCCAGTTCACCCGTCTCGAAGTCGTACCAGTTCCCTTTGGGAGCCGAACCTTACGCGTCTTCTGGCCGGTGAGCATGGGCGCAACCAGCAGATCATCCCCCAGCAGGTACTGATCCATCTCCTCTCCACCATCGACGAGGGCCATCGGGCGGATTACGGGCAACCCCTCAAAATGATACTGGGCAAATGCCGTGTACAGATACGGCGAAGGCTTGTACGGAAGAGCATCGCCTTCTTATCGCCTCCTCGTATCCAGGAAAGCTCCAGGGTTTCGTGCCCGAAGACCATGCGTTGAGTTGGGCGATGTGCGAGACCGCCGCGGTTTGCATACGACGGACCCACTCTTCGCCGTCCTTCGCTTCGCGGGCTTCTGCGCACCAGAGCACGCCGGAATAGCCTGTACTCACCATGCCCGCGATGTACTCCCGATGGTCGTAAGTATCGCTATAGAGGGCGAAAGGAAATCGGCTCGCCGCCCCGTTAGAACCACGCACCAAGCCAAATGTCCGCTTGCCCTGAGCCCGAAACATCAAGTCCAGCTCCTTCTGCCAAAGCACACCGTAGATCTGCCGCATTCGAAGTCCTGAAAGTCCCGATGGGAAGGTCGCGTGATCAGGCCACAGCCAGTTGTCGAACCCGTCTACCTCGTCAATCTTGTAGCCACTCACCCCAACGTCCAGGTGTTCTTTCTTGAAATAGTCCCGACGATCTTCGCCGCGGCCGGTACCGCGAGGTCGGGAACGGGTCCCAGCCACACCATGTGCGAGCCAAAGTACTTTTCCAAGGGTGCGAAGACTGGGAGACTTCTCAGCAACGTAAGGGTTTGTCCAAAGGTTCCAGCCTAGGGGACCCCATCCTCACCGAGGTCCTTGATCAACTTCGCTGGATCGGGGAACCGCTCTTTGCTCCACTCAAAGGAGCATGGGTACGACTTCGATTGCCAACCCGGCTCCAGGCCGAGCACATCGAGCGGAAATCCACGCTTGCGAAACTCGGCGACTTCCTCGGCAACTTGTGCTTGCGTGGCGAGAGAGGGGGTTCGGTGCCAAAATCCCAATGCCCACCGCGGCGGCAGAACTCCACCCCCGCAAAAGAGGTTGTAACTGCCGGCATCGCGTTCATCGCGGATGGCCCTTCAAACACCAGGACCTCCAAGCCGGGCCCTTGAACGTTTGCTTCCACGAACTCGGACGGGGGCTGCGCATCCCAACTCGGGTCGGTGTTTCTGTCCCGTGCAGGTGGATTCTCGGCATCACGTCGATTGCCGACCCCTGCATAGATCGTACACGGTCGCGAGGTGTTGAAGAAGACGGCGTACCCACGGCTGCTCACATAGAGGGGCACCGGCGCATGAGGCCATCTGCTGGAGCGTAGTGGTCCACGCGGTAGCCGTAGATGCCGCCGCGGCGGTTCGAACCCGTCATCTGGAGCCCGACTCCGTAGAGCTTTTCCTCCTTTCCCAAGGGTAGGCGCACGGAGGCAAAGTCGGATGCGGTCGTGCCATGCGCCTTTGCGAAAGTGGGCGCGAGCCCTGGTGCCTTGGCAATACTCCCCAACGCGGCCACCTGGGGGTCGGAGCCCGCAACGGATGTCAGCGTCGGCAGATCAATTTGCCCGACCTGCCCCTTCCACACCCCCGGCGCGATCTGAGTCCACCGAATCGCGGTGTCGTTAGGAGGGGTGGAGGCTCGGCGACTAGAGTGGCAATGGTGAAGAGCATGCTGCTCCAGTTCAACCCGCGGCCGGCTTGACGGGTGCTCAGCCTCCCAAGTTCCAACCCTTCACCTTGACTGTTGACGGCTTCCGCCTTCGATCCGCACGCCTTGGCCAAGGAACCGCTTGTCCACTTTGTTCTGGCCCACCCGCACGTTCTCGCAGCCGATGAACGTGAGACCCTCGCGATTCGGGTGCCACGCTTTGTATGCGTTGCTGAAGGCGATTTCGTTCTTGCGGAAGGCCAGCCGGTCCACGGATTTTGCCCACAGCAGCGACGCGTCAAAGGCGAGGAAGACGTTGTCCTCGATCTTGATGTTTCGGTGAAATGGGCGATTGCCGAGCTTAGGGATTTCGGGATGGATGCTGATCACCGCATCGCCGACGGTATGGAGACCGCGTTGGAGCTCTCGGTACCGATTCCCACGAATTGTCCACGTCCGTCACAGCTCCCGATTCGAACCAGTAGTTCGTGTCTCCTGCTATTAGGATAGCGGCTCCGCTCGAACGAAAAGACGTTACGCTCGACCAGGACTCTCTTGGGGGTAGAGATCAAGAGTCCCCGCGCCGGCACCGTCCCGAAGGTCGAGTTGCGAACCGTGAACGACGGCGTCCACGTGAGGTTCTTCGAGCGCGTCCTCAATGTTCAAAGTCGTGGGCACACCGGAGCCTCAAAGGCAACCTCAAACTCTTGCGGCGAGAGACGTTTGATGGCCTTCAACTTCCCAACGTCGCGGCTCAGCATCGTCTCGTGGTTGACGAACGACACCTCGTCACCCGGATCGCCAAACCTCAAGCCCACGCTTTCCGCTCGTGCATGAAGCGGCACCGGAGCGTGCTCGTATCGACCTTCGCAACGACGCGAACCGCCGTCCCATGGACGTTGATTGGATCATCCATAAGCCCCTCAAGCTGCACCCATCGACAGTGATCTGGCCTTTACAGTTGGACAGGTGGAAGCCATCGTCGTGCCCAGCAAAGAGCCGCCGACTTGCCGCATCGGTGCCACATCAACGTTTTTGAAGGTGAGGTTCTCTGAGACTGAGCGAGGACTCCGGCAGCCCCGAGGTGTGCCTATAGGCCACGTTCACAAGCTTGATATCCTTGGAATCTTCTTGAATATAGGTGCCGGCGTGATCCCGAGTCCCATGCCGTATGACGAGGACATTCCCAACCGAGGGCCCACGTTTGGATGGAAACTCGAACCGCACTTGGCCCGTGCGGGCTCCGTCACTTTAGCTGTGCGCCAGTTCCCGTCCGTAATGCCCGAATCACCTGTCCCATATGCTCTACGCCCTGGGTTTTAGGATCGAACTCCATCAACCCCCACGGGCTGCGCTTCCAGGTTGTATCCGTGAACGAGAGCTTTCCGTCCTCAAGCACATACGGAACTGCTTCTGATCGATCTTGAGCGTGAATCCATCGCGACCCGATACGCGACGACGAGGCCTTGGGACATAAGCGGCCGCTCCCAGTTGACTGTGAATCCTTCAAGGGTCACGGTTGAATCCAGGATCGCAAACGGGATGATGCGATCGTGGAAGATGAGTTTGGCGCCATTCCCCTTCAGGTAGACGTTGCGGCGATTCTCAATGAGAATGGCGATCTTGCGCAGGGGTTGGCAACATCCGAGTTCGACAGGGAAGAGTCTCGCTCTTTTTCTCCAAATCCATGCTCACGATAGAAGTGGTACTCCCCCTTCTGGAATCTCGAATCTATCACATTCTTTTCGCTAGCTGCGTCCAGCGCCTCGACCAAATAAAAAATCAGGATGCAGATCGTGCGCCACGATTTCAGGAAGCACTTCAAGCTCTCTATTACATAAATCGGGCCACGCTTTTGCTCCAGCTTCAGTCCTCGCCTCGGCAGAAGCCCAGATCGCCGATCAACTGCGACACATGCGCCTCGTTGCCGCGCGTGACGCAGACGGTGTTTTTTAGCCATGCACCGCAGGCTATAACAGAGGGGCCGGAGGTGGGTAGCTTGATGAGCATTTATTGCTCCCCTCTCCCGCAGGCGGGACCAGCCCGGAGGGGTGCAGGACGCACCAGAGGTGCGGTTCCGAGCGATGCGAGGGATGGGCCATCGGCCCACAGAGGGGCAGGGGGTGAGGGGTGTTAAATAAATAACGGTTTTATGAATATTCACAGACCCTCATCCCCACCCCTTCCCCCGCCTGCGGGAAGGGAGAAAATCGCGGCAACCCGCATTTATCCAATCAAGCCATTCCGCCATGCCTAAACCGCTGGTAGCTGAAACACGAATCACTTTTAACCTTGGATTAATCCGCAACGCATAGTCAATCGCCAGCGCTACATCGAATTCCAGATAGGGCAGCAGGTCCGCATTTATTCAGCAGCATCAAATCGGCTGCGCGGAACATGTCAGGATATTTGAGCTGGTTTGTCGTTGCCTTCGGTCCCCACTATGAATAACCACCTTGTGATGCTTCACCCAGATCAAAGCTGGCAGGACACACCAGATCGCTG
>CAWFCK010000002.1:0-211333 GCA_963814325.1 uncultured Flavobacteriales bacterium
GGTCCATCACGCTGGTGGACGGGGATGTGGTGGAAGAGAGCAACCTGCATCGGCAGATATTGTTCGCGGCGAGCGATATGGGCTGGAAAAAGGTGGACGCCGCCCGGGAGGGCCTGCTGCGTGTGGCACCCACGTGCGGGGTGGCAACAGCGGTCGCGACGGTGAGCAGCGAGACCGATTGGCGAGCGCTCATCGCGCGCTTCCCGAAGGTGCGCCATGTGATGCTCAGCGCGGATCGGCCTGTGCAATTGGTCAATTGGGTGAGCGATGCGCGCAAGGAATTCGACTACCACTTCATCAAGTGCGGCTACATGACCACGCAGGGGCTCATCGGCCCATTGCTGGGGCCGGACACGAAGGGCTATGAGGAACTCTTCAGTTCCTGGGCCCCGTTGTCGATGCGCAACCGGAGAACATCAAGGCCTTCAACGCGCGCAGCATCGCTCCGACCATGGCTGCGAGCAATGCCATCATGGCCAACATCGCCGCGCTGGAGCTGATCAAGCACATCACCGGTGCAGGGCCGCTCACGCTGGTGGAGAAGCGGCTGCTGCTCGACCTGAACACGTACACCACCCAATTCGGCTGACATGTCACGACCCCCTTGCCTGCTTGTGTTATGTGCGCTGCTGATCCCGCTCAGCGAGGCGGCTGCACAGGAACCAGCGATCGACAGCCTTCGCCACGCCATGCGAACGCAGGCAATGAGTGATTCCGCCTATGCGGCCGCTTCAGGAAAGTTGGCTCAACACTACTGGCTCAACGGAGAAATGGACAGTGTGCTGGCCAACGCTGAGCGTGGCATCTCCCGGCTCACCGGAAGCAGCGCGTTGAGCGTCGGCTTGCAGAAACAACTGGTGAGGCTCGTCAAGCTCAAGGGCATGGCCTTCTTCAGCATGCGGCAATGGCACCTGGCCATGGAAGGATTCCGGCGGATGAGAAGTTGGCCAGGGCCATCGATGCATGATCGGGAGCAGGGCAGGGCCCTCACGTATGAAGGGCATACGCTGCGTGAGATGGGGGACAACGTGAACAGTGCGGCCAGCTACCGGGCGGCCTTCGCGGAGCTGGAACCACTGGAGCAGGGCACCATCTGGGCGATGCATACCATGGCTTCGCCAGCACCATGACCAACATGCGGCAATGGGACAGTGCGGTCCTCTGGTTCCAGAAGGCGATGGAGCTGTATACCCGCGCGGGGGATGTGCCGCATGCCGTGGGCACGCATTTCAACCTGGCCGAGAATTACTACGCTGAAGGCGAATATGGTCTGGAGCGCGTGCAATTCGATTCCATCGCCGCACATCCGGAACTGATCGGGGAATCCGACTACCCATGCGGTACCTCGTGCTCAGGGCGCGCACGCACATGCCGCTGGGGAATCCCGCGCGTTCCTTCCGGACCTGGATAGCGCATTGAACATCGCAGGTGAACTGGGTGACACCAACAGCATCGCCACCATTGTGCTGCTGCGCGCCTTGGCCCATGCAAGCGCGAACGAATGGTCGGCGGCATATACGGACCTGGAAGAGGGCAAGAATTCCATCTGGGTGGACATGGGCATCGCGAAAGTGCGGGCGACGGAGGAAGCGCGTCAGGAATTCGCGCGCGAAAAGGAGATGGCGCTGGCGAATGCCGAATTGCGCAAGCAGCAGGTGCAGAAATGGGCGGCGATCAGCATCGGGGTGCTGGCGCTCCTGCTGGCGCTGGTGTGGTACGGTCCTTCCGTGCCAAGAGCCGCGCGGCCGATGAACTCCGACGGAAGAACGACGAGATCCAGCGCACACAAGCGCAACTGATCGAGAGCGAAAAGGCCCGCGAAGCGGAACAGGTGCGCACACGCATCGCACGGGACATCCATGACGAGATCGACCAGCCTCACGAAGATCGCCCTGCTCAGTGGAGTGGCCGCACAGAAGTCGCAGGATCCGGACGAGCTGGGCAAGACCTTCGCGCGCATCAGCGAGCACACCCGGAATGTGAGCCGTGCATTGAGCGATGTGGTATGGGCCGTGGATCCACAACGCGACACGCATCAAGGCATGCTTGACCATGTGCGCGATCTGGCACAACGCCTGCTTGGCGACAACGGCATCCGCTTCGACCTGGAGTTGCACGCGGTGGACCCCGGCGCGCAGATCGCCCCCGCCTTGAAGCGCGACCTGCACCTGGTGCTGAACGAATGCTTCAACAACATCCTCAAATACGCGCACGCCACCCTGGTGCGGCTGAAGCTGGACCTGCGGGCGGATGCTTTCGAGCTGCGCGTGGATGACGATGGCCTCGGCTTCGATATGGCCGCTGTGCCCGACCGCGGGAACGGCCTGCGGAACATGCCGGCCCGCATCGCGCAACATGGCGGAAAGCTCACCGTGACCAGTGCGCCCGGCAAGGGCACATCGATGCGGGCCCACGGTACACTCACCTGAACGACCTTTGGCGGCATGACGAAGCGCGTGCGCGTAGTGGTGGTCGAGGACGATGAGGAGATCCGCGACCTGGTGCGACGCATCCTTTCCGCGGATAACAGCATTCTTTTCGTCAAGGCCTTCCCCAGCGGCGATGCATTCCTCAAGGACTTCACCGGTGCGGAGGCCGATGTGGTGGTGATGGACATCAACATGCCCGGCACCAACGGCATCGAATGCGTGGCGAAGGCGAAGCTGCTGAACCCGCAGGTGCAGTACATCATCAGCACCGTCTTCGGAACCCGAACTACATCTTCCAGGCGCTGTGCTCAGGCGCCACGGGCTATTTGCTGAAGAGCTTGAGCGCACAGGAATTGGTTCCCGCGATCCATGATGTGATGGAAGGTGGCTCGCCCATGAGCCCGGCCATCGCGCGTATGGTGGTGAGTTCCTTCCAAGGGCAGGCCCGCGCGAGCATCAGCGATCACCAGCTCACCGCCAAGGAGCGCGAGATCGTGGACGGTCTTGCAGCAGGTCTCATGTACAAGGAGATCGCGGAAAAGGGCGGCATCAGTATCGGCACGGTACGCGTGCACATCCGCAACATCTATGAGAAGCTGCAGGTGAGCAGCCGGCACGAGGCGGTGCGAAAAGTGTATCCGGGGTGAAGCTCGCCTCTACCGCGCTTCGTGCTCTTCGTCACCGGCATGGGCAACATCCGCGACGTGATCCCCTTCCATGCCTTCGGCAGGCAGGCCCGTGCACGCGCGCCGTCGCCGGAGCGCTCTGGCGCAGGCGCCCGAAGAGCGCGGAGTTCTGAGCGGCCTATCGGCGCGCGTTCAGCCACTCCACCAGATCCGCCAGCATCGTTGCGTTGATCGTGTGGCCTTCGTTGTATGTCTTCAGTGCAGGGCTCATGCCGATGGAGCGCAGGTACGCCTCTGCTTCGTGGGCATGGTGAGCAGGCAGTGTGCCGTCCTGTGTGCCATGCGAGATGAAGACCGCGAGTTGCTTCAGCGCTGTTGAGGGCTTCACCAGTGGCTTCACCTCTTCCAGCAAGCGGCCGCTCATGGCGGCGATGCCGCGAACCAGATCCGGCCTTGTGAGCGCAACACTGTAGGCCATGATCGCCCCCTGGCTGAAGCCGCACAGGACCACGCGCCCGGGATCGAAGGCATGCTTGATTTCCCCAGTTCCTCAATGAAATGGATGAGCGTTGCACGGCTCCGCTCCGCCTGTTCCGGGTCGTACACCGGCTTGCCCGTGGAGAAGTCCACTTGGTACCATGCGTAGCTCCCCGGCCCAAGGGTGTTCGGCGCGCGCAGCGAATAGCACCAGATACTCGCCGGGAATGCGGTCCGCGAAGGAGAACAGGTCCTGTTCGTTGCTGCCCACGCCGTGCAGCAGGATGAGGACCGGCGGCTTGTCACTGGTGGAGTATGGGCTGCGCGCACCAGGTAGTGGAGGTCCGCAAAGGCGGCTCGGGCATGTAGCGGGGACGACATGGCTAATGCGGCTATCGCTGTGATGAGTAAGGTGCGCATGGTCTTCAACCTATTCCGGTCCGTGTGCCGAGGGACGTTAAGGTGGCTTGTGCAAGCCGTTGTCCGGAGGCTGAACATCCATTCATATCCGGTGCCAGACACTTCCGTTCCGCGTATGGACGGCGCGCAACCGGCCCTTGACCTCAGCGGACTTCAGCTGCTCCAGTGCCTCCGCATGCGTGATGCCCAGCATCACGGCCACTTCCTCCGCGCACCATGAGTGATGCGCCTTGAACAAGTCATCGAGTGTAGCAGGCACGGCAGCCGCCTTCGCATCTGGCTTCAAGGCCTTCACCGCTGCCTCGAAGGTGGCGTAGGGCCGCGCGCCGTAGACGAGCTCTCGTCCACCGGCCGCGTTGCTGAAGATGAAGGTGGGGAAGCCACGCACACCGAGCGAGCGGGCCAACGTAAGGTCCGCCTGGAAGAGCGCATTGGCGGCGCCGGAATAGTCGCTCTCCAACCGTGTGACATCGAGCCCTGCGAAACCTGCCGCCTCAGTCGAATCACCGCCCACTTGGTGATGTTCTTCTTCTCCACCAGCACCTGCTCGCGCAGGCGGCGCAGGAAGACCAGCGCCTTGGCGGGGTCCTGCAACTGGGCGGCCTTGAAGGCGATGCTCGGTGGATAGCTGCTGGGCAACGGATCCTCCAGCCACACGTCGCCGATGATGGGCATGCGGTAGTGCGGGCTCACCTCGTCCCAGTGCCCGGCCACATCGCTGGGCTTGCTGATGCCGCCGCTGTTGTACACGTCCCACGAAGGCAGCAGGCCGCCCATGTGGTATTGGATGTCGATCGCGTCGCCATACTCCGCTTTCAAGCGGCGTAATTGCGGCTCGGCGCCCCAGCAGCTGCTACAGATGGGGTCCGTGAAGTAGAGCAGGGTGATGGACTTGGTCTGCGCGGCCTTGGGTTGCAGCAAGGTGGCCTCCGTCCCGGCATCCATGCCGGGCACGGCGCATACGCCGGTGTCGGGATCGCAGAGCAGTGGGTTCGTGGCGGTGGTCATGTTCGGTGTGGGCTGTGAGCAGCCGTTGAGGGTGAATGAGGTCATTAAGAGAATGGCGAGGCCGATGTGGCTGCATGGTAATCAGGCCTTCGAGATCTTCACCGAGGTCATGGTGAGCGAACCACCAACGGGCTTTTGGTTGAAGAGCGAGGCTTGCTCATCCTTGTCCTGCAGCGCCAGTGCATACAGCAGCGGCAGGAAGTGCTCGCCGGAGTTGATCGCCAGGTCGAAGGCTTTGCCCTGCGTGTGGAAGTTCATCAGGGGCGCATGATCACCGCTGGTGATGGCGCGTTCCATCCGGTCGCTCGCTTCTTGCGCCCAATCGAACGCATACGACTCGTTGAGCTTCTCCCACGCCACCATGCCCAGGTTGTGCACCATGTTGCCGCTGCCGATGATGAGCACGCCCTTGTCGCGCAGCGAGGCGATCTCCTTTGCCAGCGCGTAGTGCTTCTCAGGCGCAAGGGTGTGATCGATGCTCATCTGGATCACCGGCACATCGGCGTTCGGATACAGGTGCTTCACCACGCTCCACGCACCGTGATCCAAGCCCCATTGCTGGTCCAGCACCACGTCGGTGCTCTTCACCAGACGCTTCGTCTCCTTGGCCAGCTCGGGACTTCCCGGCGCCGGGTACTGCACATCGAAGAGCGCCTTGGGGAAGCCACCGAAGTCGTGGATGGTCGTTGGTCGCTCCATCGCCGTCACCTGCGTGCCACGCGTTTCCCAATGTGCGCTGATCACCAGGATCGCCTGTGGTCGTGGCACCTCGCTGCCCACTTTCCGGAAACCCTGCACGAACTCGTTCTCTTCGATGGCGTTCATCGGACTGCCGTGGCCCAGAAAGAGCACCGGCATGCGCGGTGTTGGCTTGAAGGGCTCGGTGATGCTGGTGAGCGCGCTCAATTCCATGGCTGTTCCGGCGAGCGGGATCGCGGCTAAGCGTGGTGAGGAAGCGTTTGCGATCCATGGCACCACAAAGATCGGGGAGGCGAAGGCGTGTTCCCTTGAACCAGTTCAAGCCTCGCGCTCCGACCGGGCGGAGGTATCGCGCGGGAGCGGCGAGCGCGTGCCCAAGGCCGTCACTTCCCCCTCGCCTGAAGCTCCTTCACCACGGTGAACAGTTCCTTGAGCGTAGCGGGCTGGGCCACCATGCGGCGCTCCTTGTCGAGCACATAGAAGCGCGGCGTGCCGGTCATCTCCCAGGTCTCCACGTAGTTCAGGCTTTCGCGCGTGGTCGGCGAGTTCTTCAGGCGTTCGGGGTTCGTGCGCCAGTCGCTGTACTCAGGCCAGGGCACGCCCACGTTCACCCAGTCCAGCTTGTGCTCCTTCACGAATTTCTTCCAGTCGGCGAAGAGCTCGCCGTCGGTGGTCTCGGCCACGGCATACACGCCCACATCGAGCGCCTTCAGTTCGCTCAGGTAGTGTTCATACAGCAACGGAATGGCCTGCTTGCAATGGCTGCAGTGCGGCCCCCACAGCGCCACGATCACACAGCTCTGCGGCATGTCGTGCAGGCTGATCCATTTCTTGCCGGTGGTATCGGCCAGTACGATGTCGCGCGTTTTCGCGCCGACGATCAGGGCGGCCTTGCGCGCGGCCTTCAGGCAGGTCTTGCGCCAGCTGTCCTCGGGTTTCCAATCCGCCGCGGGCTTATTGTCGGGGCCGGTGCATACGTAGCGCTGGGCCATGCGCACGCACACAGCGCCAAGTCCCTGTGTGGGTTGCTCCGCGTACTTCTTCGTGGCCAGTCCCACGATGAAGCGTTTCACGTCCTCCGCTTTCCCGGCGCGCGCGATCAGGCTGTCCAGATAGTTCACGATGGGATCGGGCTTTTGCGGCAGGCCCACGGCCAGCAGCATCTCCAGGCGGTTCTGGAAAACGGGCGTGCCCACGATGCGGTTGTCGGTGAGGTCGGTGTTATCCCAATAATGCGCGCGCCAGCGGTCGGTGGTGGCGGCGCTGTCCGGTGAACCATCCGGCTTCTTCACGTCGAGCTTCTCGGGCTCGCAGTTCCATGCGGATGAGCGAGGCGACGAAGGTTCCCTTGTTGGCCTCGGCGATGTCCATCAGGCGCTTGGAGCGCTCGGGCTCGGGCAGTGCGGCCGCCACTTTCCGGTCCACATGGTGCAGGGTGTTCTCGCGGCTCTCGATCACGCGCAGCTTGCCCACGAGGTCGCTGGCCTCGGTGCTCATCTTCACCACGGGTTCGTTCACCACCACTTCGAAACGCCCGGCGCCTGGCAGCACCGCGTAGAGGCCGGGCTTGTAGCCGCTTGGTCGCGCGAACACGGCCAGCCCTTGGGCATCGGCCACGGCGCTGTCCGCGTAGAAGAGCTGGTTTCCGTAGTAGTTGGCGAGGAAGATCTTCCTGCCCCCCGCACCGGCAATGGTGAGTCTCCATACGGCAAGGGATCTGGGTGAACGCGGTGGAGGCGGAGAGGCACAAGGCCAGTGATAGGAGGAGGTTGCGCATGAGCTTTCGGTCCGTGGGCCGACGAAAATACCGGTCGTTGCCACAGTTGTGCCAAGTTCATTCCACGTGGAGCGATCTTTACGCGGATGGAACTGCTGATCCTGCTGCTGTTGATCCTGCTGAACGGGGTGTTCTCCATGAGCGAGATCGCCCTGGTGAGCGCCCGCAAGAACCGTCTGGAGGCGGATGCCCAACGGGGCGACACGCGCGCGAAGGTCGCGCTACAACTGGCGAACGACCCCAGCCGCTTCCTCAGTACGGTGCAGATCGGCATCACACTGATCGGTGTGCTCACCGGCATTTACAGCGGGGAGAACATCACCGCCGACCTGCAGACCGTGATCGAGCGCATACCCGCGCTCGCGCCGTACGCCCACTCGCTGGCCGTGGCGTGCGTGGTGATCAGCATCACCTTTTTCACCCTGGTGCTGGGTGAACTGGTGCCCAAGCGCATCGGCTTGACCATGCCCGAACCGATCGCCAAGCTGATGGCCCTGCCCATGCGCGCCGTTTCGATCATCACCGCGCCCTTCATCTGGCTGCTGACCACCGTGAGCGACGCACTGTTGCGCATCCTCCGGATCAAGCCCAAGCCGGGCGGCGGCGTTACCGAGGAGGAGATCCGTGCCATGGTGCAGGAAGGGACCGAGGGTGGTGCGGTGGCGGAGATCGAGCAGGACATCGTGGAGCGGGTCTTTACGCTGGGCGATCGCAAGGTGAGCTCGCTGATGACCTACCGTCGCGATGTGCGCGTGCTGCGCGCTGGCGATGATGCCGCCGACATCCGCCGGATGCTCCGCGAAGAGGTGCACGGCTTCTTCCCGGTGGTGGAGGACACCTTGGACGATGTGATCGGTGTGGTGCCCCTGCAAAAGCTCCTGCAGCACATGGATTCGCCGGACCTGGACCTGCGCACCCTGATGGAGCCTCCGGTCTTTGTGCACGAGGATATGACGGCCTACAAAGCGCTCGAGCAGTTCAAGGCCAGCGGGCAGGGCTACGCGCTGGTGGCCGATGAACTCGGCGCCACCTCGGGCGTGGTCACCATCAGCGATATCCTTCAGGCCCTGGTGGGGGATGTGAGCGATTTCCACCGCGACGAGTATCAGTTGGTGCTGCGCCCGGATGGCACGTGGCTGGTGGATGGCCACTACCCGCTGCATGATCTGCTGGTGCGGCTGGACCGATCGGGGCTGGTGCGCGATGTGGATGCGGACACGGTTGCCGGCCTTGTGCTCCATCGTACAGGTCATATCCCGGTCGTTGGTGAACGCACCACGTGGGGGGGCATGGCCATCGAAGTGGCCGATATGGATGGCGCGCGCATCGACAAGTTGATCGTGGACGTTGACCCGCAGCGCATGCGCTGAGAGATCCACTGCACACCGGTGCTTGCAGCCAGCTGAACGTTCGCGCGCTTCGCCCCATCATGGAACGCATCATCTACCACCTCGGCACGTGCAGCACCTGCGGCAACTACCCACCGCATTCGCGAGGATCCGCGCTCTGGCGGAGCCGAAGCGATCTTTCATTGACTGTGTCACCTGAGCCAGAGGCCTGTGGCCAACGCCAAGCCTGCGGCAACTACCCACCGCATTCGCGAGGATCCGCGCTCTGGCGGAGCCGAAGCGATCTTCATTGACTGTGTCACCTGAGCCAGAGGCCTGTGGCCAACGCCAAGCCTGCGGCAACTGAAAAAGCTCGAGGCTCAAAGGCTAAAAGGCACTACAGCCAGCGCAGCGACTGTGTCACCTGAGCTCGAGGCTCGAGGCCAACGCCAAGCCTGCGGCAACTGAAAAAGCTCGAGGCTCAAAGGCCAAAGGCACTACAGCCAGCGCAGCGACTGTGTCACCTGAGCTCGAGGCTCGAGGCCAAGGCCACGCCTGCGGCAACTGAAAAAGCTCGAGGCTCAAAGGCCCAAGCCAGCGCAGCCACTGTGTCACCTGAGCTCGAGGCTCGAGGCCAACGCCGCGCCTGCGGCAACTGAAAAAGCTCGAGGCTCAAAGGCTTAAAGGCCCAAGCCAGCGCAGCCACTGTGTCACCTGAGCTCGAGGCTCGAGGCCAACGCGGCGCCTGCGGCAACTGAAAAAGCTCAAGGCTCAAAAGGCCCAAGCCAGCGCAGCCACGCATCACCTGAGCTCGAGGCTCAAGGCCAACGCCAAGCCAGCGGCAACTGAAAAAGCTCGAGGCTCAAAGGCCAAAAGGCACTCAGCCAGCGCAGCGACTGTGTCACCTGAGCTCGAGGCTCAAGGCCAACGCCAAGCTTGCGGCAACTGAAAGAGCTCGAGGCTTAAAGGCCCAAGCCAGCGCAGCGACTGCGTCACCTGAGCCTCGAGGCTCGAGGCTCAAGCTCGTGGCCAACGCAGCTACTGCGTAACCCGCACCCCCAAAAAAATCAAGGAAACTGGGTATTTGTGCATGCCATCCCCGCCGCTTAGCTTGCCGCTCTCTCCCATGACATTTCCGCTTTCGGTTCATTCCCCTTTTCATGTGCCAGGACTGCAGGCTTGCGAGCCTCTTGGTCTCCTAGTTTCCGAGCCGAAAGCTGTTAGGCCCAAGGCCCAGCAGTTCAGAAGCCGCGCAGCGGATCGGCCATAAGCCTAATGCGAACAGGCACATAAGCCAATACACACCCAAAAGCTGACACGACCAATACGATCCACCCTGAACAGTTTCGAAATGAGTCCTGAAAGGACCACCACAGAAAAGGACTACAACCTCGCGTTGCAAACCGTAGCCGATATAATGCGGCGGGATGGATTTGAGATACTCGGCGGCAGCAATGTCCCGGATGATCCCTATTCACTCGTGCTACGAGGCATGGGGAAGCTTGTAGCCGTTAAGGTGACCGTGACACGTGCCCCAGAGAACCCCTCCTACAGCCCGGCTCACCTTGATGAATTGAAGGCCTTCGCTGCACAGAACGGTATCAGCCGCGTTGCCATGGCGCCTGTTGGTCTGATGCCTGCCGGCATGTCGCCCGAGGGTGAGGAAGGCTTCTATGTGAAGTTCGATGGACTGGTAGACCCATGAATCAACTGGGGGTGTAGCGTGCTTGACAAATGATGCGCCAGCCTCTCCCCCGTAGCGCCCCCTTGGTACTTTGAGCCCCGGAACCCGACCCATGTCCAACCCCTTCTTCGACCACCCCATCCTCAACTCGCCCTATGAGAAGCCCGAGCCAGCACTGGGAGCTCGACGAGACGGGCAGCCGACACAGACCGTCCTGTCCCGCCGCGGCCGAGTTCATCACGCCGATCCCCAAGCCGAAGAAGCGCAAGCGCCAGCAGCAGCAGGAGGCGATGGTCTTCGACGAAGGCAAGGGCCTCTCCACCGCAGGAGCAGCAGTACGACCCGACCTCGATCATCAACGAGCTGCGCCAGCAGGTGGACCGTGGCGGACGCTGCCCAACCCCAACCACTGGCAGGTGACGCCGGAGACGGCGCGGCTGCTGCAGCACTGGCGGCACCACGACTTCAGCGGCGTCCGGCCCGTTCTTCTGCCAGATGGAGGCGGTGGAGACGGCGATCTGGCTGACCGAGGTGGCGCCGAACGTCGCAAGCCGGGCAAGCGGTTCCTCGAGCACCTGGCCAACGCCAACAAGGACGCGAATCCGGAGCTGATGCGCCTGGCGCTGAAGCTGGCCACGGGCGCGGGCAAGACGACGGTGATGGCGATGCTGATCGCCTGGCAGACGATCAACGCCGTGCGCCGCCCGGACAGCAAGCGGTTCACCCGCGGCTTCCTGGTCGTCGCGCCCGGCCTCACGATCAAGGACCGCCTGCGGGTGCTGCAGCCGAACGACCCGGACAGCTACTACGCAAGCCGCGAGCTGGTGCCGGCGACATGCTGGAGGAGTCGAACCGGGCCAAGATCGTCATCACCAACTACCACGCCTTCAAGCTGCGCGAGCGGATGGAGCTCTCGCAAGGGCGGCCGCTCGCTGCTGCAGGGCCGGACGGCGAGGAGCTCGAACACGCTGGAAACCGAAGGCCAGATGCTCCAGCGGGTGATGCCGGACCTGATGGGCATGAAGAACATCCTGGTGCTCAACGACGAGGCGCACCACTGCTACCGCGAGAAGCCGCGACGAGACGAGGACGACGAAGACCTGAAGGGCGACGAACGGAAGGAGGCGGAGAAGAACAACGAGGCCGCGCGGCTGTGGATCTCCGGCGCTGGAGACGGTGAACCGCAAGCTCGGGCGTCGCCCGGGTGATCGACCTGTCGGCGACGCCGTTCTTCCTGCGCGGCTCGGGCTATGCCGAGGGCACGCTGTTCCCCTGGACGATGAGCGACTTCTCGCTGATGGATGCCATCGAGTGCGGCATCGTGAAGTTGCCGCGGGTGCCGGTGGCGGACAACATCCCCGGCGACGAGATGCCGATGTTCCGCAACCTGTGGGAGCACATCCGGCAAGGACATGCCGAAGAAGGGGCGCGGCAAGGCGGAGAGCTCGACCCGCTGAGCCTGCCTGCCCGGCTGCAGACGGCCTTGAGGCGCTCTACGGCCACTACGAGAAGACCTTCCAGCTCTGGCAGGAGGCGGGCATCAGCGTGCCGCCGTGCTTCATCGTGGTCTGCAAGAACACCGCGATCTCGAAGCTGGTCTACGACTACATCTCCGGCTTCCACCGGAAGAACGACGACGGCACGACCACGCTGGAGAACGGCCGCCTGGCGCTGTTCCGCAACTTCGACGAACACGGCAATCCGCTGGCGCGGCCCAACACGCTGCTGATCGACAGCGAGCAGCTCGAATCGGGCGAGGCGCTCGACGACAACTTCCGCGAGCATGGCCGCGGACGAGATCGACCGCTTCCGGCGCGAGATCGTCGAGCGTACGGGCGATCGCCGGCAGGCCGACAACATGACGGACCAGGAACTGCTGCGCGAGGTGATGAACACGGTGGGCAAGGCGGGCCGGCTGGGCGGCGCCATCCGCTGCGTGGTCTCGGTCTCCATGCTCACCGAAGGCTGGGACGCCAACACCGTGACGCACGTGCTCGGCGTCCGGGCTTTCGGCACGCAGCTGCTGTGCGAGCAGGTGATCGGCCGCGCGCTGCGGCGCCAGTCCTACGAACTGAACGAAGAGGGGCTGTTCAACGTGGAGTATGCCGACGTGCTGGGCATCCCGTTCGACTTCACGGCCAAGCCGGTGATCGCGCCGCCGCAGCCGCCGCGCGAGACCATCCAGGTGCAAGGCCATGCGCCCGAGCGCGATGCACTTGGAGATCCGGTTCCCGCGGGTGGAGGGCTACCGGGTGGAGCTGCCGGAGGAACGGCTGACGGCCGACTTCAACGAGGACTCCATGCTGGAGCTGACGCCCGATCTGGTGGGCCCGTCCGATGACGCGGAACTCCGGGCATCATCGGCGAGCGGTGGACCTGAACCTTGAGCACATGGGCGACATGCGGCCATCGACGCTGCTCTTCCATGCTCACTCGCGCTTGCTGTACACCAAATGGCGGGATCCCGGGGAGGAGCCGAAGCTGCACCTCTTCGGCCAGCTGAAGCGCATTGCGAAGCAATGGCTGGACAACTGCCTGCGTCTGCAAGGGCGGCACCTACCCGGCCCAGCTCATGTACAAGGAGCTGGCGGACATGGCCTGCGAGCGGATCACGGCCGGGATCACGCGCGCGTTCGTCGGCGAGCGCCCGATCAAGGCCGTGCTGGACCCCTACAACCCCACCGGCTCCACGGCCACGTGCAACTTCAACACCTCGCAAGACGCTGACGCTGGGAGACCGAGCCCGCAGCGCTGCCACGTCAATTGGGTCGATGCTGGACAGCGAGTGGGAAGGCGAGTTCTGCCGCGTGGCCGAAGGCGCATCCGCGGGTGCGTGCCTACGTGAAGAACCACAACCTCGGGTTGGAAGTGCCTTACCGCTACGGCTCCGAGATGCGGAAGTATATCCCGGACTTCATCGTGCTGGTGGATGACGGGCACGGGCCGAAGACCTGCTGCACCTGATAGTCGAGATCAAGGGCTACCGGGGCGAGGACGCCAAGGAGAAGAAGCGACACGATGGAGACCTACTGGGTGCCGGGCGTGAACCACCTGGGCACCCACGGCCGCTGGGCCTTCGCCGAGTTCACCGAGGTGTACCAGATCGAGGCGGACTTCAAGGCCAAGGTGGAGAGAGGAGTTCAACAAGATGATCGAGACGGCCGCTACGGCAACCGTCGGGAAGGAGCGAAGTAGACCATGGCGAAGAAGAGCAAGCCCAACGCCGGCGAAGACCGTCGAGGCTCTCCAGCACGAGGAGGACAAGCGGAAGAACATTCCGACGGCGGAGTACCAGTCGCGTGCTGAAGGAGGAGGATAAGCACCCTGTCGAGTTGAGTACGCGCGCAACACGGACCTGGATCCGCAACTGGTGTGGCGCGGCAAGGACGAGCAGGACTGGAGCGACCTGGTGGTCCAAGCGCCGCCGCTCTACATCCAGGAGAAGGTGCACCCGAAGGTCTGATCGACGACCTGCTGCGTGCAGACGCAAGGCGCGCAAGGACGAAGGGTCTAATGCTAGACCCGACCTGTTCACGGACTTCAATGGCATACCCGAAGGGCGCGGACAAGACCGAGTTCTACCAGCACGACCAGAACTGGACCAACCGGATGATCCTGGGCGACTAGCCTGCAGGTGATGGCGAGTCTGGCCGAGCGTGAAGGACTCCGCGGCAAGGTGCAGTGCATCTACCTCGACCCGCCCTACGGCATCAAATTCAACAGCAACTTCCAGTGAGTCGACGACAAGTCGCGACGTGAAGGACGGCAACGGCCGACACATCACTCGAGAGCCGGAACAGGTCAAAGCATTCCGGGACACCTGGCGCGACGGCATCCACAGCTACCTCACATACCTGCGGGATCGGCTCACCGTCGCCCGCGATCTCCTCACCGATTCTGGCTCGATCTTCGTGCAGATCGGCGATGAAAATGTCCACCGCGTCCGGGCGGTGATGGATGAGGTGTTTGGGGAGGACAATTTCATCGTCCTGATCAGCTTTCAAAAAACTGGCGGCATTGAAGGAAACTACGTCTCTAACACGGTAGATTTCGTTCTCTGGTATCGCGAAGAGCCGCACCAACGGCAAGTTCCGTCAGTTGATAACTGAGCGAAAAGCGGGGCACACTTCGCTAGACCGCTACGACCAATATCAGTGAATCCGAGTTTCGCATTCGACCGCTGACGAACGACGAGAAAAAAGACGACACCCAAGCTCAATGCGTTTCGTCGCTTCCAGCTCTTTCCCCTCTATTCTGATGGCGAATCCGAGGGCGCGACCGTGAGTTCGAGTTTGCCGGAAAAGTCTTCTCTATTCGGAAAGGACGCATTGGAAGACAACTCAACTGGGCCTGAAGCGAATTGCGATGTCCGACCGCGTTGAAATGACGACAAACACGATTCGCTACAAGCGATTCGTTGATGATGTTCCTATGTTGCCTTTGACCGACCGATGGGACTCAACGCAGGTCGGAACCGAGCGCCAAGTCTACGTTGTTCAAACTGCAGTCTGAAGTTGTCAAACGCTGCCTCCTTATGGCGACCGACCCCGGCGATCTCGTGCTCGACCCGACCTGCGGTTCCGGCACCACCGCCACCGTCGCCGAGCAATGGGGCCGCCGCTGGATCACGATCGATACCTCGCGCGTTGCGCTGGCGCTGGCCCGTGCCCGCATCATGGGCGCGCGTTATCCCTTCTACCTGCTGGCCGATTCCCGCGAAGGCCAGATCAAGGAAGCCGAAGTCACCCGCACCGCGCCGAGTTCGCAGCCCGTGCAAGGGAACATCCGCCACGGCTTCGTCTACGAGCGCGTGCCGCACATCACGCTCAAGTCCATCGCCAACAACACCGAGATCGATGTCATCTGGGACAATGGCAGTCGAAGCTGGAGCCACTGCGCGAGAAGTTGAACGTCGCGCTCAAGAAGACCTGGCAGGAATGGGAGATCCCTCGCGAAGCCGATGCTAAGTGGCCGGATGCTTCGAAGAAGCTGCACGCCGATTGGTGGCAGGCACGCATCGCACGGCAGCAGGAGATCGACAAGTCCATTGCCGCCAAGGCCGAGTTCGAGCACCTCTACGACAAGCCCTATGAGGACAAGAAGAAGGTCCGCGTTGCAGGTCCCTTCACGGTCGAGAGCTTGAGCCCGCACCGCATGCTAACGGTGTGGATGACAATGATGAGCTGATCGATACCCTGGCGCGATGCCAAGTTGGGCTACGGGCCGAAGCAGGACTTCGCGCAGATGATCCTGGAGAACCTGCGATGGCCGGTGTGCAGCAGGCCCACAAGGAAGACCGGATCACGTTCACGGCGCCTCAGCCCTTGGCCCGGCGATCTGGTGTGTGCCGATGGTCGATACATGGAGGGCGACACGGAGCGGCGCGCTGCCATCTTCATCGGCCCCGAGTTCGGCACCGTGCAGCGCACCGATCTGGTGGCCGCCGCACGGGAAGCCGCCGATGCTGGCTTCGACGTGCTCATTGCCTGCGCGTTCAACTACGAAGCCCACGCCACCGAGTTCAGAAGCTCGGCAAGGTGCCCGTTCTGAAGGCCCGCATGAACGCGGACCTGCACATGGCCGCCGATCTGAAGAACACCGGCAAGGGCAACCTCTTCGTCGATCTTCGGCGAGCCGGACATCGACATCATCCCCGAGAAGAACGGCCAGTACCGCGTAAAGGTGAACGGCGTGGACGTGTTCCACCCCAGCACCGGCGAAGTGGAAAGCGACGGTGCCGGACGGCATCGCCTGCTGGTTCATCGACACGGACTACAACGAGGAGAGCTTCTTCGTGCGCCACGCCTACTTCCTCGGCGCCAACGACCCCTACAGAGTCGCTGAAGACAACGCTCAAAGCCGAGATCGACCAAGAGGCCTGGGCGACGCTCAACAGCGATACCTCACGGCCCTTCGACAAGCCCAAGAGCGGCCGCATCGCAGTGAAGGTGATCAACCACCTGGGGGATGAGGTGATGAAGGTGTTCAAGGTGTGATCGTGCTAAAAAAGGTCAAGACCCATTGCTGATGATATTCTGGAATTAACTTGCTTGCACAGCATGCCTGAGTCCCCTTTCATAACCCCCCGTTTCGTTGGTCCGCGGTTCGATCAGCACACGCTGCCTGTGGAAGTCACCAAGGACTTGGCAGCCTATCAAACGCTGATCGTTGAACTGGCGAAGTATCTCTACCTGAAGGACCACCCGGAGAGACAGCGTACACCGAAAGGGTTTGGGGCCTCGTTCGAACTCCACTTGGCCAAGGTGGAGGATGGTAGTGCAAAAGCGGCACTGCTGGCCGTGACGGCCGCCGTTTCCCTCGAGCCGAATGCAGCTGCATACTTCGAACAGGCGCGCGAATTGGTGACCGCGTGCATCGCCGCACCGGCTACATTACCGGAAGACTTCCCCAAAGACTACTTGTGGTATTTTAATCAGGTCGGAAGCTCGCTCAAGGATGGCGAAAGCATGGAGTTGCCTGGGAAGGGCAATGTGACTGCGGTCCTAACTCCAGCTCGAAGAAAGACACTGGTACTGGCACAGGATACCGTATACGACCGCCCAATGGAGTTGATCGGCTATATCGGCGAACTGGATTGGGAGCGGAACACTTTCCGATTAAGACTCACCGATGGCTCACAAGCCATTGTCCCCCTGCCGCCGAATTTCGTTGGCAAGGCCAAGCAGCACGGTGGTAGTTCACGACATCAAGTCGTCGTGAAGTGCATCGCGAGCTATGACTCTTACGAGCGCCTGCAAAGTGTTGATCAAGTCGAGGCCATCAGTTTGCAAGCGAACTATGAGATCGCGACCAAGCTTGATGCACTCGCATCGCTCGAGGATGGGTGGTACGATAAGCTTGGCAAGGCTCCGTCGAAGGATGCGCTGACCGAAGTGACGCGGATGATGGTGCATCTGTATCCTGAGGATCTGAAGCTGCCAGCTATCGTACCGACACCTGAGGGTAACATCCTCCTGGAATGGAATCAAGCAGGTGAACCGTCTGTTGACATTGACCTCGCTACCAGGGTAGCTGAATTCCACGCCTTTGGTCCCAACGAGGAGGATATTGAGCAGTCGTTCGTCCTGAAGGATGAAGCTGCGTGGAAGAGCTTCTTTCGATTCCTGGGCCAGCACATTCAACGCGTTAAGGCATGACCTCCGAAACAATACTCCTTCGTCAGGTTCATCCGAGCTTCGCGGAGAACGGCACACCTACCAGCCAAGCGTTCGTTCCCTTCCCGAAGGACGAAGGCAAACTATCAGTAGACGATGGCGACCTCACATCTGCAGACGCGGCTTTCAAGTACTTCACCGAAGTGTTGAAGCTCGAGTCCATTGGAACCTGGGGCATAACGTGCGGTGAGGTTGAGCAGAGTGGCCTGACCAGTGAGTCCGATCCGCTCGAAGACAACCCATCACATGCTGTGATCGACTTTTCAGGACTTACCGAGAAGGAATGCAGGAAGTTGGCAAAGAAGCTCAAGGCCCACGCCAACAAGAGAGGCCGACTTCATCCAGTATGACCGGATCTTCTGCGAATGGAGTTCCGCATCGCCGACACCTTTACTGATAGTCTCGCAAGGCTCACTGGCGATGAACAGAAAGCCGTAAAGACCACGGCTTTCGATTTGCAGATGAACCCGGCCAGTCCGGGCCTACAGTTCCACAAGTTGGACAAGGCCAGGGACAAGAACTTCTGGTCGGTGCGTGTCAGTTCCGACATCCGCCTGATCGTCCACAAGACGCAAAGCAGCTTGCTGCTCTGCTACGTGGACCATCACGACAAAGCCTACGACTGGGCCGAACGCCGCAAGTTGGAGACGCACCCGAAGACCGGTGCCGCGCAGTTGGTGGAGATCCGCGAGACCGTGAAGGAGATCTTCGTTCCGGTCTATATCGATGAGGAGGTCAAGCGCCCGGCAAAGCCTCAACCCTTGCTCTTTGCCCACCTCGCGGACGAAGAGCTGTTGGGCTATGGAGTGCCACCAGAATGGCTGCAGGATGTCCGCGAAGCGAATGAGGACACCTTGCTCGCCTTGGCGGACCATCTGCCTGCCGAAGCCTCAGAGGCCTTGCTGGAAGTAGCCACCGGTGGCAAGCCTGTGGTTCCGCAACCGGTGCCCGTGGATGTGGACCCGTTCGAGCACCCCGCTGCCCAGCGCCGTTTCCGTACCATGGCCAATGTGGACGAGCTGGAGCGTGCCTTTGCCTTCCCATGGGACAAGTGGATGATATTCCTCCATCCCGATCAGCAACACTTGGTGGAACGCGACTACAATGGTCCGGCACGTGTTACCGGTTCGGCTGGCACGGGCAAGACCATCGTGGCCTTGCACAGGGCTGTACACCTTGCCCGCGTGCACGCCGATTCGCGGGTCTTGCTAGCCACCTTCACCGACGCCTTGGCCAACGCTTTGGACACGCGCATGAAGCGTTTGGTCCGCAGCGAACCCCGTCTCGCCGATCGTATCGAAGTTCGTTCCCTGCATGCGCTTGCAGAACGGCTGTACAAGGCGCGAATCGCACCCCGAACGTTGCTAGTGCTGCACAAGTGGCCGATGCCATCCGCACGGCCGCCAAAGAGGTGGAGGCCACAAGTTCAGCCAGTCGTTCCTGCTCGCTGAATGGGAGCAGGTGGTAGATGCCTGGCAATTGCCCACGTGGGAGGACTATCGTGAAGTACCCGGCTTGGGCGAAAGACCCGCCTACCCGAAGCACAACGGGCGTTGCTTTGGAGTATCTTCACCAAGGTGCGTGCATCCTTGGCAGCGCAAGGCTGATCACCACCTCGCAACTCTTCACCGAACTGGCCGCACACCTGCGCAAGGGTGGTACCTATGCCCTACGACTTTGCCGTGGTGGATGAGGCACAGGACCTTACCGTAGCCCAACTGCGCTTCTTTGCCGCACTGGGCAGCGAGCGGCCGAATGCGTTGTTCTTCGCCGGGGACATCGGTCAACGCATCTTCCAACAAGCCCTTCTCCTGGCAGTGCCCTCGGCGTGGACATTCGCGGTCGGTCGCGCACGCTACGCGTCAACTACCGCACCTCGCACCAGATCCGCCAGCAAGCAGACAAACTGCTGGCCCCGAACTGACCGATGCCGATGGCAATGCCGAGGAACGCAGCGATACGTTTCGATCTTCAATGGTCCGCCACCGGCGGTGCACGCGTACCAGAGCGAGGCGGACGAGAGCGTAGCCGTGGCGGCGCGGATCAAGGATCCTGCACAAGGCTGGTGTTCAAGCCCACGAGATCGGGTTGTTTGTCCGTTCAGCTGCTCAACTGGACCGTGCGAAAGCTGCGGTTACCGGCAGTGGGCTGCCCTATCGGCTCCTCGATGAACGCGTGGAGCCTCTCGAGGGTGCGCGTCGCCGTAGCCACCATGCACCTGGCAAAAGGACTCGAGTTCCGCGCCGTCATTGTGATGGCCTGCGATGATGAAGTCATCCCCTCCAAGAGCGGATCGATACCGTCAGGCGACGACTCCGACCTGAAGGAGGTCTATGACACGGAGCGCCACTTGCTCTACGTGGCTTGCACCCGCGCCCGAGAGCAGCTCATGATCACGAGCGTGGAGCCGGCGTCAGAGTTCTTGGATGATCTGGGGTATTGACGATGAATCTGGCCTGGCCCTGGTGAATCTGATGGTAAGGCCGGCAATTGATAGTACCGCGACCACGACCTGGGCCAAGACCAACTCACCGCCACGCAGAAGGCCAAGGCAAAGTGGACGCAGCTGGAGGCGCTCATCGGATGCCAGAACTGCATCAATAACGTGGCGCGAAACAACGCCCACATCCGCAATACATTTTGTTGGGTTTCAGCAATGGTTGTGAGGGGCGGCGTAAGTGAGGCTCCAAGATCGCGGCCAATTATTTCGCTAACCCGCTGGCTCGCTCATGCCTCCATCATGCACAATGCCGCAGCCATGGACATGATCATAATGCTTGTGTTATTCGACTGTAGCATCAAGGCTGCTGGGTGCTAGACAAATAAATTCTAGACCACAATCCGCGTTCCTTATCTCGGGGCACCAGTCTGCCATGTCCTGGATAGTCCTTGATTAATTCAGTAAAATGAATAGTACATGCTTGCATCCTAGACGCGGCCTCCTCTTTGTACACCCATCGCCATAGCCACATCATATCATTTAGCACGTTCGCCACTGTTTTGTCCATAGCCTTGAACCGTTCATCGATAATCATCCGCTTGTTGGGCTCCAAGTCATCAATACCCCAGTCACTATTTGCTGCGCGGCGCAGGTTTTGAACCAATTTGCGGTTATCTTCAATCAGGTTGTTATCCCGTGCAAGAAGGTAATCCGCTTCGTCGAGAATTGCGTTCCTCAAGAACCTCAGTGATTGAACAACACGCTCGTATACATCATCAGCTCCGTGCTCCTTTGCAAGATTGCGGTAGCCAGCAAACCAGGCGTGCACGATATTCTCAAAATACAAATGCGGGACTGCCATCCAGCTTTCCGCTCTGCATGGATGTACGGCATTAACCGTTGCTGCCATTTCGTCAAGCACAAATTCTGCGGCCCGAAAAATATCTTCAAAATGTCGCTTAGTTATGTATAAATTCTCTTGTTTAACACGCTCTTCCATTTCCTTGCGTTTCTGTATCTCTTCTAGTCGCTGTTCATTCTGTAATCGCTTCTCGCGTTCTCGATTTTCACGGGTTAGTAGCAGAAAGAAAATGAATGACCCAATGAATCCGGTGCAGACGCGATAAGAAATGTCGGCAAGAACATTAGGCCAAACTCTCCAGCCAAAGGGTGGATCGACGCTTTCTAGCCAGAAACGATCTAATCCAACCCAAAGAATACATCCAGCAAATACAAAGAAACTCCACAGTGGAACATCTTCGAATTGCCTTAACCATCGAGTGAATCGCTCTGTCATATTTGATCTACGGCTGCACCATTTATCCGCCGCGAAATTAAGAATACACCTACACCAACTCTCAATACCGTTATACTGACTGTACCGTTACGCTGCACGATTCTGAGTTGGGCGCAAGAGCTACCCCACGTTCTGGGACGATCTGCCGCGGGCGGGCTTCGGGGTGGAGCGCTCAGCATAGCAATCAGTTCCACCTTCCGAAGCCCTCCCTACCTTCGGAATCCCACCATCCACCGCCCCGCTGTGTTAGCATCCCCCTCAGAACTCCACCCGCACCCGCACGCCGCAGCCGCAGGGTGTTTCGTCGCGCGCCACGGTGCGGCCGCCGAGCAGGTAGTCGGGTGTCCAATGCCGGTGGGCCACCCAGCGCACGTGGTGGAAGGGGTGGGGCACGGGATCGCTGCCGCGCAGGTGGAAGAGGACGGCATGGTGGAACATGGGGTCGTAGAGCTCCACATATAAATGGAGTGCGAGGTGGCCGCGCAGGCTGCCATCGGGGAAGGGGAGGCCTTTACCGGGCAGGCGCAGGGTGTAGAAGGCGTAGGGCCAGGGATCGAAGCGGCCCAGGTGCAGGCGGCGCGGGCGGCGCTCGCCGCGTGCGCGGCGATCGAGGTGCAGCACGGCGCGGAGGTCCGGGGTCAGGTGGCAGGGCAGTGGGAAGTTGCTGCGGCGCATGGGGGAGCTGTGGACGGGTGTGCCATCGTACAGCACGGTCATCTTCACCCAGGGGCGGGTACCGGCCATCAGCGGCAGGTGTGCACCTATCTCCTTTAGACACATGCAGGGCGAAGGAGGTGGACGGCGGGTACGCATACAATACCCGGAGCTGGGTATTTTGAGGAAGGGTACGCGCGGGCGGATGAGCGCTCGCAACGCCCGCATGGGTGGTGGGCGGATGCGGTGCGCATTCACCGGCGTACTAGCCGATCTGGCCAAGAAGGTGGCCGCCGTTGCCGACAGGGTGAACACTGTTGCCGACATGAAAGCGGCTTGCTTCCCTGCGCGATCGGCCGTTGTGCAGGCGTGAACGGTGGACAACTTGATGTGGGCCACCTGCTGCTGCGCAACAGCGGCGATCACCTGCGCATGAGCCGCCACGCTGCGCATGTGCGCGACGATAGGCTACAGGATCGCCGCGACCATCCTTGCCCGTGCGGCCATCTTCCTTGCGGGCGCCGCATCCTTCTCCACAGCAGCGCGTACCTTCTCTACTGGTGTGATCCCCATCCTTGCGTGTGTGGCCATCATGGCCGCACAGGCCACGTCCTTCTTCGCATGCGCGGTGAACCCCTCTGCCCGTGCGGCGCTTTTGTCTGCATGCCTGTTCACCATCTCGGCAAGAACGGACCGCACGGTGGCCTGCGGGGCAGGCCTGAGCACCCGCCCCGTTCGCGCGGTTGTGTTAAAGTCGGAAGAACAACGGACGGCTGAAGTGCAGGCCGGGCAAGGGATTCCGGGCGTTCGGCGTTTTCAACAGCAAATGGGGCCGCAACCGCGCAAGGGGGCGTTGCGAACCAACCCCTGCCAGCCACAACCGGACAGACCATGGGGATCGCCTCGGCGAGCCCCCGGGTCGGAGCCCGGGGACGGCCGAGGCAAGCGTCAACCAACGGACACGGAACCAGCGGGTAACAAAAACAAGAGCAACATGCAGATCGTAAAAGCAGGACTCAAGAGCGCGAAACCAGCCGACCTGGTGGGTAAGAGCGAGTACATTGAGGCAGGTATGACGGGGAATGCGAATTTCCCGACGCCATCGCCGAAAGTGACCGACCTTACGGACGCACGCACTGCCCTGGTGGCCGCCATAGCGGAGGCCCAAGGGGGTGCGCACGCGGCCATCGCCACCAAGAACGCCGCTGCCAGAACGTTGGCCCAACTGCTCACCAAGATGGCGCGCTATGTGAATAGTGTGGCCGCCGGTGATGTGGAGAAAGCCGTTAGCAGCGGGTTCGAACTGGCCAAGCGCCCCGACCCCATCGATCACCTGGACGCTCCCACCCAATTCGAGGGCCGCACCGCCGCCATCGCCGGTCAAGTTGACCTGCGCTGGAAAGGTGTGCACGGTGCCCGGATGTACTTCGTGTACATCGAGGAGAACGGGGTGTGGAAGAGCATCGGCATGGTCAGCAAGGCCCGCTTCACCGCGGCCGGGCTGATCACCGATAAGCAGTACTCGTTCCGAGTGGCCGCCGTAGGCCGCATCGGCGAGGGTCCGGTGAGCCAGGAGGTAACGGCCAAGGCGGCGTAACGCACGGCCCCTTCTTCGCACACGAACCACATGGCACCGCCCTCCGGGGCCCCGGATGAAACTCCGGGGCGAACCGGGGGGCGTGTCATGTTCGGGCAGGCCGGTTTGCGTACCGGGGCGAACAACAGCGGCCTTCGTGCGTTCTTTGGGCCTATGACCTCCATTGCAACCATGCGCAAGATCTACCACCTCTCCACCTGCGGCACATGCCAACGCATCCTTGGGGAGATCACCAAGCTGAAGTCCTTCGACCTGCAGGATATCAAGACCGAGCCCATCACGCCCGCGCAGCTGGACGAGATGAAGAAGTTGGCCGGTAGCTACGAGGCGCTCTTCAGCAAGATCGCGCGCAAGTACCGCAGCGAGGGCTTGAACGAGCAGGCGCTCACCGAGAAGGACTACCGGAAACTGATCCTGGGGGAGTACACCTTCCTGAAGCGCCCGGTGATGGTGGTCGGGGAACGAGATCTTCATCGGCAACGCGCCGAAGGTCACGGCGGCGATGGTGGCGGCGGCGAATGGCTGAGGGTGACATCCTTACAGCTTCCGCGTGTAGCGCATCGCCCACTTTACTTCCCATGTTGCGCCTTCGTCGGCGCTGCGTTTCCATTCCCAGTCCATGGAATCGGCCGTGATATTGAGGAAGACCATGCGCCACAGACACAGCTGACCGGTTTCCTTGTCCGGCTCGTGCCGGCTCAGTTCCATGCGGCCGTCCACCATGCCGCCCTCGAAGGTCATGTAGGCCCCCTGGCTGTCCACCCAGGTCTGTTTCCACCTCTTGTTCAGCGGGTCCCACACGCTCCAGCTCTCTCCCAAGTACTTGGTACCCGGGTCCGCGAAGTGTTCGTGGATCACCTTGCCATCGAGTTCCTTGGTGATCTGGTTGGTGCCATGCCCGCCATCGGCCCAGGTGAGGTCCCAGGCGCCAAGCCAGAAGTCGAATTGCGTGGCCGGGTCCAAGGATGGGGTTTGTGCGCGTGCACCGCACGCGGCGAGCAGGGAAAGGAAGAGATGATCGTTGTGCGCAAGGTGAATGTTATTGGCTGAGAGATCGGCCCCGCACCAACGCCATCGGTGCCGATGATGTCCTGCGGTTGCCTCTGTGATGATACGTTCAGGGACGTTCCTTCACGAAACGCAGCACGTTCCGTGTGCGATGGCCGGTAAGTTCCAGAAGGTACACGCCGGGTGGCAGTGCGGAAACCTCGATGTTCCGCGATCGTGTACCCGTTGACCAGGTCGTCCGCATCACCTCGGCCCCGGTGATGGAGCGGATCACGAGTTGTTTAAAGGAGTTGTTCGCGGGAAGCTGCAGGGTGATGCGGTCCGTGGCCGGGTTCGGAAGGATGCTGAGCCCGCCATCAGCCGGATCGGCGATGCCCTGTGGCGAGGCCACTACCAGCTCCGAGGTATTCGTGCGTACGGGAGGATTGAAGTCGAAGTAAATGTCCGCTGCATTGGCCAGCACGTTCCCATAGGTGAGACTGCTGGCCGGGCGCAGGCGGAAACTGGCGAAGCCATGGCTCGCGGGCTCGTTGGTGGTGCTGTCCGGCAGCTGGATGTTGGGGAAGGTGAACTTGAGGACGTTCGTTCCCACCAGGTCCACGGTGAACGGATGCGACGCGCCGAGCGATCTCCGGCACTGCAGGCAGGTAGAGCGCTTGCAGCGTGTCCACGAGCACCACCGTTTGTGCCGGTGCGTTGCCCGTGTTCTGGAAGTTGATGGTGTAGTCCACGTATTGATCGGCGCCCAGATAATACGCCGTGTTGCTGAGCCGTGAACTTGTGAGAGCACGTTTGTCATTGGGGTCGTACGCGGAAACAATACTGTCCAGCGTGGTGTAGGTATTGTTCGATGTGTTCCCATCCGTTGGTGCAAAGGCCGTGGTGAGGGTGGCATTGAGCATGGTTCCCACCAGCGCTGTATCCGCAGGCACGGTCACGTGCACGTAGATCTGTTCCGTGCTGATGATGTCCAGCACCGGGATGGTCCAGCTGATATGACCGGGTTCGTTGAGCGTGGGCGCCTGACTCGGTGGAGGCGTAACGTGAGCAGCGGGTCATATGACCAGATCCACGACAAGGTTGGTGCGCGGGAGGTAGGGGCTTACGTTCTGGACAGTGATCCAATAGGTACCTTCGAATCCGGATTGGAAGGCAATAGCCTGCCAGATGCGCGATCGCATCATCGCAATCGGTCGAAGTCGTAACAGATGCGAGCCGAGGCGAAGAATGGTGGTCTCGTTCAAGCAAGGCGTCGTGCATGGCAGTGCCGAAGGACTCAGGGCACGAGTACCACGGGGATGGTCGACCAGGTCGCCGAAGGCGCCGGTACGCCCATTTCGATAGGCGGCACTCGAGCACATTGTTGATGATGACCAGGGCCACGGCGCCGGCCTCTTCCGCAAGTTTCGCCTTGAGGGAGAAGTTGCAGGCTGCCGCGGTAAGCCACGGCGATCTTTCCGGTGAGGTCGGCGAGACCTGCGAGCGGAATCGCAGCCAAGGGAATCGGCGGCGGTGCCATCATCTACCACCATGGCGGTGTCGGTCACCTGGTTCGATGGAGAAGATCAGGTCGGGCGTCTGTGCCCAATTCGCCCAGGTGCACGCGTGGCTGTGCCGGTATTGGCCGCAGGCTCCAGGACCTCCGTGTAGACCTGTGCTTGGGCGCTGATCGATAGCATGATGAATGCAGCGGAAAAGGTTCTCATGCGCAAGTATGTGTGTCGTGAAGATACCCCGAATTCGCTGATCGGGCGCTCATCACGTTTGAGGAGATGAACGGTTGTGCTTACGGCAACAAGCAGGAGGCTGACCGGTGCTGGATCGGCCGGCTTTCCTGGAAAAATCGGCAGCGTGCTACTTGCGCGCCGTCATCATCTTGCACTGTTGGAACAGGCCATGCTGGTTCTTCACGCTGATCTGGTAAACGTAGTTGCCAGGTTCAATTCCGAGCTCTGCCGTGTCGATGAGCATGGCATGTTCACCGGCGGGCATGTTGTTGTTGTGCAGCGAGGCCACCTTCCGTCCGCTCACGTCGAACAGCTCCATCGTCACATCAGAAGGGTTCGCCAGCGTGAAGGGGATGGTGGTATCGGTCCCGTAAGGATTGGGGAAGTTCTGGCCGAGTTTGAACTGTCCGCCGGTCTCCGGCTCCAGCGCGAGCAGCCCCGTGGAGATGCCTGAGCCATTGATCGTCACTTCGATGAACGACTCATACTCACCTGTGCCGTCGTTGTGCACGAGTGTGGCCAACTGGTATAGGTAGCCATCCGCGAAGACACCGTCGTTCGCTGAATCCACGGGGTCGGCCCCCCAGGTGGTGTACGGTGCTTCGCTGGTGAGCAGGGCGTTCTTTTCCGCAGTGGGGTAACAGAACTGCGAGGTCACCTGGAGCATGGAGTTCAGGAACACCTGGAAATGGATATGCACCGTGCGGCCCGGATACCAGCCGGGGAACTTGGTGAGGAACTCCACCTCGCCGTTGGCATCGGTCGATCTGGATCCCGCGCAGAAAGCGGGCCGTGTTGTTGTTCTGCGTGCCGAGATGTGCGGTGGTCGTAAAGCCGCTATAGTAGCCGTCCACATTGCAGTGCCAGGCATCCACGCGGCAGTTGGCCATGGGCAGGCAATTGGCGTTACCAATGATGCGCAGCCGGAAGCGATGATCCACTCCGGCCTGCGACTCGCGGATGTCCGTGCGGAAGTAGGTGTTGTCTCCGCTCAGGTTCAACGGGAACGGACCGGCCGTTTCCGACGGGATCAACACGCAGCCACCTTCGGGAAGCGGCAGCAGCGGGGCATGATCATCATGGGCCGTATCCTCCGCGTGTGCAGCCCCGGGGATCATGCTGGCCAGCCCGGCGGCTCCGGCGATCTTCAGGAAATCCGTGCGTTTCATGGGTGAGCGGGCCTTCGGGAGGCGGGTTATCTGTGGTTCAAGGTAAGGAAATGGAGGCGGATACTGGGCGCGTTCACGGGTGTTACATCGCTGTAAACCTGAAAGTTGGCCTGTTCTTGCGCATCCCGGGCGTTGCACCGGTAAATTCGCGCCGTACATTATCTCATGCTCAAGCAGAACCTCTCCTTCAAGCTTCAACAGAAGCTCAGCCCTCAGCAGATCCAGTTGATGAAGATGCTCCAGCTTCCCACGGTGGAAATGGAGGAACGCATCAAGCAGGAAGATCGAGGAGAATCCTGCGTTGGAAGAAGGGGAGGAGGGCGACAGCGAGACGGATGTGGAGACGGAGCTGAACACCGAGGCCGAGGCGGATGCGAACGATGCGGACAACGATCGCGACGAGATCGACCTGAACGACTACTACGACGACGACACGCCGGACTACAAGTTGCAAGTGAACAACAAGGGGCGCGACGATGAGGAGCGCGAGACCCCGCTGGCCGGTGGCAACACCTTCCAGGACAACCTGCGTTCGCAACTTTCCCTTCGCAACATCAATGAGCGGATCGAAGAACTGGGCATCCAGCTGATCGGCAACCTCGATGAGGACGGGTACCTGCGCCGCGAGCTGGACAGCATTGTGAACGACCTGGCCTTCACGGCCAACATCATGACCACCCGCGAAGAGCTCGAGGTGGCGCTGAAGGAAGTGCAGGGCCTGGACCCGGCCGGTGTGGGCGCGCGTGATCTGCGCGAGTGCCTGTTGCTGCAACTGGACCGCCTGCCGCATTCGGTGGAAACGCTCACGGCCCGCGCCATGATCGACAAGCACTTCGAGGCCTTCACGAAGAAGCACTACGACAAGGTGATGGAGCGGTTGGAGATCGACGAGGAGGCCTTGCGTTCGGGCATCGAGGTGATCATGCACCTCAATCCGAAACCGGGGAATACCGAACGCAGTTCCGACAAGCCGATCCAGGAGATCATCCCGGACTTCCTGGTGAACACCGTGGACAATCAATTGGAGCTGCAGCTCAACAGCCGCAACGCGCCAGAGCTCCGCGTGAGCAAGCAGTACCGCGAGATGATCGCCGAATACCAGCGCAACAAAAAGGACAAGGACAGCAAGGAGGCGCTGGTGTTCATCAAGCAGAAGCTCGATAGCGCGAAGTGGTTCATCGACGCCATCAAGCAGCGGCAGCACACCCTGCTGGTGACCATGGAGGCCATCATGATGCACCAGCGCGACTTCTTCCTCACCGGCGATGAGACGAAGCTGAAGCCGATGATCCTGAAGGACATCGCCGAGAAGGTGCACATGGACATCAGCACCGTGAGCCGCGTGGCCAACAGCAAGTACGTGCAGACCAATTTCGGCACCTATCTGTTGAAGTACTTCTTCAGCGAGAGCCTGACCACGGCCGAAGGCGAGGAAGTGAGCACACGCGAGGTGAAGAAGATCCTGCAGGACGCCATCGAGGCCGAAAGCAAACGCGACCCGCTGACGGACGAGGAGCTCACCGACCTGCTGAAGAGCAAGAGCTACAACATCGCCCGACGCACCGTGGCGAAGTACCGCGAGCAGCTCAACATCCCGGTGGCCCGGTTGCGCAAGGAGTTGTGAGGAATGATCAATTCTCAATGTTCAATGATCAATGTTCAAGTCGCCCGTCGCTTGACCATTGATCATTGGATAGTGGACATTGCGAATTGATCATTGAACGATGCGCTCACTCGCCAGCTTTCTCTCCATCCTCCTGCATCCGCTCTGGATGCCCACCATGCTGGTGGCGTTGTGTTTTGTGTTCGACGCGCACCTGTCGTTCAACTTCGGACCGCTCGGGCCATGGATCATCACGGGCATGGTGTTCATCATGACGGGCATCTTCCCGCTCACGAGCGCGTTGCTGATGAAACGCAGCGGCATGATCAGCGACCTCACGATGCCCTTGCGTCAGGAGCGGATCCCCGCGTACATGCTCACCCTGATCTATTACGGCATGGGGTACTGGCTGCTGCGTCGCACGCCGAACCATCCGGAACTGCTCTCACTGTTCTTCGGCGGAACGGTCGCGCTGTTGATCACCATGCTCATCACCTTCCGCTGGAAGATCAGCGCGCACATGACCGGCATCGGCGGCGTGTTGGGGGCCATCATCGCCATCCAGCTCCTGCATGGTGCGCCGGTGGTGCCGTTGATCGCCTTGTTGCTGTTGCTCGCCGGCGCATTGGGTTCGGCCCGCCTGCTGATCAGCGACCACACGCCAGGCCAGATCTACGCCGGTGCATCGCTGGGGCTGTTCTGTGTCGTGGTCTGCGGACTGGTCGGGCTGGCGCCTTGAACACGGCGCATTGCGGGTAGGCGGCCCTGCACCATCTTCACGCAGTGATCCCGTGAAAGGACCCTGCTACCCATGTACCACGAACGTCGACACTTCCTTCGCCAGGCCGGGCTTGCCTCCGCTGGTCTCCTCTTCCTTCCGAACTACCTGAAGGCCTTTGCGCCGGAGCAGTCCACCACCGTGCGCGTGGGCATCATCGGCGCCGGCCTGCGCGGACAGGCGCACATGGCCGAGTTCCTGAAGCGTGGCGATGTCTCCATCACCGCGATCGCCGACCCCGATCCCGCCATGGTGGAGCTTGCGCAGAAGCTGCTCACCGATGCAGGCCGCAAGGAGGCGTCCGTTTATGGTAACGGTCCGGACGACTATCGTTATCTGTTGCAGCGCGATGACGTGGATGCCGTGATCATCGCGTCACCGTGGGAATTCCATGTGGCGCAGGGCATCGCGGCGTTGAAGGCGGGCAAGCCCGTGGGCATGGAAGTGTGCGGGGCCAGGAGCGTGGAGGAGTGCTGGGAGATCGTGCGCGTGAGCGAGCAGACGGGCGTACCGTTGATGATGATGGAGAACGTGTGCTATCGCCGCGATGTGATGGCCGTGCTGAACATGGTGCGCCTGGGCATGTTCGGCGAGCTGATCCATGCGCAGGGCGGATACGAGCATGATCTGCGCGGCGTGCTCTTCAACAGCGGAAAGCCCGATGGATATGGCGACGGCGTTGAGTTCGGTGCGAAGGGATGGAGCGAAGCGAAGTGGCGCACACAGCACTACGTTGATCGCAATGGTGAATTGTACCCAACGCACGGCCTGGGCCCCGTGGCGGTGATGATGGACGTGAACCGCGGCAACCGCCTCACGCGACTTTCGTCGATCGCATCGAAGGCTCGTGGTGCGCACAAGTACATCGTCGAACATCCGCAAGGTGGCACTGCGCATCCGAACGCGAACGTGGTGTTCAAGCAGGGCGACATCGTGAACACGCAGCTCCAATGCGCCAATGGCGAAACCATCCTGCTCACGCACGACACCACGCTGCAACGCCCGTACAACCTGGGGTTCCGTGTGCAGGGCACCGAAGGCCTGTGGCAGGACACCGGATGGGGCGACAACGATCAGGGCATGGTGTACTTCGAAAAGCGGCAGGAGAAGAAGCATCGCTGGGAGAACAGCCAGAAGTGGCTCGATGAGTTCGACCATCCGATCTGGAAACGGCGCAGTGAAGAGGCGAAGACCGCAGGCCACGGCGGCATGGACTATTTTGTGGATCACGCCTTCATCGAGTGCATCAAGCGCAAGCAGCCGTTCCCGCTCGATGTGTACGACATGGCCACGTGGTACAGCATCACACCGTTGAGCGAGAAGAGCATCGCGGAGGGCGGCCAGGTGCAGGACATCCCCGATTTCACGCAAGGCCGCTGGCAGACGCGGAAACCGGTTTTTTGTTTTACCGATGAATACTGATCAGACAATGAGAACATCAGAAGATCAGAAGATCGCTGCTGGGCGCCAGCCGACGGGTAGCCGGGTCGCGTGCTTGGCATTCCATTTTCTGATCATCTCATTTTCTGATCTTCTGATCGCGCAGACTCCCTACATCCCGCCCACCGATCCGCTGGTGAAGGAGAAGCTCGCGCAATGGCAGGACCTGAAGTTCGGCCTGCTGATGCACTGGGGCCCTTACAGCCAATGGGGCGTGGTGGAGAGCTGGAGCATCTGCCCGGAGGATGAGGGCTGGTGCGCGCGGAAGCCCGAGCACGGTGCCACCTACAACGAGTACGTGAAGAACTACGAGGCGCTGCAGACCACCTTCAACCCGGTGAAGTTCAACCCCGACAAGTGGGCCAAGGCCGCGAAGGATGCTGGCATGAAGTACATGGTCTTCACCACCAAGCACCACGACGGCTTCTGCATGTTCGATACGAAGCTCACCGACTACCGCGTCACCGACGCCGAAGTGCCCCTTCCACGATCGACCCGCGCGCCAACATCGCCAAGGAGGTGTTCGATGCGTTCCGGAAGGAAGGCCTGTGGACCGGAGCCTACTTCAGCAAGCCCGACTGGCACAGCCCGTATTACTGGTGGCCCTACTTCCCGCCGAAGGACCGCAACGTGAACTACCTGCCCACGCGCTACCCCGAGCGCTGGCAGCAGTTCAAGGACTTCACGTCAGCGGCCAGATCGAGGAGCTGATGACCGGCTACGGCCCCATGGACATCCTCTGGCTCGATGGCGGCCAGGTGCGGCCCTTGAACACCATCGACACGAGCGTGAGCTGGCAGAAGGCCATCCTCATCGACCAGAACATCGACATGCCGCGCATCGCTGCGATGGCGCGCAACCACCAGCCCGGCCTGCTGGTGGTGGACCGCACCGTGGGCGGCGAGTACGAGAACTACGTGACGCCCGAAGGTCACGTGCCCGATGCGGACCTCGGCGTGCCCTGGGAGACCTGCATGCCCATGGGTACGAGCTGGAGCTGGGTGCCGAACGAGCAGTACAAGAGCACCGACGAGATCATCCGCACGCTGGTGAACGTGGTCTCGCGCGGTGGAAGTCTGCTGCTGAACGTGGCGCCCGGGCCTGATGGGCAGTTGGACTCAGCGGCCTACGTGCGCTTGAAGGAAGTGGGCGAATGGCTGAAGGTGAACGGGGAGGCGGTGTATGGGACGCGGGCCATTTCCCAACACCATGAAGTGGTGCTTGGGCGCACTGTATCCAGGGATGGAAAGTCAACATACGTCTTCGGTGATGTAGGAGGCACCACGTGGGCGTTCGATTGGCCTGAAGGTCCATGGCCCCAAGCGATCGGCTTGAAGAACGGGGCTGCGCTCAAGGTGAAGCGTAAGGGCGACCTGGTCTGGGTAGATGTTCCCGAAAACGGTGCACCCGGAAGAAGGCGGTGGCATGATGGTGGTGAAGCTGATACCGCGATGACGCCGACCGGCATTCCTCCGCACCTGTCGATCTTCCCTCAGATGTTCCCTCAGGGTCTCCGCTTCGGGACCCTGAGGTCTGAAGTAATTTGGTGACATGATGGCCGACCACCTTTCGCGGATCACTATTACACCAGGCTTGTGCGGCGGAAGACCGTGCATTCGCGGTATACGGATCCGCGTTTCGGATGTGATTGACCTATTGAACTCGGGGTTGACGCATGAAGAGGTCCTTGATGAGATGCCGGATCTGGAGCGCGACGATATCACGGCGGCGGTGCAATACGCAGCACTGCATCCAGTTGAGCGGGAATGACAGCGCGCTTACTTACCTCTTGTCTGCGCTTCCTGCTGAGGTCCACAGCACTGCTTCTGTGCGCCTTGCTCTCACTTCGGACCTCCGCTCAACAAGAGCCCATCATCCTAGTCGAGAATGGGAAGAGCGATTGGCACATTGAAGCACTTGGAGATCCGACCAGCGTGACTATTGCTAATGAGATCCAAGCGTTCATCCGCGAGCAGACAGGAGTCACGTTACCGATCGGTATCGGATCTAAGAAGCATGCGATCTTAATAGGACCGGCACAGTCTGTCGAGCCACGTGTCATCGGCCCTCATGCGTCATTCGCGACCGGTACTGCGCGTGGTGAGCCCGTCTACTTTCAGATGGATCATCAGGTCTACTTCGTTGGTCGTGAACTCATCGACTTCCGCCGACAGCTCATCCAGTTCAAGATGAACATATTGGAGATCGAGATGCTCGCACCAGGGGCTTGGTCACCAGGCATTACCAAGACGCTCACTCTGAAGTCCGGACATTCAGAACCTCTTCCCCCTTTCGACTTCCGCATGGTCTTCTATGGCCCTGCGACTGACAGCTCATACGCCGCCGAGCACCGCATCCGCCAGGTGATCAAGACCCGCGATAGCGAAGACCCCGACTGGGGTCTCTGGGTCCACACCATGCACCGCTTCGTACCGCATGCGCTGTTCGAGAAGCACCCGGAGTACTTCGCCGATCGTAATGGCGTGCGCGTGCCGGATCAATTGTGCCTGAGCAACCCCGAGGTGCTCCGCATCACCGTGGACAGCCTGCGCGCGATGATGGCCCGCAAGACCGCCGCCACGTATTGGAGTGTGAGCCAGATGGACAACTTCAACCACTGCCAGTGCGCGCAATGCCACCGCACCGACAGCATCGAGGGTTCACCGAGCGGTACGATCATCCACTTCGCGAACGCCGTGGCCGACAGCTTTCCGGACAAGGTGATCAGCACGCTTGCCTATCAGTACAGCCGCAGCGCACCGAAGGTCACGAAGCCGCGGCCGAACGTGAACATCATGCTCTGCAGCATTGAGGAGGACCGCAGCCGGCCCATCGCCTCACGTGACCAGCCCGGTTCGTTCACCGCGGATCTGCGCGCTTGGTCAGCGCTCACCCACAACATAATCGTTTGGGATTACGTGATCAACTTCTCGCACTTGCTCGCGCCCTTCCCGAACTGGAAGGTGCTCGCGCCGAACCTGCAGCTCTTCCGCGACAACGGCGTGCCCATGATGTTCGAGCAAGGGCTTTCCTCCCCTGGCGGCGAGATGCCCGAGTTCCGCACCTACCTCCTCGCCAAGCTGCTCTGGAACCCTGACCTGAACGTGGACTCGCTCCGATGGCACTTCATGGACACCTATTATGGTGAAGCGGGCGTGTACATCGATAAGTACACGCGCTTGCTGGAGGAGGAGCTCGACAAGTCGCGGCAAGCCGCTCACGCTGTACGAGCATCCGCAGGCACACAAGGACGGCTACCTCAGCCCCGTGAACCTGTCGAAGTACAAGATGCTCTTCAACAGCGCCGAGGCCGCGGTGATGGACGAGGATACGGTCTACCAATGGCGCGTGGAGGATGCACGACTGGCGATCATGTACGCCGAGCTGGAGATCGCGCGCGCCATGCCGCATGCACCGAACGGGCTCTTCGAGAAGGCATCTTAGTCCGACCATCGGGCACAGCCTGGCATGGCGCGAAGCCCTACTACGTGGAGCTGCTGGACAGCTTCGTGGCCCGTGCGAAGCGGCATGGCACACCGGCTGCTGCACGAGACGCGGTTGACGCCGGATGAGTACCGCGACCGAGTTCAGCGCGCACCTGAAGAACGGCGCGCGTGAACCACCTGGCGGTCGGCAAGCAGATCACGCTTCGTGACACCGCCGGATCGCACGCTACACCGGCGGTCGGACCCGATGCGCTGATCGATGGCTTCCGCGCGAGCAACAACTACCAATTCGGCTGGCAGGGCTGGTACGGAAAGGACATGGTGGCGACATCGATCTGGTGACATCGGACAGCGCGTTGATACAGATTGGACTGCGGTTTCCTGCAAGACCAGCAGAGTTGGATCTTCCTGCCGGATAGCGTCGATCATGGAAACGTCATTGGACGGCACCGTCTGGAAGTTCTTCGGCGCGAAAGTCGATTCGGCCTGCCGATACCAAGAAGCGAGGGAACTACGCCTATGGTAGTGGAGCACTGGTGCTTGCTTCCAGAACGTGAATATCGGCCGCGCTACATCCGCGTCACCGCAAAGAACCTCGGCGACCTGCCCGCGTGGCACGGCAGCAAGGGCGAGTGCTGGTTGTTCTGTGATGAGATCGTGGTGTACGGGGAGTGAAATGCGGTTCACCACAGAGGCACGGAGAGCACAGAGGAATTCAACATAAAGACATCTCTGTGTCCTCTGCGCCTCTGCGGTGAACATCAGAACCCCCCCTCCCCCCGATACAACCTCAACGGCCCATCGAGCTTCACTTTCAGCACCGTCATCCACGGATCGCAAGCCTTCCTGCGGCACATCGATGAAGACCAGCCCCGGCACCTTGCTCCAGCTGATCTTGCCCACCACACGATGCTTCAACGGCATCGACTTGCCCAGCACTTCCACCGACACGATCTTGTTGTCGAGTCCCTTGATCTCCACACTGCCGCTCATGCCGTTGGCGAGGAAGAGGTAGAGCGTTGTGCTGTCTTGTGAGAGCGTTGAAGGCCCGAAGAAATGGCCGTTGGGCAAGCCGGCACGCGTGCCGTAGATCGCCTCTGCATGCTTGTGCGTCCACTTGCCGAGGTCTTCCAAGCGTGAGACCTGTCCCGGCGGAATGGTGCCATCCTCCTTCGGGCCGATGTCCAGCAGCAGGTTGCCGCCATGGCCGATCACATCAGCGAAGATGTGGATGAGGTCGTGCGTGCTCTTGTAATTGGTGTCCTTCGGCTGCCAGCCCCATTGATCGCCGATGGTCATGCACAGTTCCCACGCATCGGCCTTGGGTGTTTCCACCGGAATGTTCTGCTCCGGCGTGGCGTAATCGCCGATAGCCCTGCAAGTCTGCCGTTGATGATGGCCTTCGGGTTCTTCTCCAGGATCATTGCACGCACCTTGGCCGCTTCCCATTCCTCCGCGCTGTGCTCCCAATCGCCATCGAACCACCAGAGGTCCGGGTTGAGCTGCGTGGCAATCTCGTTGATCTGTCCTTGGAAGTAGTCGCGGAACTGTCTGCCAGCGTCCCGGATCATCGGCGATCTTGTAACGCATGCTGTCCTTGGTGAAGGCCGGATAGTCGTAGTCGGTCCAGTCGATCAAGCGAGTAGTACGCACCGCATTTGAGACCTGCGTGCGCGAAGTTCTTCGAACAACGGCGCGACGACATCCGTTCTCGCGGGTGTGCGAGTCCAGGGATCAGATGGTCGCGGGCATGGATCCATTTGAGGTGCCCACATCTCGGGCAGACCACGGCGTGGCTACATGGCCACCCCATCATGGTGCTTGGTGGTGATCACGGCGTACTTCGCTCCGCTCTTCGCGATCAGGTCCGCCCAGGCCGCCGGATCATAGTTCTTCGCCGTGAAGCCGATCGAGCTGCTTCATGTAATCGGCATACGGCATCTTCTTATTGTAGAAGGCCCAGCTCTCGTCGGTGCCGTTCACGCTGTAGATGCCCCAGTGGATGAAGATGCCCAGCTTCGCATCCTTGAACCATTGGAGGTCCGGCCGCGCTCCGGAAGTTCCCTGGGCGGAAACAGGCTTCGTGCACACGAATGCGATGGCCAGCGCTCCCAGTAACAGCATTCGACGCGAGTTCTTTTATCCGGAACATGATCATATCAGGTGGTTGATCCGGCGTTGGAGGTCCGGCCCCGAAGCCGTGTATGCCGCCAACAAGTGCAACTGGTTCTTCGTGCGATCCAGGTTGTGCAGCGGTCGGTCAATGCGGTAGTAGACATCGTTTTCCAAAAAGTCCGTCAGGAAGCGCACGGCCTGTTCGTACATCAGCATCTGGCCGCTCCAATACATCAGGCTTTTCTCGGTCGCACTGAGCAAGGGGCCCATCTCACTGTACCAGCCTTCCACGAGTTGCACGAATACGTCGGCGTCGATGGCGATGTGTGCCGGGTCGGGATCGTCCTCCGGTGCCGCGCAGATGAAGGTGCGGATCATGTCGCCCAGGTCGAACAGGGCCTTGCCCGGCATCAGCGTGTCAAGGTCCACAACGCACATGGCTTTGCCCGTGGTGCGGTCGAAGAGCACATTGTTCACCTTGGTATCGTTGTGCGTGATCCGCGTGCTCACAGCCGGATCGGCCATGATCACTTCGAATTCGCGGACGATGTGTTCCTGGGCGATCACGGCGTCGCACTGCGCAGCGGCCTGTGCGCGGCGTTCCTTCCGCGCCAACTCCAAGGCTGAGCGGAAACGTTGGTAGCGCTTCGATAGATCGTGAAAGTCCGGAAGGATGACCTTGAACGCACCGACGTAAACACCATCCAGGTAGTGTGTAAGGCGCCCGAACTGCTGCGCTGCACTGAAGGCCTGATCCGGGCTCACAGCGCCATTGTAGCTCACGGAGTTCTGCATGTAGGGGAACACACGCCACGCGCCGAGCTGGCGGTCCAGAAAGAGGTCTTTGCCCTGCAGGGTCCTTCGCCCGCTCATGAACAGGTAGCCGGGATGATGCACGCGCAGGTGCTCAGCCGCGAGGTAGTTGTTGTAGGCGATCAGCTCGGGCCGCTGGAACACGGCGGTGTTCACTTGCTGCAGGATCCAATCGTCCTGGCCATGCCGGTCCTTCAGCAGGTACGTGGTGTTGATCAAGCCGCTGCCGAAGGGCGCACAGTCGTGACCGTTCAGCGCGATGCCATACGCGTCGCAGATGATCTTCAGCGTGCTATCGCGTTCAGGGGTCATGGGAGGGAGGAGAGGGCACGTCGCACAAGATCCGCATCTGCTGGATACGTGAGCCCATGCCATGTGCTTTCCGTTGGGATCACGTCCACGACCTCCTGCGCCTTCCGCACCGCGGTTTCCACGGCCGAGGGCAGCATGAACTCACTTGGAACACCGGATGACGCATGTTCATCGAACTGCGTTCTCAAGCGCGGGAGCATGGAGGAGCGCAGCACCCAAAGGTTCATGCTGACCAAGGTATCCGGCGGAACAACGCGTCCATCGCTGCTCCGGATCACGCCATCGGCGTCGCCCACCAGGCCGCTCACCTCCTGCAGTCCGACCAGTCGGCCCGCCGACGACACCGCAGCAGATCGCACGGTTCACCGGTCCATTGGGGCTTAGTGTGTTCGAAAGGCGGAAGGCGATGAGCGCGTTGAACGCAGAGGTCGGATGCATGGCCTGCTCGCATGCCATCGCGATCGCCGACTTGCCGTAATGGTCGTCACCGTTCACAACGACCCACGGCGAGGTACCCGCTTCCATGCCGATAAGCGCAGCGTGGCCCGTGCCCAATGCCGCAACCTGCGTGGCTACGGCAACGCGCGGATCGGTCCATATACCGTTGCTTGAACAGCTCCTGGTGCTCGGGTCTTACCACGAACACAGCGTGCGAGCAGCCGGCGTCAAAGGCATCGCGCAGCGTGATATCGGCGATCGTGCGTCCATCCGGCGTAACGGGTTCCAGTTGCTTCGGACGGCCGAAGCGCGTGCTTCCACCGGCGGCCATGATCACGAGCGTGGCCATCACCGTTTGCGATCAGCCGATGGCTTTTTGCCAGCGCCACGCATCGCGCAGCGCATCACCGAGGCCGAGTTCCGCCACCCACCCGAGCACCTCGCGGCTTTTGGTCGTATCGGCGTATACGCTGGTGGTATCGCCCGCCCTGCGCGGTCCGATCACGTAGGGGAGCTTCACACCGGTCTGCTGCTCGAACGCGTGCAACACCTCCAGCACGCTGTTCCCATGGCCGGTGCCGATGTTGAACACCTCGCATACCGGCGCAGGTCGTTCCTCCATCCATTCCAGCGCACGCACATGGGCCTTGGCAAGGTCCACCACGTGGATGTAGTCACGGATGCAGCTGCCATCGGGCGTGTCGTAATCATCGCCGAAGACAGTTAGCTGTTTGCGCAGCCCTGCCGCGGTCTGGGTGACGAAGGGTACCAGGTTGTTGGGAACGCCCAGGGGCAGCTCGCCGATGTGCGCGCTGGGATGTGCACCAATGGGATTGAAATAGCGGAGCAATACGGCCTTGAGCGCGGGATCGCTCGCGCTCGTATCGCGGAGCAATTGTTCGCAGGCGATCTTCGTGAAGCCGTAGGGCGAATGTGGCGTTGTGGTCGGGTGCGGATTCGTTCACGGGCAGGTGTGCGGGTTGGCCATACACCGTGCAACTGGAGGAGAAGACGATGCGTTGCACGTCTGTGGCGCTCCCATCAACGCCAGTAGGACCGCCAGCGAGCCGATGTTGTTGTGGTAGTACTGCAGCGGGCTTCGCCACGCTTTCGCCCACCGCCTTGTCTGCCGCAAAGTGGATCACGCCGTGCACCGGGCCCTCGGCGTTGAAGACCTCGTCGAACGCCGCCTCGGCACCGCAATCGATGCGATACACCCGCAGTTCGCGGCCGATGATGGTGGAGATCCCGGCGCAAGGCGCGTTCCTCGCTGTTGCGCAGGTCGTCCACGATGACGGGTTCGTAGCCGGCTGCGACCAGTTCCACGCAGGTGTGGCTTCCGATGAATCCGGCCCCGCCGGTAACGATCACCTTCTTCATACGGAGGCGAAAATACCGGTGGATCATCCACCCCCGCCATGCTTTTACACCCAACGTTGCCCCATGCTTCGCACTTTCGCAGCCGCATGTTCCGCAGGTCACTGAACCCGAGCACCCTCGCCATCGCGGTGGTCATGGTCTTTTTCATGACCATCACCGTGCGCTGGAGCTGGAACATGGGCCCCAGCATCATCCGCAGCGACGCCAAAGGCTACTATGGATATCTGCGGGCCATCTTCATCACCAAGGACCTTGGTCACGAGCGCCCGGACGGCACTTACCTGCACGAACTTCCCGAAGGCACGCTGAACAAGTACTTCGCCGGTGAGGCGGTGATGTTGTTGCCCTTCTTCGCAGGGGGGCATGTGGTGGCGCACGTAACGGATGCACCGTTGGACGGGCTCTCGCGGCCGTATCAACGAGCGGTGTCCCTAGCGGCATGGTTCTATGCATTCGTGGGCCTCCTGTGTTTTCGGGCCGTGCTACGTCGAATGGGCATCAGCGAATGGCCAAGCGCCAGTCGTGATCCTCCTGTTGGGTTTCGGTACTCAGTTGGTCCAGTATGTGAGCATTCAGCCGGGTTGGTCGCATGTGTATTCCTTCTGCGCGGTGAGCGCCTTCCTGCTCATCACCCAGTTCCTGGCACAAGGCCGATCCATGCGCTGGGCCTTGGTGTGGGGCGCGCTCTTCGGTCTCATCTGCCTCATACGGCCGGTGAATGCGCTGGTGATGCTCGGCGTTCCCGTGCTGCTGGGACCGGCCACGGGGCACTTCATCACGCGCTTTCTGCACCATCGGGCCATGGCGCTGTTGGCCGTGCTCTGCGGTGCTGTGGTACTGAGCGTTCAGGTCATGCTCTGGTATGCGCAAGTGGGTCAGCTGGTGGCCGATGGTTACCGCGGTGAAGGCTTCTACTGGGACCGTCCGGCCGTGTTCCAGGTGCTCTTTGGCGTGCGCCGCGGCTTGTTCGTATGGGCCCCCGTGCTGTTCGTGGCGGCGATCGCCGTTCTATGGCTATGGAAGCGCGATCGTTCCCGGGCGGTGGCGGCCCTGCTCTATTGGTCGGCCAACACCTACCTGATCAGCTGTTGGTGGATCTGGTTCTACGGCAGCGGCTGGGGCCAACGCGTGTACGTTGACCATTACCCCGTGCTCTTCATTCCGCTGGCGCTCCTGATCGAGCGCGCCTCGGGCCGATGGTCATGGCTGTTGCGCGGCTTCTTTCTGCTGGCCTGCGCGCTCACCATGGCGCAGTTCTACCAGTTCAACCACCGTCTGCTGCACATGGAGTGCATGGACCGCGCGAAGTATGCGTATGCCTTCCTCAAGTTCGATGATGCGCACCGTGACCGCCTTGGCGGTGATTATCGCATCGCGCCGTTCAACCCGAACGGCATGGATACCCTGCTCCACCAGAAATGGGATTGCGAGGCCGAGGCGGAACACTGGCGCGGCAACATCATCGTTTGGCCCGATCCACCAAGCGCACAGCATGCCGTGGAATGTTCGGTGAAGGATACCTACGGTCCGGAGTTCACCATGGCCGCGAATGAGCTGCCGACAGGCCGTGAACTCTATCTGGCGGTCGGCTTCGAACGGCATGTGCGTTCCGTGGAAGAGAGCCGGAGCATGATGGTGGTGGTGGCGGTGGAGAAACCACAGGGCGGGCAGGCGTTCTACGAGCCGTTCCCCATGGAGCCCCTGCCACCGCGATCACCGGATACATGGGAGCACATCGAATACAGGATCGCCATTCCAGCCCTGAAAGCGGGCGAATACCTCAAGTTCTATTTCTGGAACCAACAGGGCAGCGCGTCCTTCCGCGCCGATGATCTGGACGTGACGCTGATGGCCGTGCGACCATACTGAGCGAACAGTTGCGCCTGCCAACTGCGTCCCGACCTCTCCGGGACCTGCGGCCTGCCAGCTGCGTCCCGACCTCGCCGGGACCTGCGGCCTGCCAACTGCCAACTGCCCACCTTCGCTCCAGCCGCGCGCCTGCCAACTGCGCAACAGAAAAAGTGGGCCCAGCAGGATTTGAACCTGCGACCAACGGATTATGAGTCCGCTGCTCTGACCGCTGAGCTATAGGCCCCGAACGTAAAGGGCACGAAAGTAACGGGAAGCGGCACCACCGGTAGATTCGCGCCGCTATGTTGGAAACGATCCTGCTCGACCTCGGCGGCGTGCTCATCGATGTGGACTATCACCGGACGGCGCGGGCGTTCAACGCGCTGGGCTTCGAGCGGTTCGAGGAACTTTACAGCAAGGCCCAACAGGACCACCTGTTCGATGGCTTCGAGGTGGGCGCCTTGTCACCGGCCGAATTCCGGTCGCGGATCCGCACGCTCAGCAACAGCCCGATCACCGATGCGGACATCGACGCCTGTTGGAACGCCATGCTGGGCACGATCGCGCCGGAACGCCTTCAATTGGTGGAACGGCTGAAGCAGCGCTATCGCGTATTGTTGCTCAGCAACACCAACGCCATCCACGTGCCGGCATTCACGGAGATCGTGCGGCGCGAGAACGCCATCGCGGACTTCAAGGGTCTGTTCCACGGCGCCTACTACAGCTGCGAGATCGGTCTGCGCAAGCCACACGCCGAAGCGTTTCATCATGTCCTGGGCCTGCACGGGGCCGATCCGTTCGACCACGCTCTTCATCGACGACAGCATACAGCACGTGCACGGGGCAAGTGAAGCGGGGCTGCGTGCAGAGCATCTGGAGTTGGAGCGCGAGGACCTGCCAGCACTTGTCCGTCGGCTTGGGCTGCTGATGTAAGAGGCGTTAACTGCGCTTCTTCGAACGCTTGGCCTTGGGCAGTGGCAGTGCCTCACCGATCCGCAGCAGCATGCCTGCGAGCTTGCTCTCGCCGGCGATCAGGTCCTCCGGTACCAGGTAGTAGTCCTTGGAGCCAGGGTACGCCGGCGCACGCTCGCATCGCCCCTCCAGCAGGACGCTCTCGGGCATGATCTTCACGAACAGTTGGTCGTCGCAGATGAAACCCACGGGTTTGCCATCGGCGTACAGCGCGAACTCACCGAACATGGGGCGCACACGGAAGCGAGCGGGCAGCCCCAAGTGCTCGAGGATGAAGTCGGCCGTGTCCTTACGGGAGGCCATGGATCCTACCCAATGTCCTGCGTCAGTTCAACAAGCACGCCGTTGGCGCTCTTGGGGTGCACGAAGCACACCAGCTTGTTGTCCGCGCCGGGCTTCGGCTCGTCGCTCAGCAGCTGGAATCCTTCCGCCTTCAGGCGGGCCATCTCCGCGCGGATATCGGCCACCTCGAAGGCGATGTGGTGGATGCCCTCGCCGCGCTTTTCAATGGCCTTGGCGATCGGTCCGTCCGGTCGTGTGCTTTCGAGCAGCTCGATCTTATTGGGACCGGTGCGGAAGAAGGACGTGATCACGCCTTCGCGCTCCACCACCTCACGCTTGTAGCTGGGTGAGCCAAGGAGTTTAGCGTACACCTGCTCGGCCTTTTCGAGGTCCTTCACGGCAATGCCGATGTGCTCAATGCGGATCATGTGGGCTGGTCTTGAAAAAAGGAAAGCCTCGACGAGCGAGGCTTTCGGATGATCGTGGGAATGGGGTCAACGTTTGATGAACGTTTCGCCCATCTTGTTGTCGTAGTTCAGGTAGTAGAGGTCCTTCTTCAGCGTGCTCACGTCGATCTTGTTGGCATACCCACGCTTCACGATGTTGCCGTATTGGTCATAGACCTCGTACAGGGTGCTGGTGTTGAAGACGATCTCCTCCTTGGGCTTGCTGGGGCCCCAGGTAACGGGCACTACGCTCGGGTCGGTGTAGGTGACCACCTGGCTCAAGCGCGACTTCTTGGTCATGTCCACCTGCTTCACGCGGTAGGTGTTCTCACCGCTGTGGGGCGTTACCTTGAATTCGTAGCCGTGCTCGCCGGGAGTGCCCACGCCGCCCACTTCGCCCACCTTCACCCACTTGTTCCAGCGCTTCTGCTCCACGATGAAGGGCAGTTCGCCCGTCTCGTTGCTGGTGGTCCACTTGTACAGGCCACCGGGCAGGATCTCCTGCTTCACGATATCGAACGTGCTCTTGGGGCGCAACACTTCAGGATTCAGTACGAGGGGTGTGCAGCCATCCTTGTGTTTGATCTTCACCACCACCTTGTCGCCGATCTTCAGCCCGAAATTGGCCATGTCGATCTCGAATGCACTGGAATTGATCTCGTCCGTTGCCACCATGTCGTTCACGGTGACTTCATACACGCAGAAACCCACACCGGCTTCAGAGAAGGGGTTCTGTATGAACAGGTTCTTCCCTTGGTAGTTGCCCTCAAGCACCAAGGTGCCGGCCCATGCTGGCAGGCAGAACATAAGCAGGGCTATGACGAAGATCGGAGCACGCATCCAAGTCCGGGATTTCGGGGTCGCAATGTTAATCATTCGATCTCGGTTGACCTAACGCCTCCGCGTTGTGGTCAATTGGCTGATGGCTAAAGGGTTGCGCCTGGGGGTCATGCGGGCGCACGCGTGCCAAGGCTCGCCGCCATGCGCTGAATGTCCTGTTCATTGAACCGCAGGTCCTGCACATCCTGGGCCACGAACGTGCGGTCCCCCACCTTTCCGCACCTGGTAAAAATGGATGAAGACCAAGGATGGGTCGTCGGGGAATTCACTGCGGTAGATGAGCATTTCAGGCGTTTCGCTGATCACGGAGTTCTTCCTGAGCAGATCCCGGTCCAGATCCGCTTTCAGGCGGGCCAGGTCGCCGGCCTCCTCGGTGATCTGCAGGCCGAAATGGTCGCCGGCACGTACTTCCAGCACTCCCGACTCCTCTTTCCACGCTACCGTGGGTTCCACGCCTCCGGTCAGTTGTTTGTCCGGCGGGGTGAGCCACAGGGGTACGTCATGTGCGGAAAGGTCGATCACCGCAGGAGCGGCGGTGCTATCCCGTTGTTCGGCCAGTTGCTTGGCGGCATCGGCTTTCCCGTCGCCACAGGCGACCAGGCCAAGAAGGGGCAAGGCCCAGATGAGGTGCTTCATAGTTCGTCAAAGATGCTCCGTCACGAGCCTGTTGAGCGCATCAGGGCCGCGGAGTTGCTGACGCCCGCCGTGGGATCCGTGGTCGGGCAGGATGGCGTTGCAACCCGTGTCACCGTCCATCACGTCGCCGCAGCACTGGAGGCGATCCCGGGGATGCCGAGCTTCGCCAGCAGAAGGATCGGCAGGGCCATGGCGATCATGGCCACCACCAGGCACACCATGATCACCAGGATCCGGCCCGCAATGGACCCGCCCACGCTGTTCTCGAACCGACGGTAAAGCCAAAGGGTGAGCACCATGAAGCCCACGAGGTAGGCCAGCATCATCAGCACGGACATCAGGGGGGAGTGGGCAGGAACAAGGTGACCAGCGGTGGCCACGACCAACGCAATGACCACATCGCGCAACCAACCGCGCGTAACTGGGAGGTCACCGACATCCACACCGCTGGCGAAGAAGCGCAGGGTGATCAAGGTGACAAAGGCCAGGTAGAAGGGTGTGGGTTGAAGCACGCCCATGAGCTTAGACCGTGGCGATCACCTTCAGTTCGATGGCGATCGGCGTGGGCAGGCAGTTGATCTCCAGCGTTGTGCGACAGGGTGGATCGTTCTCAAAGTACTCCTTCCACAGTCGATTGTAAGTGGGGAAATCGTCCTTCATGTTCGTGAGGAACACCGTGACGTCCACGATCTTTTCCCAGCTGCTGCCCGCGTCCTCCAGTATCCACCGCACGTTCTGGAACACACTGCGCACCTGCGTCTCGATGTCGTAGCTCGGTGATGCTGCCGTTCGCATCGAGTTCCACGCCGGGTATCTTCTTCGTGCCACGTTCACGAGGGCCCACACCGCTCAGGAACAGCAGGTCGCCCACGCGGCGGGCATGCGGGTAGTGGCCGACGGGTTCGGGGGCCTTGTTGGAATCGATGGCGCTCATGGTTTGCGGGTAGGGCAACAAAGGTGTTCGATCATTGCACACGATCGACGTGCATTGCGATGCACCTTTGGGAACCAATTTCACATGCAGACCGTCGACACGATGACGGCGAACGCGTTCACCTTTGATCTGATCTCACCACATACCTCACCCATCCTCCATGCGCTATCGTCGTCTCGGCACCTCCGGTCTTCAAGTCTCCGAACTCTCGCTCGGCTCCTGGCTCACCTTCGGCAAGCAGATCGCCGATCCCGTGGCCGAGAAGCTGATGAAAGTGGCCTACGACAGCGGCATCAACTTCTTCGACAATGCGGAGATCTACGCGCGGGGCGAAAGTGAGCGCGTGATGGGCAAGGTGTTGAAGAAGATGAAATGGAGCCGCGACACCTGGCTGGTGAGCAGCAAGGTCTTCTTCGGCACCGGCGGCAAGCTGCCCACGCAAGTGGGGCTGCACCGCAAGCATGTGGTGGAGGCGTGCAATGAGGCGTTGAAGCGCCTGCAGGTGGAGTACCTCGACCTCTACTTCTGCCATCGGCCGGACAAGCACACGCCCATTGCCGAGACGGTGTGGACCATGCACCAGCTGATCATGAGCGGCAAGATCCTCTACTGGGGCACCAGCGAGTGGAGCGCGCAGGAATACATGGAGGCGCACATGGTGGCGAAGGAGCATCATCTGATCGGCCCGGTGATGGAGCAGCCGCAGTACAACATGTTCCACCGGGACAAAGTGGAGGTGGAGTTCGGGCAGATCTATAAGACCGTGGGCATGGGCACCACCATCTGGAGCCCGCTCGCCAGCGGCATCCTCAGCGGCAAGCACCGCGACACCAAGGCCAGCAAGGGCACGCGGCTCACCATGGCCGGCCTGGACTGGTTGCGCGAACGCGAACTCACCGAAGTCCGCTTGAAGAAAGTGGACAAGTTGAAGTTGATCGCCGAAAAGCTGGACCTATCCCTTCCCGTGATGTCGCTCGCCTGGTGCTTGAAGAACCCGAACGTGAGCACCGTGATCCTCGGAGCCAGCAAAGAGGCACAACTGAAGGAGAACCTCGGCGCCGTCGAAGCGCAGGACAAGTTGACGCCTGAGGTGATGGCACGTATCGCCAAAGTGCTGGACAACGAGCCGGTGCGGCCCCTGTTCTGATCGGAGGAACGGTTACGCCGACACGGGCGACCGATGTCGCTTCAGAGACGTACCAGTCGCTGCGTGCTGCGCGTGGTGCCTTCCGTAACGGTCACCAGATAGAGCCCCGGGGCATCCACGGTCACCGCCACATCACGATCGTTCGTCCGGAGCTCGTGCGCAAGACGACCCGTGGCATCGCGCACGGTGATGATCCGGTCGGCTGCTCCGCTGAAACGCAACTGGAATGCATCATGGGATGGGTTCTCGCCGACACTGGAAGGGAACACCAGCATGGTCCTCGCTGACACCGGTCTGTAATTCGCTCAGGCGATAGCGGCGGAAGAACCGCCAGATCTCCACGCTCGCGTCAATGTCCTGGTTGGTCACGCCGATCGGGAATGCACCGGGCCAGGTGTGTTCGCCGCCGATGATCTTGTACAGCTCCACCACGCTGCCCGCATCACCGCCACCGTACACGTAATGCTCTGCAGTGCAACCGTCGGTCGTTACGATATCCGGCACGGGGGTCATCACCGGCGTGGGGTCGCAGTTGTTGAACGCAGCCCAATGCGCCATCAGTTCCACCACGGGAACAAATCCTGCGTTCCCATTGTACGGCACGGTACCATCATTGGTGCCATGGATCTGCATCACCGGGGTGGGATGTTCAGCCGCGCATGCGCTCAACCGGAAGGGGGTCATGGTGCCCGTTACCGAGGCGATGGCCGCGAACCGATCACTGCGGAAACAGGCCAGGTCGTGGCTCATGAAGCCGCCGTTGCTCATGCCCGTGCTGAACACGCGGTCGGCATCGATGGTGTAGTGCGCGCTGATGGTGTCCAGCAACGCGGTGAGGTATCCGAGGTCATCCACCGAGGAGCCTCCGAAGGTGTTCCAGAAGCGATCGCCATTTCCATCCAGCGTTCCGTTGGGATGCACGATGATGAAGTTCGCGGTGTCGGCGATCGGCCGGAAGTCGCCGTAGAACTCCTGCTGTAGGTTGTTGCTGGTATAGCCGTGCAGGTTGAACACCAGCGGCACAGGTGTGCCTGGCGAATAGATGGCCGGCACATACAAACGGTGATCCCGGAGAATGCCGTTGTGCATGAAGCTGCCGGTGGTCGTTTGGGCGACCAGCTCGGCGGGAAGTGCTGCGGACAGAGCGAGGAACAGGGCGATGGAATGGCGCATGGGGCGAATGGTCGGAAAGGTCGACCCTATGGGCCCAAGGTAATCGTCCTTCCGAACCCCTTCGCGGGAGAATGACCCTCCGGCGGCGAGGTGGCTCACTGCTTCACAAAACCGCCCGTGAAGGACCGGCCGCTGCTGGTCGCCCTGTAGCGGAATGCGCCGCGCGCCGCTGCTGGAAGTACGATCGACGTGGAGGCCCCTGGAATGTCGGTCCGCTCGAAGACCATTTTGCCGGAGGCATCCCATATGCGCAGGTCGAATTTGCTGGAGCCGGGAATGTTCAGGACCAGCGTGGCCGCTTCGTCCATGGGCGAGGGGAAGAAGCGCATCTCGCTCGAGGTGAGCTGGTCGAAGAACACCGACTTCGCCGAGGTGTATCCATCCACCCCGAGCTTGACGCGATAGTACACCGTACTGAATTCGGGCGGCGCATCGTCGAACCACGCGAATGGAACCGCGATGGCGGGGTCGCCACAGATCCCGTCGATGCGATGCACGGCCACGAACTGAACACCGTCAGCGGACCGTTCCACTTCCAGGCCATTGCATGTGCTGCCCCCTTGGATCGTCCAATCGATGCGGATGCCGCCCACAAGGACCGTCAAGCCATAAGCCGCTATGAACGGGTGTTCCTGTGCCGGGAGGAGCAGGGGGAAAAGGGCATAGGAGATGAGGAGCGACCGCATTGAAATCTTCAGGTGTAACGTTTCAACGCGGCATCCAATTGTGCCACATACCCACCGCCGAACAGGTTCACGTGCACCAGTAACGGATACAGGTTGCAGAGGTCAACGCGGTCCTCCCAACCCTGTTCCAGCTGTAGCTCGGCATTGTAGCCCGCGTAGAACGCTTCATCGAAGCCGTCGAAGAGCCGGGACATGGCGATGTCCATTTCGCGGTGGCCATAATACACGGCCGGATCGATCAGCACCGGTTCGCCGGCAGGGCCCACCAGAAAGTTCTCCTTCCACAGGTCGCCATGCAGCAGGGCCGGTGCTTCGCGAGGGAACAGATCACCCAGACGGTTGTACAGGCGCTCGAAGCGGAGCACCATGGCGTCGTTCAACTTGTGCTTGTCGCGGGCCTTCTTCACCAGTGGCTCCAACCGTTGGTGTTGAAAGAAGGCGGCCCAATCCGTCTCGGGCAGGTTCGCCTGCTTCAAGGTGCCGATGTAGTTGGTCCGCTCGAGGCCGAATTGATCCCGCGTGTTGCGGTGAAGGCGGGCGAGGGCGCTTCCGAAGTGCTCCCAGAACCCCTCGGCACGTGTGCCGCGCTCGATGTGTTCCATCAGCAGATAGGCGTCATCGTGATCCTCGCCGAAGGCCACGACCTGCGGCACGCGTATGGCCTTTGTCAGCCTGAGTTGTGCCAGTCCATCAGCTTCAGCTTCGAAGAAGGAGGGAATGGCATCCGTGCGGTTGACCTTCACGAAAAAGGGTCCTTCATTCGTTTCGAGGCGATAAGCGTCGTTGATGCTACCACCCCCCACGGCCCGTTCGTTCTCAATATCCACCGGTCGGCCGAGGTGTTCGCTCAGTTCCTTGGCGAGGCGTTCAACGAGGATCCGGACAGTGCCATGGAGCAAAGGTCCACCAAGCAGTCCATTTTCTTACATTTGCGCTCCCCGGATCGGGGAACTGACCTATTGGGGGATTAGCTCAGCTGGCTAGAGCGCTTGCATGGCATGCAAGAGGTCACCGGTTCGACTCCGGTATTCTCCACGAAAGGCGACCTGAAAGGGTCGCCTTTTTCAATTCATGCCGTTCGCCGTATACATCATCTACAGTGCCTCATTGGACCGTTACTACGTGGGCCACGCGGAGGATCCCGTGATCAGGCTGGAGCGAGATCACAACCAGGGTCGTAACAGGAGCACCAAGGGAGGGATGCCATGGCAGCATCGTTGGGTGAAGTGGTTCGAGACCCGGAAAGAGGCCATGTCGATGGAGCGGGCGATCAAAGCCCGCAAGAGCAGAGCTTATGTTGAGGCGTTGTGTGCATCACCGCCCGCTGGCTAGAGCGTCCCGCACGGAGTGCGGGAAGGTCACCGGTTCGACTCCGGTATTCTCCACGAAAGGCGACCTGAAAGGGTCGCCTTTTTCAATTCATGCCGTTCGCCGTATACATCATCTACAGTGCCTCATTGGACCGTTACTACGTGGGCCACGTGGAGGATCCCGTGATCAGGCTGGAGCGAGATCACAACCAGGGTCGTAACAGGAGCACCAAGGGAGGGATGCCATGGCAGCATCGTTGGGTGAAGTGGTTCGAGACCCGGAAAGAGGCCATGTCGATGGAGCGGGCGATCAAAGCCCGCAAGAGCAGAGCTTATGTTGAGGCGTTGTGTGCATCACCGCCCGCTGGCTAGACCTTCCCGCACGGAGTGCGGGAAGGTCACCGGTTCGACTCCGGTATTCTCCACGAGAAGGCGGTCCGCAAGGGCCGCCTTTTTCATTGTCGTTGCGCGGTACAAGGTCCGCTGGCTAGACCTTCCCGCACGGAGTGCGGGAAGGTCACTCGGTTCGACTCCGGTATTCTCCACGAGAAGGCGGTCCGCAAGGGCCGCCTTTTTTTCTTTCATCACACCGGATCCGGTGCCACGGGTGATAGGACCTCAGCGCCGGGAGGTGGATCGCTTCCGTTCCGTCCGCTGCAGATAGGCGTGGATGGCCATCTGCGCACGCAGCGCACCGGGCTTGTTCCACTTATGATGGCGATACGCGTTCACCTGGTCAACATCGATCACGCGCGCTTTGGCCTCATCCTTCCACTGCAGTTCCAGCATGTCCAGTACCTGCTGGCGGAGCGATCTGTCCAGGATGGGAAAGGCGGTCTCCACGCGGCGGTCCAGGTTGCGCTGCATCATATCGGCCGAGGCCAGGTACACCAATGGGTCTCCGGCGTTGTGGAACACGTAGGCACGAGCATGTTCGAGGAAACGGTCCACAATACTGATCGCCTCGATGCTGGTGCTCATGCCCCGAACGCCGGGGATCAGGCAGCAAATGCCCCGCACGATCAACTGCACGGTGACGCCTGCGCGGCTGGCATCATACAGCTTACTGATCATGGGCCGGTCCTCCAGGCTGTTCAACTTCATCATGATGGCGGCGGGTCGGCCGGACATGGCCTGGGCGATCTCCCGGTCGATCAGCCGTTCGATGCCGGTGCGAAGGCCCATGGGTGCCAGTAACAGGCGCTTGCAAACCGGAGACCTGGTCTCGTCGCCCAGGTAACGGAATACGGCGGCCACCTCCTGCGTCATGCTGCCATTGGTGGTGAGCAGGGCCAGGTCGCTATACACTTTGGCCGTGCGTTCGTGGAAGTTACCCGTGGCGAGGTAGGCATACCGTGCGGTGCGTCGCCCTTCCTTGCGTTCGATCAGGCAGAGCTTGCAATGCACTTTCACATGCTCGTGGCTGTAGATCACGCGCGCGCCGGCCTGTTCAAGGGCCTCGCCCCAGAAGAGGTTGTTGCCTTCGTCGAACCGCGCCTGCACCTCCACCACCGCGGTCACCTTCTTGCCACGGCGGGCGGCGTCGATCAGGGTTTCGCAGATGAGCGATGCACGGGCCACGCGGTACAAGGTGATCCAGATGCTGGTGACCGCGGGATCCCGTGAGGCGCGCCGCAACAGGTCGGTGACGATACCGAAATCGTGGTAGGGGAAATGCAGTAGGCGATCACCCTTGCGCAGCTGCGCGAAGAGGTCGGTGTGTGCGCCGGCCCAGCTGGGATGCACGGGGGGCAGCGCGGGTTCCTGCGTGCCCTTCGGCGGAACCAACGGCAAGTTCATCAGGTCGCTGATGTTGTGGTAGCGACCGCCGCGGATCAGCTCCTCCTTTTTCACGCCCAGTAGCTCGCGCATCTGGCGCAGCATGGGGGTGGGCATGGCTCCGTCGTGCAGGAAGCGCGCAGGAACGCCGGTGCGGCGCTTGCGCAGGCTGCGCCGCACCTTGTCCACGACGTTCTCGGCGAACTCCTCGTCGAGGTACAGTTCGGCATCGCGCGAAAGTTTGATCGCGTAGCAGGCAGTGAGTTTGAAACCTGTGAAGAAGCGGGGTGCGCAGAGGCGGATGGCATCATCCAGGAAGATCAGGTCGGTGCGCCCCTTGGCCGAGGGCAGTTCGAAGAAGCGGCCGAGCTCCTCGCTCGGCACGTTCACCAGCACCCGTTTGCGCGCATGGCTCAGCTTCTGCTGCAGCTCGCACACCAGGTACAGCTTCCGGTCCTCGATGAAGGGCGCATTGCCTTTGCGCAGCGAGGCGGTCTGCAGCAGCGGTGCAATGCGGTCGCTGAAGTAGGCGACCACGGCGGTGCGCTGTGCCTTGCTCAGTTGGTCCTCGCGCAGGAAGCGCACGCCTTTACGGGCCAAGGCGGGCAGGAAGTCGCTCCGGTACAGTTTTCCCAGGTCGCGTTGCTGCGCAAGGGCGATCGCGTTGATGTGCTCCACGCGTTTCTCGGGGGGCACTTCCAAGGCCGAACGATCGCTCTTGCCCAGTTTGCGCAGGCCGCGCAAATGGGCCACCCGCACGCGGTAGAACTCGTCGAGGTTGCTGCTGTGGATGGCCAGGAACTTCAGCCGGTCGAGCAGCGGAACGCGATCATCATGAGCCTCCTGAAGCACGCGGGCGTTGAAGGCGAGCCAGCTGAGGTCACGATCGAAATACGTGTCCTTCACCAGTTCCTGGGCCTTCTTCCTGCCACGGGAGAGCTTCACCTCATCCGACCAGGCGCTTCATATTGATCGCTTTCTGGCGACCGAACCGGCGCTGGGCATAGGGCGTGTGGAACCGGTGTGCCTGCAGGTAGCTCAGGTTCTCTGCGGTCCACGCGCGGCCATCGATGGCTTTTTTGCGCAGGTGTCCCAGTTCGAGGCGCAGGCGGGTGCTCTTGTCCTCGAAGTCGGCCTGTCCGGCCTTGGCGCTGTCGGCATCACGCATCACGCGCTGTAGGAGCGATCGCGGCGGCACGCCCATGCGCGTGCACATGATGAGCTTGCGCACCTGGTCGCGGAGACCGACCCCGGCGCCGTGTTCACGGAGGAAGGCATCGGCCAGCAGGGCGCTTTGCCGCTCATGCCCTTTGTACGCCTTGGAATACCCGGTATCATGGAACAGGGCGGCGATCTCCAAGGTCTGTAACTGAGCCTTGTTCAACCCGGTGTTACGGCCGATCTCCTGCGTGAATCTGGCCACCGAGAGGGTGTGCTCCAGATCGTGGAACACCATCCAGCCGGGCATGTGCCGGGCGAAATGCCTGCGCACATGCAGGCGGATCTTTTCCAGCAGGGCATTGGTGGGCATGTGGCGCACAAGGTAGTGGGCATGAAGGATCGTCCCCGGATGACGTTCGCTCCTGCGCGCCGGATATCTTTCGGCACTGAGGATGGATCCCGGCACTGCACACAGCCTGTTCCAAGCATTGCGCGGCGATCGCAGCACGTTCGTGTACAGCGGCGAATTCCGCGACGAGCACACCGCACGGCTCATTGCCCTGGGTGAGGCCTCGATGGACGGCGCCAACGCGCGATCATCCTCGAAGGGCCGACTGGCCTTCGTGATGGTCGAGGCCTACCAGAACATCATCCGGCACAAGGCGCCCCTGCCGCCGCAGTTGGAGCAGGCCCAGGGGCGCAGCATGTTCATTCTTCGCTGCGGTGATAACGGCCAGCACGTGGTGGCGATGAACGCAGTGGTGAAAAGTGAGGTGCCTGCGCTGCGGGCAACGCTCGACTCGCTCAAAGGCCTCAGCGCCGAGGAATTGAAGAGCCTGTTCCTGGCCGGCCTGCAAAAACCGGAGAACTCAGCGCGCCGCGGTGCCGGGCTGGGCCTGATCGAAATGGCCCGGCGTTCGGGTAGTGATCTGGGTTATATGCACCGTGGGCTCGGCGCGGACCGACGAACTGCTCGATCCTGGCCGTGCGCATGGGCGATGGTCAGCCGTACGATGAGATCCTTTCCATGGGTGCCGTTCTCCACGGCGTGGTGGTGCAACACCGGGTGTTGCTGTTTCACACCGGAGTGCCCACGGCCGGGATAGAGGAATCGCTGCTACGGATCCTTGAAGAGGACACCGGATCGGGAAGTGCGCGCGGAGCCATTCGGGGTCGTGCTTTCCTGGCCGGTAATGGACTCTTACATGCCGCCGCCGCCCATGGCCGATGGATATGCGCCGTGTCCGTTGTCGACGGGCATGACAGCCTGTTGATGGGCCGCTTGCTGACGAAGGCGAAGGCCGAGGAACTGAGGAACGGCATCGGCGAAGTGAACGGGCTGGACCGCCTGGAAAAGGAGCGGCGCTACCGCAACGCCCTGCTGAAGCGCGGTGCAGGAAACGATGACGGCCGATGTGTACGAACTGGCGCGGCTCTCGCTCGAGCCCATCGAGGTGGCCACCTATCCCGACGGGGATGATGTGCTGGCCATGGTGCGTGTCATCTTCTGATCGCCACGGGAAATATCCGCTGTGGTGAACAATGATCGGACGCGGCCTGCGTCATCCATGCAACTCCCATCCCATGGATACGCTTCTGCTCTTCATGTATGACAGCCTGGACCGCTTTGAACGTTGGTTCGACAACCGCTTCGGCTGGTTCTTCACCAACGGCATGAAGGGGCGCGATCGACAGAACCCGCGCGACCTCAGCGCTTGATGCAGATGTTCTTCGCTTCGGTGAAGAAGCGCAGGGCCTCCAAGCCACCCTCCCGGCCAACGCCGCTCTGCTTCATGCCGCCGAAGGGCGTGCGCAGATCGCGCATCATCCAGCAGTTCACCCATACGATCCCGCTGTTCAGCGCCGTGCGCCACGCGTTGCGTGCGCTTCAGGTCATTGGTCCACAGCACGCTGGCCAGGCCGTAGTTCGTGCCGTTGGCCAGCGCCAGGGCCTCCTCTTCCGTGTCGAACGGCTGCAGGGTCACCACCGGCCCGAAGATCTCCTCCTGGTTGGTGCGGCACTTCGGTCCAAGTCCCTCGATCACCGTGGGCCGAAGGAACCAGCCGCCGGAGACGCGTCCGGCGAGCTGCACGCGTTCACCACCGCAGAGCACGCGTCCACCTTCCTGCTTTCGCGAGTTCGATGTACGACAGCACCTTCTCCATGTGCGCTTCGCTGACCACGGCGCCCATGTTCGGTATGCTGCATCGTTCGGGTCGCCGATGCGCAGCGTGCTTCGCACGTTGCACGAAGGCCTCGCGGAAGCGATCGTACAGGGAGCGTTCGATGAGGATGCGCGAGCCGCACAGGCAGATCTGGCCCTGGTTGCGGAAGCTGCTGCGCACCGTGGTGGCCAGCATCTCGTCGAAGTCGCAGTCGTCGAAGATCGACCACGGGGTTCTTGCCGCCGAGCTCGAGGCTCAGCTTCTTGAACATCGGCGCGGCCACGCGCGCGATCTCCGCCCCGGTGCGTGTGCCGCCGGTGAAGGAGATCGCCGGGATCCGCGGATGCGCGGTGATGGCCGCGCCCACTTTCGCGTCCAAGTCCGTGCACGATGTTCAGCACGCCGGGCGGAAGACCCGCCTCGATGCAGCGCTCGGCCAGCATGAAGGCCGTGAGCGGGGTGATCTCCGACGGCTTGGCCACCACCGTGCAGCCGGCGGCCAGCGCGGGCGCGATCTTCCAGGTGAAGAGGTACAGCGGCAGGTTCCACGGGCTGATGCAGCCGGCCACGCCTCCGGGCTGATCGCTCCGTGTAGTTGATCGCCAGATCATCGGTGAGGTGCGCCTCGCTGCTCCAGTGCAGGATGGCCGTGGCGAAGAAGCGGAAGTTGGCCACCGCGCGTGGGATGTCCACCTCGCGGGCGAGCGCAACGGGCTTGCCATTGTCCTGGCTTTCGGCGCGCGCGAAGAGGTCCAGGTCGCGTTCGATCAGGTCGGCCACGCGCAACAGCACCGCGCTGCGCCTTTCGCGGCCCAAGTGCGATCCAGCCCGCGAGAGCGTTGGCAGCGGCCGTAGCCGCGGCATCCACATCGCGCTCATCGCTGTCGGCGATGCGAGCGAAGACCTTGCCCGTGGCGGGCTCATGATCATCGAGCCACGTCCCGCCGATCGCGGGCCGCAGCGTTCCGTCGATGTAGTTCAGCACCTCCTGCATGGCCGCTAAGGTAGCGGGCCGGAAAATCGAAGGGCCCGCCTTTCGGCAGACCCTTCGACCCCTTGTTGCGCTGGGGTCCCCGGAGCGATGCCCCGGACCAAAACCCTATCGATGACCCAGCTTCGTTGATGCGGTGTGTTCGCCTTTCGGCGTTGGATGTACAGTGCGGTGCTCCGCCTTGGGGACCGTGGTGGCCTTCGGCTTTTCGTAGTGCAGTCGGAGCACATCAGCATCTGCGGTGTTGGCGGATGCCTGCGTTGCGGCGGTTGAAAATGCCAGGAGCACCAGAGCGGGGAGGAGAGGCTTTGCGGTCCATGATCGTGGCGCCGTTGGCCGGGCGCTGGCGTTACGTGGTAACAGCAGCAAACCTATCGGCTCCATGCGCCGGCGCCTGTTAAGCCTCCGCCAACACGGGTTAAAGAACGTTAAGCAGCCCACCGTCACTGGGCCCCTCGGTAGTATTGGTGCGCTTTGGACAAGCGATTGATCACGGTGCTTATCTGCGGCCATCACCCTGGCCCTAGCGGGCCTTGTGCTGATCCAATGGCGCTGGATCGCCGGCACCATCGCCCTGAAGGACCAGCAGTTCAGCGAGCATGTGGACAATGCGTTGGTGGCGGTGACCGACCGGTTGGAACGCATCGAGGCCATGGAGGATCTGCGCGGCAACCTCCCGGGCCAGCGAATGATCCGGTACCTCGATTCATTGGAGGTGAACGAAGAGGCCGGCACGCGCCCACCTGCAACCCCGATCGGTCCGGAGGTTGCGCATTCGGAGCGCGATTCGTTGTTGAACGATCTGGTACGTGGTCTCTTCAGCGGCGAGGCCATGCGCGGCATCGAGGAACGCCTGGATCCGCAGCTGCTCGACTCGCTGATCCGCGACGAGCTCAAGCGCCGGGGCATTGCAGAGCGCTACGAGTTCGGCGTGTTCGGTCCTGCGCCGGACCCCGTCCTTGTGCAACTTGTCTTCCAGGATGATGCGAAGGTGGTGCGGGAAAGCTCGCATCGGGCGAGGCTGTTCCGCAATGACGTCTCGGGCGAGGCCTACTGGTTGCATGTGCACCTGCCGGACCAGAAACGCTTCGTGCTGCGCAGCATGCAGCCCATGCTGCTGTCCTCGGCGCTCTTCGTGCTGCTGATCATCGCGGCCTTCGTGTACACCCTGCGCACCATCTGGCACCAGAAGCGGCTGGGCGACATCAAGAACGACCTGGTGAACAACCTGACGCATGAGCTGAAGACACCCATCAGCACCATCGCGCTGGCCTGCGAAGCGCTGAACGACCCTGGCATTCCCAAAAGCCCGGAGCAGGTAAAGCTGTTCACCAACATGATCCGCGACGAGAACAAACGACTGGGGCTGCTGGTGGAAAGCGTGTTGCAGAGCGCGGTGACCGAAGGTGGTCGCATGCGGTTGCGCCTGGTGGACGTGGACCTGCATGCGGTGCTGACCGAAGTGGTGCGCAACAACGCGATCTCCGCACAGAACCGCGGCGGGCGCCTGCAATTGGAGACCGGTGCCGCCCTCGCGCATGTGCGTGGCGACCGAACGCACCTGGCCAACGTCTTCTACAACCTCATCGACAATGCGGTGAAATACTGCGAGCGCGAACCGGTGATCGCGATCGGCACACGCAGCGACGAAAAGGGCATCACGGTGAGCGTTCGCGACAACGGCATCGGCATACCGCGGGCTGAGCAGAAGAAGATCTTCGACCGGTTATACCGCGTGCCCACCGGCGATCGCCACAACGTGAAAGGCTTCGGCCTGGGCCTCAGCTATGTGAAGGCCGTGGTGGAGCAGCACGGCGGCAGCATCCGCCTGGAAAGCGAGCCCGGCACCGGAAGCACGTTCCTCATCACCATTCCCTTCGAACATGGATAACGCGATCAAACTGCTGCTCTGCGAGGATGACCCCAACCTGGGCAGCCTGCTGGCGCAGTACCTCGCTGCCAAAGGCTATGCGGTGGAACACCGCGTGGATGGCAAGCAGGGCTGGGATGCCTATACAAAAGGACAATTCGACCTGTTGATCCTGGACGTGATGATGCCGGTGAAGGATGGCTTCACCCTGGCGCGCGAGATCCGCCAGCGCGATGAGAAGACGCCCATCATCTTCCTCACGGCGAAGAGCATGAAACAGGACACCATCCTGGGATTCCAGAGCGGAGCGGACGATTACCTCACGAAGCCCTTCAGCATGGAGGAGCTGATCCTGCGGGTAAGCGCGGTGCTCAAACGTTCGCGGGGCATCATTGCGCACGAGGAGGCGCCCACCAAATACACTATCGGCAGCTTCACCTTCGATCTGCGCAAGCAGCTGCTCATCGACGAGCGGCCCGAAGCGGCGCGGCGCCATGGATGGGGAGCACCAGCGCAAGCTCACCACCAAGGAGACCGACCTGCTGCGCATGTTGTGCATGCATGCCAACGGTCTGCTGCCGCGGGCCGAGGCGCTGAAGGAGGTATGGGGTGATGACAACTACTTCAACGGGCGAAGCATGGACGTGTACATCGCCAAGCTCCGCAAGTACTTCGCCAGCGACCCACGCGTGGAGATCCTGAACGTGCACGGCAAGGGCTTCCGGCTGATCACCAAGGAGGAGTGACGCTGGTTTTCCCCCTCCTCCCCGAGGAGGGGAAGTCGCCGGCAGGTCCGGCCGGCGACGGGGTGGTGAAGTCATCATCGAACCACCCCGGCCTGCGGCCGCCCCTCCTATCGCCTCCTTCGTCGGCGCAGGAGGGGGAAACAACCAGGTGAACGAGGAGGGGATGTCGGCGAAGCCGACCGGGGTGGTGAAGTGCTCCGTGGAACGCACTGAAGAGCAGATGGATGCCCACATATGCCCGCTTGTGACCTGCCGTGCGGTTATTCTTCCATCTTTGTCCCGCTGACCCACGAACCGAACATTCAACCCAACCACATGAAACAACTGTACACTTCACTTCTTACCGGCGCGGCATTGCTCGTGGCGGGCGCCGTTAGTGCGCAAAGCGCTGGTCATGGCAAGATCCAAGGCAACGGGGCCCTGTCGTTTCGGGCAGGTACTTCTGCTTTCAGCAACGCAGCACATGCTGGTGACGCGCGCGGAACAGCCCCTGTCAATGATGCATGCTCCTCGGTCACCGCTCAGACATTGGCTCCGGGCGGAACGGTGACGTTCTCTGGCGACAATACGGGCGCCACGATCGCGGGTGATTACGAAGCAGGTTCCCAGCTCGAAGGAGCGGGCTTTCCATCCGTTTGGCATGCATTCACCACAACGGCCGCTTGTTCGAACGTTCGCATGGCCTATTGCGCTTCGTCAGTTGCTTTCGCCACCAATTTCTGGGTCGTGATCTCTTCCGCCTGCCCAGCTGGTGACGCCACGATGATCTTCAACTCCTTCCGCAATACTGTGGAATGCCCGAATGGTACGGCCGTGCTGTATTTCGACGATATGCCTGCGGGCACCTACTATGTTCCGGTCCTTACGGACGAAGCCGGAGGTGTGGCAGGTGCATACAGCATTGAAGTGACGGCGAGTGCATGTTCAACCCCTCCCGCAAATGATGAATGCGCAGGCGCGATCGCAGTTACACCAGGTTCCTGGTGCAATCCCACCTATTACTCTACAGAAGGAGCCACGGAAACCCTTCCCGGCCTGCTGTGCAATGGAGCTACGGGAAGCGCGGATGATGACGTTTGGTTTTCGTTCGTGGCCACATCCACGGACATGTCCATCGGCGCACTTGGTACGGGTGATGCGGACACTGGATTTGATGGTGTCATCGAGTACTTCTCCGGGACATGCGGCAACTTGACCTCATTAGGCTGTGCGGATGCAGGTTTGTCCGGTGTAGGCGGACCGGAAGAGATCCAAGCCACCGGTCTCACGGTCAACAACACTTACTATGTGCGTGTTTTTGATTGGTACCCGGGCACGTTGAGCGACAGCTTCGGTTTCTGCGTGGTGAACGGTGGTTCGATCAACATCGGCATCGAAGAGAACGCCACCGCTGCGGAGTGGAGCATCTACCCGAATCCAGGTACCGGTGTGTTCAACATCCAGTACAACGGTGCCAACACCACCGTGAGCATTGAGGTGATCGACATCACGGGCCGCGTGGTGTACACCCAGCAAACATCCATGGCTGCTGGTACCAACCACAGCATCGACCTGAGCGGTGTGGCCACCGGCAACTACAACGTCCGCCTCACCGCCAACGGTGTGCGCTCGGAGCAGCGCTTGGCCGTGAAGTAAGCGAACAAGGGTTTTTTCAAAGGGCGCTTTCCGCAAGGAGGGCGCCCTTTGTCTTTTCCATCAGGGTCTCACGCAGTGGACCCTGATGGTATCGGGAATTACAGCCTCAGGGTCCGCTTCGCGAGACCCTGAGGGGAAGTATTATAGGTGCGCTACGCGAGACCGTGAGGGGAGGTGCTCACAAACATCCCGTCCGTCCCCCATCCACCGGCAGGTTGATGCCGTTGATGTAGGCAGCGCTGGGCCCGGCGAGGAAGCATCTTTTCCATCAGGGTCTCGCGAAGCGGACCCTCATTTCCATCAGGGTCTCGCGAAGCGGACCCTCTTCTTTTCCATCAGGGTCTCGCGAAGCGGACCCTGATGGGGATGGTTATATTTCCCTCATGCCTACACACGTTTCTTGGGGCAAAGGCGGAGGTCACTTCTTCTGCACGTTCACGTGTTGGGAGTGGTTGCCATTGATCGAGGTCACCGGGTTGTATGACAGCATTTATGATTGGATGCGCTTGATCACGGGGAAGAGGTGTGCGATCACCGGCTATGTGATCATGCCGAACCATGTCCATTTGCTCCTCTTCGTTCCCGCGGGCATGTCCGTGAACATGATCCTCTCGAACGCAAAACGGTTCCTGGCCTATGAGGTGATACGAAGGTTGCAACAACAGGGACGGTCCGATCTGTTGGCCACCTTGTCAATTGCGCTGACCAACGGGGATGTGGCAAGGGCCCAGAAACATCGTGTTTGGCGCACGTCGAGCGATATCAAGTCGTGCATCAGCGAAGCGTTCGTGCTGCAGAAGTTGAACTACATCCATGCCAACCCGGTAAGCGGAAAATGGTCGCTTGCAGAGGATGTGTTGGACTACCCGCATTCAAGCGCTGCCTTTTATGCAGAAGGACGGTCTGGACCAGCCCCTCTGCGCCACTTTGCGGAATTGCTATGAAGAATTACAGCCTCAGGGTCCGCTTCGCGAGACCCTGAGGGGAAGTATTATAGGTGCGCTACGCGAATCCCTCAATTTCCATCAGGGTCTCACGCAGTGGACCCTGATGGAAGCGGGAATTACAGCCTCAGGGTCCGCTGCGCGAGACCCTGAGGGGAAGTGCTCACAAACACCCCGTCCGTCCCCCATCCACCGGCAGGTTGATGCCGTTGATGTAGGCAGCGCTGGGCCCGGCGAGGAAGCAGATGGCCGCGGCGATCTCCTCCGGTGCGGCGAAACGGCGCAGTGGGATCTCATGGAGCATCTCCTGCGTTGCCGCCTCTTCGCTCACGCCGCTCTTCGCGCTCTTGTTCTTGATGATGCCGGTGAGCCGCTCTGTGCTGGTGGCGCCGGGCAGCACGTTGTTCACGGTGATGTTGAACGGGCCGAGTTCATTGGCCAGCGTCTTGCTCCATTGCGCCACGGCGCCACGGATCGTGTTGCTCACGCCCAGGTTGGCCAGCGGCACCTTCACGCTGGTGCTGATCACATTGATGATACGGCCCTGCTTCGCCGCCTTCATGCCGGGCACGATGGCGCGCACCAGGGTCTGGTAGGCGAGCAGGTGCAGGCGGAACGCGTTCTCGAAAGCGGAAAGTTCGGCCTCATGGGCAAGTCCCGGAGGCGGTCCGCCGGTGTTGTTCACCAGGATGTTCACCGGGCCATGCGCCGCAATGCACGCTTCGATCGCCAGCTTCAAGGCTGCGGTATCGGCCATGTCAGCGGCCACCATGCCATGCGCCTGTCCCCGGCTTCGGTCCAGTTCCTTAAGCACGGCCCGCAAGCTTGTCGCCGTCGCGGGCGAGCAGGGTGACACGCGCTCCCGAAAGGGCCAGTTCCAAGGCCGTGGCCTTACCGATGCCTTGCGTGCTGCCGCACACCACCGCGTGCATTCCGTTCAGGGTGGTTTCCATACGGCCAAAAGTAGGCGGGCTTGCCCATGACCGAGGAGTGATCATCTTTGTCTTGGTCACGCCTCCCATCCACGAACACTGAACCCACATGACGACACACTACGCCGCTCCTTCCATTTTCGCCGCCGTTGCGCTCTTGCTTTCACCGTTGGTGGGCAACGCCCAAAGTCGTGCGGACCTGCTTTCGGGTAAATACGTCCCGCATGTGCGCCCCTTCCATGTCGATCAGCGCGGCGGAGGTGCCCCCGCCAATGACGATTGCGCTGCTCCGGAAGTGTTGACCGTGACAGCTGATTGCACCAGTCCCACACCGGGCGATAACACGCTCGCCACGGAGAGTGAACTGGGCCCTGCCTGTGATGGCACGAATGATAGCCTGTACATCGACGTGTGGTACAGCTTCAACAGCGGTGCGAACACGTCCGTGGATGTGGAACTGCTCCCGAGTGAACTGATGACGGACTGGGTGCTGGTGGTGTTGGACGCATGCGGTGGTGGGGAGTTGCTTTGCTCCATCCAGCCAGCGGCGGCCCAGACGGTGGCTGTTTCGGCTAATACCGATTATGTGGTACGCGTTTATTCCAACACACAGTTCGGTCTTCCTGGCCCCTTCACCATCTGTGTCACGGGAACGCCTCCGCCTCCGCCTCCGCCGGCGAACGATGATTGTGGAGGTGCGATCATGCTGACCGCGGCAGTTGACTGTGTGCTTACGGACGGCACCACGGCGAGCGCGACGGAAAGCCAGCCTGCGGATTCGTGCAACGGCTACCTGGGCATCGCGAACGATGACGTGTGGTATTCATTCGTTGCCACGGCCACGGAAATGACCGTTTCCGTTACGGGCAACACCGGTTTTGATGCGGTCGTGGAGCTCTTCGAAGGGGACTGTGGCTCATTGGCCGAGATCGGCTGCGCCGATGCGACGGTGAGCGCCGGGCTGGAGGAGGTGCCCCAGAGCGGCCTAACGGTGGGAGCCACCTATCTGGTGCGGTTGTTCCACTACGGTACTGGCAACCCCACCGATGCCGGGTTCACCATCTGTGTCACCGAGGGACTGGGAGGTATCGGGATAGGCGAACGCGGTACGGACGACGCGTTTGAGCCTGTTCCCCAATCCGACCGCGGGTGATCTATGGGTCACCTGGCCCGGCGCCAGTGGCGATGTCCGGATCGAACTGCTGGACATGACCGGTCGCGCCGTGTTCTCTCAGGAGCGCTATATGACCCATGGCCAAACGACCACATTGGTCGTACCGCAAGGCGTGGGGCAGGGCACCTATGCTGTTCGCCTCACCGATGGCATGCTTCGTTACAGCGGACGTGTGGTGGTGAATTGACCCTGCGCCAGGCGCAGTTCTAAGGGCGATCGCATAGCGCGGTCGCCCTTTGTTCTTTCCGATCGGTAAGGAAGCACCAACTTTGTGGCCACAAGACCTTCAGTATATGATTCGCACAGCGGCCTTTTTCGGCCTGATCCTCTTAACGCTGCCTGCATTTTCACAATGGACGGGTGGTCCCTTGACGATGGTCAGCACGCCTGCCGCCGCACACCCACGCCCACCAGCTGACAGCCGAGGTGGAACACCGCCGAACGACCTCTGTGCGAACGCGGTGATCACTGCCCTGCCGTATCTGGGAAGCGCCACGGTCACCGGCGACAACACCGGAGCCACCGACACCGAGGACTTCGGAAACCCGAACGCATGGGAGGCCTTCACCATCGACACCTGCAGTACGGTCACAGTATCCTACTGCGGCACGCAACCCGTGCACGGCGTGGTCTATTCCATCCTGATCATCGGTTGTCCCGGGCTGGAGAGCGTGCAGAACAATGGTGATTCGCTCTGCCCGGATGGCAATGCGGTCATCCGGTATGAGAACCTTGCAGCGGGTACGTACTACGTGCCTGTGTTGTTGATGCCGGGCACCAGCGAAGGGCCGTACACCATCACCTTCACCAGCGAGGATTGCGACCTGCCACCCCTGAACGACCGTTGTTCCACGGCACAGTCGCTTACCGTGGTGCACCAGTGCGGGAATGGTAGTTTCACACCGGGCAATAACGCGAACACCGTCATCGACTCGCCGCCCACCTGCGCCTCCAGTACAACAGGGTTCAAGGACGTCTGGTACGTGTTCGATAGTGGCGACAATACCGAGGTAACGATCACCATCGATCCGGGCACCATGACGCATACCGGCGTGGAGGTGCGGACGAACTGCAATGCGGGCAGCCAGGTGTTCTGCGCAACGGATGATACCAGTTATACGGTATCGATACTGCCGAACACCGCGTATCGCGTACGGGTCTTCACCAACCGCGACCTGGGCCTGCCGGGGACCTTCGGCATCTGCATCAGTTCGCCCACGGCGGCTGCCATATGTGATGGGGGCGCGCTCTTCTTTGCCAATGGTGATACCTCACTGATGGTCTGCGCATCGGCCCTGGGCGTGGAGTCCATCGACATCATCACCAGCTCTGGCGAGAACTACATCCTGCTCGTGACCGACACCACCGGCCAGATCCTGTCCGTCTCCACGAACGGCTCCGTGGACCTCACGGTGATCGATCCCCGGCGAATACCGGATCTGGGGCCTGTCCTATGCGGGCGACCTTTCAGGTGCCAGCCCGGGCGCGCCACTTACGGGGATCACCAGCTCGGGCGACTGTCTGGCCTTCAGCGCTGTGGCACTGGGTGTGATGGTGGACATCTGCCAGGGGCTCCTTGCCATCAACGATGGGTTGTCATTCTGGGTATCGGGGTATCCGGAAGGACGGACGCTTGAACTTTCGTGGCGCGATGCGGCAATGCCCGTTGTCGTGCGCGTGGTGGACATGCGCGGTGATGTGGTGTACGAAGGATCACATACAGCAACGTCCGGTGGTCAGCTGCGGCTGCCATTGCGATCGGTGCTTACACCTGGACTGTACGCGATCCATGTTTCTGCGGCGGAGCGTCGCGGAACAGTTCGCTGGGTGGTCCGGTGAAGCATCGGGCTCAGCCTTAGTGCGCTGACGCCTTCTATCACGGGTGCCTTGTTCGAAACGGCACGTCACGCGCTTATGCGTGGCGCTGGATCCGTGTGCATATTTGTCCAACACTTGACCCCTCCGCACATGACAAAATTCTCCGCTTTCATACTACTTCCGACCTTGGCCCTGGCCCTGGGGAACACATCTGAAGCAGCAGCCCAGCAAGGCAAAGCACAGCCGCTTCAGGTTTCGGCACGCGCGCACGCTGCACGCCCCACGCTGATGACCAACCCACATGCGATGCACGCCCATGGTGGTCGCATCGCACCGGCCGTTCATAGCAAACCGCACATGGTGCATGTCGACCAGGCGGACGGACGCGGTAATCCTCCTTCGAACGACAACTGCACGGGCGCCATCCTGCTCACGGTGGGCACTTCCTGTGTTCCCACGGCGGGCACAGTGTTGGGGGCTACGCAGTCGATCGCGCCTGTGCAGTGTTTCGATGCGTTCGAAAGCTCCGATGACGATGTGTGGTACCGTTTCGTCGCGAATGCGACCACAGCGACCATCGTGCTCGAGTGCAATCCGGATTTCGACGGCGTGATCGATCTGCGCTCGGGTACATGCAATGGCACGAACATCGATTGTGCGGACGGTTTCATTGCCGGGGCCGACGAAACACTGAATGCAACGGGACTCACCATCGGCGCCACGTACCGTTTTCGCGTCTATGACTATGGTACGGGCTATCCCGCCGACCCCACGTTCAATGTGTGTGTGTATGGCACACCACCTCCACCACCTCCTCCAGCGAACAACAACTGTGCGAACGCCACCACGCTGATGGTGAACGCGGCAGGTGCGTGCCCTGGGGCAAGCACAGCCGGTGACAACACCAGCGCAACGCCCGACAATGGCGATCCCGTATGTGATGTTACCACAGGCGAGTTCCTTGATGTGTGGTATGCCTTCAATTCCGGTAACAACACATCCGTTGACGTTTCGCTCACCTTGGGAACGATCACGGACATCGGAATGGAGATCTTCGAAGGCAGCTGCGCAGGAACCTCCATCTTCTGCGATTTCTCCAGCGCGGCATACAATGTTCCCGTAACGCCGGGCACGAATTATCGCATTCGCATCTTCACGAACACCCAGTTCGGCGCCCCAGGAACATTCGACATCTGCCTCAGCGCTCCTTCCACCGGATCTCCGGTGAACGACCTGTGCGATGGAGCCATTGTACAGAGTCTGACCGCTCCTGGTTCTGTAACGGTCACAGGAGACAACACGGGTGCTACGGATACGGAGGGCTTCGGCGCGGATCAGGTATGGGAGGCTTTCACCATCACCGAATGTGCGGATGTGGAAGTGTCCTTGTGCGGCAACAACCCCGAATTCCCTGCCTACTTCGTCAGCCTGCTCGTCGGCTGCCCCACCTTCACGGCGGTAGTGGACACAACGAGCACCACCGCCTGTGTCGGCGGGGCCACCTTGCTCTTCGCAGGACTTGATGCAGGCACCTACTACTACCCCGTATACCAGGAGGACGGCGTGTTCGAAGGGCCGTACACCGTGACCTTCACGGCCACACCTTGCGGAGGCGGAAACCCTCCGGTGAATCGATCTATGCAGCAGCGTAACACCTGTTGCGCTGGCCGCAGGCGGCACGGTGACCTTCACGGGCGACAACACCGATGCAACGATCACCGGGGACTACGCTCCAGGCTCCGATCTGGACGGTTCCGGGCTTGGCCAGCGTTTGGCACGCCTTCACCACCACGGAATGTGCCGACATCGAAGTGAGCTACTGCGCAACGTTGCCGGCCTTCCAGAACGTGTGGATCGTATTGGCGAACAGCTGTCCGGCTGACGTGCTCACCTACTACTCCTCCTATAACACCACGGATTGCGGATCGGGCAACTACACGGTGTACTTCGTGGGCCTCCCTGCAGGTACGTGGTATCTGCCCGTGATGTTCGACCCCTCGGTCACCAGCCCGGCTGTGGGCCCCTATAGTGTGGACGTGACGGCGGCGCCTTGCTCGGCCCCCCCCGCGAACGACAATTGCGGCGGCGCCATCATGCTGGATGTGAACATCCTGTGCGAATCTACGGACGGTACCGTATTTGGGGGCACGCAATCCCAGCCTGCGCTGCTTTGCAACGGATTCACTGGTGTTGCCAACGATGACGTATGGTATTCCTTCGTCGCCACCGGACCGAACCAAACGATCACCGTGGCGGGATCGGATACGTTGGACGCCGTGGTTGAACTGATGACCGGCGGCTGCAACAGCCCGGCCACCCTGGCCTGCGCGGATGCAACGTTAACTGGTGATGTGGAGGAGATCGTGACGAACAACCTGGTGGAAGGCAACACCTACTACGTGCGGGTATACGACTATTACAATGGTTACCCTGTTGATCCCACGTTCACCATTTGCATCACCGGCGATATCGGAACCTCGATCACGGATCAAGGTGCAGTGTCGTTCGGCATCAGCCCCAATCCCGGGAACGGCGATGTTCGCATCACCTACGGTGGAAAAGCAGGGTCGGTCACGATGGAACTGCTTGACCTTACGGGTAGGGTGGTGCATTCCACGATCAGGTCCCTCGTTACCGGTCAGGTGGTCGACCTGCAACTGGCCGACAAACTCGCCGCGGGCACATACAGCTTGCGCCTCAGCTCCCATGACGGGCAGAGCGTGCAGCGCATGATCGTCCGGTAGTATCACATCCATTATGTCGCGAAGGGGCGCGCCGAGAGGGGCGCCCCTTCGTGCGTTGTGAAACCAATTGTGCGCTACTGCGGTATAACGGATCGGAAAACACCGCTCCATGTACCGTCCAACCATCAGTTCACTTCTCCTCGTTGCAGGATCGCTACTTGCCCAAAGCCTTCAGGCCCAGGACTATGCGGAAGGCGCAGCACCCATCATCATCGACGGGAAAGTGACCGACGGCACCAACAAATTGCCCGATAGCGAAGTGGTGGTGTACAAAGGCAATGAGGTGGTCGCCACGCTCCCGACCGGAAAGTCAGGACGCTTCAGGGCCGAACTGAAGGTGGGGGAGGTGTACAGCATTGAATTCCGCCATGCGGGCTTCGTGCCCAAGCGCATCGTGTTCGACACGCACATGCCCAAGCCCAAGAAAGACCATGACTTCGAGATCGAGCCGATCCCGATGGACATCAGCCTGCTGGAGCACACACGTTTCGAAGGGGCGAACACGGATGATCTGGACTTTCCCTTCGCCATGGTAAAGTTCAACAAGAAGACCCTGGCCTTTGAGCAGGATGTCGAATACACGATGGGCATGCAGCGCACCAACGGCGCGCTATTGCTGATGGCGGCACGCTCGGGAATGAACAAATGATGGAACCACGCAAGATGAACACACAGATGAGAACCTCCCTCTTCATCGCGATCACCGTAGCGCTGATGGCTGCCGCGGCTCCGTCGGGCCCCACCGTGAGCAACTTCTCCAGGACCAAGTATCGCTTGCAGCTCGAGGGCCGCATTACGGACAAGGAAGAGCGCTCACTGGAAGGCGTGAAGATCCGCGTGGACACCAACGGCGTACTGCTGGGCCGGGTACAGGCCGATGAGAAAGGTCGCTTTGTGGTGATGTTGGACATCGGCCACTTCTACGGGTTCTCCGTGGAGCGCGAAGGCTATGCGAAGAAGCGCTTCATCATTGATGCGCGCGCCGAAGACCCTTCCACCGTGGTGGCCGGACCTTTCCATGCGGACATTTCGCTGAACTCCATGGACAAGCTGGCGAGCGTGGACCCCACGATCCTGGACTTCCCGTATGCCATGGTCACCTATTCGCCCAAGGACAAGGCGTTCATCGCCGACGCCGCATATATCGAGGAGATGAAGCGTGTGGAAGCCGCCTTGATGCTGGGCGCGGCCTATGGCGGCGGCAAGCGGACCTCGTCGCAGTAGGCGCCAAAGCCATAACGGGGCTGTTGGTTAACTTGGGCCGGTATCCCCCGCCCAACATGTCCATCAAGCGCCCCTTCAACCTCAAAGGCTGGATCGCGGACCATCGCGACCTGCTGAAGCCTCCCGTTGGCAACAAGAACCTGTATGCCGATGCGGGTGACTACATCGTGATGGTGGTGGGTGGCCCCAATGCGCGCAAGGACTATCACTGGAACGAAACGGAGGAGCTCTTCTACCAGGTGGAAGGCGACATCGAAGTAGGCATTCAGGAGAACGGCAAGGCCGTGACCATTCCGATCAAGGAAGGGGAGATGTTCCTGTTGCCCGGCCGCACGCCGCACCAGCCAAGACGTGGTGCCGGCACGGTGGGCCTGGTGATCGAGGTGAAGCGCGACGATCGCGAACTGGAGGATGGACTGCAGTGGTACTGCGAAAAGTGCAACAACCTGTTGCACGAATACCGCTTCATTCTGCACAACATCGAGAAGGACTTCCTGCCCCGCTTCAAGGAGTTCTACACCAATGTCGACCTGCGCACCTGCAAGAAATGCGGGCACGTGATGGAGGCGGACAAGCGCTTCATGTGATCGCCGCGTGCCGCTGCTGAGCATCGACATACACACGCATATCCTGCCGGAGAACATCCCCGACTTCGGGCGTCGTTTCGGGTATGGCGGATTCATCCACCTCGACCATCACAAACCGGGCTGCGCGCGGATGATGATGGAGGACAAGTTCTTCCGCGAGGTGCAGGCGAACTGCTGGGATCCACGTGTGCGCATGCAGGAGTGCGATGCGTTCAACGTGCATGTGCAGGTGCTCAGCACCGTGCCCGTGATGTTCAGCTACTGGGCCAAGCCGCACGATACGCTGGCGCTCTCCGAATTCCTCAACGACCACATCGCCGGTGTGGTGCACGCGCATCCCCGGCGTTTCGTCGGGCTCGGCACGCTGCCCATGCAGGATGTGGACCTGGCCGTGAAGGAACTGGAGCGATGCAAGCGCATCGGCCTTGCCGGCGTGCAGATCGGCACGCACGTGGAAGGGTTGAACCTCGGCGAGCCCAGGCTGTTGCCCATCTTCCAGGCCTGTGAAGAGCTGGAGATGGCCGTGTTCGTGCATCCGTGGGACATGGTGGGCAAGGAGCGCATGGACAAGTACTGGCTGCCGTGGCTGGTGGGCATGCCGGTGGAAACGACCCTGGCGATCACGAGCATGATCTTCAGCGGGCTATTTGAGAAAGTGCCGCGGTTGCGCGTGGCCTTTGCGCATGGCGGCGGTTCATTCCCCGCGACCATCGGCCGGATCCAGCATGGCTTCGAGGTGCGGCCCGATCTGTGCGCCGTGGACAACAACGTGGCACCGAGCAGCTATCTCGGCCGCTTCTGGCTCGATTCACTCGTGCATGATCCGGTGATGCTCCAGCACCTGGTGAATGTGTGCGGGGCCAACAGGGTCTCCCTCGGTTCCGACTATCCGTTCCCACTGGGCGAACTGCAACCGGGCGAATTGATCCGCAGCATGCCGTGGGATGATGCGCAGAAGGAGATGCTGCTGAGCGGATCGGCCTTGCAATGGCTGGGGCTCGAGCGCGATCGGTTCGTTTGACGGCTCAGCGCACGAGGTTCACGTGGCCGAAGACGGTCCGCTTCTTTCCGTTGAGCTCCGTGAGGTCCACGCGCCAGACATAGGTGTCGATGGGCGAACTGACGCCATGGTACGAGCCATCCCACGACTGGCTCAACTGCGTTGATGCGAAGATCTCCTCGCCCCAGCGGTTGAACACCAGCAGCCGGAACTCCTTCACCTCGGTGGCCTTCGCGAAGAAACTGTCGTTCACGCCATCGCCGTTCGGCGTGAAGGTGTTGGGCACGAAGAGCGAACCGTTCACGAACACGGTGACCTGGTCGGTGGCCGTGCATCCGTTCATGTCGGTGAGCAACACGGTGTAGGTGGTGGAACTGAGCGGTTCGGCCACCGGCGCTGCGCACGAATCGCAGGAGAGGGTGAGCGCTGGCGACCACACCATCGATCCATTGCCGAAGCCAACGAGCTGCGCCTGGTCACCGTAGTCGATGCCGGTGTCCTGTCCCGCGTTCACGGTAGGCTCGGGGAACACGTTCACGGTGGCCGTGGCCTCGTCAACGCAGCCGAGCGCATCGCTCACCGTTACCGTGTAGCTGGTGGAGGTGGGTACCGTGGTCTGGGTGGTGGCCGACTCCGGATGCGCTCAAACCGGCGGCCGGCGACCATTGGTAGAACGCACCGCCGCTCGCGAACAGCGTGACCGGTTCGTTGGGGCATACGGTCGTATCCGGCCATGCGAAAGCGATCACCTGGCGCACATCCACGAAGGCGCTGTCGGTCGCACTACCGCAGGTGTTGCTCAGCGTAACGATGAAGTACTGATCGACCTGCGGCGACACCACGGGATCGGGGATGTTGAGGTCGGTGATCCCCTGAGCGGCCTGCCAGAGGTAGGTGGTTCCGCCTTGCGCAAGCAGTTGCACCGAACCGCCGAGGCAGACCGCCGTATCGCCAATCAGCGGCACCGGCACATTCACCTCCACGTTCACGATCACCGTATCCATCACCGTGCATCCTTCCGGCGTGGTGATGGTCACAACATACTCCGTGGTGTCGAGCGGCGAGGCCAGCGGAGTTTGCGCGTTGGGGTCATCGAGCGAGGCCGCTGGGCTCCACGCGTAGGAGCCACCGCCGATGGCCGTGATGGGCACGGGCTGCCCGGCGCAGGTGAGCGTGTCGGCACCGGCCTCGCCGAACGGAATGCCCACGATGATGTCGATGCTGGCGGTGTCGATGCCGCAACTGTCCGTTACGATAACCGAGTAGGTGATGGAACTATCAGCCGTGACGAATGGATCCGCGCTCGTTGGGTCGCTGAGTCCGTCGGTGGGGAACCACAGGAAGTCATACCCACCATGTGCGTGCAGTTGTATCGTGGCCCCATCGCAGATCGGCTCTACGGGGTCGATCGAAGGTTCCTGCGGAGCGATCACGTGGATCACGATGGTGCCCGTATCAGTGGGCGTGCAGCTGCTGCTGTCGTCCAGCAGCATGATCACCGTGTAGGTGCCGGGCTCGGTGTAGGTATGCTGTGGCTCGATTGCGGTGGATGAGTTGCTGTCGCCGAAATCCCACAGCTGCTGTGTACCGCCCACACTGTTATTGATGAACTGCACGGTGCCATCAACACAGATCACATCCGGCCCGTCGATCGAGATGAAGGCCTCGGGCTGACCGAGGTTGAACTTGAACACGCCAAGGTTACAGTTGAAGCTGTTGTTGGTGTTGCTCCAAGCGCCCGGGGTGGTGGGGAAGTCGTCGTTTCCGTTGCACCCTGCGCACACCGCCTGGTAGACGTTGCCGTTCTTGTCGAAACGGCTGGTGCCGCCATCCACATGTTCATCGCTGGTACTGCCGCCGAAGAAGGTGGCGTAGTTCAGCGATACGGCTTCCGGATCGAGCACCATGAGATAGAAGTCGCTGCCGTCCGTGTTCGGCTGATAGGCATCAGCCGTCACCGGCAGGCCCGTGGTGGTGCTGAAGTCGGCATTGACGAAGGTGTTCACGGATCCGCCCCAACCGCTGAAGTAGATCTGGTCGCAATTGCTCACCAGGAAGGCGCTCGGTGAGATGTCCTCGTCGCCATTGCCATTGCCGATCACGGTGCTCCAAAGCGAGGTGGAGAGGTCGGTGGAGAGTTTATGGATGAACTGCGAACTGCCGGGGTTGGTGTACTTGCCGGGCGTCACCGGATAGGCGCCGTGCGTCTGGCCGACCACGTATACCGCATCCTGGATATCGAGCTGCACGAAGAAGCTCTGGTCATAGCTCGCCGTGCCCAGGTACGTGGAACCGAGCAGTGCCCCGGCCGCCGAGTAACGCATCACATAGCCATCAACGCTTCCGCCGTTGGAGTTGTCCAAGGGGCTGCCGGCCATGGGCAGGTTGCTGCTGGCCGTTCCGCCGGTGAGGTAGATGTCGCCGGTGCTGCTGAGTTGCACGCCGTTGCCGCTGTCGCCCTGGTTCCCGCCGCAGTAGGTGGCGAATTGCAGGCTGGTCAGAGTCCGCGCTCAGGCGGAAGAGGATCGCGTCGAGGTCGCCACCGCCGAAGGCCTGTTGCGCCGTGCCCGCCGTGGTCGGCATGTCCACGCTCTGCGTGCTGGAGGCCACCACCGGCCGCTCCTGCGCATCCAGGGTGATCTCGCCGCGGAAGTGGTCGCCGTAGTTGTGCACCAGGGCTGCGCTCTGGTCAAGTCCGTCGTTGCCGGTGCCCCCCACATAAGTGCCGCCGAGCAGCGTGGTGGCATCGGCGGAGAGATGCGCCACGGCGATATCGGTGCCGAAGTCGAATCCATAGCCCTCGCCACCGAACAGGTTCACGAAGCCGCCGTTGATCGGGATCTGCACGCCGCCGTTGAAGCTGGCATCGAAGCAACCTGCCGAGGTCGGGAAGTCGAACGATCCCGTGACGGCCAGTACGAACAGCTCGTTGGCGCTGTTCACCACCAGGCTGTTCGGCGTTTCGTTGTTCGAACCACCGAGGTAGGTGCTCCATTCAAGTGCGGTTCCATCGGGCGTCCACTTGCTCAGACCGATGTCGATATCGAGCCCTGCGAACGTGGGCTGCAGGACGCCGAGCGTGGTGGGATAGCCCATGTCGAACACGATGCCGCCGCCGTAGAGCGCGCCATCGTTGTCGTAGGTGGCCGTGAAGCCGAAGTTGTCCGCCGTGCTGCCGGTGTAACTGCCGAAGGTGAGCTCCGGATCGATCGTCAACGGCAGACCGTTGATCGTCTTCACATCGAAGCTGACCGTGTTCCCGCGCAACCGGTAGGCGGATCGTACCGGTATCCGATGGTTGGAGATGCCGTCGAAGAAGGGTGCCCAGGAGATCGGGGCCTCTTCCATCACCTCGCCCGCCGTGGTCTTCACAACAAGCCTTCCATCCTTCAGTTGCAATCCGTCCTGGCCATCGAAACGCATGCGGATGATCGACGGATCCACACCCGGCTGTAGCCTGAATTCGTACTTCAGCCCATCCGCTCCGTCGATGCGCAGATCGATCCCGGGGTAGATGTCATGAAGCACCACGCTGCCGAACACGCTGCAATGCGTTCCCCAATGAGCCGGGTCGTTGCCGAGGAAGAAGTTCTCATACTGCCCTTGCACGTTCCGGCCTTCGCCACGAGCGGCTTGCGCCCCCTCGAACGTCACCCGGTAGGCGTGGGCGTGGAAGGGCTCCTCGGCCTCTGCGGGGTCATGGCCGTGGTGGGCGAGCGGCCCGCCCCGCACCAGTTCGAAGGTGAAGGCGTTCTTCTCAACGAACAGGGCCCCGCCCGGGAACAGGCTGCGGTACAGCACCTGCTGCGGCCACTGCCCCCGGTTCTCCGTGAACGTGGCCACAGGCCGCTTCTCCGCCATGGCGAGCAGGGCACACAGGCCGAGCAGAAAGGAGAAAAGGGCGCGCACGCAGAGGGCTCGTGAAGGGGTACCGCAAGGTAAGACCCTGTCGGCGGGCATTTGGTTGCTTTCTTCTGCTGGAAATGGGATCCCGGCACACCGGGCGGAGGGCGTACTTTCGCGGTGCGAACGCGCAGAACAGGCGGACACCTCCTTCCGCCTACGCCCTGCGGGTTCAGCGAACCGCTTGAGCGACGCGATCAAACACGAATGTGGGCTGGCCTTCATCCGCCTGCGCAAGCCCCTTCACCACTACCAACAGAAGTACGGCAGCGCCTTCCACGGCATCAACAAGCTGTTCCTGCTTATGGAGAAGCAGCACAACCGGGGCCAGGACGGGGCCGGGGTGGCGGCGATCAAGCTGGACCCGAAGCCGGGCGACAACTTCATCGACCGGAACCGCAGCACCGACAAGCAGGCCATCCAGAAGATCTTCGGTGGCATCCAGAAAGGCTACCAGAGCGCGATCGACAGGGACCCGACCATGGCCGGGGATGTGGACCGCCTGAAGGCCGAGGTGCCCTTCCTCGGGGAAGTGCTGTTGGGCCATCTGCGCTATGCCACGTATGGCGCTGATGGATTGGAGAACTGTCATCCACGCCGCCGCTTGAGCAACTGGATCGACGCGGAACCTGGTGCTGGCGGGCAACTTCAACATGACCAATGTGGACGAGCTGTTCGCACTGCTCGTGAGCATCGGCCAGCACCCCAAGGAGCACAGCGACACCATGACGGTGCTCGAGAAGATCGGGCACTACCTCGACGTGGAGAACGACCGTTTGCGCCAGATCCACACACAGCTGGGCTATACCGATCCGCAGATCACACAGGTGATCGGCGAGAAGCTGGACGTGCGCGAGATCCTGCGGATGAGCGCGCTCGACTTCGACGGCGGCTATGCCTTCGCCGGACTGATCGGTCATGGCGATGCCTTCGTACTGCGCGATCCCGCCGGCATCCGTCCCTGCTTCTGGTATGCCGATGACGAGTTCGTGGTGGCCGCCAGCGAGCGCCCGGCGATACAGACCGCTTTCGGCGTGAAGACCGACCAGGTGCAGGAACTGCGTCCCGGACACGCGCTGATCGTGCGCAAGAACGGGTCCTTCAGCGAGGAGCAGGTGCGCGAGCCGGTGGAAAAGCGCTCATGCAGCTTCGAGCGCATCTACTTCAGCCGCGGCAGCGATCGCGATGTGTACCGCGAGCGGATCGCCCTGGGCCGCAACGTGGTGCCCGCGATCATGGAGGCCATCGACCATGACCTGCAGAACACCGTGTTCAGCTTCATCCCGAACACAGCCGAAGTGGCGTGCATCGGCATGCTGAAGGGCCTGGAGGATGAACTGGTGAAGACCAAGGAACGCCTGATCGGCGAGATGGGTCCGGCGCCTGCGCCCGGTCGCCTGCGCGAGATCCTCAACATGCGGCCCCGTCTGGAGAAGGTGGCGATCAAGGATGCCAAGCTGCGCACCTTCATCACGGCGGACATCGCGCGCGACGAACTGGTGGCGCACGTTTACGACATCACCTACGGAACGGTGCGACCCGGACAGGACAACCTGGTGGTGATCGACGACAGCATCGTGCGCGGCACCACCTTAAAGCAGAGCATCCTGAAAATGCTCGATCGCCTCGAGCCCAAGCGCATTGTGGTGGTGAGCAGCGCCCCACAGATCCGCTATCCCGATTGCTACGGCATCGACATGGCGAAGATGGGCGACCTGGTCGCCTTCCAGGCGGCCATTGCGTTGTTGCGCGAAACGAAACAGGACAACATCATCGACGATGTGTATGACCGTTGCCTCGCAAACGTTGGAAAGCCTTTGGTCCCGCTGCCCGGAGCGCCCGGCGGTGGCGGTCCTTCACCCTGGGTGGACAATGCCGTGAAGGACATCTACGCACCGTTCACCGCCGAGCAGATCAGCGCGAAGATCACCGAGCTGCTCACGCCCGCAGGATTGAACGCCGAGGTGCGCATCGTGTACCAGAGCATCGAAGGCCTGCGCGCCGCCTGCCCACAGCACACTGGCGACTGGTACTTCACCGGCAACTATCCCACGCCGGGCGGCAACCGCGTGGTGAACCGCGCCTTCATCAACTGGATGGAGGGGCGGAACGTGCGGGCGTATTGAGGTGACGCTCAGCGCGGGGCGGAAAGTCGCACGCTGCATGTCGGCGAGCTGCACAACGCCCGGGCCATTGAGCCAGACATAACAGCGGAGTTCCTCGCCAGGTTCGGGCGGAGGTACGGTGATGGCGTAGCGCCATGCGCGCCATTCGCGATCATCGGGCAGCGGTAGGTCGTTCAACGGCCACGCCTGGTAGCCACGTTCTGTTCCGCCTTTCCACAGGGTGCAGATGAAGGAAGCATGGTCGCTGGCGCCTTTTTCCAACGCACGTCGTCGCAGGCTGGCTTCCAGGTGCAGTTGGCGACCCTGGCGGCAACTGGGAGCGCCGGAACAATGAACGCAGGGGAGAACGGGTGCGTTTCATCCAGCTGGATGAGCGGCCCGGATCCACCTTCCGTTGTGATGAAGCCACCCGACCAGCGCGTGCTGTCCTTCACATTCGCGGACGCTGCGACCAGCTGAAGTCCGCTCGGTGCGAAGGGTTCCACGCGGTTCGCGCCACTGAAGGCCCCGCGCCAGCGATCGTCGCTGCGCAGGAAGATCATGCGGTACTTCTCGCGGTCCATGTTGTACGGGTGGATGATACCCACGTGGTATTGCCAGAGTTGGAAACACTGCAGGAGCAGCAGCGGCACCACGAAGGCCGTGAGTCCTCTCCGCATGCGACCACTGAGCCCATTGAAGAACAAGGCGATCGGGATGGTGAAGAGTGGCAGCATATCGATGAAGGGGCGCGCACCGTAGGAATAGCCGTAATACCAGATCCACCAACATCCGATCACATAGGCTGCAGCGAATAGTGCAAGCAACAGGGAGCTTGCTGCGAACCGTGACAGACGCCAGAGCGGAACGAGTCCGGGCAGGGCGAACAGCAAGAGCGGCCAATAGAAGAACAGCCCCTTGCGCGCGCCAAGGAGCAAGGACCAGAGCATGGGGCGGATCCAGAGGAATCCCTCGCCCGAATAGGGTTGCACGAGGAACTGCCCGCATTGGGCATGCCACAGGATCGGCTGCAACAGGGCCACTCCGATCAGAACAGCAAGGGCGGTGATCAGGGCTGATGGGCGGACCTCATGCGACCAGTTGCGAAATGATCGTGGATGGCTGAGGGTGACCACGGGCAAGGCGATGAAGGCGATCGCATCGGTCGGGCGCACGAGCACCAGGAGTGCCATGGCCAAGGCGAGCAGCGAGAGGTTAAATGCCGAAGGGGAGCGCCAGGCCCGCAGGGCCCCATCCAGCCCCCAGGCCAGCATCGCAAAGGCATATACGTGCGACATCGCCGGCGTCATGATCGCGTAGTAGCCTAGCCCGGTGCCGAAGCAGATGATCGACAGCGCCATGGCGATCGCACCGTCACTGAAGGAAAGTCCTTCAAGCACGGACCGTAAGCGGAAGAGGCCGAACGCGAGAAAGAGCAATGCGCTGGCACCGATCGCGATGGCGTAGGGGAGGGAGCGACCATCCGCAGGCACGCCAGTGAGCAGGCAGAACCCGTGCGCGATGATCACCAGCGGCGCTTCCAGCACAGCGGTACCGCAGAAGTACTTGATCACGCGACCATCACCGGCCGGGGCGAAGTGATGCTCCGCCGTGCGCACATGGGCCAGGTCGCCCTGCACCACACCGCCCTCGAGGTAGGCGTAGTAGCCTTCGCCATCGCTGGAGATCACGCTTGACCAGGCATCGCCATCGGCACCCATGAAACGCCACGCCACTGAAAGCACGGTGCACGCGGCCATGAAGCCGATGATCACCGCATTCGAAAGGCGGCGTGTTCCGGTCATCACGAACGGCGTTCGATCCGTCCGCGACGGTTGAGTTTCTTGAGTTGCTTGCGCGTGGCCTTGAGCACTGCGCTGCCATGCACCACGATGCGCGATGTGCCATCGGCCAGCACACGCGCCTTGCTTGCCAGGCTGAGCACCGCACCGGGCATGAGGTGGAGCGTGGATCCGTTCTGCAGGTCAAGCGTGGCGCCTGTTTCCAGATGCACAAGCGCACCGGCTTCAACGGTGAAGCCGGTTGCGTTACTGAAGTAATTGAAGCCTCCGGCCTCTTGCGGCTTGTCCAAACGTGTTGGTGTTCGCGACCGGTCGATGAGCACTGTACGCCCTTTCCCAATGTGCAGCGCATGTCCTTCGTATCCGCTCACGGCGTGGAGCACAATGCTGTCCGCGCACCAGCGCACATCGCGATCAACGAAGGTGTCGTTGTTGCGGATGTGTACGCGGATGCCGCCATCGGCGAGCTGTTCCAGCAGCTTTACACTGAACCCGGCGAGGTGTACGGTGCGGTTGTTCGGGCGTCCGCGTTTGTAGGCGTCCTTGCCGGGTGTGCTCACGAGGGTGAGCATGTTGGCCAGCGCGGGATCACTGCACATGCTCATGCCGCTGTTGCCCTGTGGCGTGAAGGCCTGCCGCGCATGACCGAAGAACATGGCCTCATCGAGGTACGCACCATCGCGCTCCTCCACCCGCGGCATGATGCCTTCCTTGCTGCGCGATACCACGCCGTCCTTGTTCGTGTCGAACACGGGGATCTCCAATTCGCTCGCGCCGGTGAGTGGATTGCTCCAGCGCTTCTTCGCCACCACCGGTAGCGTCCAGCTGGACCAGAGGCACTGGTATGTCACCGTGTCGCCGCGCAGGTAGTAGTCGTTGAAGCCACTGGCAGGTACTGCGCGCAGGTAGTCAGCATCGCCGCCGAAGATGTCCTTGCCGCGCTTCTGTTCGCGATCCACCTGCATGGTGGCGAAGATGCCGGGTGCGGCCTTGCGTACACAGGCCATCTCGTTCTCATAGTGGAAGCGGTCCGTGGGTGAGCCATTGCGCGACCAGGTCTGGTGGTTCTCCAGCCAGAGCCACTGCGGGAATTCATCGCTGCCGAGGAAGGGCATGCGGATGCGGATCGCATCACCGGAGGTCACGAAGTCGCGAAGCGTGAAGATGCCGGTATCGCCTTTCAGTGGATCCAGATCGCCCTTCACCGATTGATCATCCTTATCGCGTGCAGTGATGAGGAAGGGAGCATCCTTCGCCTTCCATCCGAGCCGGTACCGGTCCCAGCCACTGCAGGTCAGGAGGCTGCTGCTCGCCGCGCCCATCATGCTCCAGCCGCCTTGCAACGCGATGAAATACCCTTGGAACTGCGAGGCATTGCCACCACCGCTGTGGAAGTTGTTGCCACCGAGCAGTAGGTGGTTGAACTCGTGCTTCAGTATCTCGAAGGGCAATGCGTTCATGCCGCCGAAGCGGCTTTGCGTATCGCTTTCGTAGCCGAAGAGCTTGCCGGGACTTCCGGGGTCGGTGCTGCCCTGGCCGTGCGTGAGGCCACTGTTGCGCACGATCACCATCACGTGGTCGTACCGATGCGGACTGTCGGGTAGGTTCACCTTGGGCAGTACCGGGCTTGCCGCCATCGGTCCACAGGTCGAAGTCCTCGAGCTTCAGGCCATGATGCGTGCGGAGCGCGCCCATCTTGTTCGCCTCCTTCACCGCCGCGACTGCCGACGCTGTGCGCACTGCTCACTTCCGGGTACTCGCTCTCCTTCAGCACCAGCTCCTGGTCGATGTAATCGCCGAGCACCACGAAGTCGCCGAGCGAGATGTCGTGGTAGTACCGTGTGATCGTCGCGGTGGGCAGCGGCTTGGGCTGCGGGTCGAAGAGGTCGTCCTTCCACGTGGGCAGTTGGCCTTTCGGCCAGTGGTCCGGCACCGCCGGGCTGCGGGTCCTTGCCGGGGTTCTTGTCGTACACGATCTCGCAGAAGAGCACCAGCACGCGGATGGTGCCATGCGGGCTGAGGCTGCTGCCGTTCTCGCTGTTGGGGATGTTGGTGCTGTCGGTCTGGGCGTATACGGACCAGTGGCCAACGAGGCACAGCAGAAGCGTGGCAAGTAAGAGGCGCATAGCGCCAAAATACGTTACGCCTTCGGAGCCTTGTACAACGGCACCGTGCTGCAGGGCTCGCCGAACATCAGGCTCTTCACCACGGGCAGCAGCTTCGCGCTGAGCTCCACATACGCGTTCAACGGCACGGGCAGCTTGCTGCAGCCCTTCACCACCACACGCGCGCCGCGATAGGGTTCCACCTGGAACGACTCGGCGAACGTGGTGAACACGGCGCGCTCCAGCTGTTCAGCATCGCCTTGTGTGATGAAGGCGGCATGTGGCTGCAGGTGCATGGCCACCAGCATGTAGGCCCAGGTGGGGATGATGGCATCGGCCGAGCAATGCACGGAGACCAGCTTGCCCGCGTATTGCGACCAGTCATGCGTCTTGCAGAAAGCACGCAGGTCATCCTCCTTCAAGGCGACCTCTTGCCACAACAAGGGCTTCAGGTCGAAGACCACGCGTTCTCCTTGCGGGTACAACTCCTCCAGGTCGAGCGTGATGATGCCGCTCGAAGCGACCTTGTTGATGATGGGTCCCTCGTCCATGGTACGTGCAAAGATCGGGCGATCGCGGCTGTTCCGGTACGGCGAACAGCGAAGGGGTTCGCATGACCTGGCTTTCGATGTCGCTGCTCAGGGCCTACCCCAAGGCCCCCCGCGCGTCACGTTCACGAACATGCTGCCGTTGAAGCGGAACAAGCCGCCACTGAAGCCGAACCACTGCGTTCCGTGGCGGTCCTCCACGAAGCTCTGCATGCCGAAGTTCTTCGTCAGGTCCGGTCGGTCCGTCTGGTCGAAGAGGGTGAATGTCTTCCCGTCGAAGCGATAAGCACCTACCCGTACCGCACCGATCCAGATGGCACCTGACCGGTCTGTGAAGATGTCGTAGACGTCGTTCGCGGTGAGTCCCCTCACCTCCGGAAAACGCGTGATCGTGCTCCCATCGAAGCGGCTCACGCCACCTTCTTCGATGTACTGCGGATGATCGGAGGTGATGGATCCGAACCAGATGCCACCATCCGGGCCTTCGGTGATGCTTGCGACATTATTGCTGCACAGGCCGTCCTTCTTCGTGAAGTGCGTGAAAGACTTTCCGTCGTACTTGCACGCGCCGTAGCCATCCCGACCGAACCAGATGTTGCCTTTGCTGTCCTCCATGATCGCCCACACCTTGCCCGCCACCCACTTGTGCGAGGGGTCATCGATCGGTGGTATGGGGATGTCGAAGGGTTGGAAGCGCGTGCCATCGAAGTGGAACGCACCGTCGTTGGTGCCGGCCCACAAGCTCCCGTTCCTGTCCGCCAGCAATACGCAGCCCGGTCCATGCAGGCCTTCAGGTGTCTTGAATGCGGTGAACGTGGTGCCATAGAAACGCGTGGCACCATCGTGCGAACCGATCCAGATGTTGCCTTGCCGGTCCTCCACGATGCTGCAGGACACCATGTCGGCCAGGCCATCCTCCGTGGTGAAGTAGGTGAGCCGTTCACCGGGAAGGACCGAAGGCGTTGGTGTGTAGCGGATCACGCCGTCGCCGACCGTTCCGAACCAGAGGTTGCCCTTGCTATCCTCCAGGGCGGCCACGATGTAGGCACTGAGCTGCGCGGTATCACTTGCATTCGCCTCCAGGGCCGAGCGTACTGGTTCCTGCCCGTTGCACGAGGACATGAACACAAAAGCCGGAAAAAGGATCGCGAGGAGGAGGAGGGGCTTGGTCATGCGGGCGCTCTCTAGTGCCCGTTCCAGCCCGGCATCGCGGCCGCCTGCTTCACGAGGTTGGACAACAGTTCCGCGTCCAGGCTGTCGCCTTCGCGGATATCGGTGTAGCGCACGTCCTTCACCTTCGAAGTACCCGCAGGCATCGGCCGGAGCTCTGTGCCTTTGAACCAGGTCAACCGCACGAACTTCGCGAAGACATGCACACTGAGGAACCAATCGTTCTCTGCAGTTCCATAAAAAGGCGAGTTCCACTTCACGGCCTTTTTCACTTTCGGCACGGCGCGCACGATCAAGGCATCGAGCCATTCGCCCACCTCGCGCTTCCACTCGGGCATGGCCGCGATGTAGGCGTGAACGGGTGCGTCGCCATCGCCTTTCGCGATCTGTGGATTACCGCCTGACAGCAACTTCACGGGTGCTGCCTTGGTGCCCAATGCCTTGGGCGCAGGCTTCGCCTTCGCTCCGTTGAGCGCCGCTGCGGCCTTCACCAGTGCCTTGAACTTCGCCACATTCACGGTCTCGCCTTCGCGGATGTCGATCGCACGGCGGGTGTTGCCCGTGAAGGGTGCATTGAACAGGCCATGAGGGTCGGGCAACGCGGCTCCCTGTGCGAAGGTGAGCTTCACCTTGTCCTTGTACTTCTCGCCGGTGCAGATGATGCCATTGAAGGACCACACGGCGACGCCGGCCGGGTTCGAGGGCTTCTTCCATTTCTGCTCTTCGGTGATGCCCGGTGCTGCTTCGAGGATGAGTTGACGCATGCACGAAAGGGTGGCATTGCGCCAGTCCATCTCCGTATCTCGTGCCGCTATTTGTCTGGACCTTGCTGACATGGCGCGAGTATACGGGATCACCAAGGCTGTAAGGTATTAGGGCGAAGTCCCATGTGTGAGCCCGCTTCGTCAGCCGGAACTCTGGTTTTGGTGACCTCGGTCACGTTACCGGCACATTCGGGATGCGACCTTTGTATGACCAACCCACACCGCATGCGTATCGCGCTCACCTTCCTCCTGATGCTCCTGTACATTCCAGGCCTTCAAGCGCAGTACACCATCGACTGGTCGCATCCTGCGGCGGATACTTACAAGAACGGCGTCATGGCGGCTCGCGATACGGCGGATAACCTGATCGTGGTGGGCTATCGTGCGAGTTACGTGGGTGCTGGCCACATCTTCACGCAGAAGTACGACCTGAACGGCGTGCTTCTCTGGGAGCAGGTGGATTCCACCGGGAACCATGTGCGCTTCGAGCAACCCACCTGGGTCACCACCACCTCCACGAACGACATCTACGTGTCGGGCTTCCTCTATAGCGGCACCAATACCATCTACCCGGACTCGGCCGTGGTGTTGAAGTACGATCCTGAGGGCAACCTGTTGTGGAAGCGCAAGGTGGAGCGCTTGCTCACCTTCGGCGTACGCAGCGCCGTGGATGCCCAGGACAACCTCTATCTGGGTATCGTGGGGGCCAGCCCAAGCGGGTTCTCGCTGGTCAAGTTCGACCCGAACGGGAATGAGGTGTTCGACGTATCGGAGGCGAACCCGGTGGGGGCCAGCCTCATCTCCATGTGCGTAAAGGATGACCGCGTGGTGCTTGTGGGGTCCGGTGGAGGCTTGGTGCATGGGGCCGTGGCTTCGTGGGATACGGCAGGCAACTTCCTGTGGAGCCATCGGCCGGTGGGCTTCGCCGCACAAGCTGTGGAAGTGGATGATGCGCTGAACACCTATGTGCTCACGTCCTATCCGAACCAGGTCTCAGCCACCAGCGAGCGCGATGCCGTGATCAAGAAGTTCGATGCTGCGGGTGATTCGATCACACAGTTCAACTACGACTTCAATGGAACGGACCAGCCTACACGCATGACCCTGGTCAACGGGCGCATCACCGTGATCGGATGGACCGTTCCTTCCGGTGGCGCATACATGAACTGGAGCACCTTCCAGGTGGACACGAGCGGTGCGCTGATGTGGCACGCCACCTACGATGCGATGCTCTCCAACGACAAGATCCCCGGCTGGCTGGCAGCCAAGGACAATGGCGATGTCTACGTCACGGGTAAGGGAGGACCGCTCTATCAAGACCAGTACCTGCAGTACGTCACGCTGAAGTACAGCAACGGCGTGCAGCAGTGGGTGCATACCGATCCGTACTACGGATACAACGGCGTGGCCTGCGTGCTTGGGAAGGACAGCGCGATCTATGTTCTGGCACAGGGGGCGATGACAGCGACACGCTACATCGACGACCTCAGCGCTACCGTCGAAGATCTTCACGACGTTGGCCTTTGCTCCGTACCCGATTCCGGCTGATGACCAGCTTATGATGCGCTACCCATCGATCGGGGCGTCCTTTGTGTCCTATACGATCATCGATGCTTCCGGCCGGGTGCTCCTGAACGGACCGCTGCCCGCCGGCGAAAGCACGATCGATGTTTGGGTCTCATGAACGGGGCGTACATTGCTTCGCACCAACGAAGGGCGTACGGTGCGCTTTATGTTGCAGCACTGAAGCCGCGGTCGGCAAGATGCGCCGGGGGAAGTAGCGCGGCTTGCGACGGGCTCTGTTTAACGCTTCATCGGGTCTTGGCACCCGCGCACTGGTGCAAATGAAAAAGCCGTCCCGGATGTCCCGGGACGGCTTTTTCAACTCAGTACTACCGGACGATCACCTGTTCACCACGAAACGCTCCGTGCGCCGTTGATCGTTGGCGATGACGGTCAGTATGTATGTGCCGGTCGCCAACTGGGCCGTTCCCACTTCCAATTGCCTGTATCCCGAAATGGAGCCCAACTGCCGCTGCTCAACAATGCGGCCTTGCATATCCATGATCATGATGGACACATCGGACGGTTGATCCAGGGTGAAGGCGATGTTCATCGACTCATCCACCGGGTTCGGGAAAACAAGCAGGTCATCGGATGGCTGCACATCGTTCGCGCTCTTGAGCGACTCCTGCTCCGATCCGCCTTGCACAGCCATGCCGGCGCTGTTGCAACCGGTGATGGTCACGTTGTCGATGAAGAGCAGATCGTTGTCCGTGGACGCATCACAACGGAACCGCAGGCGGGTCGTGTTGGTGAACGGCCCGGGGTGACGACGGTGGCAGAATAGAAATTGCCATTGGCGAAGCTGGTACCCGCAGCGTAGGACGCCCTGGTGCTGTATGAGGTGCCGCCGTTGGTCGAGATCTGCAGCCAGAAGTCCTCGCCCGTGGCGAAGGCCAGTGTCTTGAAGTAGAAGGTCACCGTCAATTCACTGTAGCTGGCCAGCGCGAGGTTGCTGGTGGTGGTGGTGGAGGTGCCGGTGTTGTCCCGCAACCGCACGCAGTAGGACGGCGTGTAGGCATTGGCGGCGTCGGCCGTGCTGCGCTGGCAGTCCGTTCCGCCGTCGCTCCAAATGCCCCAGGTATCGAAGCTCGTGGTATTGATCGTGCCGTAGGTGCATCCGGTGCTGCACGGCGTGCATGGCCCGCCGCAGTCGATACCGGTTTCGCCCTGGTTCAGGATACCATCGCTGCAGGTTGGGCAGGCAGCGCATGGGCCGCCGCAATCCACGCCCGTTTCTCCCTGGTTCTGGATGCCATCCGTGCAGGTTGCGCACGGCGCGCAAGGGCCGCCGCAATCAATACCTGTTTCGCCCTGGTTCTGGATGCCATCCGTGAGGTAGCTGTAGTACCGCCCACGCAGAAGTTGGTGGTCTGGCTCGTTGTAAAGGTCCCGCCCGAAGCGTGCGTGCCCGCAGCGCTGCTCACGGTGTAGGATCCGTTGCCATAGGCACAGCAGAGGCCATCGCCATAGCTGTCGTTGATGGTGAAATCATAGCAACCGTTCGCAAGGCAGACCACGGTGTTCGAGGTTGAACCGTCGGGCTGGCTGCCATAAGGTCCGCCAGAGGCCACGGTCGTGGTGCCCTGCCGGATGGTCCAGCTGGTCTCTTCAGGATAATTGTCGAAGGTGATGGACACCGTCACGTTCGTGCCGGTGCATGGGCACGGGGCACAGGGTCCGCCGCAGTCGATGCCGGTCTCGCCCTGGTTCTGGATGCCATCGGTGCAGGTTGGCAGAGGTCCCGAGTTGGGGTCATAGCCGTTCAATGTGGTGGCGCCTGTGCCCAGCGGATCGAGGATGCTGCTCAGGCCGCTCCACGAATTCCCGAACGCACCGTACCAGTCGGAGGCCGTGTTGCCGCAGGCTGCAGACCCGCCATGCAACTGCCCGATGATCCGTGGTTCTGGTCGAACAGGGGAGAGCCCGATGAGCCCCCTTCGGTGGTGGTGTTGCGCTCCCACGACTGATCCTCCAGTGCGTACCACTGGAGGTGATGGTGTTGGAACCATAGTTCGTCTTCTGCAGCGGGTCATCATCAAAGGAGATCTTCTTCACGTCGCCGGACGGATGGTGGATGCCCCACGGCCGAAAGACCGGGCTGTTGGAACGGTCCCATCCGTTGTAATACGGCAGGTAGCTCGCTGGCACCGGCGATGACAACTGCACCAAGTGATAGTCCGATGTGGTGCCGGAGGCGATCTGCGTGGCGCCTGAGAACGGATTGGTTGGTGGGGCCGGTGCTGCCCGTGCATCCCGAGGTCTCGTGATTGAAGTAGAACACCCAGTTGCTTTCGGTCGCATTGCAATGCGCTGCGGTCAGGAAGTAGCTGGCGCCGTTCTGGGCCGTGTTGTTGATCAGCGTCTGGTGCACCATGCCGATCCACCGTTGAGGATCAAGGCCACACCTCGCTTCTCCGCCTGCCATGTTGCGCCATCGGGACAGTTGACGTTCATGTTGCAGGTGCCGCTGTTGCCGAAGGCGCCCTTCTCCAGATCCGCGAACTTGTTCACTACACGGCGATAGCCATGGATGATCGTGCCGATGTGGATCCTGGGCACTTTGCTTCACCAGTGCCCCTCGTAATACTTGATCACCACCTGGTCGCTGTGCACCAGACCTACAGCGAAGGAGTTGTACTCCTTGTTGTTGTTATGGTCGAACACACCGATGTACTCTTTTCGGTCGGCGCTCCAGATCGTGAGGTCACCGCCTTCTGGTATGGACCACTGATCGAACAGGAAATTGATCGAGGTGGCATCGGGGCAATGCACGGCCAGTTCCCACACTTTGTCTCCTTTGGGAAGGACCGTCTTGGTCGCTCTTTGGAAGAAGTCGATATCGACCGCCTGCTCGATCCCGAACCGGTAAGGTGTCTCCTTGTATTGATCGGCGACCGCGTCCTGGGCCTGAATGAGCGCCATGTTGAGTTTGGGCGTTAAAACGACCGGTATCGCCGAAAGGTCGATCGTCTTCTGCTTCCAGTTCAGCGGTTCTCCTGGCTGTCCGTCTGTGCATCGCCCTCAAAGCTGAAGCAAAGCACAAGGAGCAAGATCGGTATGTAGCGCGTTCTTGTCATCTGGTGGTGTTTGGAAGGTGAACGGGACGGGGAACGGGTCAACGCCGGCACTGTCGCCGACGTGCTGTACGCAATAATAGGAAACCGATCCATCCCTCAAACCATGCCGAGGCAACTATTTCAGGGCCCTGCCTGTGGAGGGTGTGTGCCTTCCGTTTGTATGGCATCTGCTTGCACTACCGGTGGTGAAACTGATCGACATGCTGACCCCTGGGCCGCCATTCACTGTTCGTTGTTCGTTCAGCGTTCCTTCGCCGATCGTTCATAGTTCTTCGTTCAATGCTCAGCGCCCTTCGTTTCTTCGTTCCGCGTTCCCGGGTTCAGCGTTAATTAGTCCAGCATTCCCTGAGTCGCGTCCCTCCATGTACATTCGAGCCAACTACGGCTTCGTGATGACCGGCCTCTGGTCGAAGAAGCCCTTCCTGCTCGGCCTGGCCTATGCCCTGGTGGTGAACCTCACCATCCATCTCCTGAACAGCGACTTCTCCCTGCCATGGCAGCCGGTGAGCGTGATCGGTGTTGCGGTGGCCTTCTACCTCGGCTTCAAGAACAACAGCAGCTACGACCGCACGTGGGAGGCGCGCAAGATCTGGGGCGGCATCGTCAACAGCAGCCGCACCTTCGGCGCCTCCGTGGTGACCTTCGTGCAGGGTGCCGATGCGCCATCCATCCACCGGGAGCTCATCCACCGCCATGTGGCCTGGCTCACCGCCCTGCGCCACCAGCTGCGCACCCCGCGCCCCTGGGAGCACGACCTCGGCCAGGCGACCAACCCCAACCGGCCCCGCATCACCGAACGGCCCGGCACGCTCTGCACCAGCGAGATGGCACAGTACCTGGCCCCCGCCGAGCTCCACGCGCTGGAGCACCAGAGCAACATGGCGGCCCAACTGCTGAAGACGCAGAGCGTGCGCCTGCAGCAGCTGCGCAGGCGGGCTACTTCGAGGACTTCCGCCACATGGAGTTCCACCGCCTCATCGCTGAGTTCTATGGCGAACAGGGCCGCGCCGAACGCATTAAGAACTTCCCTTTTCCACGCCAGTACGCCAGCACCGCACTGTGGCTCACCCTCGTCTTCGCCCTCTTCGTGCCGCTGTCCATGGTGGCGGTGTTCCCCCACAGCGGCGGATGGACCTTCTGGCTCTCGCCCTCGTATCCGGTATCATCATCTGGGTCTTTTTCCTGATGGAGATGATCGGCGACTATTCCGAGAACCCCTTCGAGGGCACGTACAATGATGTGCCCATCACGTCCATCTCCCGCACCATCGAACAACGACCTGCGCGAGGTATGACTGGCGACACGAACATTCCTGCACCAGTGCAGGCGGAGAACGGGTTCCTGATGTGAGCGCGAACGCACCGCATGCCAGGTGGGCATGCGCGCGGCAAGCGTTTCAAGCGCCAGCAGACCCACCGCAGCCTGCAAGCATGCAGCCACGACGGGATTCAAGAACGGTGGAACCCAAACAGCGCGGCAACTGGCGATGGCCTGCCCGTGACCGCATCCCGGACGATGTTGGCTCCTACCTGACTGAAGGTTATGCCATTGCCGCCCATGCCCAATACGAACCACGCCCCGGTCCGTTCGTCGCGATCGATGTAGGGCAGGCCGTCCTTGGTGCTGCCGAATGTGCCGCACCACGCGTATTCCATGCGGAACGCGATGTCGGGGAACAGCCTTGCAAAATGCTCCACCAGTTTTTTCACCTTGCGATCGAGCAGTTTGTCCCTGCGCGCCGGATCGCGGAACGGTTCATCCAAACCACCGATGATGATGCGGCGGTCGGGCGTGGAGCGTAGGTAGAGGTAGGGGCGGGCGGTCTCCCAGATCAAACAGTCCTCATGCCAGAAGCGGTTGCTCTCCATGCGTTCGCTGGCCGCAGCATATGTGGAGTTCAACGTCATCACCGGTTCAGGCAACAAGGCTTGGCTCTCGTAACCGGTGGCCATCACCAGATGCGCCGCACGGATCGTTCCTCCCCTCGTGGGTCTGGACCATAAAGGCATCGCCGTCCTGGCTGAATCGTGCCAGTGCGGTACGCTCGAATACATGTCCTCCGCGGCTGATGATATCCTGGAAAAGCGCGTGTGTGAATGCGTACGGAGTTCAACTGGGCGGCTGGCCGGCACAGCAGGGGGGCCGGCTGGGAGAAGCCGAACCGGGCCTTGACGGCTGCGGCCTCCAGGAATTCCATATCGAAGCCATGCCGGGTGCGCAGCTCGAACTCGGAGCGCAGGCCCTTCACATGGCCGCGGCGGCTGGCATACTGCAAACTGTTCCGCGCGCGCACGTCAACGCCCAGGGACGACGCCAGGGTGATGAGCTGTTGGATGGCATCAGCACACAAGCGATAGCTGGCGACCGCCACCTCCATGCCCGCGCTCTCCGCGAGCTCATGAAGGGGGGTGTCGATCTCGTACTGCAGCAGCGCCGTACTGGCGGCTGTGCTTCCCGTGGCGATGGCGCGCCGGTCGATGACCGCAACGCGCGCACCCGCCAACGTGCAGGCATGTGCACACAGCGCGCCCGTGATACCACCGCCAATGACCAGCACATCGCAGCGGTGGTCTGCAGCGAGTGAAGGGTACAGAAAAGGCAGGCCGTTCCGTATGTGGAAGAAGGGTATTCCGGAGTGAAGGTCCATAAGGCTGGATCATCATACTTACCATGTGACGTTCGGTGCAGTTGGAATTACATAAAGTCCGAGAACAGGGCCATCAACGACGAAGGCCCCATCCCTGGGGCCTTCGTGGTCGATGAACAGTAGTGTCAAGGGGTCGCCTTTCGGTCAGTCCTTGTCCCTACTTCTTCATCTTTTCCTTTTGGTCATCGCGCAGTTCACCTGTGCCTTGTTGGCGCTTCTTGTCCCACTTGGCATATTGCTCATCGTTGAATATCAAACGCAGTTCACGGTCGCGCTCCTTCATTAAGGCCTCCACCTTGTCGGCCATCTGGCTCTCCGTTAGCTTGGGTACAGCGTTCTCGAGGGCCTCATACGTGGTGACATAACGGTCGTTGATGTCCTTCAGTTTCGCCTGCTGCGTGTCGTTGAGCCCGAGTTCCACATTGAGCATCTGGGTGTTGATCACCACCCACGCCTTGTCCGTTGGAGAGGGCTTGTCATTCTGGGCTTGTGCACCAAACCCCAAGAGGGCAATGGCGCCGGTCACGAGTGCGGTTTTCATGAGTTTGCAGGATTGGTTTGTCCCCGGCATAGGTCCAAAACTGTTCCAAGGCCTCAATGGATTGCCGCATTACGGAAGGGGCACGGGGGCGTAAGGACCTAACAGCGCGCCTGACGTGCCTTGCGGGTGATCGGCCACTGCCTTTTCCGCCTTTTTTCACCCACGCGCCTGCCGTGCAGGTCCGGGGCATTTCTTCATCGCCGCTGTGGAATGAGGTCCACACTATGCCAGTGGCGGTCCCCGGTCAACATTGCGACCCGGTGGTCACTATTGATGGCGATGAGTTAGCGCGCGATGACCACTGGAACACTGTACATGTCTCCCTCAATTAAGCTGAGCACGTATTGACCCGGAGCCAGACCGGAAACATCAAGCGTGTGTTGTGCATCCGCCCACCGATCCTCGATCACCACGCTTCCCAGCGCATTCATGAGCCGTGCTTGCACGGGTTCAAGGGTCAGGTTGTCCAGCGGGACATGCAGGACATCGTTGGCGGGAATGGGGAACACGCGCGGATGAGCCGCTGCCCCACTGAGCTCATTGGCGCCCGTGCCCAATTCACAGAGGTCATTGTCACTCGTCAGGCTCATTGCCGAGGAGGCAATGCCCAGATCAGTGGTCGAAAGCACGTCCACTGCAAGAAGCGGTACAGGTGATGCGACGTGGGCCATCGGCGTGAAAATGAACTCCTCCGGAAGCGTGTCACATGGCGCAGGTGGCAGGCCATCGGCATCGGTCTTCAGCAACAGGATGTCGAAGCCTTGTGCGGTGTAACCCGCTGTGGTACCTACGACCAGGTAGCCACCATCACTGGTCTGGATGGCTTTCTGTGCACGGTCTTCGACCCCGGATTCGTAAGTCCGTTGCCAGAGCGCATTGCCGTCGAGTTGATCTTGATCAAGGCCATGTCCGCTGATGGACCGCTGTAGTCGTGAATGGCGATGTAGATCGCATCATCGCTGGTGCGGCCCGTTGCGAAGGCACGGGTGAAATGGCCGGGTCGGCGATCCCGTTGTGACCACAGTACCGATCCGGCGGTATCGCTCTGCATGACGAGCACGTCATCACCGGTGGTTCCCGCCATGATCACGGTACCATCGCCAAGCTCATCCATCGCATACACCGATTCGCTCACGGTGGGGTCGTCCACGAACTGGTGGCCGGAGATGGGCGCGCCGGCACTATCGGTGCGGAACAGGATGGTGTGGTAGACCCCGGTGCCGAAGTCCTGTCGTGCCCACGCAAAGCAATTCGCCATTGGCCAGTTCGATCACACCACCACCGTACGTATTGTCCGGCCCGCGCACCCCGGTGGAAGAGGTCACATTACCGGCGGCATCGAACCGGGTGAGACCGAAGCGAACGGAGGATTGACCACCAGGTTGGGCCAGGTTGGTTACAACGGCACCGCCATCAGCGGTCAACGTCAGTTCAAAGCCCACGTCGCGGTTAAGGCTCTCGATGGACCGGGACCACAGCACGTCACCGCTGCCGTTCATGGCCAGCAGAAAGGTTTCTTCCAAGCCATCGCTGTCCGGATCGGAACTGCCGCACGCCCAGACCTCCCCATTGGGCTGCACCGCTATATCGTAGGGCCGATCGTCCAGACCCCCGTGCCATTGCCGGCTCCATACGAGGCTGCCGGTGTTATCGATCCGGATGAAAAGCGCATCGCTCGTTCCGGTGGCGTTGGTGGTGGTGGTGGCCCCAGTGACGTAGCCGCCATCGCTGGTAGGTGCGGCACAGCTGCCGGTCTCACTGCCTGAGGCACCCAACAACGACTGGAAGGGCGCTTGGGCATGAACGCAGGTTGTGATCGCGCTGAGGAACACGAAAGGGAGAGACCGTTCTCATGGTCACAGGGGTTGGTTGCATGTACGAATGTACGAACGGCGGGTTCTCTCCGGAGGTCCGGAAAGGGGGAGGCGGAACGACCTTCCGCGACGTCCCTGCGCATTGGGGGAGCGCGCCTGATATGTCTTCTTCACCCTCAGCGAATAGGACCACACGAAGGCGGGATCCGTAGCGTGCGTTCGTATAATTGCTTGTAGAACCGCACCAGGAAAGTGACCTTTTGATTAATGCAACAGAGACCCCCGGAACGCCCTTCGCATGGCTGCACCGCGATGCGGATGGCGTGGTCATCCAACGCAGGAAGCCCGGCAACACGCTGAACATGCCCACCATCCGCGCCACCATGCTCGCGCGGCATGTGCGCTTCGGCGACCAGCCCTAAGGAATGATCGTGGTGGTGCCCGAAGGCAGCCACTTCGCCATGAGCTTCCTGGGCATCCAATCAATACAAGGGCACCAATTTGGCCGCAAGCATCATCGCCATGGCGAATGTGGTGGAGGAGGAGGACCTGCGCCGCATCATGGACCTCTTACTATGCCCAACATCCGCCCACGTGCCACTTTGCACTGGTCGCCAGTATGGCGGCCGCGAAGACTGGATCGCGGAATGGCTTGCGGCTTGATGCGCACGAGCGGTCGGACGCGCGACGTTTGTTGGGCAGTTCCTGCGATAATTCAAGGTGCTCGTTGAAGCGTGATAGGGGGCATTCCTTCAGCGTGGCGGGTCGCGTTGAACGATGATTGCGTGCAGCTGGCAGCAACGGTGTTGCCACCGCGGCCGCCACGGATCCGCATTCCACTACGCACGCACAGTGGCCCAGAGACCGAGCGATGGCGCGCCGTTGTAAATTCACCTTCCTGATGGAAAAATGAACAAGCACATGACCCACGCAAAGAACACGATCTGCCTGTGGTACAATGGCGACGCCGAGGAGGCGGCCCGCTTTTACGCCAACACCTTCCCCGATTCCACCGTGAATGCCGTGTACAAGGCACCGGGCGATTTCCCTAGCGGAAGGAAGGGGGACGTGCTCACCGTGTTCTTTACCGTGCTGGGCATTCCCTGCATGGGGCTCAATGGGGGGCCAGCCTTCTCCCAGACCGAGGCCTTCTCGTTCCAGGTGGCCACGGTGGACCAGGCCGAGACCGATCGCTACTGGAACGCCATCGTGGGCAACGGAGGCCAGGCGAGCGCCTGCGGCTGGTGTAAGGATAAATGGGGGGTCTCCTGGCAGATCACGCCCATCGCCCTCACGGAGGCGATCACCGATGCCGATCCTGCTGCGGCCAAGCGCGCCTTCGATGCCATGATGGAGATGCAGAACATCGACATCGCTGCCATCGAAAAGGCCAGACGGGGCTGATGGCTGGGTCGAACCCCACTTCGGTGGTTAATTCCTGCTGATGGAATGTGCAGATGCCCATGCGCGGTGCCGACCAACGGTTGATAAATGCCCGCCGGAAAAATGAAGACCTTTCATCTTTCCATATCTACCATGAACGCCGCCGAACTCGCACAGCAATTCACAACGGACCATGCACGCCTGATTCCCTTTGGTCTCCAGGTGCGCATCTCTGGCCTACCCATCGAGGTCATCACGCAAGGTGATCTGTCGATCGCGATCGGTTCAACGGAAGGACCGGAAGAGGAGGTAAGCACGATGACCCACCGGATCACGGCGATGCATCCGTTCCTGTTCGACCGGCGTTGGTTGCCTTTGACCTACAAGGGCTATGAGGTGGTGGACGTGCACATCGGTAGTTTTGAGGAGTGTGGTCCGTTAGATATCCCCATGCCGAAGGAGTTCGACCTGGAGGATCCTGAGGAACCCATGAGTTGGGCCGAGGCCTATGACCGGACGTTGAACCAGCTGCAATGAGATACGGAGCGCTTGTCCTGGCAACGACCGGTATCCTTCTAGGCACTTTGCCGGGTGGTTGCAAAAGACCCGGGTTACCGGCAGACCCCACTGGTTGCACTTGGGTGAACTACCATGACCCCAAAAGCATGCGTGACCTTGCCCTGCCTGTCAGCGGATGGAAGATCTTCTGGGACAAACTGCCTTACGAAATTGGTGGCTGGGATACCATTGGGCCCCTTGAGGATGGAACGCATTACCCTAGCTGGGGTCTCATGGCGTATTCCCTGGAGCGGCGCCCTCGACGCCCATGTGTTGAGTGGGACACTACCATTGCCCGCCCGCTCAATGGTACGCTCGAGTTCGGGGCCAGAAGGCCCTTCGGGGATACCTGTTTGCATGTCACCTCATTGAGGCATTCAACTGGAACCAGACTTGATGTCGGTCTGTTGTTTACTCGCATGAACACTACCATGGGAGAGAATGCGCTTGTCATCTTCTCTTACTCAAACACCTTCCAGAGCGCGCTTGATAGTGCCGAGGTGGTGACGACGGCGACGGCAATTTTCCGCAGAATTGCCCAGGATCAAGAACTCCTTGAAGTGCTGGTACCCCGCAGGTGATGGGGCCTTGTCGCTTCGATCTTCTTTCAGATGCTCAAGGCTTGTATGGCTATGCCGGACTTGCCACTTACACCAGTGGGGATCGACCCCGAACCACTCCCTGCAACGAAGCCTCTGCTGAAATACGTCGCCATGAAAAAGGCTGAACAGGGTTTGAAGGAGTATATAGATGAAGTCAAGGATCGCTTAGAAAAGCTTTCGCGATGAGCGTTACTGTTCCATCCACGAAGCTGGTGGTGGCAGCCACCTTTCTGAACCTTGTAGGCAACGTCATACTCTGGGTAGCGGCTGTGGCTTTCAATATTGCCGACGGACACACAATGCAAGCTGTCAATGTCATAGCAGGTTGTCAGGGAGTTGGGTACATCCTGGTGACGATCAATGCGCTGACTTTCATCGTAATGCTATTCAGGGCCGCGCGATCGCGCAAGTGGATTTGGTTGATCGTTTCGGTTCTTTCTCTGGCCTTACTTGCCTATGAAGCTCTTTTCATTTGGGGTGTATACATCCTCGCGCTGATGGCCCCAATGGACAAGTGAAGCGGACGTGTAGCCACTCATCTGCGGCAACATCGTGGTGTTGAAGCTTTCGGAGACCACCACATCAAGAAATAGGTCTGGCCGCTGAAGTTGTACGTCATTGCCAGGATTGCTAACAGTACTATCGATGGAGGATGCTGCATGGCTTTCGAAAAAGAGCCGTTGAGGAATTGATCACGCCTTCGCCACCACCTCCCCAGCCAGCCGCAAATGGGTTCCCGCTAAGGCGGGACGTCGCGCAGAGCCGCTCCGCTCCGTAGTGCGGGACTTCGCTCCTTCGTCGCTCAGGTTCCTAAGCCTTTAGAATGACTTCGCCTGCTTGGCGGAGGTGGGCCTTCCTCGCCTTCCTGATCCTGCAGCTCACCACCTTGTCCTCGGGGCACACGCCGTCCTGAGCCTGTCGAAGGATGGCCAGTGAGTCGCTCACGCTGCAGCGAGTCCAATGAACCGCGAAGCAACAGATGATCGAGCGGGTGATGAGGTTGAGCATCATTTCCGGGAAGTGGAAGCGTCTTCGTCCCGACGCGTCGGGGGTGCTGCTGAGGATGCCGAATCTCAAAAACTGGGGTTGGCAATCTTGTACTTATTCAGACCTATGGCGAAGCTTCATTCTCTGTTCAATTGTCGGCCGTCTTTCACCGGAATGTGGATCAAGGCGTTCCGCTTGCTGACCAATACGTCGATGGAGTCCCCCTCTTGGAATGCTGGGTCAGTACTGAAGGGTTCGGTGGTTCTGAAGTATGACCTGATCGTATCACCTGCGCTGCTGAACTCATATTCACATCTGTACATGCTCGTGGCGCCTTCCATCATCCACAAGGTACTTGTGACAATGCCGAATGTGTGTCGGTCCAACATTTCCGTCGTGTCGTTCGGGGAAAGGGTCGTCAGTGGTTTGTTGTACCATCCTCCACCGTCTTCTTTGTTCGCGAAATCCACAGTAACGGGCGGTTCGGCATTGAGCTGTGATCGGATGCTCTCTGCATACGATGAGGATACATCCAGCGTGATTTCTTGATCGGTCTTCCACTCGCCGGATAGAATCGGATCGAATGACATTTCGGGGAGTATCAACACATTCCCATACCGCGGAAGCTTTGCGTCGACCGGAATCACTGCGAGTTGCAGCTCGGATACACCGCGGTAGCGGTACGCGACCATGATCCTCTGGTCATTCGGCGATAGGGCGACATGCTCGATGATCGGATGTTCCTTCCCATAGGCCCGGTATTCCACGTTGAACCATACACCCTCCAGATCGAACCCGTTCGCGTCAGGTGCTTTGCTAAGGCGCGCGTACCCAAGGTCATTGAGGTACACGCAGAACGTATCGTTCGACACCCAATGCCCGGGTGAGTAGCACGGAAGCAAGGGGAGATCGGAACACGGCAGGATCCTGTCACGAGGTATTCGAAGAGTATCCCCCTTCGGTACGAGAGCATATACAGTTGGTAGGCTGCTCCAAGCACCTCCGTTCAATACAATCGCAAGGAGCGACCTGCTGCCATCAGGCGAATCATGACGCTCAGTGATCCACGCACCCTTCCCATCGATCACAATGTCTCCACGCATCCAATTGCATCCCGTGACCAGCACGGTTATGCAGATCACCAAAGCCCACGCGACCTCATTCCTGCGATTCATTACGCCTTCGCTACAACCTCCCCTGCCTTCCTCAAGTGCGCCTTCTTCGCCTTCCTGATCCGGCAGCTCACCACCTTGTATTCCGGACACATCGCCAAGCTGTCACTTACGCTGCTGGTGATCAGGTTCAGCATCATCTCCGGGAAGTGGAAGGTGGTGGAGAGGATGCCGGGCTTCACCTCGTCGGTGATCTGGGCCTTGATGTCCACTTCGCCGCGCGCGGTGTCCACGCACACCATGTCGCCGTCGGCGATGCCGTGCTTGGCGGCGTCGGCGGGGTTGATGGCAGCACGTCCTCGGTGACGATCGCGCCGTTGCCGGTGCGGCGGGTCATGGTGCCGCAGTTGTAGTGCTCCAGCACGCGGCCGGTGGTGAGGATGAAGGGGAATTCGGCCTGGTGTGGCCTTCACCTCGGGACTCTCTGCAAGCGGAAGAAGTGGAACTTGCCGAGGCCGCGCTTGAAGGTGTCGGTGTGCAGGATCTTCGGTGTCGGTGCCGTCGGCGTTCATGGGCCATTGCTTGCCGTTGTCGCCGAGTTCTTCCCACTTCGCGCCTTTGAAGAAGGGCACGATGCGCGCGATCTCCGGCGAGGACACTCGGGCCGTCGGGCGTGTAGTCGTTGCCGCTCTTGCGACCGGTCTTTGCGCGTAGCGCTTCATGATGTCCAGACGATCTGGCCATCGGGCTTGGTGCCTGCGAGCGGCGGGACGGCTGCGTTCACGCGCTGCACGCGGCGCTCGCCATTGGTGAAGGTGCCGCTCTTTTCGAGGAACGATGCGCCGGGCAGCACGACGTTGGCGAACTTCGCGGTCTCGGTCATGAAGATCTCCTGCACGACGAGGAAGTCGAGCGCGTTCGAGCGCCTTCTTCACGTGCTCGGTGTTCGGGATCGGTCTGCACCACGTCCTCGCCCATGACCCACATCGCTTTCAGCTTGCCGGCGAGCGCGGCATCATACATCTGCGGGATCTTCCGGCCGATCTGACGTCGGCACGTGCACGCCGTAGAACTCGCTCGTAGAGCTTGCTGTACTCGGGGTCGTTCACCGGCGAAGTAGCCCGCGCCCTGGTGCGGCTGGCAGCCCATGTCGGCGGCGCCCTGCACGTTGTTCTGTCCGCGCAGCGGATTCACGCCCACGCCGCGGCGGCCGATGTTGCCGGTCATCATGGCGATGTCGGCGATGAGCATGACGGTGCTTCGACCCGTGGCTGTGCTCGGTGACGCCGAGGCCGTGGAAGCTCATCGCGGCTGCCGCGCTCGCGTATTCGAGCGCGGCGGCCTTGCGCACCAGCTCGCGGTCCACGCCCGTGATCTTCTCCATTTCGTCGAGATCGAGCGCTGCGCAGTCCGTCTTCGAAATCTCCGTCCAGTTCTCGCAGCGCTTGTCGATGAACTCCTGGTCCACCAGTCCCGCCTCACAGATGTAGTAGGCGAACATGTTGAGCAGCGCCACGTTGGTGCCGGGGCGGAGCTGGAGGTGGTATTTCGCGTACGGGCACGAGCTCGATGCGGCGCGGGTCGATCACGATGAGGGCACGCCTTTCATCGACGCGCTGCTTGATCTTGGCGCCGGTGACCGGGTGGCCCTCGGTCGGGTTCGCGCCGATGACCAGGATGCAGTTGCGTGTACTTGCAGATCGTCGATGCTGTTCGTCGCCGCGCCGGTGCCGAAGGTCTTCTGCATGCCCCAGCGCCGTCGGCGAATGGCAGACGCGCGCGCAGCGTCGATGTTGTTGGTGCCAACACTGCACGCGGATGAATTTCTGCATGAGGTAGTTCTCCTCGTTCGGTGCAGCGCGCCGACGAGATGCCGCCGACCAGCGCATCGCCGCCGTGCTCGTCCTTGATGCGCGTCGAAGTTCTCCACGATGTGAGTCGTAGGCCTCGTCCCAGGTCGCCTCGACGAAGTGCGCCGTTGTTGCGGATGAGCGGCGTGCGCAGGCGGTCGGGGTGGTTGTAGAAGTTGAAGGCGTAGCGGCCCTTCAGGCAGGTGTGCGCGTGGTTCACCTCGGCATCGTAGGGCGCGGTGATGGCGACGACCTCGTTGTCCTTCGTCTTCACCTCCAGGTTGCAGCCCACGCCGCAATAGGTGCAGACGCTGCGCACCACTTCGTCGGCCTTGGTCTCCTTGCTCTTGAACACATCGGTGATGGCGCTGGTCGGGCAGGCCTGCGCGCAGGCGCCGCAGCACACGCAATCGCTCTTGAAGAAGCTCTCGTCGGTGCCCTTGACGATGCGGCTGTCGAAGCCGCGGCCCACCATGCTCAGCACCATCTGGCCCTGCACTTCGTCGCAGGCGCGCACGCAGCGGTAGCAGTTGATGCACGCGCTGAGGTCGCTCACCATGTACGGATGGCTCGTGTCCATCGGCGTGTTCTGGTGCGTCTTGCCTTTCGGGTAGCGCACGCTGTCGATGTCGAAGCCGATCTGCTGCACGACGTTGTAGAGCTCGTTCGCGCCGTGGTCCTCTTTCTTCAGCCGCTCGGTGTCGTAGTCGGTGAGCACCAGCTCGATGATGTTCTTCCGCAGCCGCTCCATGCGCGGGCTGTTGGTGGTGATGTACATGCCCTTGCCCACGGGCGAGTGGCAGCTGGCCATCACTTTCGCAGGACCATCTTCTTGCAGCGCGACTTCAACAGAGCACACGCGGCAGCTGCCGAAGGGCTCCAGGTTCGGCGCGTCGCAGAGCGTGGGCACCGGGTTGGGTCCGATGTGCCGGCGCATGAAGGCCAGCATCGTTTCGTTCTTGTTGATCGGGTACGCCTTGCCGTCGATGTAGGCGACGTCGACTTCGGTGGCCACCGCGTTGCTCGCGGAAGGAGCGGACTGCTGGCGCGCGACCGGTGCTGGAGCGTTGCCGGTTTTGGCTTGGGGCTGATTCATGTGGTTCATCCTTGCGCTTCTGGGCGGAAAGAGGCTAAGTACGAAGATAGCGGACGGGGTGCCATGGAACTACCTTGCACCCTAGCTCCGGCGAACCCATGACGACCCTTGTGACCAGCCGGCTTGCCGAACTCATCCGACAGGAGAAGGAGGTCCTGCTGAAGAAATGGCGGGACAAGGTGCGCGAGCTGCCTTCCGCTACGCACCTCGATGTTCCAACACTGAACGATCACATACCGGCGCTACTGGAGGAACTGGCCCAAGCCTTGGAGCAGCGGAACGACCGGTCGATCGCCGCAACGCTGAAGGACGGCACACCGCCGGAGCATGGGATCCAACGGTTCCAGGATGGCTTCGACATCACCGAGGTGGTGTCCGAATACAATATCCTGCGGGGCTGTGTGCATGATCTGGCGCTGGAGAACGACCTGCCCCTCCCGGGAAGAACGTTCCACATCCTCAACAGGGTGTTGGATGAGGCGATCGGCCTGGCCGTGAAGACCCATGCCGAACAGCAGGCGCTGGAGGTGAAGCGCAACCGGCGGGAGTATCTGGCCTTTGTGGCACATGACCTGCGGAATCCGCTGACGGCGATCTCGTTGGCGGCCAGTGCGCTGGAGACCATCGGCCCGGTGCAAGAAGGGCATGCGGAGCACGCTCAGATGATCCGGACCCTGCATCGCAACGTGGGTCAGTTGGAAACCTTGGTGGCCAAGGTGCTGGATGAGAACACCGAGACCGACACGGCCGAGGGCGACCATCCGGTGAAGCGGTCCTTCGATCTTTGGCCGTTGGTGCAGTCCACGGTCCAGGCCATGCGGTTGATAGCGTCCACGGACGGGGCCGCGTTGGTCAATCGCGTGCCGGATGATCTGATCGTGTACGCCGACTCCGGCCAATTACGACGGGTGTTCCAGAACCTCCTCAGCAACGCGATCAAGTACACCCCCGGCGGCGAGGTACGGATCGGGGCGCTCAGGAACGAGGAGTCCGCGTCCATCGAGTGTTGGGTCACCGATACGGGCAGGGGCATTCCGCAGGACAGACTCGAGAAGGTCTTCGAGAAGGGCGAGGGCGATCCCGAACGCGAGGAAAGCACGGGCCTGGGCCTGGCGATCGTGAAGCGCTTTGTGGAAGCGCATGGCGGAGAAGTGCGCGCCGAAAGCCAGGAAGGCCAGGGCACCACCATCCGGTTCTCATTGCCCGCATCAACGTAGTCCGTTGATGCAGAACGACGGCAAGCAACATCTTTGCACCATGCGTACGCTCCTTCTCCCCCTCCTCCTGTGCTTCACCTGCGTGTTGCACGCGCAGCCCTATTCCATCGGCACCACCAGCATCACCTTCTTCGATGCAGGACGTAACCGGAACATCCCGTGCGAGCTGCATTATCCGGCGGATGCAACGGGTACGGATGTCGCGGTGACAAGCGGTGCCTTCCCGGTCCTCGTCATCGGGCATGGATTTGTGATGACGGTGGATGCCTACACCTATCTATGGCAGCACTACGCGCCGCTCGGCTACATCGTCGCACTGCCGACCACGGAAGGAGGCTTTGCGCCCGCCCATGCCACCTTCGGCGCGGACCTCGCCTACGTTGCCAGTGCTTTGCAAGGGTCGAACACGGATGGGGCATCCCTCTTCTTCGGCCATGTTGCACCGGCCACGGCCTTGATGGGCCACTCAATGGGTGGGGGCGCCGCCTTCCTCGGCGCCGCGGGGAACGGCAACATACAGACCTTGGTGACCTTCGCTCCCGCGGAGACCAACCCAAGTGCCATCGCAGCCGCCGCGCAAGTTGGCGTGCCGACCTTGGTCTTTGCCGCAAGCGAGGATTGCGTAACGCCCATTGCCGCCCATGCACAACCCATGTATGACGCACTGAACGTCGTGTGCAAGGCCTTCGTGAACATCACCGGAGGTGGCCACTGTTACTTCGGGGACAACAACGCACTGTGCAGCTTCGGCGAGCTCACTTGCGCGCCGAACCTCACCATCACGCGCGAGCAACAGCATAATATCGTGACCGACATCAGCGATCTGTGGTTGGACCACCACCTGCGCGGATCGGCCGCTGCGCTAAGCAACCTGTTGGATTCACTTTCATCGAGCGATCGCTACCAAGCATTGAACACCTGCTTTTCCACATCGGAGGTTGGAACGGCCAAGGTCCCGTTCCGGGCGTTCTGGAATGTTTCTGATGGAAGCCTGTTACTGGATGGACTCACGCAAGGGGCGTATGTGGAGTTCGCCAACATGTTGGGTGTGGTGATTAGCCGTGAGCTGGTCACAAGCACATCAATGCGCATGGCGATGCCCGCGCGGGCCGCAGGCCTGTATCACGTGCGGCAATGTGTCGAGGGCCGATGCACCGCGCGATCGGTGGTGGTGCGGCCATAGTGCGACCGCGCGTAGGTGAAAGGCCGGTACAGGAAATTCGGGGGCTGGTTCGCAGGAACAGTCGTATCTATGTGACGGGTCAGCGCTCGAAGCCTGGCCATCGCAGCACGTATGGTGACCATCAAGCTCAAGCTCATCGGCATGGACCGTGCGGTGAACCCCGACCTGTTGGAGGCGGTCAGCCACACCAATGAGCAGGCGCGCGAGATGGCCGAGCGCTATGAACAGGCCGGTCCGTTCAATTGCGAGGAGCATCCCGAAGAGCAGCCCGTGATCGAGGTGTCGGCCATCTATCAATCGTCCGTGAAGGTGCGCAAGGTGAAGTTCTGCTGCCAGGCCCTGGCCGATGCGGTGGACATGCGCATGGGGCAGCCTACTTCGCCCCTCGTGCAGAAGTTCCGCCGTTAAGCATTCGGCTGGATCAGGTCCCACAGGTTGCCGTACAGGTCGCGGAACACCGCGACCAGTCCCCAGGGTTGTTGTTCGGGCGCCCGGATGAAAGCGACACCGGCCATCACCATGTGCGCATGATCACGCATGAGGTCATCGGTGTGCAGGAAGAGGAACACGCGACCCCCACATTGATCGCCGATGGCCGCGACCTGTTCCGCCGAGCTTGCGCGTGCGAGCAGAATGCGTGAGCCGCTGGATTCCTTCGGCGCGATCACCACCCATCGTTTCGTCTCGCTCAAGGGGCTGTCCTCGATCAATTCGAACTGGAGCACGGTGGTGTACCAGGCGATCGCCCGGTCGTATTCATCCACCAGAAGGGCGAGCTGCGCGATGTGTTGCGGCATGGTGTGCGATGTGCGGACACAAGTGTAACGGCGATCGGACGAAGCACATCACCGATATCGCGTAATGTTCTGTAGTGAGCGTGGCACAAGGCATTGCGAACGATCACATCACACATACCGGGTATCGATGAACGATGCACGATGATGCCGACCGATGTCGCATGCACATGTCGATGGCACGCTTGATCGATGATGATAGCGTGAAGTGATGTTGACGATATCAACATTTAATGGTTCGTAGATCTTTTGCGCGAAGTAGTGATCATGTCAAACCTTCGGATAGGTTTGTGATCAAACTTTCACACCATGGCTAAGAAAGCTGCAAAGAAGAAGGCCGCCCCTAAGAAGGCGACCAAGAAGGCTGCCCCCAAGAAGAAGGCGGCTGCTAAGAAGAAGAAGTAAGGCGCTTGCGCTTTACGGCGAAGGGGCCCGACATGTCGGGCCCCTTTCGCGTTTCTAATGGTACCGTGCCGCCTGTGCATACCGTGCCATCGGCCATCTCCGGTGACACACATCACCGACATCATCGAACACAACGGTTCACTTTGCATCATGGCCTGGAAGGACACCCAACTCTACAGCATCGTTACGTTCACCTGCCCGTATTGCCATGAAGGGAAGTTCTTCGTGAGCCATCCCTACGACCTGTCGCGGGTGGGCGACATGCACGAGAGTTGCCCGAGCTGCGGACGCAAGTACTCCATTGAGCCGGGCTTCTACTACGGTGCCATGTATGTGGCCTATGCCATCGGCGTGGCCGTGTGCGTGAGCGCATGGGTGGCCATCATGGTGCTGCGCCCATCGATGGGCATCATCGCCCAGTACCTCACCATCAGCGGTGTGATGATCCTGGGCACCCCGTTGTTCTATGCGTTGAGCAAGATCATCTGGGCGAACATGTTCCTCCCGTATAAAGGGCAGGCCTCGCGCGAAAGCGATCGATAGGTCCCGTCAGAGGAACGGCTGGATGACCTCGCGCAGTTGTGCAGCGCTCATCACCCCCGACCTGCGCCATACGAGTTCACCCTTCTTAAAGATGGCCAGCGTGGGCACCCCCTGGATCCGGTAGGTCTGCGCGGCGGCCGGATTGCGGTCCACATCCACCTTGATCACCTTGGCCTGCTCGCCCATTTGGTGTTTGAAGTCCTCCAGGATGGGCTTCATCATCTTGCATGGACCGCACCACTCGGCGAAGAAGTCCACGAGCACAGGCTTATCGCTGTTGATGAGCTGCTGGAAGGAGGTCGGTTGGTTCTCCATGGTCACGTGATCTCTTCGAATTGGATGTCCTGGGGCATTTCGTTCTTCGTCTCGGTCCGGGTCCGAGGTGCGCACGCGGCCATGCCGCAGCACCCCACATTGAAGATCGCCTGGATCCCGAAGAAGGCACTGGCAAAGAGCGCCACGCCATCGTTCCGCGAAAGTCCCGCGAACAGGAACATCAGCGAAGCCGCCAGTTGCAGCCAGCGCGTTGCGTGCCAGTTATGCAGGATGCGCTCTTTCATCAGCGGGCCACCAGGGCGTTCACCGATGTCCAGGGTCCACCGTTGTGCACATCGAATCCCTGGGCCTTGAGCAGCTGCATGGCCTGTCCGCTGCGCATGCCGCTGCGACAGACCGTAATGACGGGTTTTCCCGCAGGGATCTTCTTCACCTGTTGGTCCAGGCGGTCCAGCGGGATGTTCACCGAGCCTTTCACATGGCCTTCGGCATATTCGCCGGGCGTGCGCACGTCGAGGATGGTGGCGCCATCCTTCAGGAGCTGGCCGAGGTCTGCTTTGGGTTGAAGTCCGAAGAGGGAGCGTAGCATGGTGGTTCGCGCGATCAGCGCTGGGGTTGGTTTGCGTTGTTATCGGATGGTCGCTGCGGCTTTTCGCCGGAGCGGAAGGAGTTGGCGAAGAGGCCGCCCATGAGCGCACCGTACAAGGTGCTGTTGATCGGCGAGGACGTGATGGCGCAGGTGCCGGAGGCGCAGCCCACCTGCGACCAGTACAACCAGCCAGCGAGTGCGCCGAGGAGCACGCCGATCAGTAGCAGGAGCCAGGTGCGGTTCATTTTTGCGAGGTGCGAATTCCGAATGGAAGGTACAGTGGACAAACACGGGTGATGCCGGTGATCACCAGCACCACTCCCAGGCCAAAGGCCATCCATCCGAAAGCTCCGCGGAACACCCCGCCCACAAAGAGGCCGATCAACAGGGCGGCCAGCAGGAAACGGACAAGCCGGTCAGAAGTGCCAACATTCGTTCTCATGGTGCGGAGCATTTACCCCACAAAGGTCCGCTGATCGAGAGCCCGCGTCGGTGACCTTTATCACGCAGCCGTGGGCCGCACCTCGATCACGTTCCGGCCCAGGGTCAGTCGGCCGCGCTGTTGCAATTGGTTGAGGAGGCGGGTGATCACCTCACGGGGCGAGCTCAGCTCGTTGGCGATCTCCTGGTGGGTGAGGCGCAGGGTGTTGCTGCCGGTGGCCTGCACGCGCTTCACCAGGTAGTCCCACAACTGGTCGTCCAGCTTGCTGAACGCGGTGAGCTCCAAGGCCTCCAACAACTCGCCGAACCGCTGGGCCTGCATGTCGCTGATGTACTTCCGCCACTCCGGGTATTCCATCCATCGGTCCACATAGGCCACGGGTATCATCACGAGTTCGGCGTCATCCTCCACCACGGCGTGCACCTCGCTCACGCGTTGTGCACGGCAGCACGTAAGGGACATGGCGCAGGACTCGCCGGGGAAGATGTGGTAGAGGTAGCGCTCGGCGCCGTTGGGGTTCTGCAGCAGTATGCGAATGGTGCCCTTCAGCACGATGGGGATATGCGTGATGATGTCGCCAGGGCGCATCAGTTCGGTGCCCGCCGCCATCTGGCGGTGCACGCCCACCTGGTCCAGTTCCTTCTGAAGTTTGGGGTCTATGAACATGCGCTACGCGAAGTGTTCCTTCATTTCATCACCGAAGTACTGCAGCGCGTTGCGCACGCCGAGCGGAAGCCCACCGCCCAGAGCGCACAGCGAACCGATCTCCATCGTCTCGATCAGGTCGTCGAACAGGGCGCGATCGATCTTCCGGCCATGCACGCGGGCGCCCTCGATCAACTCCTTCCCACGGGTTGACCCGATGCGGCAGGGAAAGCACTTGCCGCAGCTCTCCAACGCCGTGAACTCGAACAGGTGCTCGAGGTACTTCACCATGGGGAAGTCGGCGGGGATGGAGAGCACGCTCGCATGGCCCAGGAGGAAGCCGTTCTTCTGGAAGCTCTCGAAATCGATGCCCAGGTCGTTCGATCTTCGTGAGCGGCACGATACCCCCGAGCGGACCGCCGATGTGCAACGCTTTCGTCGGTCGCGAAAAGCCCTGGCCCAGCTCGTCGATCACGGTGCTGAGCGGCGTGCCGCATTCCACCTCATACAGTCCAGGCCGCTTGAAGCCGCTGTCCAGGCAAACGAGTTTGCTGCCATTGCTCTTCTCGGTACCCAGCTTTGCGAAGGCCGCGCCGCCGTGTTTCAGCACCCACGGCACACAGGCGAGCGTTTCCACATTGTTCACCACGGTAGGCCGGTTGAAGAGGCCTTGTTGTGCGGGGTAGGGTGGACGCGTGCGCACTTCGCCACGCTTCCCTTCAATGCTGTTGAGCAACGCGGTCTCTTCGCCGCACACGTATGCTCCTGCGGCCTTGATCACCTTGAACCGGTAGTTGACGCCGCTGCCCTTGATGTTGGTGCCGAGCCACCCGTTCGCCTCGATATCGGCCACGGCCTGCTTCACGATCTCCACCGCCTCGGGATATTCCGCGCGGATGTACAGCACACCCGTGTCGGCCCCCACGCAGAAGCCGGCGATCATCATGCCCAGCAGTACCAGGTGCGGTCGTTGCTCCAGCAGGTAGCGATCGCTGAATGCCGCGGGATCACCTTCATCGGCGTTGCACACGATGTACTTGCGCGGTGTGCCATTGCCCGTGGTGTCCTGCGCATCGCTGGCAGGCCTGCAGTTTGAAACCCATGGGGAATCCCGCACCTCCACGCCCGCGGATCGTCGCGGTCTTGATCTCGTTCAGCGCATCGCACCGGATCGCCTTCAGCACCTGTTCCCACAGCGCGTAGAATGCCTCCAGCGGAAGGCATGGGCGCGGTGAGGATGGGCTGCGCCATCGAGCGTGCCCACGTGATGGTTGTCCATCCGGCGGGCACGGTCCGCTCCGTCCGTCCGTCCCGTACTTCGTTCAACAGATCGTCCAGTTGGTCAATGGCCTTGCCCGAGTAGTTCAGGCCGCCCACGTTGAACGCACTGTTCTCATGGCAACGCCCGAGGCAGCACATGTGGCCGATCTCCTCCGGCTTGAAATGCTTCGCCAATTCATGGTGCACGTGTGTCCTGCGTGCCGGCAACGAGGCAGGCGCTGCCATTGCACACGTAGGCCTTTTTACCCGCGTTGTCCTTCTTCAGGAAGTCGTAGAACGAACTGGTGCCGTAGGTGACGGCCTCGCCGATGAGGAAGTGCGTCGGCGATGGCGGTAAGCGTCGCGGTCGTCGGGTGTGCCGCTCTTCGAAGCGGCCTGTTGAAGGCGTTCCCAAAGCGGCATCGTCGAGTTCCTTGCCATCACGGCCGGAGAGGGAGGAGATGTTCTTGCTCATTCACGTGTGCCGATGCTTCGGCCAGGACTTGTTGCCACGCCATTACTCCATGCAAGGCGGATCCCAAGGTAAGACGTGCCGTTGAGCTACAGTGCCCCCGGCCAGCGTCACATTCCATTTCTTTGGGCTGCATGCCTGCCCAACCTACGATCAGCCCCGCCGACATCGCCGCCTTGCGGAAACTGTTCACCAAAGGCACGGCAGGGGATGAACGTGCGGGGCATTGGGAGCGGGTGCGGGCAGGGCGCATCCGGACGGCACGTGTGCTCATGGACTACCACGACCTGCTGTTGTTCATCCGGGCCTTTCCTCATAGCGAAGCGGATCATCAACGGGCAGGGGAGGAGCTGGAGCGTCTGGCTGAACTGGTCGCGTCAGAGGCCAGGGTCCGCGGTACCCTGCTCGAGGCATTGACGGACTCGGGTATTGCCGGAGCGCCATCGTGCGCGAGCTTCAGCATCGAACTGACGCGCTGGCTTGTTGACGTGGCCGGAGCTTCCGTGCAGCTCGATTCGTTCACGGGCGATGAGGACCTGATGCGTGCGTTGCTGGTCGCCTCGGCTTTGCCTGCGGAGGCCGACGCCATGGATCATAGCGGCTACACCATACATGAGCGCGTCCGCGATGCCTGCGGGGGCGATGACGCGGCCGCACTGCAATGGATCGTTCGCGCGGTCGATGGCCTGGCCGCGACACCCGCGTTGCGCACCGCGCTGTGGCAGGTGCTGAACCCCTTGCTGCTGATCGATGCGCCACCACCCTTCCTTACACGCACCTTCGGCCGGGGCCTCGCCACGCCCTTGCATCCGTACACGCTCACCGGTACGGTCGACGCGCTCACTATCATCCGCTCACCCTTACCACCGCCGCGCCGACTGAAGACCGACGAACGGACCGCGCTCGTGAACTCCGTTCGGGGTGCGTTGCTCGGTCATCTGCGGGAGACCGACACCACCACGCTCTGCGATCCCGCAGCGGTCGATTGGCAGGACCTGGGTGATGGCCTGGGTATGGCGCTGCTTCCCTTGCCACCGGGCAGAAGAACGGCCTTCGACAGTTACGTGGGATACATTCTTTATTCGAACGCGGTACCTGTGGCCTATGGTGGAGCGTGGATCTTCCCCGGGAAGAGCAAGGTGGGCATCAACGTCTTCCCCGCGTTCCGAGGTGGTCCATCCATGTTGCTGTTCGCGCGCATCATGCAGTGCTATGCGCAGCGCTACGGAGTGGAGTGCTTCGAGGCGGAGAGCTACCAGCTGGGACACGGCAATGCCGATGGCATCCGCTCCGGTGCGTACTGGTTCTACTATCGCGCGGGCTTCCGCTCCGAGGACCCACAACTGTTCGCATTGGCCGAGGCCGAGCGTGTGACCGTGGTAGCGGACCGCCACTACCGCACACCCGCGGCAACCTTGCGCAAACTCGTCGCGGGGTCCATGCGGTTGCACCTCGCACCAAGCACGGCGCCCGACTTCGAGCCCGGGGCCTTGAGCGAGGCGGTTTTGCAGCATCTCGCCGGCATGGATCACGGCGATCGCGCCTCCGCAGCACGCCGATGTGCCGAACGTGTGCGGAAGGTGCTCGGTGTGTCCGATCATCGCCAGTGGCCGGTGGAGGAGCAACGCGCGTTCATCGACCTTGCTCCTGCGATCGACCTGATCCCCGACCTGTCGAGTTGGACCGCACAGGAGAAGCGTGCGCTGCTTGCGTTGATGCGCGCCAAAGGACAAATCACGGAGGAACGTTACATCACGGCACTGCGCGCGCACAAGCGCTTGATGGCGGCCTGGGCGAAGGCTGCGGAATGAACGGGCATCACTCGGCCGCTTCGTCGTCCTTCCGCTTGCGCGAATAACGCTTCTTGCTCTCCACCTTCTTCACACGGAAGCGGCCATCGAGCGCACCTTGCGCTTTTTGTGCAGCCCGTTTGGCAGCGCGTTCAATGGCGGCGAGGTCGGCCTTGGGGCTTCGTTTCTTCTTGGCCATGGCGGACGTGAAGATCGTTCGAAGAGGTCGAAAAAGTGCGTTCCGAGAGGTTGAATTCCGAGCAAGCCCTTGTTACCTTTCTGAAGCTTTTTTCTGCCATCTCTCCAACGCCTGCGTCGGGCTTCGGCGCTGACATCATGAAAAAGCTGCTGAAGGTACTGGCCGTGCTGCTCGGCATTGTGGCATTGGTCGTCGGTGGAGGTGTCCTCTACATCACGAAGATGCTTCCCAACGTGAAGGTCCAGGAGGACCTGAAGGTGGAGTCCACACCCGAGCGACTGGCCCGGGGGGAATATTTGGCCAACAGCGTCTGCGTCTGCATGGATTGCCACAGTAACCGCGACTGGAACACGTTCAGCGCACCGCCCATGCCCGGCACCAAGGGCGCAGGGGGCGACAAGTTCGATCGTAGCATGCAGTTCCCTGGTGAGTTCTACGCCAAGAACATCACTCCGTTCAAGCTGAAGGACTGGAGTGATGGGGAGATCTACCGGGCCATCACCAGCGGCATCAGCAAGGATGGCCACCCCTTCTTTCCGGTGATGCCCTACCCGAACTTCAACAAGCTGGCCACCGAGGATGTGTATTCCATCATCGCCTTCCTGCGCTCGTTGGAACCAGTGAGGACGAAAACCTACCCGGCATCGGTGATCGACTTTCCGGTCAACTTGATCATGCGCACGGTGCCCCAGCCTGCGCATCCTACGGAGCGTCCTGCACCTGCTGATAGTGACTATGGCGCCTACTTGCTCAATGCCGCCTCTTGCGGAGAGTGCCATACGCGACAGGAGCGTGGTAAAAAGGTGGGTGCACCTTATGCCGGCGGCTTCGAATTCAACTTCCCCAATGGCGCTGTTGTGCGTTCCGCGAACATCACACCACATCCCACCGATGGCATCGGTGTCTGGGACAAGGCCACCTTCGTCAAACGGTTCAAGCAATACACGGACAGTGGCTATGTGGCCCCCAAGGTCGATTGGGCGCAAGGGGAGATGCAGACCGTGATGCCTTGGACGATGTACTCGGCAATGAGCGAGCAGGATCTGGGCGCCATCTACGACGAGTTGCGCCGACTTCCCCCGGTTCCGGGAAAGGTGGTCAAGTTCACGCCGGCCGCGTCGCGCTGACCGTCAGCAGGAACGCACTACTTGATCACCTTGCATGTCTTGCGCAGCTGGTGGTCGTCGATCAATTGGTCGAGTTCCTTCACCACATCGGTGAAGCGACTGCGGTTGCCACAATCGCAGAGTTCAAGCAAGGGCTTCTTCTCCTTGATCATGCCCATGAGCGCCGCTTCGGTGGGTGCTTCGGCAAGGGCGGCATATGCCTCGTAGGTCATGTTCAGGAACGCCACATGCTTGTTGATCCCGCGGTTGTCGAGCAGATAGCCCTTGTGCAACACGGTGGGCACCGCAAGTCCGTTGGGCCCCTTCAGGTCGCTCGGATGCGGGTACGAAACGATGGTGCTGCCATCTGCGGAAAGGATCACCGGCACTTTGTCCATGAGGTCCTTGCGCACCTTGTACACGATGGCCTGCGGACCGGTCACGGCAACGCTGGGGGTGGTGGGGCAGCCTCACTTGCGGTATCCTTCGCGCAATGGCAACCGCACAACAGTCCCAGTGCAAGCACGGTGGATGATCGCGTTCTTCATTCGGCCTTCAGGAATGGACGGGTACCGATGCCATCGGCGCTGATCACTTGCACGTAATACACACCGCCAGCCAGGGTTCCTACATCGAAGCTGGTGCGCTCAGCGCCGCTGCCCGGCGAGCTCGACATCATTTCCTGGCCTTGCGCGTTCAGTACGCGCACGGCCATCACCCCGCCGCGGAGTTCAGGGAACACCACGTTCAAACGGTCCGTTGCGGGGTTCGGCATCAGCTGGAAGTGTGCGTCGCTGGCGTTGCCTTCGATCACACCGGTGGATGGGGTCCGCACGATGTCCGCGTTCAACAAGTACGTGCCCGTTTGCCCTTGGAAGTAAGGCGACACGTGGAAGTAGATGGTGCCACCGCCACTGACCAGGATGTTGTTCGGCATCACATCATCATACGCCTGCGACCAGTTGACGCCATCGGTGGAGTAGGTGAACAGCGCATCGAGCGAGTAGGTATTGCCGTTGCCGCTGTTGTATGAATCATGCAGCCTGGCCGTGATGTCGTATCCATAACCCGCAGGCAGCGCGAACTTGTAGAAGTCCTCGTCGCTCACAATGTGGCAGTTGGAGCCCGTGGTGTTCACGTTGGCCATGTTATTCGAATACGCAGGGGTGAACTGGTGCGCATTGGCCACCGCGTTGTTCGCCTCGTATTGGTCCGGGTTCAGGCCCGCGCTCTGCACGGTGACCGTGATGGGGTTGCTGTAATTGGACGAACCCACAAGTTGGTAGTTCACATTGTCCGTGGTGTACGTCAGTGCCATCAGGTACGAACCCGGCGCCACGCTCACCGTGTTGGTGAAGGTGAGCGGACCGACCCAGAAGCCGCTGGGCAATGAGGTGCCCGGCAATTCAGCGATCGTTTGCGCGAAGGATCCGTCGAGGTTGTATAGGGAAAGGTCCACCGTGGCGGTGATGTCGTTCGCGCCATAGTTCGCCACGTTCATGTTCACGCTCGCGGAAGCGCCTTGGGTCATGGGCAGTCCAGTGGTCACGTTCATCACACTGTACAATTCGATGTCGTTCGGATTGATGATGGTGAAGGGCACCAGGTTCGTGTAGCCGTTCGCGTCGGCCACCTGCTGCCAGTTGCCGCCCGTGGGCCGGAAGAACACGCCGACGGAATAGTTGCCGGGCAGGAACGCGAAGTTGCCCGCGTTGTCGAAGTCGAGCCCGGGCGGGTTGTACACATATCCGGCGGGCAACGAAGCACCACTGATGGTGGCCACGTAATCCACGAAGATGCCTTGCGCATCGAACAGCGCTGCGCAGTAGTCGCCGTTGAAGGTGGTGGTGCCGTTGTTCAGGATGTTGGAATTCACGGTGAAGGCCTGTCCGTAGTAGATCGGGTTGGGTGAGGGCGTCACTGCGGCGTACAACTCCAGGTCGGCGTTCTGTGTACCGCCGCCGGTGGCGGGTACCACGCCGATCACCGCGTGCTGGTCGCTGTTGAAGCCACCGTCACCACCGCCGGTGCCCACGCCGGGCGGGTTCATGCCGCCGATCGCGAAGTAGCCATCGGAATAACCGCCCCATCCCCAGTTCACATGGAAAAGGTTGCTGTTGTTGTATCCGTCCAGGTCGAAGCAGTGACCACCACCGCTGCCGATGCCTGCGTAGATGATGGGGCGGCCATTATCAAGTTCCGCCTTCATCAGGTTCACCCAGGCCTGCTCGGTATAGTTGGAACGGATGACCGCCTTGCAGGGAAGCGCTGTACCCGAAGTAGGTCTTCAATGCATACTCCGAGCAGTTCTGCACGGGGCTCATCGCGTTGATCACATACGCGCCGCTGGACTCGGGGCTGTATTGCATGTCCACGCTCACCCCGGCGGCGTACATCAGCGTCGCGATGGCGCTGTTCGGGCTGCTGATGCTGTTGGGCATAGACCCCCAGTTGAAGGTGGTGCTGGCGAAGTTGGCCGATAGCGTGCCGTACTGCTGGTGTTCGTATGAATGGAAACCGGTACCGGTGGCAGGATGGTTCCAGAACTTCATCACCTGCGCCATGGCCGTGGCCACGCAACCGGTAACGGAACCTCCGGGGCACTGCGCATTGTAGTAGGGCGATTGGTTCCACTGGGTCGTCAGCAGCGGGTTCACGGCGCGGTCGCCGTCATCGCTGTCCGGTGTTGCCGGCACTTCCAGCGCCAGCCACTGCGCGCTTACCTCAGCATCAGCGCTCAGCTCGTTGGCGATGGCCGTGGCGATCACATGCTGGTAGCCCTCCATCCACTTGGCCATGTTATCCGGTAGCTGCGCAGGGTCGTACGCGCCATGGTCGGAGTAGCCGAGGATCGGCGTTACAGCATCATCGCCGGCGACGATGATGAAGCCAGCGCCGTGATCGAGGTTGAACACATAGTAGTAGGTGGATGCGGCGTCGGCGTTCGCGGGGTTGATCCCGGCCGTGGTCATCCGCACGGCCAGCTCCATCACCAGGGGCTGACCATCGGCTGAGCGCAATGCCGTGCCGGCCAGGTAGTGTTGAGCCGTGGTCAGCGCCTTGTCGAGGTCCACATGCGCGGACATTCCAAGTAGGGGCAGCAGGAGGAGCGAGAGGACGAGCGTAACGTGTTTCATGGCGTGCGGTGGATCGGTAGGTTCCGTTTCCGAGGTCGAAAGTTAGCCGCATACAGGAATGCAGGGACCCCATTAAAGGGGAGGTATGACCGATCCATTGTGGATCGGCGTCGCTCACTGCTCGTCGCTCATGCGCAGCGCCGCCTCACGCATGGCGTGCGCCCGTTCCTTGCCGAGGTATCGCTCCACAAGTCCGTGCACCAAGTACACGATCGGCGTGGCCAGCACGGCGACGATCAGCTTATAGGTGTAGGCCGTGAGCACAAGGGCCGTGGCCAGTGGGAACGACATCCCCTTGAAGATCCAGAACGCCACGTAGGTCACCACCACGCTGTCGATCAACTGGCTCACGATGGTGCTGCCCGTGGCGCGCAGCCAGATCCGCTTGTCGCCGGTGATGCGCTTGATGCCACGGAAGATCCAGGCATCGAGCATCTGCCCGATCACGAAGGCCGTGAGCGAGCCCACGATGATGTTCATGCCCTGGCCGAAGATGCTGCTGAAGGCCGCCTGCATGTCGGGTACGCCTTGCGCGGCGCTGCTGGTCATCCACCAACCCTGGTCCGGCGGCATGTGGATGGCGAAGTACATCACCGCGAAGGCGAAGGTGATCAGCGCCGCGGTGAGCAGTGTGAGGAAACGCACGCCACGCACACCGTAGTAGTCGTTGATCACATCGGTCATGATGAACACGATGGGCCAGGGCAGCACGCCCACGCTCAGCACGAACGACAGATGCTGTTGCCCGAGCAGCGTGAAGTCGGCCTTCGGTATGCCGAGCACATCCTCGAGTTGAAAGAGCTTCACACCGATCATCTCCGCGATCAACGCGTTGGACACGAAGAAGGCACCGAGGATGATGTACAGCCGGGTGGACTTGTCGCGGAGGATGGAGTGGATCATGCTGGCACGTGCTATCCGCCCACGTTCACGCCGATCAGCTTGCCGATGCCGAAGGTGACCGCCGCGGCCGCCAGACCGAACAGCACCTGCCTCATCCCACTGGACCAGATGCTGCGACCGGTGAAGAGGGTGATCGCGCTGCCGATCACGAACAGACCGATGGCACTCAGACCGAGGCTGAGGGCGATGGCCTGCATGCCGCCCAACCAGAAGAAGGGAAGCACCGGCAGGACTGCGCCGATGGCGAAGAGGAAGAAGGAGGTGATCGCGGCCTCCCAAGCCGAGCCCTTGAGCTCCTCGGCGTTGATGCCCAGTTCCTCCTTCACCAGCATCGCGTGTGCCTTGTTCGGGTCGCTCATGATCTCCGTGGCCAGACGGTGCGACTCCTCCTCAGAAATGCCTTTGGCCATGTAGATCAACGCGAGCTCCTTGCGTTCGCCTTCTGGATTCGTTTCCAGCTCGGTCATCTCCAACGCCATCTGGCGCTCGTAAAGTTCCTGCGAGCTCTTCACGCTGATCCATTCGCCCAGCGCCATGCTCAGCGCACCCGCCAGCAAGCCCGCGAGGCCCGCGAGCAACACACCCTGATCGCCTTCGGTGGCACCGGCCACGCCCATCACCAGGCTCATGTTGCTCACCAGTCCGTCGTTCGCGCCGAGCACCGCCGCGCGCAAGGCGTTTCCGCCCACGGTCTTGTGCCGTCCTTCAATGCGGCCCAGTTGCTCACCGCCCATGCCGCCCTTGTTCGCCATCAGCGATCCCAGGATGCGCACATGGTTCTGTTCCGCGCCGCTCAACGCCTGTCCGCTTTTCTGCTTCAGCGACACGTTCGCACGCGCCAGCCCTTTCTCCACATCCATCAGTTGCGCGATCACGTGCTCGTAGCCCATCACCTTGCCGATGCGGTCCAGCGTTCGAGCGCGCCACGAGGGCCCGGCATCGTGCTCAGCACACCTCCTTGCTTCAGTATCGTTGAACGCGTGCTCGGCATGTCCGCGTTCAATGGCCTCCATCTCGCGGAAGAGCTTCGCGATCTGTGGGTCACCTCATTCGCGGCAACACGGCCGTATAGGTAGGCCGCGTCGATCTCGGTCTGCAGGCTTTCGAGGCGGAGCTTGGGGGATGCGTGGCATGGTCCAAAGGTGCATCAGAACACGGCAGTGTTCAAGCCACCACCATGATCTTGTTGCCAACCGCGATCGCTCCGCTTGCTGGCCCCATCGCATTCATCCCGAAGTCCACCTTCAACGAGCCGTCGTTGGTCACACGTTTCCGGTAGGTCGCCAGTGTGCGCAAGGGCTCCTTTCCGCGTTGGCCGGTGAATTGGTCGGTGGTGGTGATCACACAGCGCGAACAGGGCTTCACGAGCGAGAATCGCGTGTCACCAATGACGATCTCCTTCCAACCGTCCTCCTGAAAAGCCGTGCCACCGGCGAGCACGATGTTCGGTCGGAACCGATCCATGGGAACATGCTACCATGTGTCATGTGAGCATGTGACCGTGTCGATGCCGCGCGCATTCAGGTCATCCAACGATGCCTGCGAGATGATCAAGTAGGGAAAGCCATCGCTTAGCGAGGTGATACCCGACGCATATTGTCATGTCCACCGGGCGATGCGAGGACTCGGGCATGTATACCAACCTGCAAGGAGGCGAAGTCGTTCCGCGAACCAGGCGGAGACCTCCGCCGCCGCTGGCAACACATGCACCGGGTCATCCCAGACGTGTCGCGCGGCGTTCTTCGCCATCGGCGATGGACCAAGGCAGATCGATGTGTCGATCCATCGCGGATATCCGTCACGCGGAAACCGTTCGGCAGTGGCGAACAATGCAGGCAGGCCATGGCGGGTACTTCCCGTTGCGTCAGGAATTGGTCGTGACCGGTCACCAACATCCAGCGCCGGTCATGTTCGAATCCACGGTCGGTGAGCCTACGCAGCTTCCACGGAAAAGCCGCCCAGCGACTTGATCGGATATACATGCAGGGACGCAACGGACAGCTCCATCAGTGGGCGCTGTTCACCACGCGGAGCAGGTGCTCGCCATTCGCGGTGCGCACCAGCACGTTGTACGTTCCCGCCACGCGAGGAAGCTGACACCACCATCCGCCCGAACGACGGCCATTGGGCAAGTTCAGTTCACGACCAGCCGCATCGAATACCCGGATACCGGTAATGCTGTTCCCGTCTATGTTCACGCGTCCATCGGCCGTGGGGTTCGGGAATGCGCGAAGCGCGCCTGCCATGTTCTCCGCAATGCCCACGCTATTGTCCAGCAAGGTGTCCATGGCCACGAGCTCGGGTGTGCCGTCCGAATTGCCCAGCATGGTGCGGAAGGTGTCGATCGCAGCGCTGTGCTGGCTGAACATCTCCGCGTTCCACAACGGCGGCATCGGTTGGTAATAGACACGTGCGCTCAAGAGCAACGGACCGGTGTATCCGTTCGTTGCGATATGATAGTGCACCACATCTGCTCCTGTGCCCTCCGTTCCGAGCGCATCAAGGTTGAAGTCGATGTCGCTGGCGGGCACGCCGGCGATCTGCGTGGTGTCGTAGCTCGGATGGGTTGTGCTGAAACCGTCGGGCACCAGGCGGTTGTCCTTCAATGGCGTTGCGGCGCGTTCGAGCACAGTGGTCACGTCGCCGTTCACATCGCCCATCACCAGTTCGTAGATCTGCACCTGGTCGCCCTGCGTGATCACATCATGGTGCGGTTCGTATCCGGCATCGTGGCCGATCAGCTCGAACGTATTGTCCCAGCGTCCGCTTTGGAACAGCGTGTCGCCCTGCGGGTTGGTGGCGACGAGCTGCACGAACGCGCGGCGGCTCGGGTATCCACTGGGGAACTTGTGGCCGGCCAGGTTGGTGAGCTGCACCTCCACGAAGGCGGTGTCGTTGGTGCGGTCGGCCACGTGCAACGCAACCTCCGCCGCGCCCTGCAGGATGCGCAAGGTGCGTGCGATGGTGCTGTCGAAGTGCACATCGGTGGCCGGAATGCCCAGCGCCTCCCGGTTGTCCTTCATCAAGCGGAGCATGTGCGCATTGCCCCCCACCAGGTGGTGCTTGCCGAAGGGCGTGTGACCCGGCAGGAAGGCATACTCGGAAGCGAGTATGATGGGGTCGTCGATCCGGGGAATGTGGCAGCCGCGACAGCTGGTGACCTCATTCGCCGGATACACGCTGTTCTTCCATTCATGCCAGGTGGCCTGCTCCACGAATTCGCCACCCGTGGGTGTGCCCGACAGGTCGAGGGTCTCCGTGATCAGCGAGTGACAGCCGGCGCACACGCGGCCATCCAGGATATGCGTGCCCAAGCCTGGCCGGAAGCCCACAAAGAACTCCATGATCGCCACATTGATCTCGTCGTCCGGATACGGGCCATAGACCCGTGCCGAATCGAAGTGAAGTTCACCGGAGAAAAAGTTTCCGGCGCTATCCGGGTTCTGCATGTGGCAGGCGAGGCAGCTAACGCCCTCCTTACCCATGACGCTGGTGTCCAACATGGCCAGGTTGAAGGGCGCGTGGCCCAGCATACGCTCCTCGTGCATGCCCAAGGGCGCGTGGCAGCTCAGGCATTTGTTCTCGATGGCGGTCTGGTGGCCGGGGTTCACCAACACCTCGTGGTCGGCCTTGGCCAGGAAGAACGGATCGCGGGCGCTGTTGGCCATCAGGGTGCTGCGCCAGTCATCGGCCACGTTCACATCCACCCCCTCGGAGTCCACCATGGCCAGCGCCATGGTATCGCGCCCATGGCAGCCGGAACAGCGGCCGGCCGTGGCGAAGTAGCTTGCTGTACATCACGAACAGGCCGTCCTCACTGCTGCGCATGGATAGCATGTCCAGCGCTGAATGAGGCCCGAAACGCGGTGTGGTGGCGGCGGTCCAGCCCGTGAACAGGACGACCAGTAAGGCCAGCACCAACACTACCCGCGCCCGTCGCCAATGAGTGTTCCGCCGATGGCTCATTTATCTGCGCAAGTTAGTCTGTTGGCCCAGGTCTGCTTGTAACACCTGAGCGGCTGTTTTGCGTTGTGGCAGGTCCCGAACGCAGGAACGGCCGCCCTCTCCTTTAGGGCGGCCGTCCTGGTGGAAGGGAGAGCTCAGTGGGTCCTCAGCTTGGTTGCGTCCTTCTTTTCACTGACGGACACTGACGCTCCGTCGTTGCTCAGGGAGTTCACCGCGTTGGTATGGGCAGTGCTTCGGATGGGTGCGCATCCCTTTTTCGACCACGATGGCGATCCTGTCCTGGTTCCGGAGCATCGCCGAGGTGTTCGTCCTTCAACTGAACGCCGCAACCCACCAAGCCCGCGGCCCGGTCCAGTGCCTTGCCGCTATGAAGCTGTCCGGCATGCGATTATGTGCTCAGGCCAATAGGCAGAGCACCAGCATGCACAAAGTGGCCAAGGCCACCAGTCCCTCCGTAACCCCCACCCCCGTTCCAGGATCGTGCGCATGACTTCGTTGTTCACCGCGTTCGGACGCGATGGTCACAGGCACGTCACTCCGGATGCGGCATCCTTCTTGAACGTATCGGTGTTGGTCCACCACGGTCACTCAGCTTAAGGCGGAGATCGACCTGCGCGTGCCATCCACGCACCGATCGTTGATGACCCGGCGTTCATACCTCTGTCGCGCTTTCCACCCCGGCTACCTTCGCCCACATGTCCCGCTCCCTCTTGCGTTTACGCTGGCCAGTTGCTCCTGCCAACTGCCGCTGCCTACTGCCAACTGCCGCCGCCTACTGCCTGCTGCTCTTGCCCTTCTGCGGAAGCTCAGTCCGTACTCCCCTACGTCGACTACTACGACAGCCTGCGCACGCAGAAACGCAGTGAAGGCCTGATGATCAACGGCCGCGAGTGGAACGAATGGAAGTTCTGGGACCGCAGCGGCCACCTGATGGAGAAGGCCGACTTCAAGAGCGGTCAGCGCGACGGGCATGTGGTCGTGTTCTACGACAACGACACCGTGCAGCACGATGGCTGGATCCGCTTCGGCAAGCAGGACAGCCTGATGCGCAGCTTCTACCGCAACGGGAAGCTCATGGAGACCGGGCTGTACAAGAAAGGCGTGAAGCAGGGCGAATGGAACTATTGGTATGCCGATGGACGGCCCCTGTTGAAGGAACTGTGGGAGGACAGCATCGCGCTATCGATCGACGCGTGGGACCCGGACGGCACACAAACCCTCACCAAGGGCGATGGACTGGTGCGCAGCTACTACGCCAGCGGCGCGCTCAACAGCGAGGCGCACTATAAGGGCGGGGTGGTCAGCGGTGTTTACGAGGAACGCTGGCCAGCGGGCAACCCGAAGGTGCAGGGCCAGAACGTAGGCGGGGTCCGCACGGGTGAATGGACCTGGTGGTTCAGCAACGGCAAGCCCGAGAAGAAGGCCACGTATGAGCGCGGCAAACTGAGCGGCGCCTATGCCGTGTACTTCGATGATGGCACCTTGAACACCGAAGGCTTCTACCTGGCCGGGAACAAGGACAGTGTGTGGACCTGGTACACCGCCAAGGGCGAACGCGAGATGCTCGGGTCACTTCAAGGCGGACGTGCAACATGGCCTGTGGAAATACTGGTACCCCAACGGGCAGCTCAGCAGCACCGGCCTCTTCTTGAACGGTATGCAGGAAGGGGAGTGGGTGTACTACTACGAAGGCGGCCAGATCTGGAAGAAAGGCACCTGGACCGCCGGGCGGAAGGAAGGCATCTGGACCACCTGGTTCGAGAGCGGCCAGAAGCTGCAGGAAGGCAACTACCTGGCGGGAAAGGAAGATGGCGAGTGGAAGAGCTGGTTCGCCAACGGACAGCAGAAGGACATCGGTCACTTCAAAGAGGGCCGCATCGATGGGGCCTGGCACGGCTGGTACCCCGATGGCAAGGAGGAGTACATGGGCCTGTGGGCCAATGATGCGAAGAACGGCCCGTGGAAGTTCTGGCAGGAGAACGGTCGCCCGCGCGAGGCCGGTACGTACAAGGACAACAAGAAGGAAGGGCACTGGGTCACCTACAACACACACGGCATCGTGATCAGCGAGGGCAACTACGTGAACAACACGCCCGAATGGACCGTGGGTGTACTTCGATGATGCCGGCGTAAAGATGCGCGAGCAGGGTTTCCTCAACGGCGACCCGCACGGCCATTGCGTGGTGTACGACCAGCGCGGCCGAATTGTGCAGGAGATGGACTACAAGCAGGGCCGCCTCGATGGGGTGATGACCATGTACGGCATCGACGGAAGGGTGCTGAAGACCATCACGTACGAGGATGGTGTCGGTGAAGAAAGTACCGCCGCCGGATCGGAAGTAAGGGGGGGGGTACGCATCGGTTCGGAGAAAGCGCGCAGTTTTTTCTTCCCTATCGTCTTTTCGGGTGATAGGTCGACCACCGATCATTCCAGCGTCTACCTTCACGGTATTGCTCCAGGCGAGTGGCACTCCTGATAGCGCCACAACACGAACACCGTTCTGTCTTATGGTACACGTCGTAGCACCTCGGAAATGCGCCACGCTGCAGCAGCGATCGCGCAACGTTATGAACATCCTGTTGAAAACGGGGGGGGGATTCTGATGACCGCGCTGGTAGTGGGTTCTAGCTCCACGCCGATGCGAGCGCAGAACCCGCCGGTGAAGATGTGGCAATGGTCTGCCCCATACAACGGCAACGCTTCGCCATGGGCGAATGTGGAGAATTGGCTCTACCCGGTACTCTCGGTTAACGATGGTGGCCATGTTGCTGCCGGTTGGGCGTTCCGAGCACCGGATTACAATATCTGGCCCAGTGTGGTAAAGGTTGACGCGAATGGCAATGAACTGTGGGCGACCATGATTGAACAGACATCGGCAACACACGCCGGCGGCCGCGCGTTCGATATCGTCGAAGTAAGCGACGGCTACGTGATCGCTTACCAGTCGGGCGGTACGGTTATGCAGGCTGTAGGCATCGTGAAAGTGAACAAGAATACAGGCGTGGTGATGCCGGGCTTTCCGAAGTGGTGGGATGCGACGAACCTGACGAGCTACCCAGCCAATGAATCGCCCGTGGCGCAGAGCATCGAGGTGATCAATAGTGCGGGTGTGGCACAGGGCTACATCATCGGCGGCAATTCGCAGAGCACCACTTACACGGGCTTCGAGGGCAGCATGCGCGGAGCCTTCCTCATGCGGCTGGACATGAATTTCAATCTCGTGGGCACCTTCGGCACCAGTGGCTACACCATCAAGCAACGGGCGTTCGGCGGCATGGCACCAGCCACGGAGAAGAGCAGCCTCTTCGATGTGAAAGTGCTGTACGACAACAACAACCCCGCGACCGGTCTGCCCGTGGGCATCATCGGCATCGGGCATTGCATCAGCCCCACCGGGCCAAATGACCGCGACATGCTGGTTTTGCGAACCTCCATGACCGGTGCCACCACCTTCATAAAGACCTATAGCGAGAGCCAACCGGCCACCAGTGACTACTCTTTGACCGCCTATGGCTACGCTGATGTGGCCACACCGGAATTGACGACTTGTACGGGCATCACCACCGAGACCGGCAACCATGAACGAGGAAGCTCGGTATTGCAGTACTCCACCACCGAAGGCATTGTTCTGGGCCTGTGCGACTTCTACTGGAATTTCGGCACAACGGGTTGGGACTGCCATTTCAATCCCATGGTGCAGGATGCGGGCTACCTGGACCATGACATGGCGATGTTCCGGATCAACCTGACCACCGGCGTGCCGCAAAGCACCGTCCCAGCACCCAAGAACGTGGCGCGCTTCACCGGCATCGATTTCCAACCACGCATGGTGATGGATGCCACGAGCATCTACGTGAGCGGGCAGGATGGATCCACCGACCTGAGCTATGTGACCAACGACGTAGTGAAGATGAACCGCACCACCTTTGCGCAGACCTGGCGCTACAAGCCTCTTGTAACCTCGCAGAACTCCGTGGTGTGTACGTTCGGCGCATGCCTCACACAAGATGGCGGTTTGGTGCTTTGCGGCAACAATGAGTTGAACGCCGAGGACGGATTCATCCTCAAGCTGGGAAGCGATTGCGGGACGAACGCGGGAACACCCACGTATCCATTGGATCGGTCGATAAGTTCACAGCCCCTGCCGGTGTTACCACCATATGGAGCACGAATAAGACCATACAGGGCACGATCGTCATACCCAATAACGCTACTCTGTTATCAACAACACAGCCGTGATCAGTTTCGCCGACTCCAGAGCGTACAACGATTTCGACTACTTGGCCACCAATTTCTTCAACGGCAACAGCCTGCTCGCCCGGAACTCACAGCCAACGAAGATCATCGTGAAGCAAGGCGGCAAACTGCGTATTGAGGGCACGGCGCGCCTTACAGGGCGGGCCATCTGCAGTGACATGTGGGAGGGTATTGAAGTCTGGGGGAATCCATCGCAATACCAAGCGTTGGTAACGGCCACAAGCGATGCCGCTCAAGGTCGAATGGCAACCACCGGCGGCATCATCGTCGAGAAGATGTACGGCGGTATCGCATTGGACTGGAACCACTACGATGCACTGGGCCGCATTGAGCACAGTGGCCCCAACTGGACCAATACAGGCGGCGGCTACCTGACCATGACCAACGGAACACTCCAGAACAACAGGTATGGCGTGTACATGGCACCATACGCATTAGGTAATGTGAACACTCCGAGCCTGAACAATACCTCGTTCACCGGAACCACTTTTATACAGAACGCGCACTTACCGGACATCACCTTCGTGGACGCACAAGGAAACCGTATAGGCACCGACCGGTTCTTCCATGCCGTACAATGCAACAAGGTCACTTTCAAGAACACGCGCTTCAAGGGCTTCCCCACGTTGCTGCGGCAATACCGTGGCCAAGGCATCAAAGCCAACGACACCGAGATCGATTGCTTCACCGATGTGGGTACCCCTGCCTTCAATTTTGAAGATCTGGCCATGGGTGCCTTCGGGGTACATAGCGTGCTGCGCATGGATATCCGCAGTTGCCGCTTCAACAATTGCGATCTGGGCATCCACCAGATCGGGGGGGATGGTGGCAGCTTCACGGGCAATACCCTCAACATTCCCGTGGGCGTTAGCAGTACGCAATACACCTGTGGCATACGAGCCAATGGCAACAGCAACGTGCTCATCGCCAACAACACCCTTACCGGCATGGGCACTGGGGCCTTCAACGACAACAACCGGGGCGTGTATGTGCTCGATGCCGGCACCGCGGCCAGCCTTACCGGTTACAACACCTGCAATAAGCTCACCATCGGCCTGCAGACCGCCGGGATCAACGGTGCCAATGGAACGAACACCCTGGGCCATGCCCTGCAATGCAACACGCTGCAGGCGGCCAACTACTACGATCTAGGCATCAACGTGCAAGGTACAGGGGTGGTGGCGCAGCAAGGACAGGGATGCTTGACAAGTCCACTACAGACCCAGTCCGGCAACAAGTTCTTGGACCAATCGGCATGCACGGCCCCCACGCGAAAGAACATCCTCAGCGGTAAGCTCACCCTGAACAGCGGCACAACGCCTCCGTGGACGTATTACGGTTCGGTGATCACATTCGAAGATCCGGCTTGTATTTCGATCAACGTCACCGAGTTCACCTGCAATCCCGGGAATGCCGCGAACTGCAGCAGCAGCAACCTGGTCTGCACCACGGCCGCTTGCAATACGGCGAACGTCACGGCGATGAACGCGGAGACGGACGTGCAGAAGAAGGAATTGTTGCGCAACCGCATCATCGACTACTACTACCGCGTGAACGACGTGAACAGCGCCATTACTAACCTGAACGCTTGGAACACGGCCAGTAGCAAGCGCCGTCTGGTAGGTGCGTACTTGCGATTGCGCCAGTGGGCTAATGCACAAACCGCGTTGAACGCAGTAGGAATCGTGGGTGCGGAGAATGCAGCCTTCACCTCGGTGTACCAGGTGCTCATTGATATCGGTGTGAGCGGTGGTACGCTGGCCAGCTATACGCCGGCACAAAAGAGCGCGTTTCAGAGCGTAGCCAACGGCACCACCACCATGCGCCACACGGCCCAAGCCGTGTTGAACAGTGCCGAGGGCACGCCCATTACCCTGATCTGGGAGGAACCCGAAGCCGCAAATGGCAGCAGCGTGGTGAAGAGCATGGAGGCAGAACAGGCCACCTATGGACAGATCACGGCCATGCCGAATCCCTTTGGTACCAGCACGACCATCATTTGTGTCTTACCCGAAGGCACGCTCGATGTCAGAGTAATGGTCACCGACCTGCAAGGGCGGATAGTTGAAGATGAGCGCGTTGCCGGTGGTACACAACTTGCACACAATGTGAGTGGTGAAGGGAAGCCCGATGGCGTCTACCTGTGCACGGTAATAGCGGATGGAGTGGTGTTGGGCGTAGCACGGATCGCGGTACAGCACTGAAGCAATAGGGTGAAGGGGCGCAGCGAGCGGCTGCGCCCTGATCACCCACATTCCACATGACATGCGCATAGTCCTTCTTGCCGCGATTTTGGCCACTTGCCCATCATTGGCGCAAACCTTCGATCGATCATATGGTAATGCTTACCCCTGGGAGGAAATAACTGCCGGGCGCACACTGGAGCGCAACGGACTTTACTACTCCCTCTATCGCCAGCGCCAGTACAATTCGCCCAATGCGTTCATGACCTTCCAGGCCATGGATCAGCAAGGCGATACATTGTTCACGCGTCGGCTGCTGGACAATGTGCATCCATATGTCGTGCTCGGGTTCGAAAACAGCAGGCTCACCAATGATTTTTTCGCCAGCGGGCTGAAACAGAATCAGGTCGCGTTGCCATATACCACCGCGTTTGTGGTGCGGTATAATAGCATAGGAGACACAGTCTGGTATCAGGAATACGCCAACAGTGATCCAGACTTTAATTTTTTGAGAGGCTTAGGGATCTGGATTGGGGAACAAGACGACATTGCAATGGTCGGCATCACCGAGGAGGATACCACGCAACCATATGGTGATGGTCCGATCCAGATCTACTTGATGAAGTGCGACAGCGCAGGCAACCGCATGTGGGACCGGACCTACGGCGATCCGCTACAGAGCGAACAACCCTCAGACATCGTCGGCCTGCCCGATGGCGGGTACTTGGTGGTGGGGTATACCATTTCAGCCACCCCTTCCCGCAACCTGCAACGCTTCAATCCTTCCTTATGCGAACGGATAGTGTTGGTAACGAACTTTGGCTGGATTATCTGCCAGAAGAATTTGGCAGCGCGGTTTCCATATCGCGCTTGGGGGACGGGGGTTTTCTCCTGAGTGGGGCCAAGTGTAACAGCGTACAAGACACTTGTGGTGGGATGCTCTCGAAAATTGATGAGTGGGGCAATGTCCTATGGCAGCATTTCTATCCCGGCCATGACATCACGGTCGGAGCTGAGTTTTGGGATGCAGGGGAATTGCCGAATGGCAACTTGATCGCGGGTGGCGAAAGTGACGGACCTGATACACTTCAAGGCTGGGTAATGAAAACCGACGCCAACGGCAACATGCTCTGGCAGCGGTTCATTGATAAAACCCCTACGTACGACTCCTTCACGCGCATAACGGCATGCAGCGATGGCGGCATCCTGCTCACCGGCCAGATGCAGCGCGACCAGTTGAGCGATGTGTGGTTGGTGAAGATCGATAGCCTTGGGTGCGATAGTGCGGGGTGCCCGTTGGATATACATACCGGTATCACACCGGTTGTCAATTCGAGCGAAGACGAGAAGAGTGCTGTTCTTGCCGCCATGCCTAACCCCTTCAGCGGGAGCACGGTGTTGCGGTATTCCGTTCCAGATCATTGCGGACCACCGACAAGTCGGGGTGAAACACACGTCACACTGGCCGTGCGGGATGCACTCGGTAGAGAGGTGCGTACCGAACGTTTGCCGGGTGCATCGGGGGATTACACATTCACACGCGGTGATCTTCCAGCGGGGGTATACACGGCAACACTACTGATGGCCGGAACACCTCGAACGACGATACGGCTACTGATTGAACACTAAGTCACAACACAGGTACTATGGCAGGACGCGAACACGCACAGGTACGCATGGGCATGCACCAGCGCATGTCCCGAATTGGAGGAATACGTTGGCCTTCATTGATGGTTCTACTCATTTTCGCGTACGAACTCGCGGGGCAGGCACCAGTACAACGCCTCCTGATTTACAACGCGGAGGATAGCATCAGTATGGATGCGCTGCGCTTATTGCCTGCACCTGACGGAGGGTGTTACCAATACGATGAACACATTGTAATGCGCTATGATGCACAAGGCAACGCACTCTGGGGCAAACGCGTTGAGCTGCAACCACACGCCTTGTACGCCAATGTCGTTGTCGTACCCGGAGGCATCCTAATGGCTTGGTCACAAGAACCGCAGGCCTATGGGAATTTGGACAGCACGCGCATTAACAACGAAGTGGCCATGTTCACTAGCGACGGGTCGCTTGCTTGGTCGAAACGGTTTTCGCATGTGATCCTGGGCGACCAGTCGTTCGACTACAATAACGTATCAGCCCGCCCAGGGATCGACCCAGACCGTGGACGGCGAAGTGATCCTGTGCCAAGCCGTGGAACCGTTGCCGATCTTCCAAGGTTACTCGTACGTGGTGAAGTGGGACCCGGCGGATCCGTTCTCGACCATTGATTGGTCCATGCGTGCCGGTCTTATGCAGACGGTTTCTGCGCTGCCCGATGGCGGCTGCATGCTTGCGGGCGAGGTATCGTTAGCGGACCCGGCTCCGATTTTCTGCACGGCCCGCATCGAGCCGAACGGCCTGCAACAATGGTCGAATGGTGTATGGTACGACCCCAACGAGTTGTGGTCCATGGCGTATGCGCCATTCGTGCATTGTGCGAACGGGGATGTGGTCGCGTTCGGTGTCGTGGAGTACTTAGGCGGTTCAGCAGTTAATGCCGATCACTTTGCGGCCCGATATGGCGTGGACGGCACACTCAAGTGGCTGCGACTGTATGATCTCCAAGAGGTACCTGACGGTTGTTGGTGGGCCGGTGCATTCGCAGGTGAGCTGGCGAACGGCGAACTCCTTTTCGGTGGTGGTATCGGTTGTTACCTCTGCACCGGATCGAATTTCATGTTACGTGCAGATGGCAATGGTCATGCATTGGATGCATTCAGGACGGATACGCTGATCACGGCGGATTCACTGTACATCCCACGCATCACCGGAATGACCGTGCAAGGATCGCGTGTGTTCTCCCAAGGAGTGATCCAAGCGAAAGCCGTAGGCGGTTTCTTCTGGGCGGAGGAGCGGCCATACCTATCCATCATGGAGTATGGTGACACCAGTGTATGCTTTGTCAAACCGATGACATTACCGGTTCTGATAACCCTGGATACGTCTTTGTTCTATGCTGCATCCCCTGGCCCGAGCTCATCATTCGGTGGTGCGGTGGTTGCGCACGGCCTTGTAAATGAAACAATGGCCTCGATCGCCTCCACGGATCTCTGCACGCTATCAGTGCCAAATGCCACATCTGAGCGAATTCTGATCTCATCCGTGGTTAACGCCATGCCCAACCCTTTCAGCGAGAGCACGATGCTGCGGTACGCTTTTCCAACTGGCAGCGGTCTGGTAACGCTGGAGGTGCGCGATGCCCTGGGCCGATCTGTACGCCGGGTGCAATTGGTCGCGGGCAGTACCTCCACAGCGGTCGACCTCGGTGGTCAGCCCGGCGGCGTTTATGTTGCGGAGCTGCGAAGCGCAGGTAGCCTTATAGGCACGGTGCGCCTGCTGAAGGAATGACCGGGTAATACGATAGGACCGAACGTAACAAAGCCCCCCTTTCGGGAGGCCTTGTTACCTGTCGCTTCTCAGCCTTCTGGCAGCAGGCTCAGGTTCGCATGCTTTAACGGTAGCCGTTGATGTAAGCGTTGGCGATGATCTCGCTTTCCCTTACCAGCCCCTGCACGATCTCGCGGATCACATCGTTAAGCTGTTGATCGCTGAACCGATGCAGGTCGTTATACACATGCGTTTTTCGCTTGCTGCTCTTGATGAAGGCTATTTTATCCTTCTTCGTCATGTCCCTTTCAACGGGAAAGTCGGGGTGGAGTTCCACACGGCGTGAAGAAAGTTCCACAGCCCCCGCCAGCATTGGAGAATTGAAAAAGCAACGGCGGATACCCGTGCCCGGCCCGAAGACCGGATGGGTACCCGCCGAAGGGTTCACCAAAACCTATTGCAATGGCCGGCCGCGTAAATCACGGCCTGGGCCAAGTGGGGTGCTTAGCAGCGCGAGCGCGGCTTACGGGCCGCAGGCTCGAACGCTGTTAAGTCATTGACATTCAGGAGGCGCGACCGGCCAGGGGCTGGGTGCGCAGGTTGCTCATCAGGCGCAGGGCGTGCAGGTAACGTTCCACATCGCCGGCCACCATAAGGCGGGTGGCGGCCTGCTTCAACTTCTGGTAACGTTTCGAGTGCGTGAACATGGCGTTGATCATTAGGGGTCTGCTATAGAACATTCAACCCCCGTGCCAAATTGCATGGGTCCTTCGGAAAGGCCCTGTTCACGGCGCTTTTTGGGTTCGGTGACCAGCGTTCCAATGCCCTTTCGCTTACCACCGCCCCTCCGGACCCTTCATTCCCTATCTTCGTGGCCGATGCAACGCGGAGCATACCTTGTGGGTGTGGCCGGTGGCAGTGGATCGGGTAAGACCACCTTGATCCGCGCGCTACGCGAGAAATTGCCGTCGGGTACTGTGTGCCTGGTCTCGCAGGACGATTACTACCACCCCATTGAGAAGCAGGCCCGTGATGCCAACGGCCGCGTGAACTTCGACCTGCCCACAGCGGTGAACCTGGACCTGCTCGCGGACGACCTGCGTGCCCTGGCCAACGGCGAACCCATCTACCGCAAGGAGTACACCTTCAACCAACCCGGCGTGGAGCAGAAGTGGCTCGAGGTGAAGCCCGCCCCCGTGATCCTGGTGGAAGGTCTGTTCGTGATGCACCACGCCCCGGTGCGCGATCAATTCCAGTTGAAGGTGTTCGTGGAGGCCAGCGAGGGCGTGCAATTGGACCGTCGTCTTGCGCGGGATGCTTCAGAGCGTGGCTACGGACCGGAGGATGTGCGCTACCAGTGGGACAATCACGTGATGCCCGCTTACCGGAACTACTTGCTGCCCTATCGCTCGCATTGCGACCTGCACGTGATCAACGAAGAGCGCTTCGACAAGGCATTACACGTGTTGCGCGACCACTTGCTGCAGCTCACGGGCGTGCGCGAGCTGGCCGAGATCCAAGGGCTCTAACGGGCCTCGTCTTAGGCCAGGTACAGGCCGTTCTGGCGGATGTAGGCCAGCACTTCCGGCTTCACCAGTCCATCCACAGGTTTCCAATTCCGCAGGCGTACCCGGATGCCCGTGCTGCTGGTGTCCATCATCGGCGCATCCTGCACCAGCGTCACCGCAGGGTGATACAGCATGTCGGCCTGGGCCAAGTGCTCCTCCAATCCGGGACGCGGGTACACGAGCAGGGGATGGTTGTCCACGATGGACTGCGGAGTCCTTCCAGGTGTGCAGGCTCGCGAGGTTATCGCTGCCCACGATCAGGGAGAAGGTGTGCTGTGGCCAGCGCTGGCGCATGAAGGCCAGCGTATCCGTGGTGTAGTTGGGCTTGGGCAGGTCCAGCTCGAAGCCGCTGGCCACCAAGCCGGGTTCGCCCAGCACGGCAATGCGCGTCATGGCCAGGCGATGCTGCTCCGGACTGAGCTTGCGGTCCTGCTTGAACGGATTCTGGGGTGTTACCACCAGCCATACCTGATCGAACTTGGCGGCCTTGAGCATGTGCTTGGCGATGGCCACGTGCCCCACGTGCGGTGGGTCGAAGGAGCCAAAGAGGCAGCCGATGTTCATGGGTTGCGAAGCGGTGTGTTGGGTGCCGGTGTGCTGGCGAGGAATGTGCGCACAAGCTTTGACGCTTCCAGGCATGCGCGGTCACGGTCGTCGTTCACGATCACCGCGTCGAACCGGTCCTGGAAGGTCATCTCATGCGCCGCCTTGTCGATGCGCATGCGCAGGCTCTCCACTGTTTCCGTGTTGCGACCATAGAGGCGCAGCTCCAGCGCGTTGAGCGAGGGCGGCGCCACGAACAGCGCAAGGGCATGGGTCTGGTACACCTCCTTCAGGTCCAGTCCGCCCACCACATCCACGTCGAAGATCGGCGTGGTGACCGTTGGTCCAGATGCGCTCCAATTCACTGCGCAGCGTCCCGTAGAAGCGGCCCGGATACACCTCTTCGTACTCAACGAATTCGCCGGCAGGGATCCGGGCCTTGAACTCCTCCACCGAAAGGAAGTGGTAGTCCTTGCCATCGACCTCATTGGCGCGCATGGGCCGGCTGGTGGCGCTCACGCTGAACTCCAGTCCGATGTCCAATGACAGAAGGTGATGCACAATGGTCGTTTTGCCGGCACCGCTGGGTGCGGAAACGATGATGCTTTTGCCGGTGGCGGTGGTCACGGTGCGAGGGTCCTGCGGAAGTGGCCTCCGGAAGGGAGGTTTTGCGGTCGCAAAGGAATGCACTTCCGCGCATGGTGCGAACGAAGAGATACAACGAATGTGAACGCATCATTACCAGGGCGGACATTACCATGCATCGGGTAACACCGATCGCGTCCGCCTCCGGCGGCCCTCAATGCGTTTCAACCGCAGATCACACAGATGAACGCAGCACCTGATCTCCTCTGTGGCCTCTGTGCCTCTGTGTGAGCCCACCTGCTTCGCGAGCCTGCTGTGTAAGCGTTGCGCCCCCGTTGCGCCGTAGCGACGTTGCGGTAAGAACTGGCCTCCCCCGCGCCCTCCGCGCACTCCGCGTGAGGCTCCCGCATTCCCTTCGCGCCCTCTGCGTCACTGCGTGAGGTCCTCGCATTTCCCCGCGCACCCCGCGCTCTCCGCGTGAGGCCCCCGCATTCCCTTCGCGCCCTTCGCGCTCTCCGCGCCTTTGCGGTGAAATGCACTCCCCGCGCCCATCCTCACAGCACATTCAGCACCTGCTCCTTGATCTTCTCCAGTTCGTCCTTCATCAACACCACATTGCGCTGCATGATCGCATCGTTGGCCTTGCTGCCCAGCGTGTTGATCTCGCGCCCCATCTCCTGCGTGATGAAGCCCAGCTTGCGGCCCTGCTGCTCCTCCTTCTCCAGCGTTTCGCGGAAGTAAGCGCAATGCGTGCGCAGCCGCACCTTCTCCTCGTTGATGTCCATCTTCTCCAGGTAGAACACCAGCTCCTGCTCAAAGCGGTCCTGGTCCACCTTGGCCTGCAGTTCCGCCAGGCGGCCTTGGATGCGTTCGCGTGTGCGTTCGGCACGACCGGTGTCCTGCGCGTCCACTTCGTTCAGCAGCGTTTCGATGCGGTCGCAGCGCATGCGCAGGTCATCGTGCAGTTTGCGGCCTTCCGCCTCGCGGAAGGACTGATAGGCCTTCAGCGCTTCCTTCACCAGGGCGTGAACGCCCTTCCATTCGGGCTCGCCGAGGCTTTCATTGGCGCTGCCGGAGACCTCGGGCATGCGCAGCACCAGGCCCATCAGGTCGGTCTGTGCATTGGGGTCCACGGCTTGCGTCAAGGCGCGGAGCTCGTCGTACAGGGCCTTCGCCACGGCCGCATCGTAGCTGCCACGACGCACTCCGGGGGCCAGTTCGCTCTGCACGCTCACCTCGGCCTTGCCGCGCACCACCGTTTCGCTCACCAGCTGCCGCAGTTCAGTGTCCTTCTCCTTGTAGAGGCTGGGCAGCTTGATGAAGAGGTCGAGCTGTTTGCTGTTCAGCGAGCGCACCTCCACGGTGACCTTCTTGGCCGCAGTGTTGGGGGTGCCGGGATCGACCAGGCCTTCGGCGCGGCCGAAGCCGGTCATGGAGCGGAGCATGATGTGTGTTCCCGTTGGATGGGGATGGCGAAGGTAGAAGGGGCTTTGTCTTGGGAGACCTATTCCAACAACACCCGCTGCGCCCCGTAGCCCTCTGCCCGCAAGACGTACAACCCTTTGGCAAGCGAGCGGTGCTGAACGGAACTGTTGTTCCCGATACGCGCATTGATCGACACGGCCCAGCCCATCCAGTAACTCCATGCGGCAGGGGGATGCACCCAAGGGTAAGTGGGCAATGAGGATGTCGCTCGCCAAGGTGATTTGGAATGCGGCTACGGATAGCGGAACTGCGGTCCAATATGGACGTGTTGGTATCTGTGTGCAGGTATCCGGGTAGTTGCCGACGTACCGCGCCGCATAATTCACATCCACACTGTCCAGGTAATGATTCAGGCCAATGAAGATGGTGTCGTGGTAAAAGTCGAAGCAATCAACGGGTAATCCTGGTCGAGCCACCGAAACCACACCAGTTCGATCCATCCCAAGTGGCAACGCCTACCGCTGGAACATGCGCCAGCAAAACGGAATTGGCCGACGCCGTACAGCAAGCTGTTGCGGACGATCATTTCGCCGATTCCAGTTGGATAGCTGTAATTGTTCCCTAAGCCTTGCAGGCCACTGCCTACGGGATGGAATTGGCTCCCATCCCAACGCATCATCCCGTGCCCGGCATTGCCATCGGCAATATCGATCGCACCACCTACATACAGGTCACCTTGATATACAGCAAGCGCGCGGCCGGATCCCGACTGCCATTGATGCCTGGACCGAGCGGCTCCCAAACGGTATCATTTAGGATCGCCAAGCCGTGTGCTGTTGTCCAGTTAAACCCTACTGCACCTGCGATCACAAGATGACCATTGTATTCCGCTATGTCTGAAAGCAGATTTTGCAGTAACCCGGACTGGCTGCCGACGGGCATCCATTGACCACCGACGCGCTTGGCAATGCCATTGCAAACCCGACCATCGACGGAATCAAATGCCCCAATTGCAAAAAGTTCTCCATTAATGATCTTCAATCTGCTGAGCCCACCGTTCGAAAATGAGCCATACTGATGCCATGCACCATCTGTAAATGCAACACATCTGGGAAGCGAGTCCCCTTGGATTCGCTCAAACGTGCCACCGACGATCAATGTATCATTCCACCGAATGATATCCATTGGGGTCCCGCTGAACGGCCCAAGAGTATCCCACTGCCCTTGAGTGTAAACCGCTATACCCTGGTCGTTGATGTTGTAGTCGTTGTTGATCGGAGAAATCCACGATATAGATCGCATCGCCGATGGTATCGGTGTACATATTCTTGTAATTTCGATCTCACGGAAAGGGACTCCTGCACCCACCCACGAAGGTTGTGCTGAAGCCACCATGCCCCACGAAAAAATGAGCAAGCCGAGCGTTGGTGCGGCTCTTATCGCTAGTTGCGTTTTCATGAGACTTATGGCTTAATAAAGCGCATGGTATTACCAGCGCAGCTTACCAGTATAGGCCAGGGCTCAGGTCGCCTACATCCACAGTGTTGGAGCGTTCCGCCGACACTCTGAACGTGCCCGATCGTATCAACCGACCGGCAGCGTCCACCAGGTGGAACGCATGGTTTCCAGCGGAGGCACCGACCAGGGTGAGTTGGTGGGAATTGAGCAGGACAAGAACCGGGTCAATGTAATGAACGAATGGAATCTGGGGCGGGTCGCCAGGTGCTTCAAGTACTACGCTGGATGCGGGACATGACGAGCCGTTCAGCTTTACCATGGGGTTGAAAAGGTTTGGGTGAATGATCGTCCGGCAGATCGCGCGGAACAACGGTCTAAGGTATTCGGGAATTCGGATCGGCAAAAACATTTCGCCTCGTGTGCGACAGTGATCAGGTGCGCACCGCACGGTCCGCCCGCGTCACCAGATGCACGCCGGCGAAGATCATCGCCGCGCTGATCCACGGCACAACACCATGCGGCAGGCCGTCCGCACCCAACGCGCTGATCGCCGTGGCCAGTACCGGTTGCAGGTAGATGAAGGTGCCCACCACCGATGGGTTCACATGCCGCAGCGCCCACGTGTTCAGCAAGTAGGCGATGAAGGTGACGCCCACCACCACGAAGGCCATGGCGCCGATCTGTTGTGCGCTGAGCGCTGCCCAGTGCACTTCGCCGAAGCCCACGATCCCGAATGGCAGCACGAGCACCGTGCCGATGAGAAAGGTCCAGGACATCACGGTGATCGCCGAGTACTTCGCCATCAATGGCTTCACCATCACGAGGTAGATGCCGAAGGAGCAAGCGTTGATCAGGATGAACACGTCGCCTAATGTTGAAGCGGCACGATCGTCCGCTGTGCCGCGCAGGATCAGCAGCACCGCGCCGGCCGCACCCATCGCCACACCGAGCATCTTCTCCCTGCCGATACGCTCACCGATCAGTACGCCGCTGATCACCAGCACCAGGATGGGCGTGGCCACCATGATGATGCTCGCATGCACGGGTGATGTGCGCATGAGGCCATGGAAGAACATCAGTTGGTTGAGGGCTACGCCGAACACGGCGCACAGCGCAAGTCGCAATGCATCGCTCCATTCAACGCGTTCGGGCCAGAAGAGCCGTGCACCCCAGAAGAGGACGACAGCGCCGAGCACACGCAACAGGATGAAGGCGGAAGCACCAATCACACCGGGCATCAGTCCTTTTGCCACGACGTAGTTGATGCCATACAGCAGGTTCACCACGAAGAGCGCGAGGAGGGCGAGGGTGCGTTGCGACATGCGAACGGATGCAGCCGTGGGGCGATACATTGCAGCCCACAAGCAGCGCGTGAAAGTAGAGGACGAGATCGCGAATGAGCAGGAAGGCCGGCAGGAGCTGAACAAGAGCTTCCGCTGGTGGCGGCTCGCCCTGCCCATGGTGATCGGGCTGGTGGCGGTGGCTGTACTGCTGTGGGGCGAACTGCGGCGCACCACCTATGAAGCGGTGCCGAAGGGCCAGGGCGATCATGTGTGGCACGATGCCAACGGTAACGGCAAGGTGGATGCGGACCGATCCGGCGGAGTTCACGCCCGATCCGCGCGGCGATCGACTGGCCGTCACCGGTCTGCAGCACATGCGGAACATGCACCTGGTGCGATATGGCTGGTTGCTTTTGCTGTGTGCGCTTTTGGCGAACGGCATCCGCGACCTGGGCTACATGGCCCGCCTGCGCATCCTCAGCAGTGGCACGTTGAATTGGAAGCAGTGCTTCGAGGTCACCATGTTGTGGGAGTTCGCCAACGCCGCCGCACCGGCCATTGTGGGTGGTACCAGCATTGCGGTATACGTGATGTCGCGCGAAGGCATCGGTCTGGGGCGCAGTGCGGCGCTCGCGCTGGCCACGGTGATGCTCGATGAGCTCTTCTTCCTTCTCTTCGCTCCACTGGTGTTCTTCGGCGTGGGCATGGACCGCCTTTTCCCTGCGCAATTGGATGAGGCCATGTGGGGCCTGCCGATGCAGGCGCTCTTCTGGATCGGCTACACCTTCATTGCGGTGATGAAGCTGGGCATCTTCTACAGCGTCTTCTTCCGTCCGCGCGCCATCAAGCTATTGCTCGTGAACCTCTTCCGGCCACAAGTGGGTGCAGCGTTTCCGTCCGCGTATCGCTGAAGCGGGTGATGACCTGATCAGTGCCAGTACCGAACTGAAGGACAAACCCGCAGGATTCTGGTCTGAAGGCCATCAGCGCCACGTGGTGTTCGTGGGGCGCGCGCTTCCTGGTGCTCAACTGCATCGCGGCGGCCTTCTTCCACGTGAGCGATCACCTGCTGATGTACGCGCGCCAGCTCGTGCTGTGGATCGTGCTGCTGATCGAGCCCCACGCCGGGTGCCAGCGGAGCGGCGGAGTTCGCCTTCACGGGCTTCATGCGCGACCTGCTGCCGGTGGGCGCCATGCTGGTGATCGTGGCCATCCTGTGGCGCTTGCTCACCTACTACATCTACTTGTTCGCCGGGGTGGTGGTGCTGCCGCGGTGGCTGCGCCGCACGCATTCGTAGTTGCACTTCAAATATGCGTGTGGTGATGAGGCGGGTACATTTGAGCGTTGGCCCATGTAGTAGGAAAGCATGCCGAAGCATAGACATCACGCGCTTCTGATCGGACTTCTAGCACCGTTGGTCTTGATGTGGCCAGCATTCCTGAACGGCTATCCATTCGTGTATTCTGATACATCAACGTACCTATCAGCCGGTTTTGAATTTGAGACGCCGGCTGATCGACCAATGACCTATGGCGTGTTCATTTGGTTGACGAGTCTCGGCGGGCTGTCTCTTTGGACGGCCGTCTATGCACAATCATGGTTGTTGTGGCGTGCGATCCTTGACTTCATGCGTGCATTTCTGGCGAGTATTTCCAGCGGACAGCAATGGCTGGTGCTCGGCTTGCTGTCAGCTTTTACCACGGCGAGCTGGACCACATCTCAATTGATGCCGGACATTTTCACTTCCATCATGCTGTTGAGTCTGGTCAGTTTTCTGCGGGCGGATGCTCCCAGGTCCAGTTTGGTATCAAGTGGTGCGATTTTTCTCCTCTCATGCTGTATGCACGCCTCACACATAGCGATCGCCTTAGTACTGACCATTGCCCTTTGGCTTCTTTCCAATCTATTCAAGCCTCACAAAGAGTTCATCTCCGGACGGCAGTGCCTCATTGCAATAGCCTTGGTCACCGCGAGCATTTTCTCGATGGGCTCAGCGTTGAGCAAATCGAAAGCAGTGTTCTTCATGGGCGCAATGGCCGAACACGGCATACTAAAGGTCTATTTGGAGGAACACTGTCCCGGGCATCTCCGAATTTGCGCCTACAAGGATTCGATCCCGGCCAGGGCTTACCAGTTCATTTGGGAGGAATCTGGGCCCGTGCAACGTTTAGGTGGTTTTGGGGCTGTGAATGAGGAATTCACGGAGATCATTTCTGCGACGCTTAAAGATCTCCAAATACATTGCACTGCACATACAGGCCTCCATAAAAGCGACCGTTGAGCAGTTGGGACGGAGCGCAATAGGGGATGGTTGGGGTCCTTTCGGTCCGAATACGCTGCTCGCCCGACGCATTGGTCAATATGTCCCCAATGACATGCCCCAATTCATGGCCGCTGATCGAAGCAATTCGGGACCTTGCGTTACATCTCCATATGCTCGACCGTTGCCCTATGGTTCACTGTAGCGAGTGTCCTTACTGTCGCAGTCATGTCCCTTAGGTCAATGGGGAGTCCGCTTGCTTGGGGCACAGCAGCTTTACTATTGGCGGTGGTAGTGAATGCATGGTCATGCGGCACGTTTGCCAATGCGATTGACCGACTTGGTTCCAAAGTATCATGGTTGCCATGCCTCATGGTATTGATATGGGCCATTCGCAGATTCGAACGCGGAGCAGATGCTCGAGGGACCGAAGACGTTCATACAAAGCGCTAATGAAAGTAATGCACAACCCTAGCAGTCAGTGGATGTTTCAACTGCTGAAGGAAACTGGGTCGTCCAATTTATGTTCGATGCTATGTGGCCTTTTTCTCTCCTTGGTCCTTCCACGAGAGATTACTGCACAACGCATTTCCGATCCACTTGACCACAAGGTGATCGCATTGGAAGAAGGCCAGTATTGTGATCAACGTTCTTGGCGTCTCGTTTTCGAAGACGAATTTGATGGGGATAGTTTGGATACTGATACATGGATCCGGTTCTATCCTTACTGTATGAATCAGGACGAGTGCAGGGTCAGCCGAACTCATGGCTGGCCTGGGAATTCAGTTGTTCTTCGACGAAAACGTTCAACTCTCCGGGAATGGCATGCTAAAACTGATCGCGCGAAGAGGCCCCCTGCGCGATTGGTACGGAGCATCCTCGGTTTACAGTTCCGGGATCGATCCATTCACGTGTTCAATTCGGAAAGGGCAGGTTTGAGGGCCGGATAAAAGTTCCAAGAAGTACCAGCACCTATTTATGGCCGGCATTCTGGCTTTTCGGAGGGGGTAGCAGGTGCTCAAGAGATAGATGTGCTCGAAGTGCTTTGGCGTAAGTCGGATACATACCATGCTGCTCTTCATCGCTACAACTCGATATGTGATGGAAGTGTGGCGGACGACAATTACGGGATCGAGCTCGGTGAGTTATCGGATGATTTCCATGTTTATCGTGTCGACTGGGATACTTGGTTCGTGAATTTCTATTTGGACGACCAATTGATCTATCGCGCTTGTCGCATCTATGATCTCTTGGCTCGAGCTGTTCCTCAGTGCCATGTGGATGCGGGTGTCTACATCCAAAATCAGGCATTTCCAGCCCAGGATGCATATGTATCCATCATTGCAGGATTGGGTTTGCACAAGTCCTATTGGGTTGAGGCGAACGGAACTGGAGCGTCAATCCCCGACCTTCCCGCGACAATGGAGAATCGATTGGATCCGTGTGTACAAGCGGGAATGATGCCCCGCTGGCTGCGCCGCACGCATTCGTGAGCGTACTTCTGCGGTTCACCATTCAACGTTCTTCGGTTTTGCGGTTCAATGGCCGCGCACGATGCATCCCCGCCTCCGCTACTTTCGCGCCTCGTTCGCAGAAGCTCTGCGCTGAAGTGAACCCACAACACCACCATCCTCATGCGTTTCGGAACCAAGGCCATCCACGCCGGTGTAACCCCTGACCCACCACGGGCGCCATCATGACGCCCATCTACCAGACCAGCACCTACGTGCAGGCCGCGCCGGGCGATCACAAGGGCTACGAGTACAGCCGCACGCACAACCCCACGCGCACTGCCCTGCAGAACGCGCTGGCCGCACTGGAGAACGGCAAGCACGGCCTCTGCTTCGCCACGGGCATGGCCAGCATCGATGCCATCTGCAAGCTGTTGCAGCCCGGCGATGAGGTGGTGAGCACCAACGACCTGTACGGCGGCACCTACCGGCTGTTCACGAAGATCTACGAGGGCTTCGGCCTGAAGTTCCGCTTTGTGGACATGACCGATCCCGCCAACGTGGCCGCTGCCATCACGCCCGCCACTAAGCTCATCTGGGTGGAGACCCCAACGAACCCGCTGCTGAAGATCATCGACATCAGTGCCATGGCCTCGCTCGCCAGGAAGCATGGATGCCTGCTGGGTGTGGACAACACCTTCGCCACGCCCTACCTCCAGGAGCCTTTGGACATGGGGGCGGACATCGTGATGCACAGCGTGACCAAGTACCTGGGCGGCCACAGCGACGTGGTGATGGGCGCCTTGGTGGTGAAGGACGATGCCCTGGCCGAGCGTTTGGCCTTCATCCAGAACAGCAGCGGTGCCACACCCGGTCCGCAGGATTGCTTCCTGGTGCTCCGCGGACTGAAGACCTTGCACCTGCGCATGCAACGCCATTGCGAGAACGGGGCCGAGGTGGCCACCTTCCTCAGCACCCATCCCAAGGTGGACAAGCTGTATTGGCCCGGTCTTACCACGCACCCCAACCATGCGGTGGCGGCGCGCCAGATGAGCGACTTCGGGGGCATGATGAGCTTTACGCTGAAGGGCGACCGCATGGAGGACGCCTTGAAGGTGCTGGCCGGCACACACCTCTTCGCCCTGGCCGAGAGCCTTGGGGGCGTGGAATCCCTGCTGGGCCACCCGGCCAGTATGACACATGCCAGCATTCCAAGGGAGGAGCGTTTGCAGAACGGCTTGGCCGATACCCTCATCCGCCTCAGCGTGGGTCTGGAAGATGCCCAGGACCTGATCGACGACCTTTCCCAGGCCCTGGCCCGGGTGTGATCCAGGAATAGGGCTTCCCATTTGCAACGCCATCCGATCTTCGCTGGCACGGGTGGTATGTGGACGTGGCCGAACAAACAGGGTACCTTCGTACGTTATTGATACTCACCCCGGAAGCTACGTTTGACCATGTTACGCGCCACTCTCGCCTTATCCATTCTCTGTGCCCCTTTTCTGGCTTCCGCCCAGGATGTCCCCTTCACCTGCTCCACCCACGGACTCCAGCACCTGTCCCACTTTTTGGCAGGGCATCCGGAGCGCTTGGCCGAAATTGAGGCGAGCGAAGCGCAACTCGAGCACTTCACCGACCAGTTCGCGACCGACTTCGATGCACGCGGCGGGGGCAACCCGATCGTGCTTCCGGTGGTGTTCCACATCATCCACAACAATGGACCGGAGAACATCACGGACGCCCAGGTGCGGGACGCGGTCCAGGTCCTCAACAATGACTTCAACAAATTGAACGAGGACTGGACGGATGTGAAGGAGGAGTTCCTGCCGATCGTGGCCGACGCGGGCATCACCTTCCGCCTGGCCGGATACGATCCCAATGGCAATTGCACCACCGGCATCACCCGCACGGTAAGCGAACTGACCAATGATGGTGGACAGGACATGAAGGACCTGATCCAATGGCCGCGCGACCAGTACTTGAACGTATGGATCGCTGCCAGCGCCCAAGGTGCTGCCGGATACACGTACACGCCAGGGAACGTGGACAACGCCTGGGGTGCAGCTGCGGACGGCATTGTGTTACTGCACAACTACGTGGGAACGATCGGAACAGGCGCCGTGTCCCGCTCACGCACGCTCACCCACGAGGTGGGCCACTGGATCAACCTGCGTCATTGCTGGGGGCCGAGCAACGAGCCGGGGCTTCCGGAAAATTGCGGGCTTACGGACAATGTGAGCGATACGCCGCCGACCGAGGGTTGGACCAGTTGCAACCGCAATGGGGCCACCTGCGGGTCGCCTTTGGACAACGTGGAGAACTACATGGAGTATTCGTACTGCTCCAAGATGTTCACCAACGGCCAGAAGACCCGCATGATCGCTGCGTTGAACAGCAACACGGCCGATCGCAACAACCTCTGGACGGCATCCAACCTGGCCGCCACGGGCACACAGGACATACAGCCGCTCTGCTCGGCGTCGTTCAACAGCGACCGCCGCGTTATCTGCGCCGGCAACAGCATCACCTTCAGCGATGAGAGCTACCACGGCGTGATCACGCGCACCTGGAGCTTCACGGGTGGCGAACCGGCCGTTTCCACCGACGCAGCACCGGTGATCACCTACAATGTGCCGGGTGTTTACCCTGTAAGCCTTACGGTGGGCAACGGCCAGACGAGCGAAGAGAGCAACGTGACCAGCTACATTACCGTGCTGCCGAACCCCGGCGTGCCTTCGCCGTATGTGCAGGACCTCGAGAGCGAGACCACGCTGGACCCTGCCGAGTGGGTGGTGAACAACGTGGACAACGATGCCGGCACGTTCCAGCTGAATACCACCGCCGGTTACAGCGGAACGCAAAGCATCCGCATGCGGAACTACAACGCACCGGCCGGTCGTTTGGATGAACTGATGTCCGGCTCCATGACATGAGCCAGGACAGTTCAGTGCTGTTCAGCTTCCGATACGCCTTCGCGCGCCGCACAGCCAGCAACGATGACATCCTGCGGTTGTATGTGAGCAACAACTGCGGAGAGACCTGGACCCTGCGCAAGCAACTGCGTGGCAACGGCGACCTGCCTTCGGTGCCGGATCAAAGCAGCGCGTTCACGCCTTCGAACGCAGTCGCAATGGGAGCAGTGCGTGGTCACGAACATCACCTCCGCCTACTTGCGTCAGCGACTTCCGCTTCAAGTTCTGGTTCACCGGCGATGGTGGCAACGACCTCTGGATCGATGACATCAACATCAACAACGGCGCGGTGGGTGTGAGCGAACTGACGGCAGCGCAAACGCCGCAGGTGCTGGTGCTCCCGAACCCCGCCACTGCACAGGCCACCCTGCAGGTGATGTTGAGCGAGGGCGGCAACACGCTGGTTGAGCTCGTGGATCCCACGGGCCGGACCGTGCAGGTGATCGCCAACGAGCGCATGAACGCCGGTGAACATCGCTGGCAACTGCCCGTTGAGCGCATGAACGCGGGCATGTACTTCATCCGCCTGCAGCAGGATGGACTGCGGCGCGTGGTGCGCTTCACGAAGCAGTGATCACGCGCATGCGTGCACATGTGGTCCTGCTGATCGCCCTGCTCTGCTCCTGCCAGCGTGCCAAGGAGGGCGCGAAAGAGGCGCTGAACACTGGCGGTGAGCTTGCGGGCAAGGCGGCCGGCGAGGTGCTCGAGGGCGTTAAAACAGGGGTGGAGGATACCTGGAGCGTGAACGTGCGCCTGAGCCCCGAGCTCATTTCCAACGGTGTTTCGCTGGGCAAGGTCTCCGTGGATACCGATGGCCAGGGCAGCGACAACCTGCTGGTGGTGTACCTCACGAATGAACGGCCGCTTCGCGACACCTTGCATGTGCTGGCCTTCGACAAGGATTCGCTGGAAATGGGACGCACCACCTTGGTGGTGGATGCCGAAGCCGGCGCTGGAGCCTTTTACGAAGTGCAGTTCCCTGCGCGCACGGATCTGGAGCGCAAGAGCACAGTGTTCATCCGCTGAGCTACCCAATGAAAAGCCCCGGCGTGGCCGGGGCCTTTCAGCACGGACCGTTTCCCTTGTTACCGTAGGAGCGGTGCCGTGAAGCTGTTGATGGCTATTCCATGAAGCCCACGAGGATGCCGACGCAACCCACGTTGAGCATTTCGTTGCCGCCGGACTGTTTCGCTGGCACTTCGATCAGGAGCTTGAGCTGCTGCGTGGTGGCCACCTTGAAGTCGAAGTTATCCTTGGGGTTCTCTGCGTTGCTGGTGAAGAGCGCCTGACCGGTGGCATCGCTCAGCTTCCAGTTCACGCGGCCCAGGATCGGGTGGGCGCAAATGATCAGGCGATAGTCCTGACCGCTGAAGAAGGTGAGGTCCACCTCGGCCTCTTCCCCTGGGGCGAGTTGCGCGGCGTTGAAGGTCTCGTTGAACTTGTACGGCAGCATGGCCACCTGGCACTTGTTCTTCACGAACGAGCGGCACTGGGCCTGCGATGCGAGAGGCAATGCGGCCAGGGCGGCAAGCACAAGGATGTTGCGGAGGTGCTTCATGACCGGGCTCAGTTGATGTAGGAGTTGCGAACGGTCGTGGCCTTCTCGGTGAGGGCCTTCAACTGTTCGTTGGTGAGTGCGGCGGCGGCCGGGCCGCCACCGATGACCGTGACACCTTTGTCCTGGGTCACCGTGCTGGCCGCAGGGGCATTGCCCACGCCAACGTACAATTCGTTCAAGGCCTTCAGGTCGTTGTACACACCGCTCACTGCCGGATCATCGGTGGAGTAGGTGTTCATCAGTTCGATCAGCTGGCCCAGGGAAAGCTTCTGCTCGGCGATGCGCTGGCGGAGTTCGGGGGTGTCGTTGGTGCGCGTCACCTGCGTGGCGATGTAGAGGCCTTCGAGCCATCCACCGGCGATCATCAATGCACTGATGTTGTCGCGGCCTGCCTCCTTCAGGTAGGCATCCACATTCCAGTACGTCTCGCTGATGATGTTCAGCAACGAGTCGCGATCGTTGCGATTCTCCTCCATGCGGTCCACCGTGCGCTGGTCGAAGGCGTTGCTCACGTCCAGCCGCTTGGCCAGGTTCTGTGCGCAGGCGGTGTACAGCATGCTCTCCTGCGTGTTGTTGAACACGCTGGCATAGCTGAGGTCAGCACCGTAGATGCCCAGGTTGAGGGCCTGGCGGCTGGCCGAGGTGTAGTTGTCGACGTTCTTCACATCGTTCAGGATGTTCTTGTCGTACTCGGCCCCGGCCTTCTTCAACAGACCGGCCGTTTCCATGGGGCTGGGGATGTTGTGGAAGATGTTGCGGGTCTTGCGGATGCGCTCGGCCTGCGTGCTGTCGGCCTTGGCATCAACGTTCAAGGTGTCCTGCTTGGGTTGCTCACCACCGCATGAGGCCATGAGGAGCAGCATGGCAATGGCGGGTGTCCAACGGCGAATTCGCATGGTGTTCTGGGGTTCTCTGGAGAGTGGGGTAAAGACTCACGGATGCCCGTGACGATCAGTGGGCTTCGAGCCAGTTTTTCCCCAAACGTATGTCAACAACAAGGGGGACCTCCATCTGCAAGGCGCCCTCCATGGTCTCTTTCACCAGTGGAAGCAGGTCTTCCGCCTCGTCGCGGTGAGCGTCGAAGACGAGTTCGTCATGCACCTGCAGGAGCATGCGGCTGCGCATGCGCTTCTTGCACAACAGGTCGTGGATGCGCACCATGGCCACCTTGATGATGTCGGCGGCGGTGCCCTGCATGGGCGCGTTGATGGCGATGCGCTCGGCCTGTGCGCGCACGGTGTTGTTCGCGCTGGTGATGTCCGGCAGGTAACGGCGCCTGCCGAGGAGCGTCTTCACAAAGCCATGCGTGCGGCAGAAGCCGATCATTTCGTCCATGTAGCCGCGCACGCCGGGGAACTGCGCGAAGTAGTCGTCGATGATGGCCTTGGCTTCAGCGCGCGGGATGCCGAGGTTCTGGCTGAGGCCGAAGGCGCCCTGGCCATAGGCGATGCCGAAGTTCACGGCCTTCGCTTTGCTGCGTTGGTCGCGGCTGACCTCAGCGATGTCCACGTTGAACACCTTGGCCGCCGTGGCCGAGTGGATGTCCAGCCCGTGCCGGAAGGCTTCCTGCATGTTGTGGTCGCCGCTCATGTGGGCGATCACGCGCAGTTCGATCTGGCTGTAGTCGGCGCTGAGCAACAGGTGATGTTCATCGCGCGGCACGAAGGCCTTGCGGATCTCGCGCCCCTTCTCGGTGCGGATCGGGATGTTCTGCAGGTTGGGGTCGTTGCTCGCCAGGCGGCCCGTGGCGGCCACGGTCTGCAGGTAGCTCGTGTGCACGCGATGCGTTCCGGGGTCGGCGGCCTCCGGCAGCGTGTCCACATAGGTGCCCTTCAACTTGCGCAGGCTGCGATAGTCGAGGATCAGCGGGATGGCCGGATGTGCGTTGCTTAGTTCCGTCAGGATGTCCTCGCTCGTCTGGTACTGGCCGGTCTTGGTCTTCTTGACCTTATCCCCACCGAGCTTCAAGGTCTCGAACAGCACGTCGCCGAGCTGCTTCGGACTGTCGATGTTGAAGGGCACGCCACAGGCTTTGTGGATCTCGTCCTGTAGGCGCAGGATGTCGACGCTGAGCTCTTCGCTGAACGCCTTCAAGGCCGGTATGTCGATGCGGATGCCTTCGGTCTCCATGTCGGCGAGCACGTGCACCAGCGGCATCTCCACTTCGTTGAAGAGCGTCGTCACCTCATCGGTTTCCAGTAGCGGAGCGAACTTCTCGGCGAGCTGCCAGGTGACGTCAGCGTCCTCGGCGCTGTATTCCTTCACGGCGTTCACGTCGGCATCGCGCATGTTCTTCTGGCCCTTGCCTTTGGGGCCGATCAGCGTTTCGATGCTCACGGGGCGGTAGCCGAGATAGGTCTCGCTCAGGTAGTCCATGCCGTGCCGCTGGTCCGGCTTCAGCAGGTAGTGTGCCACCATGGTGTCGAAGAGCGGACCCTTCACCTCCACGCCGTAGTTGGCCAGCACACGGATGTCGAACTTGGCGTTCTGCGCCACCTTGCCGATGGCCTCGTTCTCCAGCACCGGCTTGAAGATGTCCACGATGCGTTGGGCCTCCGCGCGGTCGGCGGGCACAGGCACGTAATGTCCCTCGTGCGCTTTCCAGCTGAAGGCGAGGCCCACCAGTTCGGCAGTGCGCTCTTCGGTGCCCGTGGTCTCGGTATCGAAGCAGAAGCGCGGCTGCTTCTTCAGTTGGGCGGCCAGCATGTACAAGGACTCGTTGCCTTCCACGAGGAAGTAGCGGTGCGGCACCGTGTCGATGTTGGCGAATTCCTTCAGTTCCACATGGCCCTCTGCATCCACGGTGGTGCCGAATAGGTCCACCTGGCCTGTGGCGGCGCGCACCGCCGTCCGCTTGGTGCCCTTCTCCTCCGGCGCGGTAGTTCCGTTGAGGTCGCCGCCCAGGACTCGCGTGGTCAGGTTCTTGAACTCCAATTCGCTGAACACGTCCAGCACCTTGTCCTTGTCCGGCGGATCCAGATGCAGTGCTTCGTGGTTCAGTTCCACGGGCGCATCGATGATGATGGTGGCCAGCTGCTTGCTTTTGCGCCCCTGCTCGGCGAAGGCGATCACATTCTCCTGCTGTTTGCCTTTCAGCTTGTCGGCGTTCTCCAGCACGCCTTCCAGGCTGCCGAACTGTTGCACCAGTTTCATGGCGGTCTTCTCGCCGATACCGGGAATGCCGGGGATGTTGTCCACGGCGTCGCCCATCAGGCCGAGGATGTCCTTCACCTGGTCGGTGTTCTGCAACCCCCAGCGCTCGCAGATCTCCTTCGGCCCCAGCTTCTCGGGTGGATCGCCGCCACGGCCGGGCTTGTACATGATGATCTTGTCCGTGACCAGCTGTCCGAAGTCCTTGTCGGGTGTTACCATGTACGTGGTATAACCTTCCTTCTCCGCTTTTTTCGCGAGCGTACCGATCACGTCATCGGCCTCGTAGCCATCGCTCTCCAGCACGGGGATGTTCATCGCCTCGATGATGCGGCGGATGTAGGGCACGTTGCTGCGGATGTCATCCGGCATCTCCTCGCGGTTCGCCTTGTACTCCACGTGCGAGATGTGGCGCTCGGTGGGGGCGGCGGTATCGAACACCACGGCGATGTGCGTGGGCTTCTCGCGCTTGATCAGGTCGAGCAGGGTGGTGGTGAAGCCGAAGGCAGCGCTGGTGTTCATGCCCTTGCTGTTCACGCGCGGTGCGCGGATGAAGCTGAAATAGGCGCGGTAGATCAGCGCGTAGGCATCCAACAGGAAGAGGCGCTTGTCCTCTTCGGCCGGGGTGCCGTTGGTGGTGGTATCTGACATGCTGTGCGGGCCTGCGGGCAATTGTTGCCGACCGGGGCGGCAAGGTAGGTTCGCAGGCCGGGACCTGCTTGCGCGGGCGACCCCGGGCGTCGGCCCACCGCGCTGCGTTCCAAGGCAGGCGGTTATCTGGGCGACGAATGGGCCGCACGGCGCGTCTGTGTCCATAGATTCGACACTTTGCTCCGCGGCCGCAGTTCGGAATGACCAGACGTATTCTCCCGCTCCTCTTCCTGTTCGTGGTGCTGTTCTCCTGCGCGAAGGAGGACCCGGAAGGTCCTGTGGTCGATCCACCCCCGCCTGCCTCACCGGTGGTGCTGGACCTGGCACAGGTGCCCTATGACAGCCTGTCCACCTACAACTTCTTTGCTGGCGACATGGCCGCGCTGCAGCCGGTGTACGGGGTGCTGCCGTATGCGCCCATCAATGCGCTGTTCAGCGACTATGCGCACAAGGAGCGGTTCGTCTGGATGCCTTCCGGAGCGCAGGCCACCTATGCCGGCGACAGCGCTGTGTTGAACTTCCCCGAAGGCGCAGTGCTGATCAAGAACTTCTACTACGACCAGGTACAACCCCAGAACACACGCCGCATCCTGGAAACGCGACTGCTGATCCGCAGGAACGGGGAGTGGGTGCTGGCGGAGTACATCTGGAACGCAGCACAGACCGAGGCGATCCTCACGACCAACGGCGTGAACGAGACCATCTCCTTCGTGGACGATAACGGTGTCCTGCGTACGGTGGATTATCGATACCCCTCGCCGGCGGAATGCCACACCTGCCACAAGGATGGTGATGCGAACATCCCCATCGGTCCCAAGCCGCAGAACCTCAATTCCGACCTTGCCTATTCCAACGGCACCTGGAACCAGCTGGAGCAGTGGATGGGTGCTGGCTACCTCGCCAATTCGCTGCCGGCCAGCATCAACACCACCGCGCGTTGGGATGATCCGGCGCAGAGCCTGACGGACCGGGTGCGCGGTTATGTGGACATGAACTGTGCACATTGCCACGCCAACGGCAAGTATTGCGACTACCGGCCCATGCGCTTCGCGTGGAGCGAAACGGATGACCTGACGAACCTGGGCGTGTGTGTGGCCCCGGCGGATCCACTTTTACCCGTTCATTCGCATATCGTAAAACCAGGCAACACGGAGAAGTCGCTGCTGTTCTACCGGATCAGTTCGGTGCAGGACGGCGTGCGCATGCCACTGCTTGGTCGCACGCTGGTCCATGAGGAAGGGCGTCAGCTCATCGAACAATGGATCAACTCGCTCACCATCACCTGTAACTGAACCCCCCACCCATCAAGCCCGTCCCGGCCAGCAGGGATCAACACCACATGAGAACGAACATTACCATCGCATTGACGACAGCGCTGCTTGCCACGCAGGTGCACGCCCAGAACAGTTGCACATCGGCATTGCCCGTGACCGCCGGCACCTGGACCGTGGATGCCATCAACGGGCCGGAGATCCCGGTGCCGATCTGCACCTCAACCGGCGTGGGGGCTACCCACACCGAATGGTACAGTTACACTCCGGCACAGGACTATTCGCTCACCATCACCACGGATCTGGCACAGAACGCCGGTGGTGATACGCGCCTGAACATCTACGAAGGCAGCTGCGGCTCGCTGTCCTGCATCGGCGGTGCCGATGATCAGAGGGTCGAACACGCTGGCCTCCGCCACCGTGCAAGTCTCCGGCGGCCTCACGTATCGCTTCTCCTTCGACGATCGTTGGAGCAATGCGGGCTTCGACTTCCAGGTGATCGAAGGACCGCCCGTGGTCACCGAATTCAGCTTCAGCCCCACCACGGTGTCATCCGCCGGACATACGATCTATGCGGCGGTGGACATGAACGGCGACTTCCTCGACGATGTGGTGGGTGTGGCCACCAGTTCGGTGATGGTCAACCGCCAATTATCCGCCGGTGGCTTCAGCCCGGTGACCATAGTGACTCCGGCAGCGGATCATCCGGCTTCGTGGAGCCTTTCCGCAGGAGACATTGATAACAACGGCCTGAACGACCTTCAGTACGGCAATGGTAGCGGTGTTACCTACATGTTGCAGGATGCCAGTGGCACCAGCTTCACGGAACAGTCCTTCCCGGAGTATGTCTTCAGCCAGCGCGGCAACATGGTGGACATCAATAGCGATGGCCACTTGGACGGCTTCATGTGCCACGATGTGGATGCGAACACCTTCTTCATGAACGATGGAGCCGGCGTGCTCAGCTTCAACCAAGGCGGGCTTGGTGAGACCTGCGGCAACTACGGATCCATCTGGATCGATTACGACAACGACCACGACATGGACCTGTTCGTGGCCAAGTGCGGCTGCGATCCGGTGGACATCCTGTACCGGAACAACGGTGACGGCACGTTCACCAACGTGGCGCCAGCCCTCGGATTCGCCGACAGCCACCAGAGCTGGAGCTCGGCCTGGGGCGACTTCGACAATGATGGCGATATGGACGTGCTGGTGGGCTCGAGCAGCAGCCCCGTGCACAAGCTCTTGCGCAACAATGGTGGAACCTTCACCAACATCACAGTGGATTCCGGTTTCGATCTGTCAGGCGGATCCAGCATCGAGTGGACCACGCACGACTTCAACAACGATGGATACCTCGATGTGCTGGGCGGCGGCTACATGATGGTGAACAACGGGGACATGACCTTCACCAAGCGCACCGACGTGCCGGGCAACGGCCCCATCGGCGACCTGAACAACGATGGCTTCCTCGACATCCTGAACGGCGCCACCGTCTACCTCAACAGCGGCAACACCAACAAGCACCTCACCGTGGTCACCATCGGCACGGTGAGCAACTACAACGGCATCGGTGCGCGGGTGGAGGTGACCAGCGCGATGGGCACCCAGGTCCGTGATGTGAAGAGCGGCGACGGCTTCAAGTACATGAGCTCCCTGAACACGCATTTCGGCCTGGGCACGGACACACAGGTGGAGCAGGTGCGCGTGATCTGGCCCTCGGGCATCATCGACATTGTGGAAGCACCTGCCATCAACAGCACGGTGGTGATCACGGAAGGCTCGTTCAACGTGGGCATCAACGATGCTTACGGCACCGACCTCAGCGTGTTCCCGAACCCGGCCACCGATGTGCTTTACGTACGCGCTGGCTCATCGATGGCCAATGCGCCGGTGCAGATCATGGACATGGCCGGCCGCTTGCAGATGGAAACCAGCCTGCGCAACGATCAGGTGGACATCTCTTCGCTGCCCCCGGGCGTGTACATGCTCCGCGTGATGGCCGACCGCGGTCCCGTGATGCGGAAGTTCGTGAAGCGCTAAGGCGGATAAATAGCTTTGATCGAAAGCCCGTTCGGCCTCAGGCCGGGCGGGCTTTCAGCATCCGGTCAACGTACTTGCCCAGGACATCGTACTCCACGTTCACCTTGTGTCCGGGGTGCAATACGCGGAAGCTGGTATGCTCGAAGGTGTAGGGGATGATGGCCACGCTGAAGCGGTCCGAGCTAAGGTCCGCGATGGTGAGGCTTACGCCGTTGAGGCAGATGGAGCCCTTCTGCACGAGCAGGTGCGCTTCCGCGGGCAACTGAAAGCGTGAACCACCAGCTGCCCTCGCGTTCCTCGGCCGCCAGGCAGGTGATCATGCCGTCCACGTGGCCTTGTACCATGTGTCCGTCCAGGCGATCGCCGAGGCGGAGGCTGCGTTCGAGGTTCACCGGGTCGCCGGGCCGCAGATCCCCAATGTTGCTGCGTTGCAGAGTCTCGTCCACGGCGGTCACGCGATAGTGATCGCCCATCAGCTCCACCACGGTGAGGCAGACACCGTTGTGGCTCACGCTCTGGTCCACCTTCAGTTCGGTGGTCATGCGCGCGCGGATGATCAGGTCCTTGTTCGAGCCCTGCGCGTGCACGGACACGACCTCGCCAACTTCCTCTACGATACCGGTGAACATCAGTTGAACGTACCGTTGCTGCCGCGCAGGATGTGCACGTAGCCGTTGAGCTGTTTCACCTCCACGCCCGACAAGCGGATCAGGTTCACGGTGCAGGTGTAGAAGTACACGCCGTCCGGAACAGGCTCGCTGCTATCCTTCAACGTGCCGGGCCACAGGATCGCCGGGTCCGTGCTTTTGAACACCAGCTGACCCCACCGATTGAACACCTGCAGATCGATCTCCTTTACGCCGCGATAGGGGAAGGGGATGAAGCGGTCGTTCTGCTGGTCATTGTTCGGGGTGAACACGTTGGGCAGTGTGTAGATGGGGCAGTTGTCGCCGCATTCGATATTGCTCAGCGCGCTCTCGTTGCCCACGCTGTCGATCGCGCTCACCGCGTAGCAACCGGCCACGCTGAGTCCATCGGTGTGCAGGAATTCCGTGACCTCCGCACCGGTGAGCGTGGCGATCAGCTGCAACGGCACGCCGAGCGAGTCGCTGAACCAGATGTGGTACTGCCAGGTGTCGCTCGCGCAGCTTTCGTTGGGGTTGTTCCACGTCAGGGTGTTCAGCGGCGTTTCGCAGTCGTTGTCGAGCGCCAGCGTGGGTGGGCAGGGCGGCGTGAGGTCCACGGGCGATGCGCAGACCTCCTGGCTCCAGTTGATCAGCGGCGATACGATACTGGGGTCGTTGTAAGCGCCGATGCTCTTCGCCTTGTAGCAGTATTCCTGGCCGTTCACCAGTGCCGTGTCCACATACACATCCGTGGTGGTGGTGCCGATGAACGCCCACACATCCGGTGCCGTTTCGCGGTATACCTCATACAGGGTATTGATCCACGGGGTGCTGTGGGTCATGTTCAGCGTGATCTGCTCGTCGTTCGGCTCGGGCACCAGGAATACGGAGGAGGCGCTGTTGCCCGACCCGATCAACGTGTCGCCACCTGCTCCGAACAGTTCCACACGGTACACGTGCGCTGTGTTGCGCGTATCGATGTTGACGTGCTCGAAGGCCGTGTCGGGGTGTTGGAGGAAGGCGGAAAGGCCCGTGGTGTGGATCAACGTGTTGGCCGTGGAATAGCCATCACCGGCGTAGAGCTTGAAGAGGTAGGGGCCGGGCCATTGGACCGTGTCGAGGTCGAATGCATTGCTCCAGACCACACTGTCCACGCCGGTGCTGGCGTCCGTGCTCACCACGGAGACATTGGTCATGATCGGCACATCGCGCTCGAGGAAGTTGCAGAACTCCACGCTGGCATAGCTCTGTGCGCTGTCGGCGAAGCAGGCCACCACCATGTAACAGTAGGTGATGCCGAAGGAGAGGCCAAGGTCGTTGTACGTGGTGCTGTTCAGGCCGCTGGTCTGGCCGATGAAGGCATAACCTGTGTAGCCCGGCACACCGGTCTCGCAGGCAGCGGGGTCGAAGTTGTAGAGGCCCTGGCGGCGGAAGATCTTATAGCCGATGGCATTGCTGCAGATGGAAGGATCCCACGCCAGCTGCATGATGCTGCCGTTGGGTGTGGCGCTCGGGTTCTCCGGCGCCGGCGCCACCACGGTGATGAACATGCTCTCGTAGTCCTGCAGCTGCGGGTTGTAGTTGTCCGAGGCGCGGAAGTTCACCTGGTAGGGCTGCTGGCGCACATGGCTGCAGTTCGTGTTCCACGTGAAGGTGCCGAATACGTTGTTGGTTTGCGGGCTGCTGGTGAAGGTGGCGGGACTACTGTTCACTTCAAAAGGTCCGCCGAAGGCCGTCAGCGTCAGCGTCTGCCCAAAGTCCGGGTCGGAGGCCTGTACACCTTGGATGAGCGTGGTTCCCGCAAGCACACACGTGTCCAGCACCTCGGCCACCACGGGCGGTTCATCGTCGCAGGCGCCCACGATCACCTGCATGTCACGCTCCACCCAACCGATCTGCACGCCGTTGCGGTATTCCTTTACGATGAAGGCGATGTTGTAGATGCCCTGCTCCTGCGGCGAGCACCAGCTGATGGTGCCGGTGACCGGATCGATCGAGTACTGGTTGTTCGGCCCGGGCTGCACCTCGTTCGGATACTCGTACCCGGGTATCGGGTCGCCCCAGCCATCACCGTCCAGGTCGAATCCGAGGCAGGGGAAGAGCGCGTAGGCCAGGCTATCCCCGTCGATGTCATACGCGCCGGGATTATGCTCCCAGCACACGCCGAGGCAGGCGTTCTGCAACGGCGGGTTCAGGAATTGCGGCAGGCAGTCGTTGCCATTGGGGATCACGATGATCTGCGACTGCACGCACATGGGCACGTTCACCGAGCCGGGGATGTTCACCACACCGGCCACCCGGTTCGGGTCGATGTATTGCAGGGTGTAGATGCCGGGGCCCCAATAGGCGTGTTGCGCGACGTAGACGTTTCGCTGCACCTGTATCCCGGCCACAGTCGATCACATCCGCGCTCTGGCGGGGAATGGTGTCGATGAAGCCATCGCCCCACTCCAGCACGAACTCGGGCCGGTCCGCGGGTGAAGCGGGATTGGTGTGGGTGATGATGGTGGCTTCGTAGGTGAGGCCGTTCACGTAGCACACCAGGATCTTCCCCGCTTGGTTGTGCGTTGCCCAGGACGGTCCCGCCGACAGGAACAGCAGGAAAAGCAGGATGGTGCGCAGGGGATGGGACATGCAAAAAAAGGACCTTCACGCCGCGTGCGGCGCATGTGCGAAGTTCGGCAATTCCAGCGGCCTTGTGACGGCCTTTGATGTCATTTGGGAGAAGAACGTCACTGGTCCGCCCATGTTCGACCAACCCTCACGCTACCCATGGAGGGCTATCTTCGGCCTCCACCTCCGCGGCCCACCATGCGCTGCGGCCCGCCACTGCGCTAAATACCCGGCCCACCACCCATGATCACCCTCAGCAAAAGCAAGAACATCGCCGCTGGCAAGGACCTCCTGGTCATCCTCACCGATCCGGCCCAACTGCGGGAGATCAGCCTGGAGCGGGGCGACCGGCAGTACTTGCTGGAACAGCTTTCGGGCGATGCCAGCGTGGCCACCTGCGACATCAGCGGCCGTTTGGTGATGGTGCATCGGGTGCGCGAAGGCGGCGCCAGTGCGCGGCTGGAGAAGGCGCGCCGCGCAGGCAACGAAATGGTGCTCAAGCTGATCGCCGCGAAGCGTGAGGAAGCCCAGGTGGTGAGCCTGGTGAACAGCGATGCGCTGGCGCTGGCGCTGGCCGAAGGTGCCGCACTGGGCGCTTACGAGTTCCGCAAATACAAGACCTCGGGCAAGGGCTCGAGCTTCCGCAAGCTCAGCGTGCTGGCGCCGGAGGTCAGTGCCAAGGCGCTGGACGAACTGGCCGATGTATGCGATGCGGTGTGGACGGCCCGCGACCTGGTGAACGAGCCCTACAGCTTCCTGAACGCCACACAGCTCAGTGCGGAGATCAAGACCCTGAGCCGCAACGCCGGCTTCAAGGTGCAGGTGTTCGACAAAGCGCAGATCGAAGCATTGGGCATGGGCGGCCTGCTGGCGGTGAACAAGGGCAGCGTCGATCCGCCCACCTTCACCATCCTGGAGTGGAAGCCGAAGAACGCCGTGAACAAGAAGCCCATCCTGCTGGTGGGCAAGGGCGTGGTGTACGACACCGGCGGCCTCAGCCTGAAGCCCACGCCCAACAGCATGGATTCCATGAAGTGCGACATGGCGGGTAGCGCTGCGGTGGCCTGCGCCATCACCGCCGTGGCGAAGCAGGAACTCCCGGTGTACGTGGTGGGCCTGATCCCCGCCACCGACAACAGGCCCGGTGGCAATGCCTACGCCCCCGGCGATGTGATCCGCATGCACAGCGGCCTCACCGTGGAGAACCTCAACAGCGATGCCGAAGGGCGCATCATCCTCGCCGATGCCCTGAGCTATGGCGAACGCTTCGATCCGGAGCTGGTCTTCACCATCGCCACGCTCACAGGCGCGGCCATGCGGGCCATCGGCACCTACGGCACCGTGACCATGGGCACCGCGGACGAGGCCCAGTTCGCGCGACTGAACGAGGTGGGTGAAGCGGTATACGAGCGCGTGGCCCGGATGCCCTTCTGGGAGGAGTACGACGAGGAGATCAAGAGCGACATCGCCGACATCAAGAACCTCGGTAGCGACCTGGGTGGTGCGATCACCGCAGGCAAGTTCCTGGCGCGCTTCACCACCAAACCCTTCATCCACCTCGATATCGCCGGTCCGTCCTTCCTCACGAAGCGCGACCATTATCGCATGAAAGGCGGCACCGGTGTCGGCGTCCGCCTCTTCTACGAATTCATCAAACGCCGCGCATCCGCACGGTGAACAACAACTAAGCAGAACGGCCGATGACCACGGGAACACCAACGCAGTTCATCCGTGTCCATCCGTGTCCATCCGTGGTTCCATCATGAGCGAAAGCAAGACAATGAAAGTGGGCATCAGCTGTGGTGACCTGAACGGCATCGGCCTCGAAGTGGTGCTGAAGACCTTCGAGGACACGCGCATGATGCAGGACATCACGCCCGTGCTGTACTGCAGTGCAAAAGCCGTGAGCCATCATCGCAAGGCCCTGGGCCTGGAGGAAGTGCAGTTCCACGGTGTGTCCAGCGTGAACGATGCCGTGCCCCGCAAGTTGAACGTGGTGAACCTGTGGGAGGAGGAGGTGCCCATTGAACTGGGTCAGCCCAGCGGACAGCAGAGCAAGTACGCGATCCACAGCCTCGAGGCGGCGGCGCAGGACCTGGGGCAGGGGAAGATCGACATGCTGGTGACCGCACCCATCGACAAGCACAGCATGCAGGCCGCAGGCTTCGAATTCCCGGGGCACACGGAATACCTCGCGCACCTCGCAGGAAGCGATTCGCCTGTCCTCATGATCCTCGTGGGCGACGGTCTGCGCGTGGCACTGGTCACCGGACATCTGCCGATCAGCCAGGTGGCCGAGGCCATCACGGTGGAACGCATCATGGTGAAGGCGCGCCTCTTCAACAAGTCGTTGCAGAGCGACTTCGGCGTGAACACCCCGCGCATCGCCGTGCTCGGCCTCAATCCGCATGCGGGTGATGGCGGTGCGATCGGCAGCGAGGACAAGGACCGGATCGTTCCGGCCGTGCGCAAGCTGCAGGAAGAAGGCATCAACGCCATGGGACCATACCCGGCCGATGGCTTCTTCGGCAACGGCAGCTACAAGCATTTCGACGGTGTGCTGGCCATGTACCACGATCAGGGACTCGCCCCGTTCAAGGCCTTGAGCTTCGGGCACGGGGTGAACTACACGGCCGGGCTTCCGATCGTGCGTACATCACCGGACCACGGTACCGGCATGGACATCGCGGGGAAGAACATGGCGGATGAAGGAAGTTTCCGCAGCGCCGTATGGCTGGGTCTGGACATCATCCAGAACCGCGAGCGGTGGAAGAAGATGAGCGTAAACCCGCTTCAGCCGCAGAAGAAGGAGCGGGGCGGGGAGTAGGGGCGCTGGTTCTATTTCGGTCACCTCGAAGCGGTAGAGCGTGAGGTTGTCGACCATCGCCAATGTGGACAGTAGCAATCGCTTCGTTGCAAGCACAAGCTGGATCTGACCGCCGGGTGTTCTGGTCAGCGCTTGCTGATATGCCTGATCATTGACCAACAGCAGTAGCCCATCGAAGCCGGAAATGTGGCTCAAGTAATCGTCCATGCGTGTCAGCCCTGGATGGGCATCAGCACCATAGGGAAGGAAGACGATGGAACTCGGACGGACCTTGGACCGGAATGCCACATTGTAAGTATCCTGCCAGCCGAAATAATCCAGAACGAGCAAGCGTCGTTGGGCGTAGTGCATGTTCACCTCAAAAAGTATGCGATCAGGCAGAGCCGTGGCCAGCTTAGGAACGGGAGCAAGTTCCTGAAGTGTGTGCTCGCGGATATGCGCATAAGCGGCCTCGGTCGCCGAACCCGGAATGGTCCACACAGACCACCATGGACCGGCGAATACGACATGCGCCAGGAAACTGGCGGCGCAGATCGTGAAGGCCAACACGGATGTCGCAAGGCGTGACCTCACAATTGCGAACCCCGCGATGAGGAACGGGATGGACAACAGGACGAGGGTCATGGTGAATCGATGCTGCAGCAACAATTCAGCATGGCGGGCCTTCTGTATCATGATGCACAGGAAGGCGGGGAGGAGCGTGAACCACATCCAATGAAGGCCGCCTCCCGTTCTTCTGATGAACGAGGCCGCAACTCCCGCCAAACCCAGGATCACAGCGAAGGGGGAAACCGCGAACAGCAAAGAGACGGGAAAGAAGAGGGTGCGCAGCCTGAGCTCATTTTCCGGAACATGAACGCTCGGCGCTGCCATGCTCCAATGGACCACTTGTTCCATTCCAGCGAACAGGTTGCCATGCTGCAGCTGACCAGTGATCATCCAGGCCACCGGGAACAACAACGCGGGAACCGTGAACAACAAGGAGCGGGTCCAGGACTTTGCAGCCACCAGGAAGACGGACAAGAGAACGACCAACCCCCATGCCTCGTAGCGCATTCCGCACGCCACGGTGATAAACGCACCACCAAGGAAGGCATGGCGTGCACCGGACCGAGCGGGGTCCTGGATCGCGATGGACACGGAGTTGAAGGCCCAAGCGGTGAAGAAGAGGAATGGGATCTCCGAAAGTCCTTGAAAACTGTTGCGGAAGACCAAGGTGTTGAACACCACCACCATGGTGACCGCGTTAGCAGCAATCGCTGTGGAAAAGCGGCGAGCGATACTGTGTACCGGAAAAGCGAGCGCGCTACCGAGAAGGATGTTCACCAGCACCGATCCCACCTGCCGACTTCCGCAGACCAGTGTCGATAGGCCGCTGAGGTACATGTGTAAAGGAGGCCAAACGCCGTCCCCCGCCCAACCCGGATACTCCAAATAGGTTTCCCCGATCAAGGCGCGCGTAACGGCGTCGGCATCCACGACGTCGGAGAATGGCCAGACCAACAGTCGCGCGATAAGCGCCAGGGCGAACAGGAAGTATGGGTCATACGCAACCTTCCAACGGTCCGGAATCGATCAATGCTCGCATAGGGCCTGGTCAAGCCATCAACCCGTATTCGATCTCCGGCAGGTTGCACACCTTGCAGAGCTCGCATTTCGTGGTGCTGATCCAATGGTCGCGTTCGTTGTATGGATAGCGGTTCACATATGGTCGCAGAACGATCTTCTGCTTGAGGTGCAGGGCGGCGATCGTGGGATTCGTAAGGAAGTACCGGGCTGCGCGCAAAGGCTGTTTCAGCAGATCCTCACGCATGATCGGGTAACGCGTGATCAACCGAACGCACACGATGTCGAGGTTCTTCTCGAGCGCATCCTCATCGAACATTTCGACCACGAGCGCATACCCGGCCGTGAGCGCATCACCACCCCAGACACGTGACAAGGCGTGCTCGAGCATCCGTGCGCTGGTGGTGATGACAACGCGGCTCTTTGCGGAGGTTGCGGAGGCGGTTGTGATGGTGAAGGTGCCGGCTGTGCGTGCGATGTTCCAAGCCAGATCCGCAACGTCCGTGAATCGGATGGTGAAGCATGCGTCATCAAGCACCGCTGGATCATAGAGCTTCGAGTTATGCTGCATCCACTGTTCGCACGCGGCCATCAAGGCAGGTAGGCGTGCGGCATGGAAGGGCTTCATCGTGTTCGCTTCGCGGATCTCGTCGGGATAGGTCTCATCAAGCAGGTGGTACATCGATCCGTGCTGCAGTTGCGCGTGGTAGGGTGAAGAAGCGCGATAAGTGAGGTCCTCGAAGCGGTCTCCCGGCCAGATGGGGATGTATTGCGTTATTCCGAGCGGCCCGAAATGCTCCTCGTGGTACGCTGGCAGTTTGCGTCGATCGAACTTCACTTCATTGACCCATCGGTTGTGATCCTCCAACAGAGCGAAGCCAGGGGCAAAGGGCACCACGAGGTCCGGCTTCAGGAAGTCGACATACCGGCACAAGTGATGGGCGAAATAGTGCTCGCAGATCCGTCCCACCTCTCTGTCGTCCTTACCCGGATAACGCACCTGATTGGGGAAATAACCTGCCCCGCTGAATCCGGTGATGAGCATATCGATGTGCGGACAGCGCTTTTTCAGCTCGCGCAGGAACATCATCACCACGTTCTCGTGATTACTGTTCAACGCATCGTTGATGTTGACGATCACCAGGCCGCCGCTCTCGATGATCACGATGCTTTCGAGCGAATAGGCGAGGTACGTGATGCGCGTGTCCGGTCCGAGCACATGCGTGCGCAGGGTCACTGCTTCTTCGACCTCCGCAAATCCGAGGTGCTTCATGTACCCCTCGATGCCAGCACGCCATTGGTAGGGGAACCACACCTTCGCCGACTTGTCAAGCAGGTCGAGTGAGGCCCGGTGCATGTGGTCCTCATGGCCATGGGTGAGCAGGATATGGCGTGCCTGTAACACTGTCTCCACGCCAACTGGTTTCGGGTAGATGAACCATTGCCCCTTGAATGCGGGTCCTTGGATCCAGGGGTCGAACAAAAGCGTGGTGTCCGGTGTGGTCACCAGAATGCAACTATGGCATATGTAGTCGATGGAGACCATGCTGCCGCAACGTACGATCCCAGTGGATCATTGTGTCAACGTTCTCATGCCCGGCACCGGGTCAACGCTCGGCTGTCCCGGTCGTGGCATGACCAATTGGCGCAGCCACTTCCTCCACGAACGAGCGGAGGGCCACTTCCATGCGCGCCACATGCTCGCGCTTCAGGCGGTTCTCGCGTTCCAGGTCGAGCAGGACCTTCTGATATTCCCGTTCGCTTACGGCGAACACGTGTTCCGCCATGCGCCGGTCCTGGTCCATGGCCTTGAAGGCCGCGTTCAAGGCGGCAAGGAAGGGTTGCATCTCGGGCGCCCCGGCCAGGTCCTTCGGCAGGTGCCGATCGATGAGCCGCTCGAGCCGTTTATGTCGTTCGTTGTTCATCACACTTCACTCAACGTGGTGATCGTCATGGTCTGGTTATGCAATTCGCAGCCTGCGCCGGGCGTGAAGGGCGAGATCTCGCCGTACGAATAGAAACCCGTGACGCACGTCTCTGGGCCGAAGATGTTCTGCGCGGCCTCCACCTCCTCCTCCACGCGGTCCTGCAGGATCAGCTTGCGGCCCACGCAAGAGATCAGCAGGGCCACTTCCGGTTGTTGGGGGAGCACGTCCATGAAACAGTCGTTCGCTGCGGTGGCGGCTGCATCGATGAGCTTGTCGAAGTTGGCCTTCATCAAGCGCACATGCGCCCCCACGGGCATGTCACCGGCGAAGGTCATGGTATCGTTCTCCTCATCCACCGCAAGGATCGTACGCACAAGCTTGCGCTCGGATCCGTTCAGCCGGATGGACAGCGGGAAGAGCAATGCGGAGCCCGGCAGCTGCTCACTGTACGCCCCGAGATACTCCTTGTACAAGCCCAGAGCGCTGCGGCCATCCACGGTGAACAGTACGTTGGAGGCGGAAGAGGTCACCACGCGCTCAGGACCGAACTCGTCCCATCCGCCGAAGGAGCCGTGGCCCACGAGCACATCCTTGCCATAGAGGCCCACCGCCACCACCTTGCCCTCGCCGATGCGTTCATTGAGGCCGGTGAAGGTGTGCTCGAAGCGTGCGGCATCACCTGCCAGACCTCCAGTGATCGGGATACGCCGACGGTTCGCGTGGTTCAGGCCGATCGTGAGTTGTGAACCGTTGATCTGGCTGCCATCCGAGAACACGAGCACGGCTGTCAGGTCCTGGTCCGGCAGCATGGCCATCAGCGCTTCACCGCAACTGCGGCTATCGGCATGATCGCGGATGTGTGTGATCACCGTACGCACGGTGGTGTGTTCGAATTCCAGGCCCGTCACCGTGATGGTGTCGTCCACAACATGTTTGCCAATGATCTCCCCGGCCGTGCTTGCGAACACAAGGTCGGCGTTGGGTAATCGGGCGCGGAGATCAGCGTAAAGGCCATGTCGCGAGATGCCTTCGCGGGAGCCGAATACCATGGCCAATTGGCACTTCGCAGGGTCGGCCTTCGCAACGGTCGGAAGGGTTTCCCACTTCCCGTTGCGTTCGATCAATTGCAGGGTCTTGATCATGGCCTGAGGCCGGCTGCATGAAAGCAACCTTCCGTATGAAAGATAGGAATTCTCCGGATGCCGCTGAAACCGTTCTACGGACCACGCTCCGCCACCTGGAAGGGGAAGGAGCACTACGACCCTGGCCCTGACGGCTTCCGTTGTGCTATAGGGCCGTTCCAAACCCCCTCCCAATGCATTCGGACAAAGGCGGTTACGGCTCGGCCGGCTCTGGGTCACTGCGCCCCTACCTGCGGTTCGCAGGTCTGCGGCCAACTTACATGAACCCCAGCTCCAACTGCGCCGCCTCGCTCATCATCGTGCGGTCCCAGGGCGGCTCGAAGGTGATCTCCACCTTGGCGCTGCTCACCCCTTGCACACCGGCCACTTTCTGCTCCACTTCGCCAGGCAGCGTTCCCGCCACCGGGCACGCCGGACTGGTCAAGGTCATCTTGATGTACACGCTGGCATCGTCGCGGATCACCACATCGTAGATCAGCCCCAGCTCGTAGATGTCCACGGGGATCTCCGGGTCATAGATGGCCTTGAGCGCATTGATGATGCTCTCCTCCAGTTGTTTCTTCTCGTCGGGGGTCATGGGAGGGGAGTGGGGTGAAATGCCGTCTCACGCAGAGGCGCAGAGGTCGCAGAGAATGCAAATACAACAGTGGACGCCCTCTGCGTTCTCTGCGCCTCTGCGTGATGTGAATTCCTCTTCCTCATGCTCCTTCGCGTGAATTGGCCAAGTACGCCAGCGCATAGCGTTTCATCTGGTCGAGCATCGCCACCAGCCCGTTGCTGCGGTTCGGGCTCAGGTGTTCGCGCAGGCCGATGGTATCGATGAAGGTGAGCGGCGTGTCCAGGATCTCTTGTGGAGTGCGATCGTTCAGCACGCGCACGAGCAGGGCGATGAGGCCCTTGGTGATCATCGCGTCGCTGTCGGCGGTGAAGTGAACTAGGCCTTTCTTCTGTTCAGCGTTGAGCCAAACACGCGATTGGCAACCGCGCACGATGTTCTCCTCGGTCTTCTTCTCCGGCGCGATCAACGGCAGGTCCTTGCCCAGCTCGATCAGGTGCTCGTAGCGGTCCTGCCAGTCGCTGAACATGGCGAACTCATCCACCACTTCTTGTTGGGCTTGGGTGATGGTGTTCATAGGAGCATCATTTCAGCGTATCGATACGCGTCAGCGTGCCGTCCTCGTCGTAGTACATCCACACCCCCGAATTCTTTCCATTGATCAGCCTGCCCTCCGTACTTCGCTGGCCGTTGGGATAGTAATAGAACGCATCGCCGGTTGAAGTGCTATCGAGGTTGACCAAACCCATGGGCTTTCCATTGGGATAGTATTCTACTACGTGTTGCTGCACAGCACCTGTTTTCAATTGCATACCGCCGACCAGTCCGGTGCTATCAACGAAGAAAGTCTTAATGATCTGAGTTGAATCGACATTCGCCGTTGTCACCGATCGCAGTCTTCCATTGGGGTAGTAATTCAAGTGGATCATCTTGTCCGGGTCCCTCGTCTTGACCGTGAGATCTGCGGTTTCAAGCGCTGGTTGCTTAACGGGTTTCGTGCAGGCAGCTGCCGTGATCAGAAATACGAACAGAGCCCGAGCGATTTGGACCATTGTCATGTTCATCGCAACATCTTTACTCCTTTCTTCACCCCGGCCACCATCGCATCCACCTCCGCGATCGTATTGAAGCACGCGAAGCTCGCCCGCGTGGTTCCGCTCACGCCGAAGCGCTCCATCAGCGGCTGCGTGCAGTGGTGGCCCGTGCGCACGGCGATGCCTTGTTGGTCGAGCAGGGTGCCGAGGTCGTAGTGGTGGACGCCTTCGATCACGAAGCTGATCACGCCCACTTTCTCTTTCGCCGTGCCGATGATGCGCAGGCCATCGATGGTGAGCAACTCCTTGGTCGCATGTTCGAGCAGCGTGTGCTCATGCGCGGCCATGGCGTCGAGGTCGTAGTCCTGCATCCAGCGAATGGCCTCGCCCAAGCCGATGATGCCCGCGATGTGCGGCGTGCCGGCCTCGAACTTGAAGGGCAGCTTGGCCTAGGTGGTCTTCTCAAGGTGACCGCGTCGATCATCTCGCCGCCGCCTTGCCAGGGGGGCATGCGCTCCAGCAATTCCTCGCGGCCGTAGAGCACGCCCGTGCCCGTGGGGCCGTAGGCCTTGTGCCCGCTGAAGGCATAGAGGTCGCAGCCGAGGTCCTGCACATCGATCTCCAGGTGCGCGATGCGCCTGCGCGCCATCCACCACGGTGATGATGCCGCGCTTCTTCGCTTCGCGCGATCAGCTTCTTCACCGGGTTGATCGTGCCCAGCGTGTTGCTCACGTGGCTGATCGCGAGAATGCGGGTCTTGTCCCGAGAATGGCACCGGGCTTGCTCGGAATCAGGTCCCATTCGCCGCTGTCCGTGATCGGGATCACCTTCAGCACCGCACCATGCCGCTCGCAGGCCAGCTGCCAGGGAACGATGTTGCGTGGTGCTCCATGCCGCTGAGATCACCACCTTCAGTCGCCCTTCTTCAGCAGCAGTTGACCAAGGCTGGTCGCCGCGAGGTTGATGCTCGCCGTGGTGCCACTGGTGAAGATCACCTCGTGCGCGTGCTTCGCGTTGATGTGCGTGCGGATGGTCTCGCGCGCGGCCTCCTGCGCTTCGGTGGCCTTGGTGCTCAGCGTATGCACACCGCGATGCACGTTGGCATTGATCGTGGCGTAGTAGGCGCTCTCGGCCTTGATCACGCGGCGCGGCTTCTGGCTGGTCGCGGCGTTGTCGAAGTACACCAGCGGCTTGCCATGTACCAGCTCCTTCAGGATCGGGAACTGCGCACGGATCTCCTCGATGTCGTATGCCGTAGCCACTTTCATTCTTCCTGTGCTGGCAAGTGACTTCGATGCATGAGCGACCAATTCACCCCGGCCTTGGTATCGTAGGATACTACCCCAAGGCTATCCGACCAGTACACATAGGTCAGGTCAATAGAGTCGCGTGCGGTGCTTGCGTCGAATCTCGGCACCTTGTAAACCGGGAAGGAATAGAGGCTGTCGAATGCTGTTGTCTGCTGATTTGCCCTGTCAATGGTTCCGATGAATCCCTCGAAGTAGATCTCTTCTGTTTGGACGTCGTCCGATAGGTGCAATCGGGTGCTCAGTAGTTGCTTCTCTTGTTCGTGGCTGATAGGATTCGTCATCAACCAATAGGGGAACCGGCCACCCCTATATGTGATTGCTGCCTCGGGCAAATTGTAGAAACTCATGGCTCCATCACCTCCGGTATGGTAGCTGAACTTTGATTCGATGACCATCGTGTCCTGTTGACCAAGGCTGCTCCCAAGGATGATCGTATCGCCAGGCTCATACGCACCATACGCGACCAGATCATCAGGGTCGAAATAGCGTTTGCAGCCACTCAAACTCATGAGAAGCACCGAGCATCCCAGTGCTCCAATTGGTCGTCTGCCTATGTGCCCAAGTAGTCGCATCGATCACAACAGGGCAAGTTTCGCATCGATCAATCCCGCGAGGTGCTTCCGCCAATCCTCGTTCGTGATACGCTCCAGCACATCCGTCATGAACGCGTGCGAGAGCATCCGTCCGCGCTTCGGCTTCGCTCACTCCGCGTGAACGCAGGTAGAACAGGCCTTTCTCATCCAGGCGACCGATGGTGCAACCGTGGCTGCACTTCACATCGTCGGCATAGATCTCCAGTTCGGGCTTGGTGAAGATGCGCGCGTCATCACCTTGCAGGATGTTCGCATTGCTCTGGTAGGCGCGGGTGCGCTGTGCATCCTGCTTCACGTACACCTTGCCGTTGAACACGCCCGTGCCCTTCTCCGCGATGATGCCCTTGTAGAGCTCGTCGCTGGTGCAGTCCGGCACGTCGTGGCCGATGTAGGTGTGGTTGTCGCAGTGCGTGGTGCCGTTGAGGACGTACACGCCGTTCAGTTCGGCATGTGCTTCGGGACCGGCAAGAGCTACGTTCACTTCGTTGCGCACCAGCGAGCCGTTCAAGGTCGTGGTGTCGATGCTGAAACGTCCTTTTGCGCCGATCGTCACACCATCGAGACCGATGTGCGCGGGCCCGTTGGCTTCGTTCTGCAGCAGGTGGATCGTGAGGTTCGCGCCTTCGCCGACAACGCTCTCACGAACGCTGTTCACCAACGAGGATGAAGCATCGCTCCCGATGTGTTCAACTGATGACCTCAACCATTGCGCCTTCGTGCAGCATGAACAGGTCGCGCGGCTGGATCAATTGCTGGCCGCTCGTTGTGATGTGCAGCACATGGATCGGCTTGCTCGTCTTCGTGCCTTTGGTGGCGAGGATGATCAGGCCGTCGGTGGGCGCGGCGGTGTTCATCGCCGTGAAGAGGCGATCGCCGATGGGCGCGACCTGTCCGTAGTGGGTCTTCACCGGGCCGTGTGCCAGGTGGTGCTTCAGGCTGTCGATGACGATGCCCTTGTCAGCTTTCAGGTCATCGCTGAGGTCAGCGCGGAAGTGGCCGTTCACGAAGACGACGCGGGTGGCGTCGAAGGGCAGGCGGGCAGGCAAGTGCAACGGTCGCATCACCCTTGGGCGCGGTGTACGGCATCCTTGAACAGCTTGCCGACGCGGGTGTATTTCCACGCCTCGGTCTTGATGCTCGGAACGGGAAGCGCGTGTGCTTGCGCCAGTGCTTCAGCAGCGCCGGGCCAGGTGGAGCCTTCGAGCAGCGGCAGCACGGTGGCCTTGGGGTCTAGTGCAGTTGCTGTGCTCATGGCTTCGCGGGTCGACCCAGTGGGTCGACGGTACAGGTGCATTTATCGCGGCCAAGGCATTCCATTTTCTGATCGTCTGATCTTCTCATCATCTGATCATCATAATGCATGCTCCTTCACCCAATCGTAGCCCTTCGCCTCCAGCTCCAGCGCCAGTTCCTTCGGTCCGCTCTTGATGATGCGGCCATCGGCCATCACGTGCACCACGTCGGGCACGATGTAGTCCAGCAAGCGCTGGTAGTGCGTCACCACGATGAAGGCGTTGTCTTTCGAGCGCAGCTTGTTCACGCCGCCGGCCACGATGCGCAGCGCGTCGATGTCCAGGCCGCTGTCGGTCTCGTCGAGGATGCCGAGCTTGGGTTCGAGCATCGCCATCTGGAAGATCTCGTTGCGCTTCTTCTCGCCACCGCTGAAGCCCACGTTCAGGTTGCGGTTCATCAGGTCGGCATCCATCTCCACCAGCTTGGCGCGTTCGCGGACGAGCGTGAGGAAATCCTTGCCGCCGAGCTCCGCTAGGCCGTTGGCCTTGCGCGTCTCGTTCAGCGCCGTGCGCAGGAAGTTCATGTTGCTCACGCCGGGGATCTCCACCGGGTATTGGAAGGCGAGGAAGATGCCTTTCCATGCGCGTTCTTCCGGGGACAGTTCGAGCAGGTCGTCGCCTTGGTAGGTCACGTTCCGCCGGTCACCTCATATTCATCACGGCCAGCGAGCACATTCGCAAGCGTGCTCTTGCCGGATGCCATTAGGTCCCATGATGGCGTGGACTTCGCCCGCCTTCACTTCAAGGCTCAGTCCTTTCAGGATCTCCTTGCCTTCGATGCGGGCGTGGAGGTTTTCGATCTTCAACATGGTTCGTCTGCTATCGTTCGGGTCGACCCGATGGGTCGACGCTACATGTGGTTATCCTACAGATCCTTCAAGGCTTACAGCCAAGAGCTTCTGGGCTTCAACCGCGAACTCCATCGGCAACTGGTTCAGCACCTCTTTGCAATACCCGTTCACGATCAGGCTCACGGCCTTCTCCGTCTCGATGCCACGCTGGTTGAGGTAGAAGATCTGGTCCTCGCCGATCTTGCTCGTGGTGGCCTCGTGCTCCACCATCGCGGTCGGGTTCTCGCTCTCGATGTAGGGGAAGGTGTGCGCGCCGCAGCGGTCGCCGAGCAGCAGTGAATCGCACTGGCTGAAGTTGCGTGCGCCCTTCGCGCCCTTGCCGATCTTCACCAGGCCGCGGTAGCTGTTGTTGGAAAAGCCCGCGCTGATGCCCTTGCTCACGATGGTGCTCTTCGTGCCCTTGCCGATGTGGGTCATCTTGGTGCCCGTGTCGGCCTGCTGGCGGTTGTTCGTCACCGCCACGCTGTAGAACTCGCCGGTGCTGTAGTCGCCTTTCAGCACGCAGCTCGGGTACTTCCACGTGATCGCGCTGCCGGTCTCCACCTGCGTCCAGCTGATCTTGCTGCGATCGCCGAGGCACATGCCGCGCTTGGTGACGAAGTTGTAGATGCCGCCCTTGCCGTCCTTGTCGCCGGGGTACCAGTTCTGGACGGTGCTGTACTTGATCTCCGCGTCCTTCAACGCGACGAGTTCCACCACGGCGGCGTGCAGCTGGTGCTCGTCGCGGATGGGTGCGGTGCAGCCTTCGAGGTAGCTCACGTAGGCGCCTTCATCGGCGATCAGCAACGTGCGCTCGAACTGGCCGGTCATGGCCTCGTTGATGCGGAAGTAGGTGCTGAGCTCCATGGGGCAGCGCACGCCCGGCGGGATGTAGCAGAAACTGCCATCGCTGAACACGGCGCTGTTGAGCGCGGCGAAGTAGTTGTCCGTGCGCGGCACCACGCTGCCGAGGTACTTCTTGATCAGGTCGGGATGCTCATGCACCGCGTCGCTGAACGAGCAGAAGATGATGCCCTTCTCTTTCAGCGCCGCTTGGAACGTGGTCTTCACGCTCACGCTGTCGAACACGATGTCCACCGCGACACCGGCGAGGCGCTTCTGCTCCTCCATGCTGATGCCCAGCTTCTCGAAGGTCTTGATCAACTCGGGATCCGCTTCGTCAAGGCTGTTGAGCGTAGGCTTCTTCTTCGGTGCGCTGTAGTAGTAGCTGTTCTGGTAGTCGATCTTCGGATAGGCGACGTGCGCCCAGTGCGGCTCCTCCATCTTCAGCCAGATGCGGTAGGCCTCGAGCCTCCACTCCAGCATCCACTCCGGCTCGTTCTTCTTCTTGCTGATGAAGCGCACGATGTCCTCGTTCAGCCCCTTCGCGGCCTTCTCGCTCTCGATGTCGGTAACGAAGCCGTAGGCGTACTCTTTCGAGGTGACCTCGCGGAGGATATCGTCGGTGTCTTGTGCCATTGAATGCTTCACCGCAGAGGCACGGAGGACACAGAGAATTCGGATTCCCTGTTCGATCGTGGTGCTTGTGTGGACTTTGCCATTTGAATTTCCTCTGTGCGCTCTGTGTCTCTGTGGTGAACTCAGATCTGAAAAGCTTTCCCCACACCCACAGGTCCGGCTCGCGTTCGGATTCACGAACTGGAATCCCTTGCCGTTGAGGCCGCCGCTGAAGTCGAGCGTGGTGCCGAGCAGGTAGAGCAGGCTCTTCTTGTCCACCACCACCTTCACGCCGTTGTCCTCAAAAACCTTGTCGCCGTCCTTCATCTGGTCGTCGAAGTCGAGGTCGTACATCAGGCCCGAGCAGCCGCCACCCTTCACGCCCACGCGCACGAAATGGTCAGGTCCCCGGCCCTCCATGCCGAGGAGCTTGGTCACCTCCGCTTTCGCGTTCTCACTGACCTTTATCATGGCTTGTCGTTCTTATTTAGAATCAGTCTAAACAACACTTGGAAGCAAAGGTACAGCCCAAATGGCTTAGGGCAATGGGTCGCAACAGAACACTTGAATGGACGAGTAGTTCGGCCAGCCCCCCACTGTTCTTGCAGGGTCATACGGCCTTGCTGCGCCAACAAGCCGTGGACCTTTCAACCACTGAGCACGAGCAGCATGGGCCCTGCGTAGCCGATGGGAATAGCTTTGCGCCCCATTTTCACCTGTACATGAACGCACGCTCCGCTTTTATGGTGGCCATCGCAACGCTGGGTCTGGCCGCCTGCACCACATCGCCGAAAGAGGAAACGACCGCCCAAGCCCCGGCCGTTCCCGCCTTCGACATGGCCACCATGGACACCACCATGGCGCCGTGCGCCGACTTCGACACGTATGTCAACGGCACCTGGAAGACGAACAATCCGGTGCCTTCCACTGAATCGCGCTGGGGCTCGTTCGTGATCCTGGCGAAGGAGAACCTGGAAGTGAAGGTGAAGGGCATCATCGATGAGGTGATGGCGAAGAAGGATGCGAAGAAGGGCTCCGAGGACCAGTTGATCGCGGACATGTACCGCTCGTTCATGGACACGTTGACCGTGGAGAAGCTGGGCGCAACGCCGCTGAAGCCCTACTTCGATCGCATCGACGCGATCAAGGACCTGAAGGATTACGCTGCGCTGTGCGGTGAGTACGGCAAGATCGGCGTGCGGCAATTCGTGGGGTTCCAGGCCGAGGCTGACATGCAGCATAGCGACATGAACGCGCTTTACAGCGGGCAGGACGGCCTGAGCCTGGGCGAGCGCAGCTACTATGAGAAGACGGATTCCGGCATGATGAACATCCGCGCCGAGTTCGTGAAGCATGTGGACACGCTCTTCACGCTGGCCGGAATGCCGATGAAGGACGCCGGCAGGACCATCCTCGCGTTCGAGACGGGCCTCGCCAAGTTGCAGCTCACCAACATCCAGACGCGCAACCCGGACATCTACAAGCGCATCGCCTTCGCCGACTACGCGAAGCTCTCACCGAAGATCGACCTCAACGCATGGGCCAAGGCCGAAGGCATCAATGTTCCGGACAGCCTCTTGCTCGAGGACCGCACGTATGTGGAAAAAGCATCGGCCTATGTGGCGGCCGCACCCATGGCCACCGTGAAGCTCTGGATGAAGTGGAAGGTGCTTGCGGCCTATGCCGGCTCGTTGAACAAGGCCATCGACCAGGAGGCGTTCCACTTCAACAGCACGGTGATGGCCGGTACCAAGCAGCAACGCACCCGCGCCGAGCGCGCCCTACGCGTGACCAATGGCCTGCTGGGCGAGCCGCTCGGCAAGCTCTACGCCGACCGTTTCTTCCCCGCCTCTTCGCGCAAGCGTGTGGAGGACATGATCGAGAACGTGCGCAAGGTCTATGGCGAGCGCATCGACGGTCTCGCGTGGATGTCGCCCGAGACCAAGGTGAAGGCGCATGAGAAACTGGCGGCGTTCACCACCAAGATCGGCTACCCTGATGTGTGGAAGGATTACAGCATGGTGGACATCACGCCGACCACGCTCGTACAGAACACCATGAACATGGCGGCCTGGCGCGCCAACGACAACCTCTCCCGCGTGGGCAAGCCCGTGGATCCGAAGGAGTGGGGCATGACGCCGCAGACGGTGAACGCCTACTACAACCCATCACGCAACGAAGTGGTGTTCCCCGCCGGCATCCTGCAGCCGCCCTTCTTCAATGCAGATGCGGATGATGCGATCAACTACGGCGGCATCATCACCGTGATCGGTCATGAGCTCACGCACGGCTTCGATGATCAGGGCGCCAAGTTCGATGCGAAGGGTAACCTGGTGGACTGGTGGACCGCGGAGGACAAGCAGAACTTCAACGCGCTCTCGCAGAAGCTGATCACGTACTTCGATGGCATCGAGGCGATGCCCGGCATGCACATCAAAGGTGGCCTCACCGTGGGCGAGAACATCGCCGACCTGGGTGGCCTTACGTTGAGCTACTACGCCTTGGTGAAGTCCATGGAAGGCAAGCCGGAGCCGCCGCTGGTGGATGGCTTCAGCTGGAAGCAGCGCTTCTTCCTCGGCTACGGCCAGATCTGGCGGCAGAACATCACGGACCAGGAGCTGCGTCGCCGTTTGGAGATGGATACTCACAGCCCCGGCCGCTATCGCGTGAACGCCACGCTGGGCCAGCTGAAGGAGTTCGCCGATGTGTGGTGTCCCGGCGGTGGCCCCATGCTGGTTACGGACAGCGCCCGCGTGGTGATCTGGTCGATCGCAACCTTCCGAAGGAACACGCCATGACCGACAGCACCTCCCGCACCGAACTCTCCGCACTCGGCGAGTTCGGCCTCATCGAGCGCCTCGCATCGCGCATTCATCTGGCGCATCCTTCGTCTGTGAAGGGCATCGGCGACGATGCCGCGGTGATCGATCCGCAAGGCCTGCACCAGGTGGTCACTACCGATATGCTGGTAGAGGGGGTGCACTTCGATCTGGGTTATGTGCCCTTGAAGCATCTTGGCTACAAGGCCATCGTGGTGAACCTGAGCGATGTGTACGCGATGAACGCGCAGCCGCAGCAGGTGCTGGTGGCGCTGGCGATCAGCAACCGCTTTCCGGTGGAGGCGGTGGATGAGCTGTACGAAGGCATGCTGCTGGCCTGCGCGCACTACGGCGTTGATCTGGTGGGCGGCGATACATGCAGCAGCAACAGCGGCCTGATCATCAGCATCACCGCGATCGGCGGGGCGAAGCAGGAGGACATCGTGTACCGCAGCGGCGCGAAGGAGAACGACCTGCTGGTGGTGAGCGGCGACCTCGGTGGTGCCTTCATGGGCCTGCAGGTGCTGGAGCGCGAGAAGGCCGTGTTCAAGGAGACCGGCGCGCAGCCCGACCTCGTGGGGCACGACTACATCCTCGAACGGCAGTTAAAGCCTGAGGCCCGTAAGGACATCATCGAGCTGTTAAAGAAGCTCGACGTGAAGCCTACGAGCATGATCGACATCAGCGACGGGCTGGCGAGCGAGGCCATCCACATAGCGCGCAGTTCGGGTCTGGGTGTGCGCATCTTCGACGACAAGCTGCCCATCGATCCCGGCACCTACCAGACCGCGCGCGACTTCAACCTCGATCCCACCACCTGCGCGCTGAACGGCGGCGAGGACTACGAACTGCTGTTTACCATTCCGCTCGCGGACCACGACAAGATCAAGGGCAATCCGAACCTCACGGTGGTCGGCCATATGACCGACAAGCACAGCGGCTACGCGCTCATCGACAAACAGGGTGGCCAGCACGAGCTCACGGCCCAGGGCTGGGATGCGTTCCTGAAAAAGGGCTGATCGATTCCTTCACGATCCGCGCGGTGCGTCCATCGGACATCCGCAGCAGGTAGATCCCCGCACCGAGCGGCGAAACATCCAGCGTGTTCGCGCCATGGCGCAAGTTGATCTCCATCACATCCTTGCCATTGATGTCAACCAGCATGGCAACGACAGCTTGATGTTGCGGCAGAGTGATGATCAGGTCGATCGCTCGTTGGTACCGGCCATACGGACAGGGTGGGCACCTGATCCTGTTCGGCTGCACCCGTGCTTCCATTGAGAGATCCTGCCGAGCACATAAGACTGCTGCCCGCCCGTGCCGGTGGAATGCGGCGTGAAGACGAACTCGCCGCTCACATGACTGCTGAAGTACACGGTTCCATCGCCGAAGGTCGCGATGTCCATGGCGGTGGTGAAGGCCGCGTTGGGCATGCTGGTGGCGGCCCAGAGCGGTGTTCCATCGGTATCGAACGACACGATGGTCTGCGTGTTCACGCCGAGCGTGATGCCATTGCTCACCACGCCATTACCCCAATCCACCATGCCCCTCAACGTGCCGGTGATGTAAGCGTGTCCTTGGTCATCGAGGCCCACCATGGTGCGCGCAGGAGCGGTGAGGTCGCCGCTGATCGGGCCCGAAACGGGTGAACTTTCGGCGCCCCAGAGGAATTGCCCGCTGCTGTCCGCTTTGGCGAGGAACGCGTTGTTCACCCAATTAGGGCCATTGAAGAGTACACTGCCCCAGTTGGATGGACTGAACATCGACCCCGCCACGAACGCGTTGCCATCATCATCCACCGCGATGCTCGGCTGTTGGAACGTGACATCCTCGGCGAACTCCACCCAATCAGCTTGCCCCGCGGCATCGAAACGCAGTGCGAACATGTTGTAGGCGTTCGGCGCTTGCGTGGCGCTGCCACCGAAGGCGAATCCGCCGAGTCCCGCCGCGCCGCTCACATACATGGCTCCGGAAGGGCTGAAGTCCAGCCCGCCGATCATCTTGGCCCCGTCGATGAAGCGGATCTCGGCATCATTGCCTTGTTCATCCAGGCGGGAGATGCGTGCCAGGTTGAAGTCGCTTGTGGCATACCAGGCGCGGCCCTCAGGATCGATCGTGATGGCACTGATCATGCTGGCCTGTGGATCGTTCACAGAGATGTTCCGGCTCCATAGCACCAGACCCGTCGGATCGAACTTGATCACGTACTGGTCCAGGTCCCAGCCCACCCCGGTATGGCTTAGAATGGACCCATCGCAAATGGCCAGAGGTCCGATGAACTTGCCTGCCACGTACACATTGCCCAAGACATCCACGGCTCCACAATCCACCGTGGCCGTGTCGGACATCGTGCAACTCCACAGGGCCTGGCCCGTGGCGGGGTCGATGCGTTCAACGGCGCAGGTGCCCATGATGTCCTGTCCATAGTTGAATGCTGCGCTAATCAAGCGCGCGCTCATCAGGTTCCCATTGCCCGAGGATGCGAGCACATGGCGCGGCATGGCCGGGTTCATGGTGTAGGCCACGGGCCAGCTCACCAGCCAGTCGGGCTGCTGGGCCGTAGCGGAGATGGTCAGCAGGAGGGAAATGAACAGCGGTGAGCGCATGGGAATGGGAGATCGACGGGATGACCGGAAGCATGCGCCGTTCGTTGCCTCGCGCCGTAGTTGCTCAACGTTTCTTTTTGCCTCCGGCACGCGTAGGCCGCGTGGCCTTGGGCCTGCCCTTGGCGCCATCCTTGGGTGCGGTGGTGCGTGGCGTGGGGCTTGCCTTCCGTATGTGCTGTCCGTCGACCTTGCCTGCGGGTTTCACCGACGTGTTGCGCGCCTTTCGGGCTGCGGCATGGCGCTTGTGCGCATCGGCATACCGCGCATGCACCGTGGCGCTGTGTGCACGTCGTGGCCCATAGATGGCCTGCGCGCGGTTGATGCGGCACGCATGCCATGGGCGATACCAGCCGTGGTGGCGGTGCAGGCCGCGCCAGGAATGCCATGGATGGGGCCGCCACGGCTTCCACTAACCAGGGTGCCGCCCCCAGCCCCAAGGCGAGACGTAGGGATAGTAGCGCGGACTGAAGCACCACGGAACAGGGCGCCAGGACCACACGTTCACCGTTACACGGACGCCCACCAGTTCTGGAGCCGAGGGGCCTTTGGCCGGTCGTGCGCTCTCCTCTTCCGCGAACGGCTCAACGAACGCGTTCGGACCGTACAGTTCCTCATCCCCGATGATCTGGAGCGTGGCACTCTCCTCGCCGGTCTTCTCAATGCCGATCACCGCCACATCCTGGCTCTCGGTCGCGCTCACCGCCACTTTCATCACCACGTACACGGCATCCCCTTCGCGCTGTGTTTCCACCTGCACGTAGTCGATCTCCCCGTTCCCGTCCAGGTCCAGGTTGTTCACGTGCGTGCTGTCCGTGTTCAATTCCTCTTCGAACTTTTCCATTTCGATGTTGCGCTTGAACAGGTCCAGCGCGCCTTGCAGGCTGAAGTCGTCGCCGGGAAGGCCCGTGCTGTCCGGAGCTGCCAGCTCCTGTGCCGTTGCCTGAACAAGCAGCGTAAGGCAGAACAGAGTGGAAAGGATCGTTCTCATGGTGTGTGAATGTACAGGCGTGGGACGGAAAAATGGCTCCATGGTTTGATCGGCACACACGGATCGGCGCCGGTGGCCGTTGCAGGCAGGACCCCCGTGAACCATGCGTCCGTTACATTTGTTCTCTTCCGCACAGTCCCACCCCGTGGAACATACCCCCGGCACATACCCGCTCCTGGAGCGTATCCAGGTCCCTGCCGACCTGCGCACGTTGAACGAGGCGCAGCTGGATCAGGTGTGCAAGGAGCTGCGGAACTTCATCGTCGACGTGGTGAGCGTGAAGGGCGGGCACTTCGGCGCCAGCCTGGGCGTGGTGGAACTCACCGTTGCACTGCATTATGTCTTCAACACGCCCTACGACCAGCTGGTGTGGGATGTGGGCCACCAAGCCTACGGTCACAAGATCCTCACCGGTCGCCGCGAGGTGTTCCACACCAACCGCCTGTACAAAGGCCTCAGTGGCTTCCCCAAGCGCAGCGAGAGTGAGTACGACACCTTCGGCGTAGGCCATAGCAGCACGTCAATCGGCGGTGCGCTCGGCATGGCGGTGGCCAGCAAGCTGAAGGGAGAGAAGGACCGCCAGGTGGTGGCCGTGATCGGCGATGGCGCCATGACGGCAGGCATGGCCTTCGAGGCGCTGAACCACGGCGGCACGGCCAACAGCGACCTGCTGGTGGTGCTCAACGACAACTGCATGAGCATCGACCCGAACGTCGGTGCACTGAAGGAATACCTCACCGACATCACCACCAGCCACACCTACAACAAGGTGAAGGACGATGTGTGGAAGCTGCTCGGAAAGGTCAGCAAGTTCGGCCCGAACGCACAGGCCATCGCGCAGAAGGTGGAGCACGCGCATGAAGACGGCGCTGCTCAACCAGAGCAACCTGTTCGAGAGCCTCAAGTTCCGCTACTTCGGTCCGGTGGACGGGCATGATGTGGAGCGCCTGGTGAAGGTGATGAAGGACCTGCGCGACATCCCCGGCCCCAAGATCCTGCACACCGATCACCGTCAAGGGCAAGGGCTACGAGCCTGCGGAAGCGGGCAGCCCCACGGTGTGGCATGCGCCCGGGCTCTTCAACAAGGAAACGGGCGAGATCATCAAGGTCGTGCCAAAGAGCCCGCAGCCGCCGCAGCTACCAGGATGTGTTCGGCCACACCATCGTGGAACTGGCCGAGAAGAACCCGAAGATCGTGGGCATCACGCCGGCCATGCCGAGCGGCTCATCGCTCAACATCATGATGAAGGCCATGCCCGACCGCGCCTTCGACGTGGGCATCGCCGAGCAGCACGCCGTGACCTTCTCCGCCGGCATGGCCACGCAGGGACTGGTGCCGTTCTGCAACATCTACAGCTCCTTCATGCAGCGCGCCTACGACCAGGTGGTGCACGACGTGGCCTTGCAGAAGCTGCATGTGATCTTCTGCCTCGATCGCGGCGGACTGGCCGGGGCCGATGGCCCCACGCACCACGGCGCCTTCGACATCGCGTACTTCCGCTGCATCCCGAACATGATCGTGAGCGCGCCGATGAACGAGGAGGAGCTGCGCAACCTGATGTACACCGCGCAACTGCGCGATTGCGGCCCCTTCAGCATCCGCTACCCGCGTGGCGAAGGCGTGATGACCGAGTGGAAGACGCCCTTCAAGGAGATCATCATCGGCACCGGTCGCAAAGTGCGCACCGGCAACGATATCGCCGTGCTCACCATCGGGCACATCGGCAACATCGCCGCCAAAGGCATCGAGACGCTGCAGGCCGAAGGCTATTCCATTGCGCACTACGACATGCGCTTCGCGAAGCCGATCGATGAGATGCTGTTGCACGAGGTCTTCGGCAAGTTCAAGCACGTGATCACCGTGGAGGACGGTTGCATTCAGGGCGGCATGGGCAGCGCGGTGCTGGAGTTCATGGCCGACCACGGATACAATGCGCAGGTGAAGCGGCTCGGCATTCCCGACAAGTGGATCGAGCACGGCAGCCAGAAGGAACTCTACGCCGAATGCGGCTTCGATGAGGTGGCCCTGATCGCGGCGGTGAAGGAGATGCTGCCCGTGAAGGGGGAGAAGAAGGTGAGCGCCACGGCCTGATACCTGAAGGAGATGCGCACCGACCCCCGCATCCGGTTCGAAACGAAGGAAGAGAGCAACGCGCGTCGTGAGCGCGAGTTCATGGCACTAACGCCGTGGGAGCGATTGGTGCAATACCTGCGGGACATCGAGCGGAACCCACCGGCCATTGAAGAGCGCGGCGAGGCCAAGGGCAACTTCATCATTTGGAAGCGAAGGGGAGCCACTCCATCGACTGAATGAGCCGGCTTAAGGCACCCCGTTGCATCATCATCGCCGGTCCGAACGGTGCGGGGAAAACCACCTTCGCTAAGAGCTATCTGGTCCAGGACGCGGACATCATAAACTTCCTGAACGCCGACTACATCGCCACCGGGCTTTCTCCGCTTAAACCCGAACGCGCAGCTCGTGCAGCCGGTCGCATCTTGCTCGAAGAATTGGAACGGCTCACTCGAGCGAGGGAGTCCTTCGCGCTGGAGAGCACCTTGAGCGGCCGCACGTACATCGATTTGATCACGAAATGGAAGAAGCTGGGCTATCGCATCGAGATCGTGTTCCTGAAGTTGGACTCCCCCGCGATCTCGATGAAGCGTATAGCCGCGCGAGTGGCCCAAGGCGGGCATGACGTGCCCAAGTCTGACGTGTTGCGAAGGTTCAAACGAGGCTGGTCGAACTTCGAGGAGCACTACCGCGCCTTGGCGGATGAGCATACGGTCTATGATGCATCGGGTGCCATACCCTTACTTTTGACCTCGTATCCATGAGCACAAAGAAGCCGAGCGAGAAGGTCCAGCGGATCACCCTCGCACTCAAACGCGCCGCCAAGGAAGCCCGCCGGATCGCCAAGATGCATGGCACCAAGGTGTGGGTGATCCAGGATGGGAAACTCGTGGGATTGAAGCCCTGATCACCGCCGCAGCAGCCACGCCACCAAGGTCACCAGCGCCGAGGCCAGCAGGCAGGTCATCAGCGGGAAATGGAACGAAAACCCCTCCTGTTTAATGTGGATATCCCCGGGCAGGTGACCGATCCAGCGCCACCAGTTCCCGCGGGTCAGCCAAGGCCAGGCCACCCCGGCCACCAGCAGCAAAAGTCCAGCAAGGAGGAGGGCGCGGCGCATGGTGGGGGCGAAGATCGGCACCGGGGCGGCCCCTCCGGCATCAACCGATCGGTCCGATCGTTACATTTGCACCCGAAAGTCGGCTGGAAAGAGGAAAGAGGGGGCCGCCCCTCTTTTTTATTCCCAGCCCCGCCGGAGCCGAATGATCACCACTGCCATGCTCACCCAAGCGCTGGAGCGCCAACTGGAGGGAACACCACATTTCCTGGTGTTCGCCGAGGTGCGCCCGAGCGGCAAGGCCATTGTGGAAGTGGACAACGACAAGGCCATCACCCTCAACGACCTCACCTCCATCAACAAGGGCCTGCGCGACACGTTCGGCGAAGCACTGGACGACATCGAGCTCGAGGTGAGCAGCCCCGGCATGGGCCGCCCCTTCCGCGTGAAGCGCCAGTTCCAGAAGCACATCGGCCGCATGGTGGAGGTGCTCAAGGCCGATGGCAAGCTCCTTCGCGCACAGCTGGTCGGCTTCGATGATCACGGCATCACCGTTCTCCTCGAGCAGCCCGCCAAGGTGAAAGGCCGCCCGGCCAAATTGGATAAGGACACGACGGCGATCCCCTTCGCCGACATCAAGTCAACGCAAGCAAGCATCAACTTCAACTGAAGCAAGTGCCATGAGCACAGTGAACCTCATCGAATCGTTCTCCGAGTTCAAGGAGATGAAGAACATCGACCGGGTGACCATGATGGGCATCCTGGAAGACGTGTTCAAAGGCGTCGTAAAGAAGAAATACGGCGAAGAAGCCAACGTCGACGTGATCATCAACCCGGACAAGGGTGACCTGGAGATCTGGCTGAACCGCGTGATCGTGGAGGACGGCATGAGCGAGGACGACGCGCTGGAGATCGAGCTCAGCGAGGCCCGCAAGATCGAACCCGACTTCGAGGTGGGCGAGGAGGTGAGCCAGGAGATGAAGATCCTGGAGTTCCTGCGCCGCAACATCCTTTCGATCAAGCAGAACCTCCAGGGCCGCATCATGGAGCTGGAGAAGGACCACCTGTACAACAAGTACAAGGAGCGCGTGGGCGAGATCATCACCGGCGAGGTGTACCAGATCTGGAAGCGCGAGACGCTCATCCTCGACGACGAGGGCAACGAGCTGATCATGCCCAAGGACCAGCAGATCAAGGTCGACTTCTTCAAGAAGGGCGACAGCGTGCGCGCCGTGGTGTGGAAGGTGGAGATGCAGGGCAACAGCCCACGTGTGATCCTGAGCCGCACGGCCCCCGAGTTCCTCGAGAAGCTGTTCGAACAGGAAGTTCCTGAAGTGGCCGATGGCCTCATCACCATCAAGCGCATCGTGCGCGAACCCGGTGAGCGTGCCAAGGTCGCCGTGGAGAGCTACGACGATCGCATCGACCCAGTAGGCGCGTGCGTGGGCATGAAGGGCAGTCGCATCCACGGCATCGTACGCGAGCTGCGCAACGAGAACATCGACGTGATCAACTACACCAGCAACGACCAGTTGCTGATCCAGCGGGCCCTCAGCCCTGCCAAGGTCGGCAACATCAAGCTGGACCTGGAGAACAAGCGCGCCGAGGTGTACATGAAGCCCGATCAGGTGGCCTTGGCCATCGGCAAGGGCGGCCACAACATCAAGCTGGCCGGTCGCCTCACGGGCTTCGATATCGACGTGTACCGCGACAGCGATGAGGTGACGGATGACGTCGACCTGTCGGAATTCGCCGACGAGATCGAACCAGTGGATCATCGACGAGCTGAAGGGCATCGGATGTGATACCGCGCGCAGCGTGATGGAGATCGGACAGGAGGAACTGGTGAAGCGCACCGACCTGGAGGAAGAGACCGTGGTGGAAGTGCTGCGCGTACTGAAAGCAGAATTGGAGAAATAGGAAGGGGTTGCTGGTTGTTGGTGAAGAAGAGAGAGGCACACCCGCTACCAGGACGAGCACAACGAGACCAACGACCAGGACCAACAACCTAAACGCGGGCAGCGCCAGCGGGCATAAGAGGAACTGTATGAGCGAAACGGTGGACAAGGCGATCCGACTGAGCAAGGTGGCCCGGGAATTCAACCTGGGGCTGCACACCGTGGTGGAGTTCCTGGCCTCGAAAGGGCACCAGGTGGAGCAGAATCCGAACTCCAAGATCTCCACGGAGCAATACACCTGCTCGACAACGAGTTCGGCACGGACAAGGCCGAAAAGGTGGCCAGCAAGCAGACCATCCAGGCGCGCCAGGAGCGCGAGAGCGTGGTGATGCAGACGGTCAGCAAGGAGGCTCCGCGCAAGGCCGCGGCTCCTGTCGAGGCTGCTGCTCCCGCCAAGCCCGCCGCCCCCGCTCCCGTGGCCGAGGTGGCGCCCGAAGCACCCGCTGCACCAGCCGCCCCCGTGGCGCCCGGCGATGAGGTGATCAAGGCCCGCGCCGAGAAGATGGAAGGGCCCAAGCACCTGGGCAAGATCGACCTCACCCCGGCGAAGAAGACCACCAAGAAGTCAGCTGCCGCAGCACCTGCGCCGCCCCCGGTTCCCGAAGCGCCCAAGCCTGTTGCGCCCGCCGCCGAAACGCCCGCACCCGCCGCTCCCGTTGAGCCCGAGACCATCCGGGTGAACGTGGCCAAGCTCGCCGGCCCCAAGCATATGGGCAAGATCGAGCTGCCTGTGGAGCGCGAGCGCAAACCCGCTGAGCGTCCCGGTGACGATCGCGGCCGCCGCAAACGCATAGTGAAGCCCGGCCCGGTGAACGTGGAACGCACCGTTCAACAGGAGCAGCGCGCACCCGCGACCGGTCGACCAGGCGAACTGGATGAGAACGCCGTGAAGCGCAAGGTGAGCGAAACGCTCGCGCGCCTCACCGGTGGTGGCAGCAAAGGCCGTGGTGCCAAGGTGCGCCGTGAAAAACGCGACCAGCGCTACCAGCGCTTCGAAGAGGAGCAGGCCGCCCGCGACCTCGCCGGTAAGACCCTGAAAGTGACCGAATTCGTGACCGCCAGCGAGCTCGCCTCCATGATGAGCGTGCCGGTCACCGACATCATCAAGGCCTGCTTCGCGCTGGGCATGATGGTGAGCATCAACCAACGCCTCGATGCCGAAACGCTCTCCGTGATCGCCGAGGAATACGGCTTCAAGGTGGAGTTCGTCGGTGCCGACAACGAGGAGAACGTGATGGAGGAGGCCGATGAGCCTTCACGCGTCATCGGTCGTGCCCCCATCGTCACCGTCATGGGTCACGTTGACCACGGTAAGACCTCACTGCTTGACCATATCCGCAAAGCCAACGTGATCGCCGGTGAGGCCGGTGGCATCACCCAGCACATCGGTGCGTACAGCGTGCAGCTGGAGAACGGCAAGCGCATCGCCTTCCTCGATACACCGGGTCACGAAGCCTTCACCGCCATGCGTGCACGCGGTGCGCAGGTAACGGACATCGCGATCATCGTGGTCGCGGCGGACGACAGCGTGATGCCCCAGACGCGCGAAGCCATCAACCACGCGCAAGCTGCGGGTGTTCCCATGGTCTTCGCCTTCAACAAGATCGACAAGCAGGGTGCCAATGCGGACAAGATCCGCGAGCAGCTCAGCCAGATGAACATCCTCGTGGAGGAGTGGGGCGGCAAATACCAGACGCAGGAGATCAGTGCCAAGAAAGGCACCGGCGTCGATCAGCTCCTGGAGAAGGTGCTGCTCGAAGCGGAGATGCTCGACCTGAAGGCCGACCCGGGCAAACGCGCCATGGGCGTGGTGATCGAAAGCACGCTCGAACAGGGCCGCGGTTACGTGACCACCCTGCTCGTTGAGGCGGGAACGCTGCACAAGGGTGAAGTGCTCCTCGTGGGCCAGTTCAGCGGTCGCGTACGGAACATGTTCAACGAGCGCGGTCAGGCCGTGCTGGAAGCAGGTCCGTCAACGCCGATCTCCATCCTCGGTCTGGACGGTGCGCCCAACGCGGGCGACCACTTCTACGTGATGGAGGACGAGCGCGAAGCCCGCACCATCGCCACGCGCCGCCAGCAACTGCAGCGCGAGCAGGGCATGCGTACGCGCAAGCACATCACGCTGGACGAGATCGGCCGTCGCCTCGCCATCGGCGACTTCAAGGAGCTCAACATCATCGTAAAGGGCGACGTGGACGGATCCGTGGAAGCGCTCACCGATTCGTTGTTGAAGCTCAGCACCGAGAACATCAAGGTGAACGTGATCCACAAGGCCGTGGGCCCGATCGCCGAGAGCGACGTACTGCTGGCCTCCGCCTCCAACGCCATCATCGTCGGCTTCCAGGTGCGCCCCACGGTGGGTGCGCGCAAGCTGGCCGAGACCGAGGAGATCGAAGATCCGCATGTACTCCATCATCTACAACGCCATCGAGGAGCTCAAGCAGGCCATGGTGGGCATGCTGGCGCCGAAGGAGGTGGAGAAGGTCACGGGTACCGCGGAAGTGCGCGAGGTCTTCAAGATCAGCAAGGTGGGCTCCGTTGCCGGCGCTACGTGCTCGACGGCAAGATCGATCGCAAGAACAAGGTGCGCCTCATCCGCGATGGCATCGTGGTGTACACCGGCGACCTCGATGCGCTCAAGCGTTTCAAGGACGATGTGAAGGAGGTGACGCACGGATACGAGTGCGGCCTCTCCATCAAGAACTTCAACGACATCAAGGTCGGCGACCACGTGGAAGCCTTCGAGATGGTGGAGGTGAAGCGGACGTTGGAGGGATAGTCCCTACTTGGTTGTCACTCCGGACCTATTTGGCCCGCCTTAGCGGTATGCGAAAGCCTGGACGCGCAGAACGCCGCATGCGGGCGATGATCATTTGGTTGTGGACCTGTGATCCTTCCGATGTGAATGGTCCCCCAGAAGTTGGTTTTCTGAAAATGATCCGCCACCTTCACGGGTGATAAGAGGACTGCATTGCTCCCGGCCCTCACGGTACAAACCCTCCAAACGTGTACAGTGATGAAACGCAATTATCTCTTGAATGCCGACTATGTGTCCGCTCCGTGCGCGCCTCGGAGGGTGGGATCCTGTGGGATACACGCTCTGTGGAACCGGGTACCTACACCGTTGAACTGATCGACGGACCGAGGCATTTGGTGACCACTCGTGTTGTTGTCACGCCTTAACCTGGGGCCATGTTATTGCGAAGTATTGGCTGCTTCAGCCTGCTGTTGGTCCTATCTGGTCGCGCACAACAACCGTTCGATCTGGACCAAAGCTTCCAAACAACCATTGGGAGTCAGAACATTTCATCGCTGATCCCGCTGGAGGATGGGAAGGTGCTGGTTGCGGGCAGGTTCGATTATCCTGGGGCAACTATTCAACTGGGTGTTGGCCGCTTGAACAACGACGGTTCTTGGGACCAATCCTTTGATGCGAACAATTACATGGCAGGCAAACTTCAACTTTGGAATGGACTGATCTACGGCCTGAACACCACAGTCTATCGGTTGCTGCCAAATGGCTTGCTCGATCCCGAGTTCACAACAATGACCAATGGCCCTTATTTCTCTCCCGGTGTGGGGGGCGATTACTTCGTATACCCCGATGGCCGAATTCTGATGAGCGGGTCGCACCACCTGCATGACAGCATCCGGGGATATGTGGGCGACTACAACTTGATCTGGTTCAGCAATGAGGGGTATTTGGATACTACGCAACATCACCGGGCCTGCGATGGGCATATCGAGTACATCCATCCGCTGCCGGACGGGAAGTTCCTGTTGGGTGGTTTCTGGAGCCAATATGATGGCATAGCAACACCGAACAGCACGCACGTGATCCGGGTATTTCCAGATGGGGCGTTGGACACAACATTTCATTGCCCGGTGAGTTCTTGGGCAGTAGGACAGCACCTACTGTTACCAAATGGGAAGCACCTGATCGCTGGTATTTTCCGAATTACCGGGGACCCGGATACGCTGCAAATAATACGCTTGCTGCCTAATGGCGCGTTGGACTCGACGTATAACTATCACATCCAACTCAAGAAAAGCTGGGGCTCACATCCAACCTACACTGGAATAAATTGCCTAATGCCGCTTGGAACCGACCGGCTGGTCATAACTGGTGGCTTCGACCACGTAGCTGGTGAACCCCGTGGTGCGATCGCGCTGTTGGATACGGCTGGAAATCTGGTGGATGACCTTTTTACTGATACTGAATGCGGGCTTTGGAATGACGGATTTCAAGATTGGGCACATCTGGCTGGCATCGTTCCCACCCCCGATAGCAGCAGCTACTACATCTACGGCAGCTACCACGGCTACGATGATGGCACCGTGAACGATGCAGGGCAGCGCATGGTAAGCCGGTTGTATGGCTTGGAAGTTGGGGTGGAGGAGGGGCCGATGGAAGAAACCTTGCGAGCTTATCCTAACCCAACGACCACCGAATTCGGCATCGAGGGCATGGTTGGGCAGGAACCGATCGATGTCATGCTGCTCGATGGCACGGGCAGGCCGGTTAAGCGATGGTCGCGGGCCGTTGGATCCACACGCTTCGATGTGCGTGGTTCAAGTCCGGGCTGTTACATCTTGGTGGTTGACCGGCAGAATGGCCTTTCGCAACACGTGAAGCTGATGATCGAATGAGAGCCACGGCCCTTCTTGCATTTACGGCATTGTGGGGTGCGAGCCAAGCGCAAATGCCCTATCAGCCTTTTCCTGATTCGAACGCGGTATGGACCGTGACGTATAATTCATCCGATTGTTACCTTTTTGGCACACCCCAGCAGATATATCAATACGAGTATGCGACCGATACCCTGATCACCGGTACTTCGTATCACCAATTGGTACGGACCTATAGCTGCGCGGGCTGTTGCGGCGGAAATGTGGATGGCTATGTTGGTGCGCTTCGGCAGGACACCACTGCGAGAAAGGTGTTCTTCATCCCTTCATGGGGTATGGATGAATATCTCCTTTACGATTCTGTCCCTTCAACCTGGCGATACACTTCATTCCTTCTTATGTGCGTATCCCATGGTCCTGACTACCATAGACACCCTACCAACTGCGGCTGGGCCGAGGCGAAGATTCAATTACAACGGCTGTTGGAATTACGAGATCGATTGAGGGCGTTGGTAGTCCGCAGGGAATAATTGGCGGTGGAGGTGTGGATTCGGGTGAGGATCTTGCTTGCCTGCGGTTGAATGGACAAGTTGTATGGGAAAACAATGTGCAGGGCTGTCTGGTTTCGCCAATGGGTGCTTTGACAAGTGAAGAAATGACGGCTTCGGCCATAAAGGCCTATCCGAATCCGACCACCATGGATTTCGGTGTCGAGGGCACAGGGCAGGAATCATTTTCGGTCACGCTGTTCGATGGCATTGGCAGGCCAGTAAAGCGATGGGCACACGTCAGTGGATCGGCACGCTTCGATGTGAGTGGTTCACATTCTGGCTGCTATACCTTGTTGGTCGAACTGAACAACGGCCGTTCGCAACACCTAATGCTGATCATTGAATGATGGTCACGACCACTGGGAGGTGCGTTTGGCACAACCTGGATCTTAGAGTATTGAACGGAAGGTGGTTCAGCTTTCGCCCCAGCTCACATCGTCATCCCCTCCGGCATCGTCGGGATCGAGGGCATCATGGCCATGGCGATGCCCAGGAAGAGGAACATCAGTGCATAGAGCACGGTGACGATGATCATCAGCACGCCGATGTAGCTGTAGAAGGAGCGATGGGCGCGCAGGCCGCTGCTGAAGGTGGTGGCGTCGAAGCCGTTCTTCAGTGACCGGAGCGTGCGCGTGGCATACTGGTAGAGGAAGAGGGTGGGGAAGAAGTAGATCATCACCATCACCAGAAAGAGCACAGCGTAGAAGATGCCGAAGATGCTGGGGTCAAAGGGCATCTGCGCCCCGCTCATGGCGCTTTGCATGGCCATGATCTTGCCGAAGAACGAGCCGAACGCGAGGCCGAACACGAGCATCAGTCCCAACATCACGAAGCCGATGATCGCTACGATACGCGCCCATTTGGCTGTCCCGTGGATCTCCTCCATATCGGTGACCGAAAGCGATGAAGGCGTGTTCAGTGTGGAGAAGGACATGGGCGCGATGGGTTGAATGAGCTTGCTGTGATCAGGACGAAGTTGCGTATTCGATGGATCCGCTTATCACCCCCCGCCCTTGGCGTGTCACACCCTCAGCTCACTTCAGCTCCGGCAGGCGTGGCATCTCGATCTCGTCGGGCACCACGTACGAGCCGGGGAACTCATCCATGAACTGCTCGTGTAGCTTTTCGGCTTCGCGTTTGTTGCGCTGATCGCCCACGCGCACCCGGAAGTTGGGCGCGAGGTAGCTGAGGTAGGCGGGTGTCTCGGGATGGCGTATGAGGAACTGTCGGCGTACCTCTTCGGCCTTGGTGCGTTCGCCGAGGTAGATCTGCAGCCGAAAGCCCTTCAGCGGGTGCTTGCGCTGGGTGTAGCTGTTCATCAGCGCCGTGATCTGTTCACCTTCCTGCAACGTGATCCGGCCGGGCGCAACGCTATCCACCACCGGGGTATCCTTGGGAAGCACGGTGCGGCCCGCGGCATACGGGGTGAACACACGCGGATCGTCCTGCGCCTTGGTCAAGTTGCCAACGATGCAAAGGGCGGCCAGAAGAAGGGTGCGCATCGGTGGCGAAAGTATCTGTGGCGAAATGATCATCAGCGTAAAACTGAGCGTGCACGTTGTGTGCCGCACGTAGCGCGGGTTGCAGGCGTTCGCGAGTATTTAGAACGATTCTAAATAGCTTACACGTGCATGACAATTCCCGCTGGGCCTTTCCCCGTATCGCACGGCGCATATTTTTGCGCCGCGCCGACCGGTCCAGGTCCGCTCCAAAAATGTCCGGAATGCCCCTCCCATCAAGGATCTCCAAGCGATTCACCGGGCTTCTTCACGCGACCTTCGCCTTTGTTCTGCTCTTTTCGACATCCCTTGCCCATGGGCAGGCGGACAAGGCGTTGTATGCTACGGGTGAGAAGCTCTTCAAGGCCAATTGTGCCAGCTGCCACAAGCCCGATGTGAAGATGACCGGCCCGGCCCTGAAGGGTGCCAAGGACCGTTGGGCCAAGAGCGGCGGCGACATCTACGCTTGGGTGAAGAACAGCACAGGCTACATGAAGGCCTCGAACGACGCCTACGCCAAGGCACTGTTCGCGGAGTACAACGGCAGTGTGATGACGTCCCAAGCCGTGTCGGACGCGGATATCGATGCCATCCTCTATTACGCCGACAATTACGTACCGAAGACCCCGCCCCCTCCACCGGGAGGCGACGTGACCGCAAAGCGCGAAATGGGTTCTGATACGCCCTGGCAGTGGCTATTGATCGTGGTGCTCCTGCTCTTGGTGGTGGTGCTGTCCCTGGGCAGCGTGAAGCATCAACTGAACAACGCCAAGCGCGAAGCTGAAGGTCTGGCACCCGAGCCTGAGCGCAGCGTATGGGGTAACATCAGGCATTGGGCCGGCAACAACAAAGGCTGGGCCTCCGTGGTCGGCCTGTTGCTGGTGGTCTGGCTCGTGCTGCAAGGCTGGAACTGGGCCTTCAACATCGGCGTGTATGGTGGTCCGGACGTTGCGCACTACAAGCCTGAGCAGCCCATCAAATTCAACCACACGGTGCATGCAGGCAAGCTGGCGATCAACTGCATTTACTGCCACAGCACGGCCGAGAAGAGCAAGCACGCCAGCATACCGAGCGCCAACGTGTGCATGAACTGCCATAAGGCGGTGCAGGAAGGCCCGATCACCGGCAAGACGGAGATCGCGAAGACTACGCGGCCACCGGCTGGGATCCCGAGGCGGGCAAGTTCACCGGAAAGGAAGAGCCCATCCGTTGGGTGAAGGTGCACAACCTGCCGGACCACGTGGCCTTCAGCCATGCCACGCACGTGGCGGTGGGCAAGATCGAATGCCAGAAGTGCCACGGCCCTGTGGACACGAAGATGGATGTGGCCGAGCAGTGGAGCCCCCTCACCATGGGCTGGTGCATCCAGTGCCACAACGAGACCGAGGTGTCGCAGATGGCACAAGGAGCCAAGGGCAACGGCTACTATGACGAGTATCCACCGCCGCCTCACCGAGACGCCGCTGGGCAACAAGGAGTTGCAGAAGTACCTGGAGGACGAGAAGATCACGGTGAAAGAACTGGGCGGCTGGGAATGCGCCAAGTGCCACTACTAAGAACACGCGCGGAACGATGTCGACCACCAAGCGATACTGGCAGGACCTGGGCGAGCTTACGCAAGCGCCGGAGGCTCCCTCGAACGAGTTCAACACGCCCCTGCCCCTCATGGAGGCCATGGGCGACAAGGGATTGACCGGCAGCACCACAGGCCGCCGCGACTTCCTGAAGTTCCTGGGCTTCTCCCTGAGCGCCGCCACACTGGCCGCCTGCGAGACGCCGGTGATCAAGAGCATTCCTTACGTGAACAAGCCCGAGGACATCACTCCGGGCGTGGCCAACTGGTATGCCAGTTCCTTCTACGACGGTGAGGACTTCGCCAGCGTGTTGGTGAAGACGCGCGAGGGCCGTCCCATCCACATCAAGGGCAACCCCCGCTTCGGCATCAACCACAACCCTTCCAACAAGAAGGGTTCGATCAACGCCCGCATCAACAGCAGCGTGATCACGCTGTACGACAGCGCCCGCGCGCATGGTCCGATGGCGATGGCCGGTGAGGGCTTGAGCGCCACCACGTGGGCCGCAGCTGACAAAGCCGTTGGCGAGCAGCTCACGCAGATCGCCGCGGCTGGTCAGCGCATCGTGCTGCTCACCAACACGGTGATCAGCCCCAGCGTGAAGCAGGCCATCGCCGGCTTCCAGACGAAGTTCGGTGCGGGTGTGAGCCATGTGCAGTACGATACCATCAGCTAGAGCGGCGTTACCAACGCCAACCTGAAGAGCTTCGGCAAGCGGGTGTTCCCGAGCTACGACCTGAGCAAGGCCGATGTGCTGGTGAGCGTTGGTGCCGACTTCCTCAGCGGTTGGGGCAGCACCACGGAGAACACCTGGCAGTACGCCACCCGCCGCCGTCCCGAGGACGCCACGGCCGAGAAGCCGATGAGCCGCCACTGGCAGTTCGAGGCGCGCATGAGCCTGAGCGGCGCCAACGCCGATCGAGCGTGTGGCCGTGAAGCCCAGCCAGATCCCCAACGCCGTATTGGCCCTGCATGATGCCGTGGCGAAGAAGGTGGGCGGAGCTTCCGTTGGCGCTTCCGCCATGGAAGGCGTGGGCGGCATGGTCGAAAAGTGCGCTGCCGAGCTCGCCGCCGCCAAGGGCAAGAGCCTGGTGATCTGCGGACACAACGACGAAGGCACGCAGGTGATCGTGAACAGCATCAACGCGATGCTGGGCAACTACGGCAGCACGATCGACCTGGCGAACCACACCTATTTCAAGCAGGGTGACGACGCTGCGGTGCAGCAACTGGTGAAGGACATGAACGCCGGCACGGTGGGCGCGGTGCTGATCGCCGGTGTGAATCCCGTGTACAGCCTGCCCAACGCGGCCGAGTTCGCTGCGGGCCTCAAGAAGGTGAAGCTCAGCGTGAGCTTCAGCAGCCATGCCGACGAAACGGCGAGTTTGTGCAGCATGCTGCTGCCGGACAGCCATTGGCTGGAGAGCTGGAACGACTACATGCCGAAGCCCGGCCACTACGCCACGGCACAACCCGCGATCCGTCCGCTGTACGACACGCGCCAATGGCCCGAGACGCTGTTGAAGTGGAGCGGCATCGACAAGAACTACCACGCCCACATCCAGGAGGTATGGCAGGCGTGCCCTCAGCGCCCGTTCCGCCTCAGCCGATCGAACTTCAGCGATGCGTGGAACAACAGCGTGCACAATGGCGGCTTCGAGGCCTATGCCAGCGACCCCCGAGGTGGCGAACTTCGCTGGCGACGTCGCCGGTGCAGCGGCCAGTGCGAAGAACAGCACGGCCGGTGCAGGTGCTTGGGAAGTGCAGCTGTACACCAAGGAGAGCATCGGCAGCGGTCTGCATGCCAACAACCCCTGGTTGCAGGAGATGCCCGACCCGCTCACGAAAGTGACCTGGGACAACTACGTATGCATGGCTCCGGCCGACCTGCTTGACCATCACCGGCAAGAAGGAGGTGAAGGAATTGCGCATCGGTGAGCAGGATCCTGCGCACGTGGTGAAGGTGACCGTGGGCGGTATGGAAATGGAACTGCCTGCCGTGCCCACACCGGGTCAGGCGCCTGGATCGGTGAGCATCGCCCTGGGCTACGGCCGCGGTGCCAATGGCGAGCAGGTAGGACGCGCCGCCAATGTGAAGAACGAGGACGGCAGCCAGATGGGCCGCAACGCCTATCCCTTCACCAGCTTGGTGAACGGCTCAGTGAGCTACGTGGCCCTGAAGGCCAATGTGGAAAGCACGCCGAAGACCTATGCGATGGGCCTCACCCAGACGCAGCTCACCGGCATGGACCGGGACAGCATCATCAAGGAGACCACCTTCGCCGAGTGGGCGAAGCATGAGGCAAAGGAGACGTACAACGAAGTGGAGATGCTCGCGGTGCACGAGGACGTGAACCATGATGGCCACATCGATGCGCACGACAAGGTGCCCGCTACGGAGATCAACCTGTGGAAGGACCATCCGGTGGCCGAAGTGGGCCATCACTGGGGCATGACGATCGACCTCAACAGCTGCATCGGCTGTGGGGCCTGCATCACGGCGTGCAACAGCGAGAACAACATCTCGGTGGTGGGCAAGGACGAGGTGCGCCGCAGCCGCGACATGCACTGGATGCGCATCGACCGGTATTACAGCAGCGACATGACCCACGCGGTCGGGCAAGGCGCAGGAGATGGGCAAGATCGATCGCTACCTGGCAGATGGAGGAGCCTTCGGCCACGCCCACGGTGTTCTTCATGCCGGTGATGTGCCAGCATTGCAACCACGCACCTTGCGAAACGGTGTGTCCGGTGGCCGCCACCACGCACAGCAACGAGGGCCTCAACATGATGGCCTACAACCGTTGCATCGGCACGCGTTACTGCGCGAACAACTGCCCGTACAAGGTGCGCCGCTTCAACTGGTTCAACTATGTGACCGAGCAGTTCGGCGATGTGAACCCGGCGTGGGATGCCATGGGCCGTATGGTGCTGAACCCGGACGTGGTTGTGCGCAGCCGCGGTGTGATCGAGAAGTGCAGCCTCTGCGTGCAGCAGATCCAGGCCGGCAAGCTGGCTGCCAAGAAGGCCGGTACGCCGGTGAAGGATGGCGCGATCGAGACGGCCTGCAGCGCGGGCTGCCCCACGAACGCCATCACCTTCGGCGACCTGAACGACAAGAACAGCAAGGTGAAGGCCATCGCCGAGAGCGAGCGCGCCTACCACATGCTCGAAGAGATCGGCGTGCAGCCCAACATCAGCTACCTGGCGAAAGTGCGCAACCGGGAGGAGGAAGCCGCACTCGCCGCCGTAACCGAAGAAGCCCACCACTAGGACCATGCACAGCGAATCAGCGCTCCGCGAACCGCTCATCCTGGGGCATCGCACATACCACGACATCACCAACGACCTGGTGGGGCCCATCGAGGACAAGGCCCCCGCAGGCCTGGTACGTCCTCATCACCATCGCCGCCATCATCGCCGCATACGGCGTGGGCTGCATCCTCTACCTGTTCAGCAAGGGCATCGGTGTCTGGGGCTTGAACAAGACCGTTGACTGGGCCTGGGACATCACCAACTTCGTTTGGTGGGTGGGCATCGGTCACGCCGGCACGCTGATCAGCGCGGTGCTGTTGCTGTTCCGCCAGAAGTGGCGGATGGCGGTGAACCGCTCGGCGGAGGCCATGACCATCTTCGCCGTGATCATGGCGGCCACCTTCCCGCTGATCCACATGGGTCGCATCTGGATGGCCTACTGGGTGTTCCCCCTGCCCAACCAGTTCGGTTCGCTGTGGGTGAACTTCAACAGTCCGCTGCTCTGGGACGTGTTCGCCATCAGTACATACTTCTCGGTATCGCATGGTGTTCTGGTACATCGGCCTGATCCCCGACTTCGCCACCATCCGCGACAAGGTGGTGAAGCCCTGGCAGAAGAAGTTCTACGGCATCCTCAGCTTCGGCTGGACCGGCAACGCCAAGGCCTGGCAGCGTTTCGAGGAAGTGAGCCTCGTGCTCGCGGGCCTCAGCACACCGCTGGTGTTCTCGGTGCACTCGGTGGTAAGTATGGACTTCGCCACCTCGGTGGTGCCCGGCTGGCACACCACCATCTTCCCGCCCTACTTCGTGAGCGGTGCCGTGTTCAGCGGCTTCGCCATGGTACAGACGCTGCTGCTGGTGATGCGCAAGACGATGAAGCTGGAGGCGTACGTGACGATCAAGCACATCGAGTACATGAACATCATCATCATCGTCACCGGTTCGATCGTGGGCGTGGCCTACATCACCGAGCTGTTCATCAGCTGGTACGGTGGCGTTGAGTACGAGAGCTACGCCTTCATCAACCGCGCCACCGGTCCCTACTGGTGGAGCTACTGGGCGATGATGACCTGCAACGTGATCAGCCCGCAGCTGTTCTGGGTGAAGAGCTGGCGCCGCAACCTCATCTTCACCTTCTTCATGAGCCTGGTGGTGAACACCGGCATGTGGTTCGAGCGCTTCGTGATCATCGTGACCTCCCTGCACCGCGACTACCTGCCGAGCAGCTGGACGATGTTCCATCCCACCTGGGTGGATGCCGGCATCTTCATCGGCACCATCGGCATCTTCTTCACGCTGTATCTGCTCTTCGCGCGCTACTTCCCTGTGCTGGCGCTCAACGAGCTGAAGAGCATCCTGAAGGTGAGCGGCGAGAGCTACAAGAATCAACAGGCCAACCATCACCACCACTAAGCGATGGCGGAAAAGATCATATACGCGGTCTACGAGGACCCCGAGCAGTTGAAAAGTGCTGCGCGCAAGCTGATCACAGCGGGCGTGAAGGTGAAGGACGTGTTCAGTCCCTTCCCGATCCACGGCCTGGACCCGATCATCGGGCTCAAGCGCACGCGCATCGCCATCGCCTCCTTCATGTTCGGCATCACGGGCACCGCGCTGGCGCTGCTGGGCATGTGGTACTTCATGATCTACGACTGGCCGATGAACATCGGTGGCAAGCCGAACTGGACCCTGTACCACAACCTGCCCGCGTTCATCCCGGTGACCTTCGAGTTCACCGTGCTCTGCGCTGCGCACGGCATGGCCATCACCTACCTGATCCGCAACAAGACGCTGCCCGGCATGCCGGCCCGCAACCCCGATCCGCGCAGCACCGACGACAAGTTCATCATCGAGCTGCGCACGGCGGACAACCACGGACACAGCGCCGAAGCGATCACGGGCATGTTGCGCGAGACCGCCGTATTCGAGATCAACGAGCGCCAATGCTGAGCCCCATGAAGCACATCATCTTCCCCGCGCTTCTCAGCACCGTTCTCCTCGCCTCGTGCGGTGGCGAAAAGGACAGCCCCGGCATTGAATACATGCCCGATATGTACCGCAGTCCTTCGGTGGAGGCCTACGTGGACTACGGCCAGGACCCCTACTACTTCGACGACGAGACGGTGCTGGCCGAGCGCAACACGCAGAGCGCACGCCTTTCACCGGAGGGCACCATCGCCTGGTCGGCCGATCCGGGCAAGGCCATGTACAACTTCCCATACCCCTTCGGCAACACGCCGGATGAGTATGAGCGCGCTGGTCTGGAGCTGCGCAGCCCCATTGCCATGACGAAGGAGAATGTGGAAGCGGGCAAGGTGATCTACACCAAGTTCTGCGAGCATTGCCACGGCGCCACCGGTCAAGGTGATGGCAAAGTGGTCACCGAAGGCAACTATCCCCAGCCGCCCGCTTACAACGGCACGCAGCTGGCCGGTCTGCCGGAGGGCAAGATGTTCCACTCGCTCGTGTACGGAAAGAACGTGGCCATGGGCAGTCATGCCGGCCAGTTGACCAAGGAAGAGCGCTGGACGGTGGTCCAGTATGTGAAATACCTGCAGGCAGGAGGCAAGATGCCCGGTGAAGGTGCCGCAGCGGACAGCAGCAAGGTCGTGACGCCCGCGATGGCAGCGATGGGAACGGCCAACAAGTGAACAGATAACGAGCAGCAGCGATGAACTTCACTCTCAGCCCCCGGGCCCGTACCTTGAGCATGATGCTCATGGCGCTCGGCCTGATCCTGGCCGCATTCGGCTGGTTCAGCCTGAAGGGACATGAACACACCGCCGAAAGCGCCGGCCAGAACTTCTGGGCAGCGCTCTTCATCAACGGCTTCTTCTTTCTGGGGATCACCCTGGGAGCCTTGTTCTTCTACGCGCTGCAGTTCGCCACGGAGAGCAGCTGGAGCGTACTGGTGCGCCGCGTGTACGAAGGCATTTTCACCGGGTACATGTGGATCGGCGCGGCCGTGGTGGTGATCTGCCTGCTGGCCGGTCAGTTCCACTTCAACACCATCTGGCATTGGATGGACGCGCGCTTGTACGATCCCGCCGATGCCGCTCATTACGACCCGATCATCGCTGGCAAGTGGGCCTACCTGAACCCGGTGTTCTTCTGGGGGCGCGTGGTGCTGTTCATGGGCACCTTCCTCTTCGCGGGCAACTGGTTCCGCCAGCAGAGCCTGAAGATGGACAAGCTCACGGGCACGGACCTGCGCACGCAGCACCTGCTCACCTATCGCCGCTCGGCGCTGTTCCTGGTGCTGTTCGCCGTGTTCAGCAGCGTGCTGGCGTGGGATTGGCTGATGAGCATTGATACCCATTGGTTCAGCACCCTTTACGGCTGGTATATCTTCGCGGGTATGTGGTGCACCGCCATGGTCACCGGTGTCATCGTGGTCCTGTACCTGAAGAGCAAGGGCTACCTGCCGCAGGTGAACAACAGCCACATCCACGACATGGGCAAATGGGTGTTCGCCACCAGTTTCCTGTGGACCTACCTCTACTTCAGCCAGTTCATGCTCTACTGGTACGCCAACATCCCCGAGGAAGTGATCTTACTTCCAGGCAGCGCATCGACCATCATGCTGGCCTGATGTGGGGCATGTTCTTCATCAACTTCGCCGTTCCGATGGTGCTGTTGATGAGCCGCGATGCCAAGCGCAATCCGCGTTTCCTCATCGGTGTAGGCACCATCATCATCATCGGCCACTGGCTGGACCTGTGCCAGTTGGTGCTTCCCGGTGCGCTGGGCGAGCATTTCCACCACATCGGATTCCTGGAGGTCGGCCTGTTCGTCTTCTTCCTCGGCCTCTTTGTCAACCGCGTCCTTACAGCCCTGACCAAGGCCCCGCTCACCGTGGTGAACAGCCCGTACCTGGAAGAGAGCGTACATCACAGCATCTGAACGAACCACCCATCGCCTCAAGCGTTGATCCATTGACCCCATGATGACGTTGTTGATCCTCGCGGTGATCGTGCTCGGTATTCTGGCCGTGACGCGGTTGAGCCGTGTGTATGAGCTGACCAGTGCTTTGCGCGGCAAGCGCGAGGAGGAGATCAGCTGAGCGCGACAGCAAGATGAACGCCCGCCTGATGTGGGCCTTCCCGTTCGCCTATTTCGCGATTCTTCCTCTGGCTTACGGTGTCGTACAGGAAGCATATGCTTCCGGTTTCCGCCAGCGAGCACGGGGTTTGGCTGGATGACCTGATGAACTTCAACTGGGCCATCCTCATCGTGGCCTTCTTCATCACCAATATCCTGCTGTTCTACTTCGCGGGCAAGTATTACTTCCGCAAGGACCGCCGGGCCTATTACTACCCGCACAACAACAAGTGGGAGCTGGCGTGGACCTTGGTACCAGCGGTGGTGATGATCGGTATCATCATCTATGGACTGAGCCGTGTGGAACCAGATCGTGGCGCCTGCTCCGGCCGGAACCCCGAAGGTGGAGTTGTACGCCCAGCAGTTCAACTGGACGGCCCGTTACCCGGGCAAGGACGGCAAGCTCGGCGCCACGGACTTCCGCCTGATCAACGAGAGCAATCCCATGGGCATCGTTACGCCCAAGGCCATCAAGACGCGCATTGATGAGCTGCTGGCCGAGGCGGTGGCCGAGGAGAAGAAGCTGGCTGAAGAGCACGACATGCTTCCGCCCGCCAAGGTCACGGAGATGGAGGACCACATCAAGCACGTTCGTCGTGTTGCGGGTCGCATCGTGAACCTGCGGACGCTGATGGAACAGGACATCGCCGAGAAGGGCGAGGAGAGCCAGTACAAGCACGGGGGCGATGACCTCATCATCAAGGAATTCCACCTGCCGTTGCGCGAGAACGTGGAACTGTTGATCCGCAGCAAGGATGTGATCCACAGCGTGTACCTGCCGCACCTGCGGGCCCAGATGAACGCGGTGCCCGGCATGACCACGGTGATCCACATGAAGCCCACGATCAGCACCGACAGCATGCGCATGGTGATGAACGAACCCGGCCTTCGACTTCGTGCTGCTCTGCAACAAGATCTGCGGTGCCAGCCACTACAACATGCAGATGCCCCTGATCGTGGAATCGCCGGTCGCCTACAAGACCTGGCTGGATGGCCATAAAGGGTTTTGAGGTGGCGGATGCTCCCGCTGCAGCCTGTTACACCAGCCGGACAAGCTCCAGCTGACTCCACGACCACCACCGCCCTGGTGGCGAGCTCATCGAACGAACCGAAAACGCACTGACATCATGGGTTCCGTTGCCCACGCCCACGCCCCCGCTGAAGGCCACGCCCACGCGGCGCACCATCACCACGAGGAGAGCTTCATCTCGAAGTATGTCTTCTCGCAGGACCACAAGATGATCAGCAAGCAATTCCTGATCACGGCCATCATCATGGCCTGGGTGGCGGTGATCATGTCCATCATGTTCCGCCTCCAGCTCGCATGGCCGGGTGAGAGCTTTGCCTTCACCCACTTCTTCCTAGGTGACAAGTGGGCACCCGGCGGTATCCTGGACCCGAACATGTACTTGGCGTTGGTCACCATCCACGGCACCATCATGGTGTTCTTCGTGCTCACAGGCGGCTTGAGCGGAACCTTCGCGAACCTGCTTATCCCCTTCCAAGTAGGCGCACGCGATATGGCGAGCGGCTTCCTGAACATGTTGAGCTACTGGTTCTTCTTCATCAGCAGCGTGCTGATGATCGCCTCGCTCTTCGTGGAAGGCGGCCCCGCCTCGGGCGGATGGACGGTCTACCCGCCGCTGAGCGCATTGCCACAGGCGATGCCCGGCTCGGGCACGGGCATGACCCTGTGGTTGGTGAGCATGGCCATCTTCATCGCCAGCGCGCTGTTGGGAGGCTTGAACTACATGGTCACCATCCTGAACCTGCGCACGCAGGGGCATGAAGATGACCCGCCTGCCGCTGACGATCTGGGCGTTGTTCATCACCGCCGTTCTGGGTGTGCTCTCGTTCCCCGTGCTGCTGAGCGCTGCGTTGCTGTTGCTGCTGGACCGCACCTTGGGCACGAGCTTCTACCTGAGCGAGATCCACATCGGCTGGTGAGGCGCTGGACCATATGGGCGGCAGCCCGATCCTGTTCCAGCACCTGTTCTGGTTCCTGGGTCACCCGGAAGTGTACATCGTGCTGTTGCCCGCCTTGGGCATCACCTCCGAAGTGATCGCGACGAACGCCCGCAAGCCCATCTTCGGCTACCGCGCGATGATCGGGTCGATCCTGGCCATCGGCTTCCTCAGCTTCATCGTATGGGGCCACCACATGTTCATCACGGGCATGAACCCCTTCCTGGGCAGCGTGTTCGTGTTCACCACCCTGCTCATCGCCATCCCCAGCGCGGTGAAGGTGTTCAACTACATCACCACGCTCTGGCGCGGCAACCTGGTGCTCAGTCCGGCGATGCTGTTCAGCATCGGCCTGGTGGCCACCTTCATCGCCGGCGGTCTAACCGGCATCATCCTCGCTGACAGCGCACTGGACATCACCATCCACGATACCTACTTCGTGGTAGCCCACTTCCACATCGTGATGGGCATGAGCGCCATCTTCGGCATGTTCGCCGGCGTGTACCACTGGTTCCCGCGGATGTACGGCCGCATGATGAACACGAAGCTGGGCTACGCGCACTTCTGGATCACCTTCATCTGTGCCTTCGGCGTGTTCTTCCCCATGCACTACATCGGCCTGGCCGGTGCACCGCGCCGTTACTACAGCTACAGCGAGTTCCCCATGTTCAACGGGGTGGTTGACCTGAACATCGTGGTCACCGTCTTCGCCATCATCGGTGGTCTGGCGCAGATCCTGTTCACCTACAACTTCTTCAACAGCATCTGGAGCGGGCAGAAGGCGGTACAGAACCCCTGGAGGAGCAACACCCTGGAGTGGACCTCGCCCGTTGAGCACATGCACGGCAACTGGCCCGGTCCCATCCCCGCAGTGCACCGCTGGCCCTACGACTACAGCAAGCCCGGAAAGGCCGAGGACTTCGTGCCCCAGACCGTGCCCTTGGAGCCGGGGGAGGAGGAAAGTCACGGCTGAGCCGGATCATCAACGAACCGATCGGAATGTCCGCACTTTTGGTGCGGACATTTCCATTTTCATGAGCCTACGAGGATGCAGCCTGCTCATTGCCAGTTCGACGGCGCTCACAGCGCTTTCGCAGGGCATGATGCAGGACATCCGGGTTGCCTTGGGCGAGGAGCCGCTGCCCATTGTGAAATTGGATATGCGCGGGTCGTTCATCAGCAACGAGCGCGTGCAGTTCGCGGGGATCAAGTTCGGGTTGGAGCATGGTGCGCGCTTCCAGTACGGCATCGGGTACAGCTTCCTGTGGTCGCGGGTGGAGAACGTGGAAACAGTTCCCGTTGACGGCGCGGTGACCACGCGTTTACGGTTCGGGTACGTGACGCCGTATGCGGAATACGCCTTTTATCGCAAGGGTCCGTGGGAATTGCGCATGCCGGTGCAGTTCGGCTTTGGAAGCGGGAGCGTGGTATACGACGATGCAGGAGGCCGGACCAGGAAGTTGCAGAAGAGCGGTGTGTTCCTGTATGAGCCGAGCATCACCGTGCAGTATCGGTTGCTGAAGTACTTCGGACTGGGAGCGGGCTGGGGCTATCGCCTGGTGTTGCGCAGCGCGCCCTTGGTGGAGGGGCTCACCGCACCGATCTACACCTTCGGGCTGAAGGTGTTCTTCGGGGATCTGTGGAAGGATCTGCGGCCGAAGGATGAGTAGCTCGCAGACGGCCTGACGGATGTTGTAGCGTTAATCTCGTGTAGAGAGCAACCATGTCGTCGGGGCAGCGTCTTGGACACACGCGCAACGCTTAACATCATGGCACCGACCGGTAAGTACAACCCCTTCACAATGCGCATGGTCAAAGCCGTCGCATGCCTTCTGTGCTCCGCCATGCTTCAAGCGCAGCCTGTCCTGGTCCCGGACACGATGCTGCGCTACTTCCTGAACAGCATCGTGCCGACCGCCGTTGATGCGAACGGGTTCATCGATCCGAGCAACCCGGCCGTAGCATCCACATTGAGTTTGGATCTTCCCTTCCATTGGACTCCAGTGGACCTTACCGGTATTGAGGCATTTCAGCAGCTACATACGTTGAAATTGTACAAGGCCACGTTCATGATGTGGGACACACTAGATCTTTCGGTGAACGCATGGCCACAGAACCTGCGGCATCTGGAGATGGGAGCGAACACTGGGCCGCTTCCAGCGTGGCCTGGTTCCTTGGATTTTCTGTCAGTGCATAACGAGTTCACCTCGGCAGGTCAGTACTACCCGGCTTACCCGGCGGGGCTCGATTCGCTCAATTTCTCCGCTTTTGATGACCTGCCGGCCGTACCTGATCTACCACAAGGTCTTACCTATCTGATCACGAACGGTGCTCCTTACGGTGCAGAGGCGCCGGTGGTGCCTGTTGGCCTCACCTATTTGAGCCTTGCCTACTTCACATTCTCCACGTCGCCGGGCTGGCCGACAGGTCTGACTTATCTCAATTTGACCGGGTGTAGCCTTCCGAATGGCTTATCTGGCCTACCGACGGGACTAACAGAACTCGGATTGGGTAGCTGCGACATTGCTAATGGAGTGCAGCAATTGCCGCCGAGCCTGGAGAAGATCTTATTCAATCAGATGCAGAATTCTCCGATCCAGGTAACGGCATGGCCGACCGCACTACAGGATATTTCCATCCAGTCGGATCCTTCGCTATTCACTTTGCCCACATTGCCCGCGGGATTGGTAACGTTGGAACTAGTTGACCTGCCCGTGTTCGCATCATTGCCAGCTCTTCCTGCTGGCTTGAACTCGCTGATCCTATGGAATCTTCCTGGGGCCGCCACGATCCCACCATTACCAGCGGCCATTACCGGTGTGAGCATCTTTGAGCTACCCGTTCAATCTCTGCCAGAGCTTCCTTCGAGCGTTGATGTTTTTCAATTGAGCGGACTTCCACAACTCGGATGCATTCCGCTATTGCCGGAAGGCTTAATGTACCTCCGCCTAGGTCTGCCAATGTCGACGCCTGTTACACTTTGTCTACCGAATCTGCCGCCCGGTCTTTCTGCAATAGATATGGGCGGTGGGCTGATATCCCCCGACCCCTCCATGCTGTGTACGGTTTCCAACAGCACCTGCCCCTTCGTGAACCCCATGGCGAACGGCAGTGTGTATTGGGATGCGAACAGCAATGGCGTGCGGGACAATGGCGAAGCCAATTACCCTTTCGCTACGGTGCATGTGGAGCCGGGTAATTACACCTACGGCGTTTCCGGCAACGGTACGTTCGAATTGCCCCTGCCCGTTGGCACGTACACGCTTACGGCCACGACCTCCTCGCCCTATGCCCAGTCCGTTGCACCGTTGTCGTACACAGCAGTGCTGGACTCCGCAACGTCGGCCTCCAACGGAAACGACTTTGGCGTGATCCTTCAGGCCGGCGTTCAGGATCCTCCGGATCGATGCACAGTTCCAGGTTGCTCGTCCGGGCTTCGATGATCTGGGCACGATCAACTTCAGTAACGTTGGCACCACGGTGATGTCGGGTACGGTTTCCTTCACCTTCGATGCGGACCAGACCTGGCAAAATGCAGAGCCGACACCCACATCCCTCAATGGCAACACGGCCATTTGGGACTTCAGCGCGTTGGCAATAGGCGAAGTGCGTACGATCCATGTGCTGCTGCATACCGACGTTGGGGTGCCCATTTCGACCCCGATCAGCCATGCTGTGGTGGTGGGACCTACAACGGATGATGAAACCGCCTCGGATAACACGGTCATCGTGGACGGCTTGGTGATGGGAAGCTATCGATCCGAACGACAAGTCGGTTTCGCCGATCGCTGCCACCACCGCTGAAGTGGCCTTGGGCGGAGAGCTCACGTACACCATCCGTTTCCAGAACACGGGCACGTACCTGGCCGAACGGGTGGTGATCACGGACACCTTGAGCAGCTCCCTGCAGTGGAATACGGTACGTTTCGTTTCCAGCAGCCACCCATGCACGTGGGTGTTGTTGGATAACGGTGTGTTGCGCTTCGCTTTTGATCAGATCATGTTGCCCGATAGCGGGGCCAATGAACCGAACAGCCACGGCTTCGTGAAGTTCGCGATGAAGCCGGTGAGCACCTTGATCAACGGCGCCCAGGTGAGCAACATCGCCAACATCTACTTCGACTACAACGCGCCGGTGATCACCAATGATGCGGTTTTCACGGTGGACAACACCAGTGGCACGGCCGAAGCGAACAACGCGACCGGTCTGAAACTCTGGCCTGACCCCGTGAGCGACGTATTGCATTTGGCCACAGAGGCCAGCAACGTGCTCTCGGTGCAGATCTACGATATGCACGGGCGCAGGGTGTTGCATTCAGGCCCGGCAAATAGCGTAGATGTGAGCGCATTGGCCGCTGGGATATACGCTGTGCATGTGACCACTTCAACAGCCACGTACGTCCGCTCCGTGGTGAAGCGCTGACCGGCGGGGATCACCGGTAGTTCGCGCAGCTTGTGCCGGGGTGATACCTTCGCGCCATGTCCGAACAATTCGACGTACGCAACGAGCAGCGCGCCGCCTCCGACAAGGAGATGGAGCAGGTGCTGCGTCCGCGGCGTTTCGAGGAGTTCGCCGGGCAGAAGGCCGTTACCGATAACCTCAAGGTCTTCGTGCAAGCCGCCAAACAACGCGGCGAGGCATTGGATCATGTGCTGCTGCACGGCCCTCCGGGGTTGGGCAAGACCACGCTCGCGGGCATCATTGCGCAGGAGATGGGAGTGAGCATGCGTGTAACGAGCGGGCCGGTGCTGGACAAGCCTGCGGACCTGGCTGGCCTGCTGACCAACCTGCAGCCCAACGATCTGCTCTTCATCGATGAGATCCATCGCCTCAGCCCCATCGTGGAGGAATATCTCTACAGCGCGATGGAGGACTACCGGATCGACCTGGTCATCGACGCGGGTCCGAATGCGCGCACGGTGCAGATCACGTTGAATCCGTTCACGCTCGTGGGTGCCACCACGCGCAGCGGCCTGCTCACGGCCCCGCTCCGCGCGCGCTTCGGCATCAACAGTCGCCTGGATTACTATGACGCGGCCACATTGAAAGGCATCCTGCACCGTTCCGCAGGCCTGATGAAGGTGCCCATCGTGGATGATGCGGCGCAAGAGATCGCACGCCGCAGCCGCGGCACACCCCGCATCGCCAACGCCTTGTTGCGCCGCGTGCGCGACTTCGCGCAGATCCAAGGCGACGGCAGCATCGACATGGCCATCGCCAAACATGCGCTGCAGGCCCTGAACGTGGATGCACACGGGCTGGATGAGATGGACAACCGCATTCTGCTCTGCATCATCGACAAGTTCGCCGGTGGTCCCGTGGGTCTGAACACGGTGGCCACGGCGGTGGGCGAGGAGAGCGGTACCATCGAGGAGGTGTACGAGCCCTTCCTGATCATGGAGGGCTACTTGCAGCGCACACCTCGGGGCCGGCAGGCTACTGAGCGCGCCTACAAACACCTCGGCAAGGTTCCAAGTGTGAAGCCCGGAAGTTTGTTCGAATAGCAGGAAAGCTGCAACTTCAACCTTTCGCTCAGTGCATACGTAGAAAGGACCATGAAATCGCTGGTATCTCGATATCCGGTCGGCACCTTCATTCTGCTGACCTTGGGCTATCAATTAGCCATTGTGTTGCTGGCCCGCATGCTGATGGCGGGAGGCGGAGGCCTGCATGAACACCCTGCGGCCCACATGATCTTTCGGTTCCGCGTGTTCGGCCCCTTGGTATTCGCTATGGCGATCACGATCTGGTTGGAGGGCCGTGAAGGTCTGAGCAAGTTGTTCGCCGGATATTTCAACTGGCGCGTGCCGATCAAGTGGTACGCGCTGGCGTTCACGTGGAAGTTCCTGGTGGCGTATGTGGGGATCGCCTTCATTGCTGCGATCGGTTTGCGCGCATGGCCCGGTGTGGTGACCGAAGGGTTCTTCTGGCCCCTGATGAAGAACATGCCCTTCATCGTGGGCATCGCCCTGGTTGAGGAGACCTCGTGGATGAAGTTCGGGGTGACCCGTATGCAGGAGCGCTATCCGGCCTGGCTGAGCTGCTTGGTCGTGGGGCTTTCCTGGGGTCTGTGGTACCTGCCGATGATCTTCCTGGGCGAAGGCGTGCCGGATGGCGTGCCATGGGCTGTATTCCTGGTCTCCATGTTCAGCCTCACTGTGCTGTTGAGCTGGACATACAACGAAACGCACAGCGGCCTGGTGCTGCTGATCGATGCAGATCCTGAGCAACTGCGCCTTCTTCATGGTGCCCATTCTGCCATCAGGCCCGGCGTTGGACCCTACGTTCGTGGTGGCCTTCGTATGCACTTTCCTTCTGGTGGCCGGTCTCATACTTTGGTATGCCGGGCCTGAGCACTTATCCACCAGCGGAAAGCGGGCCACCTGGTCGGCTTCCAAAGGGATACGTGCCGTTCTTGACACACCAACGGAACCTTTGGTCGCCGAGGTCGTTCCATCGCCTGACCGGACCCGCACACCGCACCGCTGATCGCGAAGCTTGCCGGGTGCAATCGACCTGCTCAGTTCGCTGTTCTCAACTCTCCCCCCTTTGAAAGGTCCTTACCACTACAGCGATCTGCACTGGCCCGGAAGCGACTCATGGTCTCCGGCGAAATGGGGCGTGTTGCTGAACAAGGTGTTCAGGAAGCTGCACCTTCCCATCATGGTCCGCCGTCATTTCGATCACCGGCAGGACATGATGAGCATGGAGCAGGCCTCCAACCTGCAGTTGCTGCTTTCCGGCACGCTGGGCAACCAGGTGCCCGGGGCGGTGGTCGAACTCGGATGCTACACGGGCAGCACCTCGCTTGTGCTGGCCAGGGTGCTGCAGGATTCCAGTGACGCAAGGCCATTCCATGTGTACGACAGTTTCGCCCATGAACTTGGGACGGAGAAGGGCATACGAACGGTGTTCGAGTCGAACTTCCGGAAGTATGGCCTTCCGCTTCCTGTGATCCATCAAGGAGACCTGCGTGCCACCGTGCCGGCGGAACTTCCAGAGGCCATCGCCTTCGCGCACATCGACCTGGGTGTTGGAGGCGGCACGGACATCCACACGAGCATCATCACCCACGCCTTGGCCACGGTATACCCGCGACTTTCCAGGAACGGCGTGATGGTCCTCATGGATTACCACGTTCCGGGTATTACGATGGAGGGCCATGATTCGAATCCCGGTGTTCGCCTGGCATGCGATGCTTTCCTGGCGGGGAAGCCCGAGCAGATGAGCACGCCTTACGGCGGGGCCTGTTCACACGGTTACTTCCGCAAGGACTGAGGGTGCGCAGGCGCGTGCACGTATCCGGCGTCGGGGCTACATTGCCCGCATGCTCACGCCCCGCGAGAGGTCCGAACTGCTGAAGGCCGAGGCCCATCGCCTCGGCTTCCTGGCCTGCGGCATTGCAGCGGCGGGCTTTCTGGAGGAGGAGGCCCCGCGGCTTGAGCAGTGGCTGCGCCAGGGGAAGCACGGTGAAATGGGATACATGAACAACCATTTCGACCTGCGGTTGGATCCCCGAAAGCTGGTACCCGGCGCACGCAGTGTGATCAGTCTGGCCTACAACTACCACACGCCCCCGCTGCAGCAGGATCCCGCAGCGCCCAAGCTGAGCACCTATGCGTATGGCCGCGATTATCACAAGGTGCTGCGCAAGCGATTGAAGCCGCTGATGTCCTTCATCAACGCACGGTTCGGCGACGTGGACATGCGGGCCTTCGTGGACAGCGGACCGGTGCTGGAAAAGGCCTGGGCACAGCGAAGTGGGATCGGCTGGATGGGCAAGCACACGAACATCATCCGGCAGGGTGAAGGCTCGTTCTTCTTTCTCTGCGAGCTCATCACGGACCTGGAATTGGCGGCGGATGCGCCGGCCACGGATCACTGCGGCACCTGCCGGCGGTGCATCGATGCCTGCCCCACGGATGCGATCACGCCCTATGGTGTTGACGGAAGCAGATGCATCAGCTACTTCACCATCGAGCTGAAGGACGCCATTCCCCAGGAGATGAACGGGCGTTTCGCGAACTGGGCATTTGGTTGCGACATCTGCCAGCAGGTGTGCCCGTGGAACCGTTTCAGCAAGCCGCATGCAGAGCCGGAGTTCATGCCCAAGCCGGAACTGATGGGCCTTTCAGCGGAGCAATGGCACGGCATGACCGAGGTGGTGTTCGACCGTTTGTTCGAGGGCAGCGCAGTGAAGCGTACCAAATTCCAGGGATTGAAGCGGAACATACGGTTCCTGAACACGGCCGAAGGAGGCCATGCTGAACGGAACGAGCATCCAGGCTCCGACGATTGAATGATGTCTCCCAGCCGCGCCGGTATCAGGCGCGCATGCTCTTCTGGAACACCTCCACGATGATGTCCTTGTATTGGTGGCCGAAGGTGGCCAGACACCAGGCCTTGAGCAGCAGCTGATCATGCTGGCCCAACCATGTGCGGGCCTTCACGAGTTCCTTCTTGAACAGGCGGCTATCGAAGCTCACCTTTTGGAGCACTTGTTTACTGAGCTCCATCATCTTCCTTCCCTGGTCCATCATCACGGTTCGTCTGGTTAGGGTACCCCTGCGGAGTGGGGTTATTCGAAAAGCGAGGCTGAAGATATATCCCGCAGGAACGAAAAACCAGTTCCTCGGGACGAGTTTTCACCAACCCTGGCAGGCCGATACCCAGGAACGCCACTTCAGGGCGGATCGGTATGGCAGGCCGCGGATCGTTCGCCCAGACAAGGTCAGTCCACCAGATGCCGCTCGGTGACCTGCATGACCTCGTAGTCATCCGACCGGTAGATGTAAGCGACCAGCGAGCAGTGCTCGGCGTCCAGGACGTTCGGAGGCAGCGCCAGGCTGTAGGTGCGGGTAATGGTCTGCCCCGCTGCCGCTCCGCCGCTGATGACCTGCTCGCCAAAGGGGTCGCCCACGGTGGTACGCAGCACATGGCGATGGGTATAGGGGAATCTGTCCGCTGGGGTGAAGCGCGAATCCTTCTGCCAGTCGATCACGGAATCCTCGGTGAGGTAGATGGCCAGCTTGTGATCGCCTGTAACATTCTGTAGCACTGGCACTTGGATGGTAATGTCATACGTCTGTGCACCGGCGTTGTAGATCACGGTGTCGATGACCACCTCGAACTGCGCGGGGGTGCCGATGATCTCCTGGACGGAAGCACCCCAATTGCCACGCTGAAGCATGCGGACACCGTTGAACACCTTACGGCTGATCATGCCGATGGGCAGGTTGCCGGGGGGGAATTGGGCTTCAAAGGCGTTACCGGCGGGTGTGCGGAAGTCGGTGGAGTACGGTGCCGGTGGGGCTGCGATGGGTTCGGCAAAAGTGCTGGTGATGTGCAACGAGGCCACGATGACATCTTTGCAGTGAAACTCCTGAAGGTCCACCGCGATCTCGGCCGCCTGTGGACAGGCGATGCACAGGAAACCGGTCATGTCCTCAATGAGCACACGCCGGAAACCGTAGCCATTCCCTTGGCATTCCTGGGTAGGCACGAAGTTGTCCGGTTCGATCGATCTCGTCGCAGCCGGTGAAGAGGGCTCCAGCGATCAAGGTTATGAGAAGGCTGTTGCGCATGATCAGAAGGTGCTGGTGATGGACAGGGACAATCCGTTGGCTGCTGGAACCACACGGCACACGCCACCCACGCAGAAGATGCCTGCGCGCTGCCGCCCGTAGCTCATGCTGAAGCGACTACCGCCGCGGATGTAGCCGATGGAACCGATGGGGTAGTGGATCTGCTCGGTCTCCACACTGCCCCCGTAGTTGTACTGGTCCATGGCCGCCAGGAACCAATGGGGGCTGAAGGTGAACTCCGCCACGGCGGTGGCCCAGTTGCCCTGGTCCTGCTTGGTGCTCAGGTGCTGCAGTTCGAAGCGAACGCTGTTGCGGTCGCTGAAGTTGTGCATTCCCTCCAGCACGAACATGTCCGCGTAGATCATCGGATTTTCCCGGTTTGCCTTGCACCTGGGCGATGTCGTATACGAAGTTGAGGTAAGTGAGCGCCAGTTCCCAGTGTTCGCTCACTTTCTTGCGCAGTTCCACGTTGAGGTCTTGATAGTAGTTGCGCTCGCCCAGGCTGAAGAAGTTGGTGGTGTAGCCGTCGAAGCGGACCGTGTCATTCGGGATCCTGGTGCTATCGAGGCTCCAGGCCCCGCTCCAGTTCACGGCCAGCTTCATGCCGCGCGTGCCTCCCAGCTTGCTGCCTTTCTTGAACTTGTAGAACACCTCACCCTGGTAGCCTACTTCGCCATTGGCCTGAGTGGCATACGGGTACAGCGTGGCGGGCAGGTTGTAGGTGTGCTGCTTGGCCAACGGGGGTTGGAAGTTGATGTTCAGGTCGAACGGTCCCGCACCCCGACCGCTGCGGAACACCATGTTGTCATAGGAGTGGGCACCGGCGCTCACGCCCAGGCCCTTTACACTGTAGGTGGCATTGAGCATCAGGGCCTGTCCGTCCTTGTAGATGTTCTCATTGCTGGTATTCGGGTCGTTGATCTTATGCGCGTATTCGGTGTAGATGTTCCACTTGGCCGTGGTGTAGTTCACGCGAGCGGCATAGAGCCCCACATTCTCCGGGAATTCATACAAGGGGTCATCATCGCCTTCGTATTTGCTCACGAAGCTTCCGCCCAGGGTGAGCACATGGCCTTTTTCGATCCATTCGGGAAGCAGCGTGGCCAGGCCTCGGTGAGGGAGACCTCGCCATCGATACCGCGGACGATGCCGCTGCCGTTGAAGAAGCCGCCCGTTGGGCCCATCGAAGCCGAAGCCGCTGCCTGCCGATGAAGCCTTTGAGGTAGATGCCGGTATCGGGCCGGAACTTCACGCGCAGGCCGTCCATGGCATTGTCCACGCCGAGGTAGCGTTCCTCGTAACTGCGGAATGCCAGCCCCTGCCCGAACTGCTCGATAGAAGTTGCCCACGGTGACCTCCAGGTCGTCTTTCGTGTAGGAGGCGTACCGATAGCCGATGCCGCTGCCGGTATACGGCACGCCGGCCGGGTAGCCGAGCAAGGCGGGTTCGTAGCTCTCGAAGCGGATGCCGGCCTTGAAGTTGCCGCCGGAATAATTGAGGTTGCCCCAGGAGTTCAGGCCCCAGGTCTGCGGGGGCTTTTGGGCATCGATCGCGGTATCCTCGCGGTAGTACTGGCCATCCATGCTGAAGTTGCCATGGACCTGGCCACCTTCCTGCGCACGTAGATCAACTTGTTGGCCGACTCCCAAGGCGACAAGCGCAAGGGTGGCGGGACGGAGCGATTCGCTTCCACTGGTCGAGCATGTCGGCGAAGATGTGAAAGAGGCGGCACGCGGCGTACACGGCGCTCACCAGTTGCGCAGCGCTTGGCAGGCTGCGCGGGCAACATGCCCTGGATCCAGAGCAGTTCCTTCAACTTCTTGAAGAGCTCATTCTCGTCACCGGGCTCGTAGTTATTATGCTGCCAAACGATGTTGCCCTTGCCGTCCACCAGGAAGGTGTGCGGTACGTTGTTCACGTTGAGGGCGCGCTTCAGGTCGCCGTTGGGGTCCAGCACAACGTCGTAATCCCAATCCTGTCCATTCACGTAAGGGGCCACGCGGTTCATGCTGCGGGCATCATCGATGCTCACGGCGATGAGCTTCACGCCCGTCTGTTTCTGCCAGTCGGCATACTTCTCGGCGATGGTGTTGAGCTCGCGCTTGCAAGGGGCGCACCACGTAGCCCAGAAGTTGATGATCATCGGTTTGCCGCCGTTGCTCCAGGTGCTGGTGTTCACCTTTTTACCGTCGAGGGTCTGCACCACCACGGAAGGGAGTTTGCCGCTTTGTGCAATGGCGAACAAGGGCAGGAACAGGAACAGGGCGAAGGAGGTGCGGAGCAGTTTCATGCAGGTGGTCGGGGATCTCAGTGGGTTCGGGTGGAGGCGAAGTTCGTGCCAAAGAAAAAGCCGGTGGCTGTCTGCGCCACCGGCTTTTTCAATAGCTCTTGTAAGGCCGTGCTTACTTGCTGAGCGTGATCTTGCGGGTGGCGGTGAGGCTGCCTGCGGTCACGTTCATGTAGTACACGCCATTGTTCAGTGCGCCCAGGTCGATGGTGCGTACACCATTGGTGTTGAAGGTGCTGGTCATCACGCGCTCGCCGAGCACGTTGAACACATCCACCGTGGCCGTGGTGTTCTCGTTGAACTCCAGGTTCACGATGCCGCTGGTGGGGTTGGGGTAGATGCTGAGGCCGTTGTTCAGGCCGTTCTCCTGCACGCCCACGGTGGCGGGGGTGCCGAAGCCTTTGCTCTCCTCACCGCCGAACTGTCCACCTTGCTGGAACACCACTGCGGTGCCATAGGTGTTCTTCAGCTTGTAGTAACCGTTGCCATAGGTGCAGCAGATGCCATCGCCGTAAGCGTCATTGATCGTGAAGGTATAGCAGTCGTTGGGATTGAGGGCCCAGCCGTAGGTGAATACGGTGTTGTCCTGCTGTCCGGCGGTGTAAGGGCCGAAACTGGCCACAACGGTGTTGGCGCTGTTGCGCAGCTCCCAAGAGGTCTCCTCGCAGTAGTTGTCGGTCTTCAGTTCCAGTGTCACCAGCGCAGCAGGGGCCGTGGGCACCTGTGAGAAGGATTCAGCCTGGATGTTGCCCAGCGGGTTGGCATCCGTGCCGCCGTTGGGGTTGCTGATCTCCACTTCGTAATCGGCGGTGCCGGTCACGTTGGTGTTGTCGAAGCTGACCACGCTGTGCGCGAATGTGGCGATGTTGCCCGTCCAGTTCTTGGTCTCCACTACGTTACCGTTCTCGCGCAAGGTGAGGGTGGCGCTGGTGAGCGCGCTGGAACCTTGGTTGAACTGTCCGGCGGGCGATGCTTCGGGGTCTACACACCTGTGTCCTGCTTTTGTCGGTAGGCACTCGCGGGCAGCGACAATCATTGCGGGTGGGCCTGGACACAATCGCCTGTTGTGCCTCGCCCTGCACACGCACATAAGCGGGCTATGCCGGAAACTTCTACTATCGCAGCGATCC
>CAWFCK010000003.1:0-34607 GCA_963814325.1 uncultured Flavobacteriales bacterium
GGGGCCAGGTGCAGCATCCACTACCAACCGAGGCGTGTTCACCGACGCGCATTTGCCCGCGATCGCCAAGTCCCGAAAAAATCCTTCCCCCAAGGGGGAAGCGGAAGCATTGTTGAAAACTTCGCTGCCGAAAATTTGGTCAACCAATTGGCACTTGCTTATTTGTCCGTCGCAAATCTGACAGGAAAACCGTCAGATCAACAAAGGCGCTGAAGACTGGAACACACGAAAGGTTAACCAGACCGGACAACAGCGCAACCAGCAACTACCAACCAGCAACCAACAACAACAAGCGATGGCGAACGAGATCAACAAGGAGAAGCTGAAGGCACTTCAGCTCACGATGGACAAGATGGAGAAGACCTTCGGCAAGGGGGCCATCATGCGCATGGGTGATGATGCCATCGAGCAGGTGGAGGTCATCCCCACGGGCAGCATCGGGCTGGACCTCGCGTTGGGCGTGGGCGGCTATCCCAAGGGCCGGGTGGTCGAGATCTACGGCCCCGAATCCTCCGGTAAGACCACCCTCGCGATCCATGCCATCGCGGAAGTGCCAGAAGAAGCGGGGGCATCGCGGCCATCATCGACGCGGAACATGCCTTCGACCGCATCTATGCCGAAAGCCTCGGCGTGGACACGGAGAACCTGCTGATCAGCCAGCCCGATAACGGCGAGCAGGCCCTGGAGATCGCCGACAACCTGATCCGCTCCGGCGCCATCGACATCCTGGTGATCGACAGCGTGGCCGCACTGACGCCCCGGGCCGAGATCGAAGGCGAGATGGGCGACAGCGCCGTGGGCATGCAGGCCCGCCTGATGAGCAAGGCGCTGCGCAAGCTCACCGGCACCATCAGCAAGACCGGCTGCTGCTGCATCTTCATCAACCAGTTGCGCGAGAAGATCGGTGTGATGTTCGGCAACCCCGAGACCACCACCGGCGGCAACGCGCTGAAGTTCTACGCCAGCATCCGCCTCGACATCCGCCGGAGCAACCAGATCAAGGACGGCGAGAATCCCGTGGGCAACCGCACCAAGGTGAAGGTGGTGAAGAACAAGGTGGCGCCGCCCTTCCAGAAGGCCGAGTTCGACATCATGTTCGGCAAGGGCATCAGCAAGACCGGCGAGATCATCGACATGGGCGTGGAGCTCAACATCATCAAGAAGAGCGGCAGCTGGTTCGCTTACGAGGACAACAAGCTGGGCCAGGGCCGCGATGCCGTGCGTCAATTGCTCGAGGACAACACCGAGCTCTGCGAGGAATTGGAAAAGAAGATCAAGGAAGCCATAACCAAGGTGAAAGTTACCGTTGCCTGATCTGACGGGTGGTTGGCCGACGCGCCACATCGATAGCGTCGGCAAGGGTTTTACTTTCGGATCCCCGCTCATTGGAGGGCGGGATCCGTATTTCATGACGCGAGCGATGAAGTTGATGAGCGCAATGACCCTGGGAGCTGCACTGCTGTTGGGCTGCGGCGGGGGTGCAGGCACCGGTGAAGTGCCAGCCACACAAGTGCCGAACGCCCCGGTGGACAGCATGGCGCTGCGCCTCGCCGCCTTGGACCAGCGTATCGTGAACGATCCCGCGGACGCCGCCGCTTACGCTGAACGTGCCGCGTTCTACGTGTCGATCGATAGCACCCGCCGGGCATTGGCTGACATGGAACGGGCATTAAAGCTGGACAGCGACAAGGTGGAATACAGGCTTCGCGCTGGCGACCTGAACTATGCCGTGCTGAATGTGGAGCGGGCACGACAGCATTTTACCCGCGCTGGGGAACTAACGCCCGACGACCCAAGGCCCCGTTTGAAGCTTGCGGAGATCGAACTGGTGCTGCGGCATTACAAGGAGAGCATGGCCATAGTCAACGAAGCCTTGCGCAAGGATCCCAATGTGGCCCATGGATACTACCTCAAAGGCTGGATCCACATGGAAACGCGGGACACGAACCTTGCGATCAGCAGCTTCCGCACTGCGGTGGAACAGGACCCGCAGGACTACGACGCCTACTTGATGCTGGCCAAGTTGTGCGCGGCCCGCCGCGATCCGCTGGCGGAGCAATACTTCAATACGGCCATAGACATGCGTCCGGGCCAGGTGGAGGCGATCTACAACAAGGCCATCTACTATCAGGAAAATGGCAAGGACAGCCTGGCGCTGGCATGTTACGACCGCATTCAGGAGATCGATCCGCGCAATCCGCTGGCCTGGTACAACCGGGGCTGGGTGCGGCTTGAGCATCTCGGTGACCCGAATGGGGCCAAGAAGGACTTCGACAAGGCCATTGAACTCCAGACCAACTACGCCGACGCTTGGTACAACCGCGGCGTGGCCTTGGAGCGCACGCAACAGCCCGATAGTGCGGCCGCCAACTACCAGATCTGCCTCACCATCGACCCGGGGCATACGCTCGCGGCCATGGGACTGGACCGCATGGCCAAACAGGGCGTGAGGATCAAGCTGCGCGAGAAGGGGGCAGCGTCCGGCACGAAAGAGCCCTGATCTTCGGCTTGCCGTTCCGCAGGCACAATGCGAAATTCGCTGCTGAACATTGGGGCGGTAGCTCAGCTGGCCAGAGCGCTGCGTTCGCAATGCAGAGGTCGAGGGTTCGACTCCCTTTCGCTCCACAACTCAGGTACTGACCCGGCCGATCGCCCTACTGGGTCGTATTTGACGCAGTGAGGTAACCCGGACCGGTTGTTGCTCGTCCAAGTGTAACGCGGAATTATGCCCCGATCCCATTGGTTGGCCGAGTTGGAAGGTTCTGAGCGATGCCGATGAATTATCTCTGTCCCATGCACGTACTCCAGTCCACAGGATCGCCGGTATTGCGTTCCAGGGTGTCCCGCTTCGCCCTGTGGCTGTTGGTCAGTGCATCGTTGATGGCATTCGAACCCGCTGCGGCGCAGGTACCATCGTCCGTGGACATCGACCTGGCCGAGAACAGCACGAATGATAGTCTGTTGGTGCGCATTCGGGCGAACGGAAGTTCATTCGATGAACTGCTTACGGCCATCACGTTCACCATTCGCAGCACGGCCTCGGCGACGGGATCGTATGGTGCGCTCAGCGTACCCTGCAACACGGCCATGCCCTTCTCCGCACAGGCGCTGGTCACCTCGGGGTCATACAAATACAAGACATACAATGCCTTCAGCACCGCGTTGATCACGGACGAATGCCCGGCTCGGGCATGGCCGGATGGGCAGTGGATCACCATCATGTCGGTGAAGATGAACGGCACTACGTCCTGCACGGAATACGCCATTGTGAACGATGCATGGACCAACGCGAACAACCGGGACTTCTTCATTTCCCTCAATGGACTTGAGCGTATGGGCTCGATCGATCCGCAAGTCGCATCCATCGGCAATTGCCAGGGAGACTGCCTCGGTGTTGTAGGAGGCAGCGCCCTTCCGGGTACGGCGTGCGATGACGGCAGCGCATGTACCGTGAGCGACACATGGAGCGCCACCTGTGTCTGCGCAGGTCAATTCCAGGACGCGGATGGTGATGGTACCTGCGACGCCTCCGACGGATGTCCTGCAGACCCCCTCAAGGTAGCCGCCGGCATCTGCGGCTGTGGGGTGAGTGACGCCGATGGCGATGGGGATGGTACTGTGAACTGCCTCGATGGATGCCCCACCGATCCAACGAAAACGGCTCCGGGCATCTGTGGCTGCAACGTACCGGATGTCGATTCAGACCAGGATGGAACGGCGGATTGCAATGACCTCTGCCCCAACGACGCCAACAAGACAGCACCCGGGCTATGCGGGTGCGGCAATGGCGAAGCGGGGAGCAGTTGCGATGACGGCAACGCCGCCACCATCAACGATCAGGTAGGTGCCAACTGTGTCTGCGCCGGTACGGCGGTGGATTGCAACGACAATGATCCCTGCACGATTGATGCATACAACGGCAGCCAGTGCGTGCACACTGCGTTGCCCGATGCCGATGGTGATGGTGCCTGCGATCTCATCGATCAATGTCCTGCGGACCCGGCCAAGGTGGTGCCCGGCCAGTGTGGATGCGGAACAGCTGACGTGGACACGGACGCCGACGGCCTCGCCGATTGCGTGGATAGCTGTCCGAACGCGGTGGGCCAGGTCGGCTCCTCGTGCGACGATGGCGACCTGCAGACCATCAACGACCAACTGATGGCGGACTGCACGTGTGCTGGAACGCTGGTGAACTGCGACGACCAGAACGCGTGCACGGACGACTTCTTCAACGGCAACCAGTGCATTCACGCGGCGCTGCCGGACAGCGATGGAGACGGCGTGTGCGATGGTGCCGACGGATGCCCGGCGGACCCGCTGAAGCTGTCACCCGGCTTCTGTGGTTGTGGCACACCCGACATCGATAGCGATGGTGACCTCGTGTACGATTGTGTGGACGGATGCCCTTCCGATCCGCTGAAAACGGAACCAGGTGCCTGCGGTTGCGGATCACCGGATACGGATACGGACGGGGATGCCATCGCCGATTGCGTGGACGATTGTCCGTCCACCGCAGGTGTGCAAGGCACGGCATGCAATGATGGCGATCCGAACACGACGAATGACGTGCTGAATTCAGCATGTGTATGCGCAGGTAACCCGCTGAACGATGCCTGCGCAGATGCGGCCGCGCTGGTGGTGCAAAATCCGGCCAATTGCCCGGCCAATGCCACCGCTGGCAGCAACACCAACTCCACACAGGATGGTGTACTTCCCCAATGCGCGTCAAACGGTCCATTGGAGGATGTGTGGTACAGTTTCAATTCCGGGACGAACGACCATGTAATGATCGACCTGGACCATGGTTCCATGACCAGTTGGGGCTTCGCGTTGTACAATGCCTGTAGCGGAGCTGACATCCTTTGTGTATCCGCTCCCACGTTGCCCGTCGAGGTGACGGTGACGACCGGGACCGCCTACCTGGTCCGGGTCTTCAGCGTTTCGGGGCAGGGCGGTGTGTTCAGCCTGTGCGTTAGTTCAAGTGTGCAGACCGGCATAGCGGAGGTGGTGGAAGGTGCGCTGGGCGCTGTAAGCTTTTCCACGGATGACGAGCTCCGATTGGAATGGCTTGGAGCGGGCACCTCCGGGCATCTGCAACTGCTGGACATTCGCGGTCGTGTGCTGGATGATCGCAGGATCGGGCTGGTATCCGGTATGAACGGACCAGTGATGCTGGCAGGCGTAAGCCCAGGTGTTTATCTTCTGAGGCTGGATGCAGATGGCAGCACCACCACGCGCCGGCTTATGGCGGAGTGATCGTTGAAGGGTGCTGGCCATGTAGCGCCCGGTCGGTCGCACGCGAGCCTACTTTCACCGCGAAACTCTTCAGCATGCAACTCGAAAATGGACGGTATCACATCGGTGATGTGCCGGTGGAGGATATCGCGCGCATGGCCGGTACCCCCGCGTATGTGTATGACGCAGATGTGATCTTGGGCCAGGTCACCCGCTTGCACAAGGCTTTCGGGCACATGCCGGTGCGCCTGCTGTATGCCTGCAAGGCGCTTACGAACATGGCCATCCTGCGCCTCATTCGCGAGGCCGGCTGCGGACTGGATGCGGTGAGCATTCAGGAAGTGGAGATCGGCCTTCGATGTGGTTTCGCACCGGCGGAGATCCTGTTCACACCGAACATGGTGGGTTTTGAGGAATACCGTCGGGCCGTGGAACTCGGTGTGATGATCAACATTGATTCGCTCCGCGTGCTGGAGCAGTTCGGCCACGAGTTCGGCGGAAGAGTGCCGGTGTGCATCCGGTTCAACCCGCACATCATGGCCGGCGGCAACGAGCGCATCAGCACCGGCCACGCGGACAGCAAGTTCGGTATCAGCATCCATCAACTGCGGCATGTGCAGCGCATCGTGGCGGCCTCGGGCATGCATGTGAACGGTCTGCACATGCACACGGGTAGCGACATCCTCGATGCCGAGGTATTCCTGCAGGGGGCCGAGATCATCCTTCAGCTTGCGGCGGAGTTCCCGCAGCTCGCGTTCCTCGACCTGGGCAGTGGCTTCAAGGTGCCTTACAAGCCGGACGACATCGAGACGGACGTTGAGGACCTGGGGCTGCAGCTGGGTCGGCGCATAGCGGCGTTCAACCGCGACCGGGTGACACCGGTGCAGGTGTGGTTCGAGCCGGGCAAGTTCCTGGTGAGCGCCGCCGGTGTGCTGTTGGTGCGGGCCGAGCAGGTGAAGCAGACCACGGCCACGGTGTTCGTTGGCGTGGACAGCGGAGCGAACCATCTGGTGCGGCCCATGATGTACGGCTCTTACCACCACATCGTGAACGTCAGCGATCCCGGGGGGCGGCCGCGGATATATACGGTGGCCGGGTATATCTGTGAGACGGACACCTTCGCACCGGACCGCAAACTGGCCGAAGTGCACGAGGGCGACCTGCTCGCGATCATGAACGCCGGGGCCTATGGCTACAGCATGTCCAACAACTACAATTCGCGCCTGCGGCCGCCTGAACTGCTGGTGCGCAACGGCAAGGCTGAGTTGATCCGACGACGCGAAACGCTGGATGATCTGCTGCGAACGCAGGAAGGTACCGCAGCGAATTAGCGCACAAAGCGCACTGAGCGATCGCCCACGCGGGCCACGTACACACCCGGAGCCAGTAGCGGAAGCTCGGCCCGGTCGCCGCTTACCGTCAGTGATGCGATCAGCTGTCCATCAACGCTGAACAACTGCACGTTCAGTGGCGTGGTACCCGCATTCCGGTAAAGCACACCTTCGTTCACCCAGAAACGTGGAGCCGTGGTGGAAGCCTCCGGCACTGCGGCCGTGGGTCCCCAGATGAAATAGGCCCATTCGGGATGATCGATGTAAGGATTGCGGTTGTTCTGGATGGCGTAGATCGCATTGTTGCGATCGATCCTCCTTCTGGCTCACGGGATCCGCTGCGTTCCAGGCCAGCAGGAGGTTCTCCGCCCAAGGGCTGAGGTCGCCTCCGCTGAAGGCATCGCTCGTCCATGTGCCCACGAGCGGCATATAGCGCGTCATCATATAGAAGTAGGTGCGGGCCAGATCGCCTTTGAAAGCATCAATGGGTTCGCATACGGTACCACCATAACCTGGGGTGATGCTGCTTCCCACCTTGGTGCCGTTCTGGCTTTGGAAGTCCACCGCACCGACCAGGCCGTAAGGAAGATCACCGCGACGGGCGTTCACCCAGCCATCGGTGGGGTAGACGTGGTGCAGGTCCGTTACCATCGGCGTGTTGCTGTTGAACCAGCTCTGCGGAACAGTGTGCTCGCGGTTGTAGCAATCACCCTCGCTATTGTACGTACCGCACTGGTCGGTTACGAAGGTGAAGAGGTAGGGCGCACTGCCGCCGGGGATGTCGCTGTAGATGTCCCACACCTTGTTGGAAGCATCGGCACGTTCGTCCGTGGAGGTGAAGTCGTTCCACAGTTGTGCGTTGGTGTGCACCGTGTGTGGGCTGATGATGTCGTTCAGCGCGCCCTTCAGCGCCGGCCCCGAAAGACCGGCAGCAGCGTCGTAGTAACCTGGGGGCGGTTGGGCTATCGCGATGCCCACCGTTGTGATGGCGACAAGCAGGGCAGCGGGGCGAAGGAGCTTTTGCATGATCACTTGGCGACGGGCAGGCCCTGCTTTTTCCAGCCGTTGATGCCGCCGAGCAGAATCCTGTACCTGCGTGAAGCCCGCCGCTTTCATGTCGCCGAGCGCACTTTCGCTACGACCGCCGGCTGCGCAATACAGCAGCACGGGCTTGGACTTATCGAGCACCTTGGTTCCCGCCATGAAGTCGCCGTTCACATAGTCGATGTTCACGGCCCCTTCCAGGTGGCCGGTGGCGAATTCCTCCGGCGTTCGCACGTCCACCAGTTGCACATCCTTGGCTTTCAGGCGCTCCTGGAAGGCAGCGGCGTCGAGCCGATCGGTCTGGGCCTGCGTGCCGCAGGCCAGAAGGGCCAGGGTCGCGAGAATGATGAGGGTGCGCATGTGGTTCACAGGATGATCGGGTACAAAGATCGGTGCTCGCAGACCTGCGGCAACATATGTTGGCAGGGCTCGGGCACCCGGGAGGCATGGAAGTTGCGTCCTTGTGGTGCAACTTTGACATTCCTCTAACCCGAACAGCCCATGAACATGATGATCAAACTAATGGCCTTTGCAGGCGCCAGCCTGCTTTGGACCGCAGCTCAGGCACAGGACAAACAAGTACCTGCGGCGCCCGTAAAGCCGACGCAGACCAAGGAGGCACCGGTGGCCCGCACAGCAGTGCCGCCGCCCATTGCCGACGGTTTCCGCCCGATCAACCTCGGCATGCTGATGAAGCAACTTGCCCTTACGCCAGAACAGACCGCACAAGCCAAGGAGTTGAACGCCAAGTACCAGAAGATGCACACCGAAATGCCGGCCGATATGCCCATGATGGAGCGCACGGCCAAGGTGAAGTCCATGATGCAGGAGCGTGATGTGGCCTTGAAAGCCCTCCTCACCCCGGCACAGGCCACGCAGTATTCCGAGATGCGCACCCCCACCGGTGAGCTGGTTTCGCCTACGGCCAAACCGACCCCAAGTATGCCGAAGGACCAATAGGTTCAACGCATATCCTCCAATGAGAACGCCTCCCGAAAGGAGGCGTTCTCATTTCCGCTTCGCGAGCGCGCATTTGGCGCGAAGCGATCTTTGATCCCGTATGGCCAGAGGAGGCTCGGCGACGAAGCGATCTTTGATCCCGTATGGCCAGAGGAGGCTCGGCGACGAAGCGATCTTTGATCCCGTGTGGCCAAAGGAGGCTCGGCGACGAAGCGATCTTTGATCCCGTATGGCCAGAGGAGGCTCTGCGACGAAGCGATCTTTGATCCCGGTGGTCAGAGCGGCGCATTTGGCGCGAAGTGAACCTTGACTTACCGTCAGTAGCAACTTGTACACGGAGCGTGCCGTGGTATCCCCTCTGCGCCCTCGTTCTCACTTTCCATCCCGTCTCTGCGCAACTCTGCGCACCCCGCGCCCCTCCGTGGAAATGGGCATCGAATAACTGGATCTCAGATATCCTTCCTTCCCAAGTCCTCGAAATCCACATCGTCGAAGCCCGTGCGCTCTTCACTGGCAGGAGGCGCGTCGCTGCGGGGCGGGGGCAGGGGTGAAGGTTCGTTCATGTACTCGCCGGTACCGCGCAGGCGATCGATCTCGGCGAAGGCATCATTCAGGCCGTCGAGGAATTTCTCGAAGTCCTCCTTGTACAGGAAGATCTTGTGCTTTTCGTAGGTCGCCGAGCCGTCGTCGTTCGTGTGCTTCTTACTCTCCGTAATGGTGAGAAATAGGTCGCGCCCGCGGGTGCTCTTCACATCGAAGAAGTACGTGCGTTTTCCGGCACGTACCGCCTTCGAGTACACATCCTCACGATCATCGGCCATGGCGCTTCGCCCTCCGTTAGACAGGGAGGTCTACCCAAAGGTAAAAGATGGGGCGGGATGTGCAAGTCGGTAATGCCTGTCCGCCGCCCTTACCCCGCCGTATCCATCCGCTGCTCCTCCAACAACTGCTCCTCGTGCAGTCGGGCGTAGTGCCCCCCTTTGGCCAGCAAGTTCGGTGTGGCTGCCTTCCTCCACCACGCGGCCGCTGTCCAGCACCAGGATGTGGTCGGCGCCTTGCAGGGCGCTGATGCGGTGGCTGATGATCACGTTGGTGCGGCCGGTCATCACGGTCTGAAGGGCGTCCAGGATGGCGGCCTCGGTGGCGGTGTCCACGGCGCTCAGCGGGTCGTCGAAGATCAGGATGCGGGGATCGCGCGCCACGGCCCTGGCGATGCTCACGCGTTGCTTCTGACCTCCGCTGAGCGTTACGCCGCGTTCGCCGAGCAGCGTGTCATAGCCCTTCGGGAAGGCCTCGATGTTCTCGTGCACCTGGGCCACCATGGCCGCTGCTCGCACCTTCTGCGTGTACTTGCTTGAGCCTGCTGCATCGCCCTCGGCCACTTCGTCCAGGCTGAAGCCGATGTTGTGCGCCACGCTGTCGCTGAAGAGGAATACATCCTGCGGCACAAAGCCCAACTGCCCGCGCAACGAGCGGAGGGGGATCTGGCGGATGGGGGTGCCGTCGATGAGCACTTCCCCGGAGGTGGCGTCATGGAGCCGACCGATAAGCTCGGCGATCGTGGTCTTTCCACAGCCCGTATGCCCGGTGATGGCGAGCGTGCTACCGGCGGGGACCTTGAAGCTCACATCGTGCAGCGCCTCGATCCCGGTGCCGGGGTAGGTGAAGCTCACATGGCGGAACTCGATGCCGCCGCGGATCTCCATCGGCACAGCGCCTTCGTCGGTGATCAAGGGCTTGGTATCGAGGAATTCGTTGATGCGCTCCATGCTGGCGGCGGCCTGTTGAACTTGCGACGTGATCCACCCAAGGCTTGCGAAGGGCCAGGTGAGCTTGTTCACGTAGATCACGAACTCGGCGATGTTGCCCACGGTAACACCGCCGGTGCCGTTCACCAGCATGCTGCCGCCGATGAACACTACGAGCACTGTGCTCAACCCGATCAGCAACATGATCACCGGCATGAAGAGCGAATCCACGAACGCTTGGGCGAGGCTGCGCTCGCGGTACTCATGCGCGGCCTGCCCGAAGCGGGCGGACATGCTCTTCTCCTTGGCGTAGGCCTTTACCACGCGGATGCCACTGAAGCTCTCCTGGGCCAGCGTGCTGAGTTTGCTCTGCTGTTGCTGCACTGCGAGGCTGCGCTTGTTCATCAGGTCGCTCACCCAGTAGATCGCTATGCTCAGCAATGGTAAAGGAGCCAGCGACCACAGCGTAAGCTTCGGGTTCACGTCCACCATCACCACGATGATCATGATGCTGAGCACCACGAGGCCCAGGATGTACATGATGGCGGGGCCGATGTACATGCGCACCTTGCCCACGTCCTCGCTGATGCGGTTCATCAGGTCACCGGTGCTATTGCGCTTGTAGAAGGCGCGGTCCAGCTTCTGGTAGTGCGCGAACACATCGTTCTTCAGGTCGAATTCGATCAAGCGGCTCACCACGATGATCGTTTGCCGCATGAGGAACATGAAAAAGCCCTGCAACAAGGTGAAGCCCACGAACAACAAGGCATACAGCCCGGCCACATGAAAGATGAGGTCCTTCAATGCCTGGTCGTCCTTCGGTCCGGAGATCATGCCATGCAGATCCACACCCGTCCACCCGATCCAGCGGTCCAGCATGGGTGGCACGCCGACCACGCGCTGTTCCACGGGCAGCTTCAATTGGTCGGCCAGCGCGCCCAGGTCAAAGGCCGCACGCACGGTCTGTGGGGCGAGCACCGAGAACCAGCTGCTGAGGGCGATGAAGACCACGCCCAGGACCATGCGCCCCCAATAACGCTTGAAGTAGGGATTGAGGGCGAGGAGGGCGCGCATGGGAACGGCTCCAAAAGTAGACCTCGGCAGGTGCGGGGCACTTGTGGTAGTTGAACAAGGGACATTCATCCAGGTTGCGTGGGGGCCGATCGTCCGTGCATCTACATTTGCGGCGCCTCGAACGGAGGCTGCGACACGAGCGCATCAACAGACTGACCACGAAATGGTGAACACGCCGCCCACTCTCCCTCACATGGGCCGTTCCTCCATTGCTTCCGGCCTTCGCTGGAAGGAAAGCTGTTATTCCGGGATCCGTGCCGCAACTTTGGCCCAACCCTCCCACACCCGTTAACCATGTCCCTGAAGACCGCTGAAGTCACCCAGACATCGGGCACACTGGCCCGCATGCAGGAGCACGACCATGAGGAAGTGCTGTTCTGCCAGGACCGTACCACCGGCCTGCGCGCCATCATCGCCGTGCACGACACTACGCTGGGGCCGGCGCTTGGCGGTACGCGCATGTGGCCCTACGCCAGCGAGGCCGAGGCCTTGAACGACGTGTTGCGCTTGAGCCGCGGCATGACGTACAAGAGCGCATTGGCCGGTCTGGACCTTGGGGGTGGCAAGGCCGTGATCATCGGCGACGCGCGTACCGAAAAGACCGAGGCGCTGTTCCGTCGCTTCGGACGATTCGTGCACAGCCTGAACGGACGCTACATCACCGCCGAGGACGTGGGGATGAGCACGAACGAGATGGTGAACATCCGCAAGGAAACGACCTACGTGGCTGGCCTTCCCGAGGAGATGGGCGGCAGCGGCGACCCTTCACCCGTTACCGCCTACGGCGTGTTCTGCGGCATGAAGGCCGCCGCGAAGACAGCGTATGGAACGGATGATCTGCGCGGGTCGCAAAGTGGCCATCCAAGGCGCTGGCAACGTGGGCCGGCACCTGGTCGATCACCTGGTGAAGGAAGGTGCGATCGTGTACCTCACCGACATCCACGACGAAAAGCTGGCGGCCATCAAAGCCGAGCACAATGCCGTGAACATCGTGAAGCCGGATGGCATCTACGACCTGGACATGGACATCTACTCGCCGTGTGCGCTGGGTGCCACGGTGAACGATGAAACCCTGGCGAAGCTGAAGTGCAGCGTGATCGCCGGCGCGGCCAACAACCAGCTCGCCGATGAGAAGAAGCATGGTCCGGCCGTGATGCAGCGTGGCATTTTGTACGCGCCGGACTTCCTGATCAACGCAGGCGGCATCATCAACTGCGCGTGGGAGCGCAAGGGGTACAACCGCAAGGCCGCGCTGAACCAGACCGAAGAGCATCTACAACACCGCCCTCGCCATCTTCAAGCGCAGCCAGGAGGAGAAACGATCCCCACTCTACCTCGCGGCCAACCAGGCGCGCGGAAGCGAGCGGGTGAACAGCATGAAACAAGCGGGCCTCCGCTTTCTGAACGCGATGTTGAACCGACGTTATCTGCGCATCAAGGTATACCAGGCGCTCTATGCATTCTGGCAAAGCGATGGCGGCAGCGCGGCCAAGATCGAGAAGGAGCTCTTCCTCAGCATCGAACGCACGTTCGACCTGTACGTACAGCTGATGCTGCTCTTCGGCGAGATCCATCGCATCGCGGGCAACCGCATCATGGACCGCAAGTTGAAGCACCTGCCCACTGCAGAGGACCTCAACCCCAACATGCGCTTCGTGGAGAACCCGGTGCTGGTGCTCCTCAGCGAAAGCAAACGCCTGCTGGCCGAGAGCAGCAAACGCAAACTCGGCTGGATGGGCCACGGCGACATGCTGAACCAGCTGTATCGCCAGTTCGAGGAGAGCGATGCCTACAAGCGGTACATGGCCGAGCCTGAGACCACCTTCAAGCGTGATCAGGAGCTGGTGCTGAACATGTTCCTGGATCACATCTCCGATTACGAACAGTTGCACGACCACTTCGAGGCGAAGAGCATCTATTGGCTCGAGGACCTCGACCTGGCCTGCAGCCTGGTGAAGCGCAGCATCGAGGTGATCAAGCCCGGCGATACCGAATTGACGGTAAGCGACCTGGACCGCGACCCGAACGAGGAGCGCGAATTCGTGGTCACCTTGTTCCGCCGGACCATCGACATGGCCGAGGAGCACGAGAAGCAGATCGGCGAAAAGGCCGCGAACTGGGAAACGGAACGCATCGCCCTCAGCGACATGATCCTGATGAAGATGGCCCTGGCCGAGGTGAAGGCCTTCGACGACATCCCCACGAAGGTCACGATGAACGAGTACATCGAGATCGCCAAGGCCTACAGTACCCCGAAGAGCAAGAGTTTCATCAACGGCATCCTCGACAAGCTCTTCATCGAGGGCAAACAGAGCGGCTCCATCAAGAAGGTGGGACGCGGACTTTTGGAGAATTGATGATGAGCACGCGCAGATCCGGCCCACGCCACAAGCCTCAGGCCTCAGGCCATAGGCTACAGGCTGCTGGCCGCTCGGCACTGTTAGGTGTCTCCGCGCTCTTGACCGGACCGACCATGCTGGCGACAGGAGTGTGCAAGCCTGCCGCAGCGCATCGACCGCGCCGTGAAGAGACACGCAGCCAGTGGCGAGCAGCCAATGGCCAGTGGCGCATTCCGGTTATGATCGTGATGTTCGCCCTCGCACTCCAATCCTGCCAGCTCACCGATCACACGGAGAAGGACCCGAACGCCATCACCACCGAGGCGCTGAACATTCCGGCCAGCGGCTACGAGCCAGGTGACTCCACCGACCTTCCGCGCATCGTGTTCGACAGCACCGCCATGCATTTCGGGCGCATCCCGCAGGGCAACCAGGTGGAAAAGCAATTCCGCTTCACCAATGCGGGGATCAAGGACTTGATGATCATGGATGTCCGCAGCACCTGCGGTTGCACGGTGGGCAAGGATTGGCCGAAGGCACCGGTGCACCCCGGCGAAGGCGGCACCATCACCGTGCATTTCGATAGCAACGGCCGTAGCGGCCTGCAGGACAAGACGGTCACGGTGATCGCCAACACACAACCACCCACCACGGTGCTGCTCTTGAAAGGCGAGGTGGTGGCACCTCCCGGAGCTCCTGTGGACGAATAGGTCCGCCCACTTTCACGACATCATTACAGTTTCACACCACCGCATACACGACCATGAACCTCACCACTGTCCTTCTGCAAGCCCAGCCCCAAGGCGGACTGGGGTCGATCGATGATTCCTTCGTCCTGATCTTCATCGTCTTCTACTTCTTCATGATCCGTCCCCAGCAGAAGAAGACCAAGGACGCGAAGAAGTTCCGCGACAGCCTGCAGAAAGGCGTGAAGGTGGTGACCATCGGGGGCCTGCATGGCAACGTTGTGGAAGTGAACGACAAGACCGTACTGGTGCAGGCGGAGACGACGTGAAGCTGCGCTTCGAGAAGTGCGGCCGTGGCGATGGACAGCACGCAGCAGCTCACCGAAGAGGTCGCCAAGACGAACTGAGCCTGCGAGTCCACATGGCGCATGTCCACATGCCCGCCATGTCCAGACATGATCACATGTTCAAGGTAGGGCTCACCGGAGGCATCGGCAGTGGCAAGAGCACCGTGGCGCGCGTGTTCGAGGTGCTGGGCATTCCCGTGTTCCATGCCGATGATGAAGGCAAACGGATCCTGAGCGAGGATCCACGGCGTGCAAGGCGCGTGATCGAAGCCTTCGGCGCTGGTGATGTATCCGAACGGACGGCTTGATCGCAAAGCGCTGGCATCCGTGGTCTTCAATGACCCCGCCGCGTTGCAGAAGCTGAACGCCATCGTACACCCGCTCGTGCGCGAACGATTTCGCCGATGGTGCGCTGAACAGACATCTCCGTATGTGGTGATGGAAGCGGCGATTGCTCGCGGAGACGCGGCGGCGCCAGGTCCATGGACCATCTGGTGGTGGTGAACGCATCCCGAAGACATACGTATCCTCCGTGTGATGCAACGCGATAAGGCCACGGAGGCCGAAGTGAAGGCACGGATGCGGTCCCAGTCCGGCGACGTCGAACGGAACGCCCTGGCGGACACTATCATCCTCAACGACGGACACAACATGGTGATCCCGCAGGTCCTGCGACTGCATGAGCAATTGTGCAACCTGGCACACGCATGAAGAATACCGAGACGACTCCCGCTCTCCCAGGTGACGCTGGTGTTCGGTGCGCTCAGCATTCCGCTGGCCTTCGCCCGGCAGCTGTGCGTTCCTGCGGCGATCATGGCCCTGCTGGCCATCCTGTTCAATGCATGGGGCGGTTGGATGCTCAAGCGGGGCAGGGGCTATTCCCCACAGAGCCTTCGCCGTTCCTCGCTGGGCTTCAAGCTTGCTTTGGCGGGTGGCATCTGCGCCGTTGCCATGTGGATCCTGTGGTCCACCAACGTTCTCCTGCGCTAAGCCGCATAAGGCCGCGTCAACTCAGCGCTTTCGTTGCTCCTCACCGCGTGATCATGGCCTCGGCTATCTTCGTCGCCGATGCAGGCGCTCACCATCCTGGAAGGAAAGGCCTTCGGGCTCACCCTTCAGCGCCTTTGCCACCAACTGATCGAGGACCACGGCGACCTGGCCAGCACAGCGCTGATCGGCTTGCAACCGCGAGGTGTCCTCTTCGCGAGGCGCATGGCGCAAGGAACTGGAGCGCGTCACCGGGAACAAGGACCTTCAGTACGGCGAGCTGGACATCACCTTTCATCGCGACGACTTCCGTCAGCGTGCGGTGACGGCCTTGCCGAGCGCCACGCAACTGGACTTCAGCCTTGATGACCGCCGCGTGGTGCTCATCGACGATGTGCTCTTCACGGGCCGCAGCATCCGGGCGGGCCTCGATGCCATGCTGAGCTTCGGTCGCCCGGCCACCGTGCAGCTGATGGTGCTGGTGGACCGCCGCTTCAGTCGCGAACTGCCGATCCAACCCGATTACGTGGGCAAGTGGGTGGACAGCATCGATGGCCAGCGCGTGGCGGTGGAATGGAAGGAGTCGGATGGCAAGGACCGTGTGCTGTTGTACACCGAGCTGCAACGTGAACGTAGTGTTCCACCGTTCAGTTCAACCGCGAAGGACGCATGAGCCGCGAGCAGCAACAGAGCAGCAAGGTGGTTCCCAGCGAACAGCTGAGCACCGATCATTTGCTGGGCATCGAGGACCTCACCGTGGCCGACATCGAGCTGATCTTCCGCACGGCCGATGGATTCAAGGAAGTGCTGGCGCGGCCGATCAAGAAGGTGCCTTCGCTGCGCGACATCACCATCGCCAATCTCTTCTTCGAGAACAGCACGCGCACGCGCATCAGCTTCGAACTGGCGGAGAAACGCCTCAGCGCCGACATCATCAACTTCAGCAGCTCCAGCAGCAGCACCAAGAAAGGCGAGACCCTGGTGGATACGGTGAACAACATCCTGGCCATGAAAGTGGACATGGTGGTGATGCGCCATCCCGATCCCGGAGCTGCCGTGTTCCTGAGCAAGCATGTGAACGCCCGCATCGTGAACGCGGGCGATGGCACCCACGAACATCCGACCCAGGCCTTGCTCGATGCCTACAGCATCCGCGAAAAGCACGGTCGGGTAAAAGGATTGAAGGTGCTGATCGTGGGTGACATTCTGCACAGCCGTGTTGCCTTGAGCAACATCCACTGCCTGAAGAAGCTCGGTGCCGAGGTGATGCTCTGCGGTCCCACCACGCTGATGCCACGACATGTGGAGAGCCTTGGCGTGAAGCTGGAGCACGACCTGGACAAGGCCCTGGGCTGGTGCGATGTGGCCAACATGCTGCGCATCCAGCTGGAACGGCAGGGGAGTGATGGCATCGCCAACTTCCCCAGCCTGCGGGAATATGCCATGCTGTATGGCCTGGACAAGGAGCGCTATGAGCGCGTGTCCCGAGCGGCTGGAAAGGCCGGTAAGGCGATCACGATCATGCACCCCGGTCCTATCAACAGGGGGGTGGAGATAACTTCCGATATGGCCGATCACGCCAATAGCATCATCCTGGATCAAGTGGAGAATGGCGTGGCTGTAAGGATGGCGGTGATCTACCTGCTGGCGGCCCGCATCCCGAAGTCCCAATAGGCGCGGGTTTATCACCCTCCGGATCTTTCGAATGCGCGATTATCTTTGGCCGGAGGCCTTTCAAACCGAGTCACCATGAATTTCACGATAGAGGACAAGGGGAAGTACACGTTGGTGAAGAGCAACGTGGACAAGCTGGACACCACCTGCGCCCCTGAAATGAAGAGCGAACTGGTCTACTTGAACAAGACCGGTGTGCGCAATGTGATCATCGATCTGGCAAGCACGCGCTATTGCGACAGCAGCGGGCTTAGCGCATTGCTCGTGGCCAACCGCCTGTGCAAGAGCGTGGGCGGCACCCTCGTGGTATGCTCCTTGCAGGAGCCGGTGATGAAGCTGGTGCAGATCAGCCAGCTCGAAACGTGCTGTCCATCACGCCCACGGTGAACGAGGCCATGGACCTGCTGTTCATGGAGGAGATCGAGAAGGATGTCAAAAAAGACCAATAAGCGCATGCGTAAAGCTCTACTCTCGATCGTTGTTGTCCTGGCTTCCTTCTCCGCCAGTGCCCAGTGCACGCCGAACCAGTTGTACGCTGATAGTGTCTATGGCGTGTGGCCTGATACCACGGAGAACTTCATGTCCGGCGTGGTCAACATGTTCTATTCGGATACGCTGAACATCCTCGTGCCAACGGACGCTGGCTTGATCGATCCGAATTTTGCACGGATTCACCATTGATTCCGTGGCGTTCGACAGTGTTTCCAACCTGCCACCGGGATTAAGCGTGATCTGCAACTCACAGACGCCAGCACCCTGCACCTACCTGTCGAACCAGGTGGGATGCGGCATCATCGAGGGTACGCCCACCACTGCAGGCACCTACGACATGATCTTGCATGTTACGGCGTATACCACGCTCGGATTCTTCGTACTTCCCGTACCCCAGGAATTCGAAGGGTACAGCATCTCCATCAGCCAACACCGTGGGCGTTGATGAGATGGGGCTCGAAGCGCTGAGCAACGTGCGTACCGTACCGAACCCGGCCACGAGCACCTTGCGTGTCGAGTTCACCTTGGGACGCAGCACCAGCGGCCGGGTGGTGCTCTTCAACCTGGTGGGCGAGGAAGTCGCCAACCAGCGCTTCACCGGTCGCCAGGGCCTTAATGCTGTTCCCATGAACGTGGAGCAGCTCGGGAACGGGATCTACCTCTACAAGGTGCAAGCCGGCGGCAAGACCTTCACGGGTCGTGTAGTGGTGGACCACTGATCATAGCTCACTTTTTGCGAAGGCCCTTCCGGGAACGGGAGGGCTTTTGCGTTACTATCGTACCATGCGCTTCGAGGTCACCACGCTGGGAACAGGTGCGGCATTGCCGGCGCGGGGCCGATACCCCACCGCGCAGTTGCTCAATGCGCACGAGCGGCTCTACCTGATCGACTGTGGCGAAGGCACGCAGGAGCGGCTTCGGCAGGCGGGTGCGAACATGAACCGCATCGACACGGTGCTCATCAGCCACATGCACGGCGACCATTACCTGGGCCTCATGGGACTGATCAGCACCATGCACCTGCAAGGGCGCACAACGGAGCTGCACGTCTTCGGCCCCGCCATCCTCAAGGAAGTGATCGACGTTCAGCTCCGCGCCTCGGAGACCTACCTGCGGTTCCCCTTGCGGTTCCAAGCGATGAAGCATGCCAGTGGCGACCTCGTAACAGCGGATGATCATATCGAGGTGCTGGCGCTCCAGCTCAAACACCGCATACCCACCACAGGCTTTCTGTTCCGTGAGAAGCCGCACCCGCGCAGGTTGCGGGACGACAAGCTCTCCATCATTCCGGTGTTCGCGCGCGACCGGGTGAAGCATGGCGAGGATCTGCTGCTGGCGGATGGATCGCGGATCGCCGAATCGCGAGCTCACCAGCGATCCTCCACCGCAACGCAGCTATGCCTACTGTTCGGACACGGCTCCGCTGCCGGGGCTGATCGACCACTTGCGCGGCGTCGACCTGCTGTATCACGAGGCCACCTTCACCTACGGACCTGAGCGCTCGTGCGAAGGAGACCATGCACAGCACTGCTGCACAAGCAGCGGAGGTGGCGCGCACCGCGGGGGTGGGACAGCTCCTGCTCGGGCACTTCAGTTCGCGCTACAAGAGCAATGATGTGCTGCTCCAGGAAGCACTGCCCATCTTCGCGAATACGCTGCTCGCGGAGGAGGGCAGGACCTTCCGGATCGGATGTTGACGGAAGGATGACAGTTGCTTTCGTGAGCGATGCATCCAACGGTTATTTTCGCCCCTGTTTAGAAACGTTCTAAACGAGGACATGCCCATCAAAACCCTTCTTGCCGATAGCAGCGAACTGGCCTTGCTGGGCCTTCGCACCATTCTTCAGGAGGTTCCCCGGGTGCAACTGGTGGGAGAGGCCCGCGACGCCATCACCCTGAAGGCCCTGCTCGTGCGTGAGAAGCCGGATGTGGTGTTGATCGATCATACGGCCAAGGGCTTCAGTGCCGAGGCCATTCGCGCTGGGGTGAATGCGCACAAACGCACCCGCTTCGTGGCCATCACACCGGACCCATCGCGTCTTGCGCTGATGAGCGCTCTGCGCGGTGGCGTCACCAGCTACATCAAGAAGGATTGTGACCTGCAGGAGATCATCGATGCCGTGCTGGACACCGGCGACGGCAAGCGCTTCTTCTGCGGACAGATCCTGGAGGCCATCGAGCGTTCCGCCATCGACATGAAGCGCATCAAGGACGAGCCCTTGTCCTGCGTGCCTGTGCACATCACCGAGCGAGAGGCGGAGATCATCGGCCTCATCGCCGAGGGCTGCTCCTACACGCGTATTGCCGCCCGGCTCAACCTGAGCGCGCACACGGTGACCACGCACCGCAAGAAGGTGATGCAGAAGCTCGGCGTGAACAATACCGCATCGCTGGTATTGTACGCCGTGAAGAACGGGCTGGTGAGCCCGAACAAGTTCCTCTTCAACGTCTGATCCAAGCCCGTCGCTGAAGTGCCGGCGGGTTTAACTTGCCGGCATGTCAGCAGCACTCGTGGCCGATATCGGTGGCACTTCTTCGCGGTGGGCACTGCTGGATGACCAGGGCGGCACTGGCGAAAGTTGGTCCTTACCGGGATTCAATGTGGCGGTGGGTGATCCGGCGTCATTCCTGCAAGCCATCAGGGAACGGTTCGGCGGGCACACCGAGGTGCTGTCGGTAAAGCAATTGCATGTCTACGGCGCTGGCTGCGGATCGCCGCAACGGCAGGAGCGCATGGCTGAAGTGCTGCGTGTCCTCTGGCCCTCGGCGAGCATCGAGGTTCAGAGCGACTTGTTGGGGGCGGCGCGTGCGCTGCATGGGGAAAAGGCCGGATTCATCCTGATCCTGGGCACGGGCATGAACGCCGGGTGGTATGACGGTCGTCAGGTGCAAACGCCCATGCCATCGTTGGGCTACGTCCTCGGCGACGAGGGAAGCGGTGCCCACATTGGTAAGAGGCTGTTGCGCGCCGCATTGCTGGGCGAACTGCACACCGACCTCCTGTCGGCCGTTTTTCCCGAGGGTATTACCATGGACGAGGTATCAACGCATCTGTACCGCGGAGAAGGACCTCAGGCGTGGCTTGCATCGCTGGCCGGTCGGTTGGCCCCGGTGGCCGGTCATCCTCAGGCCCGGGAACTGTTGAACGGATGTTTCGAGGAGCTGGCGACCATGCTGGTCCGCTTTTTTTCTACTGACCAATTGAAGGACATCAAGGCATCCGGCTCCATTGCGGCTGGTTACCGATCCGCATTGAAGGACGCACTGGCGGCGCGTTCGATCACGCTCAGCGACGTGCAGGGATCCCCATTGCCCGGGCTGCTGCACTATCACCGGCAAGCTGCGCGGTAACCAGAGGCTTGGAACCCGTGACCAGTTCGCGCAGCCGGGAGAAGGCCGCCTGGTTCTGCTGAAGATCCACCGTGTTGATCACCTGCATTTTCTCCACGGCGGTGAGGTGCCAGCTCAGGCTGATCTCCTCTGCATCGTCATGCCACAGTGAAAAGTCGATCACATCGAGCGGGAAGTCGGCCCACGCATCGGCTTGTTTGATCATCAGGTCATAATCCTGATCCTGCATGCGAACGAAGTTGTCATACACACTGCCAACCGGGTCTATCAACCGGCTGAGCATGCTGCCGCCGATCGGCTTCACGTCCAGTTCGCGTTGCTTGTCGCGCATCTGCATGATCACCACGCCGCTGGTGTTCGCCGCGATCCATTCGCGATAGGTCTTCAGGAACATGAAGGTGTTCCGGTAGCCGTAGTTGTCGCGCACGCCCGCATCCATCACCCGCATCTTCGGTTCACTGGGCAGTGTTACAATGGGGGTGATGTACGGAAAGGTCGCGTTCATGCGCAGGGCGCTCGAGAGCTTGATGTGCTGCGCATCCTGGGCAGCGAACAAGCGACCGTACTCGATGCTCTCGGGCATGTTGTCGCTGTGCACGTTCCCTTCTGGTGCAATGTTGGTGAGGAACGCCACGGGCAGCGCGCTCATCACCAGCCGGCGTCCGTCGTTCAAGCTCACCGGGCTGATCACCAGCAGTGGCATTTCCGCCTGGCGTTCGGCTTCAGCGAGGTCCTCGAAGCGAACGTCGAGCAGTCCATCGGTCACTTGATCCAGGCGTTGTTCAAAGGCATAGCCGCGATCCAGGGTGTAGCTGCGCTGGCCATCCTGCACGCGCCGATAACGGATGAACATGTCGTTGCTCACGAAGCTGAAACCAAGCGGGTTGAGGATATCGCTGCCCATGGCGTCGAGGTGGCCCTTGTTGTTCACCCGGTGGGGGCCGCCTTTGCGGTGCGAGTGCTCCACCTGGCGGAAATAGGTGGCGCCGATCAACCCGCCGCTACTGCCCGTCATCAGCGCGGTCCGCGTCATCAAGCGGCCATCGAGCAGGCTGTCCGCCACCTGCAGGCAGCGGAACGTCCATACCATCGCCCGTGATCCACCACCGCTGGTGTTCACGATGATCATCTTGGGCTTGCCTTGGGCGTTCGGCAACGACCGATTGCGTTCGAGCCACCGATCCAAGGTCTGCTGGAATGCAGCCGCGTCGGAACGTGCTGCCTCCTGATCGGTGGCGAGGGCCGTGATCGTGGCCCTGTCATAGTTCGCCGGTGCACCGGCGTAGTCGATGCCATAGGCCTGCGCATCGTACAGGAAGCGGTCGGTGTATTTGCTCGCCACGTTGAGCACCACCACCAGGATAATGAGCAGGGCCATCACCCAGCCCTTCAGCCAGCTGTGCAGAGCGCTCAGGAGCATGAGCAGCATGGTGAATAGCATGAACACGCTGGCCGCAGCGGGGATGGAGAACACCGGCGTACCGCTGAAGGCGCCCAAGGCGATGAACGTGACCACCAGCACCACGCTGAAGATGCTGCCGTTGATGTGGTTCTGCCAGAGCACGGAGCGCAATAGGTTCTTGTCGTAGTGCGAACTGGTGCGGGCCAGCGCCACACGGAACGGAGAGGTGAGGTACATGTCCACCTTCCACTTTCGGGTACGCTGCTCCATGCGCAACCATTGTGTGGCCTTGCGCAAGGCTTGGCGTTGCTGGGCCGGCGGGCGCTGCGGCAGGATGTCCTCCATCGGCTCCGGGGCACGGTGTTGGTCCACATCGGGACCGAGCAGCTTGTGGATGTCGGTGTTGGTGCGCAGGAAGTACAATATCGAAATGGTCATGAACGTGGCAATGCCGACCAGGAACCCCAGGAGATTGATCACGATGTGCACGGGCGGTACCAGCTCCTTGGTGTACTGGAGCCTGGCGGAGAAGACCAGGTAGGTGAGCACGAAGGAGATCGGCAGCAACGCATTGTTGATGCTGAACTTCATAAAAGGCCTGGCTATGGTGGCCAGGAAGGGGAAGCGGTAGGCGTGGGTGGTATAACTGTACAGGTTGTAGGCCGTGAAGAACCCACCTGCGGCGAAGCCCAGCAGGCCGAAGCTCCAGAACGTGTTGTTCTCGAAGTATTCGGGAAAGAGGAAGAGGTAGGGCACCCCGTACTTCATGCCCATGGTCTGCGTGGCGAACCCGAAAAGGACGAGCCAGCACAGCAACAGCACGTGGTTCTTCTTCACGTGCAACAACAGCAGTTGGAACGGGAAGAAGTGCGTGAGCCGGTGCAGCTTATGCCGGTATGAGACCCTGTGGACCATCGCTTACAAGGTATACGCGTACTTCAGGCCCTAAGTTGTCGACCGTCAGGAAAAGGCGGTTCAGACCTTGGCGAGGGTGGTGGCCATCACCTCCGCTTCCAGCTGTTCGGCCTGGGTCTTCAAGGTCTCCGCTTCGGCCAGCACGCCCTTTTTCCAGGCCTCGTCATCGAGCCCGGCGCAATTGATCCGCACGTTCAGGTACGCGCTCAAGGCGCCGGTCCGCGCGCAGAGGGCGCCCACGCCGGCATCGCTCACGCTGGCCTTCAACCCGTTCTCGGCCATGGCCTTCATTACGCCCATGCTGCGCACGCACACGCGCATGGTATCCAACGGCGCCATGATGGCGCCTTTGGTGGCCTCGCGGATGGCGTCCTTGCGGGCCGTGACCTGTTCCGGACTTTCCTTGGGCAGACCCATGGCCGTCATGATGCGGTCGAAGGCCTTGGTGTCCTCGTCCACCAGTCGGATCAGTTCCTTACGGCATGCCTCGCCTTCCACGGCCCATTTGCTGAATTCCTCCCAGCGCTCATCCCAGCCGCGCTTGTGGGCGCTGAGATTGGCCACCATGGTGCCCAGCGATGCGCCCAACGCGCCCACGTAGGCTGCCACACTGCCGCCGCCGGGGGCGGGACTTTCGCTGGCGGTCTCCTCGCTGAAGCGCTTCAGGTCCATACGCACCAGGCGCTCGTCCTTCGCGTCGGCCAGCAGCAGTTCGATCACGCGCTTTTCCGGGTCGAAGGGGGCCAGCTCATCCAGCCCCATGGACTTGATCGCCAGCTTGATCTTCTCGCGTTCGCTGATGCCCAGGCTGCGTTCCTGGCGGCGTAGGAAGAAGTCCGCCGCATCCAGCAGGGCCTGCTTCGGCACCAGGCCCACCAGTTCGCTGCCGGTTACGCGGATGCCGCGTTCCAGCGCGCTCTTGCAGGCCTCGTCGAAGGCGATGTGCATCGGGGTCACATCGATGTCGGTGAGGTTCAAGGAGAGCTGCGCGATGCCGTATTCCTCGATGAACCACCCGATGCCCTTCACGCTCTTCAGCTTGCCGGGCACCTGCAGCTCGCTGCCGTCGGGCTGTTTCACCTTCCGGCCAGCCTCGCGGATATCGAAGGCGATGGCATTCGCCCGGCGTGTGCTGGTGGTGTTCAGGTTCACGTTGTAGGCCACAAGCAGCTTGCGGGCACCCACGGCAATGGCGCCGCTGCGGGCCACGCGCTCGTTGAACTCAGCCGGACCGAAGTCGGGCTTCCAGGCGGGATCCAACGAGCTTCTTCTTCAGGCCTTCGTACTCACCTGCGCGGTTGTTGGCCAGGTTGCGGCGTTTCTCCTCGCTGGCCGCGTACTCGTAGTTGTACACAGGGATGCCGAGCTCCTTGCCGATGCGTTCGCCGAGCTTCTTCGCGTAGGGCACGAGCTCCTCCATGGTGATGCCGCTGATGGGCACCAGCGGGCACACATCCGTGGCCCCGAAGCGCGGGTGCTCACCCTTGTGCGCACGCATGTCGATGAGCTCCTGCGCCTTCTTCACCAGCCGGAACGCGGCTTCGCACACGTTCTCAGGTTCGCCAACGAAGGTGATCACCGTGCGGTTGGTGGCCTTTCCAGGGTCCACATCGAGCAGGCGAACGCCTTCAACGGTCTCCACCACGGCAACGATGGCGTCGATCTTGGCCTTGTCGCGGCCTTCACTGATGTTCGGAACACATTCGATGATACGGGGCATGGCGGAGGAACGGATGTTCGGTGTTAGACGGCGTCGGGGAAGAGCGCTGGCAGCAGCACGCTGGCCGCGTTGTTCGCGAAGTGCAGCACGATGCAGGTCCAGATACTGCCGGTATTGGCCCGGGCGTAGCCGAGGAATACGCCGAGCGGCAGCACCTGCAGCAGCAACAGGTACCAGTCGTACTGCATGTGGATGAAGGTGAACACGCCCGCGGTGATGGCAATGGCGGAGTGCTTGTCCAGCATGTGCCGCAGCGATCCGAGCAGCAGCCCGCGGAAGAGGAGTTCCTCGAAGAGCGCTGGCATCAGCGCGGCACCCAGCAGGAACATGGGCCTGCTCGTGATGGTGGCGATCACCTGTTCCATGAACGAGCCGTCCATGTCGGGCAGGAAATAGGCGAGAGCCTCCAGCAGGACGAAGACCACCACAAAGAAGCCGCACCAGGCCAGGAAGGGTTTCAGCGCCGGCGGACGAAGTCCGAGGAACTGCACGATCCGCGGGCCCTTCCACCACGCGGTGATGGCCAGCAGCACCAGCAAGTCCGGCAAGGCCCGCCCACAGGGAGATGAAGGCGATGGTATCGCCGTTGGTCGACAGGGCCTCCCAGCGCTCGGCGAATCCCTCGACTGCTGAACAAGGTGGCGAGCGGCACGCCTTGCATGGCAGGCGTGAGGCTGCGCACGCGCGAGGCCATCAGGAAGAACTGAGCCCCGGTGAAGACCATGAAGGCCAACGAGAAGATCGCCAGGCCGTTGCCCATCTCCAGCCCCGGCGGGCGGATGAAACGGGGTTCAGGCGCTTGCTTCTCCGGCGCGGATGATGGTTCCATCAATGATCACGGTGTCGATGTGGTCGCTGCCAAAGGCGTAGGGCAGAAAGGACGGCGAAGGTATCGGCCGGGTGATGATGAAGCTCGCGCGTTTTCCGTTGGACAGGCTGCCGAGCTCCGACGAAGTGCCATGGCCGCGGCTGCGTTCAGGGTGGCCGCGTTGATGGCCTCTTCCGGCAGCATGCGCAGCTGGATGCAGGCGAGGGACAGCACCAGGTTCATGTTGCCACTGGGCGTGCTCCCCGGGTTATGGTCCGTGGCCAGGGCCACGGCGCAGCCATGCTCCATCAGCTCCCGGGCCGGAGCATACGGGATGCGCAGAAAGAAGGAGCAGGAGGGGAGCAGCGTGGGGATCGTGTGCGGACCCTTTCAAGGCGATAAGGTCGGCCTCTTCCATCACTTCCAGATGGTCCACGCTGAGCGCATTGTGCTTCACTGCGGCACCGATGGCGCCCAGGCTGGTGAACTGGTTCACGTGCACTTTGCCCGGCAGGCCATGCTGGGCGCCAGCCTCCAGGATGCGCTCCATTTCCGCCACGGTGAAGTAGTTCGTTTCGCAGAACACGTCCACGTAATCGGCAAGGTGCTCGGTGGCCACCTGTGGGATCAGCTCGTTCACGATCATGTCCACGTAGCCCGTTGCGATCCTCCTTGTATTCCTCCGGAAGCGCGTGCGCTGCCAGAAGGGTTGCCTTCACCTGCAGAGGTAGTGTTTCCTTGAGCCGCTTGACCACGCGCAGCATCTTCAGTTCACTTTCCAACGACAGCCCGTAGCCGCTCTTGATCTCCACCGCCACCGTTCCTTGGCGCATCATCTCCTCCAGCCGCCTTCGGGCCTGCGCGTAAAGGTCGTCCTCGCCCATGGCGCGGAGCTTCCGGGCACTGTTGAGGATGCCGCCGCCCGTCGCGGCGATCTCCTGGTAGCTCGCGCCCTTGATCTTCATCACGAATTCCTCCTCACGCGGTGCGGCAAAGACGGTATGCGTATGCGGGTCGCACCAGCCGGGCAGCACATAGCGGTCCGTGGCGTCGATCACCTCCAGCCCGTTCCAGTCCGTTATGCCCGGCCAGCTTTCCATGCTGCCCATGTCGCGGATCACGCCGTTCTCCGCCAGCAACCAGCCATCCTCGATAGCAGGTAACGAGGCCATGTCGCTGCCCGACACGCGCAGCACATTTGCGGCGTGGGTGCCCAACAGGGCTTTGGCGTTCTTGATCAGCAGGCGTCGCATGGGGCAGATGCTTGTCTCAGGGCTGCAAAGTTGCTCATCCCAGCGTGATCCCGGGATGTTGCCTGCACTTTCGATATCTTGTCTTCCTCATGCGGCCCCCCTGACCATGCAAGGGAGGCCCTCTTTTGGGTCATGCTTGAGTTCCGTCCCCGCTACCGGTTCGAATATCCCCGCAGTGCGGTGGAGGTCACGCAGCTCATTCGCGATCACATCAAGAAGGATGCGACCCGCGGGCTTTGGGTGAAGGATGCGCATTATCACCTTACGCTCAACTTTCCGGAACGTAGTGCCCACGCATGGACGCCGCAGATGGACATCAACTTCGAGGAACTGGGCGAGGGCCGTACCCTGATCCGCTGCCTGATCGGGCCATCCCCGGGTATCTGGATGCTGTTCACAGCAGGCCATGTCGGGCTCACGTTGTTGGGGCTTACCGGACTTACGCTGGGCTTGTCCCAACGCTCCTTGGGCAACACGCCCTGGGGCTTTTGGGCCTTGCCCTTTGCGCTGGTCGGCATCGCGGTCCTCATCGGGCTCTCGCGGGAAGGAAGACAGCGTGCAGTGCCCGATATGCGTGTGTTGAAGGAGGCGGTGGACGCTGCCTTGGGCTGCGACTGCCTTAGCCTTGCAGATCGTCAGGCACATTGAAGCGACGGGCAAGGTCCGGGTGCACACCTTTGCAGGCCATCCACGGCAGGAAACGGCCGTCTTATCCCATCTCATGCGAATAGGTATTGTGTGTTACCCCACCTTCGGCGGAAGCGGCGTGGTGGCCACGGAACTCGGCATCGCGCTGGCCGAGGAAGGTCACGTTGTGCACTTCATCACGTATGATCGTCCGGTGCGACTTCCGCATGCGTTGGCGAACGTGTTCTTCCATGAGGTACGGGTGAGCGATTATCCGCTCTTCGACTACCAGCCGTACGAACTGGTGCTCAGTAGCAAGCTGGTGGATGTGGTGAAGCACGAGAAGCTCGACATTCTGCATGTGCACTACGCCATTCCCCACGCCAGCGCTGCCTGGATGGCGCAGCAGATCCTCGCCACGCACGGCATCCGCATTCCCTTCATCACCACCCTGCACGGTACGGACATCACCTTGGTGGGCCGCGATGCGAGCTTCGAGCCAGTGATCACCTTCGCCATGGAGCGCAGCAACGGACTCACTGCCGTGAGCCAGAGCCTGAAGGACGATACCTACCGACACTTTCCGTTGAAGCATGCGTCCGAAGGCGGTCCCGGCATCCGGGTGATCCCAACTTCATCCGTCTTGATCGGTATGCCAACAAGGTGGACGAAGCGCTGCGCAAGCGCTTCGCTCCGAACGGCGAGAAGCTGTTGGTGCACGTGAGCAACTTCCGGCCGGTGAAACGCGTGGAGGATGTGGTGAACGTGTTCATGAAGGTGCGCGAGAAGATGCCTGTACGGCTCCTGCTCATCGGCGATGGACCGGAACGGGCGCGCATCGAGACCTTGTGCCGCAGCGTGGAATGCGATGGTATCACCTTCCTCGGCCGGATGACCGCACCGGAGGAGGTGATGGCCAGCTGCGACCTCTTCGTGCTCACCAGCGAAACGGAGAGCTTCGGGCTTGCCGCATTGGAGGCCATGGCCTGCGGCATTCCCGTGGTGAGCACGGACACCGGTGGCATTCCGGAGGTGAACATCCATGGCGAAAGCGGACTGCTCAGCGCGGTGGGTGATGTGGATGCAATGGCCGCGAACGCGTTGACGATACTGGGCGATCGCGCAACACAGCAGCGCTATCGCGACGGAGCCCTGCGTGAAGCCGAACGGTTCAGCCTGGAACGTGTGCTGCCTCAATATGAAGCGCTGTACAACGAAGTGCTCGCCAACATGCGCAAGGGCTGATGGAGTTGGTGAGCGAGCGGGTGAGCGTTGAGCGCAAGGGAGAACACCTGAGCGTGGTGATCAGCCCGCGCCTTTCGCGCATGCAGGAAGCCTTGCTGGTGGCTTGGAACCTGGCCTGGCTAGTATGCGGAGTTGTCATCCTCGTTGAATTGTTCCGTATGCCAGCCGGTTCCCAGCGATCGTTCGTCATCGCCTTCATGGCGTTCTGGCTCTGGTTCGCGTTCCGCATCGGTCGTGTGATGCTCTGGCGCCTGAAGGGATTCGAGCTGTTGCGGTTGAAGGACGGAATGTTCACCATCAAGGACAGCATCCTCGGATACGGCCGGGCGAACGACTACTTCCTGGAGAACATTCAGCGCTTCGGTGCCCTGTCCATCGACGAAAGCTCATGGACGTGGCAACTGAACGACAGCTTCTGGGTGATGGGTGCGGAGCGCCTCGGCTTTGAGCACCTGGGTCGAAAAGTGGTGTTCGGCAAGGGCCTTACACACCACGAGGCGCAGCGGCTGATGACCATCATCGAAGGTGCATTGCGCAAGGCGCGTCGACAAGCGGCTCAGTAAGGCTCGAGGTGGAAGGCGTTGCCCCGTAAGCGGAGGGTCTTCCTGCCATCGATCTCCTGCTCCAACACCATGCGCTTCGCCAGCGGGGTGGCCAAGGCCTCATCGATGGTGAGCACCGCGCCTGCAGGTACCTGCGCCTGCTTTAGGGCATCAAGCAGTTCGCCGCGCTCACGCAAGGCCATCGGTTGACCCAGCAATTGGGCAAGCACATTACGGTTGGTCACGCGCTTGGGGTTATTGCTGAAATGCTGGTCGTGCACAAGGTCATCGATGTCGAGCACATGGCAGAGCGCCTTGAATTGTTCATTGCTGCCCACCGCCAGTACCAGCCGCTTTTCATCGCCCGTTGTGAACACCTCGCCATAAGGTGCGATGTTGGGATGTAACGTGCCCATGGGCTGCGCGGTGTGGGCGGCCATCAACCAATTGCTGGCCTGGTTCACCAGACCAGCTAATGCGGCCTCTTCCAGGGATACTTCCACATAAGCGCCACGACCGCTGTCCTTTCGTTGCAGCAAGGCGAGCAGCAAGCCTTCCTTCAGCTGGTGCGCGGCCAGCACATCGATCATGGCCACGGGCAGCTTGGCAGGGTTCAGGCTGTCTGAACCCGTCATGCTGATGTAGCCCGTTTCCGCCTGCAGCACCACATCGTATGCCGGCCGTGAAGGGTCGTCGGCATATCCGCGGATATGGCCGTGGATCAAGCGCGGGTTCAAGCCTTGTAATCGCTCGCGTTGCAGGCCGAGCTTGTCGGCATCCGCGGCCAGGTGATTGGTGATCAGGATGTCGGCCTTTGCGATGCAGCGCATCGAATTCGGCCCGGAAGGCCGGATCGGCAAGGTCCACCAAGCGATGCTCTTTACCATGGTTCACACTGCTGAAGTAGGCGCTCACGGTGGAGTGGCTGTCCTCCTTTGGAAGCTTCCACTTGCGCGTGACGTCGCCACCTGCGCGCGAGTTCTCCAGTTTGATCACCCGGGCGCCGAGCTCAGCGAAGAACATGCCCACGGCCGGGCCGGCGAGGACACTGGCGGTCTCGATCACCAGCAGGTCTTTCAAAGGTGCGCTCATGAGCAGGATGATCGGTCGTCGATCGGTTGATTGGTCAGTAAGATAATGCAGCCTGAACCTCCGACCGATGAGGATCGACATGCCGCCGCTTTGCGGCAGGGCTTTGATCATCAAGTACCCAGGACTGGATCGACCACGAAACGTGGTCGGACCAGGTTTGGCCGTGAAGTGGATCACGCCCTGTGCCGCTTCGCGGCCCTGGGGCTTTTTCACATCCTCTCTCGCTCGAGCTGCGCTCGGCTCGGTCGGACCAGGTTTGGCCGTGAGACTGGATCGACCACGAAACGTGGTCGGACCAGGTTTGGCCGTGGAGTGGATCAAGCCCGGTGCCGCTTCGCGGCCCTGGGGCTTTTTCGTGCTGCGCTGCGCTCAAGCTTCGCTTGGCTCGATCGGACCAGGTTCGGCCGTGAGACTGGATCGACCACGAAACGCGGTCGGACCAGGTTTGGCCGTGGAGTGGATCAAGCCCGGTGCCGCTTCGCGTCACGGGGGCTTTTTCGTGCTGCGCTGCGCTCAAACTTGCTTGGCTCGGTCGGACCAGGTTTGGCCGTGAGACTGGATTACGCTCAGGACTGGATTGACCACGAAGCGTGGTCGGACCAGGTTTGGCCGTGAAGTGGATCAATCCCGGTGCCGCTTCGCGGCCCTGGGGCTTTTTCACATCCTCTCTCGCTCGAGCTGCGCTCGGCTCGGTCGGACCATGTTTGGCCGTGAGACTGGATTACGCTCAGGACTGGATTGACCACGAAGCGTGGTCGGACCAGGTTTGGCCGTGAATTGGATCACGCCCGGTGCCGCTTCGCGGCCCTGGGGCTTTTTCACATCCTCTCTCGCTCGAGCTGCGCTCGGCTCGGTCGGACGTGAAAAAGCCCCGCCGCTTCGCGGCAGGGCTTTGATCATCAAGTGCCCAGGACTGGACTCGAACCAGCACAGCCTTTCGGCCACACGCCCCTCAAGCGTGCGTGTCTACCAATTTCACCACCTGGGCAGGGGTATTTTTCACGGGAGGGGCGGCAAATATAGCGGTCTGGTTCAGATGCCGCTCTCTGGACGTGAAGGACCCCTGCCAGCACGGCGGTGGCGCATTTCGGTGCGGATCAATGCCTGCTTCCAGTGCCGTTCGGTGTCATCGTCGATGGATTCGGGTTCCTGGTCAACGATGAGGTCCAACTCCGTCTCTACTGGCTGCATGTGCATAGGCTGCGGTCCGCTCATGTGTTCCGGTTTGATATGGCGTGTGTGCTGTGTCATGATCAGGAGGAAAAATCATGGTACAAACGTACCGGCACGGTGTTGCGCCAACAATACCGACATGTGGGGATTTTTAGGGGGTGATGACCACCCGATCGCGGTGCACTTCGTTGCCGCGCACCGCTTCCAGCACGAGGACCTCGCCGTTGCGCACACCTAGGTCCCAGATGAAGGGATCGTTAGCATGGGCTACCACGCGACCCATTGCGTCGATCGCGCGAACCGACCAGCCGCCGCCGCTCGACAAGTTGAAGGACACAGTGCCGCGGCCTTGCTCCAACTGATACCACGCCGAAGGAGCATCCGGCTCAAGCATCACGTTCGTGCATTCGAGCTCATTGATCCTCTCCCACAGCTGGTTCAGAAAGACAACAGGAACGCTGTTGTTGGAGTCGGACGCATTACCCATGCGCACCACCACCATGTTGCGACTGGGGAATAACGCTCACTAATTGGTCGTTTTTCCCAATACCGCTGAACATGTCCGGCGGGGCATTGGGCGAAAGCATCCCGGGGAAAACGAACTGCGTACCGGGCAGCATGAAGCTGGGCTGTCCATTGAGCCACCACAGGTAGCCGTAGCTCTCGTTCAGCGACTGCGAAGGCGTGGTCATCGCTGTGAAGTAGTCCTGATCATGCAGGATCGTATCCGTGTTCCAAATGCCGTTGTTCAGCGCGAGCAGGCCATAACGCGCCATGCTGCGGGCCTTGCTGAAGTACACATTGTTGTAAGATCCGCAGGCAGCCAGAAACCGTCCATGCCTATCGGGTTCCGGATGCGCGTGTTGAAGTAGCTCGCGAACGTGTTACCCGTAGCGTTGGCGATCACGTCATCCAATAGCGTGTACACCCCGTTGTGATAGGCCCAGCGCGTTCCAGCATCCGCGAGGTACTGCAGGCAGGCCGGGTCCGTGCAATCGTCGTCCGCCACACCATCGTCGAGGCCAGAGGTCATGGTCAGTTGGTTCAGCACCGTGATCGCCGCTTCTTGTGCAGGACTCGCACTGGTCCATCCTGTGCCCAGGTACGTGCTGGTCGGTTGGTTGATGTCCAGAAAGCCTTCCTCCTGCGCAATGCCGGTGAGCATGGAGGTGAGCGTTTTGCCCGCGCTGGCCCAGTACCACAGGCTGTCCTGTGTGAAGGTGCCCACATAATGCTCCAACACGATGCGTCCGTCCTTCAGGATCAGGAAGGCCTTGGTGTTGCGCTCGGCGAGGAAGGCATACAGGGAATCAATGCGATCCGGGCACCAACCCAGCGATGCAGGGTCCGTGGTCTCCCACGTGCTGGATCCGTTCGGCGGGAAGTACAGCGATTGCGCGCGGCCGATGGTGCAGAACAGCGGCAGCAGGCTTGCCGAGCAGAGCAGAAGTCGCGAGAGGATCGTGCGCATGGGTGTTGGACGATGGCCCGGTCAATTGGTTCAATTCGCTGCTGGCATGCGCAGCTTCCGAATGCGCGTGAGCGGGCCGGGACACACCGTGCCATGGCAGGCCGCGCAATATTGGATCAGTTCATCGAAGGCCTGCTGTCGCTGGACGGGCACCACCTTGTACAGCGAATCCAACTGATGCAGGTAAGCGAATGCGAACGGATCGTATGTCCGGTGGTCCACCATGCCCGGTGTGGACTCCAGCGTGAGCATGTCCTTGAATGTCGCGGGATAGGGCAGGAGTTCCTCGCCACGGGACAGATGCTGCTTGGTGCTGTCGGCAAATGCCGTCATGTCGCGCATCAACTGCGCCAGCGGACTCACCACGTGGTCGCCATCCACGACAGCTGCAGACTTTTCGCCATGAGCACCTTCTTCGGACGTGTTGCCACAGCCCGGAACGACCAGGGCGAGTAAGCCAATGACCAGCGCGCGGGTACTCGTTATCATGACGCGAACTTAGTGCCGCCTGCCATGCTGTCCGCCCTGAACTTGCGGCCCGATGATCGCTGGCACCCAACGATGACCGACCACCAGTCGAGGACCTGGGCCGTAGGCGGCTGTTCACCGCCGCGCTGCCGCCGCTGCTGGCCGTTGCGTCGCTATGGATCGCCTTTGCCTTCGACCGGGTCTACCAGCTCGACCTCTTCCGCCACGGCGTGCGCCCGCGGTCATTACAAGGGCTCTGGGGCATCATCACCTCGCCCTTCGTGCATGCCGACTTGGACCATCTGCTGGGGAACAGCACGGCCATGCTGGTGCTCGGCTGGCTGCTGGTGTACTTCTACCCGAAGGCATCGTGGCGGGTGGTGGTGGTTAGCTGGCTGCTCGGAGGACTGTGGGTGTGGACCACTGCGCGCGACAGCTATCACATCGGCGCCAGCGGCATCATCTACGGCATGGCAGCTTTCCTGTTCTTCAGCGGCCTGATCCGTCGTCGTGTGGCGCTGATGGCGGTGTCACTGATCGTGGTGTTCCTCTACGGCAGCATGGTCTGGGGCGTGCTGCCCTTGATGAAGGGCGTCAGTTGGGAGAGCCACCTGTTCGGTGCG
>CAWFCK010000004.1:0-15306 GCA_963814325.1 uncultured Flavobacteriales bacterium
GGGTGGGCAGCTACATCATGCTCCCAAATTCCATCGTGCTAGGCATCCACGTGGTGACGTTGCTCATTATGGGCATTGTAAACCTGACTAAGCCGGGGAACAGGTCAGGAGGGGAGCTGTTGTTGGCTGGTCTTCTAGTCGGCCTTATCGGCTTCGGGCTGTGCTATTGCAGTGGATTTGTGAACATCAACAATGGAAGCCCTTATTAATGGACAGGAAGGTCATGCTCAATGGTCTCTTCATTCATGTGGCTTCACATTCCCAGGAATAGATGCAGGGGAAATTTCTCATATTTCGCTACGGTCGTCGTCGACCTGATGAGCTTCCTGGGGCTGTTCTGCACCTTTTGACCATCAACGCGTGAAAAGCCCCGGCATCCTCCTCCTCAACCTGCTCATCATGGTGGGTTATTCCATCCTTTTCATGATCCTTGGCGAATGGGTGGGCTCGGACATCATCGGCATTCATTGGGGCGTGCTGGCCATCCACATCATCGCCCTGTTCATCCTTGGCATCGTGGCGCTGTTCAAGCCGGAGACGAAGAAGGTCGGGCGGACAATACCTGCTGGCCGCGCTGGTGGTGGCCATCATCGGGCATGGCCTCTGCTTTGTTGATGGGTTGATGCACATGGGCAACATGCATTGAGGCCTGCATTTGCCCAAAGCCCCGAACGGCATGGCCCCTAAGTTTGCCACCTCCCCATGGCACTGGGTAGCGGAGAACATCGCATGCGTGGAAGTGGACCTGGTCGTTTTTCTTTGCGGTGGCCGCACTCGCCTTGGCGATGTTGGGCCTGGCCTTGGGCAGCGTGCACGTCCCTTTCAGCGAGGTGATGTCGTCGCTTATCCACGCTGGATCCGAGGGCACGCACTCCATTATCGTCCGCAGGTGCGACTGCCCGAGGTGATCACAGCCGCCACGGCAGGTGCGGGACTCGCGGCCAGCGGGCTGATCATGCAAACGCTCTTCCGCAATCCGCTGGCCGGGCCGAGCGTGCTGGGCATCAGCAGCGGCGCCAGTCTGGGAGTGGCTTTGGTGATGCTCGCGCAGCCGCTGTGGATGCTGCTTCCCGTGCCGCGCGAGGTGCTGGTCATCGGGGCTTCTTTCGGCGGTGCCATCGCCGTGCTGCTCATGATCGTGCTGGCCGACAAGCGCGTGGGTGATGGTGTCACGCTGTTGATAATCGGCCTCATGGTAGGCTATCTCTGCTCGGCGGTGATCAGCGTGCTGCAGAGCGCCAGTTCCGCGCAGGCGCTGAAGGGCTACGTGCTGTGGGGCATGGGGTCCTTCTCCGGTGTCGACATGCCTCGCGCTGCATGGCTGGTGATCCCGGTGCTGCTTGGTCTGGTGGCGTCGCTTGCCCTGATCAAGCCGTTGAACGCACTGCTATTGGGCGAGGACTACGCACGCAGCATGGGCACGAACGTGCAACGCACGCGTCGCATCGCGATCTGGACAACGGGCGTGTTGGCCGGGACGATCACGGCCTTTTGCGGTCCGATCGCCTTTCTGGGGCTGGCCACGCCGCATGTGGCGCGGATGTTCATCCGCAGCAACGACCATCGCGCGTTGATGCCCGCCACCATCCTGCTCGGCATGGTGCTGGCGTTGGGATGCGATCTGTTGGTGCGCGTCAGCGGAACCGAAGTACCTCTTCCCTTGAACGCCGTGACCAGTCTGCTCGGCGCACCGGTGGTGCTGTGGGTGATCCTCAGCGGGAAACGATGGGCATCCGGGAACGCCGCATGAACACGCTGCTGCATACGAACGACCTGTCCATCGGCTACGGTGCCGAGACCTTGCTCTCGCGCATCAACATCGACCTGAGGGCAGGGGAGGTGGTGGCGTTGATCGGGGTGAACGGCATTGGGAAGAGCACCTTGCTCCGCACCATCGCCGGACTTCAGGCCCCCTTGGGTGGTGACGTTGAGGTGAACGGACAGGACCTGCGCGCACTGGGTGCAGCGAGGCGTGCCCGCTTGGTTTCCATCGTGCTCACAGGCCGGCCGGGTACCGGGGCACTTGATGTGGGAACGATCGTAACGCTCGGCCGGCAGCCGTGGACCGGACGTTGGGGCACATTGACGGAGGCGGATCGTGCAGCAGTGACCGAAGCCTTGCGCAGTGCGGGTGCCGAACACCTGCGACACAAAGCGCTGGGCGCGTGCAGCGATGGCGAAGCGCAGAAGGTGATGATCGCTCGCGCCCTGGCCCAGGCCACACCCGTGCTCCTGCTCGATGAGCCCACGGCCTTCCTCGACCTGCCCAACCGCGCCGCAATCGTGCGATTCCTGAAGCAGATCGCCACCGCTGAGCAGAAGGCCGTGCTCTTCAGCACCCACGACCTGCAAATGGCGCTGGACCTGTGCGACCGTATCGTGCTGATGCGCCGCAATGCCCCACTATGGCAGGGAAGCCCGGCCGAGGCTCTGGCCACCGGGGAATTGCAACAAGCCTTCGCCGGGGCCGGGATCCGGTTCGACCCCACGGACGGCACCCACCGCTTCACGCCCTGAAATGCAACAGCCCCGGCAAGTTGCCAGGGCTGTCGTGAAGGTCGATCAGCGGATCGACCGGCGGATCGGAATTACTTCTTCAGCGCGTCGCGATCTCCATGAGGAGGGCCTGATCGGGCGTAGGACCAGCAGGAGGAGCAGGAGGAGCTTCCTTCTTCGTCTTGTTCACGGCCTTCACGATCATGAACACAACGAAAGCCACCACGATGAAGTTGATCAAAGTGGTGATGAACGCACCGTAGCTCAGGGCCACTTCTGGAACAGCGGGGGTGATAACGGCACCGGCGGCGTCCATCATATCAGGGCTGCCCGCCTTGAGAACATACTTCATGTCGTTGAAGCTGATACCGCTGGTGATCATGCCGATGCCTGGCATCACCAGACCGTCGATGAAACCAGAAACGACCTTGTTGAACGCAGCACCCATGACGAAACCGACAGCGATGTCGATCAGGTTGCCTTTCATTGCAAACTCCTTGAACTCCTTAAGCATTCCCATTGGTTGGTGGTTTTTGTCCGGCTTGATCCGGGGTTAGTGTGAGGTAGAGACGCCGAAGCTATCCGGGGGTCACACTATTGGAACCTCATCGCCGAACCAGTAACGAACGATCTGCTCGTGATAGGCCGGACTCTGTACCGCTCACGGTTACATCCCAACGATCGTCACCGGCACGGATGTAGCTGATGCACTGGGGGTAATCATGCCCGGGATTTTCAAAGATCAAGGAATCGGGGCCGTGCTGAAGTGCCTGGAACGGGACCCAGCTTCCCTGGTTTTGCGCGTCGATACGGGCCAGGTAAGTTGGAAGGGCACCACGTACTTCAACCTTCAGATCCTCGACGAAGACCGTGTCCTTTCCAGCCAATGCGTAGCCATGCCCGACCAACGTGCTATCATCCTGCACTTGCCACGCTTCGAACATGGTATAGCGGTCGCTGGTGGTGCTGTCCATCCAGGCGCCGACCAACTGCCTGTATTTGCCCAGCACATCAACCCGTTCCGGCTCCGGAGATGGGGAAGGTGGGGGCGTGGGGCGGGTGGGACCCTGGCAGGCGACCAGCCAGAGGGCCGCGAGGGTGAGCAGAGGAGCGGAACGGTTCATTGTTGCAAGGTGGCAATTGCTTGGCGAATGCTGGGTGGTATCAGCATCTTATGCGCCGCGTTGTAATCGTACATCACCAACACACTGCTGCCCTGTGCCACCAATTGCTCCTGTTCATCCAGGATGCGGTAGACCATGGTGAAACTCGTGTTGCCCACCTTGGATGTGCCGGTGCGGACGTGCAAGGTCTGCGGCCATTCCACAGGGCGAATGAAGTCGCACGTTGTGCTGGCCAGGATCACGCCTTGTCCATGTTCGGCATGGGATCGCAACACGCCGATGCGGTCGAGGTAGTGCATGCGCACGCTCTCGAAATAGCGGAAGTACACGATGTTGTTCACGTGCCCGAAGAGGTCCTGCTCTCCCCAGGCCACAGGCACATCAATGCCCACCACCAAGCGTACCTCTTCGGTCACTCCTGAGTGTCGGTGGTTCCGGAAGCAGGAGCAGGCTCTGGGGCAGGAGCAGGAGCAGGGGCCTCGCCTACGCGAGGCGCTTCGGCGGGCGATGCAGGGGCAGCTTCGGCTGAGATGGCCTCGGCCTTTGCGGAGGAACCGGGGTTCTTCATCTCCATTTGAAGTGCTTTGATCTGCTTGCGGATGCGCTCAACATCCTGGCGGCTGCGCTCCAACTTCTTGTCCATATCCGCCTTCATGGCAGCGCCGCTGGCGCTCTTGAAGTTGAACATGCCCATGTTCCGTTCCATCTGCTTGGCCTCCGTTTCGATCTCCTCGATCTTGCGCTTCAGGAAGCGGATCTCCTTGTCCAACCGGTCCACGCCGTCCGGCGCGCTCTTCAGGTCGTCCACCCGGCTTTGGAACTGCATACGGCGGCGCTCATCCTCATTGAGGCGCAGCGTGGAATACTGCTTGTCCATCGCTGCGCGATAACGCGCATTGAACGCATCGAACATCTTTGGGCTCACGCGACCGCTGTTCATCCAACGCGTACTGAAGGCCTTCAGCGTGTCGAGCGTGGCACCGCGGTCGGGCAGGTGGGTGAAGTGTTCCAGCTCGGAGAGCAGCTGTTCCTTTTCCGTGGCGTGAACGGCCTGTTCGGCATCCAGCGCGTCGAAGTGCGTTTTGCGGTTCTGGAAGAAGGTGTCGCACGCCTCACGGAACTTGCTCCACAGCTTGTTCTCGTCGCGCGGGCCGGCGCTTCCGGCCTCTTTCCACTGGGACTGCAGGGCCTTCAGCTTGTCCGCCGTCTGTCGCCAGTCGGTGGAGGTCTTCAGTTGAATGGCCTGTTGCAAAAGAGCCTGCTTCTTGTCGAAGGCGCCCTTGAACTGGCTCTTCATCTCCGTGAAGAAGGTGTTCTTCTTCTCGAAGAACTCGTTGCACGCGCCGCGGAATTCCTTCCAGATGCGCTCGTTGTCCTTCTTTGTCGCGAAGCCCACGTTCTTCCACGCGGTCTGAAGTTCCATCACCTGATCGGTGAGGGCCTTCCAATCCTTGGCGTTCTTGGCGTCCGCCTCGGCAGCGATCACTTTCACCTTGTCCACCAAGGCCTGCTTGGCCTGCAGGTTGTCCTCGTGCTCGGCGCGGCGGGCCTTGTAATATTCGTTGATGCGGTCATAGACCACGCGGGTGGCATTCCAGAAGTTGTCGCGGATGGATTCCCACTCCTCTTTCACCACCGGGCCGATCTGATGCCACTTTTCCTGGTATTCCTTCACCAGCGTTTCGGCCTCCTTCACGCTGTCCACACGCTGCACGGCCTCCATGTCGGAGATCAGGGCCTGCTTCATGGCCGTGTTCTTCTTGAGGTCGTGATCGCGCAGCTCCTTGTAGATGCGGATGTGGTAGAAGAACTCGTCGCGGAGGTGGCTGTAGTCGCGCTGTAATTCGCGGTAATTCTGCTGTGGAATGGGTCCGATCGTCTTCCACTTCTCGCCCAGTTCCTGAAAGCGCTGGAAGGCGGTACCGATGTTCTCCTCCGAGGTTATCATGGTGCGGAGCTCGTCCATGATGGCCATTTTGGCCGCCAGGTTCTCGGCCTCCTTCTTGATCCGCTGCTTGCGGATCTCGTTCACCTTGGTGTTGAAGGCGTCGATGAGCTGCTTGAACTTGCGGTCATCCTCATCCGTGAGGGGCGCACTTTCAAGGGGGATGGTGGCTGTTTCGGGGGTGGCGGCAGCGGCAGCCACACCCTCTTCCACAACTGCGGCGGCCTCGGCGTGCACTTCCTGCTGCGCAGTGGTGATGAGCGATTCGTAGGACTCCTTCAGGGCGTCCACCTGCTCATGCACCTGTTCCACATCGGAATGCTGCAGGAGTTCCTCCAGCTTCGCGATCAACTCACTTTTCGTCGTCATTCGTTCCAACACCGCGAATCGTCGGTGTTTTCGCGGGAGGTCAAAGATAAACGCCCGTGCCGTCCGGCAATGGGGAGGCAGCGAATTGGCTCAGGCCGCTTCCAAGCCCAGCACGAACACATCGTCCACCTGCTCGTTCTGACCTTTCCACTCCAGAAAGGCCTGTTCCAGCATGGCACCTTGTCCGCCCATGTCGAGCTCCTGAGCTGCCAGTAGCATTTCGTTGAGCCGGCGGGTAAGGAACTTCTGCCGCTCGGGGCCACCGAATTGGTCCACATAACCATCGCTGAACAGGTAAAGACGGTCGCCCGGGTGATAGGCGATGCGGTGCACGGTGAATTTGCGTAGGGGCTCGTGCTGTGCACCACCAATGGGCCTGCGGTCGCCGTTCACCACGGTCAAATGGCGGTCGTGCATCCAATACAGCGGTCGGAAGGCCCCGGCGAACAGCAACTCCCGCTTGCTGCGGTCGATGCGGCACAGCGCGATGTCCATGCCGTCACCTGCCCCTCTGCGCTGTCCGTTCTGGTTCAGCGCTTGGATCAGCCGCTGGTTCAGCTGGCCCAGCAGTTCGGCCGGGTCGCTGTGCGGGTGCTGCACCACCAGTTCGTTCAGCAGGGAGCAGCCGATGGCGGCGAGCATGGCCCCCGGCAGCCCGTGCCCCGTGCAGTCCGCCGCAGCCACCAGACATTCATCCTCGCTGATCTTATGGTACCAGTGGAAATCGCCGCTCACCACGTCCTTGGGCCGGTTCAGGATGAAATGGTCTGCGAACATCTCGCGATAGCGTTCAGGTCGCGGAATGAGCGCGTCCTGATCTTGCCGGCATAGGCCACGCTGTCGCTGATGCCTTCATGCCGCGCCTGCCATTGATCGCGGGCGTCCTCTTCGCGCTGCACCATGCGTCCTACGCTCCTGTAGAGCACAAGACCGAGCACCAGAAAGACCAGAGCGAACCCGGCGATGTTGCGCCAAAGCCTTGCGCGGCCAATGGCCACCAGCCCATTCAGGGGCTCTTCAACAATGACCACCCCGACCACTGCGCCGCGTTGGTTGCGGATGGCGTCAAATGCGGCCACGTGCGTTCCCCAGGTGCCTTGTTCGCCGTCGATCCTATCGCTTCGCAGATAGCTGAGGAGCTGAGCTGCACAAGGGCCAGCATACCGTTCCCGAAGCACGGCGCGTGTTTCCGAGGCTGCCACCAGTTGCAATTCCTGCTTGACGGGGTCGTAGACCACGATCTGGATCGGAACTTCCAAGCCACTGGCCTTGGCGCTGCGGGCCAGCGTCTGATGCAACACATAATACCAGGCATCCTGCGTGGTGCTCAAGAGCATCCCGCGGGAATCGTACTTCTCCAACAGGTGTTTCACGCGGTCTCCGCTGACCTGGGCGGCCAGGGTTCCCGTAACGCCGCCCAAGCGCGCATAGCGCTCCTCCTTCAGCGAACGCAACTCACCGGCATGCACCCAGGCGATGAGCAACCCGCCCAGCACCAGCGCACCTGCATACAGGACCAGAAGGACCTTGCGGCTCGTGCTCAGGGGAGGGCGTGGCATGGACATGTGCCGTCGGTAGGGCGGCGTTCGTTCTTACGCAGATGTACGCTTCGGGGTTCCGCGCCCCGTCCTGCGCTGGTCCGCCAACATTCTCCCGCGGATGTCAGCAGGACGCGTTCCTTTGTGAGGTACCCGAAGCCTTGCACGTTCAAAGTGACCTGTGGAGCGGTTCGGCGTCCATACGCTTACAAAACCAACCCCACGACCATGCTCGACCAGATCCTCAGTTCCCTGCAAAGTCAGGCCGCTCCACAGCTCATCAGCAAACTCGGCCTGAACGAGACCCAGGCGAAGGGCTCCATTACGGCCGCTGCCGACAGCGTGAAGGAGGCCATCTCCGGTGGGAAAGGCTTCGGCATGGCCGATGCGCTCAGCCTGTTCAGCAGCGCCAAGAACTCGGCCGGTGCCGACGGTCTCTTGAACAACATCGGCAGCATCTTTTCCCAAAAGCTCACCAGCAACGTCGGCCTGGACGCGTCCAAGGCCGGTAGCGTGAAGGACCTCGTGCTTCCGATGGTGATGAAGTTGATGAGCGACAAGGTGGGAGGGAACGCCGCCAGCCTCCAAGGCCTGATCGGTGGCCTCGCCGGTGCCAATGCGGGTGGCATCGGGAAGATCGCCAGTGGATTCCTGGGCAAACTCTTCAAGTGATACCTTCGGGAACATTCAATCCAACAGAAACATGGCCATCCTGAAAGTGATCGAGGTCCTCGCCAGCAGCAAGAACAGCTGGGAGGAAGCTGCCGCCAACGCGGTGAAAGAGGCGAGCAAGACCGTGCGCGGCATTCGCTCCTGCAACATCCAGAACCAGAGCGCACTGGTGGAGAAAGGCAAGATCGTAGAGTATCGCGTCAATTGCAAGCTCTCCTTCACCATCGAGAAGTGAGCATAGAATGATCGTTGAAACGGGAACGGGGGCTGCGGCCCCTTTTCCCATTTGTTCCGCACCCCTAAAGACCGAATGACCATGCCCGTCCCCGACGATTTCATCAAGGCCATGACCGATGGCTACACCTTCAGCGGCGCCACCATTACCCTGGGCGCACCTTTGCTCAACGGAGAATGCCCTGCCGGCGTACACGTGAAAGTGCCGTTGCGCACGCTGAACCGCCACGGTTTGATCGCTGGCGCCACAGGCACAGGCAAGACAAAAACGCTACAGACGCTGGCCGAGCAGCTGTCCTTGAACGGAGTGCCCTGCTTGTTGATGGACATCAAGGGCGACCTGAGCGGCATCGCGGCCGCAGGGGTTGCCAACGAGAAGATCACTGCGCGGCATCAGCGCCTGGGCTTCCCCTACGAGCCCGCCAACATCCCTGTTGAGCTGCTCACGCTAAGCAATGAACCCGGCGCTCGCATGCGCGCCACCGTCAGCGAATTCGGCCCGGTGCTCCTGAGCCGCATCCTCGACCTGAACGAGACGCAGCAAAGCGTGCTCGCCCTCGTTTTCAAGTACTGCGACGATAAGGGCCTGCCGTTGCTCGACATCAAGGACATGCGCCGGATCCTGCAATACATCACGCAGGAGGGAAAGGCGGACATCCAGAAGACCTACGGCTCCGTTAGTCCGGCCACGGTGAACATCATCATGCGCAAGCTGATCGAGCTGGAGCAGCAAGGCGCGGAGAGGTTCTTCGGCGAGCGCAGCTTCGATCCAGCTGACATGCTGGTGCAGCGCGATGGAAAGGGTGTGGTGCACATCGTGCGGTTGACCGACATCCAGGACAAGCCGCAGCTCTTCAGCACCTTCATGCTGTGCCTGCTGGCGGAGATCTACAGCAGCTTCCCGGAGGTGGGCGACCCTGAGAAACCCAAGCTCTGCCTCTTCATCGATGAAGCGCACTTGATCTTCAGCACCGCCACGCCGGCGTTGCTGCAGCAGATCGAGACCATCATCAAACTGATCCGTTCCAAGGGCGTTGGTGTGTTCTTCTGCACGCAGAACCCCATGGATGTGCCGGACAGCGTGTTGGGCCAGTTGGGCCTGAAGGTGCAGCATGCCTTGCGCGCGTTCACCGCCAAGGACCGCACCGCCATCAAGAAGACCGCGGAGAACTATCCGCTCACGTCCTATTACAAGACCGAGGAACTGTTGACCTCGTTGGGCATCGGCGAAGCCATCGTATCCGCCTTGAGCGAAAAGGGAACTCCCACGCCACTGGCCCACACGCTGATGCGCGCACCCGCCACCCGCATGGATATCCTGAACCCCACGGAGATCCAGACGCTGGTGGGCAACAGCGCCATGGCCCGGAAGTACAACGAGGTGATCGATCGTGAAAGCGCTTTCGAAATGCTGAACACACGGATGAAGGCGCATGAGCAACAGGAGGAGGATGAGCCCGAGGAGGAAGAAGAGGAGAAGCAAGAGAAGCAGGTGAAGAAGGGCAAGGAGGAAAAGAGCACGTTGGAGAAGCTCAGCGAGAACACGATGATGCGTCAGGTTGGGCGCACCGTGGCGAACGTGGCCATGCGCGGCCTGCTGGGGGTGCTGGGCATCAAGGCCGCCGCTGCACCGCGCCGTCGCCGTCGCCGGAACACGGGCTTCTTCAGCTGAACATGCGGCCCGATCCCCGCTTGATCCTGCTGCTGTGCCTCGCGGCCTGCGGTTCCGCGCCCGAACAGGGGAGGACCAGCACTGAAGCACCGGCTCCAGCCGCTTCCGGACGATCCGCAGAACCGTTCCTCGCCAAGGGCAGCGTGCTTTTCTATAACGTGGAGAACCTCTTCGACACGCGCGACGACAAGGCCACGCACGACGAGGACTTCACGCCCGGCGGCGAGATGCGCTGGAACGAAGAGCGCTACCAGCAGAAGCTGGTGCAGCTCGCCCGGGCCATCAGCATGTCGGGGGAAGCGCCGCTGTTGATCGGGCTGGCGGAAGTGGAGAACAAGCGTGTGGTGAGCGACCTGGCCAACACCGGAAAGCTCGCCGAAGCGCATTACGAAGTGGTGCACCGCGATTCACCCGATGAGCGCGGCATCGATGTGGCCTTGATGGTCCGTCCCGACGCCGGAAAAGTGGGGGAGGTGCGCATGCTGCATGTGGACCTGGAACGCGCCGATCGCACCCGTGACATCCTGCAAGTGACCATTCGACCCAAGAACGGCGGCCGGAACTGACCGTGTTCGTGAACCATTGGCCCAGCCGCGGCGAGGGTGTGCAGGAGAGCGCGCCCAAGCGGATGTCCGCTGCACGCACCTTGCGCAAGGCCGTTCAAACCCTGCTGGATGCCGATGCCAACGCGCAGATCATCATCATGGGCGACCTCAACGACACGCCGTCGGATGCCAGTGTGCAGCAAGGACTGAAGGCTTCGTTGAGCCCCGAGGAAACGAATGCCGACCTCGTGGACCTGGTGGCCTTCGATCAGGGCGAGTACCCCGGCACTGTTGCGCGCGATGGAGAATGGAGCTACTTCGACCAGATGATCGTGAGCCGTGGGTTTCTGCGCGCCGAGGGGGGAACAGCCCGTGTGGCAGCCAATTCCCTGAAGGCCGATGCCCTCATCTTTCACCACCCGCGCTATGGCGACCAGCCGAACCGGACGTTCAGCGGAGGCGGGAAATACCACCCCAATGGATTCAGCGACCACCTGCCGGTGATCCTGCATGCCCGCTAACAAAAAGCACAAAGCCCCCCGGCGATCCCGGAGGGCTTTGTGCAGGTGGTTTCCGCCGATCAGTTGCGGCGGTTCATGAAGATCGAGAGGTAGTAGAGCAGGGTGGCCAGCGAGCCGATCGCCGCGACCACATAGGTACGGGCAGCCCACTTCAGGGCATCCTCGCTCATTGCGTATTCGCTGGTGGTGACGATGCCATTGCGCTTGATCCACGCCAGGGCGCGGTTGCTGGCGTCGTATTCCACCGGCAGGGTGATGAAGGAGAACAGGGTGGTGAACCCGAAGAGGATGATACCGAAGAGCAGCAACTGCGGGAAGGTGTTGATGAGCAGAATGCCCCCGAGGATCACCCATTGCACCAAGCTACTGGTGACCTGCACCACCGGCACCAACTTGCTGCGCATTGTGAGCCACTTGTAGGCCGTGGCGTGCTGTACGGCGTGGCCGCATTCGTGTGCTGCCACTGCGGCGGCGGCGGCGTTGCGTGCGTGGTAAACCGGTTCGCTCAGGTTAACCGTTCGGTTGGCCGGGTTGTAATGGTCGGAGAGTTGGCCGGGTACGCTCACCACCTTCACATCGGTGATGCCGTGGTCATGCAGCATGCGCGTGGCGATCTCCGCACCGCTCATGCCGTTGGCCAGTGGCGTTCTTGAGTACTTCTCGAAGCGGCTCTTCAACTGGTTGCTCACCAACCAACTGATGCCCATCATGATCAATCCGATGATCCAAGCTCCTGCCATGTTCGTTCCGTGTTGTTGAAGTGAGCCTCCGCAGATCTGGTTCCATTCCTGCCAACGGCACCAAAAGGGGCCGATCGTCAGCCCTGTCGGTGCAAGTTGTCAGTTCCCCGTCATTCCCCTTCCGCCTCCGCGGCCTTGATCTGCTGGTCGAGGATCTCGTCCATGATCTTCAGTTGAGCCTCGTCGATCTTGTTGTTGATGCGGGCCTGCTTCTTCATGAAGCGGAACATGGCGGCCTTCTTGATCTCGTAGGCCGTGTAAGTGGTGTATTCCTTGGCGTCGTTTACGCGGGTCTCCTCGCCGATCTTGCGCAGGTCGGCCAGTTGCGTGCTCATCACCTCGCGCACGAGCGACTGGAACTTGTCCGCCACCTCGGAGGCCTGGGCATTGCCTGTTTCACCCAGGTACTGGTCGGCTACGGAGCGCATGTTCGTACCCACCTGACCTGCCAGTTGGTTCTTGGCGTCCAGGTCGCTCTTGCTGCGGGAGATGTTCTGGGCCGTGCTCACGCCCACGCCGGTGCCGCGGAAGAAGCGGTTGTTGCTCTCGTACTTGCTACCGGTGAAGGGCATTTCCACCTTGGTGCCGGCGGAGGTCACCTTCTTGCCGCCTTTGCAGCCGGTGGTGGTTCCAAGAAGGACAAGTGCCGCCAGGGCGGGCACCAAAGAAAGTCGCTGTAAGGTTGTCATGTCGAAGTGGTTGTGCGGGACAAAGAAAACACCGTGCCAACGGTGGGACCTGGTATTTTTCAAGGGTATGGCATTTCACGGGGAAATACCATCTTTCGGACGGTTTCACCAACGCCTGCGCCGGGCATCGGCGCATACAACATGAGAGCATTGAAGACGATATTGATCATTGTCGGTGCACTTTTCGGGGTGTGGCTCGATCGCTAGCCTGATCGGGCCCAAGACCAGCCACGTGGAGCGTTCGACGATCATCAATGCGAGCCCCGAGACCGTGTACAACTACGCCAAGTACATGAAGAACATGGACGAGTGGGGCGTTTGGCGCAACTCGGACAAGGATGCGAAGTATGAGCTCATCGGCGAGGACGGCACCGTTGGAGCCAAGCAGACCTGGGATGGTGATACAGTGATGCAAGGGGCGATGACCATTACCGCCTTGGAGCCGAACAGAGCATCAAGAGCGATCTGGCCTTTGGAGACTTCATGGTCAGCCAAATATCACTGGATATGGCACCTGTGGAAGCCGGTACGGAAGTGAAGTGGACGCTTCATGGAGACATCCCCTTCATGGGACGTGCCATGATATGGTGATGGGGATGGGGGCGCAGGTGGGTACGGACTTCGAAAAGGGCCTGGCCAATCTGAAGACGGATCTGCGAAGCCGAACAGGCCGAAATGAACGACGCGGGCGGTGTTGCCGCTGACGGTGCTGTTGGTCAGCGTCGCCGTGCGTGGTCGGAGATGCCGCCGCCGCTGCCGCTGGCGGAGTTGCCGCTGACGGTGCTGTTGGTCAGCGTCAGCGTGCCGTCGTGCTGCAGATGCCGCCGCCGCCGCTGGTGCGTGCGGTGTTGCCGCTGACGGTGCTGTTGGTCAGCGTCGCCGTCCCGGCTGTGAGATGCCGCCGCCGCTCGTGCCGGCGGTGTTGCCGCTGACGGTGCTGTTGGTCAGCGTCGCCGTGTCGCGAAGAGGCCGCCGGCCGGTGCCGGCGGAGTTGCCGCTGACGGTGCTGTTGGTCAGCGTCACCGATGAAAGTGAAGATGCCGCCGCCGCCGGCGGCGGTGGGTTGCCGCTGACGGTGCTGTTGGTCAGCGTCGCCGTGGTGGCGGAGATGCCGCCGCCGTTGACGGAGGAGTTGCCGCTGACGGCGTCTCGAGCTCGGTGTAGCCCGACAGCCGGATCACTTCCATGCGGTCCTGCAGCGCCGGCGGAATCGTGTGCAGCACGTTCGCCGTGGCGATGAAGAACACCTGGCTCAGGTCGTATTCGACGTCCAGGTAGTGATCCATGGAACATGTAGTTCTGCTCCGGATCGAGCACTTCGAGCAGCGCCGCCGACGGGTCGCCGCGGAAGTCCATCGACATCTTGTCGATTTCGTCCAGCATGAAGACCGGGTTCTGCGTGCCCGGCCTTCTTCATCATCTGAATGATCTGGCCGGGCAGCGCGCCGATGTAGGTGCGGCGGTGGCCGCGGATTTCGGCTTCGTCGCGCACGCCGCCCAGCGACATGCGGACAAACTTGCGGCCGGTGGCCTTGGCGATCGACATGCCGAGCGACGTCTTGCCCACGCCCGGAGGTCCGACAAAGCACAGGATCGAGCCCTTGGGATTCTTCACCAGCTGGCGCACGGCGAGGAATTCCAGGATGCGTTCCTTGATCTTCTCCAGCCCGTAGTGGTCGCTCTCCAGCACCTCTTCGGCGAACGTGAGATCGCGGATTTCCTTGGACTTCTTCTTCCACGGCACCGCCAGCAGCCAATCGAGGTAGTTGCGCGAGACGGTGGATTCGGCCGACATCGGCGGCATCTGCTCCAGCCGCTTCAGCTCCGTGCATGCGCCTTTTCCTGGGCGTCCTTGGTCATGCCGGCGGCTTCGATCTTCTTCTTCAGCTCGTCGAACTCGCTCTTCTCGCCGCGGCCCAGTTCCTTCTGGATCGCCTTGATCTTCTCGTTGAGGTAATACTCTTTCTGCGCCCGCTCCATCTGGCGCTTCACGCGGCCCTGGATGGTGCGGTCCACGTTGAGCTTTTCGATCTCGATGTCGAGCATCTCGGCGACGCGCGTCAGGCGGTCGACCGGATCGAAGATTTCGAGCAGTTCCTGCTTCTCTTCGATGGTGAGCTGCAGGTTGGCGCCGACGGTGTCGGCCAGCTTGGCCGGATCGTCCACGCGCATGGCCGCGACCATCGTCTCGTAGTTCAGATTCTGGCTCAGCTTGACGTACTGCTCAAACAGCGTCGGTGACGCGGCCGGTCAGCGCTTCCAGCTGCGGCCCGGCTCCACTTCGATAGGTGCGAGGTGCGCACCATGGCGCGGAAGAAGCCTTCGTCGTCGGTGATCGAGACCACCTTGCCGCGCTCCACGCCTTCCACCAGCACCTTGATGTTGCCGTCGGGCAGCTTGAGGCTCTGCACGATGTTGGCGATCGTGCCGACCTGATAAGATCTCGTCGGGCTGCGGCTCGTCGATCGCGGCGTCGTGCTGCGTGGCGAGGAAAATCTTCTTGTCGCCGGCCAGCGCTTCTTCCAGCGCGCGCACGCTGGATTCGCGGCCCACGACGAACGGCGTCATCATGTGCGGGAAGATGACGACGTCCCGGATGGGCATCATCGGCAGGCGGCGGGTTTCGGGTTTGTTGGAAGTAAGCATTCGGTGGTGGTCCTCTCTCCGCGGCGGCAGGGCGTTAAACCCTGCGCGCCACGCTCCTAACCTAGAGCATACTGGATTGCGAGCGTACTAACGCAACTACTCTTTTGCGGGGCTG
>CAWFCK010000005.1:0-462056 GCA_963814325.1 uncultured Flavobacteriales bacterium
GCGCCGTTCCAGAAGATGTTCTCCTTGAAATGCGCCATCCTGCACGAAGCCGTTCTTCTCCAGCGCCCGGATCGACGCCACGTTCACCGGTCGTGCAATGGCCTCCACGCGGTGAAGGCCGAGCGTGTTGAACCCGAATGGCACCACTGCTCCGATCGCTTCGCTGATGTAGCCCTTGCCCCACTGATCACGGGCGAGCATGTAGCCCAGTTCCCCGTAGTGATGCTCCTTCACGATGCGCCAGAAGCCAATGAGCCCGATGAAGGTGTCATCGCTCTTCATGGTGATGGCCCATTGCACAGCGTCGTTCGCTGCCACGGTGGATGAGATCAGGTCGATGAGCGCCCTGGCATCCTCCAAGCTCTTCGCCAAAGGGCGATTCACGTGCTGCATCACCACCGGATCGGAACGCATGGCGAAGACCTGCTCCACATCGGAGGGTCGCAGCTCGCGCAGCACCAGGCGTTCGCTGGTGAGGATGGGGAATGTGGGGAGATGGATGGAGAGCATCGGTGCAGGAGGTGGATCAAAGTTCAACACCACGAACGAGACCATCCACCTGTCCCGAAGAATGATCTTTGCCCAACGGTCATCTGCAAATCCACGCCCATGCTCACCGCCATCCAACCGAAACTGCCCATGCGCGACAAGGCCACCACCCGTGCGTATTATGTGGACCAGCTCGGCTTCACAGTGTTCGGCGGTGACTTTCCGGACTACTTGATGGTGGAACGCGACGGCATTCAACTCCACTTCTTCCTGTTCAAGGACCTTGACCCTAAGGCTAACTACGGCCAGGTGTACATCCGCACCGATGCGATCGAGGAACTATACCGCTCATGGGTGGACCGCGGAGTCCGCCTTCACCCCAACGGCCAACTGCAGACCAAACCTTGGGGCCAGAAAGAGTTCGCGCTGCTCGACCCGGACCACAACCTGCTGACCTTCGGACAGACGGTGTAGCGCCAGTGGTTCGAGGTCGAGCGACCTTTGCACCATGCCGGAGCAAACCGCCCCCACCCTCTCACCGCATGTGCTGCGCGTGCTGCCGTGGTTGGTGGCTGTGGCCATGTTCATGGAGGGGCTGGACATCTCCATTCTGAACACGGCGGTACCGGTGATCGGCCGCGACCTGGGGACCACGGCCTTGAGCTTGAAGTCGGTGCTCACCACCTACACGTTGGCGCTGGCCATCTTCATCCCCGTGAGCGGCTGGGTGGCGGACCGCTACGGCACGCGCCGCGTGTTCCGCATGGCAGTGGCGCTCTTCACGATCGGATCGCTGCTCTGTGGCCTCTCGGTGAACCTGCCGATGCTGGTGGCCTCGCGCTTTGTGCAGGGCGTGGGCGGGGCGATGATGGTACCCGTGGGCCGCATCGCCTTGATCCGCGCCTACCCGCGCTCGCAGATGCTCACCATGATGAACTACGTGGTCATCCCCGCACTGGTGGCCCCCCTGGTGGGTCCGTTCATCGGCGGAACGATGGTGCACTGGCTGCCGTGGCGCACCATCTTCTACGTGAACCTGCCGATCGGCCTGGCGGGCTGGTGGATGATCCGCCGCTACATGCCCGATTACCGCCGGGTGGATGTGCCGCCGCTCGACGGGCTGGGCATGCTGCTCTTCGGCTCGGGCATCGCGCTCCTCAGCTACGTACTGGAAGTATTCGGCGAACACAGCTGGCCGCTGGTGGAGATCGTGCTCATGTTCCTCGCCTCCCTGGCCCTCTTGCTGGCGTACGCGCTCTATGCGCGCCGCATCCAGGACCCGCTTGCTGTACATGCCATTGTTCCTTGTGCGCACCTTCCGCATCAGCGTGCTCGGCGGCTTCGTCACCCGCCTGGGCATTGGCGGAGTGCCCTTCCTGCTGCCGCTGTTGTTCCAGATCGGCCTAGGCTATGGACCGCTGATGGCCGGCCTGCTCACCATGCCTCTGGCCGTGGCCGCGATCGGCATGAAGATCATGAGCGGTCCGCTGTTGAAGCGGTTCGGGCACAAGCGCGTGCTCATCTGGAACACCGTGCTGCTGGGCGCCAACATGATGCTCTACACCTTCATCGGCATCGGCACACCGGTGACGTTGATCGTGCTGCTCAGCCTCACGCAGGGCCTGTTCAGCAGCCTGCAGTTCACGTGCATGAACTCACTCACTTTCGCCGATGTGAAGGACGAGCACGCCAGCCAGGCCAGCAGCATCGCGGGCACGGCGCAGCAGATGGCCCTGAGCTTCGGGGTGGCCTTCGCCTCGCTGGTGGCCGCGCTCTTCCTGCAGGACGTGGCCCAGGCGGACCACCTGCTCTACATCGCCGGGCTGCACCGCACCTTCCTGGTGTTGGGCGGGTTCACCATCGTATCCTCGTTCACCTTCGCCCGGCTGCACCTGCGCGACGGGGTGAACGTGAGCCAGTTCGTGCTGAGGAAGGAAGCGATGGAGTAAGGGCCAACTGATACGCAGTTCAATTCTACATCGATCCAGCACGCATCTTTCCCCAGTTCCGGACATCTTTACTTGGCCATGATCCTCATCCCTTTCGACCGCGTGACCCTGGTAGCGCCAGCTTCGGCGGAGGACATCCTGCAACGACTTCGTGCCTCCGTTGGGCAGGCCACCCTGAACGTGTTCGCGGCCAAGGTCACGAAACCCTTTCTGGGGACGGTCGGTGCGGATGGATTTCGGATCCGGCGTAACATCAACTACCGGAATTCCTGGATGCCGGTGCTGGTCGGAAGGATCACGCAGGAAGGAGCGAACGCCGTGATCCGTGTCCGGCTGCGCCTGGTGACCTTCGTGCTGGTGTTCACGAGCTTCTGGATCGTCCATGGCCACCTTCGGCACCCTGGCGATCACCTTGCGGAGCTTTTCGAACGGTGATCCATCCCGCTGGGTCGGCCTGCTGATCCTGGGCATCCCTGCTTTCGGGTATGCGCTGTGCATGGGTGGCTTTCTCTATGAACGCGATCGCTCCTTGAAGGCCTTGAAGGACTTGCTTCAGGCCGTGGAGGTCTGAGCGATCCTTGCGCAGTACATCGTCTTCAGGAAAACACCGCGCATAATTCGTGGCGCGCAGAGCTCGCTATGCTGCCTATAGCTGCACCGCTCTTGGTTGTGCTTCGTTGAGGCTGCTGGTGATCACCACTTCAACATGCGGGCACTCGTGACCTTGTCCTCTTCCGAAACCCGCACGATGTAACTCCCGGGAGCGAGGTCATGTATTGCGACCGTCGCCGTTGGGCCCTGCACGCGCAGTGATCGCACCACCCTGCCAGTAGCATCCATGAGAACAACGTCGGCCCATCCGGTTCGGGAAGGCCAACTGTGACGGCATCGGTGCATGGGTTCGGGAACAACTCGAGTGAACCAACACGCTGCTCGTCAACGTCCGTGATGAGGCCATCGGTGAGCAACGGCTTGATGTGGGTGCACGCATAGCCGTGTGCATCGTCGAAGAAGTAGAGTTCGTAGATGCGGCGGGAATGGTTGAACGAGGCGGTGGAAAAGTTGAAGCCCCAGGTGGCGCCCGCATCCTCGCTGCTGAGGATGAAACCGCCGGTGCCGTCGGCGCGGTAGCAGCTGGCAAAGCCAGTGCCATCGGGCCGGAACACCACGCTCGTCATTACATAGGGCCCGGGCCAGGTCACGGAGGCGGGGCTCCAGGTATCACCACCGTCGATCGTGCGCAGGAGGGCGCCATCGTTGCGTGTGGCCATGCCGATGCTCGTGTTGAGGAACTCCATATCGGAGAAACCTGCGTTCGCGTCGCTGTAAACCTGCTCCCAATCCAGGCCGCCGTTGGTGGTGCGGTAAATGGCACCGCTGTCGGGCAGCACCACACCGTTGTTGCTCAACCGGCTGTATCCGCCTGTGGCGGCGAAGCCGAGCTGATCGTTCACGAAGTGCAGGCGCGAAACCGGCTGTCCGGGGAGCACAGCGATGTTGGTCCACGTGGCGCCGGTATCGTTGCTCATGTCGATGATGCCATTACCGAGGTTGTCGGCACCACCGGTGAAGGCCACCAGATCGCTGCGCATGCGGATGGCGCGGTAGTAACGGTTGCTACCGGTACGAACACTGTCGAACTGGTAGATGTTACCCGATATCAGGTCCTGCTTCAGGACAAGGCTCTGGCCGTACAGCTGGTGTCCGGCGGCCAGGTAGTACGGAAAGCCATCCACCACCTTCACATCGATATCCTCGATGTTGCAGCTTGGCTCGTACCAGATGTAATAGCCGCCAGAGTTGGCGCCATCATCGGTGCGGATGATTCCCCCTTCGGTCGCCGGGGAGGTCGGTCCAGGGTTGTTCGCCCCGTAAACGAAGAGGCCGTTCTCCACATCGTGGAACGCACAGGCCTGGAAGTGGAGCGAGGTGGAGAACAGGCCTCCGCCGAGCCATTGAGCGTGGGCTGAGGCCGTTCCCAGCAGTGCAACCAGCGGAATAAGCGTCTTGATCATGCGACGAAGATCGGCAAACCGGCCATGCCTTGGCCGGTGGTTGAACCACATCTACTGCCCTATGCCTTCTTCACGAACTCGCTCTTCAGTGCCATCGCGCCGAAGCCTTCGATGCGGCAGTCGATGTTGTGGTCACCATCCACGAGCTTGATGCCACGCACCTTGGTGCCGGCCTTCAGCGCTTTGGGTGCCCCTTTCACTGCCAGGTCCTTCACCATCACCACATCATCGCCGTCCTTCAGCACGTTGCCGTTGGCGTCCTTCACCACCTTGACGCTGTCCGCGGTCACTTCGTCCGGATTCCACTCATGGCCGCATTCACCGCACATCCACGAGGTGCCTGTTGGATACGTGATGCTGGACCGGCATTCCGGGCAGGGTTTGTTCTCTTGCATGTCGGCCGCAAAGCTACCCGTTCGCAACCCGGCATCCATGAGGACACAATGAATGGCCACCATCCGCGTTGGCCCAGCGATGATGCACGTCCTGCGGCTGTTGCAAGTCCTGTTCACTGCGGCTCTGGTGGGCGGTTTCTGGCTGTGGTGGGTGCTGGACCACGTCGGACATGGCATCCGTCCAGAAAGCGGCTTCCTGCGGTGGTGGCACACGTTGGATGGACAACCCGAGTTCTGCTTGTTATGGGTGCAACTGGCTTACCCCGTGTACTGGTGGTTCAGCCGGAACCTGCCTCGGACAAGGTTCTGGCGGGGCTGGCGTACGGTCCACGTTGTGCTGGTGATCATCCTGTACGCGATGACCGGCCTGCTCTGGCTGGCCACGCCGGACCTGGGTGGGCATTGGAGCTGACCCGCTGCACCACTGCGAAGCGCATTGCCTCCAACCGGTCAGACACGCGCAGTATGGCCGACGTCGCGATCGTCAGTGCTTGCCACCGCGCACAAGCAACTCCCTTACCTTACCTTAACTTCCCTCCTTCTTTCCTACATGAAGAAACTTCTCGCGTTCGCTGTGCTCTTCAGCACGTTGAGTCTGAAAGCCCAGATATACACCAGCCTGATCGGTGTGCAGGGTTCCGGCATCGACCGCGTGCTCGATGTGGCCTTCGCACCCAACGGAGACCTGATCATCGAGGGCTGCTTCAACCAGACCGTCGTCTTCGGCGACACCACGCTTGTGCCCGACTTCGGCGGCGACACCTTCGTGGGCCGCATGGATCCCAACGGCCAATGGCTTTGGGTTCGTAACACGGGTGGCCAGCAAGGGTATTATGGCCAGCTCATCATAGACCCTGCCGGTGACATCATCGTCTTGGTGAATAACTACCGATTGCTGAAGCTGAACGGAGCCGGCGACGAATTGTGGGTGCGGGACCAGCCCACCATGCGCGTTAGCAGCATGGCCTTGATGGAAGATGAGGTACTCGTGAACGGAGCGTTCAACTTCACCACCATCTTCGGACCGGACACCTTCACAACGGCCAATTTCTACACGGATGCCTTCGTGGGTCGGATCTCGGCCAGCACTGGGGAATCGGATCAGGGCCTGGCACGTGCGTGGCAACGGCTTATCGGATGCCGAGGAAGGCTGGGGCATCGCCGCCACTCCCCAAGGGAACATGCTGTTCACGCTCAAAGGCGAGAGCCCGGAGATCTACGCCGGGGACGACACCCTCTTTTCCCAGGGCGCTGCGAACCGCATGTACGTTGTGGAAATGGACACCTCCGGCCATGTGCTCTGGTGGACGTCCTCCATCGCGGGTGCCACAAGGCCACCGTTTGACATCCGGTTCACGAACGCCGGCGACCCGGTCCTCCTCGGCCGCTTCTACAACCTGTTGTTCGATTACGATGGCGTGACCTACACGCCTCCGGTGCTGAGCTCATCGGACGATGGTTATATCATCTGGCTCGGTGCGAACGGAGCACTGCAGAACGTCGTGTTCATGTGCGGGCAGGGCGACCAGCAGGGGCTCGACCTTGAGATCGACCTCTTCGACAACCTCTACGTGACCGGAGTAACGTGCGGTGTCCATGACCTTGGGGGGCACCACTCTCAACGACCCTTCCATCTGCAATGCATTCGTGGCCATGATCAATGCGGCCGGCACATGGCAGTGGGCCATGGACCTCTCCGGTCCCGGCAATTCCGCCGGGTACGGGGTCGCGCTAGCTCCGGATGGCCGCGTGTGCATGGGCGGGTTGTTCGCTACCGACGATGCGAACGCTGGCGCATACACGCTCACGAACGCGGGTAACGACGATGGCTTCATCGCCTTCGTAGAACAGATCGGAACAGGCAACACACTTCCGGCGAACGGCATCGCTGCGGCACTCTCCGTATGGCCGAACCCAGCGCATGGCCGTGTGCGCGTAAGCGGCGGAACGGCCGTGCACTGGATGAGCCTGGTTGATGGACAAGGTCGCCTTGTGCGGAGGATCCGCCCACCTGCGGCGGATACCGTGGACCTTGACGTGAGCGACGCTGGCGCCAGGGCTCTACAACGTGGTGGTTGCGGATGCGGTCGGCCTTCGTGCGGTCAGACTGTGCGTGGAGTAACGGGATATGCACAAAGACGCCCACCAATTGCCCAACATCAGCCCATGGACCGTACCCAGCTTTTCGCGCAGCTCGACCGCCACGCCGCAGTGTTCCGTGCCCTGCTCACCGGACTCACCGCAGAAGAACAACAGTGGAGACCAGCACCGGAGAAATGGTCCACGCTGGAGGATCCTTTGCCATCTGTACGACGAGGAACGTGAGGACTTCCGTGCGCGGCTGCGTTCCACGTTGGAAACACCAGCTGCTCCCTGGCCGAAAATCGATCCCCCTGCGTGGGTGACCGAACGCAGCTACATGCAACAGGACTTCGACGCGAAGCGCACGGACTTCCTGCGTGAACGCGACGATTCAATGGCATGGCTGCGGGGCACACTGGGCGCTAACTGGGAACATGCCTACATCCATCCGAAAGTGGGTCCGGTGAGCTGCGATCTGTTGCTAACGAACTGGGTGGCGCATGATCTGCATCACATCCGCCAGTTGAACAACCTGCGGTACGAATACCTGAAAGCACACACGCAGGTCCCGCTGGATTATGCGGGGAAGTGGTGAGTAGGTACTTCACTCCCTCCCTACCTTTCCGCCATGCCGATCAGTACCGGAAAGACCCAGGAACTTACCATCGTCCGCCGAAGGAAGGAGGGCATTATCCTCAGCGATGAGGCGGGAACCGGAGATCATGCTGCGGCCGAACGACCGGCCTGCGGATGAGACCGTAGGTGGCAAGGTGACCGTGTTCGTTTATCGAGACAGCACCGGAGAACAAGTGGCCACCACCAAAAATCCCAAGGCCCATGTGGGTCAATTCGCACAATTGCGCGTGCGTACCGTGGAGGATGAAGGCGCCTACCTCGATTGGGGCCTGACACCGACCTGTTCGTGCCCTACCGCGATCAGAAAAAGCCGCTAGAGGAAGGCCGCTGGTGCATTGTGCGGGTGGCGTTGGATGAGCGCTCCGACCGCATCTACGGCAGTACGCGCCTGGACGAGTTCCTAAGCAACGCACAGCTGAAGGTGAAGCAGGGCGACAAGGTGGATCTGGTGGTGTTCGGCAAGAGCGAACTGGGGCTGTCGGTGATCGTGAACAACGAACACCAGGGCTTGGTGCATGCGAACGAGGTGTTCCAGCAACGCTCCATCGGTGATCGCATCCCAGGCTACGTGAAGCTGGTGCGGCCGGACAACAAGCTGGACATCACCCTGCAGCCCATCGGCTACCGCAAGTACAACGATGTGAACACGGAGATGCTGGCCAAGCGGCTGCAGACGCGCACCGGCTTCCTGCCGCTGAACGACAAGAGCTCGGCCGAGGCGATCTACGCGGAATTCGGTATCAGCAAAAAGGCCTTCAAGCAGGCCTTGGGTGCGCTGTACAAAGAGCGCAAGGTGCGCATTGAGGACGAGGGCATCGTGTGGATCGGGTAGGTGGTTCGCCGCCATTGCGGGATAACCCGCCGGAGGTCGTGTTCCGTTCCGGACCATTACCTTCCACCCACCTAATTCATGCAACGCATGAACCCCATCGTTCGCAACATCCTTGCTGTGATCATTGGCGCCGTCGCCTGCGTGTTCCTCAACGGATTCCTGCTCGGGGTCCTGATGAAAGCCATTCCGCCTCCGGACGGATTCAACCCCAACGACGTTTCGACCTACACCTTGTTACAGGGCAAACACCTGATGTCACCGTTCGTTGCGCATGCGGTCCCCTCGCTCATCGGGGGGCTTATTGCGGCGCTCATTGCCGCCACCCGTAAAATGACCTTCGCGCTGGTGGTCGGTGGTTTACACATGATCGGTGGCATTGCCGCAGCCTTCATGATACCGGCACCTGTCTGGTTCGTGGTGTTGGACCTCACGGTCGGCCTACCTGCCGATGGCCTGGATCGGCGGGAAGTTGGGCATGGGGATGTCACGCTGAACTTGCTGGATGAGCCTTCTGGCCTGTGGAGCACATGGACCATAACCCCATCGCCATCCGGGTATTCGATGCGTGGGCGCAGGGCTACGACGCGGCGTTCATGGACACATCGTTGTACCACCGGTCATTCGATGCGTTCTGCAACACCATCGCGCCGGAGGATCCAGCAGTGCTCGAACTCGCCTGCGGACCGGGCAACATCACGAAGTACCTGCTCGGCAAGCGGCCGGACCTGAGGAACCTGGGCATTGATCTGGCGCCGAACATGCTGGAGCTGGCGCGTGCGAACAACCCGGGCGCTTCATTCCAGTTGCTCGACGCACGGAACATCCGCAGCCTCGGGCGCAGTTTCGATGCGATCATGGCCGGCTTCCTGCTTCCCTACCTGACCCCGGCGGAATGTTTGAGCCTGATCAGCGATGCGCATGCCGTGCTGAGCGACCACGGCGTGCTGTACCTGAGCACCATGGAGGATGACCCGGCCAGGAGCGGATTCAAGCCCAGCAGCTCCGGACGCGGTGAGGCGGCCTTCATCCAGTATTACGAAGGAAGTGTCCTGGTCAACTCCCTGCAAGCGCACGGCTTCACCGTGGTCCATCTGGATCGCAAGGCGTATGCGGGTCGAGATGGTTCGCTGACAACGGATCTGCTGGTCGTGGCGCAGAAAACAGGAAGAAGCTGAGCAGGGAACCATGGGGCCGGCAAAACCAAGCACGATCGACGCGTACATCGCGGGCTTCACACCGGAGATACGAACGCTGCTGCAGCAAGTGCGCGCGACCATCCACAAGGCGGCACCAGATGCCACGGAGGCGATCACCTACGGCATGCCGACGTTCAAACTGGGCGGCAAGAACCTCGTCCACTTTGCCGGATATGCCCGCCACATCGGATTCTATCCGGTGCCATCGGGGATCGCTGCGTTCAAGAAGGAGTTGGCGGGCTATAAGCAGGGTAAGGGCTCGGTGCAATTCCCCTTGGACAAGGGTCTACCATTGGACCTGATCGCCAGGATCGTAAAATACCGGACTCGGGAGGTCAGGCCGCAAGAACGGCGTCAAGGGCCAGGTGCTTCCCTGAAGTAATAAGCATGCGCCGTGCACGATTCACGTACATCTGACGATATTAGCAACGTCAAACATCCATTCACCATGAAACGATCGATCAAACTCCCTGGTCAAAGTTCCGGCAGCGTACCGTTCACGCCAGCAGTTGAAGCGAACGGGTTCATCTTCATCAGCGGGCAGATCGCATCAGAAGGGGTCACCAATCGGCTCCACACCGAGAACATCACGGTGGAAACGGAGAAGGTCATGGAGAACATCGGCGCCATCCTAGCCGCGGCGGAACTGGGATTCGACAATATCGTCAAGAGTACGATCTACGTTACGAACCTGCAGTTCTATGCGGAAGTGAGCCGCGTATACCTGAGCAAGTTCACCGGTGATCTCGCCCGCGCGTGAGACCATCTGCGTGAAGGAGCTTCCACGCGGGGTGAACGTGGAGATCGGTTGCATCGCCGCACGGTGAACCGGCCCTTCGATCCGTTGATGCACGTGTCCGCAGGCACCGTCCTTCATGTGTCCCCTTGATCGGTCCACATGGATGCACAGAGCGCGCGGCCCATGGCCCTGGACATGCCAGGCACAGCCGAAAAGGACCATCACGGTCGACCGAGCTTCAGCGTAAAAAAGAAGATCTACCTGACGCTGTGGCTCAATGAGCACAAGGCCGTCTTGAAGTTGACACCTGAACAACAGGCCACGCTGTGCGAGGAGCATCCGGATGCATTCACACCCGTGCCGAACAAATGGGGCCAGCATGGCTGGACAGAGGTTTCCATTGATCACATCAGCGAAAGGCTGTTCCGCTTCGCCATGGATCTGGCTTGGCGTAACGTGTCGCCGAAGTGGCTGCTTCCTACCCGACAGCCGCCGCCGCGGGGCTAGGCATTTGGGCTACTTGAACAGCCCGATCCCGATGTACAACTGTGCCTGGCGGTTCTGTGCGCTGGCGAGGAAGCCCTCGCCAGTGGAGATGGCATTCAGTCCGTAATTGTAGCGGACCCCTGCATAGAAACTGCCCAGGTGCAATCCGCCGCCGAGCAACAGGCCGTATCCACCGTTGCTCAAGTCCCCCCGCTCGTGCACGGTACCATCCGCATCCGTATAGCTGTCCGCCGAGGTGGTGAGCAGCTTGTCCGCATAGCCCCCGAGGTGGAACTTCCGCCGGGCCGATGCTGAACACCGCGAATACCGGCACCTGCAGCGCCACAGAGCGCACCTGCGTGCCGCCGCCATCGCTCGGCTTGATGTCGCTGCCCATACTGGTGACGAGCAGTTCGCCTTGCACACCGGGGAACAGCGGCGGCTTCAGCCGCGCGAAAACACCCGCATGCCAGCCGAGCACCGCAATGTGTGATCGGCTCAGGGAGAGGTCGTCGTAGCTGATACCTGCCTTGGGGCCGAGGTCGAATAGGCGCTGTGCCGATGCGGTCTGCATGGCGAACATGGACAGGCAGAGGGTTGTGGCGGTGATAAGGGTGCGCATGGTCATGGCAGTGAGTTTCCACACCACCCGTAGCCATCGCCATGCCGATCAAGGAACAGCTTCTTAGCGCGGAACAAGCCCAAGGGCACAGGGTGGCACTGCCACGATCCGGGGCACGCCTTCCCCACTCTCGCCAAAAGCGGAAGCCCCTTATGGCCCTACTTCCTGCTGCCGAACAACTCGAGCGCGTCGTATACGGCGCGGTGCAGGATGGTCGCATGACTTTCGTCGGGAAAGACCTTATAGGACCAAATGAGCGGCGGCTTCGCATGGGCGGTCAGGGCCTTCACCACCTTGTCCACCTCCTTTTGCATCATTGCATCATCCGGGGCCACCGCCAAGTACACCCGTTCCGGCAAAGCGCCATTCGCCTTCACCCAGGCGTCAGCGCGTGCTGCAAGGTCGCCGTTGTTCCACCACAGACTCGGACTCACCAGGATGTGATCGTCAAAAAGCTCCGGCCGGGTGAACAGGAGTTCGGTTACCAACAAACCGCCCAAGGATTGACCGATGATGGTGCGTTCCCCGGTGGTCCTGTACTGCTTCGTAATGAAAGGCAGCACCTCAGAGGCAATGAAGTGGATGAATGCAGCGGAACCGCCTCCTGTGGGCACCCAGACCAGGTCGCTATCGCCCATCGTCGGCGAAGTGAAGTCGTGATAGCGTGATCGCCCCTCATTCGCAATGCCCACCACAATGCACTTCGGGTACAGGTCGTACATGTTCATGAACTGCATCAGGCCAGCGATGTGCGGAAAGTCCTCGTTCGCCGAACCATCGAGCACATACACCACGGGATAAGAGGCCACGGAGTCGTTATATCCTTCAGGAAGATGCACGTTGAGGGTGCGGTCCTGATGAAGCGTGGAAGAGTGAATGGTGTGCACCTGTCCGAACACAAAAGGCAAAGGCCCTGAGCCTGTTGGTTGCGAGAGGCCAGGCAGGCTCAGTATCGTAGCCGCGATCAGTGTTGTAAGGATGGGGTTCCCGGTGTGTAGCATCATGGTCTTCATGAACAGTTGCGGGGGTTCTCCGTCACGCGTGGTCGGTCATTCTTCATCCAACGCCTGCTCTATCCGTCGATCAGGAACGATCCATAGAACGGCAACGACCGCGAACAACGCGCCAGAGATCGCCGGATGGACAAATGCTAGCGGAACGGCAGCGAAGTAGCACAGTTGGGAGATCAGGCCCTTGCGGTCGCTCCGCACGACTTTCGCCAAGGTGGAATCGGGACCTTCACTTCGCAGGATGGCCTTGAACAGGAAGTTGTAGGCGAAGCCACACGCAAGCAGGACTACGCCATAGGCCGCTGTTGGAAGCGGTGCGAATTGGTTCTCCCCCATCCAGGCCGTGAAAAAGGGCACCGTGGATAGCCAGAACAATAGATGCAGGTTCGTCCACATGATGCTGGCCGTTACGGCATGCACCGTGTGCACCAGGTGATGATGGTTGTTCCAGTAGATGCCAATGAACACGAAGCTCAGGACATAGCTCAGGAATTCCGGCCATAAGGCGAGCAATGCCTCGTAGTCTGGATCGTGCGGGACCCTCAGCTCCAACACCATGATGGTGATGATGATGGCGATCACCCCATCACTGAACGCTTCCAATCGGTTCTTCGTCATGCTTTCTGTTCGAGTGTATCAGGCGAATCCGCCAAGGTGCTTGCCGCCGTTCCTCGTCAGCATTCCCTCCTTCACATCAAATGAACGACACGGATGATGAGCGGAGAACGGTGTGGGATCCTTTTGATGCTCGCTCCTGAGGTCGCATGACCGAACGATCACATTCGGTCCATCACCAAAAACACCCGTCACATGGAATTCTCACACATCAACTTCCTGGCCGTCATCGTCGCAACGGTCGCCGCATTTGCACTGGGCATGCTGTGGTACGTCGGGCTCTTCGGCAAGCTGTGGCAGCGCGAATTGGGTATGACGGATGAGCAGATGAAGGGAGCGAACATGGCCATGATCTTCGGTTCGACCCCGGTGCTCACGTTCGCAATGGCCTTGGGCATGGCCATGTTATGGCACACGCAGAACATGGACGGACTTACGTGGATGGTGGGCATGTACCACGGGCTGTTCATCGGGCTGATGTTCGTGGCCACCAGTATGGGCATCAACTATCTCTACCAACGGAAGTCGATGACCCTCTGGTTGATCGACGCTGGCTATCAGGTATGCTTCATGGCCATGATCGGAGCCATCCTTGGGGCCTGGCATTGACCCCGAACGGTTGCGATCAACGCTTCTGGAAGCGAGCCTGCATGCGCTGTTCGCCTGCCATTTGCAATCCGTAGACGCCTGATGGAAGTCGCGACACATCGATCTGGATCACATCCGCCGCCACCGAACGGATGACCGGTACGATGATGCGCCCCATCAGGTCCGTGATCCGAAGTGCGGCGGCATCAGCTGCACTGCATTGTACCATCACCGGCCCATCATCCACTGGATTCGGCCAGACGAGCAGCGGACCTGATGAGGTCACGCTCACTGCACGCGTTCCCAGGTCCTCTTCCGTTCCATCGCTAGCGATCTGGAGCAGGGAATAGTACCACACGCCCGTGGGCACGTGCTGGTCCGCCCATCGGTAATCGACGCGGACCGTGCTATTTCCGGCAGCTGGCAATGTCGCCATCAATTCCTTTTGCACACCGTCTGAAGATCTGTACAGCTCGAACCTGTCACTGCTCTGCTCGGTGGCCGTGGCCCACGTAACCACCACCTCGCCAACGGTCGACCCCACCGAGAAGAAGAGGAGTTCCACAGGCAGCGTGGAGCCATTGGGCCAGTCGGTATACCCATTGACCGGACCATTGGATACAGCCCAGAAAGTTGACCCACAGATCCGAATGGTCTGGCTGCTACCGGAATTGTTCCCTGTTACGGTGGCCGAAGGGGTCATGACCTCCACGGTGGAACCACAGGGGAAGTTCAGCTTCGATCCGCCCCCGTTGAAGAACAGTGTGCCGTAGACCTTTACGCGCATTCGGGTACCGGTATACGTGTACTGCGCATTCACCGTGACCGTATGCCCGACCTGAATGATGATCGTATCACCGGCCGCAGGAGCGGAACCGCAACTCCACGTACCGGCCGCTGCCCAATCGCCGTTGTCCGTAGAGGTGCATGTGCGCGCCTGACACGGGCGACCGAACATGTTGGTCAGCAACACCACGACCAGCATGGCCCAAAGCGGTCGATCCGAATCTTACAACGCAGGTCACGACACCTGATACGTAGCCCGATCGAAATGGTTCGTGGCCACTTTGCTTTGGCCCTGACCGGTTCCCGGCTGAGTCTGGTCGCGCGCTATCGCCGCAGGAACTGGAACAACTTGCCCAAAGGCTTGCGCAGGATGATCAGTGGGCTCACCTTCTCCCCGTTCAAGCCCCAGGCCCTGTAGACCTCCAAATTGGCACGCCAGATGTGGGCCAATGAGCGGTTGCTGACGCCACCGAGCCGGAAGCGCACCAGCACCTTGGGAAGGTACTGCACCCGGATCCGGTGCTTGTACATGAAGCGGAACATCAGCTCATAGTCCGCGCTCACCTTCAGGTCATCGCGGAAATGCCCGTATCGGTCATAAACACTTTTGCGGATGTAGGTGCCCAAATGCGGAGGCATCCAGCCGCTGCGGAAAGCTTCGCGTCTGTATTCGCCGCCCTTCCAGAACCGCACAACCTTTTTGATGTCGTGCGGAATCCACCATGTACGCATCGCCGTAGATGGCCTCGGCATCGCTGGTGGCGAAGGCATTCACCATTTCGCTCACGCAACTTCGGTGCGCGATCATATCCCCGGCGTTCACGAAGGCGATCACATCACCAGTGGCAGCGCGCAAACCCTTGTTCATCGCATCGTAAACGCCCTTGTCCGGCTCGCTCACGTAAAGCGCGATCACCTCCCGGTAGCGCTCGATCTTTGTCCGGGTTCCGTCCGTACTGCCACCATCGATCACGATGTGCTCAATGTCCCGGTGCTCCTGCATCACCACACTACGGATGGTCTCGTCGATATGGTCGACGGCGTTGTAGCAGATGGTGATGATGGAGACCTTCACGATGGGTCGATCACGCGCTCGCGCACGGCAACGGCCGGGTTGCCCTGATAGATGGTATAGGCCTCCAGATCTTTGGTGGCCACGCTACCTGCGGCCAATACGCTGTGGCTCTTCAACGTAACACCCAGCATCACCATGGCCCCCGCTCCCACCCAGCTGCCTTCCTCCAGTACCACTGGCTTGTGCATCGTTGGATAGTCGACCTTCTTATAATCGTGACTGCCCAGGATGACCATGGCCCCTTGGGACAGCACCACGTTGCTGTGGATCGTGAGCTGATCGATGTTGTCCAACCAGGCGCGTTGCCCGATCCATACATGATCGCCGATGCTCAGCTTCCACGGGAACTTGATGTTCACACCGGGGTGCACCACCACACCCTTCCCCACCCTGGCTCCGAACAGCCGCAATAGAAAGGGCTTCGGTGCGCGGAACGGGAAGCAGGGATTGATGAAGAAGAGCGCGTTGACGAAGTACCACAGGATGTTCTTCACCGCCCCCGCACCGATGTCGTAGTGCGCGTTGTTGAAGCGACTGAGGTCGACCCGGGCTCTGGTGCTCATCGCGTGAAGAGGGAAAGACTTTGTTGAACGGGTGTGGGATCGTTCAAATATCGCGTGCCCATGGCGAAGGCGCCCGAGGCGAGCACGTCGTATTGTGCCTGGTCCATGTGCACAAGCTCTTGCAACGCGCGGTGAAAGTCTCCAGGACGGTCGAGTGCCAGGTCCCATCCGGCCTTGGCCGCTTCCAGGCCGCGCCACGGTGTGCGATCGCTGATCACCAATGGCAGTCCCGCAGCCAAGCGCCTCGGCCATGGTATGCCCGAAGTTCTCGCCCTGGCTGGGCATGAACAGCGCGTGATACTGACCCATAAGCGCGGGAACCTCTTCGGTGGCCACAACACCTTTGTGCGTTACACGGATGTTCGGCAGGAGCGCGGCAATGGCCTCCTGGCACTTCCGCCAGTAGGCCTCGTCATAGATCGATCCATACAGGTCGAGCGTCACCTGCCCTTGTGTGCCGCGCAGGCGTTCAATGGCGAAGAGCGTGTTCTTCTCCACGGCGATGCGCGCCACGCTCAACAAACGCAGCTCCCCGGCGGATTTGCTGCGCACCGGTGCTGGATCTGCATTCTGCTTGCGCGCCAGGTTCGGCACAAGATGCACAGGTGAGTTGGGCGACAACCACTTCGTGATGTCCCCCCGTTCCTCGGTATTGGTCGCCTGGAATTCCACGCCCTTGTAGCAGCCGGCGAGCCTCATCGCCAGCAGGAACAACCGCTTCTTCAGCCCGCCATGTTGCATCATGCCACTGGCCAGCATGCCCCGCACGGCCACTACACGTCGCTGCCTGCTTCCGCGCAGCAACCACAGCGGCATGATCGAGAACCAGCGGGAATAGACGCCGTTGATGTACACCACGTCCCACGCGCGCTCTGCCAACAGCTGCCGCCAGGTGCTCGTATTCGACTCCTGCGGCCGAGGCGTACCAAACACGCTCTCCGCCCGGGAGCTCCGTCCATCGATCGGCCTGGATACCCTTGTAAGGAATGCTCGCCATGTAATCCGTGTCGGACGTAACGATGTGGAAGTCGACGCGGTCGCGCAGGTGGTCCACCAGGTTCACCAGGCTTCGCACCGGCCCGCCGGCATTGAAGCCCGGGGCATACCAGTCGATGAACACGAGGACCTGCGGCCGGTTCATGGTCGTGCGATCAATTCGATGGCGGTGGCAGCCCACTTGGACGGGTCCCAGTTGCGACCAAGCTCGGCACTGCGTTGTCCCATGGCGCGCAATTCATCATCCGAACTCAACATCATCATGCGCATCATGTTCTTCAGCGTGCCCTTGTCGCCCGCGATGAAGCGATGGCCGTTCTCCCCCTCCACAAGGAAGCGTTCCGCCGCGCCCACAGCACTGCTCAGCAACAAGGGGAAGCCGGCACAGGCATGCTCGTGCACCACCACGCCCCACGGCTCGTAGGTGCTGGGCAGCACGAACACACCGCACTGCTCCAGCACATCGGGCATGGCCTCCACCTGCACAAAGCCGAGGTGCTTGATGCGTTCGTGCTTTCCGGAAGGCGAGTTCGTCACCTGCTCATGCAGTTCACCGGTGCCGGCGATCCACAGCTCCCAATCGCCCGCTTCACCCGCACGGCATAGTTCCGCGAAGGCATCGCACAGATACTGGTGACCCTTGGTGGGGATGTAACGCGCTACGCAGAGGAAGCGGTGCGGAAAATGCGCGGCCTTGACCGTAGCGAACCGATCGGCGAGGGGTGCGAAGCGCTGCACATCGGCGCTGTAAAAGCCTTTGGCGATACGGCCGGGAGAGAAGCCGAGCTTGAGCGCATATTCCGCCTGGGCTTCACCGGTGACCCATGCATGCGTGAAGGTGCGATGCAGCCAGAATCGCGCTGCCAGCGTGGCGGCGACCTGTCGTGCATCACCGCGCCACGCAGTGTCACTGCACATCACGGTAGGGATGCCCATGGCCCGCATGGTTCGGCAGACCTTCAAATAGCCTTTATCCACCCAGCCGCTGGTGAACACGGCCCGTCGGAGAAAGGTCGCTGGCCAATTGCATCAGGGCTGTCATCATCGAGCGATCGCCGGTCATGCAGGACCACGCCGGGGTGGCGATCCATATCGAACGGCGCTTCCTTGTTCACCGGCCAGCGCACCACGTGCACCTCCAAGCCATGGTCCTTCGCCAGCTGGTACGCACAGGCCAGGAAATACGGCGCGATCTCGGTGTAGAGGAAAAGTATGCGCGGCCTGTCGCTCATGCCTTCGAACGGGGAAGGTGATCGGTGCCGGCAGCCATGACATCGGCGATGGTGGTGAACGTGAAGTCGTCGAACAGGCGGTGCATCTTGGGCTCGGTGGAGCTTATGCCCACATAGGTCATGAAGCGCCGTTTCGCGCTCATGGGCAGCCGGGGCTGTTGCGGATCGATCTCGCGCGGATGCAGGTAGAACATCACCGGTCGGTCCTGCGCCAGCACCTCCTTCACCTTGCTGCCGGATCAGCGCGTAGGGAAAGAAGCGGAGGTAACCACCACCGAAGAAGTACATCGGCCTGCCCAGCATCGCGCCGAGTGAAATAGGGAACTCAAAGAGATCGCCATGCGCGGTGCCGATCATGTGCGGTGTACCGATGGCATTCGGTAAGCCCGCCATGGCCGCGACTTCCGGGGAACACACTGCTGTCATAGACATAGCCGGCCTTGCGCACCTCATCGAAGAACCAGGGCGTTTCCACCGTAACGCTGAAGCCGGGACAGCGATAGCCCTTCACCTCCACCCCGCCCGCCTGTTCGATGATGTCCTTGGCCTTGCGGATATCCTGCGCGAAATGCTCGCGGCCGATGGTGTACACAAGCTCATGCGCATAGCCATGGCTCGCGATCTCGTGCCCGTCGCCCACGGCCTCCTTCACCAGCTCCGGCCAGCGTTCGGCCACCCAGGCCAGGAAGAACAGGGTGCACCGCACATCGTGCTGCCGGAAGATGGCGAGCATGCGTCGCGTGTTCTTCACCACATCGCTGTGCAGCGCAGGCCACTCCTCCACCTTCGGGGTGTTCGGAAGGTCGAGGATGTGGAACCAATCCTCCACATCAACGGAGAAGACACAGGCGTTCATTACCGGGTGCTGGGCGTGATAACAAAGGAACAACACCCCCAGGGCGCGCCATGCGATCACCTCCACGCTATTTCTCCTCGTCGTACCCGAACAGTTCGCGCTTGCTGAGCTTCTTCAACGGTCCCTGCTTCTCCAGCACCTTCAGGTCCAATGCGCTCTCCTTGCCGATGACACAGTAGGTATAGGGCCTGCCCTTGATCTCCTTGTCGAAGAAGGCCTTCATGTCCTCGATGGTGATCTTCGGGATACGCTCGTAGTTGACCTTGCGCACGTCGTAGTCCAGTCCGCGGCGTTGTGCGGCGTCCCACTGCCAGTAGATGTTCTCCTTGGTGATGCGCGTGCTGGCGATCACTTTCAGTGCCGATGTCTTGGCACCTTCGAACTGTTCACTGGCCATGGGCATGTCGTTCATGAGCACAAGCATGGCGGCCACGGCGTCGTTCAACTTATCCGCTTGCGTGCCGATGAACACGCGGACATAGTGGGCGTCCTCTTTTTTCGCAGGCACCGTATACCCTGCGCTGGCGCCGTAGGCCAGGGCCTTGGCCTCGCGGATCTCCTGGAACACGATGCTGCTGAGGCCGCTGCCGAAGTACTCGTTGAAGAGGGAGGCGTACGGCATCTTCTCCACATCGAAGGGTCCGGCCTTGCTCACGAGCAGCATTTCGGCCTGCACCATGTCGTACTCCGCGAAGAGCACGCTGTTGCTGTTGGTGGGCAGTTCGGGATAAACCCGCGCGGCAGGTAGCTCCTTCAAGGTGGCCGGCGTGGTGTGACGGGTATTGAGGAGCGTGACCACCTCATCGGCACCCTTGCGGCCGTAGTAAAAGACCTTGTGCTTGTAGGAGGTGAGGTTGTGCAGGCGGTCGACGAGGGCCTGGGCGGAAAGGGCCGCCAGCTGGTCATTGGTCAGCACATCATTGAACGGCGAATGCTCACCATAACGGGCATAGTTGAACAGTCCACTGTTGAGGATCGCACCCTTGTTCTTCATCTGGTCCTGCCGGGTCTTGCGCGTGTCGGCCTCGAGGCCTTTCAGCGCTTCTTCATTCACCTGCGCGTTCGCCAGCAGGTGCTCAAGCAGTTCCACGCCTTTGTCCAGGTACTTCTCGAGTCCGCTCAGCGTTACATAGCTGCGGTCCTCCCCGGCGAACACGTCGATGGAAAGTCCCAGCTTGAAAAGTTCCTTCTTCAGCTCCGATGGGCTGATATTTCGTTGTGCCCAGGTAGGGCAGATACGCCACGGCCATCCCCAGTTCACGGTCGTTGTTCGTCCCCATGTCCAGGATGTAACGCAGGCTGAACAGGTCGTTGGACGGGTTCTTCACGCGGGCCAATGGCACGCCATGGTCGAGCATCCGCTGATCGATCGCGCTCTTGAAGTCCACGAACTCCGGCGTCATGGCGGCGCTGGGCAGCTTCTCCCATTCCGTTCGCCATGCGCTCTTTCCGTCGCGCTTGATGTCGATGGCGGTGATCTTCGGCTTGGTCACCTTGTGCGCATCCTTGTTCTCGCCGGTGCGCTTGTACACACAGACGTAGTTGGTGCCCAGGTTCTTCTTGGCGAAGTCGATGACCTGTTGCTTGGTGATGCGGCCCATGCGGTCGTACAGGTCCACCACGTCCTTCCAGTTCTTTTTCAGGATGAAGGCATCCGTCATGGCGGAGGCGCGCATGCCGTTGTTCTCGTTCCAGAAGCGGATCTGCTCCTGTTTCTTGTTGTTCACCACGGCCTCGATCAGCCAGTCATCGAATTCGCCGCGCTTGAGCGACTCCAGCTGTGAAAGCAGGAGTTCCCGCACCTGGTCAAGGGTTTGCCCCTCCTTGGCTTCACCATGGAGCGCGAACTCGGAGTAGTCCGTTTGCACGTTGGCATAGCTGCTGGCATCGAGCACCTTCTGGGCCTGCATCAGGTTGAGGTCCATGATGCCGGCCTGACCGTTGTTCAGGATCCCGTCGATCAGTTGGATCATCACCGCATCATCCGATCCGTAGCCCGGGAAAGCGCCACGCCAGGTCGATCCATTCCGCCGCAGGTCCGAACACCTCAGCGGTGACGGGCGCCGCGATGGGCATCTTCGGGCTTGAAGGTGAACGACGGAACAGGTTTCCGCTTCCATACGCCGAAGTACTTGTCGACCATGGCCACGGTCCTGTCGTAGTCCACATCTCCGGCCAGGATCACGGCCATGTTATTGGGCACATACCAGCTGTCGAAGAACTCATGGATCTTCACCATGCTGGGGTTCTTCAGGTGCTCACCCGTGCCGATCGTGGTCTGCGTGCCGTAGGGATGGTTGCGGTACAGCAGTTCATTCTTCTTGGTGTAGGCCGAACGCCCATCATTGTCCTGTGAACGGTTGAACTCCTCGTACACGGTCTCCAGTTCAGTGTGGAACAGGCGCAGCACACATTCCTGCATGCGCTCGCTCTCGATCTTCATCCACTTCTCCAGCTCGTCCGAAGGGATGTCGTTCACATACACGGTGCGCTCCGTGCTGGTATAGGCGTTGGTGCCGCGCGCGCCAATGCTCTTCACCATCTTGTCGTATTCATTGGGCACGGCCAGGGAGGCGGCCACGGTGCTCAGGCTGTCGATGCGCCGATAGATCCGGTCACGCATGGCCTCATCGGTGGTCTTGCGGCGCTCTTCGTAAGCCTCACTGATCTGCTTCAGCACCTCGCTTTCCCTGGCCCAATCGGTGGTGGCGATGTGCGAGGTGCCTTTGAACAGCATGTGCTCGAGGTAATGCGCCAGGCCTGTGGCGTCCGCGGGATCGTTCTTGCTGCCGGCACGGGTGGCGATGTTGGTCTGTACGCGGGGCGCGTCCGTGTTGCGGCTCAGCCATACCTGCAGGCCGTTGTCCAGGGTGTAGATCCGGGTGTCCAGCGGATCGCCCGGGAACGGATACATAGGTGTAGGTCTTCTGGGCGCTTACCTGTAAGGTGAGCAGCAGTCCGGCGAGGACGAAAAAGGAACAGTTGTCGCATGGGGGTGGGAAAAGGGATGTGAAGATGCCGAAAAAGCAGCAGCAAACGCACATGGCCCTGCGATCGGCGAGCCATCATGCCGATCGGGAGGGCTGCCAGGTCAGCGGATACGGACGTCCGCGATGTGCCTTACACGGTCGCCGTTGGCAAAGCGCCGGCGGTAGTATGTGGTCCAGATGAAGATGAGGGGGATACCGATCAGCGTGGGCCACAGCCACACCAGCCATGCGGGGATCGACGGGAACCACCGGCCGATGTTCACGGCGCTGAAAGCGCTGAGCGTGGCGATATAGCCGCCCAGGAAACCGGTCATGTGTCCGAAGAACCACTCGCGTTTATCGTGTTTGCGCTTGTAGAATTTGTTCAGGTTCATGATGACCATGCTCATACCGATCACGCCGAACACCAGGAACAGCAAGGATTGCGTGTTGCGAACCCCCATGACCATGTGCGAGAGACCCCAGATCAGCAGGCCCAGGTTCACCAGACCGGCCACACCGTGCAACCACAGGTCCAAGTGGTCGCCGGTTTGAGGCCTTCGTGCAGCTTTTTCAGATACAATGAACGGTAACCGCTGGCCACCATATGAAAACTGAACACAGCGATCAACGCCAGCCAGAAGTTCTTCGGATGCACGATGGCGAGGAAAACAGCGGTCAATGCCCACCACGATCATGCCGTAGAAAAAGACCTTCCCCCACAGCCGATGCCAATTCCCGCCCTTTTTGGCCAGCATGGCCAATGGCGCAATGATCAACGCTACGGTCCCGGAGGCTGCGTGAAGCCGCAGCACCCACGGAACGATCTGTTCATCAATATCCATCTTACAATTCAACGACGAACATAGTGGTGTGGTGGTTGCCGCAAATACCCACAAAGGGTGATATGTTGATAATATCACTCACGACCTTAAGACGAGGCGGTCGGTCGGAGGTCATTCCAGCTTGCGCCACGGGCCGGAACGGAGGCGTGAACCAACGCCGTGCATGGCTGCTGCGATCGAGCTGATGTGTGGATAAGAACTGGCCTGCATCGACTCCCCTATGATGCCCCGATACGTTTCAGCCATCGACAAACTCGATGGATCCTGCCTTGACCGATGGTGCCCAGTGGAAAAATGGGGGCTATGCAGGTGCAGGTCGAGGCTGAAGAGCCTACCTTGCTGGCCCGATCTACTCGATGACCAGGCGACCACCCTTCACCAAGCCGGAGCTATTGCTTAGTTCCAGCAGGTACATACCGGCGGCCAGATCAGGCAACGTGATCGAGTTTTCCTGGACTTCGAGAATGGATCGAGTGACGATCGTTCCTGTAACATCCGAGATCGTAACGGTGACCGGAGCGGTAAGAGGAGAACGGATCTGCAGGACTTCGTTTTCCCGGACTGGATTTGGAAAGACAACCAATGAGCCTGCGCCGAATTGTTCAGGTAAAGCAAGCGGATCGAAAACCACGGATATGGGAGGAATGTTCGGGCTGCCGTAATTACGCACCACATATACGGCACGCGTGCCCGGGCCAAAGCTATTTGCCTGGCCTGCCATGACGAAAGCACCATCCCTTGCGATTGCAACTCCCCAAGAGCCTCCTCATCACCGGGGCCGCCAAAGGTTTGGACCTTCCAGGGGCTGTTTTCCTATTGCATCGGTATGCAACAGGTAGAAATCCTTTCCCCCACTTCCAAAGGCCTCGGTGTATCCTGCTGAGATAAGATCACCATTAGATAATTCCCTGATGCATCGAGCCTCCCACGCTCCTGAACCTCCTGTTGTTGTTGCTGGCCAGATCATGTTGCCAGCGCTTCATTGAAGCGCACCATGTACATCACCCGATTAATCTGCCCATATAACTCTCAGTGTATCCTCCCATCACGACATCACCATTCATACAGATCGCCACTGAATAGGCCACATCAGCACTGTCCCCTCCAGAGTGGTTATCCATTGAACATCACCATCCATTGAATAATTCAGGACAACAGCGTCATCCGTGCCTGTCGCGCTCATCATGCCTCCCGCAACCAAAATCCCCGCATCAGCAGACCACGCAATACCGTGACCGATGTCCAAGGAACTTGAGGCATAATACCGCGTCCACAGCGTATCTCCAGAAAGGGCAGCACGCACCACCCAAATATCGCCAGATGCATCACCAACGCTATACGATACGCCGGTCATGACGAACCCATCCATGGTGATGCTCAACCCGTTGAAAAGATCCCCAATCTGCACCACCGTATCGATGATCCCAAAGCAACGCTCCAGAAGCATCCGTCCTGATCAGAAAACCATCGTAGCCGATAGATGGTGGTGACGATGTGATGCCAGCGATAGCGAAGCCGCCGTCAGGCATGGTCTTCACTGACCTACCCTGAGTCAGTACAGCCCCGCCATAGGTCCTAGACCATTCCAATGAACCCAAGCTATCCAACTTCAACAAGTAAATGTCACCACTACCCGAACCAAAGCTAGCCGTTGACCCGACCACGATGCAGCCGCCATCTGCCGTTGTGTCCAGCGCGTAGCCATCATTTGAACCAAAGCCGCCGTAAGTATGCTGCCAAGATGCCCATGGAGTTCACCTTGGTCAAGCAGAGCTCCGGTTAACCAAACGGGCAATAGGATATCTTAACGCTGGATCGCATGGTAAAGGTTCTATCTTCAACAGGCGGGCATGGCCATACCTTTCACGCTCCATTCCTAGTTGACGGCAAAGTACTAATGATGGGGTGCGTCTATTGAACGATTTGGGGTCTTCGCGAGCACACATATGGACCGAGGAAGCGCGTTGGCTCGGCAGGGGATAAGCGGCACTGTTATGGCTGCGAGGGGGCATCTCTCTATCTGTAAAACAAGGGACGCTCCTTTTCATCCTGTTCATTACTCTCATGTCAGTGGTTTATGGATATCCGGATATTCTCCTTCGGCGCCCTCAGGCTTTCACAATTGGCGGCAGTCGGATTGCCTTTCCATGACCCTGAACTACAGCAGGCCTGATGCTAATTTCCTGGAGACGCGCATCCATTACTTAGGCCAGAAGGGCACTGGGCGCACAACCAGCGAGTTCCCTGTAATGTACTACACCATTGGCCGGATATGGCATCTCATTGGTGTACATGAGGCACTCTATCGAGCTATCATCATGGGGATCTTTTTCATTGGGTTGCTCGCACTTTATGGAACGATCGCAGATATCCTGAAGGATCAGGTTCCAGCGCTCTTCATTTCGACGCTCATGTTCACGAGCCCGATGCTGGCCTATTATGCGAATAACTTCATCATGAACATACCGGCTCTGAGCTTTGTATTCATGGGTTGGTGGGCAGCGGTGCGTTACCGAAAATATGGACACATGAAATTCATTTTCATGGCGTCGGCCTTCTTCCTGTTAGCTGGTGCATTGAAAGCAACCGCAGCCCTGAGTCTTCTCCTTTTGCTTTCCCTTGTCACCATCGCTCCCACGAGGTTGGGGGGATTTCTGGGTGTCAACGTTAGGCGGTCCCATCGGATGGTAGCGATCGTTTTAGGGTAATTGTCTTTCAGCGCTGGCTACCTGGTATGTATATGCCGCGAATTACAATAAGGTGAACGCCAATTCGATCTTTCTCGTGGGTATCCTTCCCATATGGGAGTTGAGTCAGGTTCAGGTGATGGACGTGCTCTCAGGGATCAAAATCCACGCAATGCGTGACTATTTCAGGCCTTTCCTCTACCCGATCCTCGGAGCACTTCTCATTCTGATAGCAACGTGCCGTCGTCAAATTCCCACTGCCTTTTTGGCCGTTCTGCTATTGCTGATGGCTGGCACCTTGGGTATTTCAGCCCTCTTCTTCCAAGCGTTACGCGATCATGACTACTACTCCATCGATCAGGTGATCATCGTACCACTATTGATAACTTGTGGGTTTATCGCACTCGCCGCGCGATACCCGAAATTCCATCGATCAGCATTACTACAGGCTGCCATGCTTGTCACTTTGGTGCATTGCACGGATTTCACCAGGCGGCGCATAATCGACCGGTACTCCGGTTGGATGAACAATGAATATACGCAGTATCAGCACACGTTCACCTTCATCGAGCCATACTTGGATAGCATCGGGTGCGTGAGGATGACAAGTTGATCAGCTCTTCCAGACCCCAGTCCGAACATTACATTATACTTGATGGATCGCAAGGGTTGGACGGATTTCGATAGCCTTACCACCCATCCAGAGCGCATGCAAAAGCTGATCCGGATGGGAGCACGATACCTTTTGGTATACAAGCCAACGGTCCTCAATATTCCTGGAATGGCGAGGTACCTCAAAGACCCGATAGGTCAATATCATAATGTGGCCATATATCGACTTTCCAAGGGAATGACAGAACATACTCCTCACTGACACTCCTCTCCCCCCATCATCTCCCGCGGCATGTTCGGCTTCTTCGTGTTCATCGCCATCCTGGTCCTCATCGACGTATACGCATTCAAGGGCATCAGCACCGCGTTGAACGGTCTAGGCCCCACAGGTAAACGCTGGGTGCGGCTCGTCTACTGGGCCATCTCCATCGGTATGCTGGCGTTGCTCGTATGGGTGTCCATCAGCATCCAGGAACTGCGCGGAACGCGCAATTACTCCTTCGTGTTCTCGCTGGCGGCCCTCTTCATGCTCTTCTTCCTGCCGAAGGTGGTGATCGTGGTCTTTCACCTCATCGAGGACATCATGGAAGCAGTGCGCTGGCTGTTCGTGCGGTTGGCCCCGGGAGCACCGGATGTCGCGGGCGAACCCATCTCCCGCCTCCGCTTCATCTCCCAGACCGGGCTCGCCCTGGCCGCCATTCCCTTCGGCGGTGTCCTTTACGGGATCTCGCATGGACGGAAGTACTTCAAGACACGGCACCTGGACGTTGCTTCGGACAAGTTACCCCCAGCCTTCGACCGGTTGCGCATCATACAGATCAGCGACTTGCACCTGGGCAGCTTCTCGCTGGACAGCGATATCGTGCAGCGCGGGGTTGACCTGATCAACGCGGAGCGACCGGACCTGATCCTGTTCACCGGCGACCTGGTGAACGACTATGCCGATGAGGCCCAACCCTGGCTCGAGGTCCTCAACAAGTTGCACGCCCCGCTCGGTAAATACTCCATACTCGGTAATCACGACTATTCGGACTACGTGCTTTGGGACAGCGCCTCGGCCAAGCGGGAGAACATGGGCAAATTGGCGAGGCATCACGCTGCCATGGGGTTCAACCTGATGCTGGACGAGCACACATCCATCGTGAAAGATGGCGAAGCGATCACGTTGCTGGGCGTGCAGAACTGGGGCAAGCGTTTCCAGCAATACGGGAACCTGAGCAAAGCCATGGCCGGCAGCGACCCGTCATCCTTCCGCATACTCATGAGCCACGATCCCACCCACTGGGAGGAACAGGTCTGGGGAACGGGCATCGACCTCACGCTCAGCGGCCACACGCACGGCGCGCAGTTCGGCATCACCATCGCGGGCCAGACGTACAGTCCCGCGCAATGGGTGTACAAGCAATGGGCCGGTCACTACACCGAGGGCGATCAGCACCTTTACGTCAACCGCGGCTTCGGCTTCATCGGCTTCCCCGGCCGCGTGGGCATGCCGCCCGAGATCACGGTGATTGAATTGCGAAGAGCCTAGGGAACCGCAGAACCGCGGAACGTTGAATGGTGAACCAAGGAAGTGGACCTGCTCCGCACTTCTACATTCTGCGGTTCAACGTTCTTCGGTTTTTCGGTTCAAAGCGGGAACACTTATCATAACCGCAGAACCGCGGAACGTTGAATGTAGAGCCGAAGAAGGGGACCGGTTCCGCACTTCTACATTCTGCGGTTCAACGTTCTACATTCTTCGGTTCATTTTCTTTCCTTCGCTCGATATCACTGCTGTCCGGTAAACATAGAATTTGAACTTAGCTGAACGTAGCATGGGCAATGGATACAGGAGGAAAAGGCGTGGTGTCGACTTGAAGTCGGATCAGGTCGCGCTGCCGGTTTCCTTGGGGGTCCAACACGGACCCGCCCATGAATGCCGGCAAGACGATTTTCTCCCAGTTGATGGACCATTTCCCATGGTCCTCGTTATCGGATCGTGGACCGGTACAAAGGGGATTGATACACGAAGACCCTCAGTTGTGCCGAGCAGTTCCGTGCCATGGCATTCGCGCAGTTGACTTAACGGGAGAGCTTGCGGGATATCGAGACCTGTCTGGCAGCACAGCCCGACAAGCTGTACCACATGGGCTTCAGCGACGCGATCAAGCGCAGCACACTGGCCGACGCCAACGAACTCCGCGACTGGCGCATCTACGCGGACTTCGCCCAGGTGCTGATCGCGCCAAGCACGCAAGCTCTACGCAGGAGAGCAGTTCGAGGTGGACGTGGAAGAGACTCTGTACGCTCTGGATTCCACCACCATCGACCTCTGCCTGTCGCTTTCCATGGGCGCATTTCCGCACACCAAGGCCGCCGTCAAGATGCACACCTTGATGGATCTGCGCGGTATCGATACCAAGCTTTATCCATGTCTCCGATGGGAAAATGCACGATGTGAACGTGCTCGACCTCCTGCTACCCGAGGCCGGGAGCTTCTACTTGGTGGATCGGGGCATACATAGACTTGAGTCGCCTGTACCTGCTGCATTCGGCAGGGGCCTTCTTCATCACCAGAGACCAAGAGCAATACCGTGCTGCGCAGCGCCGTTATTCGCCGCGCCCGAACGAACGCGCCACCGGCGTGCATTGCGATCAAACCGTTGCCTTCGTCATCGCAAAGAGCCGAACGGACTATCCGCAGAATCTTCGGCGCATACCATGCAAGCATCTGGTGGATGAGCGAACCGCTGGTATTGCTCACCAACAACTTCACGCTCCCGGCCACTCACCATCGCCCGAACTCTACAAGCGGTCGTTGGAAGGTGGAGGTCTTCTTCAAGTGGATCAAACAGCACTTGCGGATCAAAGCGCTTCTTCGGCAATTCGCGAGAACGCTGTGAAGACCCAGATCTGGATCGCCGTGTCCTCTTACCTGCTGATCGCCATCGTCAAGAAGCGACTTCAATTGGACGCATCCATGCACACGCTCCTGCAGATCTGCTCGCTCATGCCGTTTGAGAAAATGCCCGTTCAGCAAGCCTTTCAGCCATCGGCAAACACCCCTCTGGGCCCGAACCCGCTGAACCAGCTGATTTTGTTCGACTTTTAACCGGACAGCAGTGGCTCGATATCCAAAAAGACGTGGCCTCAAATCCCAAATATGACCTTCAAGAACGGCTTACGGATTTTCCGGTGATCATCATTCGCATAGTGGATCCCATGCCACATACACAGGCTGGTCGGCTACTATCGGATCAGCTTCTGCGATCCGGAACCTCTCCCGCTCTGCATTATGGCGAAGCTCAGGGCGCTGAGTCTAAGCGTGATTTCATTCATAAAATGAAGGTCGCACTGAAAGAGCTCCGAGAAGCCCATGCCTGCCTGAAGATCATTCAAAAGGCTGAATTACATCCCAATGCAACAGCCCTTGAAGCGTGTCGCAAGGAGTGCTCTGAACTCGTCGCCATTTTCCAAAGCAGCGTAAAAACCGCTGAAGGAAAAAAGTAGTATCAGTCAGCGAACCGCAGAACCGCGGAACGTTGAATGTAGAACCGAAAAAGTGGGACCGCTCCAGGCACTTCTACATCCTGCGGTTCAACGTTCTACATTCTTCGGTTCACACCGGGAACACCTTATCCGAACCGCAGAACCGCGGAACGTTGAATGTAGAACCGAAAAAGTGGGACCGCTCAGACACTTCTACATTCTGCGGTTCAACGTTCTACATTCTTCGGTTCACACCGGGAACACCTTATCCGAACCGCAGAACCGCGGAACGTTGAATGTAGAACCGAAAAAGTGCACCGTGTTGCACTTCTACATTCTGCGGTTCAACGTTCTACATTCTTCGGTTCACACCGGGAACACCCTTCCCGATAGCTCCACACATCGCGCCAGCTGCTCGCGGATCCAGCCCGTGCTGAAAGTTGAACAGGTCGAGACAGCGCACCACGGCCTCGGTATCCGCATTGCCCACCAGATCGTCCTTCGCCATCGGGCACCCGCCGTAGCCACGGATAGCGGTATCGAACCGGCGACAGCCGCCTTCGAGCGCGGCGATGATCTTCTCGTTCAACCCGTCGGGCCGCGCGTGCAGATGGGCGCCGAAGGTGATCTCCGGGAAGCTGGGCACGATCGTGCGGAAGAGCGCGTCCATGTGCACCGCATGGGCGTTGCCAACGGTATCGGCCAGTGAGATGATGCGCACACCGAGTCCATCGACCAGGCGGTCGGTCCAATGCAGGGCCAGCTCCGCGTTCCACGGATCGCCATACGGATTGCCGAAGGCCATGCTGATGTAGACAACGAGTTCCTTGCCCGCTGGTCGCGCGATGTCCGCGATGTGTCGCGCGCGCATCAACGAGCCTTCGATGCTGGTGTTCGTGTTGCGCTGCTGGAAGGTCTCGCTGATGCTGAAGGGATAACCGAGCTGGTCGACGCTCGCCTGCTGCAGGCTTCTTCGGCACCACGCTCGTTGGCCACGATCACCAGCAGCTTGGAACGCGAGCCTGACAGGTCGAGCCCGGCAGCACCTCGGCTGTATCGCGCAGTCTGCGGAATGGCCTTGGGGCTAACGAAGCTGCCGATGTCGATGGTGTCGAAACCCACCTTCAGCAAGTCGTTCAGGTAGCGGACCTTCACCTCCGTGGGGATGAAGGGCACGATGCCCTGCATGGCATCGCGCGGGCATTCGATCAGTTTCACGTGCTGCTCTTCCATGTCGCAAATGCTTCGTTGATGCGCTTCACCAGCGCCGGTCCTTCATAGATCAGTCCGGTATACACCTGCACAAGGTCGGCACCGGCGTCCATACTTTTCCATCGCGGCCTCCGCACTATCGATGCCACCCACACCGATGATGACGAATGGCTTCGGAAGGCGTGCGCGCAGGTAACGCACGACCTCCGTGCTGCGTGCGCGCACCGGCGCACCGCTCAAGCCGCCCGCACCCATCGCATCGAGCTCGCCCTTCGGCGTGTGCAGTCCATCGCGCGAAATGGTGGTGTTCGTGGCCACCACGCCTTGGATGCCGCTCTCCTTCACCACCGCTATCATGTCATCGAGCTGCTCATCGGTGAGGTCCGGGGCGATCTTCAGCAGGATGGGCTTGTGGCCTGCTTCGCCCGCAGTAGCCCCGCGGAGCGGGAGGCCTGCAGCCTGTGGCCCTCTCCCGCAACTGTGTCAACAGCAAAAGCAGCGGTCCCTTCTCCTGCAATTCGCGCAGACCGGGTGTGTTCGGGCTGCTCACGTTCACCACGAAGTAGTCCACCACCGGGTACAGCGCCGTCGAAGCACTTCACGTAATCCTCGATGGCCTGTTCATTGGGCGTGGCCTTGTTCTTGCCGATGTTGCCGCCGACGATGATCCCGGGACGCCGCTTCCGCAATCGTTCCACCGCGGCCGCACACGCCACCGTTGTTGAAGCCCATGCGGTTGATCAACGCGCGATCGGCCTTGAGGCGGAAAAGGCGCGGCCGGTCGTTGCCGGGTTGCGCCAGGGGGGTGAGCGTACCGATCTCCACGTGCCCGAAACCCAATGCGGCCAGGGCATCCACATGCTTCGCGTCCTTGTCCATGCCCGCGGCAAGTCCCACGGGCCCGGGAAACGAAGGCCCATGACCTCCACGCCGGCGTTGGCGGAGCCGGTCGCCGCCCACAAGCCTGAGGGCGCCCGGGATGTGGCGCGCCCATTCCAGCAACGTGAAGGTGATGGCGTGTGCCCGCTCCGGTGAGAGGAGGAAGAGCAGCGGGCGGAGCAGGGCGTACATCGGGCGTTAAAAGTACCGGCTTACCTGAATGACGTGTTGCTCCCCTGCAGCACCGAGAGATGCGAGGTCCCGCACCTAAGGGGCAACGGTGTAGCGCACACCGAAGAAGCCACGGGCTCCTTGGATCGGTGCGTACATGTACGATGTGTCGAACGTGTAGCCGTTCGGGTTGGTCGCAAGATCACCGGCCTGCTGGTCGAAAGGATCGAACGGCCGCATCGAGCGGATCGCTGGGCACGAAATCGAGCAGGTTCTTCACGCCGCCGTACACCTCGAATCGCGTGCCGATCGGCCGCTTCACCTGCAGGTTCACCAGGGCATAGGTCGGCGAGCGTTCGGGGCGGAAATCGTTGGGCAGTATGGGCAGGCGCATCGGCCCGTACCACTGCCCGGTAAGGTCCAGGGTCCAACGTTTGGGCAGCATTAGACCGACCGTGAAGGTGCCCGACCAGTCCGGGGCGAAATAGGCGTCCTGCCGTTGCGAAAGGCCGTTAGCCTGTGCCTCCTGCGTGTACACGTCCATCCACGTGGCGCCGGCCATCACCCGCAGGTTCCTGCCCAAGCGCTGATCCGCGTTCAGGCTGATGCCTTGCGAGATCCCGTGGCCGTCCAGATTGTCATACACGATGAGGTTGGGATCCACCTGATAGTCGGGCAGTATCCGGTTGCTGAAGCGCGTGTGGAAAAGCGAGAGGTCCAGTTCGAAGAAGCGCTTCTCGACGGGCCACTTGCGCACGATGTTCACCGTGGTATTGACCGAACGTTCGGGCAGCAGTTCCTCCAGCGATCACTACGTCGCGTGCGCCGGTGAGTGCCACATGGTCCTCGGTGAACATGTTCACCACACGATAGCCTGTGCCGAAGCTGGCGCGAACGGCGAAGCGCCCGCTGGGTGCCCATTTGTAGGCCAGGCGCGGCGAATGCACAAGGCCATGTTCCCGATCATGGTCCACGCGGTAGCCCAGCAGGAGCTTCTGTTCATCGTTCAGCGCCCATTCATCCTGCACGAACGATCCGGGCAGCGGCGTGCGCGATCCGCTTTCGCGGGTGGCCACGGTGTTATCATCGTACTAGGTGGAACGATATGCAATACCCGCGAGCAGGTCATGCCGCGGACCGAATTCGTGCGCCCAGTGGACCTGCGAGAAGAAAACGCGCTGCTGTGCGCGGAATGACGCCCTGCCGTACCAGGAATCCTGCTCATGGCCATTGAAGGAGAACTGCGCGATCACCCGTTCGTGCGTAGGCAGTTGGTACTGGCCGATCAGCTCCCACCGTTCGGTGTTGATGCTTTCTCCGTAGATGCGGTCGCTGCCCTTGTCGGCATCGGTCCATTGCAGCTGCCCACCCCAACGGTCCTCGTGCACGTAGCGCGCGGCCAGGCTCGCCCGGCGGTGTGCGGGCCGTTGAAGATCGAATTTGTTGAAGATCGACACGCGCTCCTGCAGGGTGACATCCGTGAAGCCATCGTTGTTGATGTCGCGGGGATCGTTGTAACGGAACAGGTTCACCCCGAGCAGATCGCGCACACGGCCTTTGCCCATACGCATCCCGATGTCGGCGTTCCATTCATTCCACGTGGTGCCGAACACATCGGCGCTGAAGCGCGGTGCGAGCGCGGGGTCCTTGGTGATCACGTTGATGATGCCGCCCATCGCCTCGCTGCCGTACAGCGCGGATCCAGGGCCTTTCACCACTTCCACGCGCTCCACCAGGCTGTTGGGGATGCCGCTGAGCCCATACACCGTGCTCAGGCCGCTGACGATCGGCATGCCGTCGATCAGCACCATGGTATACGGGCCTTCCATCCCGTTGATGTGGATGTCGCCCGTGTTGCACACACTGCAATTGATCTGCGGACGCACCCCGTTCACCATGCCCACCGCATCGAAGAGCGCGGGGCTGGGATTCCTGCGGAAGAAAGCCGCCGACAGCACTTCCACCGGCACCGGGCTCTCGCTGCGGCTCACCTCCCGCATGGTGCCCGCACCACCACTTCATCCAGTTCATCGGACGCGGGGACAAGCATGATTCGGCCCAGATCCCCCGGCACCGAGGGATGCATTTCGAACCGCCGCTCCAGGCGCATGTAGCCGATGGCCGAGAACACCAGGAGCTGTGACCCGGCCGGAACGTCGGTCAGTGCGAATCGGCCCGCCGCATCCGTGGAGGTGGTCAAGCTGGAGCCGCCAACGGCCACGCTCACGTAAGCCACAGGGCCCGAGCTGTCTGCCACCAAGCCGCTGACCCGACCTTCCTGTGCGTACGCCAGCGAGGGCAACAGGAGAAGCAGAACGCAGGCCGACCGGAACATGACGAGCACGAAAGTAGGTCACTATTTAGCCTCGTCTAATTTATTTTCTACATTCGCCCAATCACCATGCTCACCCGCAGCGAAGAGGACCACATCAAGGCCGTATACGCCCTGCTCCAGGACGGTGACAGTGCCTTCACGAAGGACATTGCTGAGCGCATGCGCACCAAGGCGAGCAGCGTAACGGACATGTTGAAGAAGCTTGCGGAGAAGGGATACCTGAAGCATGAACCCTACTACGGGGTGAAGCTCAGCGCGAAGGGACAGTCGCTCGCGTTGCAGCTCGTGCGGCGGCACCGCTTGTGGGAGACCTTTCTGGTGGAGCGGCTGGGCTTCGGTTGGGACCAGGTGCACGACGTGGCCGAACAACTGGAACATGTAGCGAGCGAAAAGCTCATCGACAAGCTGGACGAGTATCTGGGTCATCCGCACTTCGACCCGCACGGCGACCCGATACCGGACCGGCGGGGCAAACTGCGCGTTCGCAAGACACGGCGGCTGAACACGTGCGGCCCGGGAGACCGTGTACGCATCGCGGCGGTGAGCGGGACCACCGATGGGCTCCTTCGCCTGTTGGATGCCAAGGGCCTGCGCATCGGCACCACCCTCGTTGTACAGGAAGTGCACGCCTTCGACGGCAGCATGGACGTGAAGCCCGGGAACGGCAATGGCTTCAGCCTGAGCAAGGACGTAAGCCATCACCTGCAAGTGGAGAACGCATGAACACCATCCTCGACTACTTCGGCTCCATCGATCCGGTGCTGGGCGCCTTCTTGGCCACCACCTTCACCTGGCTTGTCACCGCCGCTGGTGCCTCGTTGGTCTTCTTCTTCGGCAACGCCTCGCGCAAATGGCTGGACGGCATGTTGGGCTTCACGGGCGGTGTGATGGTCGCGGCTAGCTTCTGGAGCCTGCTCGCGCCCAGCATTGAGATGAGCGAGCGCATGGGCAACATCCCCTGGCTGGCACCGGCCATCGGTTTCGCGGCCGGCGCGCTCTTCCTGTTCGCCCTGGACAAGACCCTGCCCCACCTGCACATCAACTTTGATCCATCGCGCTCCGAAGGGCCCTCCACCAAGTGGCACAAGACCACCCTGTTGGTGCTCGCCATCACCCTGCACAACATACCCGAAGGCTTGGCCGTGGGCGTGCTGTTCGGCGGCGTGGCCGCGGGCATGCCCGAAGCCAGCATCGGCGGTGCCGTGGCCCTGGCCATCGGCATCGGCCTGCAGAACTTCCCCGAAGGCTTCGCCGTGAGCATGCCGCTGCGGCGCCAGGGCCTGAGCCGGTTGCGCAGCTTCTGGTACGGGCAGCTCAGCGCCATCGTGGAACCCATTTTCGGCGTGATCGGCGCAGTGGCCGTGATGCACATGCAGGCCTTCCTCCCTTACGCCCTGGCCTTCGCCGCCGGCGCCATGATCTACGTGGTGGTGGAGGAAGTGATCCCCGAAACGCAGCAGGACAAATACACCGACATTGCCACGCTGGGCTTCATCGGAGGCTTCATCGTGATGATGATCCTGGATGTGGCGCTGGGATGATGGAACACAGTGGACCCGAGCCCACGGCCACGGTGGCAGCAAGGACTTCCTAATGGGCTCCACGATGGATACCGTGCGCCACCGGGTCAAGGTGCCAGTGCTGATCGTGACGGCGGGGACTTGAACTTTCGGAATAATGAGGGCTCTCGCGGAGCTGGACCATGGCATTCCGCGCCGGATCGTAGCTTCACGGCCCGCCGAAAGGTCCAGTCAACGGATCGCGGCCATCGCATGACCGCCCCTGTAATGCCCGAAGTGAAGAACCGACGCGCTGCGTTCGAGTACTTCTTTCTGGAGAACTACGAGTGCGGCATCCAATTGGTGGGCAGCGAGGTGAAGAGCCTGCGCCTGGGCGACGCCAACATCACCGATGCCTTCTGCACCTTCGTGGGCGATGAGCTGGTGCTGCGCAACATGACCATCCAGCCCTTCGAGAAGGCCAAGCACTTCGCGCATGAGCCCAAGCGCGACCGCAAGCTGCTGCTGCACCGCACCGAGCTGAAGAAGCTGCAGCGCAAGCTGAAGGACCAGGGCATGACCATCGTACCGGTGCGGGTGTTCTTCAGCACCAAGGGCCTGGTGAAGGTGGACATCGCGCTGGCCAAGGGCAAGAAGACCTACGACAAGCGCGACAGCCTGAAGGAGAAGGACGTGGCGCGCGATACTGCACGTGAACATGGCTGAACAACACTGGCGCGATCAGCTACGCGCAAATACCTCGACCTTCCTGCCTGGGTCCCTCCCCGAGCGAGTAACCCTGCTCCTGCTCCTGCTCCTGGCACTTTTACTGCGTTTCTGGGGCTTCCCGGGCATTCCGTACACCCATGACGAGATCAGCGCCTTGGTCCGCGTGGACTTCCCCACCTTGGGCGATGCGATCCGCAAGGGCATCTGGAACATCGATACACATCCCCCGGGGACGCATGTGTTCCTGTGGTGCTGGACCCAGCTCTTCGGCTTCGGCGATGGCGCCGTGAAAGGCCCGTTCATCCTGATGTCCGTGGCGGCTTTGTTCTTTCTGTACCGCTTCGCATATGCTTGGACGGGCGCCGCGCCAGCGCTGGTGTCCACCGCGCTTATGGCCACGCTGCAGTACACGGTGATGTACGGCCAGATCGCCCGCCCCTATGCCATGGGCTTCTTCACCACGGCGTTGGTGGCGGATCAGCTCACGCGCTACATCGCCTACGGCAGGCGCCTGAACCTGGTGATCATGACGCTGGCCTTGGTGCTCAGCGCCTACACGCACCACTTCGCGTTGATGCTGGCGGCCTTCATGTACCTCACGGGGCTCGTGCTCGTCGGCACGGTCCGGCGCAAGGCCTATCTGATCGCCGGGGCGGCGGCGGTGCTGTGCTACCTGCCCAACCTGCCGCTGTTCTTCGCGCAGCTCGGCTGGAAAGGACTGGACGAGTGGCTCATCCCACCATCGGCGGATTGGACGCTGCGCTATGCCTGGTGGATCGCACATTGTTCCGTCTGTTCGCCGGGCCGTTGTCCTGGTGTTGGTGTGGCCGCAGCGCCTTGCGCATCCGGCACAAGGGCGCATCTCCGCAGCTCTGGGCCATCGCGCTGATCTGGGGCCTGCTGCCGCTGGTGGTGGGCTACGCCTACTCGCTGCTGCGCGCACCGGTACTGCAATACAGCGTGGTGCTCTTCTCCTTCCCCTACCTGCTGATCGGGTTGCTTGCCGGCCTGCGGCACCTGAAGAACAGCTATGCGATCGGCCTGTCGGCCGCGCTGGCCGCGGCCTCCATCTTCACGCTGGTGACGGAACGCAGGCATTACGAGGTGTTCTACAAAAGCAAGTACGAGGCGATCGTTCGCGGCACCCTTGATGCGGAGCAGGCCGGTCGCCTTGCGGTGATCGATGCGCCCACGGAGGTGGTCGGCTTCTACCGCAAGCTGTGGTGCGTGAACCCCTCACAGGCGCCCGAGCGTGAACCTGCACGGCCGCCCTCCTCTTGCGCTGGACAGCCTGCTGAAGGCCACCAACGCCACGGAGATCTTCTACGGACAGGTGACACAGGCGCTGCCGGAGAACATCGCCCGCATCCAGTCGCGTTTCCCGTTCATGCTGGAGCGGCATGATCGTGTGGAGGGCCAGACCTTCGTATTCGCTGCTCGGCCACAGGGCGAAGCGGTGAAGGATATCCGCGCGCAGGTGCTGAAGACGCCCGAAGTGATCGAGGGCGAAGGCTGGGAGGTGGATCCGAAGATCCAGTTGATCGCGGACACGGCCACTTCGAAGTACATGCAACGCAAGGTGTGGGACTTCACGGGCCACGAGTACGGCGCGGTGTACGACCAGCCGATATACAAGCTGGTGGGTGGCCCCAACGACCTGATCGAAGTGAGCACCACCATCGAACGGGCGGATGCCACGTGCGACCTGGGACTTGTGGTGGAATTGAAGGGCGGCGACCGCAGCCTTTTCTACCGCAGCAACCAGCTATCCGAGGCGCTGCGCGATCCGGATGGACGCGTAACGCTGATCACCACCGTAAAGCTTTCCGACATTCCGGGCCATGGCGAAGGTTCGCGGTTGCGCACGTACCTGTACAATCCGGCGCGGCGCCCTGCGCTGATCTCCGCGCTGAACGTGCAGGTGCGTGAGGGCGATCCCGTGCTCTACGGCCTGTTCGAGCCGCTGCATGGCTCCTGGACGTACCGCTAGAAAACAGGAAGGGCCCGCCTTTCGGCGAGCCCTTGACTGTGGAACAATAATGATCAGAGCTTGTAGGTGATGCCGATTCCAATGGCCTCCTTGAACTGCACGCCAGGACCTGGATCGGGCACTTTGGTGGTAACACCGTTGATGGTCTCATCCTTCAGGCGGGGAACGTCGATGTCATGATCGTAGATGAGCATGGTGGTCAACGAAGCGGAGAACCAGTCATTCACCTTGAAGGTCCATGCGGTCTCCCAGTTCACGTCGATGTTCTGGGGATTGCGGAGGTAGTTGCTGAACAGGTCACCGCGTGTCATGAAGGTGATGTTCTTGGCGAGCTCCTTCTTGTACTGGGCACGGAGGTATCCGCCGAGCTCCAGTTCCGTGGTGCTGCCGTTCTTCACACCGAACACGCGCAGCTCGGGGTCCGTGCTGCCGTTGTAGAGCGTCTTGTCGGTCACGATCGTCAACTTCATGGTCGCTGGCGAAATGAAGAAGGAGAAGTTATCGCTCGGACGGTAATCGAAACCGGCACCCACCAGCACATAGGCCGGAGCGAACAGGTTCGAGATGCGCTCGCCGGTGCCGTCGAAGCCCTCCGTGAACTGTGTCCTGAACTGACCGAGCAGAGCGAAGTACCATGGCTTCTTCAGCTCATAGCCCCAGGTGCTGTTCAATTCGATGCGGTCATCGGTCTTCACAGGTGCACCATCGGCGTAACTGAAGCCTTGGGGTGCCTGGATCTGTCCACCGAAGGCGAGGGCGATGCTGTTGTCCCACACCGTTTTGTTCTTGTGGCGATTGGCGAAGCCATTGAACGAGGCGATGCCGCCAATGGTATTGAATCCGCCAGCGGCCCAGTTCGTGAGGCTCACCTGGGTGAGGTTCAGTCCGAATCGGCCTTCGCGGGTCCAGATCTTGCCGGTGGTGTCAGCGGCGGAGCGGGTGGTCATTTTGGCGGCAGCCGCATCACGTGTGGCTTTGTCCTCCTGGGCTACGGCCAGGTTCACCAGCGTTGCTGCGACCAGCAGGGTGGAGAGTTTCTTCATAGTTCTAGTGGTGGTTGATTTGGAATTGGTTCTGGTTGGGGTAAAAGGGTGGCCTTCTACGCGAGTAGTGACGCACGGGTTCGAAAAAGGTCACTCGGCCGGTTCGGAAAGCACCTCGATCCGTTCGCCTACCAGCTGTTTGGTAGGTAGAAGCACCAGCTTTTCGCCGGTGCGGATGTAGATGCTGATGCTGTCGATCTTCTCGATCACACCTTCATCCTGCCCGATACGCACGCGCATGCCGGGCTTGAAACGGTCCTTGCCGTAGTAGCTGCTGAGGATGTTGGTGAGGATCTCGCGCGCCGCGAAACCGTAGGCGATGCAGAAGGCGAGCAGCATGCCCCCGAGCACCACCACGATGTTCGAGGTGATCAGCGTGGTATCCACCCCGGCCATGTTCAGGGCGGTGATGGACGTGAACAGCACGATGATGCCGAAGAGCACGGAGGCCAACACACGACCGCCGCTGAGGCCCACACTGTCCATCATGGTGGCCACGGCGCCTTTGACCAGTTCGCCCCCCCACAAGCCCACCAGGAAGATGGCCAGGGCGGTGAACAGCGTGGGCAGGTAGGCGAAGAAGGCACTGATGGCGTTGGTGACGCCGGAGAGGTGCATGGCGTCGGCTGCGGCCACCACGAAGATCAGGAGCACGAACACATACACGAGCCCGGCGAGGAACGCCGACACCTTGGTGATGCCCACTTTCGCGAGGATCTTGGAGAAGCCGCTCTTCTCAGCGGCGCCATCGATGCCCGACCGGGTGAGCGCGCCTTTTACGATGCTGCGGAGCAACTTGGCAATGAGCCAGCCGAGAAGCAGGATGATGACACCGCTGATGATGCCCGGCAGGCCGTTGATGATGCCCACGACATATTGTTCGAAGGCCTTCTGCAGGCTGGCTTTCAGGAGTTCAAGATCCATGAGGAGAGTTGGGATTGGGGCGTGTTGTAGGAGTGTCGTCGCCGGCCTTGCGCACCTTGTCGAAGATGGCGACGGAGAAATCGGCCACGAAGAGCTGCACGAAGCGCATGAGCAGCATCGCGAACTTCACGCTGGTCATCACCTCCTTGCGAAGGGCTTCCGGCGGCTGGTCCGTGGAGCGGATGAGCTTGAACGGATTATCGCTCATGATCCTCCGGATAAAGTTCTGAATACTTCGCCAACGCACGCTCGCGCGCACGCATCAGGCGCATCTTCACGGCACTTTCGCTCACGGACAGGGCGTCCATCATGTCCTTCAGCGAAAGTTCATCCTCATACTTCATCAGCAGCACGGCCCGGTCCGTGGGATCGATCTCCTGCATCACGTGATCGAGCTGGGCCGCCTGCATGCCCATGAGCTGTGCCTCGTTGCCATCATCGGCCGGGGTGTCGCTCTCGGTGCGCTCATCGATATCCTCCTCGCGGTGGCGCTTGGCCTTGCGCAAGGTATCCAGGCAGTAATTGTACGTGATGCTGTACAACCAGGTGCCGAACTTGCTGCGATGATCGAACTTCGTGAGGTTCACGAAGGCCTTCAGGAAGATGTCGTGCGTAAGGTCCTTCGCCAGCTCACGGTCCCGCGTCATGCCCACGCACTTCTGGAAGACCTTGGTGGAATAGCGATCGTAGAGCACAGCGAAGCGTTCAGTGTCCATCTCCTTCTGGAGCGCGGACACCAGTTCCTCGTCGGTCAGCGACTGGTCCTGCTTTGTCCTGCTCTTGAACAACTGTATGGACAGTTGACACCGTTGGGACGGGAGAGTTCCACTTGGGTCACGTTTAACGGATGGGGGCGAACACCTGATCGGTGTACCGGTTGGTCTCGGGCACCTTCATGCGCAGCTCGGGATGGCCGCACACGGCATGGCAGGAGTTGCAGGTGACGATGAGCGTTTCATAGCGCTCGGGGAAATCCTTCAGGCTGTCGGTGTTCAACTGCACCTTCAGCGTCTCGATGGCACGCAGGCCATAGGTGCGCATGTGCTCACTGACGCGCACGTCCTTATCCACGATCTCCGCATTGGCGATCTCCTCCATCACCTCCTTCACCTCGTGGCGGTAGAACTTGGCCAGTTCCAGGTTGCCGGCCTGTCCGGCGAACCAGAACTTATGGGCCAGGTGTTGGATCCGCATCATGGCCGGGGCCACTTCCACCATGGGTGCCGCGCCGGGAACGGGTGCACCGGGGGGTACCTTCAGAACGCCTCCATCCATCCGCTCCTCCAACGCGCTGATCCGGTGCATCAGCAAGGCCACCACGGCTAGCAGCGCGAGCACAAGGATGATGGGTCCGGGTTTCATGGAGTTGTTCCTCTTGAACGGTGCGCCCGCCTTCGCTTGCGCGGCGGCGGGCGCTGTGGGCATAACTGGATTCGAACCAGTGACCCCTACTCTGTCAAAGTAGTGCTCTGAACCAGCTGAGCTATATGCCCGTATGTTTTTTCAACGGAGGGCGAAAGTAACCGCCTTCCCCGAAGTACGAATACCTCGTTCATTTTCGTTCCTGAACAACCGAGGGCCAACGCCCGCCCCCATCATGAAAAAAAGCCTGCTCCTGCTGAGTACCTTGGGCCTTCTGGCCCAGGCCTGCGGCCAGAAACAACCCGAAAAAGCCATGGAACCCGTGATGCCCGTGCAAAAGACCGAAGAAGAGTGGAAAAAGCAGTTGGATCCTCAACAGTACACGGTGCTGAGGCAGCATGGCACGGAGCGCGCGTTCACCGGCAAATACTGGGATCATCACGAGAACGGGCTTTACACCTGCGCGGGCTGTGGACAGGAGCTTTTCCGGAGCGACACCAAGTTCGATAGCGGCACGGGTTGGCCAAGCTTTTACAAGGCATTGCGCCCCGAAGCGGTGCGCGAGATCCGGGACGGTAGCTACGGCATGGTGCGCGTGGAGGTGGTCTGCAGCCGCTGTGGCGGGCACCTGGGCCACGTGTTCGATGATGGTCCCCAGCCAACAGGCCTGCGGTATTGTATGAACTCGGCATCCCTCGATTTCAAAAAGGAGTAGCCCGGCACGCGGGTACTTTCGGGCCCGATGGTGCGGCACGTCCTCCTCCTGATCGCAACGCTCCAGTTCATCCAAGGTGCGGCACAGAACTGCATTCACCTGGTCAGCGCTTCAGATGGACGCGCGGTGGCCAATGCCGCTGCTCGTTGTCGGGATGGGTCGCTGGCGGGAACGAGCGACGCAGCAGGACTGCTCTGCCCTCTTGCGCCATGCGATTCCTTGAAGATCATCACGCCGGAATACGCGGAGATCATGGTGGCATGGGGCCAGTTCGCTGCTTCAGCAACGGTCGTCCTCTCCCGCAGGGAATTGCGGCCCGTAGTGGTGGAGCCATGGCCGCGGAAGCACGACCGGCTTGCCCTGGCCTCTGTTTCCACATTGGACAGCGTGCAACTCGCGGGCTTCGACCGTTCTTCCGTCCGAAGCGCTGCGATCTGGACGCCCGGCGTGCAGTGGGACCAGCGCGGTGCTGGCGGAAGTCAACGCTTGAGCATGCGTGGAAGCCTGTTGCGGTCGGCCTTCGGTGTGCGGGGCGTGAAAGTGTACTGGGGCCCATTCCCGCTTACGCTGGCCGATGGCAGCACGCCGCTGGAACTGCTCGACCCGATGATGGTGGGCAGCGTGGATGTGATCCGCAGCATCGGCAGCCCGCTCTACGGCAGCGCGCCCAGCGGCATGTTACTGGCCCAGGCTCCGTTCCGCCCGGGCCAAGGCGCCGACGCCACGGCGGAAGTGATCGGTGGCTCCTACGGCTACCTGCGCACGGAGGCCATGGCCCGTTGCGCGCAAGGTGGCAGCTCGGTAACCGCCGGTGTTGTGCGCCAGCGCAGCGACGGCTACCGGGCGCAGGAATGGAGCGCACGCGATCAGGTCTTCGTGGCCATGAAGCTGTCGCGCCCAACACATACCAGCCAGTTCCACCTCACCTGGCAGAATGCGTCCTGGGCCCTACCCGGAAGCCTTGATAGCCTCACCGCCCTGAAGGATCCGCGCAGCGCCCGGCCATATTCACAGGCCATCAACGCGCACATCGACAAACACCAGTTGATGGGCGGGGCCGCGTTCGACCTGCGCCTGGGCGAGCATCTGCGCCTGCGCAGCGGGCTGCACGCACAGCTCATCGACAAGCGGAATCCCTATGGCACCAGCGTTGCGAACTGCGGCTACAAGGATGAGGCCATCCGGGCCATGGGCGGGCGGCTGTCCGTTGCTGGTGATAAGGTCCTGTGTCGGCTGCCATTGGCCTGGGAAGTGGGTGTGGAAGCGTTGGCCGAGCACGACCGGTTGCGCGAGAACAGCTACGTGAACGGGCAGATCGGCGGCTTGAAGGTGGATGCGGACACCCGCGTGCTGAACCTGAACGCGTTCGCCACCAGCACCACCCGGCTGGCACCGCGGACCCTGCTGCAACTGGGCGTGGGGGCCGAGCGATCCAACTACGACCACCGCGATGGGAGCCAGTCCACCTCGCCGTCCTTCCGATCCGGCATCGCAGGCTATCCGACCATCGGCCTGGAACACATCACCCGGCGTGGCGTTGAGTTGCATGCTCGATACGCCGAGGCCGTGAGCCGCGCAACGGTCTGGGAATACCTGGGTACGAGCGGCGCATTCAACAGCGACCTGCGTGGCGAACAGGTGAAGGAAACGGAGTTCGGCGCCGTGCTGAAGAACGATAGCAGCGGCACCCGGCTCGAACTGACGGCGTTCCATCGTGCGGTGCAGGACCTGATCGTGGTGACCGCGGCGGCGAACGGCACCGACCAGGTATACGTGAACACCGGACGGGCCGTGATCTCCGGAGCCGAAATGCGCGTGAACACCACACTGCACAGCAGGACGGGCACGGCGATCAGCGTGTTGTTCTTTGCGGGGGTGTATCCCTCCAGCGTGCGCCTGATCGAAGGCCGCACCCTGAGGGGCATTCCTGGCAGCGCGGGATCCACCGCCGGGGTGTTGCTGCGTGTACCGGTGCCGTTCCGCTCCAAGTTGATCTGGGAATTCGGGGGGCGGTTGGCTTCGGATGTGCGCGCTTCCACTGAAGATGACCGCCGTGTTCCGGGCATGGCCACCGTGCATGGGCGCCTCTCGTACGCGTTCAACTTGGGCAAAGCGAGGATGATGTGCTTTGGCCATGTGGAGAACCTGCTGGACCGCTCGTACACCGGCTGGGTGCAGGTGAACGATCCGGGCGGCCGCTATTTCAACCCGGCACCTGGGCGGAGTTTCCTTGCGGGGCTAAGGCTGGCGGTGGGAAATGACCGGGGTCATCGGGGGGCGGCCTCCAGGCGTTAAATTCGCGCCGCGTAAGCAGAACCATGGCCAATCCAACCCCCGGCCCCGGCCGGATCTTCAAGAATCCCTTCCTCGAAGCGCTCACCAAGACGCACATCGCCGTTCCGCTCACCCTGTTCTGGAGCGCGGGCGCCGTTACGCTGTGGTATTCCATCGCCCGCTTGGGCATCAGTTGGAGCAGCGCGGTGATCATGTTCCTCGTTGGGGCCCTGTTCTTCACGCTGATCGAGTACTTGATGCACCGGTTCCTGTATCACATCCCTGCGGCCACCGATGGCCGGAAGAAGTTCCAATACACGATCCACGGGGTGCACCACGATCATCCGCGCGACAAGAGCCGGCTGGCGCTGCCTCCGGTGGTGAGCATCGTACTGGCCGTGTTGTTCATCTACCTGTTCCGCGTGATCATGGGTGAGCACGGCTTCGCGTTCGGCGGAGGCTTCCTCTTCGGCTACAGCACCTACCTGGCAGCGCACTACGCGATCCACATGTACAAGCCGCCCAAGAACATGCTCAGCCTGATCTGGAAGCACCACAACCTGCACCATTTCGTGGGCGATGATGGTGCCTTCGGAGTGAGCAGTCCGTTCTGGGACCACGTGTTCGGCACCATGCCCGCAGATCCCAAGCGCAAAGCAGCCGCCCAGACCAACCGCTTGGTCTGATCCCTGGGGCCCTGCCCTGCACACCTTCTCCCCCGATCATGCGAAATGCCACGGTTATGGCGTTCCACTTGGGCATGCGCAGCACATGAATTGGCACCGCACATCACAGTTCACCGGTCATCGGGGGGCGGTATACGCGGTGGATGGCCAGGGCGATGACCACCGTTTCCTGAGCGGAAGTGGCGATGGCCGGGTGGTCCGTTGGGATCTGCGTTCACCCGATGCTGGGGAGCTGGTGGCCGATGCCGTGCACGCCGTGTTCAGCCTTTACCATGATGTCGCCCGGAAGGTCCTGCTCATCGGTAACGAGCACGGCGGCCTGCATGTGATCGACCTGGTGGAGCGCGAGGAGATCCGTTTGTTGCAAGCCCATCAGAAGGGCATCTTCAACATCCGTTCACTTTCCGGCGATCGCCTGGCCTGCGCGGCGGGCGATGGCAGCCTGAGCATCTGGCAACTGCCTTCGATGGAACTGATCCGCCGGATCCCCTTGTGCGAGGAGAAGGTGCGGGGCATGGACGTGGACGCAACGGGTGAATGGCTGGCCGTGGCCTGCGGCGATGGAAGCGTGCGCGTGCTGGACACTACGGACCTGAACGAGCACCACACGATCGAGGCCCACGCCAAGGGGGCGGCAAGCGTCACGTGGCATCCCCGAAAGCCGGTATTGATCAGCGGCGGACGCGATGGTTTCCTGCGGTTCTGGCGCAGCGACGACCGGTTCCGACCGTTGCATGCGATCCCCGCACATCGCGCCAACATCTATGGGATCCGCTTCAATACGGATGCATCGATCTGCGCCACCGCGAGCCGGGACAAGACCGTGAAGCTTTGGGACGGGAGCACCTTCGACGTACAGGCCAAGCTCGACCTGAAGGCCGGCGGACACACGCACAGCGTCAATGCTGTGCACTGGTGTTCAGATGGCAGCCTGCTATCCTGCGGCGATGACAAGCGGATAATCCGCTGGGCACAACAGGCACCGGTCTCCGCCTGATCAGAGAACTTGTGCAAATGCACAGGTCGACATGCCCGTCGTGGATCGCTCGATCAAAGCGGATAGAACAAGGGAATAAAGAGGGTGGCTAACAGCCAGAACAAAATGCTGAGCGGAGCACCCACACGTAGAAAATCCGTGCTTCGATATTGGCCGGCACCATAGATCATGGCGTTCGTCTGGTAGCCGAACGGCGTCATGAATCCGAGCGAAGCGGCGAAGACCACGGTCATGATGAACGGCATGGGACTGAGGCCCATGGCATCTGCTGTTGAGATCGCTATGGGTGTCACCAGGGCAGCGGTGGCGGTGTTGCTCATCAACTCGGTCAACACCAATGTCACCAGATAAAGTCCGCAGATCACCCATCGAGGGCCTATAGGACCTAACACATCCACCAATCCGTGTGCAAGCCGGTCGGCCAGCCCGCATTTCTCCATGGCCACACCAAGGCTCAGCGTACCTGCCAACAGGAATACAATGCGCCATTCCACCGCTTCGTAGACGTCCTTCATTTTCATCAGGCCGGTAACGGCCAGCAGCACCACAGCACCGAGCGTGGCGATGGCGATGGGCACCAGTTCCAAGCTGGAAAGAACAACGACCGCAAGCAGCACCAGCGAAACGAAGGCGAAGCGCTTGCGCTGGAAAATGGCCACCCCTTCCTGCTCGGTCAGTATCACAAACGGACTGTCAGGGCTACTCTCCGAACGTTTCAAGGTGGCCACATAATGACTTCTCACCTCCGCGAGGATCACGTCGCCAGCGCGTAACACCAGATCGTTCAACCGGTCATGCACAACATCCTCGCGATGGCGCACCGCGAGCGGCACAGCCCGATACTTGCGTATGAGATCGGCCTCGCCCAGTGGCTTTCCTTCGAGTTCGCTGCTGGCCGTGATCACCAATTCGACCAGGGTGGTGCCACGCTTGCGCAGATCATCATTGGCCAGTTTCATCACCGGTTCGATCGTGATGTGGGCCCGATCCTTCAGTTCGCGGATGCGTGCCAGGTCGCAACGGACCTTGAGCACATCCCCCGCCTCCAATTGCATATCCCCACTGGGCAGGGTGAAGCGCTGGTCGTCGCGCAGGATCTCAATGATGTCCATGTCCAGTTCCTTCACGAGGGTGCTGTCCATGATGCGCTGTCCTACGGCGGGTGCCCCGGCCAGCAACTGGATCTCGGTGACATACCCCCGCATGCTGAACTTGTCCCCAAGGTCCCTCGGTTCGCGACGATCCGGGAGCAGCTTGCGGCCGATGAAGGTGAGGTAGAGCACCCCCACGATCAGGAACACAAGCCCCAACGGTGTTTGGTCGAACATGCCCAGGCCGGGCCTGCCCTGCGTGGTCAGCACACCGCTCACTACGATGTTGGTGCTTGTGCCCAGCAGGGTGACCACACCGCCGAAGATGGTGGCGTAGCTAAGCGGGGATGAGCAATTTGCTCGGCGCTTGTCCACTGCTATGGGCCATTTGGACCACCACGGGCAGGAGCAGGGCGACCACGGGGGTGTTATTAACGAAAGCACTGATACCGCCAATGGACAACGCGAACAGGAACATGCCCATGGTGGGGTTCGTGCGGAAGATCCGGGACAACTTCGGACCGATGGTGCTCACAGCTCCTGTGCGCAGCAGGGCCGAACTGAGCACGAACATGAACATCACGGTAATGGTGGCGGGATCGCTGAACCCGTTGAGCGCTTCCTTGGGCGAGATCACACCTGTGCCCACCAGCACCATGAGGATGAGCAAGGCCACCAGGTCGATGCTCAGTTTTTCGCTGATGAACAGCACAAGTGCCCCAACAACGGTGCTGGCTACGATGATCTCGTCAGTGCTCATGGCGATCGCTCCGGCGTATGATGTTCAGCGCCAGTGCTGGGCGTACCAAGGCACAGCGCGCTCCAATCCGGCGTTCAGGTCATAGGCCGGGGCAAAGCCGAGCACACGCCGGGCCTTGGTGATGTCCGCTAATGAATCGCGCACATCGCCGGGCCTCTCCGGTGCATGCTGCACCCCGATCCGTGAAATGGACGGATCGATCCGTGCGAGATGATCTCGGAGGTGACCCACCAGGGATATCAGGTCGCAACGTTCGCCGTAAGCAATATTGAAGGCCTGGCCCACGGCCTCGGGTCCAGCGGTCAACGCGCATTGCACGGCCTGCACGGCGTTGCCCACGTACGTGAAGTCGCGTGTCTGGCCACCATCACCATTCACCAGCGGGGCCTCGTGCTTCAGCATGGCGCGGATGAACTTGGGGATGGCTGCGGCGTATGGCCCCTCGGGATCCTGGCGTTCGCCGAACACATTGAAGAACCGAAGGCCTACCAGTTCCATTCCGTGCATGCGGTGATAGAGGAATGCATAAGCCTCGTCCATGGCCTTGGTCACCGCGTAGGGCGAAAGGGCGCGGCCTTCGGTGCCTTCGCGCTTGGGCAATTCGGCGCTATCGCCATATACGCTGCTGCTGCTGGCATAAACAACGCGTTTCACGCCGGTGGCACGTGCCGCCTCGAGCAGGTTCACGAAGCCTGCGAGGTTCACCGCTTCGGTAGCGAGGGGGTCGGCGATACTGCGGGGTACGCTGCCCAGTGCGGCCAGGTGCACGATGGCATCCACGCCTTCCATGGCCTTCTTCAGGTCCTCGGTTCTTCGCAGGTCGCCTTGTACGAACGAAAATGCCGGCGATCCTTCGAGCTGAGCGATGTTGGTGCGCTTGCTGGTGGCCAGGTTATCGAAACAGCGAACGGTGTTCCCTTGCGCCACCAAGGCATCGCAGACGTGCGAGCCGATGAAGCCCGCACCGCCGGTGACAAGGATGTTATGGGGTGAAGAGGGCATCGCGGCGACCAAATGTAGACGGCCCTGGGTCAAGGCTTGCCTGGTTTTCTTGCGGCCACGGAAAGGACATATTTCCAGCTGGTGGGAATGAGCGGTGCCACGAGTGCATCCCCGGAGGCGAGCAGTGCGCGCTGCCGTTCGGAGCGACCCAGATTGGCCATGAGTCCGAAGCTGCGTGAGCCGAGCACGGTAAATCCATTCAAGAGGTCCCGATCAACCGGCATGGTGAGGTAACGCCAATAATGGTCCCACGCAACGAAGCGTTTCCGGATCCACCGATGCAGGCGAGTGCCCGCAAGGTTCTCGGCGAACAGGAGAACACCTCCCGGCTTCAACACCCGGCGGATCTCTGCTCATGGCCTTCAACTGGCGCTCTTTTGTGGACAAGGCACCGATGACGCTCTTGAACACCACGATATCGAACGTATTCGTCAGGGTGCTGGATGTTGGTGATGTCCTGCGCTTCATAGGTGATGCGCTGCTGGATCTGGTAGCGTTCGTGCAGTGGTCTGGCCGATGCCTCAGGCGAGGCCAGATCGGAGCAAATGACCCGATGACCATGCAGTGCAAGGTAGAGGCTCAACCCTCCTTCGCGTTCCCCAAGGGCGAGTGCTCTTCCGCTCGGGATCGTCTTCAGGACGGGCTCCCAAACATGGAGCGCCCGGGCCCAGTTGCTGACGTCCCACTGGAACACGTCGGCCAGCAAGGCCTTGTCCTGCAGAGCTATGGTCCAGGCGACGGCCATGCAGGTGAGGTTGCGTGTATTGCGATCGTACGCCGACTGAAATTCGTCGATCACTTGGCCACGGCCATGCTACGTCGCTCGCGGATCACGGTGATCTTCACCTGACCCGGGTACGTCATTTCGTTCTGGATGCGCTCGGCGAGGCTCATACTGATGACATCCGCCTGTGCATCGGTCACCTTCTCGCTTTCGACCATCACGCGCAGTTCGCGTCCGGCCTGGATGGCGAAGGCCTTGCTCACGCCGGAATAGCTCATCGCGAGGCTTTCAAGGTCCTTGAGGCGTTGGATGTACTGCTCCATGGCCTCGCGCCGGGCTCCTGGGCGCGCACCGCTGATGGCGTCGCAGGCCTGAATGATCGGCGAGAGCAGGCCGGTCATTTCGATCTCATCGTGGTGGGCGCCGATGGCGTTGAGCACATCGGGCTTCTCGCCGTACTTCTCGGCGATCTTCATGCCCAGCAGAGCGTGCGGCAGCTCGGGCTCCTCATCGGGCACCTTGCCGATGTCGTGGAGCAGGCCGGCGCGTTTGGCGGCCTTCACATTGAGGCCCAGTTCGGCGGCCATGGTGGCGCTGAGGTTGGCCACTTCGCGGCTGTGCTGAAGGAGGTTCTGGCCGTAGCTGCTACGGTAGCGCATGCGGCCCACCATGCGGATCAGTTCGGCGTGCAGACCGTGGACGCCCAGGTCGATGCAGGTGCGTTTGCCGATCTCCACGATCTCGTCCTCGAGGTGCTGCTTGGTCTTGGCCACCATCTCTTCGATACGGCCGGGGTGGATGCGTCCGTCCTTCACCAGTTGGTGCAGGGCCAGGCGCGCCATTTCGCGGCGCACGGGGTCGAAGCAGCTGAGGATGATGGCACCGGGCGTATCGTCCACCACGATCTCCACGCCGGTAGCCTCCTCCAGTGTGCGGATGTTACGGCCTTCGCGACCGATGATGCGGCCCTTCACGTCATCGTTCTCGATGTGGAACACGCTCACGGCGTTCTCCACAGCATGCTCGGTGGCCGTGCGCTGGATGGTCTGGATGATGATGCGCTTGGCCTCCTTGTTGGCCGTGAGCTTCGCCTCTTCGGTGACCTCCTTGATGTGGGCCATGGCACCGGTGCGGGCCTCATCACGCAGGCTGTCCATCAGCTGCTTCTTGGCCTCCTCGGCGTTGATGTTGCTGAGCTTCTCCAATTGTGCGACCTGCTTGGCGTGGTTCTTCTCCACGTCCTCCTGGCGACGCTCCAGACCTTGGAGCTTCACTTCGAGGTCCTTCTTCAGGCCGTCCAGCTGCTTTTCCTTGTTGGCCATGTCCTGTTGCTGGCGGCTGAGCTGCTGTTCGCGCTGCTTGCTCTTCTCCAGCGCTTGTTGGGCGCGCTTCTCCTTCTCGCGAGCCTCGTTCTCATGTTCCTCCTTCATCTGCAGGAACTTCTCCTTGGCCTGCACGAGCTTTTCCTTCTTGATGGCCTCACCTTCCGCGGCAGCTTCCTTCAGCATGCTTTCGCGGCGCTTCTTCATCAAGCTATTGAGCAGGAAGTACACAAGGCCTCCGCCAACCGCAATGCCGGCCAGCAGGCCGATCAGTAGTTCAAGTATGTTCATTCGTCCACTGTTGTTAGATGTCAGTGGACCCTTCCGGACCTCCGGGGATGTGGGAACAGCGGATCAGCTGGGGAGTTCAATGAAGAGGCGTTCCAGTGCGGCAAGGGCGTCCTTATCCTCTTGCGTATGCTGGGGCGCTGCGGCTGTTGAGTGCGCGTGTGGTGACTTCCAACGCGGCCATGGCCAGCAGGTCCTGCTTGTCGGTCATCGGGTAATGCGCCTTCAAACGGGCAATGCTCTCGTTGATCTCCTTGATGGCGGCGCGGATATTGGCCTCTTCACTCGGGGTGAACAGTGAGGGGGTAGGCCCGGCCGGCCAGCTCGATCCGGATCGATACTTCGTCCATGGTGGGGGTGCCGGCCGCGCTGTTCATGCGTTCAACAGGGCCAGGCAGCGATCGATCTCGCTCACCAGTTCATCGATCCGTTCCTTCGATCCCGTGTGGTGGGCGACCGCTGGGGTCGCTTTCACCGCTCGGAGGACCTCGTTCTCGCGTTCCAATTCCGTGATCCGTGCCTTCAGTACATCGGCATTGCGCTTCTCCTCGCGCAACTCTTCCTCGATCTGGTTCAGCTTGGCGTTCAGGCGGTCCCGATCCTGCACCAGCGACAGCACATGGCTGTGCACGGTCCTGAGGCGGGTCGCCAGATCGTTCATGGAGCTTGGGTATGCAAAGACCGTAAGGGTCCGAGGTCAAAGATAAGGGTACATACCGATCGCGCATGGTCTTTGTTTGAACCTCAGGCTGTTGATCGAAGCCCCTATGCGCCACCTGTCGGCCACCGACCACCCGAATAGCTTGCGGACCCTTGGGTCCCAAGGTCACCAATGTGTTGGATCAATGCGTAAGTCGATCGAAGTACAGAAGTTCATATCACTGATCTTCAGTTTGTTGTTAGCCGTCACTGGGACGGCACAGAAACGTGGTTCCGAAGAAGGTCTGCGTGCGCCGCTGGACATCCCCATCGCGTTGTCCGGCAACTTCATGGAATTGCGGAGCGACCATTTCCATAGCGGATTGGACATGCGCACCGATAGCCGGGAAGGGTTGGTGGTTCGAGCAGCGGCCAGCGGCTTCGTCAGTCGGATCAAGGTGAGCCAGTATGGTTATGGGAAGGCGTTGTACATCGATCACCCGGATGGTCATACCACGGTGTATGGTCACCTGCGCAACTTTACCGGGGCCATCGCCGAAACAGTGCTGGCGGCCCAATACAAGACCAGCAACTTCGAGGTGGACCTCAACTTGGGGCCTGGGGAACTCCCGGTGACCGCTGGACAACTGATCGCCTACAGCGGAAACTCCGGCGGAAGTAGCGGCCCCCACCTCCACTTCGAGGTGCGCCGCACCAGTGACCAGTTCGCACTGGACCCGGAGGCGTACGGCATCAGCGTGCCGGATACGATCCCGCCCACCTTTCTGGGGCTTCGTATCGACCCCTTGGATGCAACCGGTCGGGTCGCTCCATATCCGGGCAATGCAAAAGGTTGGGTGGTCGATGGGGCCCGGGGCCAATTCAAACTGAAAGAGCCTTCAGCTGTGGCAGCCTTAGGGTCCGTGGGCTTCTCGGTGAACGTGATCGACAAATACACCAACAGCCAGAGCACCTGCGGTATCCGCTCGATGAGCCTCTCGGTCGATGGCGTTCCCCTGATGAGCATTGCACTGAACGAGGTGGACTTTGGCCTGCAGCGTTACGCCAATGCGTTCATGGATCATGGCCTGTTCAAGGAGAACGACATGAACTATCACCGGTGCTATCGGCTGCCCAACAACCGGCTGCAGGTGTACGGTGCCGAACCCTTACAAGGCCACTTCACACCCGTTCCCGGGCAGGTGCATCAGGTCCGGGTGGTGGCGGTGGACGCGAACGGCAATACAAGCACCCTCGACTTCCCGCTGCGCGGTGCGTCCCTGGCCGAGGTCAGCGAATGGCCGGTGCCCGGCGTGGAAGGGGAACTCTTCCCATTACGACCAGGATAACGAGCTCGTCGGACAGGGCCTGCGCTTGAAGCTTCCCGCGAATGCCCTTTATCAGGATGAGCGCATCGCGTGGGGCCTTCTACCTGAGCGGCCTACGAGCAAGGTAAAGGGCCAAACACCCGTGGGCCCGAGCTACCGGGTGCACCAGCCTACCACGGCCCTCCACCTGCCCGGTCGCCTATCCCTTGAGGTGGAGGACAAGGTGGCCCCAGGTCGAAAGGACAAGCTGATCATCGTTCAACTGGATAAGAACAACAAGCCCCGGAACATGGGTGGCACCTTCGCGGACGGCTGGTTGACGACCAAGATCAAGGCGTTCGGGAACTACACGGTGATGCTGGACACCACACCTCCCACCTTGCTCCCCGTGAACCTGAGACCGAGCATGTCCGGCAAGGACAGCTTGATCTTTCGCGTTGGCGATGACCTGAGCGGGGTGGACAAGTGGGTTGGGCGCTTGGACGGCAAATGGATCCTGTTCGAGTGGGACCATAAGAAGCAGCGGCTGTCCCACGTGTTCGACCGGTTCAGCAGCACACCGGGAACGCATGAACTTTCCTTGGAGGTGCGCGATGAACGCGGAAATGTGCGCGCCCTGAGCTACACGTTCCAACGCTGAGCGCATCCGCAGAAAGCTGCGAGTTTTCGGATCGTATTTGCGCGGTTACGAAAGATCACGCAACTTGTGCTCTCTGGCCGGTGGCGTCAAGAGTACTTGGATGGAACTGGAACTCACATTCCCGAGGGAGCTATCGACGACGCAGGCGCGAACATTGGGTCTGCGGACGGTGGATGCACCATTGGCCGGCACCACCAACACCTGGGCCATGGACCTCGCCCAAGAGGACCTGCCCCTTCCCACACCATCCCCACGTTGCCGGATCATGGGATTCTGGAACGACATTCCGAAGGAAGAGCAGCGGGAAGTGGTTGAACTGATGCCGCCTACCTACGGCAAGAAAAATGGGCAAGTGAATGAGGCGCATGTGGACGTGAAGGAAATGGCCATGGTGCTGATCGGGATCTACCTGATCATGGCCTTGATCCACCTGATGATCATGATCGTCCGGCTGTAACGCGGCTACTTCACCAGCGGCAGGGGGCGGATGCCCGGGTCAACGATGCCTTCTGTTCCAATACCGATCCAATCCTGCATAAGCGCGGCGTAGATGCCTCGGAAATCGACCGAATGCGGCAGGTCACCATTCCCGTCCAACGCAGTGAGCGCGGGTAGCTCGTTGAACATCCCGGGCTTTCGCAGGCCGCCCCCCAAGAGAAATACGTTGCTGGCCGTACCATGATCGGTACCGTTGTTGGCGTTCTGTTTCACGCGTCGGCCGAATTCGCTGAAGACCATCACCAGCACCTCCTCCACCCTGCCGGCCTCCTTCATGTCGGCCATGAACGCGCCAATGAGGCGCTCACGGCCCCGAGCAGTTTCTCGTGCCTGGCGGCCTGGTTCACGTGGGTGTCGAAGCCGTCCGTGCTGGTGTAGTACACGCTGGTCTCCATGCCGCTCCGGATGAAGGAGCTGACCTGGCGCAGCTGCCTGGCCAACTCATGCTTCGGCCACGCGGCGTTCACCGGCTGTGGCTTCAATGTTCCGTGGATGTAGCCTGCACTGCGATAGGTCTCGGCCATGGTGCGATAGAGATAGCCGAGCTGTGCGTGTTGCTGTGCGTGTTGCTCTTGTGCCAGGGATGCGAAGTAGGGCTCGCGCGTGGATGCATGGAAGCGCGCCGGGTCGCTCAGTGCAATGGCCTTCATGCGCTCTCCCTTGTTGGCCAGGGAAAGCGATCCCCCGAACTCGATCACGCCATGAGGTGGCGCTCCAGAGGCGTCAAGGTAGCGGCCCAGCCAACCCGTTTCCAGGTACTGATCGCTTCCACTGGCCGTATGCCAGATGTCCATGCTGCGGAAGTGCGACCGATCGGGCTGCGGGTAGCCCACGCCATTGATCACGGTGATCAGCCCATCGTCGTATAAGGAGCGAAGCCCGGTCATGGCCGGATGCAGCCCGAGTTCATCGGTCAGGGGAAGCACCCTGCTCTTCGCGATACCCAGCACCGGGCGTTCGCGGTAATAGACATCATTGTGGTAGGGCACCACGGTGTTCAGCCCGTCATTTCCCCCGGTCAACTGCACCACCACCAGGATCCGGCCCTTGGAGCCCGGGGCCTTGGGCATGGCGTGCAGGAAGCGCGGCATCAGCATGGCGGTGCTCACCAGGCTGGTATTCCGCAAAAACCGTCGGCGGTCCATGGTCAGCAGAGCTGGTATTCGGGTGAGGAAAGCACTTCGAGCACACGCTCCCACCGTTGGCCCCGCGACATGCCGTTGCGCATGGCTTCGGCGGGTGCCACTTGGAGCAGCAGTTGGAACAGGTCTTCGTTGCTGACGTCCGCCGGGAGTTGCGCCAGGAATGCGTCCTTATCCACGGTTGTCACGCAGGATCCGGTTCTTCTCCTCGCGCAGGGGTGCATCGGCCATGGCCGCACCTGGCACCATGTCATTGTCGATCACACCCGGTCCATCCCAGTCCAAGGCACCTTGGTTCAGCAGGGCGGCGGGCAACTTCAAGCGGAGCATGAGCGAGTTGCTGTCGATCCAGGCCTGACCCTCCTTCCAGCCGGCCACGTTCGGCGGGTACAACAGCACCTGTCCCAGGCTGCGCTGCAGGAACATGGCGCTCTCTTCGCGCTCGAAGCGGATGTGAAAGTACTTATCCAGCCCCCCCAACAGTTCCACAGGCGACTTGATGCGCATGCCAAAGCGAGCTGGCTCGCGGAAGTGGTCGCTGAGGAACACATGCCGAAGAAGATCACCGATGTCATAACCACTGGCGAAGAAGCGGCGGGCCATATCCGCAACGAACGCCTCATCCAATTCGGGCGACACGAACCATCGGTAGATCTTTCGCAAATGAAGCGCGCCGTCCGCGGGTCATCCAAGCAGCATATCCAGGACATCGTCACCGCTGAAGTTGCCGGTGCGGCCGCGGAAGGTCTTCTCACCTCCATCATGATGTTCGTCGCGGAATGGAACGCGGCCGTGTCCAGTTCGAAGGACCAGCCGGTGAAAGCGCGGGCGGCCTCGTGGATGTCCTGCTCCGAATAGTGACCGCGCCCCAGCGTGAAGAGCTCCATCACCTCCCGCGCGAAGTTCTCATTGGGAGCGCCCTTGCGATTGCGGTGGTTGTTGAGGAACTCGATCATGCTGGCCGAGCGGCTCACCTCCTTCAGCAGCGTGCGGAAGTTGCCGAGCGCATGCTCGCGCAATACGTTCAGGTACCGTTCGGTATTGAGCGACCAGTGGCTCCATGAGGCGAAATGCCCATGCCAGAACAAGGCCACCTTCTCCCGCAGGCAGCCGTCGGTGGTGGTCATGCGCTGGCGCCAGAGGCCGTTGAGCCTTTTCGTGGCTTCACGGCCTTCCTTCCGAAGTTGGAACTGCTCCTGGGGTTTAAGCTTCTTGTACGCTTCCGAAGACAGCGTACGATGCTCCGTGTGCAACGGCTCGAACTTCCCGGCCTGATCGAACAGTTGCTCCACTGACCGTTCGTAGGGCTGGGCGGCCCGCTCCCGCAATTCGGCCGGCGTGAGGCCCATGCCGGCTCGCCAGAAGAGATGGTGGGTGAGGCGGATACGGGTCGGAGGACATGCGGAGCGCTGGCAAGTTCCAAAGGTCGGGCCGAAGCCGGTGGGTGGAACCATATTCCCCGATCCGGCGTATGAACATGCATCTCTCCAAGCCGAACATGATGATCCACCCGATGAATTGCAAGAACCTTCTCGCCTTCCTCCTGGTAACGTCCGTGCTGTTCGGCGGCTGCGGGCGTTCCATGATCCAGACACGGATCACGGAGGGTACGATCGAATACGACATCACCTTCCCGGACTACGACCCCAACGGTCTCATGGCCGGGATGCTCCCGGAGAAGACCCAGTTGTATTTCGACGCGGAACATCAGGTGGCCGATCTGAGCGCTGGCATGGGCGTGTTCCGCACCAGCATGATCGCCAACACACAGAAACAGCTGCTCGACTACCACATGAGCGTGATGAGCAAGAAGTTGGTGAGTGAGCTGGGGCCCAAGGACCTGGTGCAATTCAACAAGGATTCACAGGCCATGACCATCGTTTACACAAATGTGGAGGACACCATCGCGGGGTATCCGTGCAAAAAGGCCATAGCTATCTACAGCGGCCTGGAGCAACCCGAGGTGGAGCTGTGGTACACCACGTCCATCAACATGGACCGTCCGAACTGGTTCGGCCCATACAGTGATATACCCGGGGTGCTGCTCCAGTATGAAATGATCCAATACGGCATGCGCATGAAGCTGCGGGCCTGCAAAGTGACCCCTGGTCCGCTGGATGCTCAGCGGCTGGTGCGCAAGCCCGATCACGACCTGGTGGAGCCGGCGGTTCTGCAGCACGAGCTGCAGGAAGTGTTGAGCACCTTCAGCAGCTGATCCGAGCCGGTCCATTTACCCGGATCGCCGGACGCGAAGAGGGCACATTCGATCGTTGATAACAGGACCGCCCCAGCGGCCTGCGGCCCGGTGCCCCCCCGGTAGTTTCGCTGTGCCCGCCAACGCGGGCGCAACCCTTTTGCACCGTGGCCACCGACAAACAGAACCGCCTTCGCGAGGAGGACATCGCTGAGGAACCCGCTCCGGTGAAGGAGCGCAAGCCCAGAAAGAAAAAGGAAGCGCCTTCCGAAGGTCGCTTCGCCCGCTTCAAGGCCTTCCTGGGCGATGAGCGTGTGCACAAGGTGAGCGGCCTGTTCCTGGTGCTTTCATCCCTGTATCTGCTTGTTGCCTTCACGAGCTACTTGTTCACGTGGCGCATCGATCAAGACTTAATGAGCCGTCCGTGGGGGCAGATCTTCAGCCCCGCTGTGCATGTGGACAACTGGTTGGGCAAACTCGGCGCGCTCACCAGCCATCAGTTCATCTACCAGTGGTTCGGCATTGCGGCCTTCGTAGGGGTGCTGTGGAGCTTCCTCGGTGGCGTGCGCCTGCTGCTGGGCACCTGGTTGATGCCCCGCAACAAGACCTTCCGCTGGTCGCTGATGTCCTTGTTCTGGATCCCCACGCTCATGGGCTTCTTCTTCGCGAAAAGCGAGTGGATGTTCCTCGGCGGTGGCATCGGCTATTCGATCAACGCACACTTGAGCGCATGGCTTGGTTCCTTCGGAGCAGGCGCGTTGATCCTCTTCAGTGCCACGGCCTTCGGTGTGTTCACCTTCAACCCTTCATTCCACTGGGTGCAGGCCTTGTTCGCGAAAAAGGAAGCGACGGATCATGGCCCCGTTGCGCTCGACGAGGTGGCCGAGGATGCTGACGGCTGGTCAAAGCCCAACAAAGTGCGCGAACCGTCACCTGTGGCTGCGGCCGCCCCTGTTCAGGAATTGGTCATGGAGGTGGAAGAGCCCGTAGTCGAGGAGGACATGGAAGAGGAGAGCGAAGCTGTCGAATTGGAACTCGAGACCAGCGAGGAGGAGGATGAGGAGAACGAGGAGGAGGTGCCCTTGGAGCTGGAAACGATCGGTGCGCTCGCAGAAAGTGCCCCGATCGACCCCATCATCCCGGCCATTCCGCTGAGCGTGGACGGCATGAGCGTGCAGGCGCCGGCGGCGGACGAAGTGCTCACGCGAGGCCGAGATCGAAGCGCAAGCTGCAGGAGTTCGGCGAGTACGATCCGAAGCTTGACCTGGCGAGCTACGAGCTGCCCCCGATCGACCTGCTCGTGGACCACGGCACAGGCGAGCTCACGGTGACGAAAGAGGAACTCGAGGCGAACAAGAATCGCATCGTGGAGACCCTCTCCCACTACAACATCGGCATCGACAAGATCAAGGCGACGATCGGACCCACCGTCACGCTGTACGAGATCATCCCGCAGGCGGGTGTCCGCATCAGCAAGATCAAGAACCTGGAGGACGACATCGCGCTGAGCCTGGCCGCGCTGGGCATCCGCATCATCGCACCGATCCCCGGCAAGGGCACCATCGGCATCGAAGTGCCGAACAGCAAGCCGCAAGTGGTGGGCATGCGCGCCGTGATCGCCAGCGAGAAGTTCCAGAACACGCACATGCGACCTGCCGATCGTGCTGGGCAAGACCATCACCAACGAGACCTTCGTCACCGACCTCACCAAGATGCCGCACCTGCTGATGGCGGGTGCGACGGGTCAGGGCAAGTCGGTGGGCTTGAACGCGATCCTCGTTTCGCTGCTGTACAAGAAGCACCCGAGCCAGATCAAGTTCGTGCTCGTTGATCCGAAGAAGGTGGAGCTCACGCTCTTCAACAAGATCGAGCGGCACTTCCTGGCCAAGCTGCCCGGCGACAGCGACGCGATCATCACCGATACCAAGAAGGTGGTGGCCACGCTGAACAGCCTGTGCATCGAGATGGACGACCGCTACGAACTGCTGAAGGATGCGCAGGTGCGGAACATCAAGGAGTACAACGCGAAGTTCATCAGCCGCCGGTTGAACCCGGAGAAAGGCCACCGCTTCCTCCCCTACATCGTGCTGGTGGTGGACGAGTTCGCCGACCTGATCATGACCGCGGGCCGCGAAGTGGAAACGCCCATCGCGCGACTTGCCCAGCTGGCGCGCGCCATCGGCATCCACCTCATCATCGCCACGCAGCGCCCCAGCGTGAACATCATCACCGGCACGATCAAGGCCAACTTCCCGGCGCGCATCGCCTTCCGCGTAACGAGCAAGATCGACAGCCGCACCATCCTGGACACCGGCGGCGCCGACCAGCTGATCGGCCGCGGCGACATGCTGCTGAGCACCGGCAACGATCTGATCCGCATCCAGTGCGCCTTCGTGGACACGCCGGAGGTGGAGAAGATCACCGAGTTCATCGGCAACCAACGCGGTTACCCCGATGCCTTGATCCTACCCGAAGTGCCGACGGACGAAGGCGAAGGCGGCGGCGATGTGGACGACGGCGAGCGCGACAGCATGTTCGAAGAAGCCGCCCGCATCGTGGTGCAAACGCAGCAGGGCAGCACCTCGCATGATCCAACGCAAGCTGAAGCTCGGCTACAACCGCGCGGGCCGCATCGTGGACCAACTGGAAGCCGCAGGCATCCTTGGCGGCTTCGAAGGCTCGAAGGCGCGCCGAGTGATGATCCCGAATGAGGCGGCATTGCATGCGCACTTGAATGCGGGGGCTGCCGTGGGTTCGGGGCCGGGGATGGGGGGATTCTAGATCGAGGATCCGCACGGAGCCGCCAAGCATTCCGTGTATTGCCTGCAAAACAGGCAACTCCCAGAGCACCCGCACGTCTAACCACTGGATCGCCTCCCCGCTCCAAGGATGATCGACTTCGATAAACAACCTCTCCGAGTGACCACCAAGTTATTCTCCTTACGAAACTTGGCGATTCCTATCCTGATGGTTGCAGGCATCTGGTCAGCCCGTTCCCAGACATTTATCCGCTCGTTTGAGGGCCCCTCCGGGTCGCAGTTCGGCCACGCGATCGTTTCGACCAATGATGGTGGCTTCGCTGTGGCCGGGTCGACATGGGCGTATGGTGCCTCGGCAGGCGCTTTGCCCGATGTTTATGTGGTCCGGACAGGACCAACAGGCGACACGGTGTGGACAAGAACCTTCGGTGGTGCAGGAAGGGACTTCGCTGTTGACGTGAAAGAGACAGCGGATCGAGGGTTGCTCATCGTGGGCTCCACAGAGAGCTTTGGTGCGGGTAACAGGGCTGCGTACGCGGTGCGAACAGATATGGAAGGCTCCTTGCTTTGGTCGAGGACTTATGGTGGGCCAGGAGACTGGGACGCCAACAGTGCGGTGTTGACCGAGGATGGAGGCGCTATTCTGGTCGGGGCCACATCACTTGGGAACGGGCAGTCGTTCATTCTCCGGATCGATGAGAACGGGGATACGCTCTGGACCCGTCTTTCTGACCCCAACGAGCGGCACAGTGCGATGACCATCAGTGCCGCCGGACCTGATAGGTTCTTGCTGGTCGGCAACGCTGTGAACACCGGCGGTTGGGGGCCCGCCATGGAGATCACATGCGTCGATCAGGAGGGCGCTGTGCTTTGGAACAAGACCGACACGGTTTCCATTATGTCCGATGCCTTTTCCGTGCAGGCGTTGGCGGACGGGGGGGCGATCATTTCGGGCCGACTGAACACCATCGCGTGCTTGGTGAGGATCGATGATGTCGGTGCAATACAATGGTCGCGCCTCTACTACCAGCAGAATTTGAGCAACAAAGCCTATTGCGTCAAGCAGACACCGGATGGAGGGTTCGCCTTCTCAGGTGATACGGACCTCCATACCTGGCTCGTGAGAACTGATGAACTTGGGGGTATGCTTTGGCAGCACACATACGGGCCGAGCCTCAAAGACCGGAACCAATTCGTAGTTACCGGTCAAGGGGACTTCGCCATTGGTGGCGAAGGGGTCGGGGCGAACGGATACGGGATGAGACTGATCCGGACCGACGCGAGTGGCCAGGTAGACTGTTCGGAAACCCCGGCCATCGCAGTGGACACACTGGTTCTGAGCTTTGCCGACAAACCTCTTCCCCTTCTGTCAGGCTGCACCGTAACGTCACCAGCCACACTGGTCGGTACCGGAGCGGTCGTGGTCACATCCTGCGCACAGCTGAACACGATAGAGTTGGACAGCCCAGCCAACGTGGAACTATTTCCGGACCCTGCCATTGACCGGATCTGCATCCGCGGATGCGAACGTGCCACCGATGTGCGGGTCGTTGACCTTGCCGGACGCATGCCGTTGAATAACGTCACGTTGATCGATGGAACATGCCTCTTTGTTGGCGGACTGAAGCCAGGCGCTTACCTGCTTCGTTGGAGATCCGCCGAACGGATACGTACGGCTCGATTCTCGAAGCTCTGAATTATGCAGATACGGGCGTACTTGGATAACTAAGTCCACACCCCCTGCACCCGCTCGTCAAAAGCGAGGCAATGCGTCGCAAATAGCACGCATTCGGCTGGACGTGTGCGCGCCCAAGCCATCGCTATTATTCGGTCGGCACCAGCCGACCACACTGTGATGAAACGATCGGCTACATCACGCATGTACTCGCGTGTGGCGAATACATCCCGCAGATGCTCGCGTGTCACACGTCCTTCAAACGGAACATCCCGGGATCAACGTTCGCCGAAGGATGGGTGGACCATTCCACCAAGCATTTTCCACACAGGCTTAGGTCCGACCACAGCGACCCACCCACACGTCTGATGCACCAACCGGTCAGCGCACTTTCTCCCTGGTGTTCCCACTCTTTCCACTTTCCTTCGGCAGTGCTGCTTTCTGCTTCGCTTTCTCCTCTTCAGCCACCTCTGCTCCAAGTTCGAGCAGGATGCCGGCCTTTTTCCCGGCCATGCCCACTGGATCGTATTCATCAGGGTCTTTTCCCTGAGGCGTTTGTTGGGGTTTGGTTTGTCCGCTGTCGTTGGCTGCTGCGGTATCCGTATGGGCCGGGCGGGGTTTCTTGTCCTCTTGCTGTGACATGGTCGTATGCTTTCCAAGAGGCGAACAAAACAGGGACCATTGTTCGGCAACGCCCAAAATGCGCTTACCCTGCCGACTGGATCGATGCGTCCGGGCTACGGAACGGGGCGTGTGTACCCCATCGTGGATGGTTGATGTCCTTCGCCCTACCTTACCAACAATGAAACGCATCAGTCCGCTCTCGTTGGTCCTGCTGCTGGGCATGGCGTGCGAGGAAGCGGTCAAGCCAGCCTCGGACAGCATTAGCGCGTCAACGCACACCAGTGCGCAACCCGATAGCGCCACAATCGCAGCGCGCCTTGCTCAACCCCCACATCCACCGAACAGATCAGCCAGTACATCCGACGGATCTTCGAGGATCGTGACGGCAACATGTGGTTCGCGACCACGAGCGATGGCGTGTGTCGATACAATGGGCGATCGCTCACCTATTTCACCGCAGCGGAAGGGCTTGCCGGCAATTGGGTGAGCGCCATGCTGCAGGATGCACGCGGTGATATGTGGTTCGCCACGGGTGGTGGCGTGTCGCGCTTTGATGGAACACACTTCACCACGTACACCACGAAGAATGGCCTGGCGAGCGATCAAGTGTGGTGCATGCTGCTCGACAGGTCCGGCGGAATGTGGTTCGGCACGGAGGAAGGGGTCACTCGTTTCGATGGCAGGACGTTCACCTCCTTCCCTCTTCCTACGGCGGATCTCAGTAAGTTTCCACACTACAAATACCCGAGGCAGATCAACTGGATGCTCGAGGACAAGGCCGGGAACATATGGTTCGCTTCCAACGGGGGCGGAGCATATCGCTATGATGGCACGACCTTGACCAACTTTTCACAAAAGGAAGGCCTTTGCGACAACTTCGTTCAAACGATGTTGGAGGACCGCTCTGGGAACCTTTGGTTCGGCACTCGCCACGGAGGACTGTGCAAATACGATGGCACAACCTTCACGGCATTCGGCCGGAACGAGTTGAGGGGCGATGACATCTGGTCACTTTACCAGGACAGTGGCGGCATCATCTGGATCGCTGTGTCGAGGATCGGTCTGTGCAGTTATGATGGCACAATGTTCACGTGTCATGGTGAAAAGGACGGCGCCGGGATCCGTGTGGTGCAAAGCCTGCTGGAAGATGCGAACGGACAACTTTGGATCGGTACTTCGAACGGGGTATACAAGTTCATCGGGGGAACGTTCATCAACTGGACGAAGGAGGATGCGTTGACCGGAAGGTGAAGGCCCACGCTGGCGGATCCTTTTTGATCATACACCCATCGGAAGCGCCGGGATCCCGACGTTGGTCCAAGCATTGATCCGGATCGAGAGTTGGCCCCTGCGTAGGTTTGCACTTCGAAACCGCCCAATGCTGAACCGCAATCTGTCCTTGCTCATCCTCGGCCTTCTGCTCTGCACGCAAGCCTCCGCCACCACGTACCATGTGAGGTCCGAGCGCCACCGGAAGCGGTACAGGTCTCAGTTGGACAAATGCGTTCACGGACCTGCAGGAAGCGTTGAGCATTGTGATCCCGGGAGACGACATCTGGGTGGCGGCCGGACAATACAGGCCCACCACCACCACCACGCGCACCGTGTCCTTTGTGCTGAGGAACGGCGTGGACATCTACGGCGGATTCGCTGGTACGGAGACGGACATTACAGAGCGGGACATCGCCAGCAACCCGACCGTATTGAACGGCGACATCGGTCTGATCGGCGACAACACGGACAACTCCTACAACGTGATCAAGGCCGGCAGCATTACCACGAGCATTGAGCTGGACGGATTCCGGATCATGAACGGCCGCAGCGGCAGCAGCTATCACGGAGGGGGCATGAGCGCGACCGACTGCCTGGGCGGTCATGTGCTCGTGAAGAACTGCACCTTCCTGAACAACTACGCCAACACATACGGTGGCGGCATGTACCTGGCCGCTGCGAACCTCACCATCGAGCGTTGTGTGTTCAGCGGTAATGAATGCACTAACGGTGGCGCCATCTGTGTTGGCAACAACAACGGGGGTTACTCCAACCTCACCATCCGCAATACGTTGTTCACGGGGAACATCGCGTTCAATGGGGCGTGCCTGTACAACACCTTGGACTATGATGCCCTGGTGATCGACCGCTGCATCTTCACCAACAACACAAGCTCCAACAGCATACTCAGTATCAATGCCTTCGACACGGCGCGCCTCTTGAACTCGTACATCATCGGTAATGCGATCAACGGGTTCAGCAGCAACGTTCTGTATGCGAACGGCTTCGCCAACACGGGGGACTTCCGGATGGTGAACTGCACGGTTGCGGACAATGTGAACCTCTACACCAACACGATCCAGGATCAGGCCGTGCGGTTGGATGATGACTTTCTGCAGATCCACAACTGCATCATCTACGGGAACACGCCCGTTGATGGCCAGCAGGTGAATAACGGGCCCCAGATCACCTATTCGCTGATCGAAGGGGGCTATGCCAACGGCACGGCCATCATCGACCAGGATCCGCAGTTCATGGCGCCTTACGCAGGCGCCCCGGCGAACTTCGACGCCACGGGCTATGACTACACATTGCAGGGCTCATCCCCGGCGATCAACGTGGGCGACAATGCACGAGTGCTGCCGGGGTACGACCTTGACCTGAACGACCTGCCCCGGATCCAGGGCACCATCGTCGACCTGGGTTGCTACGAATCATCCTCGCCGCTCAGCGCCGGTGAGCCTGGCGATGAAGCTTCACCCTGGTATTTCGATCCTGTTCACAACATGCTCCGCACGCAGACAGCAGCCTCAGCGGGCGACCTGCAGGTGCGCATCGTGGACCTCAGTGGCCGTGCGTGTGCATTGCTGAACCTGCGGAACGGTGAGGCGCCGATCGAGCTGCCTACAGGCATGTACGTGGCACACGCGCAGGGACAGCGTGCTCTGCCCTTCGTGGTGTCGCGCTAAGCGAAGCCTCGTCCTCCTCTGAATACGGTTCTGCGGCCGTAGCTTGGCCCCATGTCCCACCAAGCCGCCTTCGAGGCCAACACAGCGCTCTGGAACGGCCGTGTTCCTCATCACCTCACATCGCGCATGTACGATGTGGAGGGCTTCATCGCGGGTCGCAATTCGCTGACGGCGATCGAACTGGAACTGCTGGGCGATGTGCGCGGGAAACGCATCCTTCATCTGCAATGTCATTTCGGGCAGGACACGCTTTCGCTCGCGCGGATGGGCGCACAGGTCACAGGCCTCGACATCTCGGACGCTGCGCTGGCCGAAGCACGGGCCTTGGCGGAGCGTTGCGGCCTGCAGGCCGATTGGGTGCTATCGAACGTGGTGGACCACCAGGCCGGAATTGGACGGGCGGTTCGACGTGGTGTACACAAGCTACGGCACCATCGGCTGGATCCCGGATGTGCGTCCCTGGGCTGCCAACATTGCGCGCTACCTGAAACCCAACGGCCGTTTCGTGTTCGTGGACTTCCACCCGGCGCTGTGGATGTTCGACAACGACTTCACGCACGTGCAGTACTCCTACTTCAACCGCGAGACCATCGTGGAGGAGGAACAAGGCAGTTACGCCGATCGCGAAGCACCGATCAAGCTCACCTCGTATGGATGGAACCACGATCTGGGCGAGGTGTTGGGCGCCTTGCTGGGCCAGGGCCTGCGCATCGAGCGCTTCACGGAGCTCGACGGATCGCCGCATGATTGCTTCGCGAACACGGTGCGTGGCGATGACGGGATGTTCCGCATCAAGGGCATGGAAGGCAAACTGCCCATGGTGTATGCGCTCAGTGCAGCGCTGGAAGCATAGCGTTCGCGGGGCATCATCGCCGCGACGTATTCCCCATCCACAGCCCCTTGTTCGCCACTGATCCGTAGCTGGGGTGGTGCCAAGGCCGCGCCTCCCCTACTTCGCTGCATGGCCCTAAGCCGCTTCTGGACCTTCATCCTTTTGCTCAGCATCGCCTATGTGCTGAGCATGCTGGCCATCGGCCGGCAGTACACGCTGGGAGCCTTGGTGAACGGCAAACAAGGGGAACCGTTGGTCGTATCCGAACGCGATACCCTGGCTCTGCAGGGAACGCCCCTGTTGGCCGCGATCCGCGCCGGCGGCGATGACGGCGTGCAACAGGGCGACACGCTCTACACGACTCAGCAAGAGCGGTGTGCTCAGCGCGAACGTGGGCAAACAACCGGCCGACGGATTGTTCCAGACCTGTCGCGGCACGATCACGGACCTGTGGCTGCCGTTGATCGGCTACCTCACCTTCTTCTGCGGACTGTTGAACCTGCTGGTGGATTCGCGCGCCATGGAAAAGCTCGCGCACTTCCTCTCGCCCGTGTTCCGCCGGATCTTCCCCGACCTGCCGAAGGACCATCAGGCCTACGGCTTCATGACCTTGAACTTCGCTGCGAACTTCCTGGGGCTGGACAGCGCAGCCACGCCCTTCGGCCTGAAGGCGATGGAGAGCATGCAGGAGAGCAACCCCACGAAGGACAAGGCCAGCAACAGCCAGATCATGTTCCTGTGCCTGCACGCGGCGGGCCTCACCTTGCTGCCCACGAGCATCATCGGTTACCGCGCGGCGCAGGGCGCGGCGAATCCGGCGGACATCATGATCCCCACGATCATCACCTCCTTCGTCGGAACGATCTCTGCGCCTTTTCATCGTGGGATTCCGGCAGCGGATCAACCTGTTCAACATTCCGGTGATGTTGTTCGTGCTGCTGATCAGCGGCATCATCGGCGGGCTCATGGCCTACATCACGCAGCTCACCGGCGTGCAGAAGTTCCACTTCACGGACAACCTGAGCAACGGCATGCTGCTCACCATCATCGCGCTGATCGTGGGCTACGCGTTCCTCTTCGAGAAGTACTTCACGGCGAAAGGCACGAACATGTTCGACTCCTTCATCCACGGGGCGAAGGATGGATTCACCACGGGACTGCGCGTGCTGCCGTACATGATCGCGATGCTCGCCGCGTTGAGCATCTTCCGCAACAGCGGACTGATGAACATCGTGATGGACGGCATCTCCTGGACCATGGGACTGATCGGCATTGACAAGCAGGTGATCGATGCGATCCCGGTGGCCCTGATGCGTCCGTTCAGCGCCGGGGGATCGCGCGGCTTCATGCTGGATGCCATGAAGACCTACGGGCCGGACAGTCTCACGGGGCAGCTCGCGTGCCTGTTCCAGGGCGCCGCGGAAACGACGTTCTATGTGGTGGCGTTGTACTTCGGCAGCGTGAATGTGAAGAACAGCCGCTATACGCTGGGTGTAATGCTGCTGGTGGACCTGATCTGCGTGATCACAGCGGTGATCGTGTGCACGGCCTATTTCTGAGCGTGCAACGGGCCTTGCGGGTACATTCAACGACCCGGCTGTGCATTATCCGTGTGCATCCGTGTTCAGCTGTGGTTCCATTCATGCAACTTCGCGGCCCCAAACCACCCTATGAAGAGCAAGGTCATCATGCGTCGTTCGAAGATCCACGGCAACGGGGTCTTCGCCATTGCGGACATCAAGAAGGGCGAGCCCATCATGGAATACAAGGGCAAGCTGATCACCCACGAGGAGGCCGACGAGCGGCATTCGGTGGACCTGGAAACGGGCCACACCTTTCTCTTCATCCTGAATGATGAGTGGGTGATCGACGCGAACCAGGACGCCAACGACGCGAAATGGATCAACACCGGATGCGAGCCGAACGGCGTGGCCTTTGTGCACACGGCGAAGGGCAAGGACCGCACGAAGGACAAAGTGATCATCGAGGCCAAGCGCAACATCAAGGCCGGCGAGGAGATCACCTACGACTACGGGATCAAGCTGGATGAGCCGCCCACCAAAGCCGAACTGAAGGCCTGGGCCTGCCACTGCGGCTCGCCCAAATGCAAGGGCACCATGCTCAAGTGGAAGAAGCCCCGCAAAGCAGCTCCCCGGAAGAAAGCGAAGGCCAAAGTGGCCTGACCCTCAGCACATCCCACATACCAGCGGTCGGCCCTGCCGGAACTGGCACGGGCCTTGCCATGAACGGTGAGGCTATTTTCGCCCTCCCAACGCAACAACCTGCGAACCTCCATGTTCAAGCATCTTCTACTGCTCTCCGTTCTCCTTTTCAGCACCCTCGGCCAGGCCCAGGACGATCCGAAGAGCAAGGCCATTGTGGACAAGCTGATCGCCAAGAGCCGCGCCTATACCAGCTTCGAAGCCGACTTCAGCAGCACCCTGGTGAACGCCGCCAGCAAGCTCAATGTGAAGCAGGAGGGCAACGTGAAGGTGAAGGGCAAGCTCTTCCGCCTCACGCTCACCGACAACACGGTGATCAACGATGGCAAGGCCATCTATACCTACAGCAAGAAGAGCAACGAGGTCACCATCAGCGACCCGGCCGATATGGACAAGGAGCTTGACCCGAGCAAACTCTTCAGCATTTACGAGCAGGGCTTCAAGAGCCTCTTCGTGGAAGAGAAGAAGGATGCCGATGGCACGTTGGTGCAGGTGATCAAGCTCTTCCCGCTGGAGCCCGGCAAGCGACCCTACCACACGGTGATCATCACCGTGGACAAGGCGAAGGTGGAGGCCCGCGTGGTGAAGGTGCTGTACAAGGACGGCAACGAAGTGACCTACACGCTGAAGAAGTTCACGCCGAACGTGGACCTGTATGACAGTGTGTTCGTCTTCGACAAGAGCAAGTTCCCGGGTGTGGAGGTGAACGACGTTCGCTGATCGACACGATCCGGGTGCTCAATGCAGCACCACCAAACGGCTGGACCACCGCTGTTGGCTTTGCTGGATGTGCACCACGTACGTACCGTTCGGCAAGGCTGAGACATCCAGGAGGGTGTTACCCTCCGAGGCCTGTGAACTGCGATCGTACACCAGGCGACCCTGTGCATCGGTCACACGCACCGTATTCAAGCCCGCTTGCATCGGGATCTGCACGGTGGTGGCGGCAGGTACGGGGTACAGCTCCAGCACGTTATCCACCGCAAGCTCATCACTGGACAGGCTGATGCAGGGATCCACGTTGGGCTGCAGCTCGATGGGCGCACCGGGCGTAAGATCATGCCCCTGCAGCCCCGGGTGGTCCGGCGATATGAACGTGCAGCGGAACACGAGGTTGCCGTCGGCCGGTTCGCCTTGCGTCATCGGCCCCGTGAAGTCCACGGGGCTCACGTAGCGCCACACTTCGTTGCCTTCGGCATCCAGCTCGATGAAGGTGCCGTCCGGCCCGTGGCAGGCGATGAATCCACCGTTCGCTAGCGCTTGCGCGCCGGAGATGTTCAACGCATAAAAGCTTGTGGGCACATCGGCGGTCCAGGTGAACTCCAGCGCTTCTGGGCCGAAGGGTGCTGAGAGAGCGATGGGATAATCGCCGTTGCTGTCCACCGGCGGGGCAATGATGTCGATGGATGAGTACAGGCTGTCCGGGCGTGCAAGGCCATTGTTGAAGACCAGCAGGTGGCCCGCGCGCGGCAGGCCTTCGCGGATCCATTGCACATGATGCTGGCCGAAGAACACCTGATCGGCCGGCGTACCCCGATCGTACACCTGCGGATTGCCCCAGCGGTAGAGCAGATCGCCACCGCGCCCATGCGCACCGCCCGTGTGCGATGCGGCTTCGGCCGTGGTGGTGGAATGATCGATCACCCAGATCTCACTCTGGTTATGCGTGCTCAAGGCGATCTGGTCAAGCTCCGCGTTGTAGTCGATCGCGTTCACGTGGATCCAATCCGCGGTCACGGGCAGCTTCACGAAGTTCAGGTCCATCAGCTCGGGATGATCGGCCACCACGCCGTAGTTCGGCTTGGTGTTGTCGAATTGCTGCACCATGTGATCCCACAGGTGCCATTCCCACACGATGTTGGCCTCGTGGTCGCCCACCGGCTCCAACTCCACGATCTTCTCGGCCCACAGCGAAACGCCGAGCAGTGCAGGATCCCGCCCCGCTGCCGTGGCCTCAGCGACGGAGTGTTTCTCCCACGCGATGACGAGCACGTGCCCATTGGGCATGACATGGATATCGTGATGGGCACATTGGAGTGCATCGCTTATCGCGTAACTCCAGAGCACGTTGCCATCCCAAGAGATATGCTCGATCATGCCGCCTCGACCACCGCCATTGAAAGTTGAGTTGGGCAGGTTGCCGGTGCGCATAACCGAGCCATCGTCCAGCAGGTACACGGCCTGCCCCGGCCTGTAGGCGCTGGGCCAAGTGTGCACCTGATGACCGCACTTGTCGATGAGGTAGGTGGTGGTATAGGGCACCGGTGCAAAGAGCACGTGGCCCTCGAGGTTGCCCGTGCCGAATTGCTGCAGGCCGACGGTCTGGGCGCTGACGGCCGTGAACACGGATAAGGAAATGGTGACGATGAAGGAGCGCATGTGGAGGAACGATCACACAGGAGCACGAAGTGGGCTCCACCACAAAGGTGAGTGATCATCCGCCCCGAAGTGCATCCGGTTCAATGACGTTGCCTACACGACATGGTTTGATCAATGGGTCCGCTCTGTTACCTACTTATTGGCGCTGCATTCACCATGCGATGATCCTGATCGCATGGCTTTGCCACCTGTGGTGGTTCGCAACAAGCCCTTGTCCGCCGGCTACGCCAGGTGCGACGTATGCAGCGCTGTTGCGTGAACTTGCGGCCAGCCGTGAAGGACACGCTATGCTGTATCGTGCTGCAACGACCGATGGGCGACCACGGATCCTGGCAGCTGCGCGCGTGGAGCTGGAGGACAGGCTCATCCAGGGGCTCTTACCTGCCTGGTATGGCACACCCTGGGACTTCAATGGCACCACACGGACACCCGGGCAAGGCACCATTGCCTGCGGCTATTTCGTGACCACCGTGATGGTCGATGCGGGATTCAGGATCCCGAGGATCCGTTGGGCACAGCTCGCGAGCGAGCCCATGATCCTGAAGTTCGATCCGCATGCCTGGCGATCGATCAACACGCCGGTGCACGCGATCCGCCAATGGTTGCTCGCCAAGGGCGATGGGCTCTACGTGGTGGGCCTGGACAACCATGTCGGCTTCATCTCCGTTCGATGGCACGGACATTCAGTTCATTCACAGCAATTATTACCAGCGTGAAATAGGGGTGATGGCAGAGCCGTTGGAAGGCTACAACCCCTTCGCGCGATCGAAGTATCGCGTGATCGGTGCCCTGTTCGATGATAACATGATGATCAAATGGTTGGAAGGAAGCTTCTGGTGATGGTGTTGGTGCTGCTTTCATCGACGCGGATGCATGCCCAGCGCGTGATCCACGTGGTGGTGGCGCTGTGCGACAATGTCAACCAGGGCATCGTGAAGGTGCCTGCGGCGTTGGGCAATGGCCAGGCCCCGAACACGAACCTGTATTGGGGCGCGACCTACGGCGTGCGCAGCTGGTTCAACAAGAGCAAGGAATGGAAGCGCTTGGACAGGGTGGCCCCACCGAATGCACATGTGCTGGAGCGGATGATCTGGAAACATGCCACGGAGGATGTCCACCTCGTGGCGGATGCCTATGACGGCGCCTACATCGAACAGGCCACGCGTGACCTTCTGGCCTTTGCCGGGGGACACGATGCGTCAACCGTCAAGGTGAACGGCCTTGAACTCCTTTTGGGCGGAGGAGCCGACCTGATCGCCTACTGCGGCCACGACGGCTTGATGGACTTCGCGCCGCCGGCAGCACGCGGTGCCAACGACACCAAGCATCGCGATATCATCATCCTGGCCTGTATCAGCAAGCGGTTCTTCGCTGCTCCGCTCAAGGGCACTGGTGCCGCTCCCCTGCTCTGGACCACCGGGCTCATGGCGCCGGAGGCGTACACGCTGGATGCGGCGTTGCAAGGCTGGATCAAGCGCGAGGATGCGGGTCGAGTGCGTGAACGCGCCGCACAGGCCTATGCGAAATGGCAGAAATGCAGTGCCACCGCGGCGCGCAAGCTGTTGGTGACCGGCTGGTGATCAGCGGGCCAGCAGAAACCGCAGCAGTTGCGCTCGGCCCGCCACTTGAACGCGCACCGCGTACCATCCGACCGGAAAGCCCTCTACGGACATAAGTAAGGCGCCGGTGTCATCGGTGTTCGTGTTCGCGAGGATGCGCCCGACAGCATCCACCAGCAGTACGGAGGATCCGCTTACCGCATCGCTGATGCGGACCACCCGCTGAGCTTCATCAAAACGCAGCACGGCCGACCCGTTCACCTGCTCACCAAGGCCCGTCTGGCAATCCTCCACCTGGATCATCACCTGGTCGCTGGTCTCACCGCATGGGCCATTGTACACCGTCCACAGCAACGTTACTGACCCCAGCCCAGCGCATGTCACGGCCGTTTGGGCCATGGAAGGCGAAGCGATGGTGGCGGAGCCGGTGGTCACGGTCCAGTTCCCGAGGATGGGATACACCACGGGTGCAGCCTGAAGCACCACGGTGGGCTCATCGATGCACGTGAGGACGTCCGGACCGGCATTGGCGGGGGGGGCGCCTGGATCATACACCGTGATCGTGACCTGGTCCGAGGAGGCCGGGAACCCATTGATGAACACGGTCCATTGCAGGATGTTCTCACCGATAGCAAGGCCGCTCACGATGGAACCGGGACTATTTGCGGGCGAAAAGGTGGCTGCGCCGGAGACCACGGCCCAAGCGCCGGTTTCGCCTTGGGTCAGGGGACTTGCCCCCAGGATCGCTTGCGTGCCGCAGAGAAACTGGTCCGGCCCGGCATCGCCGTCGCTGGCCAACAGGCCGGTGGGAAGCGTAAGGGCGAAAAATGTTGTCAGGAGAACGGGCTTCAATGATCGGCTCATGGAACGGGCGTGTGTATCGCGAAGCTACAGGCCGGGATCGCCTTCACGGCGACGCCATGGACCAATGTCCGTGATCCGATCACGGGTCCGAAGCACAATTCGAGTGACCATTCGTCCGATTTCTGCGTCCTAATCCCGTCCATTCCTGTTATTTCGCCCCGTCAAGCGACCCGGTCCGGGTCCTTAGCTGAACAGCTCCAACGATCTTATCCACGTGAACGCTGTTCCTCGCCTTGGCTGTACCACGTCAACTTCCTCATGAACAAAGGTCATTCGCATCCCTTGTCCGCCGCCGGCATGCTGGTCACGCTCGGCATCGTGTTCGGCGACATCGGCACCTCACCCCTGTATGTGTTCAAGGCCATCGTTGGGGAGAACACGCCCATCTCCGAGCAGCTTGTGCTGGGGGCACTGAGCTGCATCTTCTGGACGCTGACGCTGCAGACCACCTTCAAGTACATTCTGCTCACCCTTCGCGCCGACAACCGAGGAGAAGGGGGCGTCTTTGCGCTCTACACGCTCGTGCGCCGCTTCGGGAAATGGATCTACATACCGGCCATGATCGGAGCGGCCACGTTGCTGGCCGATGGCATCCTCACACCGCCGATCTCCGTAGCCTCGGCCGTTGAAGGACTGAGCGGGGTGAAGGCCTTCGAGGACACCATTCATCCGGGGAACTCCACCACAGTGCTGATCGTGGTCGGCATCATCAGTTTCCTGTTCTTCTTCCAGCGCTTCGGCACCAAGGTGGTGGGCTATGCCTTCGGCCCCATCATGCTCATCTGGTTCTCCATGCTGCTGGTGCTGGGGCTCAGCCAGGTCATCCACGTGCCGCACGTCCTGGCCTGCGTGAATCCCGTGTACGCGGCGGACCTGTTGACCAAATATCCGGGCGGCTTCTGGTTACTTGGGGCGGTGTTCCTGTGCACGACCGGAGCTGAGGGTCTTTACAACGACATGGGGCATTGCGGCCGCCAGAACATCCAGGCCACCTGGATCTTCGTGAAGACGGCTCTCGTGCTGAACTACATGGGCCAGGGGGCCTGGCTCCTTTCTCATCAGGGCGAAATGCTGGGGCACCGCAATCCGTTCTATGAGGTGATGCCCCAGTGGTTCCTGCTGGTCGGCATCGGCATTGCGACCATCGCCGCCGTAGTGGCCTGCCAGGCGGTGATCAGCGGTTCCTTCACGCTGATCAACGAAGCCATTACGCTGAACTTCTGGCCGCGTGTTAAGGTGAAGTTCCCGACGAACATCCGTGGACAGATCTACATCCCCAGCGTGAACTGGCTGCTCTGGGCAGGGTGTATGGGCGTGATGGCTTACTTCCAGATCCAGCGCGGCCATGGAAGCGGCCTACGGATTCTTCATCGTAGTGGCCATGTTGATGACCTCCGTGCTCATGTTCGGCTACCTGCGTTACGTGCGCAAATGGGCCCTGATACTGGTGCTGTTGGTGATGTTCGTCTTCTTCAGCATGGAGGTCGCCAACTTCGTCGCCAATGTGGTGAAGATCATCAACCGCCCGTACCTGTTGGTGTTCGTATTCCTGCTGCTGACCGTGATGTTCATCTGGTACCGTGCGCGGAAGATCACGAACCGGTTCCTCGAGTTCGTACAGCTCACGAACTACGCACAGGCCTTACGCGACCTGAGCGATGACAAGGAGATCCCCAAATACGCCACGCACCTGGTCTACCTCACCAAGGCCGACAGGCCGACCCAGGTGGAAAAGCAGATCGTGGAGAGCATCCTGGCCAAGAAGGTGAAACGCGCCGACATCTATTGGTTCGTTCACGTGAACTATACCGACGAGCCCTACACGATGGATTATCGCGTGAAGGAATTGATCGACGACAAGGTGATCCGCGTGGACTTCGATCTGGGTTTCCGTGTTCAGGCCCGCATCAACCTGCTGTTCCGTCGCGTGCTGGAGGAAATGGACAGCGACCATGAACTGGAATTCCGCAGCAAATACGAGAGCATCAAGAAGGGCGACTTCCACACGGACATCTGCTACGTGCTCACCGAGCGCTTCATGAGCGTTGAGAACGAACTGGCCATGCGCGACGACCTGGTGCTCGATGCCTATTTCGCGTTGAAGAGCGTGGCGCTCAGCGATCGCGAGGCCTTTGGTCTGGACCCCAATGTCACCGTTGTGGAACAGGTGCCTCTGGTGGTGCAGAACGCGCGGGAACTCCCCTTGAAGAGGATCGGCCGCACGTTGTGATCGATGGACGGCGAGAGGGCCTTGGTCAACTGATGCCCCGCTCCTTCTTCACGCGGTCCCAAGCCTCCTGCACCTTCTTGAACTTGTCGGCGGCGTCCTTCTGGAACTGCTCGCCCAGGTGCGCCACCTTGTCCGGGTGGTGCTTGATCGCCGCGCGGCGATAGGCCTTCTTCACTTCCTCGTCGCTGGCCTTGGGATCCACCTCCAGGACTCATAGGCAACGGAAGGCGCGGACTTCTGGAACATGGCCTTCAACGAGGCCAGGTCGCGCTCGGAGATGTTGAAGTAGCCCGCGATGCGCTCGATCATGAGCTGCTCCTCACGGTCCATCCGCCCATCGGACCATGCCAGGCCGATGAGGTAGTGCATCAGTTGAAGGCGTTCGGCATGTGCGAGGTGCGTGCGGATCTGCATGCACACATCATGCAACGGGATCGGCCTGTCGAGCGTTTCGCGCAGTAGGCGGAGAAGTTCTGCGGCGTGTGCGGGACCGAACTGCCGGTTGAAGAAGGTGCGCACATGGGCCAGTTCGCCCTGCGTGGCGCGGCCGTCGGCCTTCATCACGGCGGCGGTGAGCACAACAAGGCTCAACGCCACATCGCCTGCGGTGGACTGTTGTGGCCGCGCCCGCTGGTTTCCACGCCCTCCGCTTTCAGGACGCGCCTTGCGCACGCTGGTGCTGGTGGCATTGTCCACCATGGAACCCAATGCAAATCCGAGCACCGCGCCCAAGGGCGTTCCGCTCAAGGCGAATCCCAGACTACCGAAGATCCATTTGCTGTAGCCCATGCCTTACCAGCTGCCACCGGCGCCGCCACCGCCGAAACTGCCCCCGCCAAAGCCGCCGAAGCCGCCACCACCGCCGCCGGACCAACCGCCGCCACCGCCGCCGGTGAAGCCGCCCCAATGGCCGCGGTGCGAACGCTGGGCCTGGTTCAACAACCACCACGCGCTCCACATGTCGATGTTGTTGGTGCGCGCATATCGGCGCGCCTTGCTGATGGTGGCGAAGATCACAATGGCCATGAAGAGCAACAGACCCACGATAAAGACCACAGCACCAGCGGGGAATGGCGCCTTGCCATAGCTCTCCTTGCTGATCTCGCCCCGGGCAAGCTTCATCAGTACATCCGTTCCCGCATCCAGTCCAGCGAAGCTCTCCCCGTTCCGGAAGCGCGGAATGATCTCGTTGTCCACGATGCGTCGGCAAGTGGCGTCCGGTATGGCACCTTCCAGTCCGTAGCCGGTGGCGATGAAGACCTTGCGCTCGCCTGGGGATCCCGTGGGCTTCACCAGCAATACCACGCCGTTGTTGAACTCCTTGCCCCCAACGCCCCACTTCTCACCGATCAGTGCGGCATAATCGGACGCCGGATGACCACAGAGTGAATCCACGATCAACACGAGGATGCGGTTGCTGGTCTCCTGAGCGAAACGAACGAGCTTGGCGTTCAGCTGCTGCTCCTCATGATCCGCCAACCAGCGGTAGTTCTGGAACACCAGACGCGACTCGTCCGATGGCTTGGCTGGCAGGCAGGGATCATCCACGGCAAGGCCTGGCACAATGGCGCCAAGCACAAGGGCGATCAGGAGGATGATCCGTTTCATCGGCCGAAGGTGATCTCGTCGCTCAGTTCATTGCTGTCATTGGCCTCCCGCGGAAAGTGATGCGCCAGCTGGTCGGTGAGCCGTTCGATGCCCATGCAGAGGCCTTCGGCGAACCGCTCCGCCCTGAACTGCTCGAGGATCACCCCGAGCACGTCGTTCCAGAATCCCTTAGGCAGCCGCGCGTGTATGCCTGCGTCGCCGATCACGGCGGCACGGTGCTGCGCCACACTGATGTAGATCAGCACGCCATTGCGATCGCGGGTGCGGTGCATGGCGAGCTCTTCGAACACGAAGGCCGCATGGTCCAGCACGTCGTCCACGATCACATCATCCAGGTGCACACGGATCTCGCCACTGGTGCGCAGCTCAGCCGCGCGAATGGCGGCATGTACTCGCTCCAGATCCTGCTCGGAGAGGAGCTCCTCGGCGGAAACGGCGTTCACTTGAAGCTGATGTCGGGGGCCTTGTCCGAACCTTCCTGTGCCTTGAAGTAGCCTTTCTCGGTGAAGTTGAAGAACCCGGCGAGCAGGTTCCCGGGGAACATCTTGATCTTCGTGTTGAACACGCGGGCCACCTCGTTGTACTTGCGGCGCTCCACGCCGATGCGGTTCTCCATGCCCTCGTACTGGGCCTGCAGGTCGCGGAAGGCGTCGGTGGTCTTCAGGTTGGGGTACTGCTCCACGGCCACGAGCAGGCGGCTGATGGCGCCACCGAACTGCGCCTGGGCTTTTTCGAATTCGGCGATCTTCTCGGGCGTCAGGTCATCTACTTTCAATTGGATGCTGGTGGCCTTGGCGCGCGCCTCGATCACAGCGGTCAACGTGCTCTTCTCAAAGTCCGCCGAGCCTTTGACGATCTCCACCAGGTTCTTCGTCTTGTCCGCGCGCAATTGGTACGCGTTCTCCACGTTGCTCCATTGCTCGGCCACGCCCTCGTTGAGGCCCGTGGTGCCGCGTTGGAAACTGATGGCCCAAAGGGCCATGATGCCGATGAGGCCAAGTCCGATGAAGAGGGGAAGTCGTTTCATGTGGTTATCCGGCGCGTGCCGGCAAATTGGGGTTATGCGAATGCAGCACAAAGATGCGCGCTGCGAGGCCATCCCCACCCACACGTGATGAACGGCGCCGGAGATGCATGGGCCGCGCCTGCGACGGCCGGTCTCAGTCGTGCACGTTGTACGCGATCTCCTTCAGGGTGAACCGCCCATACGTGAACGGCCCTTCCGGCATGTGCCACACCGTTTCGCCATAGCCCGGCACCAATACACCACCAACCGTGCGATGATCGCGCACAGGCGTTTCGAAGCGCAGTTTGCGCGGCGGCTTTTCGGACATGGCGTAGCGGTCGTCACTGAGGAAGTCCACCAGTCTGTCCTGTTGATCGAAGACCAGGGTTGCCCGTGCGGTGATCCCTTCATGATGGAAGGTGGCCTGGGCGGACCGGCCATCGATGGGCTGCCAGGTGATGCGCGGGTCCACCAGCGCACCGGGCGCGAACAGGCACATGTCGTTGAACCAGGTAACGGTTTCCGCAGTGTCCAGCTCCGGCCCTGCGAAGCTCATCACGGGCAAGAGCCCCGCGAGCTTTATGCGCATGGTGGCGTGGCCATTCTCATAGGCATGCAGACCCTTGGTCGGCAGGCCCATCATCACCGCATCCATCCAGAAATAGCGCGAGGGTATATCGAAGGTGTTCACCTGGGTCGTGGTGAACGGCAACCACGGACCATCGGGCTTGCGGATGGCCCCCTCGAACACGATGCGCATGTTGTGGGGCCGCGATGTGCCCACCGCACCCGAGGCGCGCACATACCGCTGAACAGGATCCGGCAGTGCAGCCAGATCGGCCTCGGTGATAAGGGCCTTGGGGAGCGTGCTGGTCCGTGCCACATGCGCCTGAGCGGCATCGCGATATTCCTTCCGGAAGCTGGAGGTGGTCGCTCCTGCAACAACGGCCAGAGCCGATCACGCCGTTCACCAACGTGCCGTAGCGCGCATCGCGCCATTGCCCGATCAGATCAAGGCCTGCGACAAGGCCACCGCAGGTATCGCCGGCCACCACCAATGCCCGAGCCGCGGCACGAGCAGGGCAGCCGCAGCGATGAACAGCAGGGCGGCCACCAACCACAACAGGGCCGCTCCACGGGGCATGGGCTTACCCAAGCCCGGCATAGGCCGGTATGCATGAACCAAGCCCAGGACACTGGATCAGGCCATGGACCAGTAACAGGGCGATGAACAGGTAATGGGACATGGATGGTAAATGGACCAGATCAACCTCACCTGTTCCCCGTCCCTTGGCTTACGCAACGGGGGGCGGAAGGGTGTATCCTCGCACGATGGGCTAAGAAGTGAACAGGCCTTGCGGCTGTGAACGCTTACTTCTTGGGGATCAGTTCATCGTTCACATAATGTGAAAGCGGGCTTCCACAGAAGGCGGGACAGGGATCGCCACACACCAGTTCGAAGCCTGCCCCTGCGCCGAGCACGGACGCCGCACCCCCTGCGATCGTAACCGCTTCGAGCTTCATCGTGGCGCTGCCGTTCGCCTCATCCGGGGTCACGCGAATTCCATTACAACCCGCCTGACCCAACAGGGTCTGCACATCCGCTGTGGCGAATGCGGCGGAATAACTGGCGTTGCCACCTGCGGTGATGTTCACGCACGCCTTGGCTGCACCACCTTTCGATTGGCCATCGATGATCCCATGGTCATCAACCATCCCCATCGACACCTTGTAGGACTTGGCAAAAAGCCCGCCTGTCATCTCCGAACCATCGGACTTCACACCGATGACCATCACCGTACCCGTGTTGCTCCCATCGGGCATGGAATTATAGAACCGGATGGATGCGCAGTTGCTTTCGGAGAGGATGTTGTTCAACGTGGCTGCATCGAAAACGGCCTCCGTGAAGCCAGCACCTGCCGGAGGGGTCGAAGCAGGCCATGGATCTGTGATGGGGGTGGAAAGACCCAGGATGAAGGGCATGAAAAGCAGTGGAGAGAGCATGGGCGTGTATGCGTTGGTGGAGGATAAAGCTATGCGGATATACCCAACTCCGGGTATACTGCGGCCAGAACTCCTCCGTATCTTGCTGCGCAAGGCAGGTGGATCCGCGGAAGTCCATCCAGTTCTTATTTACATGAACCATCCACGGATACGGTTACTGGTACGGATCGGTCTTGGAGGGCTGTTGCTGCTCATAGTGAATGCGGGCATGGCACAACCCGCGGCCGGCGATGCACTGACCGTGGATTGCCAATGCGACAAGTACCTGTCGCGCTCCATTGAGGCCGAAGCGGCTGGGAACTACATCCAGGCCCTCGCACAACTGGATTCCGCCATTGCCCACGCACGCGCAGCCCGGGATAATCGATCAGATCGGGCGCGTCCTCGTGCGGCGCTCGGAGGTGCTCACCAAAGTAGGCGATTACAATGGCGCACTGACATCCCAGCTGGAAGCGCTGGCGCTACGCGAACGGCTTCAGGATATGGAGGGGCTCGCCGAAGTGAACAACCACATCGGTTCGATATACCAGTACCAGAAGAACTATGACAAGGCCGAGGAATACTACGGTCGCAGCCTGGGGATCTATACCAACTCGGACTGCGAGCGCGAGCTGGGCAAGGCCTACAACAACTTCGGGGCGCTGTATGAGGACACAAAGCAACCCGAGCGCGCAGTCCAATTGCATCGGCGCAGTTTGAAGATCTGGGAGCATCTGGCCGATAGTGGTTGGATGGCGGTAAGCTTCATGCACTTGGGCATCTGTTTCGACCAGCTGGAAATGCGCGATACGGCCCGCTATTACCTGTTCAAGAGCGCGGAGATCCTGAAGGGTCGGGACAACCCGTACCTACTGAGCATGCTTTACCACGGGCTTGGGACCAATTACCTGAGTTCCGGAAATCCCTCCCAGGCGTTGCAGTGGTGCAAACGCTCTCTGGCGATCGCGGATAATATGAAGATCGCCTTGCTTCAACAAAAAGGCTGTGACTGCCTTGCGCAGGTGTACGACCGCATGGGCGACAAAGGACTTGCGCTGGCGTACTACAAACAATTCATTGTCCTTCGCGATTCCCTGTTCGGATTGGCGAACGCCCAAGGCATTACGCGCATCGAAATGAGCCACAGCTTCGCCAAGCAACAGCTGGCGGATAGTTTGGAGCGTGGGCGCGAGAAGCTGCGCTTGGATCTGGCCTACCAGCAGGAACTGGCTCGTGGCCGGGAACAGCGGAACGTGGTGATGTTCGGTTCGCTGGGGATCCTTGCGCTGGCCATTGGCCTCTGGAGCCGCCTCCGCTATGTGCGCCGCTCACGTGCCGTCATCGAACGGGAGCGCGAGCGTTCCGAAGAGCTGTTGCTGAACATCCTCCCGCGGCACATCGCGCAGGAACTGAAGGACACGGGGCAGGCAAAAGCGAGGGAGATCGACAACGTGTCCATCCTGTTCACCGACTTCGGTGGGCTTCACACAACTCAGCCAGACCATGGGCCCGCAGGAGCTTGTGGCCGAGATCCATCATTGCTTCAAGGCGTTCGACGCCATCGTCACGAAATACGGGATCGAGAAAGTGAAGACCATCGGCGATTCCTACATGGCTGCAGGCGGCTTGTCCGGCACCTCGACCAGGTCCGCTGCCGACACGGTGATGGCCGCACTGGAAATGCAGCGGTTCATGCGGCACTATCACCTCGAAAGACAGGCGAAGGGACTGCCTGCGTTCACCATGCGCGCGGGCATCCATTCCGGCCCGGTGGTCGCCGGCATCGTCGGCGATAAAAAGTTCGCGTACGACATCTGGGGCGACACCGTGAACACCGCCAGCCGCATAGAGAGCAGCAGTGAACCCGGCATGGTGAACATCAGCCTGCACACATTCGACCTGTTGAAGGACGATCCGGCATTTGCCTTCACCCGGCGTGGCAAACTGGAGGCCAAGGGCAAAGGGGCGATGGAGATGTTCTTCGTTTCAGCCGTCAGTGATCAGGTCCCCAGTTCACCAAAGCTCGAGCCAGCATAGAACCAGGTGTGCAAGGTTCCAAGGACCCGGCCTGACGACCGTCAACCACGCTTGCTATCATCTGCGACAATTTGCGCCTTTCCCACATGCCCACCACCACTCCTCTGCGTCGCATCCTGCTCCCTTCCGGCTTCTCGAGCGAGGAGGATGCCGCCTTCCGCATGGCCCTGCGGTTGTGCGTTGAACACCGCGCCAAGCTCACCGTTCTGCATGTTGGCCCCGAGAATCGGGATGAAGTGCCGTGGGGGCGATTCCCGCGGGTGCGCAAGGTGCTTGAGGAGTGGGGCCTCCTGGCCGAGGGAAGCGCCCCGGACGATGTATGGGACCGACTTGGCGTCTCCATAGAGAAGCGCGCGATCCATGGTGACGATGCACTTCAAGGCGTGCGCAAATACATGGAGCAGCACAGCACCGAGCTGATCGTGATGTCCACCGAAGGGCGAAGTGCATTGGCGCAACTCCTCACCCCGTCCGTGGCCGAACCGATCGCGGCAGGTACGGAAGCACCCTCGCTGCTGATGCCGGCCGGTCGCCCTGCCCCTCTTCGCCCCTCCGACGGCGCCCTGCAGCTTTCGAACATCCTTATACCCATTGGACCCGGTATAGACCCTGCACGTGCTATGGAGATGGCAACGGACATGGCCATGCGCTCCTGCGAGGCGACCGTAACGATCACACTGTTGCATGTGGGCGCCGATGACGTATGGGTGCGCAGCCTGAAGGTGATCGATGATACCCGTATCCACTGGAAGCGCCTGGTGCGCGGCGGGCCGGTCGTGGAGACCGTGGTCGGCGTGGCGCGTGAGCTTGAGGCTGACCTGCTGGTGATGGCGACCAACGGACGTGACAGCCTGCTTGATCGCCTGGCCGGCACGCATACGGAGCAGATACTACGGGCCGTGCAACGTCCTGTGCTGGCCGTACCCGAGGCGAAAGAGCGTTCGTGAAAGCACCTGCCCGGGCCCCGGAAGGCTTCGCTGGTCCGTGTTCACAACAATAGTGGAATGCCGGGAAGGCGCTTGCCTAATTTCGGGGGCATCAAACAAACCTCCCATGAAACATACCTACGCTTTTTCCATCGCGCTTTTCGCCCTAACGACCTCGGCTTCGGCCCAGACCACGTTAAGCGCAGGATCGGTAACACCGGTCCCCGGCGACCAGATCACGTTCAACCAGAGCGACTACATGGCTCCTGGGGCTGGTGGGGCCAGCCAGACGTGGAATTTCTCCATGTTGCCCTCCAATGGCACCAACACGGTGAGCTATGTGACGGTTGCGCAGACCGGTCTCGGCAGCACGTTCCCCAATGCCACTGTGGCACAGGACGAGGCGGGCGACTACATCTTCTTCCGAGGAACGGCCACGGCCTTTGAGGAGGACGGCTTCTCCGTAGGTGGCTTCACCGGCACCTGCACGGACCGGCTCACGTACATCAGCTATCCGTTGAGCTACAATGGCACCTACACGGACAACTCCACGTGCAGTGTGACCGACGGGACGGATACCTGGGCACGCACATCGACCATCAGCGGAACGGCGGATGGTTGGGGCAGCTTGCAGATGCCCTGGGGCACGGTGAGCAACGTATTACGCGTTCACCTGGTGAAAGAGATGGTGGACAACCAGTACACACCTCCGTCCACCTTTGATAACGACACCTACACCTGGTACAAGCCTGGCGTGCACGGTCCTGTGCTTTCCATCGATATCGTTTCGGCGAGTGTCTTCGGGTTCCCCTTCGGCGATTCCTCCGCCACCTTCGCCACTGCAGCGGCCGTAGGCATTGAGGAGGCCATGCGCCACGACATCGGCGTGGATGTGCAGCCCAATCCGGCCACCGATCGCGTGGAGGTGATCTTCGGAATGGGTGGTGGAACGGCCGTGACGATCGACCTGATCGACCTCACGGGCAAGGTGGTGCGCACGATGGCGCGCAAGACCATGGTGACCGGGGTGCAACGCGAATTCATCACCCTGAGTGAACTTCCTGCGGGTGCCTACTTGCTGCGCGTCACGGACGATTCCGGCGCGGTGGGCATGAAGCGGTTGGTGAAGAACTGACGTAACGCACATATCGATCGCCCCCGTTCACAGCCCGGACCTCCGGCGCTTGAGCGGGGGCGATGCGACTCCGGCCCCGTTCACTTCGGCCAGCGCACGGGTACCAGCACTTCGTTACGGCGATCCACCAACTGCCAAGGCGGGTTGTAACCGAGGTAGTTCACTTCACCCGTTGCCGTGAGGCCTTGTTGTTGAATGGCGGCGAGCAGTTCCCGTTTCTTTTCCGCCATCATTGCATCGCTGAGGAAGCCACCAAAGCGTAGCACGGCCGCGTACTCGTCAGCACTGCGTGCAATGCGAACGCCAGCATCCCGGGGCGCTGGAAGCGACGACGTGTCCCTGTCGCTGGGCATCACGAAGCTCATGCGCATACCTGCCGTGCCTTTTTCCATGCGCACAGGAGCGGTCATGGCGATCTTCTCCTGCTGCGCATTGCCACCAAAAATGTAGCCTGCCAGACGACGGAAACCGTTCGACGAACCGCCTTCATACGTGGTGTCGCTCATGTCCACCGTGGCCAGGATGGAGGTGGGATAATGCCGGATCTTCAACTCGCCGAGCTGCGCTACCACGGAATACGCCTGTTGTTCAGTACGTGTAGTGCTCACAGTGGTGTAGACCTGAAAAACGATGAATAGCGCGAGGATCACGAGGAGGATGATCGTAATGACCTTCATGATGCAACAACACTTGGCGGATGCAATTGTTCGGTCCGCTCACCCCTTGAAGCCCGGCCCGATCACGGTATCTTTGACGCCACATGTCAACACTTCCCGCACGTTCGTCCACCGTTGATGCACCAGTGCTTCCGGTGATCATCGAGCCGGTTGAACCGTCCCTGTTGAGCGAACTGATCGCCGACGTGGATGAGCGCGGACAGGTGACGGTGCGATGCCGGTTCTCGAGCGAACAGGGCGACCTGATCCGCATCTGGCGCACCACCTTCCTGGTCTGTTACCACACCGGCCACCGCAGCGAACTGGTGCACGCTGAAGGCATCGCGTATGCGCCGGAGTGGATGCGCGTTCCGCAGAACTCGCCGATGGAGTTCACGCTGGTGTTCGCTCCTCTTCCCCGCAATTGCTCGGTGTTCGACCTGGTGGAGGTGATCCCCCAACCGGGCGGATTCCATGTGCCCGGCATCGTGCGCAACAGCCGCGATCTCTATCACGTGGATATCTGATCGGGCGGAACATTCCGCAGGTCGCGCGTCGTCGACGCTTACTTCTTCTCAACCAAGTCCATGCCGCATTTCGGGCATTTCCCCGGCGTCGGGCTAACCACATCGGTGTCCATCGGGCAGATGTACACGGCGGCCAGAACCGGGACCGCAGCAGGTGCCGCCGTGGCCGTGCTGTCCTTGCCGTTCCTATCACTGCTGCCTTGGGGCTCGTTGGCGCAACTGGTCCAAAGCAGAGATCCGAGCGTAAGCGAGAGGAGGGTGATGTGTTTCATGATACCGAATGTAGCAATGGGGCCGATCGATGGTGATGGCCAATGGCACCAAGCACCTGTGCCAGCCCGCTAATGCTGTTGTGTGGACGGCCTGAACACCTATCGGAAGATCGCCGAATGCACCACGCCATCGGCACCGCAATGCCCGCGGTACATCCCACTGCAGTTGAAGTCGAGCACGATGTTGCCGTTGCGATCGATGGCGATCAGTCCGCCATCTCCGTCCAGCAAGGGCAGCTTGCGGTGCACCACCTCGCGCACGGCATCGGCCAGTGACAGGCCTTTGTACTCCATCAATGCACTTACATCGTACGCTGCGACGGCGCGGAGGAAGCTCTCGCCATGGCCCGTGCAGCTCACGGCGCAGGTGGCGTCGTTGGCATACGTACCCGCGCCGATGATCGGGCTGTCGCCGATGCGTTGAAAACGCTTGTTCGTCATTCCGCCGGTGCTGGTGGCTGCTGCGAGGTGACCGTGCTGATCGAGCGCCACGGCGCCCACGGTGCCGAACTTCCGCTCCTTCTCCTCATCTGGATCCTTTGAATGATCGAGTTGGTACACGTCCGTGCCCTTGGTCTTCATCCACTGGTCATACCGGAACTGGTCGAAGAAGTACTGATCATCCTCCAATGGAACATGCTGCTGATGCGCGAACTCGAACGCGCCCATGCCACTGATCAGCACATGCGGACTTTTTTCCATCACCAACCGCGCGAGGCCCACGGGGTTCTTCACGTTGTTCACGCCGGCCACGGCACCGGCCCGCAGTTGGTGACCTTCCATGATGCTCGCATCCATCTCATGCTGCCCATCCGCATTGAAGACGCTGCCCCTTCCTGCATTGAAGTGAGGACAATCCTCCAACACCCGCACGGCCGCTTCCACCGCATCCAACGAGGATCCGCCGTCCTTCAGGATGGCATGACCACGTCGCACGGCATCCTCCAGCCCTTGGCGATAGGCCATTTCCCGTTCGGGGGTCATATCGGCTTGGGGGATGGTGCCGGCCCCTCCGTGCACGGCAATGGCGTAGGTGTTCATACGGTTCGCAATAAGCGCGGCGAATGTAGGATGGTGATCGGGTCTGACTTACTAACCGCCAGGGCCGCCTCCGGCAGCCGTGCGTTGCTATGTTGAACCACAGATGGACGCAGATGACACAGATGAATGCAGAATGCGTTTGAACCACAGATGGACGCGGATGAACACAGATGAAGGAAGAATACGTTTGAACCGCAGATGGATGGGATGGATGGGATGAACGGGATGAGACTGCCGGCCAGCGGGCGCAGGTCTGCGTGAGGCAACACCCCGCACTGACCGCCTCCGGCGGTCCGGCATTGTTCTTAACCGCAGATTACGCCGATTGCGCAGATGAATGCAGAATACGCTTGAGCGACGGATGGACACGGAACAATCCCCTACGTGCCTTCTTAGCCTCTGTCTGCGCCTCGCGATCCTCCGCGCACCCCGCGCCCCTCGCCTGCGCGTCGCCGCTTCGGCGAAGGCAAGGTCGGCGGGCGCAGGTCCGCGTGAGGCCAACTCCCGCAGTGCCCGCCTCCGGCGGCCTCATTGTTCTTTACCGCAGATGAACGCAGATGGACGCAGATGAATGCGGATCAAACCACGGATGAGTACCCTCTGTGGCCACTGTGCCTCTGTGTGAGCCTCGCATTCCTCCGCGCTCCCAGCGCCCTGCGCCTTCGCGTAGCCGCTTCGGCGGAGCAAGGTCCGCGTGAGGCCGATCAAAAACTCACCGCTCTCTGCGCCCTCTGCGCCTCTGCGTGAAGCCCTCGCATTCCTCCGCGCACCCCGCAACTCCCCGTGAGCCCGCCCATCGCCCGCTCCGCGCACTCCGCGCCTCCGCGTGAGGCCACGCCCTCCTCCCTCAACGCCCACCCGGCTTCACAGCCCGATGCAGATACGGCACAGCCACACCCACCGCCGCACCCACCACATACCCCACGATCACATCCGTTGGAAAATGTCGACCGGCCTTCACGCGTAAAAAGCCCATGGTGGCGGGGATCACAGCGGCACCGATCCACGTCGCGGTCTTTACGCCGCGGGAGGCATCGCTGTACTGCACCAGCGTGGCGCAGCTGAAGGTGAGCGTAGCGGTGTTCGCCGTATGCCCGCTCCAGAAGCTCACATAGGCCTCATCGCTGGTCTTGAAATGATCGGGCGCATCAGCATTGTACACATACGGTCGCGGCCGACCCACCAGTTCTTTCACGATGCCCGTGAGCCCGTTGGTAATGAGGCTGGCCTCGGCCATGATCGCCACCGGCATCAGCGGACGGTCACCGTCGCGGGTGACCACGGCCGCGGAGAAAGCGCCGACCGCGCTGGTGATCAGCAGCACGTTGCTCGCGCGATGCGCACCCTGGTCCCACTGCCGTGTGGCGATGCGGTCAAAGGCGTTCACGGCGTTGGGGTCCGCAGGCAGGGTGAGGCGCGCGTGCGAGCCGATGGTCTGCAGCAGCGCGAAACCGTTCAGGCCAAGTCCGATGCCGGTCAACGTCAGCTCACGACCCAGCCGCAGATCCAGCGTGGTCTGGGCCTGGGCGAAGAGCGCGGCGAAACAGACCGGAAGCAGAACGGCCCGGCGCAAAAGCCCGGGCCGCGATGCAATATGTTCAGGACAAGTGATCATTCGCGGATCAGCACACCGTCTGCCATGAAGGTCCAGCTGGTGTCGGCGGCGGTGATCTTCTCGCACTCCTCCTTGCTCTGTCCGGCGTCCTCGGCATAGTGGCGCAACGTGGCCACGTCGGTGACCTCCTTCAGCGCGTACCCGGCGATCACCGCGTTCTTGCCTTCGAGTCCGCTGGTGGGCACGAAGAAACCGTAGTCACGGAAGTGCACTTTCATGGTCTGGTCGCCGGCCATCTTCACATCCATCCAGCAGCCCTTCTTCACGCAGCTGGTGATGATCTCACAATCCAGCTTCACAGGGATGGAATCCTGCGTGGCGGCGAGTTCGGCGAACTTGGCCATGTCGACGGCGCCGGTGGCGTTGATGGTGTCGCCGTAGGACTTGTAGGTGGCTGCGGCGGCGGTGGTGTCGGTGCCTGCGGAGTTTTCGCTGCTGACCTTGGGTTCATTGGTGCAGGCAACGATCACGGACGTGGCGGCCAACAGGACCAGGATGTTCTTGTTCATGGGGTAAGGTGGTTCGGGGTGCAAAGATCGCATTCTGGAATTCGTCATTCTCATCGACCACGGAAGAGGCGGATCTGCGACGGGTCGGGGGATGTACCGCAGGGGCCACCTTCGGCAGCCGGGCATTGTCCTTAACCGCAGATGAACCTGCCGGCCGGCAGGCGGGCGCAGATGGCCGCAGATGAATGCAGAATGCGAGTTCAACCACGGATGAACACGGATGGACACAGATAAAAACCCGCGCTGCCCTCTGTGCCTCTGTGTGAGCCCAAACAAGCCCCCGCACCCTCTGCGCACTCTGCGCCTCTGCGTGAAGCCCTGCTCCCCGCGCCCCTGCGTAAGGCCCACGCGCGCCCCCGCACCCTCTGCGCACTCTGCGCCTCTGCGTGAGCCCCTCTCTCAGCCCCCACGCGCTCCGTGTCTCCGCGTGAGGCCCACGCGACCTCCGCACCCTCTGCGCACTCTGCGCCTCTGCGTGAGCCCCTCGCATTCCTCCCCGCCCTCTATGCCCCTGCGTGAGGCCCACACCGCAACTCCGTCCCATCTCCCCCATCTTCGCAGCCCATGGCGAAGCGCACGGAAAAGACCACAATCGGCCGCACCGAGCACATCGGGCTGCCGGGCCTGGGCGTGGAGCGCGTGGAGGCCAAGATGGACACCGGCGCGTACCGCGGAGCCTTGCACTACCAGAAGCTGCGGACCCGCACGGTGGATGGCCGCAAGGAACTCGTTGTAGGCTTCCGCATGGGGGGAAGGCGGGTTACCATGGTCTTCCGCAAATTCCAGCGGGTGGTGGTGAAGAGCAGCAATGGGGCCAGCAGTCCCCGCTGGCTCATCCACACGCGCGTGCAGTTGGGAGCGCATAGCGTACGCACGGCCTTCACCCTCTTCGACCGTAGCGATATGAAGTACCAGGTGCTGCTGGGCCGCACCTTCCTCGCCGGGCGCTTCGTGGTGGACGTGAGCCGGAAGAACATGCTGGGCTGAAACCCCGCACCCAGCAAATGAACGACCTTGCGGAACTGAAACCGGCCGTGCACGCCCACTGCCTGGGGCTGGTGCGCGAACGCATCGCGCTGGTGGAAGCCGGCATCGCGGACGCCCGCACCTCGGCGCAAAGCGACACCAAGAGCAGCGCCGGCGACAAGCACGAGACCAGCAGGGCCATGGCGCAGCTGGAGATCGACAAACAACAGGTATCGCTGGGCAACCTGCTGGCCATGCAGGACGTGCTCATGCGCCTCGATCCCACCCGGACACATGCCCGCATGGGCGAAGGCGCCCTGGTGCGCACGGACAGCGGCCTGTTCTACGTGGCCGTTGGGCTCGGCCGGATGGAAGTGAATGGTCAGGATGTGCAGGTGATCAGCCCGCAGGCCCCGCTGGTGGCGCTGCTGAAGAGCTTGGACATTGGAGGCTCGGCCGTATTCAATGGAAGGAGCTATGCCCTTTTGCAAGTGGCCTGAAGCCGTTTCCATGCCTGCCAACACCTGTGAATAACTCCGGATCCTTGGCCGGGCGTTGCCGCCTACTTTCGCTTTACACGCCATAAGTGGTTGGCTTTACGCACTTCGTAGATCCACCCGATATGGGCGGCTTTGCGAAGATCTTCGTATATCCAACGTTGGCATCCATTTTATGAGAGGACAGGAAATTCTTCAAGGACTCATTGGACATAAGCTACAAGATGGACTTGTGCAGTCCTTCTATTTAAATAATGGACTGGTTGACTTGATAATTGTGACATTTCTAAAATTTGACAATAAATGGATAAGAATTATTTCGACTGACGAAAGCACTGATATTCAATTGGAGACTGACGACATAGAAAATATTAAATTCTATGGTGACGAAGAATTCAAATACCCAATTCGACCCATCGGACAAATTTTTCCCGCGTTTAAAAAATACATAAACAAAGGACTCATAGATTTTAAGGAACTTGTTTTAAAGAAGTCTGAGGTTATGAGCTTTGGGGTGAATCTATATTTCGCGGAAGATTTAAATTTTATAATCAAGAACCACGACTACCCTATTGGCAAAAATGAATACTTCTTTGAGAAGACCAAATTTGGGGACTTGAGAGAGAAATAAAACGGCTGCCATCAGTATGTTTGCGCTCCGCTGCCGCAAGTGTTCGGCGTGTGTGGGGAAGCGCGTGAGCAGGCCGGTCACTTGCGGCATCCATGTCGTTCTCGCTCGGCTGCCTTATGCGTGAGCCATGCGCGGGCCGGGTGCGTCATTCCTAAAGGCCTGTGGCCCGTCGATCAGCCAACCTATCCCGTTCCGTTTTCCACCGGTCATGCACTGGTCGGGGACGGGTCCTGCTGGCGATGACAGCCGAGCGATAACTGTGTTCGGATATTCCGGATGGCAGAACGCGTGCACTTCTGAACGCACACCTACTTTTGTTCTATGGCCCTTCCGCGCAAACCGGTCAGGAAATTGAAGGTCGTGAAGAGCGACCCCACGCGTAACAAATACGCCATGGCGTACGATGCGAGCAAATTTGGTGGCAGTCTCCCGCAACTGAAGACCGATGATGACACGGCCTTGCGAGGTGAACATTGGGCAGGCACCGATGAGGTGAACGAACCGGCGGCGACCTACGGACGTGCCGAACCCCGCAAGCGCAGAGCAAAAGCAGCAAAACGGAAGGGCTATGACGCGCGCAAGTTCACGGGTATGCTGCCGGGCATCGCCGAGCGGATGAAGGTGTACGTGAAGCACCTGCGTGATGACCGATGAGCGCGTCCTGGTGGACTGTCGTTCTCGCTCGGCTGCCTTGCGCGTGGCCATGCGCGGGCCGAGTGAGACCGTCCATAGGGCCTGTGGCCCGCCGAGTAAGCAGACCGTTCCATTTCACACAGGGCGTGTACCGTTCGGGTCCACCGACCAGGCTGAACAGAACCATCACACGTTGGATAAGGCGGGCCAAAGGCCCTAGCAGTTGGCAGTCACTCGGCGCACACGAGCCCCTGCCCGCACAGCCAGCCGAGCGACAACTGAAGAGCTAACACGACCCATCACACCTGCCCTTCGATGAAGGCGATGATCTCCCCGGCGATATCGTGTCCGGTGGCCGTTTCGATGCCTTCGAGGCCGGGGGATGAGTTCACTTCCAGGATCAGCGGTCCGCGGTCGCTTTGCAGCATGTCCACCCCGGCGATCTCCAGTCCGAGGGCCTTGGTGGCGAGCAGGGCGGCCACTTCCTCCTCGCGGCTGAGCTCGATCACGCTGGCCTTGCCGCCGCGGTGCAGGTTGCTGCGGAACTCGCCCTCCTTCCCCACCCGTTTCATGGCGCCCACCACGCGGCCGTGCACCACGAAGGCGCGGATGTCGGCACCGCGGGCCTCCTGGATGTATTCCTGCACGATCACCCGGGCCTTCAGGCTGTTGAAGGCCTCGATCACGGCAATGGCGCTCTTCTCGGTATCGGCCAGCACCACGCCGATGCCCTGGGTGCCTTCGAGCAACTTGATGATGCAGGGCGCCCCGCCCACGCTCTTCACCACGGCGGCCACGTCCTTGCTGTAATTCGTAAAAACGGTCTTGGGCAGGCCCACCCCGGCGCGGCTGAGGATCTGCATGCTGCGCAGCTTGTCGCGGCTGCGCACCAGGGCCTGGCTCTCGGTGGTGGTGAACACCTTCATCATCTCGAACTGGCGCACAACGGCAGTGCCGTAGAACGTAACGCTGGCCCCGATCCGGGGGATCACGGCGTGAACATTCGTGATGGGCTCGCCCTTGTAGAAGATCTGCGGGTTCTTTTGCTCGATCACGATGTCGCACTTCACGTGGTCCACCACCCGCACCTGATGTCCGCGTTGGTGAGCGGCCTCCACCAGGCGCCGGGTGCTGTAGAGCTTGGGATCGCGCGAAAGGACAACGATGTTCATCCGGGGTGCAAAGTGCCCAAAGGTAGCCCCCGAAGATGCGCACAAGTGCCTGTGGACAAGGGACTGACAAATGTTAACGGTACGTATAGCGGTGGTGAACTATTTTCGCCACTCCTAACAGACCACCGGTGGCAAGGATCGTTGAAGCAAGTACTCCCCTGGGCCTGACCCTTACGGCAGAACAAAAGCAGTTCTTCCACAAGAACGGCATCATTCATTTTCCGGGCTTCATCAGCCAGGAGACCGTGGCCGCCATCTGGAAGGCCTGCGAGGCCGTTCAGGCCCAGTGGATCGCCGAGGACAAGAAGCTGATCAACGGCATCCCCGTGAAATGGGGCAACGACGTGGACGGCAAGCGCATCGTACAGCGCTTCGCCTTCGCCAACCAGCACAGTCCCATCCTGGCCGAGTTCCTGCGCGACCCACGCTTCGAGACCTTGCTGGGCCTGGTAGGTCCGCACGCCCGCTTGGGCATCAACGAGAAGGACGGACTGGTGGTGAACCACTACGTGAACACCGACGCCAGCAAGTTCACGCAGATGGGCTGGCATACGGACAGCGTACGCGACATCTTCCTGGGCAAGAAGATCCTGCCCATGTTGAACGTGGGCATCCACCTGGACGACCAGGACCCACGCAACGGCGGCCTTCGCCTGCTGCCCGGCACGCACGAACAGAACCTGTGGAACATGCTGTTCCGCAAGACGAACTTCCTGAACAACGAGCCGGACGAGCGCGAAGTGGCCTTCGAGATCAAGGCCGGCGACCTGACCGTGCATGATGGCCGCTGCTGGCACCGTGTGGAGCGCAGCAAGCTGGTGGGTGAGGCGAGCCGTCGCCGCGTGATGTACATCCCCATCATCGCCGGCAGCTACTCCCCCAAGACCGCCAACAGTCCCACCCCCTTCTACCATCGCTTCAGCCACCTGGTGAAGTGATGCTGGTCCGCGGCATCAGCTTGATGCTGGCGATGGCCGGCAGCGTGGTGCTTTCCGCGCAGCCCAAGGAGCGCGACCCCTCCGTGTTCGACAGCTTTCCGGTGCCCCCGGCCAGCAAGAACCTGCTGTTCTACATCCAGCGGAACAAGAACGCGAACACCATTGTGTACGAGGCCCGTTTCGATGCGCAGGGCCAACTGGCTACGAAGAACCCGGTGGACGTGCACTGGATCCGCCATACCGAGGGCGGCAAGCGCGAACCGATCAGCCTGCTGGAGACCAACCTGGCCTACGGCGTGAAGCACCGGAGCACCGACGCGGGCGTGGCGCAAATGGCCTTCGTGGCCAGCGCGCGCCATCCCTTCCGCGTGGAAGTGGGTGCGAACGGCCAGGCCGAGGCGCGCATGATGATCAACGGCCGCTATGCCCGCTTGCACCACGTGGAGATCCATGCGGACGAAAGCGCCCTGTGGCCCAAGATCCAGTATGTGGACATCCACGGCATCGACCTGCTGACGGGCCTGTCCATTGAAGAACGATACATCCCATGAGCAACGATCGCGGATACGCACTGGTGACCGGTGCCAGCCAGGGCATTGGTGCCGCAGTGGCACTGGAACTGGCCCGGCAAGGCTTCGGCGTGGTGGTGACCGCGCGCAGCGGTGACGCCTTGAAGCAGGTATGCGCCGAGGCCGGCAAGTTGAACGGCGGCCGCGCGCATGCGCTCGAGGTGGACCTGCTGGCCGAGGGTGCTGTGGACCGCATCGTGCGCTTCATCGAGGAGAAGCAGCTGCCGCTCGCCTGCCTGGTGAACAACGCGGGCCAGGGCCTTGGGGCATGTTCGAAGAGTTGACAATGGATGAGCAGGTGCGCATGATGCACTTGAACATGAACATTCCCGTGGCCCTCACCCACCGCCTGTTGCCGCTCCTGCGCAAGGCGCCAGCGGGGCTACATCCTGAACATCGAGAGCATGGTGGCCTACCACGCGTTGGGCAGCATGGCCATCTACAGCGGCAGCAAGGCCTTCGTGCTGCGCTGGTCGCGCTCGTTGCGCATCGAGCTGAAGGGCACGCCGATCAGCGTGACCTGCGTGAGCCCCGGCAGTGTGAACACGGGCTTCACGGCGCGTGCGGGCATGCAGGCGATGGACGACCTGGCGCAGAAGTTCGGCACGCCGCCCGAGCCGGTGGCCAAGGCGCGGTGGCCGCGATGCTGGGCGGTAAGGCGGAAGTGGTCCCGGGCCTGTTGAACGTGGTGACGAGCCGCGTGCAGGGCTGGATGCCCACAGGCCTGAACGAGGCCATCGCCAGCAGCATCTACATCAAGCGACTGGCGCACCGCAAGCGCGGAGCAAAGCGGCTGACCCGCCAAGCCAGCCACACAAAGAAGGGCGCGGCCAGCACATCCACGGTCCAGTGCACATGCTGGACCAGCACCAACGTGCCCACCGTGGCCGTGGCGATGGCCATGAGCACCCGCGCAGGCACACCCGTGACAAGGCAGAACATCAGGGCCAGCGTGGCCGTGTGTCCGCTGAAGAAGAGGTCCTTCAGAAAAGGGCACACCGCCCGGATAGAAGACGGACGTCACCGGGTCGATCAAGGGAATGATGTCCGCCGGTGGTTCCAGCGTGAAGGCGGACATGGTGAGCATGCGCATCACCAGCAGGGCCACGTAGGCATGCAGGCCGCGCAGCACGAGCCAGGGACGGCGGGCGACCAGCCCACGGACGAGCACCACGGTGGTGTACAGCACGGTGAAGGTGAACCACGACACGTTCACCGGCCCGATGGCGCGCAGCACGGGATCGTTCAGCAGGATGCCCGGGACCAGTTCGATATGCGCGAAGAAGAACGGCAGCGCGATGGCGACAGGAAGGCCCACGACCACGGCCCATAGGAGGCCCACATGGAACGCGCGCTGGGCGCCAGCGCTTCGCGCCAGCCTTCCGACAAACGCGGGTTGAGCGCTGCGTGATCGTACGTTGAGGCATGCGATCAGGGACTTGCTGCATACGCTGGTTGTTGGGCGTGGTGCTGCCCACATTGATCAGGATGATGTCCCGGTCGTTGCCGGCGCCGGTGTACCGCACATTGCCGTCGAGGTTGATGTCCTCGGCGCGGTACCCGGGCACGTTGCATTGGGCGTGGTGCTGCCCACCGTCACGAGGATGGGGTCGCGGTCGTTGCCTGACCGGTGTAGCGCACGGTGCCATCGGCCTTGGCGTTGCCGGTCCACAACAGCGCCTTACCCGAGACCACGTACGCGCATCCGTTCCCCACGTGGGCGTGGCCGGGTCGCTGAGGTCAAGGGTGGTCATTCATTGTTAAGCGCGATCGGTGCGGCCGTCATCACCCCGAGGTGGTTGCGGTGCAGGATGCTCACGTGGTAGTTGCCAGCAGGCAGGCCGATGCGCGGCGGACCAACACCATCGAGGTCCACCACATCGCCATCGCGTTGCAGCAGGGCCGGGCGGGAGTAGCGGATCTTCGTGGGATCGGTTGGGTCGCGCAGTTCGAGCACCACCCAATCGACGATGGCATCGGGGCCGGTGGCGTTGAGCACGGAAGCGGACAAGAGCCGGTCCACGCCTTCATCAACGTATTTGTAACCCGGTTCCGAGTATGGCTCCTGCAGGGGCACGAGCCCGGCAGCGCGCAAGCCGTCATTCATCAGCTGCGTTCCGCCGTCGAAGGGCCCTTGCAACAGGGCCTTCACCTTGATGCGCACGCCATCGAACACGCTGATGTCGTCCAGGATCATGTTCTGCCCGCCTTGTGTGTTGAGGTAGAACCAGAACTGGCCGATGTGCCCGGCGAGGGCGTCCGCACGCAGGATGACCTCGCGCCAATGCGTCGCAGGTGGCGGGTTGCCAGCCTTGCCCGGTGACATAGGCACCGCCATTGGTGGCGAGCGCCGCGCCGTTCCGCTGAAGAAGGTCTGGTACACCTGGTAGGAGCAGTTGTGTGCGTACACCTGGAACGCTTCCGTCTCCACGCTGCTCTCCTGAGCATAGCTGTAGCGGAACCGCAGGTAAGGGAGCGTGGCAGCGGTGAGATCGATGCGGGGCGTACCGATCTGCGGCCCTGCCGCCGTGGTGGTCATGTCGTATGCGTTCACAAAGGCAGCCGAATCACCGCTGCAAGCGGCCAGCAGGTCCCGTGTCCACGATACGCCGCCGGTCTGTCCGCCACCGCCGTAGGACGTCCATCCGTTGGCGGGAAGGTGCCGCCGGTGAAGGACTCGGAGAACGGCAAGGCCGCACCGCCGGTGGCCGTGACCGCATTGATCAGGGTGGTGGTGTGCGTACCGGTGCCATCGCCCACGGTGAGCGAGGCATTGTAGTTACCCGGTAGGGCGTACGGATCGCGGGCGGTGAGCTACCGACCAGGATGGAGCGGACGGATCCACCGGGAAGCTCCACTTCCAACTGGTGGGTGCGCCGGTGCTGGTGTTGGTGTAGGTGACGTTACTGCCTGCACATACGACGGCGGGGCTGCGCGTGAAGGCGGCGTTGAGCGGTGCGTTCACGGTGAACAGGCCCTCGGTGCTGATCACGCCCGCGTAGCCGGTGGTCACGCTGGCATTGCCCTGGCTGATGGTCCAGCTGTACTGGCCGTTCACCAGGTTCAGCGCGGCGGTGTCCAGTTGCCCGGTGTATCCGCAGAACACCTGCGCGCCGCTGTTGCGGTCGAAGACCTTCGGCGTAGCCATAGGCACTGGCCGGTGCGCCCTGCCTGTTCCAGCGGAGCACCACGGGGTTCGCGGTCACCACCACATCGTTGATCGGCGAGGTGCAGGTGGGCGGCGTCAGCAGTCCGCTCCAGCCGAGGTGATAGGGCGTGTGGCTGCAGAGGTTCCAGCTGCGCGTGGATCCGGAGCCGCTGAAGCTGTTGTTGATCATCACGCACGCGGCGGTGCCGTTGCACGTGCTGCCCTGGTAGTTGGCGTTCTGCCGGCCGTTGAAGTTGCGCGTGCAGTTGCCGGTGCCGCTGGCGGAGTACTCATCGAAGGCATGGAAGATGTGGCCGGTCTCATGCGCATACACGCGGCCGACATCGGATGTGGACCAGCCGTTCGCCTTGAAGAGCAGCTGGGTATAGGGCCCGCCGAGGTAGGCGTAGCCGATCTTCCCATCGGTGAACTGCGTGGGTGCTCCGCTCGGGTTGTAAGCGATGAAGGCGCAGAAGGCGTGCTGGGCATTCAACGCCACCCGCTGCTGTGCGTTGTACTGCCGGCACTTCGCAAATGCGCCGGAGGCGGTCATGCCTGCGTTGGTCATGATCGCATCGATCCACAGGCCATCCTGCGAACTGGAGCGGGTGATGGGCTCGTAGCCCTGCACCGGAATACCACCGGCGGGTTCCCGGAAGTCCATCACGGCTGTGACGGTGGCCCCGTGGAGCGATGCGGTATAGCTCCAGATGCTCCACGCATCGATCAGCTGCAGTTCAACGTTGGTGATGTCGGTGGCGGACCAGGAATAGGTGTTCGCGTCAATGCTGCCGTTGCTTTCGATGAAGAAGGCGCTGGCGCACACCACGCCCCGGAGGTACTCGCTGTTGTTGTCGTTGGTGCAGGTCCAATCGGGCGGCAGGGTGCCACCACTGCGTGAAGCGATCATCGCCGGTGAAGGACGCATCCTCCGGCACTTCCATCAGATGCTCGGGATGTCCGCTCCAGTCCATGGCCGGTCGCGCGGGATCGGCCTCGAGGCTGCCGGCGAGCAGGTCATCGAGGTATCGCAGGGCGAGGCGATGTGCGGGCGGCAGCGCCTCGAGCCGTGCACGTGGTGTAGTGGCGCGGTGCACCTGGCCGAACGTCCGGAGGGTCGTGGTGTACGCGTCGGCCGTTGAGCTTACCGTGCCGATGAAGGCACCCGGACCGGCCACCACCCGCACGTCCATGCCCGCCTTTCGCAGCGTTGGCAGCAGGTCCACACTGGCGCGGAGGTCAGCCGCATCGGTGAGCAACACCACAGGCGTTTGTGCATGAAGTGTGCTGACGAAGAACAGGCCGATGAGGAGGAAGGAACGCACGGTGAAGCCGGAGAGAGAATCGAAAATAGCGCGATCACCTCGTGCCAGCGTCCTCGGGGTGTTGGTTACATTCCCGGCGACTATCGCGCATGTTGGACCGCTTCTACCGCTCGATGGAGCGCCATCCGCTGGCCTGGATCACCTTCCTGGCGGCCGTACCGCGCCTGTTGGCGGCCATTTTCAGTCAGGGCTATTACGCGCACGACGACCATTTCCTGATGATCGAGGCGGCCCAGAGCTGGGTGGATGGATACGACTACAACTACTGGCTCCCGTGGAACCAGCTGGGGGAGCCCACGCCCACCGGCCACATGATGGTGTATCCGGGCATCCACTTCCTTCTGTTCAGCCTGTGGAAATGGATGGGCTTCACCGATATCGATGGAAAGATGATCGCGGTTCGTCTGTTGCACGCGTTGTTAAGCCTGGTGACGGTGCGTGTAGGCTATAAGATCGCGAAGCACCTGGCGGGCGATGCGATCGCCTGGCGCGCCGGGCTCTTTCTCGCGTTGTTCTTTTTCATGCCCTTCCTCAGCGTGCGCAACCTGGTGGAGGTGGTGAGCATGCCCTTGCTGATGCTGAGCGCCTGGTGGGTGCTTCGCGCCACAACTGCCTCCCGACTTCGTCAGGACCTGCGGCCTACATCGCCCGCCGAAGCGCCTCGCGCAGGCGCGGCCCCTACCCCTTACCTCCTCCTACTCGCCGGCCTCTTCGCGGGTCTGGCCATCAACATCCGCTTTCAAACGCTGTTCTTCCCTGCGGGTGCCGGCCTGGCCTTGTTGCTGCAGCGGAATGTGAAAGGGGCGCTGCTTTTCGGGTTCGGTGTGGTGCTGCCGGTCACGGTGTTGCAGGGCGGGATCGACCTGATGGTCTGGGGCCGCCCCTTCGCGGAGATGACCCAATATGTGTTCTACAACCTTGACAACCCGACGAACACTGGGATCACCGTGCCGTGGTACAACTACGTTCTGATCCTGTCGCTGCTATTCGTTCCGCCGCTGTCCCTGGCGGTGATGTTCGGTTTCCTGCGCAAGCCACGTCCCTTCGCGCTGTGGCTGGGAGTGGTGATGTTCCTCCTCTTCCACTCGCTCTTTCCGAACAAGCAGGAGCGCTTCGTGCTGCCGGTGGTGCCGCTCTTCTTCGTGTTGGGGTATTGTGCGTGGGAGCAATGGCGCGAAGCAAGCCCTTGGTGGCAGCAGCATACCGGGCTTTGGAAAGGGGCCATGGCCTTTACGTGGTCGCTCAACCTGTTGCTATTGCTGCCCTTGAGCGTGAGCAGCAGCAAACTGGAACGGGTACAGGCGATGCGCGTATTGCGTCAGCATCCGGAGATCAAGGGGGTGATCATCGAGGACACGGTGGAGGGCGATGCGCCCATGGCCCCGCTGTACTACTGGGGCAAATGGGGCGTGCCTAACGATCCCTACACGGACCCCAGCGTGGACCTTGCGCAACTCGCCGGGGTCCACACATTGGGGCTGCACTCCAATGCGATCGCCTTCGTGGGTGATGAGGACCTTGGGCGACGGATATTCCACGCCACGCAGGCATTGGGGCCATTGGAGTTCATCGGTATGGGCAGACCCGGGTTCCTGGATCGGTACGTTGCACTGGTTGAACCCGATGAACCGCAATGCCGTGATCCTCATCTACCGCATTCGGCCATGAGCGCGACGGCCGCAGCCAAGGGACCAGGCAGGCGCGGTTGGCGCTGTCCCTCCTGCGGCCGCCTCTTTGGCCATCGCGACCAGCCGCATGCTTGCCGACCGAGCAAGGTGCGCGAAGCAATGGATGCGCTGAAGCCGGAGCTGCGTCCGATCGTGGAACACGTGCTCGCCATCGTGGAGGACCTGCCCCAGGTGGTGATCGAATACGCTTCGGGTTCCTTCATGGCGAAAGCGCCTTCCACGTTCGCCTCGTTCAGGCTGAGGGCCAAGGACGTACAGGTCTCCTTCATACTGGACGAGGAGGTGAATGTGTTCCCGATCAACAAAACGCTTCGCCTGAGCACCAACCGCGTGGTGCATCGGATGCATGTCGATGCGGAAGAAGACATCGACGCCCAATTGGTGCGTTGGTTGCGGCAGGCCCATGAACTCTGCATCGCACCGAAAAAGCCCACGCGCAACAAGGCCACCTGAGGCCGAATATCTTCGCCCCCTCCCGCACCCTCCATGTTCTCGCTCGACCAGCTCAATCCCGAAGTATTCCTCACAGCGCACGGCTGGATCCAGTTGCTCACGCTCACCACGTTGGAGATCGTACTGGGCATCGACAACATCATCATCATCAGCATCCTGAGCAATGAGCTGCCGGTTTCGCAGCAGCGCAAGGGACGGCGCACCGGCCTGGCGCTGGCGATGATCACGCGCATTTTGCTGCTGCTCTCGCTCAGCTGGATGATGCGCCTGACGGAAACCTTGTTCACCCTGTTCCAGCATGACGTCACCGGCCGCGACCTGGTGTTGTTGCTGGGTGGGCTCTACCTGTTATACAAGGCGGGATCGGAACTGCACGGCACGGTGGAACTTGCGGAACAGCGCGAAGGGAAACGGAGGGTGGCCACCCGGTTCTGGCTGGTGATCATGCAGATCATCCTCATCGACATCGTGTTCTCCCTGGACAGCGTGATCACGGCAGTGGGGATGAGCAACGAGATCCTGATCATGGTGCTCGCGGTGATCATCGCGGTGCTGATCATGCTCGTGGCCAGTGATGCCATCAGCGCGTTCGTGAACAAGCACGCGAGCGTGAAGGTGCTGGCCCTGGCCTTCCTGTTCATCGTGGGCGTGGCCCTGGCGCTGGATGGCTTGGGCATCCACATGAACAAGAACTACGTGTACGCGGCCATGGGCTTCAGCGTGCTGGTGGAACTGCTGAACCTGCGCATGCGCGGGAACGAGCGGCGCATGAGCGGCGATTGAACAGCTCCCCTACTTCCCCGTGATCACGAACTCGGTGCGGCGATTCTGCGCGCGACCGGCCGGAGTGTCGTTGCTGCCCACGGGACGCGTGGCGCCGTACCCTTTGTGCGTAAGGCGGGCGCCCGCAATGCCGTGATCCTCGAGGAAGTCACGCACGGTGAACGCACGGTCCTGACTAAGGGCCATGTTGTCCTCCATGGATCCCACATTGTCGGTATGCCCTTGGATCTCGATGCGCACCAGCGGGTTCTCCTTGAGGAAGGTTATCAGCTCCTCAAGGATGTACTCGCTGCCCTTGGTGATCTCCGCGCTGTTCGTGGCGTACTTGATGTCGTCCACCTTGTAGTTCTTGCCCACCTCGATCCGTGACAGGGTCATCTCCACTTCGGTAACACCACCGCGCGCAGTGTCCTCGGCAGCGAACGCGCGGCTGTCGAACACATGCCCGTCCTTCTTCACGGTCATGATCACATCGGCGCCGGGCTTGAGGCGCACCACGGTGGCGTATTTGCCATCGGCCTCGTCCACCTTGATGATCTCCGTTTTACGCGTGTCCATGTAGGTGATGCGCACCTCGGCATCCTTCACGGGCTGGCCCTGATCGTTCTTCACCTCGCCCTTCACGATCAGGATGTCCTCGGGCCGCGCGTCCTTGGCGAGCTCGAATCCATAAATGTCCAAGCCGCCTGCACCCTTGAAACGATTGCTGGCGAAGTAGGCCATGCGTCCATCGGCACTGACGATCAATCCGTGATCGTCCTGGGAAGTGTTCAGTGGAGACCCGATGTTCTTCGGTTCGCCCCAGGTGCCGTTGTCGTCCATGTGGCTGTAGAAGATATCGTAGCCCCCGATGCCGCGATGACCAAGGCTGATGTCCTCCTTTCCGTCGTCGTTCTTCGGCGGCCGTGCAGCGAAGTACAAGGTGCGGCTGTCGGTGTGCAGGAACGGGGCCTTCTCATCACCCAGCGTGTTGATCGGTGCAGGCAATGGTTTCGCCGGGCTCCATTCACCCTGATCGCTGCGCGTGCTGGTGTAGATGTCCGTTGCGCGACTTCCCTTGCGCACCGTGGCGAAGTAGAGGGTCCTGCCGTCCGCGCTCAAGGATGGCTGGCTTTCCCATCCGTCCTCGGTGTTGATGTTCGGTCCCAGGTTCTCCGGTTCGGTCCATTCATAGGTGACCTTCCCGGTACCGAAGTCGACATGTGTATCGTAATGCGTGCGGTAGATGTCGAAGTTCTTTGCCTTCGATCCAGGGATGGGCGTGCCGATGGTAACGTACACCTCCTTGTTGTTCAGGCTCACGGTAACACCGCCGTAGTTGTCGCCCAGGTTAAAGGGCTTGGGCAGTGATGCTCCCTTATCGAAGTCCTGTTTCACGCTGGCTCGACGGCTTTCGGTGAGCTCCTCCACATCGATGGTGATGAAGTCGCCCTTGGCCTGCTTCTTGGTAACGCGGGTGAAGAACAGCAGTTCATTATCCGGCGAGAACATGGGCAGGTACTCATCGGCCGGCGTGCTCACACCTTGCAGCAGCGTGGGGTTGAACGGACGCTGGTCCTTGTAGAACTCGGCATAGAACGCGAGCTCGGGCATGATCCGTTCCACCTCGGCGGTCTTCTTGTCCATATCGGGCGCGAAGCGGGTCATGTCATCCGTGGGGAACTTCAAGAACTTCTGGAAGGCCTGTGCCGCCTCTGGAAACCGGTCCTTGGCGTAGTACATACTGCCCAACGCGAAGTACATATCGCTGTGGTGGTCGGGGCATTTGTCCTTCACCTTTTCGAGGTAACCGATACCGGTATCGAAGCTGCCGGCACCTGCCTGGCGCGGCCGAATGCGCTGATGCCAAGTTGGAACAAGCATTCGGTGCATTCCGGGTCGATCTCCTGCGTGGCCTTCAGCTTGGCGTGGCGCTCCGTGGGGTTCTTCTCCTTCTCCGCCTCGGCCAGCAGCTTCAGGATCTTCTTGTCCTGCGGCTTGTCGCACGGCGTCCGCTCGTCCTGTGCACGGCCAACAAATGGCAGCAGCATGGCGACGAACGCCAACGCCCGGGTGGACTTCATGGATAATAACTTCATGCGTGACATGGCGCTTCGCTCCTTCTTCATCATCCGACCCTCACGGTGGTCCATTCGTGCCTGATCAACGGCAATGAACTGCAAAGTGCGTTCCGATCGATCATTCGGTCCATTTTGCTCCTGGACTATTTCACGGTCGTATCGGTCGCTTCCGCCTTCTTCACCAGGTCGTCCCCTTTCTGGCGGGCAACGGCGACGAGGGCATCGGCCTTCTTGTCGGCTTCGGCGATGATCTGTTGTTCCTTCTTGTCGGCTTCCTTCTTCGCCTTGTCGGCCACCACTTTGGCGGCCATTTTGGCGAGCGGGTTGGCGACCTTGGCGAGTTCATCATCGGCGGCCTTGTACGCCTGGGCCTTCACGTTGGCGGCCTCGGTCCGTGCGCGGGCCTTGGCATCGGCGGCCTGTTTCTCGGCCTCGGCGATGAGGCGGTCTCGTTCGGCCTTGGCCTGGGCGATGGCGTCCTCCTTCACCTTGTTGATCTGGGTCGTTCAGCTCTTCCTTGGCGGCCGCCACCACGGTCTCTTTCAGCGTGGCGCCACCGGCACCGGCGAACACGGGCTTCACGATGGGCTTGTCGACCGTGCCGGTGATCTTGGCGGTGAGGTCGATCTCCTTGGGTACCTCGAAGTTGGTACCCGCGGCCTTGTTGGCCTGTCCGAGCAAGCCGGCCACGGCCTGCGCCGCACCCGCGCCGAAGATGTCGCTGGGCAGCTTCGCCGTCATGTCGTAGTCGATGGCCTGATCGGCGAAGGCCGTGCTGCCGCCCACCCGGGCCTTGAAGCGATCGATCTTCACGTCAAAGGGCTTGGTGATCATTTTGCCATCGCGGAACTCATAGCTGAAGTTCACATCCTGGAGCGTGGGGTTATCCAGTTCCTTGATCTTCACGACCTTCTTGAGCTCATCGATCACCTTGACCCCTTCGAGGCGGATGGCCTTGGAGCGCAGGGTGCCTTGGCCGGCGAGCGACTGCATCACGGGCATCATATGCTGGTCCAGGTCCGCGGTCATCTTCAGGTCGGTGCTGAAGGCGCCTTTGCAGTTCTTGGCGATGGGCGCCATCTTCTGCACGGTCTCCATGTATTTCACGGTCTCCTCGATGTCGAAGTCGCGCACATCGTAGTCGAAGGTCATGGTGGGCTTGGCGAGGTTGCTGGCGTCGTAAGCGCCGTTCATGGTGGCGCTGCCCTTGAAGAGGTTGAAGAAGATGTCCTTCATCTCCACCCGCTGATCATGCACGTGCAAGACCGCCCTTGCAGTTGGTCAGTTCCATCTTGTCGTAGATCACCTGCTTCACGGTGGCGGCCAGGCGGAAGTTGATGTTCTTCGGCACCTCGATCACGCTGAGCGGCGTGAGTGTCCGCAGCGGTCTGCGCTGCGGGCGTTTCCGCGGTGGTACCCATGAGCTCGTTGAGGTCGAACTTGTTGCTGCTCACGGTGAAGTTGCCCGTGAGCGTGCTGTCCTTCAGCCACCATTGCAGGTAGTTGTCCATGCGGCCGCTGGCGTGCAGATCGCTGCCGCCCACGGTGCCGTCGTAGTTGGCAAGTTGCAGGAACTGCGGGCTGAACTGGAACAACAGGTCGCTGATGCCGATGCCGTACGGCAGTGAATCGCTCTTGTAGTTCATGCCCTTGAGCTGCAATGTGCCTTCGGCCTTGAACTTGTCGTACTGTCCTTTCTCCACCGCGCTCATGCGTCCGGCCATCTTCACATCGGCGTTGAGGATGCCTTGTAGATCGTCCTTGCCCATGGGCACCACCTTCTTCACGCTTGCCAGGTCCAGGTTGGCCTTCAGGGCGGCATCCACATTGGGATCGCTCATGGGCGTGGTGAGGTGCATGCGCGCTTCCACCGGGTTGCCGGCCATGCTCATGGCGAAGCGCTTCAGGTCCACCACCATGCCGTCCATGTCCTTGCCTTCGGGGCTGTTGATGTCGCAGTCCACGAAGATGTTCTCCACGCTGCTGGGCAGGTCCGGGTATTTGAAGCGGCCGTTGTCCACGCCGATGCGCACACCGAAGCCGGGCATCTGCTTCTCGTTGTAGGTGCCCTTCACGTAAGCCCTTGAATTCGGCCTTGCCGCTCATGTCCACGCCGTTCGAGGTTGCCGGCGAATTCAGCTGGCACCAGCGAAAGCAGCGTTCCGAAGTCGGTCTTCTTGGTGTTCCAGGTGATGTCCATGGCGATGTCGTCCGTGGGCATGGCCAGCCAGCCATCGAAGCCCAGTGCGAGCTGATTGATGGTGGCCTCGTTCTCCTTGAAGGTGAACTTCATGTTGGGCATGTCCATGTCGAGGTCGGCCTTCACATCGGCCTTCACGTTCTTCAGGTACTTCACGCCATCGTATACCACGTTCACGCTGTCGCTGTGGGTGGTGGTCTTCAGCACGAAGAGGTCCTGGTTGAAGTCGCCTTCGCCTTTGTGCTCCAGACCGGCGAGGTCCATGAGCATGGGCAGACTTTCATCGTCGTAGATCAGGTGACCATTGGTGATGGAGTATTCGCTGAGCTTGACGTTGAACTTGGTGGCGCTGGTATCGCCAGGCAGTTCGGCATTGGTGCTATCGGCCTTCGCGATGTCCCAGTTGGCGCGGCCATCCTTCAGCACCTTCACATGGATGAACGGATGGTCGAGGGCCACGCGCTTGATCGAGGATCTTGTCGCCGAAGAGGCTCATGAGGCCCACGGTGGCCTTCAGCTCACCGATGTCCGCCAGGCAGATGCCTTCGAAGGGAGCTACGTTGCAGACCTTCACGTTCTTCACCTCGAAGCCGGCGTTGGGGAAGCTGCTGATGATGGTGAGGTCCCAATCGCCCCAGTCCACGGTGGCGTTGAGGTTGGCGTTCACCTGTTCCTTCACGGCCTTCTCGATCTTGTCCTTGAACAGGAGGGGGATGAGGATGGCGGCTGCGATGAGCAGCAGGAACAGGATGCCGACGGCGGCGAACAGGCGTTTGATCCACTTCATGATCCAGGATTGTTGGGGCGGGCTATATCCCGCACGTACGGTTGGGGCGGGAAGTTTCCCGCCCTTGCAGAAGCTTGTCTGAGGAGATGGTCGGCGATCACGAGGCAGGCCATGGCCTCAACAACAGGCACAGCGCGGGGCACCACGCAAGGGTCGTGCCTGCCTTTGGCCTCGAGCGTTACGGCCTGGCCGGTGCGGTCCACGGTGGCCTGCTCGCGCATCAAGGTGCTCACGGGTTTGAAGGCCACATCGAAGACGATGTCCTCACCGGTGCTGATGCCACCCTGCACGCCACCGCTGCGGTTGGTGCCGGTGCGGATGGCCCCGGCATCGGCCACATAGGCATCGTTGTGCTCCGATCCGCGCATGCCGGCCGCGGCGAAACCGCTGCCGATCTGGAAGCCCTTGACGGCGTTGATGGAGAGCATGGCCTTGCCCAGGTCGGCGTGGAGCTTGTCGAACACAGGCTCGCCGAGTCCGGCCGGCACGTGAGCGATCACACACGTCACCTGGCCACCGAGCGTATCACCCGCTGCGCGCACCTGCTGGATGGCCTGCGTCATACGTTCGGCAACGGTTGGATCGGGGCAGCGCACATCGCTGCTGTAAACGGTGGAGAGATCCATTTCCGTGTATGGTCGGGAAAGCAGCACGTGACCCACTTGGCTCACGTAGGCCTGTACACGCATGCCCGAGGCGGCGATCAATTGGCGGGCGATGGCACCGCCCACGACGCGACAGGCCGTTTCGCGTGCACTGGCGCGGCCTCCTCCGCGATGGTCGCGCAGGCCGAACTTCTGTTCCCAGGTCAGATCGGCGTGACCGGGCCTGTACGCATCCTTCAACTGGTCGTAGTCGCTGCTCTTCGCGTCGCTATTGCGGATGATGAAGCCGATGGGCGTGCCCAGCGTCGTTCCGTCCAGCAGTCCGCTCAGGAACTCCACGCGGTCCTCTTCCTTGCGGGCGGTTCCCAGCGGGGTGCTTCCGGGTCTGCGGCGATCGAGTTCCTGCTGTACGGCGGCCAGGTCCAGCTTCAACCCGGCGGGGCAGCCGTCGATCACACCACCGATGGCCGGCCCATGGCTTTCGCCGAAGGTGGTGAGGATGAAGGCCTTGCCGAAACTATTGCCGCGCATGAAGGGGCGAAGTTACCCGCACCGATCGGCCTTGCTCCACGTTAATGGTCCGGCGATCAACGATCGCAGGTGAACAGGGCTGCTCTCTGTCAACACCGGTCTGTGAAGGTCCTGCGGTGATGGTCGCGTTGCGGGGGTGCGCGGCGATCGACCTTTGGGCCCGAGCCGCTCATGCGCCCCATCCACATCCAATCCCAACCGGACGATGACACCTGTGGTGCCACGGCGTTGCAGGCCGTGTACCAATATTTCGGCGAGAAGATCGATCTGAAGGACGTGATCGATCAGGTATACCACCTGGAGAACGGCGGAACACTGGCGGTGTTCCTCGGCCTGCACGCCTTGAAGCAGGGCTTCCATGTGCGCATCCATTCCTACAACCTGCGGGTGTTCGACCCCAGCTGGGAAGACCTAGCCCCGGAGATGCTGCGCAAGAAACTCGTCGCCCAAACGCGGTTCAAGGAAAGCAAGCGCCTGCATGCATCGTGTCTTGCTTATGCTCGTTTTCTGAAGCTGGGCGGTGAGATACGCTTCGACGACCCCACCCCTGCCCTGCTGCAGCGCTACTTCGACCACGACCTGCCCGTGCTCACCGGCCTGAGCGCAACCTATCTCTACAAAAGCAAGCGCGAATACAGCACCACCGCCGGGGTCAGCGTTTTTGATGACCTGCGCGGCAAGCCGATGGGGCACTTCGTGGTGCTGGGCGGCATGAAGGGCAAGCAGGTCACGGTCTTCGATCCTTACAGCGGCAATCCCTTCAGCCAGGAACGCGAATACGAGGTGCATGTGGGCCGCCTCATCAACTCGATCATGCTGGGCATCGTCACCTACGACGCCAACCTGCTGATCATCTCACCGAAGAAGCTGCCGGCATGAAGAAGATCATCGTGGTGCGCGAGCCCAAGGAATTCAACCTCGGCGTGAAGGGCGTGGAGGTGGTGAGCAGCAAGGACTACCTCACGCATCCGCGATTCGCCTCCATGAGCAACGTGCGCGTATTCAACCTGGCGCGCAGCTACAGCTACCAGAGCCGCGGGTACTACGTGAGCCTGCTGGCCGAGGCGCGCGGCCAGAAGGTGATCCCCGACGCGAAGAACATCCTGGACCTGAAGAACCCCGGCATGGTGCGCGTGTTCAGCCGCGACCTCGACGACTTGATCCAGCAAAGCCTCGGACACAAGTTGAAGGACGAGTTCATCTTCAGCATCTACTTCGGTCGCAACGTGAACCGCAAGTACGACAAGCTGGCGCACGAGCTCTACCTCGCGTTCCAGGCGCCCTTGCTGCGGGCGCGTTTCGTAAAGGGCGAGAAGTGGGAACTGCGCTCCATCCGGCCCATTCCGTACAACGACATTCCGGAGGACCACCTGCCCTTCGTTCGCCATTACGCGGCGGATTACTTCGCGAAGAAGCGCTACGACAAGGCCCGCGAGGATCGCACCGCCTACGACCTGGCCATCCTCGTGAACCCGGCGGATACGGCGGCGCCGAGCAACAAGCGCGCGATCGTAAAATTCCGGCAGGCGGCCGAAGAGATGGGCTTCGCCGTGGACATCATCGGACCGGACGACATGGACCGCATTCCGCAGTACGATGCGCTCTTCATCCGCGAGAACACGCACGTGAACGACCACACGTACCGGATGGCGCGCAAGGCCCAGAAGGAAGGGCTGGCGGTGATGGACGCGCCGGAGGCGATCCTGAAGTGCAACAACAAGGTGTACCTGGCCGAAGTGATGGAAGCGCACGGCGTACCCACACCGAAGACCATGATCGTGCACAGTGAGAACCGGCACGAGGTGGCGGCGCACTTCGGCCTGCCCGTGGTGCTGAAGCTGCCGGACAGCACCTTCAGCCGCGGTGTAGTGAAAGCGAAGACGGCGGAGGAACTGGAGCAGAAGCTGGACGAGGTGCTGAAGGAAAGCGACCTGGCGATCGCGCAGGAGTTCATGCCGAGCGACTTCGACTGGCGCATCGGTGTGCTGGACGGAAAGCCGCTTTACGCCTGCAAATACTTCATGGCCGCGGGGCACTGGCAGATCTACAACTGGTCCAGCGGCACCAAGAAGGGACAGGAAGGCGACGCCACCACCATGCTGGTGGAAGAATGTCCGTCCTACATCATCGACACGGCGGTGAAAGCCGTGCTGGCGATCGTGGGCGACAAGGGCCTGTTCGGCGTGGACGTCAAGGAGACGCAGGGGAAACCCTACGTGATCGAGGTGAACGAATGCCCCAACATCGACCACGGGGTGGAGGATCTGGCGCTGGGTGATGACCTTTACAAAGCCATCATCGGCAGCCTGAAGAAGACCATCGAGGAGAAGATCGGATCGGCAACAACTACGGAACAACACAGCGCGATATAGGCGGAACCGACCGCCCTCATCGCTGCCAACGCACAGGAACAATGGCCCAACAAAAGCCCTACGGCCTCTTCGAGGTCACCGGCATCGAGCTGGAATACATGGTAGTGGACCGCGACACGCTGAAGGTGAGCGCCACGGTGGATGAGCTCTTCAAGGACGCGGTGGGAAAGGTGGTGAGCGACGTGGAACGCGGCGATGTTGAATGGAGCAACGAGCTCACGGCGCACGTGGTGGAGATGAAGACCGCGAAGCCCACCGCCAGCATCGCGAGCTACGAGAAGAAGTTCGCTGCCGAGGTGCGCGCGATGAACGAGCTGCTGGCGAAGCGCGGCCGCATGTTGCTGCCCGGAGCCGCGCATCCGTTCATGGACCCGCTGAAGGAATCGGTACTGTGGCAGCACGAGCACAACGAGGTGTACGCGCTGTACAACACCATCTTCGACTGCCGCGGCCATGGCTGGAGCAACCTGCAGAGCACGCACCTCAACCTGCCCTTCGCCAACGACGATGAGTTCGGGAAGTTGCACACCGCGATCCGCATGCTGTTGCCCATCATCCCCGCGCTCAGCGCCAGCTCGCCGATCCTGGATGGCAGGGTCACCGGCATGATGGACACGCGCATGCACCACTACCTCACCCACCAGCAGCGACTTCCGCAGCTGATGGGCTCGTTGATCCCCGAGGCCGTGTTCAACCAGGAGGACTACTACCGCGTGATCTTCGAACCCATCGCCCGGGCACTGGCCCCGTTCGACAAGGACCAGGTGATGGACCACCACTTCGCCAACAGCCGCGGGGCCATCGCGCGCTTCGATCGTGGCGCCATCGAGATCCGGGTGGTCGACATCCAGGAGTGCCCGAGCGCCGACCTGGCCATCGCGGAGATGATCGTGGCCACGCTGAAAGCCCTGGTGGCCGGGCGCTGGGTGAGCAACTACCTGCAACGCGCCTGGCACGAGAGCGACCTGCTGGCGATCTTCAAGGACGTGATCGTGGATGCCGGTGATACTGTTATCGCCAACAAGGACTTTTTGTTGATGTTCGGCCTGATGCGTGAGAGCGCGACGGTGACCGAACTGTGGAAGCACCTCTACCGCCAGGTGCGTGAGGACCTGAGCGACGGCGCACGGATCCGCATCGGCCACATCCTCGATCACGGTTGCCTCGCGAAGCGCATCCTCGCCCGCACCGGCCCTTCGCCGGACCATGCGCGCATTGTGGAAGTATACCGCGAACTGGCGCAGTGCCTGCAGGACGATCGCCAACTCGCATGAGCGCGGCCCTCTTCCTCAGTTGCGAGCACGGTGGCAACGACGTGCCCGAGCCCTATCGCGCGTGGATGAAAGGCGCGGAGAAGGTGCTGGCCAGTCATCGCGGATACGACATCGGCGCCATGGACCTGTTCCATCGCCTGGAGCCACTGGCGGAGGCGGCGGTGAGCAACAAGCTCACGCGGTTGCTCATCGAATTCAACCGCACCGAGGGCAGCCCGCATTGGTTCTCGGCGTTCAGCCGCGAGCTGCCACCGCATTTGAAGGAGCCGCTGATCGACGCGTACATGCACTACCGGCTGACCTTTCGCGACGAGATGCGCAAGGCGCTGGATGAAGGGCGGCAGGTGCTGCATCTCAGCGTGCACACCTTCACCCCGGAACTCGACGGAGAGAATCCGCGCGTTGGACATCGGACTGCTCTACGATCCGAGCCGCCCGCAGGAAAAGAGCTTCTGCGAGGCCTGGCGCGATGCGATCCGCCTGCGCGCCCCGGGACTGCGCGTTCGCATGAACCAGCCGTACAAGGGGAACAGCGACGGCTATACCCGCGCCTTGCGTCAGCACTTCGCACCTGCGGAATACAGCGGCATCGAATTGGAAGTGAACCAGTCCTTCGCGAAGAAGAACGTGATGGATGCCGATGTCTGCACCGTGCTGCATGCCTCGCTGGAGGCGGTGTTGCGCGGGGCTTGACTTTTCACGGCGATCGGCAGGGCCGCGTCCGTTCGTCCGTCCGGGGCATCCGTCGAATACATACAACCTCTCCCGGGTGGGGGCGTATCGCAGCGCACCAACCTCCGCCCCATGCGCCACTATGCCTACGCTGCGCTGCTGATCCATTCGGGCCTCCTGTCGCAGGCCATCCCCTCGTTCTACTGGCCGCTGAATGAGAGCGCCGGCACCATGGCGCACGAGGTCAACGGCCTCAGCGACGGCCTGCTCAGCGGCGAATGCACCTGGTTACCCAGTGGCGGACATCATGCCGGAGCGCTACGTTTCTATGGCAACACCGCCCGCGTGGACATGGGTCCCTGCGACATCACCACCGGTGCAGGTAACCAGTTGAGCGTGGCGTGCTGGTTCAAGCCCGAGATCGTGAGCGGCACGGAGCGCATCCTGGTGGCCAAGTCCATCGGTCCAACGGACAACGACTTCGTGTGGAGCCTGAGCCTGGTGAACAATACCGGCGCGCGTTTCCGCGTGCAGAGCGGTGGCGTGGTGCGCACCGTGGACATTCCGCCGAGCAGCATCTTCAGCAACGCGTGGTACCACCTTACGGGTACGTACGACGGCACCACGATGCGCCTCTTCCTGAACGGCAGCGAAACGGCCACCGGCGCTGCAGCCGGTGGGCTTGGCTATCATCCGCAGGCACCGGCCACCATGGGCAACGTCACGAACAACGGCCTTCCCTACTACGGCCAGTTGGATGAGGTGCGCATCTATGATCGCGCGCTTACGCAGATGGAAGTGATCGACCTTGTGGTGGGCGATGTGAGCACCAGCATGGAGGAACAAGGGCCGATGCTTCGACCGGACGGATCTCTGTATGTCCCGCCAGGCCCATGGACCGAACTGAAATGGATCGATGCGAGCGGCCGTCTCATCGCTGAAGAACGCATCCTGAACGGTACCACCCCGGCCAATGTCCCCACCACATCGGGACTCTACCTGGTCTGCCTCCAGGGGGCCGAAGGGCGCATTGCGCGCCCCGTGGTGGTGCCCTGAAACGAAGAGGCCCCGCCGTGATGCACACGGCCGGGGCCTCCTCGTAGGGGTACGGGATCAGCGCACCACGGAGAAGCGCTGCTGAACGCTGCCACCGTCCCAACGCGCACGCAGCACATAGCCGCCAGCGGTGAGTCCGCGCACATCGATCGCGGAACGAAGCAGGCCTCCGCCATTGCCAAGGGCCTGCGTCAATACGACCCGTCCTGCGGGATCAAGGACTTCGGCCATCACGCGTCCGTTCGCGGGCACATCGAGCACCACGTTGATCGTGGCATCGGCGGGATCAGGATAGAGCGCGCTGATGGTGGCCGGCCGTTCCTCGATGCCCACCACCGTGTTATCCCACAGTTGCAGGTCATCCATCGCTGCTTCCACGAGGCTGCCGCCATCGAGGTTCTGCCCGAGGCGCGGTGCTGTCGCTGGCGATGAAGCGAAGCTGCACGGTGCTCGTGGGCACAACGAAGTCCTGCACGCGGAAGGCGACCTTGCGCCATGCACGGTCATCGCTCTTGGTGTTCTCCACGTACACCCAATCGGTACCGTTGTTGGTGATCTGCACCTGCCACCAGTCCGCACCGGGGTTGGCACCGCCGGGGGGGCTGTTGGTGTACCAGCGGTAATAGGTGAAGGTGGGATTCACGTAGGAGGTCAGATCGATGGGGTCGCTGCGCAGGGTGGTATGCCCTCCATCCACATCGGCCTGTCCGGGGGTTGCTGAGTCGGTGCCATTCCCGGTGAAGAAGCAGAACTCGCCGCCAGTTGTATGCTGGTCTCCCGTTTGAATGATGCTGTTGTCCACGGTACTGTATGTGGGGTTCGGATCGAACAGCTCCCAGGTTCCCGTGGTGTTGTTGTCACCGGTCACGCCGAGGTCCCAATCGCCGAGCTCGTTGAGGTTGTCCACGTTCTCGGTGAGCTTCAGGTCGTAACCGACGAGCAGGTAGTTGGGCAGGTTCGGATCGGAATCGGCCGCACCGGTCGGGGTAACGCCGCTGATCACGCCGCTCACATCGAGCAGGCCGATGTAGTAGCTGATCACGGTACCCTGGGGCTGTCCGGGGATGGTGGCCTCGTAGTTGCTGCCGCCGGTGTTGGTCATCATCATCTGCTGCCAGGCGCCCTGGTTCACTCGGTAGTTCAGTTCCACGCCCTGGAGGTAGTTCTGGAAGACCCCCGTTACGCTGGCGTTCGCCTGGATCACGATGTCGTCGTTCACCGGGGACGTTTCCACCGGGGTGTGCACCACGTCGAATCCGGTGAGCAGGGTGATGCCATGCAAGCGGAATCCCTCGCCAATGGCATCACCGTTGGGTGTGCCGTTCAGCAGGTTGCCATCATCATCATCGGCCTGGAGCACATCGATGAGCACATCCCGGTAGGCCACGCCCTCATTGCCTCCGGGCGTTTCTGCCTGCAAGCCGGGATAGGCCTGGGCGAAGAGCTCCGTGGTCAGTTGCATATCGTTACCCAGAAGCAGGTAGGTATCCCACCAGGCCCCGGCGATGATCTCACCATCGGCATGCACCTCGCCGGTGATGTCGGCCGGATACACCTTGCGGTTCTGGTCGTAGCGGCGGATGTATGCGTTGGGATCGCTGATGGTGTAGCCCGGTGCCAATACCGGGTTCTGGGTAACGGAGAAGCCCCAGAAGTCGGCGTATCCCTCGCCCATGGCGCCGTTGATGAAGTTACCACCGTTCACCTGGTAGTAATTGTCGTTGATGCCGTGGCCGTATTCGTGGTACACCACATCGTTCACCAGCGCAAGCGAATAGCAGTCGTTGCCCTCGAGGTAGAAGTTGATGGAGCTGCCGTCATAGAAGGCATTGCAATCGCCGGTGGTGAGGCCCACATTGGTGGTGAGGCTGAAATCCATGCCGGTGAAGCCCGGCAGCACGGCCGTGCAATGGTCGTGGATGGTGTTCACGTGGTAATAGGCGCTGCGCTCCTCCAGGGAAGACTCCGGATCGAAGGACACCACGTTCGCGCCTTCCTGCAGCGTGCCGGTGAGCGAGGGCGTGTTGGAGCCCATGACCACCGTGCTCCAAAGGCCGGACAGTTCGGCGGTGTATGCCACAGGCCCATTGATGCCGCTGCCGACAAAGCCGTTGGCATCGGTCACGAAATCCTGGTTGCCGATGGTCGTGTTCATGTTGCGCATCACCGCCACGGTGGGTGCGTTCAGCGGATTGGTGAGCTGCACCGTGGCCTCCACGGTGACATCGGCTCCGACATCCTGACCATCGGCGCGGTCGCCTTCGGCCACGATCCGGTTCTGGCGATAGAGCAGCTCACCGCTCACGGCATCCACGTAGCACATCCAGCGGCCGGGCAGGCTGCGCGTGTCGGTGGTCACTTCCACCTCGCGCACCAGATGATGCTCCACGGCGTGTTGCACCGGCACGGGCAGGATCACTATCGGCACCTACCACAGCGGCCCCCGTGATGTCCGAAAGTCCCGCGCTGGCCGCTGCGATCAATTGCGCTTCCGATGCGATCGGAGCGGAAAGCGTACCGATATCCGCGTACACATCCAGTCCGAAGGCGATCACGCGACCTTGCAGGTCGAGCTTCACCAGGGCCTTGCTGAAGAGCACCTCGAGGCCTTCATGGCGCTGGGTGATGTGCACGAAATGGTGCTTGGCCGAGCTGGCCACCTGGCGCACCTGCAACTCATGCATGGGCAGGTTGAATGCGGCAAGCTCCGCGGTCAGGAAGTTCACTGCACGCTCTGTAGGCGTGGCGCCCGTAGTGTTGATGGGCGCACCCATCGCCCGGTGCGGTAGGCCATTGGCCTCGTTGAACTCCACCCACCAGCCCGGGATGCTGGGCCACGAACTGGCGCCAGGCCGGACGACTGCGCAGTTCGCTCTGCCAGCGTTCATCGGGCAGGGCTTTTGCGGTCCTTGATGAAGGTGACTGCGGACGCATCGCCGTGGTCGTGAATATCCTGGGCATGGACCTCGAGACAAGAGGCCACAAAAAGGGCGGGAAGGAGTATGGTTCTGCGCATGAGAGTGGGAAGGGTATGCCACGAAGATCGTACACCGAACGATCCGTCCCACCACCGATCACAACATCAAATGCTACGGACCTTGGAGGTCCACCACCAGACCGTCGTGGGCCAGGTGCACATGCGGGGGCAAGGTGGGCTCCACATCGGCGTGCAGGCCCATCCAGTGACTGATGTGGGTGAAGTAGGCGCGACGCGGCTGCAGTTCCTCCACCAACGCCAGAGCCTCCGCCAGGTTCAGATGCGAATAATGCTCCCGGATGCGTAGGGCGTTCAGCACGAGCACCTCGGTGCCTTTGATCTTCTCCTTCTCCTCGGGGCGGATGGACTTGGCATCGGTGATGTAGGTGAAGCCGCCGACGCGGAACCCGAGCACGGGCATGTGCATGTGCAGCACTTCGATGGGTTGAACATGAACGCCGGCGGCTTCGAACGGCTCACGCGTGATCGTGTGCAGATCGAACTCCGGCACGCCCGGGTACTTGCGCTCATGGAAGGCATAAGCGTACACGCGCCTCACCGCATCCAGCGTGGGCGCATCGGCGAAGACGGGTACCGGTAGGGGCGGTTCGTGCTGGAAGCTGATGGACCGCAGGTCGTCCATGCCGGAGATGTGGTCCATGTGCTCGTGGGTGAGCAGCACGGCATCGAGGTCCGCCACTTGTGCCCGAAGCAATTGTTGGCGCAGGTCGGGTCCGGCGTCGATAAGGATCCGCCTGCCTTCGGTCTCGATGATCACCGAAACGCGCAGCCGCTTGTCGCGGGCATCGGTGCTGGTGCACACAGCGCAGTTGCACCCGATGATAGGAACGCCCTGACTGGTGCCGGTGCCGAGGAAGGTGATGCGCATGGAGGAAGGACGGCGGCAAAGGTGCGACAGCGGGGGGAACACCCGGAAGAACAATACGGTTGGTCACCCCACCAGCTGATTCGAACCTGATCATTGCCGCCCGGCTGATCGGAGCGATGGGTCGTGAGGGCCGAGTGACTCAGGATCATTGGGCCTTTGGCCCGTCTTCCACAAGTGTTCTTTTTTGAAATAAGGGTGGACAGGACAAGGGATTGCGCGAGACGCGCTTTCCCGTTGGGGGAGGCTTCGAGCAGCCCGGATCCGCTGAGCGGCTCGGCTCGTTCTTCCACCATGGCTTTGGCGAGCGAGCAGTGAGCTCAAGGGATTGCGCGAGACGCGCTTTCCCGTAGGAGGGGAAGCTTCGATCGAACGCCGCACTCGCTTCGCTCGCCGGCTTCTTCGTTCCTGCGTTCGCTCAAGCTGCGCTTGGCTCCGCTGGAACGAAGAAGCCGCCCGCCATTCGGCGGCGGCGTTCGATCGGCGGAGAGGGAGGGATTCGAACCCCCGGTGCCCGTGAAGGCACAACGGTTTTCAAGACCGCCGCGTTAAACCGCTCTGCCACCTCTCCTGTTGAAAAACGGTCGACGAAGGTAGCAAGCGATGCACCACCGGTGCTTTCCAGGCCAGCACCGGAGGGTTGTTGACCGGGGGGCGGGCTATCTTTGGGACATGACCCGCTCCCCCATCCACGCCCTGCTGTTGCTGGTCCTGCCAGCCATGGCCGCGGCACAGAGCACCTTGGACGCCATTGTGGAGACCAAGCGATTCCACGTTCCAGATTCAAGGCGAACAGGTGGACATCAACATTACCGTGCTGGGGGCCAGCGCGCAATGGAAGCCCAATGAGCACGGCCTGCTGCAAGCCCAGGTGGAGGCGTTGACCATCATCGAAAAGGACAGCGCCATCATCGACTACCGCAAGAGCTTGGTGCTCGGTCCGGAACGCAGCGATTCCGTCCGCAAGGACTTCATCGTGCAGGAGCATTTCGTGCTGCCTGCGGGCGACTATTCCATGAGCGTGGAACTGCATGATGTGAACGGCACCGCAGAGAACCGATCGCTCTGGAAAGGCCCCTTGCCTGTGGCCGCGCAGCCCAAGGGTGCACATTTCTCGGATGTACTGCTCACGGCAGGTACCAGCACGGACGCCCAGGGGAACAAGGTGCCTTCGCCCTACACCGGCACCTACTTCCCGGAGGACCAAAAGGAACTTGGCTTCTACACCGAGCTCTACGGCACCGACGAACACTTCGGCAAGGACAGCTTGTTCGTGTTGAACTACGCCATCGAGACCTACGAATCGCACCAAGTGAAGGGGCAGTTCAAACACACCCAACGCATGAAGGCCGCGCCGGTGCGTGCCGTTGGGTCGGAGTTCGGCATCGGCGACCTCCCTTCGGGCAACTACCTCGTGGCCATTGAAGCGTTGGACCGCAGCGGTCAGGTGGTGGCACGGCAGGAGCAGTTCATCCAACGCAACAACCCGCTGAAGTACGACCTGAACGCCCTGGCAACACTGGAACTGGGTAGCACCTTCGCGGATGCCATCACCGATCCGGACACCTTGGCCGAGAACGTGGCCTGCCTGCGCCCGATCGCGGATGACCTGGAGCGCCGCATGATCGACGACCGTTGGAAGGACCGCGATCCCACGCTGATGAAGCGCTTCTTCTACACCTTCTGGGTGAACCGCGATGGCTTCGATCCGGAAGGTGCCTGGCAGAAATACCGCACCCAGGTGAATGCGGCCAACAGGTTGTACGGGTGCCGGAACATGCGCGGCTACGAATCGGACCAAGGCATCACCTTCCTGAAATACGGGTTGCCCAGCACCGTGGTGGACGGCAGCAACGACAACAAGCAGCTCCCCTACCTGATCTGGCACTACTACAAGGCCGGCCGGTACAGCGATCGACCGCTTCGTCTTCTGGCAACAGAACGTGGGTATCGGCTGCTGGGAACTGTTGCACTCCGAAATGCCCGGGGAGGTGAAGAACCGCGTTGGCAGGCCATGTTGAGCGCCCCGTTGGGCCCGGCCTCCATGTCCGATGGCACGCGCGTGTACTCCATCGAAGGGCAGCGCGTGGAGGACAATTTCAATAATCCGCACTAGTCGGCACGCGTGCAGTGTCCATTTTTGCCGTCCGCAATGACGCGGATGGATACGGCGGTGGTCATACTGAACTGGAACGGCGAGCGCTGGCTCCGGGAGTTCCTGCCGCAGGTAGTGCAGCACTCGCGCGATGACGCCCGCGTGATCGTGGCGGACAATGGCAGCACCGACGGCTCACTGGCGTGGTTGCGGGCCCATGTGCCCGAGGTGGAGATCATTGAGCTGGGCCGTAACCTGGGTTTCGCCGGTGGCTACAATGCGGCGCTGTCCAAGGTGGACGCTCCGGTGCAGGTGCTGCTGAACTCGGACGTGGAAGTTACGCCCGGCTGGGTGGCCACGCTCCGCGGCTATCTGGAACGCGACCCGCGCATGGCGGCCTGCCAGCCCAAGGTGTTGAGCCATGCCGATCGCACACGCTTCGAACATGCGGGCGCCGCAGGGGGCTTCATCGACCGTAACGGCTACCCCTTCTGCCGCGGGCGCATCTTCGAGATCACCGAAACGGATGCGCACCAGTACGATGATGAGCGCGAGGTGTTCTGGGCCACGGGCTGCTGCCTGATGATCCGCAGCGCCGCCTTCCGCGAGGCCGGTGGCTTCGATGAGTCGCTCTTCGCGCACATGGAGGAGATCGATCTGTGCTGGCGGTTGCGCCGCACGGGATGGCGTATCGGATATACCAGCAAGTCGGTAGTGTATCATGTGGGTGGCGGCGCGCTGGGCTATGGAAGTCCGCGTAAGACCTACCTGAACTTCCGCAACAGCCTGTGCGTTCTCACGAAGAACCTGCGATCACGTTGGATCATGACGCGGATCGCACGTCGCCTTACGCTGGACATATTCGCGGCGTTGAAGTTCCTGCTGGAAGGACACGCCGCGCATGCATGGGAAGTGGGACGTGCGCATCGGCACTTCCTCGGTCAGTTGCCTGGTCTCTTGCGCGAACGTCGCCGTTTGGCCGCATTGGAGCATGATGCGGACCTCACGGGTCAGTACCAGCGCAGCGTGGCTTACGACCGCTTCATCCTCGGTCAGAAGACCTTTCCGCAGCTCGACAAGAGCGCCTTCACCGAGTGAGGTAGGCGATGGCCATCGCGTAGCCCTCGGCACCGAAGCCGGTGATAACGCCCACGCATTTGGCGGCCGTGAGCGAGCGTTCGCGGAACTCCTCACGCGCATGGATGTTCGACAGGTGCACCTCCACCACCGGTACGCTCAATGCTCCGATGGCGTCGCGCAGGGCCACGCTGGTGTGCGTATAGCCTCCGGCGTTCAGCACCACACCGTGATAGTTGCCGTCAGCGGCCTGCAACGTGTCGATCAGTTCGCCTTCCACATTGCTTTGGTGGTGCATCAAGGTGTGCTCCTTGAAGCGTTCACGCAGCTCCTCCAGGATGTCCTCCAGCGTGCGCGTGCCGTAGATCGCGGGTTCGCGCGTGCCCAGGAGGTTGAGGTTGGGACCGTTGATGAGCAGGATGCGGGCCATGATCGGTGGTGGGTCCTCGTGTGGACCGGCACCAATGATAGTGTGCTGGAAGCAGCGCGCGGAGGGTCCGGCGTCCTTCCTTTGCAGCATGGATGCTTCCCCACTGGCCGAACGCATGCGCCCCCGCGACCTGGGCGAGGTGGTAGGTCAGGAACATCTGGTCGGCCCGAACGGCGTGCTGTTGAAGGCACTGGCTGCGGGCATGCTGCCGAGCATGATCCTGTGGGGGCCGCCCGGTGTGGGGAAGACCACGTTGGCGCGGTTGATCGCCGAGCGGTTGGGACGGCCCTTCCATACGCTCAGCGCGATCAGCAGCGGCGTGAAGGATGTGCGCGAGGTGATCGAGAAGGCCGGTGGATCGGGGCTCTTTTCGCGCAGCGCGGTGCTGTTCATCGACGAGATCCACCGCTTCAGCAAGGCGCAGCAGGATTCGTTATTGGGCGCGGTGGAGCGCGGCACCATCACCCTGATCGGCGCCACCACGGAGAACCCGTCGTTCGAGGTGATCGGAGCGCTGCTTTCGCGCTGCCAGGTATACGTGCTGAAGCCCCTGGCCGAAGAGGATCTGCTCTCGCTTCTGCACCGGGCCATGGAGCAGGATGAGGAGCTGAAGAAGCGATCCATCGAGCTGAAGGAGATCGACTCGCTGATGCGCGCCAGCGGTGGCGATGCACGGCGCTTGCTGAACACCTTCGAGCTGTGCGTGAAGGCCTCGGGCGAAGGTGCGGTGGTGCTCACGGATGCGCTGGTGCAGCAGGTGGTGCAGAGCAATGCGGCCCGGTACGACAAGCAGGGCGAGCAGCACTACGACATCATCAGCGCCTTCATCAAGAGCATCCGCGGCAGCGACCCGAACGCGGCGGTATACTGGCTGGCGCGCATGGTGGAAGGTGGCGAGGACCCCAACTTCATCGCGCGCCGCATGGTGATATTGGCGAGCGAGGATATCGGCAACGCCGACCCGAACGCACTGCTGATGGCCACCACGGCGATGCAGGCCGCCCAGATGATCGGCTGGCCCGAGAGCCGCATCATCCTGAGCCAATGCGCGATCCACCTGGCCTGTGCACCGAAGAGCAACAGCGCGTACGTGGCCATCGGGGCGGCGCAGGCCGAGGTACAACGCAGCGGAGATCTGCCTGTGCCACTGCACCTGCGCAATGCGCCCACCCGGCTGATGAAGGACCTGGGCCACGGCAAAGGCTACCTGTACAGCCATGACCAACCGGGGCACGCGGGCGATCAGCAGTTCCTACCGGACGGGATCGACGGCAAACATTTCTACACGCCGGGCGACAACCCACGGGAGCAGAAGTATGCCGAGCTGCTCGATCGCATTTGGAAGGCCCGGTACGGCGGGTCGCGCTGAAGGCCTTAGTGGCTGCGCTCGTTCTCCAGGAAGTTCTGGTGCAGGTCGTAGATGATGCCGAAGCTCACGACGAGCCCGCCCAACCCCTGTTCCAGCATCTGCCAGAGCACATCCACCACAATGTGTACGGCCTGCTTGTCCGTGAACGACATGCCGAAAATGAACGCGATAAGGAAGACCACGAACCCGAAGATGGCACCAAGGAGCAAGCCTTTCAGCGGAAAACCCTGCTTGATGGTGATCCAGTCATGCGCGATGGCCTGATGCATGGCCACGGTCATGCCCAAGCCGATCAGCACATACACGAGTGCGGAAAGCGCGAAGTACAAGGGGAGCGGTGTGCGTACCTCATGCAGGTCGTTGAGGGCAACGCCATGCCACAAATAGGACAGGCCGAACATCAGGAGCGTGCTGGCTGCCCAGGGAACCAAAAACCGCCGAGAAAGTAACCTGGCCATGACCTTGTTCGTCCAGCAAAACTAATCCGTCCAACGTCCTTTTCCGGGGGAAGTTGCTCACCATGGCTACCTTGCCCACATGAAGGAACGCACCGCACCCTGGCAGGTTGCCTGCGCGCTTCTGGTGGTGCTGCCCTTGCTGGGCGGATGCCGGAAGGAACCTGCGCGCCCGAGCTGGGATGTTGACCTGGCCATTCCGCTGATACATACGACCCTGGGCCTGGGCGATCTGATCGCTGACAGCCTGTTGCAAACGGACGCCAACGGGAACGTCACCCTCCTCTACTCCACCCGCCTCTTCGCCCTGAAGCTGGACACCATCCTGTCGGCCCCTGATACCAGCTTTCGCTACAAGTACCCGCCCTTCGACCTGGGCAGCAGCACCCTGAACATCTTCGCGGGCACCCAGTTCCAGGCGGTGAATGATGTGAACAGATTCGAACTGGAGGATCTGCAACTGCGGGAGCTGCGGGTGCGGTCGGGCAGCCTGGGCGTAACGCTCACGAACCGGCTGGGCACCTCCATCCTCTGCAGCTTCTCGCTTCCTGCCGCCACCTTGAACGCAACAGCGCTCGGGCTACAGACCTCCGTATCACCGGGCAGCGCCGCGAACCCCGCCGGGCACACTGACCTGATCGCCTTGGACGGATACCACTTCGACCTGCGCGGGCCGGCCTTCAACGAGGTGAACACACTGGCCACCATCCTGTCCCTCACAACGGACCCCGACGGTCCGGATGTGATGATGAGCAACGCCGACAGTGTGGAGGCGCTGGTGAGCTACGCCGACATCGTTCCGGCCTATGCCCGCGGCTACTTCGGCACGCGGCTCATCTCCATCGATCCGGACACGGTGACCTTGGACCTGTTCAACGGGGTTGCCGGGCTGCTGGACCTCGAGGATGCAGCCGCGCGGCTGCACGTGCGCAATGGCATCGGCGTGGATGTACGTGCGCGGATCAACCGCATCCGTGGGATCAACTCACGAACGAACACCCAGTTGGACCTGGCGCATACCATCACAACGTCGCCGCTGAACGTTGACCGTGCGTTGGACCTGGGTGGCACCTTCCAACCTGCGCAGAACAACTGGTCCATCGCTTCCGCGAACAGCAACATCGTACCCTTCGTGGAACTCCTGCCGGACCGCATCGCCTACGACCTGAACGTCACCATTGCCCCGCTGGGCGATGTGAGCAACGGCAACGACTTCTTCTACTACGAAAGCGACCTGACCGCCGACCTGGATGTGGAGATCCCGCTGCGGCTGTCGGCCACGGACCTCACGCTTTCGAAGACCACACGGCTCGACCTGGGCGGCACGTTGGAGCAGCATGCGTTGCAGAGCGGCACCTTGCACGTGTTCACGACCAACCGCTTTCCCTTCGCGGCCGCCGTTCAGCTGGTGATCGTGGACCTGGACGGCAACGTGCTGGCCGAACTGCCGCAGGGCGGCACCGTCGCTTCCGCAACAGTGAACGCGAACGGCGTGGTGACCTCCGCCGTGGAATCACAATTGGACTTCACCATCACCGCGGAGCAGCTCAACCTGTTCTACCCGGGCTCCAGCGCGGGGCCTGAAGGAGCGCGTCTGCGGATCGATGCCACCTTGAATACGGCCGGGCAGCCCGAGCGTGTGCAGCTGCGGCATGAACACACCATGGACATCACCGTATCGCTGGAGGGCAACTACATCGTGAACGGGGATGATTAGGTGCTGGTACCTGATACTGGGTTGTTGGTCGTTGGCCGGTCCACTGAGCGCACAGGTTCCGGACAGTGCGTCGACACTCGCCAGTGCTGGCATCAGCGATACCGTGGCATTGAGCACCATCCCTCGCCACTTCCTACGCATCGATGCGCTCGGCATGTTCGACTCGAACGTATTGCGCAACGAACTGGTGATGGGTCTGTGGCGCGGAGAGTCGCTGGGTCGCGATCTGCGCCAGCGTTCGCAACGCACGTCACAGGCGGCGAACAGGGCCGGCTATGTGATCGAGTCGCGCATGAGCTATGCGTGGGGCGATGCGCTGTTCGGCGACCCGTCCATGCGCCCGCGGCTTTCGGTATCCTACGCCGATGTCATGGGCCTTCGCTATGCGGACGACCTGTACAACGTGACCTTCTTCGGCAATGCGAACTATGAGAACCGCATTGCCGAACTGGGTCCCGCCATGTTGGAACAGGTGCGTTACCAGACCTTCGGATTCGGCTTCGAGGACAAGGCATCACGTTCCTTCTTCCTGCTGCAGTTGGTCAACGGCCAGCGGCTCACGGCCGCCAACCTTCGTCAGGCCGATCTGTTCACCGGTACCGACGGTCGCTATCTACGCCTGGACGTGGACGGTGACTTCGCACGGAGCGATACGGCGGGCAACGCTTTCTCCAATGGGATCGGGTTGGCCATCAGCGCTGAAGTGGACCATGCCTTCACGCTCTGCAAGCGACCCGCGCAGTTCATCGTCGGTGTATACGACCTCGGGGCCATCGCCTGGAACGGCAACTCGCTGCGCGTGCCCAAGGACAGCACCATCCTCTACGATGGCATCCGCGTGGAGAACGTGATCGACCTCGAAGGCCTGGTGGTGGGGCAGGATGGACTGCAGGATACGCTGGGGCTGGGCTATGAGCGTGGTGGTTTCCTGCGTCCGTTGCCTGCACGGGTGCTCGCACGCTTACGTGTGGAGGCCACCGATCGCATCGGCATCACTGCACAGGTGGAAATACGGGCGCTGCCGGGCTTCCTGCCGCGTGCCCTGCTTGCCGGGGATCATCGCTTCGGACGGAATGAGCGGGTACGCCTTGAGGTTTCCGAGGGCGGCTTCGGTGATTGGCGCATGGGCGCCGCGTGGGAGCACCGTTTCTGCAAGGCACTGCGCGCCACGCTTGTCGCGGAGAACGCACTTGGCCTGGTGAGCACGAACGCGCGCGGCAAGTCGCTCTCGCTCGGGGTGGAACTCGAATGGTAGAACCCTATCGCGTTTCCGCCAGCGCTTCCGTCTCATACACCCGTTCGGTGCAGGTCTGTCCGTCCTTGAAATAGACCACGGGGCCGCGTTTGTGCGCCACACGGCGATACTCCGTCCGCTTCTTCCCATTGTCCACTTCCACCTTCGTGATCACCTGGTTGGCTTCCACGATCAGCTCCTGTTTGCGGGTGACCTTCACTTCCGGCACCACCACTTCGGGACGCGTTTCGGCGCCTTCATTCACCTTGGCCGGCTGGATGCGCGAGGCCTCCTCCTGCTCTTTAGGCGCCAAGCCTCTGCGGGTGTCCTCACCTTCCGTCGGAGACCCTCGCGTGCCTTTGATCTGTGCAACGACGGGTGCTGGCTTCGGCTCGGGTTTCGGTTTTGGTGGCTTCACCTTGGCCACTGGCGCGGGCGTTGGCTCGGGCTTCGGATCAGGCTTCGGTTTCGGCTCGGGCTTGGCCTTGGGTTCCGGCTTGGGTTTGGGCGCAGGCGGCTCCTTGGGCTTTCGGCTTTCCTGGGCTAGCCGTTCCTGCTCTGCCTTTTTCGCAGCAGCCTGGGCCTTGGCCGCCTCGGCCTCCACGCGGGCCTTTTCCTTCTGTGCTGCTGCTTCCTGCTCTTTCTGCAGGCGGGCTTGTTCCTTGGCGGCCTCAGCTTCCTGCTTGGCCTTCGCGGCATCCGCTTTGGCCCTGGCCTTCTCCTCATCCTCCTTCAGCTTGGCTTCCGCATCGGCCTTCTGTTGTTCCTCGGCCTGCTTCTGTTCCACCTCGGCTATGGTCTTCGCCAATGCGCTTTGGATGCTCTTGGTATAATCCGTGTCGTAGTCGAAATCATCGGCCGTGGCATCGTAGCGGATCATGCCCACGGGTTGATTGAAGACCACGGTATTCACGCCTTCGTACTGTTTGAACAGGTTGACACCGAATTCGAACGGGGTGAAGCCATTCGCCGCCGCCTCAGCAGGCGCGTTCGTATCGAAATCCAGCTTCTTCGTTACAAAGCCGTCCTTCACGAACTCCAATTGGTACGTGGTGTTCACCTCCAGGTCCAGCGAGAACTTGTTGAGCCCGTTCGAAAGCGTGCGTTGCTTCTGTCCGGCCTTGTACACGATCACCTTCACACCATCCAGGCTGCCGCCCTCCACCTTCACACGTCCGTTGATGGTGAAGCTGCGCTGCGCGAAGAGGCTGGACACACCGGCTAGTGCCAGTGTGCCAGCCAATGCGCAAGTCCGAAGAGTGTTCCGGTACGCCATCGTCACGCGAGCGTGGTGATCAGGCCTTTGGCGGCCAGGGCCGCAACGATGCCTATAACGAGGGCACCGGCCATGATCAGCGTTCGCGCAGCTACGGACAGGTTCTTGTTTCCCATGTGGATCCCGAACTATTTGATGGCCGATACGTAACACGGCCACCAAAAGTTCCACCCATGAAACAGTTCACACTTCCCTTCCTTGCCTTATTCGCCCTAGGTGCACAAGCGCAGGACGCCGATCGGTCCATCCGCTCCTCCGAGGACCTGGCCGCCACGGTGAACACCGATCTGGCCTCGCTGAACGCCCACTTTGCCGGTCAGGCCCGCTTCAAACTGGACAAGCGTGACCGACTGGTCACTGAATACCTGAGCAATGGCGCCGTGGTGCGTACGGATGTGGTGTACATCGACTTCCTCGATGCGGCCAGTTGTGCGTTCAACGCCGAGGAAGGCACGGTGATGGTACAGTGCCAGGACCCGCGCTCGAAATGCATCGAGAAGCAGGTGCAAAAGAGCGGCGTGGTAAGTCCCACAGGACGTATGAACCTCCCGATCCCCGCCGGTGATGCCGAAGGTGCGAAGGCCCGCGCCCTGCTGATGAAACTGGTGGAGGACAAGCAATCCGAAGAGCTCACGCGCCTGGCCGAAACCAACACGCGCGAGCGCCGTAAGAACTGAACACTTGATCGGCTCTACCACCATGCGTTCCATCATCTTCTGTGCCTTGGCCTTTACGGCCGTTGCGGCAACCGCCCAGGACCTGGCGCAGCACCTCCCCGATGCCGAGATCGAAAAGATCTTTCATGAGGGCGAGCTGGCCAGCCGGAAAGGGAACCACGACAAGGCCATCGCCCTGTTCACGCAAGTGATCGAGCAGGATCCGCAGCACATCAATGCCCTCTTGCAACGCGGGTTCAACCAGAGCATGAGCAAGCGCTATGAGCTCGCCATCGCCGACTTCACCGCAGCGATCAACCTCAAGAACGACCACCTGTGGGCCTACACCAGCCGTGGCAGCGCCTACAACAAGCTGGGGCGGCAGGCGGAAGCGATGGCCGACTTCGACATGGTGCTTTCCCTGGATCCGAAGGACCAGGAGGCCTACAACAACCGTGGCTGGTCGAAAAAAGCCCTGGGCGACCTGAAGGGTGCCTGCAAGGATTGGAAGACGAGCAAGAAACTCGGGAATGGCGAAGCGGCCATCATCCTGAAGAACAACGACTGCAAATGAACCGCACCCTATCCATTCTGGCCGCTGGCCTGCTGGCCTTTGCCTCCAACGCCCAGGACCAGAGCTATGCCGACTGCGTGACCAAGTCCAACAGCAGCTGGGGCAAGCCCTGTGCGAAGTGCGAGGCCTACACGGAAGTGTACAAGCGCGACTACTCCGGCGTATACCAGATCGAACTGAAGAACACGTGCAGTGAACAGATCGAGGTGAAAGTGGCGATGCAGGAGAAGAACGGTAAGTGGCGCACCTTCCCCATCCGTGCCCTGGCCGCGGGTGAAACGATGATGGCCTTCGCCTGCAACGGCACTGGCAAGTACCTGTACTGGGCGCGGCGCCTGCAGGACACCGAGATCGTGCTGCCCAGCGATCACGAGATCCTGGTGGAATACCGTAACCGCTGATCACATCACATATACGACGAAAGCCCCGGTCACGGGGCTTTCGTCATTCACGGCGGTCTGTTCACATCGGCGATGGCCACATCGTAGGTGAGCATGGCGAGCGCCGGTAGCTTGGCGCTCGCTTTTGCATCGCCATGGCCACTAAACGTCTGCATATCGACCGTACCGAGACCAGTCCGGAGATCGACATGGACCTGGAGCATGGTCATTTCGAGTTCATCGGCCGTTCATTGCCGGCCAACAGTGAGCAGTTCTATGAGCGTGTGTACCGCTGGCTGGAGGAGTACATGAAGCATCCCCGCCCCACCGTGGTGGACATGAAGCTGGACTACCTGGATACCAGCAGCAGCAAGCACTTCTTCAACATCTTCGACAAGTTGAACGCAGTGAATGAGCGCGGTCATCCGGTGAAGGTGAACTGGCATTACGAGACCGGCGACGAAGAGATGGCCGAGACCGGCAAGGACTTCCAGAGCTTCTTCTCGCTCAACTTCGACTTCGTTGAAGTAAAGGACCTGTTCTAGCGTTCTCTCAACCCGGACGACGGTGTGAAAACGCAGGACGCCGGCCCAGCTTAGTCTCCCGGTGGACGTCAACGCATGGCTATGAAACAAGAGCGCGGCCATTAAGCCAAGCTCATTGTTCTGTGCAAGTTGACTGCGATCGCTTCTACAGCAGGTCGTTCGCGAGGTTCGCCAGTGCGCTCCTCTCCCCTTTCTCCAGCGTGATGTGTGCGAAGAGCGGATCGCCCTTGGCCTTGTCGATGAGGTAGCTGAGGCCGTTGCTCTCCGTATCCAGGTAGGGCGTGTCGATCTGGTGGATATCACCGGTGAAGACGATCTTGGTGCCTTCACCAGCGCGGCTGATCACGGTCTTCACTTCCAGCGGTGTCAGGTTCTGCGCCTCGTCCACAATGAAGAAGATGTTGCTCAGGCTGCGACCCCGGATGTAGGCGAGCGGCGCAATGGCGATCTTCTCGTTCTCCAGCATCTCGTCGATACGCTTGGGCGTACCGTCGTGCTTGTCGAACTGCCCCTTGATCAGCTTCAGGTTGTCCCAGAGCGGCTGCATGTAGGGATCAAGCTTGCTCTGGATGTCGCCGGGCAGATACCCGATGTCCTTGTTGCTGAGGGGAACCACCGGTCGCGTGACGTAGATCTGGCGATAATCGCGACGGAGCTCCAGCGCGCACGCCAGGGCCAGCAGCGTTTTTCCCGTGCCTGCGGCGCCTTGCAACGTCACCAGCTTGATCTCGGGGTCCATCAGCGCGCTCATGGCCAGGGTCTGCTCGGCGTTCTTCGGGCTGATCCCGAAGATGCTGTGCTTCTCCACGCGGTGCACCAGTTCCGTTCGCGGATCGTACTTGCTGAGAATGCTCTTCTTCTTGTGCTTGAGGATGAAGAAGTGGTTACCCGTGGGCTTCGGCAGATCAAGCGCAGCGATGGGCAGCTGTCCCTGCTCGAACAACTTGTCGATGAGCGTTTCATCCACGTCCTCCTTCACGGTGCGGCCGCTGTACATGGCGTCGCGCACGTCGCGCACCTTGCCGGTGAGGTAATCCTCGGCGTTGATATTGAGGCTCTTCGCCTTCAACCGCAGGGCCACGTCCTTCGTCACCAGCACCACCTTGCGGTCCTTGTTCTGGCGCTGGAGGGTAAGTGCGGCGTTCAGGATCTGGTGATCGGCCTTGCCGTCCTGGAACACCTTGGTGGCATCCACTCCGTTCAGGTCATGCTTCGCCACCACCTTGAACTGGCCCTTGGTGGGGCCGTTCAGCGGGGTCCAATCCGTCAGCAGGTCGCCTTTGGCGATGCCGTCCAGGTGTCGGATGAATTCCCTTGCCTCGAAGTTGATGGTGTCGTTTCCCTTTTTGAACGTGTCGAGCTCCTCCAGTACTTGTATGGGGATGGCCACGTCGTGCTCCTGAAAGCAATCGATGGCCGAGTGGTCGTATAGGATGACCGAGGTATCCAGTACGAAGATCTTGCGGTCTTTCTTCTTCATTCGATCAAGGAACGTTGATGATCAAAAGTGGTTCGGAACCAACACGCTGCACGAACCATACCCCTTCACTTATCCACAGATCAATGTGCTTTGGCCCCGGGCCAGGAGGATCCACTACGCCGTTCCTTTGTGCCCCCGAACACCCACCCCATGCCCACCGAAGCTCAGGTCCTCGCACATGTAATGGATCGCACACGTCAGTACACGTTGTATTATCTGCGCTGCCTGAAGGATGTGGACGTGCATCGCCGTTTTGTGTGTGAGGGTGTGGAATTGAACACCCCGTTCTGGCTTGTGGCACACCTCGCCACCAGCGAGAACGGCCTGCTGCTGATGGCCACCGGCGGTCCCTTCGAGAAGTTCAGCTGGGCCAAGCACTTCACCCTGGGCTCAAAAGGACTGCCTGCGGAAGAGTGCCCGCCCTATGCCGAGGTATGGGCCACGTTCAAGGAAGTGCATGCCAAGGCCGTGGCGCACATCGCCACGCTGAGCGACGAGGCGTTGAACGGTCCGAACTTGACGAGGCTGCCGCTGATCGGTGATACGATGCGCGATGTGATCACCCATGCGATCCGGCACGAAGGATCGCACATCGGCCACTTGGGTTGGCTGTGCAAGTTGCACGGCATCAAGACGATGTAAGGCGTTGTCCGCACCGAAGACCTTGGTTGACGAGCGCGGTGCGCTTACCCCGCTGGCCTGCGCGGTGCTGCACGCGGTGAGCGGCGTGCCCATGCACCTGCTGCATACCGCGCGCATCCGACGTTCGCACCAGAACTGGTTGCACGCTCCCTGGTACGGATACCATCGCGGTGGCGCTATCACAGTCGGACGCACGATCTGGTTCACGCGCAAGTGGTTCGCACGCGATGGCTTCGGCGATGGCGCGTTGGAAAGCACCTGGCGATGGCTGCTGCACCTGGCGCATGAAGTGGGTCATCTGGCGCAAGCGGAACGCTATGGCCAAGGCCTCTGGGGCCGATCACGTTACGTGGCACATTTCGCACTGGAATATGGCTGGCGCGCGATCACCTTCAAGCGGGCCGTGCATGATGGGGCGTCGTTGGAGATCGAGGCGGACCTTGGCCGCTGGGTGCTCGCTGAGGTCGTGGGTAGGGCCGGAGCAGCGCATCCGTTGGTGCTCGCCGTGCACGAAGGCCGGACGAACGATGCACAGGCCTGGTGCGAACAGCATGGCGATCGTCTTCAACTAGCAGCGGTCCGCTACCGCGAAGACGTGGGTCCGGAGCACTTCGCCTAGCGATCGAAGGTGGCATCCGGTTCGCCCGTGATGGGGATCATCGGTCCGAGGAAGTGCGGCGAGGAATGGAAGGTCACGTTCAGCACCGCTTTCAGGCAGGCCATCGGTTCGCGCACGGCACTACCGCGACAACTGCTGCCTTGCGGGGGATCGGCGGACACGCCGATGGCATCGATGCCGATGCTTCTCGCCAGATAAATAGCACGCGGCAGGTGGAAGGCCTGAGAGATCACCAGCGCATCGCGCACGTCGAAGACCTTGCGGGCGCGAACCATCGTGTCGTACGTATCGAATCCGGCGTGGTCCAGGAACACATGCTGCGCCGGAACGCCGTGTTGCACGAACCAATCGCGCATCGCGTTCACTTCATCATACTGCTTCGTGCCATGATCGCCGCTTACCAACAGCCGCTGCACACGGCCCTGCTCATAGAGGGCGAGTGCCGCGCTCAAGCGTTCCTCCAGGCAGGCGGAGGAATCGTCGCCGTTCACACGGCAACCCAGCACGATGCCGGTGAAGCGCGCGGGTGCATCCGCGGTGCTGTGGTACATGAACGTCTCCGAGGAATGCCGCACGCGTCGCACGCATGTCCAACATCACGGCCAGCAGCAGACAGGATCCATAGACGCCTGCGAGCAGCAGGCGCACCGGTCGGTATCCGCTGATGAAGGAACGGATCACCGGGCGACCACCAGTCGGGTACCCACCGCGTCGCCTGTGCGCTTCAGCGTATAGACCCCTGGTGCAATGTCGTGCAGGTCCACCATCACCGCGCGTTGCGCAGGTGCGCTGGCGATCCGGCGGACAAGTCTGCCCTTGCGCATCATACAATGCGATCCCTCGAGCATCGTCGCAGGCCACGGCCACGCGGTCGTTGGCGGGGTTGGGGAACACGGCAGGGCCGGATGCGCGCACGGGCTGGTCCATGCCCACGCTGACCCCGGGATCATAAACGTAACGCACCGTCAGCGGCTGCCCCAGCAGCGTGGTGATCTGCAGCACAGGCTGCACCATGCCAGCGGCCAGCCATTTGTACTCAACGGTTTCGGGACGCGGGAAGGCGAAGCCGAAACCGAACTGATCGACGTACAGCGTATCGCGGATCATCAAGGTGCTCTTCACACGCAGCACTTCGAACGTATCGGCAGGCAGGTAGAGCGTACCCCAGCCATCCACCTCGTTGTAACGGACCTGTGACTGCCCGTAGGTGCCGAGTGTGGGCACGATGAGCACGAAGTTGCTCGCGCTGGTATCCTGGTCGCCGTGGTTCAGCGGGAACCGGTAGATGTGATCCACCGGCTGCCGCTGCACGCTGGCCGGTAGGCCGTTGATGGTGGCGCCGAAACCTACGTTCCGGTAACCCTCGTTGGTCTTTTTGAAATATTCATACACATTCTCCAAGTTCACCGTTTGAAAGTTGATGGACGCTCCGCGCAGCGCCAGATCGGCGTCATGTTCGGGATAGAAGAAGGCGTTGTTGAAGAAGAACTGATAGAGGAACGGCGTGCTTTCCACGCTGACAGCCGTGTCCGCCGCCTCTCCCAGCTGTGTCAGGTATTCGAAATGCCACTCGTGGCCCGGGCCGGTATCACCGCCATCGAAGTTGGTCGCCGCCCCGGACTGGTAGCGCATGGTATCACCCGCGCTGGGCATATCGCCCGGGCCGATCGTGATCTGCGCGATGGACAGGAGCGGCAGGCAAGAGGCGAGCGAGAGGGAGAACTTCTTCATGGTAGCGGCGATCAAGGCCCTGCGAAACTAACGGGATCCGCGGCTGCGCGCGTGACGGGGCCGTTCATCCGGTGCACGCGGCGCACTACCACCGCTCTGGCAACGTTCTTGCTGACCGGTACCACTGCCTCATACCTTCGCCGTCCATGCGCCATCCCCTGCTCGCCCTCTATCTTGTATGCACACTTTCCGTCATGGGCCAAGGCAAGGACAAGGTCCGGCCGTTGATCCAGTTCAGCGGCGTGGTGGTCACCGGCGACAGTCTGTTGCCGGTACCCTTCGCGAGCATTGGCACCAAGGGCAGCTTCCGGGGAACGGTGAGCGACGTCTTTGGCTACTTCAGTTTCGTGGCCCAGGTCGGTGACACGTTGCAGTTCGCCGCTGTGGGTTTCAAGCGCGACTGGTATGCCATTCCGGACAGCATGACGGCCTCGAAGTATTCGATCATCCACGTGATGCATCCGGACACGATCATGCTGGATCCGTTGATGGTATATCCGTGGCCCACGAAGGAACAGTTCGCCGATGCGTTCATGAACCTGCGGTTGAACGATGATGATTACCAGACCGCACTCAAACGCCTGAGCACGGCCGAGGTGCTGCAACGCATGGAGAACATGCCGCCGGACGCTGGGTTGAGCCAGCAATACGCCATGGCCGTGGAGAACACGCGTCTCTACAACCAGGGCTCCGCTCCCACCATCGGATTGCTGAACCCCATTGCCTGGGCACAATTCATGCAGGCGTGGCGATCGGGGAAGTTCAAGAAGAAGTAGACAGGTGAGCTGTTGTCGGGGGTAGCTGATTCGGGATTCCGGATTCCTGATTCCTCTATCCTTGATCCCTCATTCCTGATCCTGGCAGTTTGATGCATGTTGCTTTTCGCCTTGATCGAACGGATGCTCCGTTAGCGTGTACGGGGGCGAAAATCCGAACATGCTCGTCACGCGCACACTCCTACTGACCACCGCGATCGCGATCGCCATCCATGCCCGCCCACAGGCCATGGGAAACCTGTACTATGAGGCCAACAGCCGGATGTTCTTCCAACAAGCCGAACAGGCGGTGAAGGCCACCATCAATGGCAACACGCTCACGCTGGAAGTGAACGCCATGATGAACGTAAAGGCCGACAGCTACCTGGCCATCTTCAATGTCACGCAGCTCGGTCAATCCGCGGAGGAAGCGGACAGCCTGCTCAGCGAACGGATCGGCTCCATGATCGATCGTGTGCGCAAGGATGGGGTGATGGACGCGGACGTGTTCACCGACATGCTCTCCTTCGTTCCGGTGTATGAAGTGGAGACCACGCGCAAATTATTCAGCCGCACGTATCAGGAAGTGCCCGCCGGGTTCGAGATCCAGAAGAACATCCACATCCGCTTCACCGACGCGCGGATCCTGGACAAGCTGGTGACCGCTGCGGCCAAGGAGGGGATCTACGACCTGGTGAAGGTGGACTTCTTCGTGGCGCATCAAAGCGAGGCCTATGACACCTTGCGGATCTTCGCCACGAAACTCCTGCAGAAGAAACTGGAGAACTTCGAAAAGCTGGGCATCAAGGTGGAGAAGAGCCATCGGATGGCGGCGGAGAAGAACGGCGCATACTTTCCGCTGGACCGTTATGCCGCGTACCAGGGCCATACACAATCATCGCTCAACAGCAAACGCAAGGGTCAATTGGTGAACGACATCCGCAAGCCGAACACGCTGTTCTACAACAAGGTACCGTACGGCAACTTTGACATCGTCCTGCATGCGGAGATCACCGAGCCGCCGGTGCAATACACGTACAACCTCACCATCCAGTGCGAACTGCCGCCGGACGTGAAGGAAAAGGAGGTGAAGGAGGTGGTGAAATACCTCTGGATCACCGACAAGGGCGATGCGAAGACCTTGATGCTGCCCTGATCGTCCGGGCCTGACGAATGACATGGTGGCCTCGGCGGGCTTGGGTAGTTTCGCGGTGTGGAACCATTCAAGCTCGCCGGGGCCTGTGCCCTGCTCCTGCTCATCGGCTGCAAGCCTGATACGGAGACCCTCACGCCCACCATCGGCCCCATCACGGAAAGCGTTTACGCCAGCGGCGTGATCAAGGCACAGGGCCAATACCAGGTATATCCCACGGTGAACGGCACCGTTACCGCCCTACTGGTGAAAGAGGGTGATACCATAAAAGCGGGACAGGCCCTGCTCCGCATCGACGACCGCAGCAGCAACCTCACCAACCGCAGTGCCGGGGCGCAGGTCCGATTGCTCGATCGGAATGCGGGCGAGAACGGCCCCGTGTTGTCACAGCTGCGCGAAGCGGTGTCGCAGGCGAAGGACAAATACGTCCTGGACAGCACGAACTACGCGCGTCAGAAAGCGCTGTGGGCACAACAGATCGGCAGTCGCAACGACCTCGACCTGCGCGAACTGGCATTCAACACGAGCAAAGCGAACTACACGCGGGCGAAGGAAGCGCTCAGCGAAACGCGCGAACGTCTGCGTACCGAGCTGGACGTAGCGCGCAACAATGCCGCCATCAGCAGCGCCGGTAACGACGATCGCTCGCCGCGTAGCCTGATCGATGGCCTGGTTTACGACCTGATGATCGAGCCGGGCGAACTGGCCACCACCCAACGCGCGGTGGCGGTGATCGGCAGCGCCTCCGACCTGTACATCGAACTGGAGGTGGACGAGTACGATATCCGCCAGGTGAAGTCCGGTCAGCTCACCTACATCACGTTGGACAGCTACGCAGGCCAGGTCTTCTCCGCGGAGATCACCCGCGTGATTCCCTTGATGGATCCGCGCTCTCGCACCTTCAAAGTGGAAGCGCGCTTCACCGAAAAGCCCCCCACCCTTTACCCCAACCTCACGGCCGAAGCCAGCATTGTGCTGCGGGTGAAGGAGAAAGCGCTCACTGTGCCTGCGGGCTATGTGGTGGATGGAGCTTACGTGCTCACTGGTCCGGGTGAACGCCAGCCTGTAAAGCTCGGTGCACGCGACATGGAAAAGGTGGAAGTACTGGAAGGCATCGACGCGAACACCGAGCTATACAAGCCTTGAACATGGAGGCCGCAAAGGCGCAGGGACGCAGAGGCCAAACGCGAACGGGCGGTTCATCCACGCGCTGCCCCGCATCAACACGCAGTTGTCTTCGCCTCCGCGCCTCTGCGGCCCATCGATCATGAAGCTCCTCCTCTCCATTGCCCTCACCCTGCTCCGCGCCAAACTGCGGCAGAGCATCGTTGCGGCCGTGGGCGTGATGTTCAGCATCACCATGTTCGTTACGCTGCTGGGCTTCATGAACGGATTGAATGACCTATTGGACGGCCTGATCCTGAACCGCACCCCGCACATCCGGTTGTACAATGAATTGAAGGCATCACCTGTGCAGCCGATCGAAGAGGCCTTCGCACATCGGTCAGTGGCCGGCGCCGACAGCGCGCACCATTTCATCAGCTCACTCAAGCCGAAGAACGACCTGCCACGGTTGCGCAACGCAGAGGCGATGATGGAAGCGTTGAAGAAGGACCCACGCGTGCTGGCCGTTTCACCACGGCTGGTTGCGCAGGTCTTTTTCAACTCCGGAACGGTGGACCTCAACGGCCAGGTGAACGGGGTCGACGTGCCTCAGGAGGTGCTGTATTACAAGTTCGGCGACTACCTCACCCAGGGCGATCCGCGCGACCTGGCCGTGGGCAACAACACCATTGCACTGGGCAAGGGGCTGGCGGACATGATGGAGACGGGCATAGGCGAGACCGTGCAAGTGACCACAGCCTCGGGCGATCGGGCACTGTTGCGCGTGGTGGGTATCTTCCAAAGCGGCATCGCGGACTATGACAAGGTGCAGTGCTACGCCAACATCAAGACGGTGCAAAAGCTACTGGCCCGCCCGAGCAGCTACTACACCGACATCAACGTAAAGCTGCACGACCTGCTGATGGCTCCGGCCATGGCGAAGGAACTCACCGCGCGGTTCCATGTGGACGCGTTGGATGTACAGCGGGCCAACGCGCAGTTCGAGACCGGCAGTAATGTGCGCAGCATCATCAGCTACTCGGTGGGTGTCGTGCTGTTGATCGTGGCGGGCTTCGGCATCTACAACATCCTGAACATGATGATCTATGAGAAGCTCGATGCCATCGCGATACTGAAGGCCACGGGCTTCAGCGGCAGCGATGTGCGCAGGATCTTCCTGCTGTTGAGCATGATCATCGGCCTTGTCGGCGGGATCACCGGGCTTATCGGCGGGGTTACGATGCAGCACATCATCGACAACATCCCCTTCGTCACCGCTGCGCTACCCACGGTGAAGACCTTCCCCATCGACTACTCGCCGAAGTACTACATCATCGCCGTCACCTTCGCGCTCATCACCACCTGGATCGCCGGTTGGTTCCCGGCGCGCAAAGCCAGCCAGGTGGACCCCGTGGAGATCATCCGAGGAAAATGAGCGCCAACAACAACATCCTGGAGGTACGGAATGTGAACAAGTCGTTCCACGACCCCGTGACCGTGCCGGTGCTGAAGGATGTTTCGCTGGATGTGAAACAGGGCGAATTCGTGAGCATCACGGGCAAGAGCGGTTGTGGCAAGAGCACACTGCTCTACATCATCAGCACCATGGACACCAACTTCGAGGGCGAGGTGATGATCGATGGCGAGCCCACGCGCGGGCTTTCCGGGGCGCGGTTGGCGGAGATCCGCAACGAGAAGATCGGCTTCGTGTTCCAGTTCCACTACCTGTTACCCGAGTTCAGCGTGCTGAAGAACGTGATGCTGCCCGGATTGAAGCTGGGCCGCCACAGCGCAGAGGAAGTGGAAGCGCGCGCCATGGGCCTGCTGAAGGAGCTGGAAATGGATGAGCACGCGGTGAAAATGGCCAATCAACTAAGTGGTGGCCAGAAGCAACGCGTGGCCATAGCCCGATCGCTGATCAACGACCCCATGATCATCATGGGCGATGAGCCCACAGGCAACCTGGACAGTCGCAACAGCGGCATCGTATTCGACATCTTCAAGAAGATCGCGTCAGAGCACAAACGCAGCCTCCTGGTGGTCACGCACGATCAGGACTTCGCGGCGCGCACCGACCGCGAGATCCTCATGGATGACGGCCGCATCGTGGGCTGAGCCGCGGATGCATGCGTCCCCGGAGGGCCCATAAACCCCTGAACATCAGGTGGCGGACAGGTGCTTTGCACGATCGGCACGCGCGTTGCCATATTCGCACCGCCTGCAAAAAGGCATTCGAAATGAAAAAGATGATGACCACCCTGGCCTTCGCAACAACCACCGTGATCGCCAGCGCACAGTTCCAAGTGAACCCCCAGATCGGGCTCAACTTCCAGAAAGTCACCGACGCCAAACCAGGCAGCGATTTCAAGGCCGCCCTTGGATGGACGTTGGGTGCGGATGCCCGCATCGGAGACCGTTTGTTCCTGCAACCCGGTGTCTTCATCGGGCGCAACGCCACCACGATGAGCTTCGGTGAAGGCACGGCCGTTGCCGTGAAGGACGACCTGATCCGCACCACGTTGAAGCTTCGCGCCATGGCCGGTTATCGCATCATCGATACCTACCAGTTCGACATGCGCTTCATGCTCGGACCCAGCTATGATGTGCTGATGAGCGTGGACAGCAAGGACAACAACATCGACTGGAACCGTGGCGACTTCAACGCCGGCTCCTTCAACATCGAAGCTGGATTCGGGTTCGACATGGGCCTCTTCACCCTGGCTCCCACAGCGAGCTTCGGTCTGAGCAAGGTGTTCAAGGACAACCCGAACATCAGCAACGTGGATAGCAAATACATGACCTATGGCCTCACCATCGGCATGAACTTCGGCGACGACGACGCGCAGTAACGGTCCATTACCATCAAAAAGGAAAGCCGCCCCACGGGGCGGCTTTCTCGTTCCGGTCAGCTTGCATCAATCCACTTTGACCACGCGGCTTGTATGGATCTGCGTCCCTTGTATACGCATGGTGTACATGCCGTTGGGCAGGGCGGAGAGGTCCAGCACAAGGGCGCCGGGGATCGCGTTCATCTGCAACACCGAGCGCCCGGCAGCATCCAACAACGTCAAGGAACTGCGTTCTTCGATGCGCACGTTCAACAGTCCCATCGTTGGGTTCGGGTATGCAACAGGTTGTGCGGCGATCGCTGCATCTGCGATCGTCAACGGCAACTGACCGCAGCTGATCTGGTTGCCACAGACCACATCGGCGCAGAAGCGGGCAACGGCACCGAAGGCATTTTCCGTGTCGTAGGTAAGGTAACCGACATGTTGCGCGCCCGGATAGCTCACGAAACAGTTGTCAATGCCCTCGTGGTCCAAACGACGATGCACATCGCTGCTGCCCGAGGCCATCAACCCGGTGGGGATGCCGATCACGCTCACCTCTTCGGTGCCATAGGGCACCACGCCATCACCTTCCTCGTGTATGCTTATGCATGGTTGATCGCCGGGTTGGATCCAGGTGGTGTCGCCGATGGCGCCGCTCATGCTCCAGCAGGCCATCACATCGCTTGAATAGCCGGACCAGCCGCTGTTGCCTTCGATGGCGCCAATGGTCAGCGTGTCAGGATAAAGGATGGGAGGGATCTCCGACGACTGGTCGAGGTAGGTGACGTGGAGTGCGCCGATGCCCCCGGCACTTATGCCACCCACGATGATGCGATCCGGATCGATCAGGTACGGGTTGGCGTCCACCTCCGCCGTCTTGCGCAGAAAGCGAATGGCGGCGCGCAGATCATGCACGCAGCGGATCACGGCGAGTTGGGTGGTGTGCGCATTGGGGAAGAAGAATCCCACCCTGTAATCAGGTGCTACAGCCACATAACCCAGGTGGGCCAGACGTTCGCAGAGGTCGGCCACATCGCTTCGCTGGCCAGTGATGAAGGAGCCCCCGAAGGCCACCAGGACCACGGGCCGTGCAGTAAGCGCATCCCCAACGGGTTGATAGATGTCCATGCGCAGGGTCTGCGAGCCGCCACCGGATACAGGTGTGTTGCTGCCGAAGGTCACGGCGGACGTGACCATCACTGAATCGAAGTGCATCGGATCGAGGTAGCGACCATCGCTGCACTCGGATTGAGCGAACAGCGAGGATGCAAGCCCCGTGGCGATCAAGAGGGCGGAAAGATGTTTCATGCGCTTGGACAAGTTTGGACGCAAAGTAGGCCTTCCAGCAGTTCCGTCAGGCAGTCGCGACCAATGACCGTGATCGGTCGATGTATGGCTCCGGAACGTCCGTCGGGCTCAGCGCCTGGGCTTCAGGATAGGCCGGGGCCGGGCTGCCACCGCATCGTGCACCACCTCCTGGATGCGCGTACGGATGTTCAGTTCACTGAGCTTTTTATTCTCGGCGCTGGGGTTGATCCGGTTGCTGAGGAAGACGTAGATGGTGCTGTCGGCCGGATCGGCCCAGATCTGCGTGCCGGTGAAGCCGGTGTGTCCAAAGCTCAGATAGCTCACACACTCGCACGCCGGGCCTGGCTTCCCGGCAGGCTGGGGCTTATCCCAACCCAGGCCGCGTCGGTTGTCCTTGCCATTGGGGGCAGGAAGCGCATTGGGCTTGCAGAACTGGCACTTGGTGAAGTCGGCGATGGTACTGTCATTCAGGTAACGCACTCCTGCATAGGTACCGCCGTTGAGCAGCATGCGCATGATCACGGCCAGATCGTTCGCATTGCTGAAGAGCCCCGCGTGCCCGGCCACACCGCCAAGCATGGCCGCGCCCTGATCATGCACATCTCCTTGGATCAGGCGCATACGGAAATCATGATCGTCCTCGGTGGGAATGATGCGGTCCTTGGGGAAGCGCTGCCATGGCCGGTATCCCATGGTCGCCAGCCCCAGCGGACGATAGAACGTGGAATCGAGATACGTGTCCAGTGTCTTTCCGCTCACGCGCTCCACCACGCGGGCGAGCAGGTGGAAGTCGAGATCACTGTACAGGTAGTTCCCCCGAGGCGCAACAGGTGCCGCCAGCATCGCGGCCCATAGGCTGTCCTGATAGGCCGGCTTCATGTACACGCCTTCGGCCACGCGCACGGTGTGCACATGATCCACCGTATCCGCGAACACATCAGCGCGGAGCGAACCGGTGCGCACGAGGCTGCGGAAGTACGGCACGAAGGCCACCATGCCCGCTTGATGCGTGAGCAGATCGCGCAGCTGTACGCGGCCATGCACGGGATGAGTTGCGGCAAGTTCGGGCAGGTACGTACCGAGGTCCTTGTCCAGGTCGATACGGCCTTGCTCGGTCAGCTTCATCACCGCCATTGTGGTGCCCACCACCTTGGTGACACTGGCCAGGTCGTAGATGTCGTCCGTTCGCACGCGCCTGCCGCCATAACTCGTGCGGCCATAGGCCTTGTTCCACAGCACTTCGCCGTCGCGTGCAACGAGCACTTCACAACCGGGGAATGCCTGCTTGGCGATCGCATCCTGCACGATGTCATCAATGCGCTTCAGGTCGGCGGTGAGCACACCGTCCGCCTCCGGATGCGTGTAGGTCAATCGGTCCACCTGGTCGATGGCCAGTCCATCGCCCGCCTTGAAGAAGGAGGAAGCTGTCACGGGCAGCTGCCCCTTAGCCGGAATGGCGCCGAAGATCAACTGCGCTACCAGGTCCTGGGTATCGTCATTCTCCTCATAGGCCACCACCAATCCGCTGAGGCGTTGTGCTCCATAGGCCTGCATCAGCCTGTACGGATTCGCGAAGAGCGCGAACACCATGCGCTGCTGGTCGCCCACGCGGCGAAGGAAGTCGAGCGTGATCTGGGGAACGCCGAATTCCTTGTCGGCACGGAAGGTGGTGCCATGCACGGAGGCGATCACGAGGTCGTATCCCTTCAACTTGTTGAGGAGCACTTCGGCGCTGTCCGCGTTCATCACCTTGTCACAACGGAACTCGCTGATGCGCGCATAACGCCCGAGGTACTGCTGGAACACGCCATGCGCGGTATCGCCGATGGCCAGGGACGCGATCCGCAGGGAGTCCGCACGGCGGATGGGCAGGACCTGCTCGTTGCGCAGCACGGTGAGGGCGTTCTGGTAGAGCGATCGACGCAGCCATTTGGCGGCGGGCAGGTTCAGTTCATCGGCGATGTTGGCCACCACCACGGGCCTCAACTTGGACAGGCCGGCCCACTCCTTTGCGCGGAGCAGTTTCAAGCACTTGTGGTCGATCATTTCGCGCGGCACGATCCCGCTGTCCACGGCCTGCATGATGCGGTCGATGGCCTTCACCGGATCCTGCGGGAACAGCAGCACATCATTCCCGGCGAGCAATGCACGCAATTCGATCTCACCGGGCTTGTCGGCGTTGGCCACGCCCTTCATGTTCAACGCATCGGTGAAGATCAGGCCCTTGAAGCCGAGCTCCTTTTCAAGCAGGTCGCTTACCACGTTATGGCTCAATGTGCTCGGCATTCCTTTGATGCTGTCGAGCGCCGGCACCTCCAGGTGCCCCACCATCACGGCGCTGAGGCCTTCGGCCACCATGCGCTCGAAGGGATAGAGCTCCAATGAATCGAGTCGCGCGCGGGTCTGTGCGATCAACGGAAGGCCGAGGTGGCTGTCAGTGTCGGTATCGCCATGACCGGGAAAGTGCTTGGCGGTGGCGATCACGCCGCCGTTCTGCAGTCCGCGCATGTACGCGATGGACTTGCGGGCCACGAGTTCACGCTCTTCACCGAAGCTGCGGTCGTTGATCACCGGGTTCGCCGGGTTGTTGTTCACGTCCGCCACCGGGCTGAAGCTCACCTGCACACCGAGGCGCTTCATCTGCCGGGCGATCTCGCCGCCCATGGCCTCGATCTGTTCGTCGCTCTCCAGCGCACCCAGCGTCATCTGCTTCGGAAAGCGCATGGTGCTGTCCAGCCGCATGGCCAATCCCCATTCCAGGTCCATGCCCACCAGCAGCGGCGTGCGGGCCAGCTTCTGGTAGTGGTTGGTGAGGATGGCCTGACGGGCAGGTCCGCCCTGGAAGAAAATGAGGCCACCGATATTGCGTTGGCGAACGAGGTCCTCGATCTCGCGGACATGCTCGCGGCCCTTGTTGCTCCACGCGGCCACCATCATCAGCTGCGCGATGCGCTCCTCGGTGTTGAGGCTTTGGAGCACACTATCGGCCCAAGGCATGGGCCCATTCAGGAAGGCCGGGTTCTCGCGGCGCTCGGTGACCAGCGGGGTGCGACCGCCAAAGGACATCAGCGCCACGGCGGTGACGCCGAGCAGGATGGGAAAACGCTTCATTTCTTGGGATAGGCCGGGGCCATGACTACAACGGCGAAACTACCGGCCGGTATACGGGAGGAAGGGCAAGGCACGGGCCAGTTTTGAACAGGGCGGCACGGATAGCGATGCCACGCCTGCGTTTTGAACCGCAGATGAACACTGATGAACACAGATGGACGCGGATGAATCTTTGTTGCGTTCCCGTTGCGTCGTTGCGTCGTGGCGGTGAAATGGCACCACCGATGGATCGGGCGCTGGAGCGCCTTTTTTTACCGCAGATGAACACTGATGAACGCGGATGGACGCAGATGGATGGGATGCATGGCCTTTCGCTGTGTTCCCGTTGCGCCGTAGCGTCGTTGCGGTAGAAAACCACGGATGAACACGGATGGACACGGATAAAAACGCTCTGTGGCCTCTGTGTCTCTGAGTGAGCCAGTGGAATTCTCTGCGCTCTCTGCGCCTCTGCGTGATGCCCTCGCATTGACTCGTCCTGAAATGGGTTTACGCAAAACAGCGACCCATGGAGGACAAGTTCAAGCACAACAAGAACGGCAAGTTCGAATCGCGGTACAGCGAGGAGTTCAAGCGCAAGTGATCGAGGAGTATTTGGAGACTGGCACGCCCAAGCAACGACTGTTAGACAAGTATGGGATCACGTACAGGGGTGCGTTCCAAGCCTGGATGCCAGCGTTGGGATATGTGGATATTCGTAGGCTGCCCAAGCCCGCCAAGTTGCTGGCAGCGTACACATTGAGCAAGCCCAAGGAAGAGGACATCGAGTTGCTGCGAAGGCGTTTGAAGGAACTGCAACGCGAGCTGGAGGATGAGAAGCTGCGTGTGGAAGCCTATGCGAGGTTGATCGAGTTGGCCGAACGCGAGCAAGGGATCAGCATCCGAAAAAAGGACAACACCAAGTGATCCGCGACATGAAGGACAGCTACCCGCACATCAGCCTGGTGCGGTTCTGTCGGTTGCTTGGTGTTACCCGGCAGGCCCATTACCAGAACGGCTGGCAGGCCCAAGCCATGGGCATGGAGCATGAGCTGGTATTGCAACAGGTGCATGCCATCCGGCGCGACCACAAGCGCATGGGCGGTCGCAAGTTGTATGAGCTGCTCGATCCGTTCATGCTTGAACATGGCATTAAGATGGGGCGCGATGCGCTCTTCGACCTGCTTGCGGACCACCGCCTGCTGGTGAAGCGCTTACGCACGCGTGTGATCACCACGCGTTCATCGCACTGGCTGCGCAAGTGGCCCAACCTGATCAAGGACGTGGTCCCCGTGCATACCGGGCAGATCTGGGTGAGCGACATCACCTACTTCCGCACGCGCACACAAGGCGTGGTGTACATCACGCTGATGACCGATGCGTACTCACATCGGATGATGGGCTACCACCTGGCCACCGATCTGGAAGCGATGAGCAGTCTTGAAGCACTGCGCATGGCGCTGGCACATGCCGATGTTCTTGAAGGCCTGATCGACCACAGCGATCGCGGTGTGCAGTACTGCTCGCACAAGTACGTGCAACTGCTACAGCAGCATGGCATACGCGTGAGCATGACCGAGAACGGCGATCCGTTGGAGAACGCTGTGGCCGAACGCATCAACGGCATCATTAAGCAGGAATACCTGGACTTGGGCCAGTTGGACACCATCGAGGAAGCACGCGCGGAACTCAACCGGGCCGTTGCGCTCTACAACGGCGGACGACCTCACTCCAGCATCAGCATGTTCACCCCCGACCAAGTCCACTACGGTTCAATACCCGTTGAACGGACGTGGAAGAACTACTACCCAAAGCGATCAACCGTAAACCCAGTTCAGGACGAACCAACAACCGTAAACCTATCTTCGGACATCAACCCAAACCTGTAAACCTGTTTTAGGACGGGTCACATTCTCCCGCGCACTCCGTGCCCCCGCGTGAGGCCCCTCGCAGCGCGCTCTTCGCGCCCTTTGCGGTACAAACGTCGCGTTCCCGTTGCGTCGTTGCGTCGTTGAGGTAGAAAACCACGGATGAACACGGATGGACATGGATAAATACCCTCTGTGGCCTCTGTGCCCCTGTGTGAGACCGTGCAATTCTCTGCGCGCTCTGCGCCTCTGCGTGATGCCCTAGCATTCCCCCGCGCCCTCCGCGCCCCTCGCCTGCGCGGAAGCCGCTTCGGCGGGCGCAGGTCCGCGTGAGAAGAACCAGAGTTCGCTCTTTCCCCCTACTTTCGCGCCCCGACCGCCGAAGCCATGTAGGCCCAGGCGCAAACCACAACCACGACAACATGCCACAGGATAGCGGTGCCCGATTGAACGCCAAGCGCAAAGCCACATTGAAGATCGCAAAGCGCGCCGCCGCCGCTGAGGCTGCCGGCAAAGGCCGCGCAGAAGGCACCACCGGCCGCAAAAAGGCCGACAAGAAGAAGGGCTGAACCCACCGTTCCGCTCAACGAAAAAGCCCCGCTGATCGCAGGGCTTTTTCATGTTCGGCAAGGCCGATCAGCGGACCCGGTGCATGCTATTGCTTGCAGAACCGGATGGAACGCTGTCCTGCTGGGGTTCCCATGGTGAGCACGTAGGCGCCCGAAGCCAGGCCGGAAGCATCGAGGGGCTGCAGGCCAGTGCTGTTGAATACACCCGTTTCCAGAACCCGCCCCTGCAGGTCGGTGATCTGCCAAGTGGCGCGCTCCACGCCATCCACCACCAATTGGTCAGTGCAGGGATTCGGATAGACCTGCACGGCGGATCCGGCGTTCAGATCGCCGATGCCAACGTCCGAAGGGGTGAAGAAAAGTACGGTTGTACCGTCGTCGATCACCACAGGATATAAGGGCGTGGTGTTCCACAACAGGAGGTCATCCTCGGTGCTCACCACCTTGGCCAGGTCAGGTATGGAGCCCAACGGGGTGATCAGCGTTCCATGCCCCGTATAGCTCCAGGTCACGGTACCAGGACCATCCATATCAGCGTACGTATCCGTGAAATTCTGCCCGTAGGTCATCGGGAACTGCATGATCCGCTTCGGATCCGTGTAATTGTTGGTGCTGCTGGGCACGTCAGTGGCCAGCACTTCAATGCCCGTTGTGCCGATATTCAGGTAGATGTGGTCCGTACCCACCCCGGTGACCGTTTGGGCCCAGGCCCAGTTGGCCGTGGGGTAATTGGCAGCGAAGGGTGTGTTGGCGGCCGCGGTAAAGTTCAGCGTACCCAAGGGCTGCACCGTAACACTACTGACATCCCAGGTCTGGTTGATGCCGTCACTGGGCGGGCTGCTTGTGCCGGGGTCCGTGACGATGTACATGTCCAAGGCCACACCTGTTGCAGACAGGTCACTGTAGTCGATGGACACTTGCGCATGCAACCCCGAGAGGGTCAACAGCGCACAAAGCGTTAGGGACTGTTTCATGGGAGTTTTGTTTGGTTTGGATATGCAAAAGAATAAACCGATCGGATGCGGCGCAAGGGGGGGCTGGAGTGGTTTCGATCTTCAGGAAATGCCAAATGGAAACCACCCCTGGCCCCTCCTTGCCTGGCTGATAAGACCCCGGCTGAGCCTGCCTGTCCGGTAGGCAGGCTTATCAGGGGATCGATCAGCAGTAGGGGAAAACAGCCGTGTATTTAAACTGGTTTTCTCCTCTCCTGCGCGGCGTCCCGTTTTAACCGCGGACCATATTCCCCCTTTCAACCTGCACTTCCGTGCGTTGCGCGATGGTGTTCCGCCATCCGTCGAATTGCCCCAAAACTGCTGGAACCTCCACTACGACCGCTCGTATCCGCTGGCATCAACCTACACGGAACGAACACCTGAACACCATGCGAACAAGCGGAACAACCTCCAATACACCAGTGGCCTCTGCGCCGCTGTCTTGATGCTGCTGAGCACCGGGCTCCGCGCCAGCACACCACCCGCATCACCCCTCGATGAAGCGGTGGTGATCACCGGGTGGTTGCAAACGCAGGACCTTACGATGGCCGGCGTGGTGGTATCCATTGAAGTGAACGGGGAGACCCAGACCACCACCGTTCCGGAATCCGGCCGCTTCGAAGTGTCGTTGCCGGCGGATGTGGAGGCCACCTTGCGCTTCGAGAAACCCGGCCACCTGCCCAAGGAAGTGGTGGTGGATACGCACCACGTGAACGACGGCGGCTTTGATGGCCGGACACGCCACGTGAAGTTCGCGGTGATCCTGGAATTGGAACGTCGCATGGGCGGCCTTACGTACCCAGGTCCTGTGGGCTCGCTCGGATTCGACAAGGATGGAGGCTGTCTGGCCGTGGCACACGATCGCACCCTTGTTCCGGCCAGCCGCGATAAGATCATGGTGTTCTAAGCGCACCGCGGTTCCCGGCGTTAGGATCATCCCGGCGACGGGGCGACGGGATCGCGCCTGAATACCCATTCCGGAAGTAAGTAGCCCCCCGGAACGCGATATTTGTGCCTCGCTCCTGGCTGCGTGCCGGCGATCCCGCATCCATGTCCGACATCATCCGCCTGCTGCCCGACCATGTGGCCAACCAGATCGCCGCGGGCGAGGTGGTGCAGCGTCCGGCCAGCGTGGTGAAGGAACTGCTGGAGAACAGCGTGGATGCGGGCGCCACGAACATCATCCTCGTGGTGAAGGACGCCGGACGCAGCCTGATCCAGGTGACCGACGATGGCCAGGGCATGACGCCCACCGATGCGCGCTTGAGCTTCGAGCGCCACGCCACCAGCAAGATCCGCAGCGCCGACGACCTCTCCGTGGTGCGCACCAAGGGTTTCCGCGGCGAGGCGCTGGCCAGCATCGCGGCCATTGCGCAGGTGGAGCTGCGCACCCGGCGGCACGAGGACGAGTTGGGCACGCGGGTGCTGATCGAGGGCAGCCGTGTGAAGGCCCAGGAGACCGTGGCGTGCGCCGCAGGCACCAGCATCAGCGTGCGCAGCCTCTTCTACAACGTACCCGCACGCCGGCAATTCCTCAAGAGCGATCAGGTGGAACTGAAGCACGTGATCGACGAGTTCCAGCGCGTGGCCTTGGCGCATCCGGCCATCGCCTTCCAGCTGATCCACAACGAACAGGAAGTATTCCACCTGGCCGCGGGCAACGAGCGCCAGCGCATCGTGCATGTGTTCGGTCGCAAATACGACGAGCGGCTGGTGCCGGTGGATGAGGCCACGGACTTCGTGCGGTGCAGGGCTTCGTGTGCAAGCCCGAGTTCGCCAAGCGCAGTCGCGGGGCGAGCAGTTCTTCTTCGTGAACAACCGCTTCATCCGCAGCAACTACCTGGAACACGCGATCCGCGCGGCCTACAACGAGCTGGTGGCGCGCGACAACTACCCGAGCTGGTTCCTCTTCATCGACATCGACCCGGCGTGGATCGACATCAACATCCACCCGACCAAAACGGAGATCAAGTTCCGCGACGACCGCACGGTGTACGCCATCATGCACGCTGCGGTGCGCCGTGCACTGGGCCGCCACAACATCACGCCCAGCCTGGACTTCGAGCCGGAGCCCGCGATGCTGATGGCGGCAGGCATGCCCAACGTGCCCACCGTAGCACCCATCACTCCAGCCCCGCGCGACGAATGGCGACCTTACGACCTGGGTCAGAAAGCCGCCGTGGGCGGCTGGCAGCAGCTGTTCGACCTGCCCGATGCCCCGCGCACGGTGCAGCACGACGAGGCCGTGCCCGGCCATGTGCCGCAGGATCGCGTGCTGCCCATGGGCGAGCAGGAGACCACCGGTGCACGTCCGGTGTTCCAGATCCACGGCCGCTATATCCTGTCGCAGTTGCGCACGGGCCTGGTGGTGATCGATCAGCAGCGGGCACACGAACGCATCCTCTACGAACGCGCCATGCGCTCGCTGGAAAAAGGCCAGGGCAGCAGCCAGGCACAGCTCTTCCCCGTTACCGTGGAACTGAACGCTGCGGATCATGCGCTGCTGTTGGGCATCATTCCGGAGCTTACCGCGTTGGGGTTTCAGCTCGAACCATTGAGCGGGCGAAGCGTTGCAGTGAATGGTCTACCAGCAGAGAGCGGCGATGAGGATCCCGGCGAAACTGCTGGAGCAACTGCTGGAACAGGTGAAGAACGAGCGCGGAACCTTGAAGGCCGAACGACACGCCACCCTTGCGCGCGGCATGGCCCGCAGCCTGGCCTGGCGTAACGACAAGCGCATGAGCACGGAAGCCATGCACGACCTCATCGACCGTTTGTTCGCGTGTGAAATGCCCTACTTCACCCCCGGGGGCAGTCCCGTGCTGATCACGTGGACCCTCCAGGAACTGGACGAGCGCTTCCAACGATGATGCGCGGATACGGCTCGGGCTTCACGATCGGGTTCCAACCGGTGATCACCAACCTGATCATCATCAACGCGCTGTTGTACCTGCTGAAGGCCACGTTGATGCCCGAGCTGCTGGACCAGCACTTGGGCCTGTACAACTTCAGCTCGCCGAACTTCCGGCCGTGGCAGCTGCTCACGCACATGTTCATGCACGCCGACTTCGGGCATTTGCTGGGTAACATGTTCGGCCTGTTCATGTTCGGCAACACACTGGAGCGATTGTGGGGACCGCAGCGCTTGTTGTTCTACTACCTGGCAACGGGTCTGGGCGCGGCCTTCCTGCAGGAAGGGGTGAACGCCTGGGAGTTCCATCAGCACATGGCCCAGCTGGCGCCTTACGGATTCAGTGTAAGCGACATCCAGCACCTCAGCCGTTTGCCCATGGACAAGGAGTTCATGATGAACGCGTTGCAGGAGCTTTACGAACGAAGCGGAGTAACGGATCAGATGGCAGCCGATGTGATGGGCGGCCAGGTCATGTCGGCCGCGGGCGATCTGCTCGGCCCCATGATCGGTGCAAGCGGTGCGGTGTTCGGCATCCTCATCGGCTTCGGCATGATGCTGCCCAACGAGGTCATCTACGCGCCCGGCCTGTTCATTCCCCTGAAGGCCAAATACGTGGTGGCGATCTACGGACTGATCGAGCTCTTCCAGGGTGTGCGTCCAATGGCCGGCGACAGTGTGGCGCACTACGCCCACCTCGGAGGCATGATCTTTGGGTATCTGTTGATGCGCTATTGGAAGCGTACAACGATCTTGTGACGGCAGAAAGACGATGGCGATCCGCAGCGAACTGACCTCCCAATGGCGCATCGGCGGCACACTTGTGCGGCTGATCCTGGTGAACGTGGCCGTTTTCCTGGCGATGCTCGTGGTGGACCTGGTGTTGCTTTTCGTGTTGCAGAACAAAGCGATGGCGGCGGAAGCGGGCCACACATACATGCGCCAGTGGATCGAATGTCCACAGGACCTGCGCCTCTTGATCACACGACCATGGACGGTGGTCACGTACATGTTCGCGCATAGCGGCATCGGGCACATCTTCTTCAACATGCTCATGCTCTGGTTCTCGGGGCAATTGTTCCAGAACATCCTTGGCGACAAGCGGCTCCTGGGCACGTACATCCTCGGCGGCTTCAGCGGACTGCTGCTGTACCTGGTCTTCTACAATTTGATGCCCATGTACAACGGTGGCAGCTGGATCGTGGGGGCCAGCGCGAGCGTGATGGCGATCCTGGTGTGCATCGCCGCTTACCGTCCGCAAATGGTGGTACACCTCCTGCTCTTCGGTCCGGTAAAACTGATGTACATCGCAGGTGTGTTGCTGGTGATGGACCTGGTGTTCCTGCGCGATGGCGACAACAGCGGAGGGCACATAGCGCACCTGGGCGGCGCACTGTATGGTTTTCTGGCCGCGCGCGGACTTGATCGCGGACGGGACTGGAGCATGTCCTTCACCAACGGGCTTGAGCGTATCGCGGACTTCGTGACACGCCGCAAGAAAGGGCGGATGCGCGTGGTAACACCCGTACGTCGCCGCGTCATGGTGGATGCCGACCAGGGCGTGCCACGGACGGACAAACAGGCGCGCGTGGATGCCATCCTCGACAAGATCTCCCGCTCCGGCTATGACAGCCTAAGCAAGGAGGAGCGCGACTTCCTCTTCAAGGCCAGCAAGGACAAATGAGCGGGTCGGCCGATGACGTATCCGCCAAGCGGAGGCCGAGCCGCTGGCATGGGCCGTTCTGGCTGCTCAATGGACTGGCCGTGATCGCCTTGCTGCTGGCGTACCTGAGCATCCACATCAGTCCGCGCACCTTCTGGCCGATCGCCTTCTTCGGCATGGCCTACCCGTTCATACTCGGTGCCAACGTGCTCTTTCTCCTGTGGTGGGCCATTTTTCGGCGGAAACGCATGATCCCCTCGCTGGTGGCCATGCTGCTCGGTTGGGTGTACATGGGCGAATACATCCAGCTCATGGGCCATCGCGATCAGCCAAAGGACATCCACGCCCCCTTCAAGGTGATGAGCTGGAACGTGCGGATCTTCGACCTGTACAACTGGAACCACAACAAGCGCACGCGGGAGGAGATGCTCGACCTGATCCGGGTGGAGGACCCGATATCCTGTGCATGCAGGAATTCCTCAACGAGGACAAGGGCGAAGATCCTCCGGTACGTGAACAACTGCTGAAGGACTATCGCTTCACCCATTCCGCCGAGGAATACACGGCCCACACACGCAGCGGCCATCACTTCGGCATCGCCACCTTCAGCACAAGGCCCATCGTGGCCAAGGGCGCGATCCACTTCCCCGATGACCTGAACAACCTGTGCTTGTGGACGGATATCCAGGTGGGCGGCGATACGGTGCGGGTGTACAATGCACATCTGGCGAGCCTGCGCTTCGGGCGTGCGGATTACCGGTTCATGGAAAAGGTCGGCAGTGGTGAAAGTCAGCCGGATCTGGGCACCGGTGGGCGCAGGATCGCGCGCCGGTTGAAGAGCGGATTCCAGCGAAGGGCCTTGCAGACGGAGACCATCGTAAAGCACATGCGCACCAGCCCCCACCCCGTGATCTGGGGGGGCGACATGAATGATGTTCCGATGAGCTACAGCTACCACCAGCTGCGTGAACTTGGTCTGGAGGATGCCTTCGTGGAGAGCGGCCGCGGTGTGGGACACACCTACATCGGCGCCTTTCCCAGCTTCCGCATCGACCACATCCTGCGGGGTCCTGAACTGCGTTCATGGGCGTTCCAGACCCTGCCCGATGAGCTCAGCGATCACCGCCCCATCACCTGTTGGATGGGTTTACAGGCGCCACCTTCACCGTAAGCGCATACCCTCAATGCCCGCCGGCGAGCCCTGCTGGCGCAACCGAATAGCCATGGTTGCGAAGGAGTTGCAGGATGCCCTCGGACCCGGGCAGGTGTGCGGCACCTACTGCCGCGAAAACGCGTTGACCTGCCCTGATCTGGGCATCCAGGCGTTCGGCCATGCGGAAATTGCGCTCCATCAACAAGGCCTTGTCCGCGTGCTCCGGCAGGCCATCGCGCTCCAACAAGACCATAAGCGCATTCAGGTCATGTGCGGCATATGCGTCCAACGCAGCCGTGATCGAACTACGCGCATCCTTTTCCCGTAGCACGTTCAACAAGAGCCTGGCCTGATCGGTCAACGGGATCCGCTCCACAGCGCGCAGTTGCTCGGCCACCGTTTCCAGCCCGATCACCTTTTTACCGCGCTGCACTGCACGCTCCTGCAACCAAGCGTCCAACACCGTCGCGCTATCGCCATTCATCTCCATCTCGGTGAGCATGGCGATGATGTAGAAGGGACGGAGCTTCGTGCAGAGCGGTGCCAATGGTCCGAGCTTCTCCTTCAGCGCAGCGGCCACCAGCTTGTATTCACGCTTGCTGTAGAGCGCATCCAACGATCGTCCGTTCGGAAGGAACATGGCATTGGCCAGCGAAGGGCTCATGCGTTCGGTCTCCTCCAGCTCCAGCTCGCCGGCGATCACTTCGCAACGGTCAAAGAAGAAGAGCGTGCTATCCTGTAACGTGAAAGCACGCGCATCACGGCTGTGCAACGTGCCATAGATGAAGGAGGTATCCGGAGATCCGGTGCGCGTGATCCGCCACAACAGGGAGTTGGGGATCGGCTGCGGAAAAGCATGGAGCGCGAAAGCGCAGAGGAAGGCCAGCGTAACATTGCGCACCCCCGCAAGATAACGTGGGGGGCGTGCCGCTCAGGTCAAAGGACCAGGTACGCGAGGCAGAAGAGGGTGGCGGACAGAACGGCGCTGATGATACCGCTGGTCAAGATCAACGTGGAGCGGCTGGCCGAAGTGGAGCGTGGCATCATGTGGTTCATCTGGAGCAACAAGAAGACGGCGCTGGTACGGGAGGGTTGCCACGAATGTTCATATTTCCTGACCGTTCGTTATGGCCTGGGAGCCCTCCCTGGGCCGGTTGCTTCCCATTACGTCGCACAAGGCGGCGGCCCCTCTGTTCCAAGGGATACTACATCATACTGACGATCAGTACGTTACAAGCCTGGCAACAGCCGATCCGTCGGCGTTCCGAACCCGCATCAGGTAGGAACCCGGGGCCAGACCAAGCACCGAGAATTCTTCGCCCTGAGCTACCCTGACGGTCATGGCGGTGCGTCCGTCCACAGTAAGCACCTCCACCCATACGGGACTACTGGTTCCCTGCGGAAGCACCAGGCGAACGCGATCATGGGCGGGGTTCGGGAACAGGGTTAAATGCTGCTGCTTCCCGTCTTCGCCGGGACCTTCGGCCTGCCCTGTGCTGAACTCCGCCACCAGCACGCTCGGCTCGGTGATCACCGGCGGATTGAAGTCGAAATAGATGTTGGCGATGTTCTCGATCACCGTTCCGGCCAGCAGGGGGAGTTGGGGGCGTATACGGAAGCCCACTGCGCCATGGCTCGCGGCCTCATTCGTTCCACTATCCGGAAGCTGGATGTTCGCGAAGCGCCACTCCACCACCCTATCCGTCTTGAAGCTTACCTCGAAGGAATGCGATGCCGCGCCTTGCTCGAAGCTGGCCATGTCCAGTTCAGCTGGCAACGTGTCGGTGATCACGACGTCAATGGCCGAGGCCGTCCCGGTGTTCTGGAAGCGAATGGTGTAGTCGATCCACTCGTCCGCATCGATGTAGTAGAACGAATTGCTGAAGCCGCTGCTTGTAGCCGCTGTTTTGTCATTCGGATCGTAGCTCCCGATGACAGTGGCCTGCACGATGGTGGTATTGTTCGCGAGTGTGCTCTCCGTAAGGGTATTACTTGCACTCACGGTGCTCGTGAGCATTGTACCCAACGGCGTAGCCGCAGGAACCGTGAACGTCGCGTTGAATTCGGTCTGATCGAAAGAGGTGAGCGGACCGAAGTTCCACGTGATGGTGTTACCGGATACGCTTGTCGGCATGGGCGTGCCGTTGAGGTAGATCAATGCCGGGTCGAAGGACGCCGTAACGGTCACTGGTCCGCTCACCTGTGGCGTGTGGTTGCGCACTGATCCACTGAACGAATAGGCAAAGCCCGGCCGGGCAACGCCTTGCACCGTATGAAGCGAAAGGTCCAATGGCACCGTGCTTCCATTGGCGAGATCAACAGCTGGATCTGATGAGTTCACTACAAAGGGCACTGGTTGCGTGCCCGGGCAATAATGGATCAGCGTGGGATCCAACTGCGCCATGGTGTACGAACCATTCCCGATGTTGAAGTCATATGTGCCGTCGCTGTTGGTGAGCACATAGAGTTCACCGGGCTCAATGAGGAGCACGCTGTATGGAATACCCACCTCGCCCTGGTCGCGCACACAATCGGCGTCGAGGTCATACCAACTGGTGCCGTGCACATTGCCGCAGTTCGGGCTCAGGTCGGGCACGGTGAAGCTGCTGTAGATGGGCGTGCAGGAATTCAACATGGACCAGGTCCAGAACTGCATGATGGTGTAATCGTCCGGTAACAGGTCCGGAACAAGCTCACTGGTGACCTGGTCATAATTATAGACCTGTTGTCCGAGGGAATTGGTGATCACGATGTGCGCCGGCCAATCAAAGTTGTTGTCCAGCACCACGCTCCCGTTCGCCCCGTTGCATGCAGCCACGATGTCCGTCACGGTGATGGGGGTCCCGGCTGGTCCTTGCATCACATTACTGCTCGAACCGGAACATCCGCCCGCATCAGAGGCGCTCCACCGAAAACTGCATCACCGCCGCCAGATCCGGAGTAGATCTGGATCGCCCTGCCCATTCGTTCCGCTCGGAGAAGCAGGTGACCCGTTGATGTACACCGAGATGTTGTACGGCGGTATTCCATTGAACATGCTCTGAAGCACCACGAAGCTCCCGTCGCTCTCACCGGGGCACGCGAAACCTCCAGCGAAGGTGGTCTGCACGAAGAGCGGCCCGCCCTCTACCGTTCCGCTCCAGATACCTGTACCGCCAACATTGTCCGTGACCATCACGGAATAGTTGCCAGCGGCCAAGCCCGTTCGGTCATCGGTCGTAGGGCCGTCGGCCCATGCGTACGTGTACGGGGATATGCCCCCATTGACCGAAATGTCGATGGCGCCTGTGTTGTTGCCACAGGTGGTGGCAATAGAATATCCTGAAACACTGAAGGCCGAAGCCGAAAGCGGAGCAAGCAACAGGCCTAGTAGAATCGATCTCATGCCTTAGTGTTTGATCAGTCGAGTTCGAAGGAGTTCGCCAGATGCAGAAGTGGCCACAACGAAGTAAGTACCGGGAGCGAGTGTTGTCGCGTCGATCAGGATAGAGGACGAACCCGCTGCGCTATCGTGCAGGACGAGCCTGGCGTCCGCTGAGAGGAGTTGCATCGATGTGATGTTCCCATCGGGAATACGAACTGTGAATGATCCGTTCGCCGGGTTGGGGAACACTTCCAAGCCGCTTTCGGCTGCAATGTCCGCCACTCCCGTACTGAATTCCGCAACTAGCACGCTCGGCTCGGTGATCACCGGCGGATTGAAGTCGAAGTAGATGTTGGCGGTGTTGCTGATCACGGTACCGGCCAGCACCGGCAGCGCGGGCTTGATCCTGAACTTCACCAGCCCGTGGCTCGCAGGCTCGTTCACGCTGCTGTCCGGTAGCAGGATGTCTGCGAAGGTCCACTCCACCATCCGGCCAGGCTTGAACTCCACCTCGAATGCATGCGAGGCCAGGCCTTGCTGGAAGCTGGCCATGTCCAGCTCTGCAGCCAACGTGTCCGTGATCACTACGGTGAACGCCGTGTCCGTGCCGGTGTTCTGGAAGCGCACCACGTAATCGATCCACTCATCCTGATCAATGAAGAACTGGGAGGTGCTCCCGCTTGCATCGGCCGTGCCCACCTTGTCGTTGGGGTCATAGCTGCCTGTTACCAGCAGCGCTGCGGCAGCCGTGTTGTTGGCCAGGTCGCCTTCCATTGCCACACAACTTACATTCAAGGTGGTTGACAGCGGCGTGCCGATCGTTGTACCAGCCGGCACGAGCACCTGCACAGAGAAACTGTAACCGCTGAGCGGCGCCAACGCGGGCAGGTTCCAGGTCAGGGTGTTCCCGACGACTGAGGATGGAACAGGCCAGGCACTTTGATACACGAGCACGGGATCCAACGCAAGCGTTGCTGTTACCGCGCCGGTGAGCTGCGGTGAGAGGTTGCGCACCTCGCCCCAATAAGTGCCGTAAAACCCCGGTCGCATGGCATCGCACTCCAAGTCGGCCGCCACGTCCAAGGGAACGGTGCTGCTGCTGGCGAAGTGGATCGCGATCTGGTTGGAGGCGATCGTGAAGGGTACCGGATCACTGGCCGGGCAGAGCTGCACGAGCGTGGGATCGGTCTGCGCCAGGGTGTAACTGCCATCCACCAGGTCGATGGAGTATGAACCATCCCCGCCGGTGATCGTGTACTGCGGGCCGGGGTCGATGGCCAGCACTTGGTAGGGCACCGGCAGGTCGTTCGCGTCCTGGGTGCAATCGCCATCGAAGTCGATGTACGTGGTGCCGCTCACCGAGCCGCAATCCGGGCCCAGCGAGGGTATGGTGAAGTCGATGCGGTCGTATGGATTGCCGTCGCAGTTGTAGGCCATATACACCCCGCTCGGATCCCAATCGCGCACCATGTGGTAATCGCCGGGTGGGAGGCCATTGAAGTTGATGGTGTTCGCCGCGTTGAAGCCTCCTGACACATAATTCTCGGACGCATCGAGCAACGCGTAGTCGGGACCTCCGAAATAGCCGCCATCGTAGACATTTCCGATGACCGCTGTACCTCCTGCGCCGGTGGAGCACGAGCCTTGGATGTTCGACACGGTCATGTTCGGCCCGCCCAGGATCTGCGGGGCCATGAGGTATTGGGTGAGGATGCCCGTGCAGCCGAAGGCATCCGTGACTTGGATCTGCACCGGATCTCCCGGCGAAACGCCGGAGACCTCGAAATAAGGATCGCCTTGCGGATCGAATCCGCTGGGCAGCGGCGAGTAGCTGTAGGGCGGCGTGCCGTTCGATCCCGAACTCGATCACCTGCACACGGCCGCTCATGGACCCGATGCAGCTGGAGTGTCCATCCTGCGCGCTTGGCGGGGAATAGAGCGGTACCACGTTCAGGTTCCAGCCTTGCGTGGCCGTGGCGAAGACGGCATCCATCACGGTCAACTCGTAGTAGCCAGGTGCCAAGCCGGAGATGTTCTGCGTCGTCGCACCGTTATCCCACGAATAGGTGTAAGGTGGTGTGCCACCGGTCACCATCACGTTCAGATAACCATCCGGCGCCACACAACTGGGCATGCCATAGGAGATCAGCTCGATGGTGATGGCGTGCACCGGTTGGTAGCATGCAAGCAGGCAAATGGCAGCGTGGGTGATCCGCATGCGCTCAGTGTTTGGTGAATTGGGTAACGGCGCGTTGGCCATTGGAGTGGAGGCATTCCATAAAGTAAGTACCCGCAGCAAGGAAGTGTACATCCATCCGGTGCGGCGCCGCTTCGACGCGTTCTTGGTGCAGCACCCTTCCTTCCAAGGATAAGATGCGCACACTGGCAAGGTCCTCTCCCACCACAGCAATGGTGGCTGTTGCGGGGTTCGGGTACACGCTCAATCCTGAAGCTCGTGCTTCATCCACTCCCGTGCTGAACTCCGCCACCAGCACACTCGGCTCGGTGATCACGGGTTCGTTGAAGTCGAAGTAAATGTTGGCGATGTTCTCGATCGCGGTACCGGGCAGAACAGGTTGCTTGGGGCGGATGCGGAAGGAGACGAAGCCGTGGCTCCTGGGTTCGTTCACGTTGCTATCAGGCAGCAGGACGGCAGGGAAGTTCCACCGCAGGATGCCTTGGCCCGATAGTGATACGGTGTGCGTATGCGACGCCGCGCCGTTCAGGAAGGTCGCGGGATCGAGCGTGGACGGTAGCGTATCGGTGATCACCACGGTGAAGGCAGTGTCCGTGCCGGTGTTCTGGAAGCGGATGGTATAGTCGATCCATTCGTCGCCGTCGATGTAGTAGATCTCACTGCTTTCCCGTGAACTGGTGAGCGCGGTCTTGTCGTTGGGGTCGTATGAACCGGTGACCATTCTCAGGTATGAGAAGCTATTGTTGATCAGGTTGGCCTCCGGGTTGGTCACGCTGGCCGTTACCGCAGTGGTGAGCACGGTGCCGATGAGGTTATCGTCCGGTGGCACCTCGAAATTCACGCTGAAGCTGCGCTGTTGCAAGGCCCCGATGTTCGGGCTCGACCAGGTCAGTGTGTTTCCGTTCACCGTCGCTGTCGGTGTCGCTGACACGAAGGTCAGTACGGGGTCGTAGGTAAGCGTCACGGTGCCATTGCCTGCCAGCACACCTGTAAGATTGCGGAGCGCGACGCCCATGGTCATGGGGAACCCGGGCCGCGCGGGACCGCTCGCTGCGGTCACCCTCACATCGAGGCCCACCAGGCTCGTGTCCGCCAGATCGCGCACCACATTGGGCTGGCCGGTGCTCAACACGAAAGGCGTGGTGCTCACTCCGCAATGCTCCTGGTAAACGGCGCTTGAAGTCGTTACTGTGTACGACCCATATGGCAGGCTCATGCTGTATTGTCCCGCTGCGTTGGTGAGCGCGTAGTGATCACCCGGCTGTGCCACCACCACCGTCTGCGGCAGGTTGGGGTCGCCGGAGTTCTGGATGCAATTCTCATTGGCATCCACGAATGCTCTTCCAGTGAGCGATCCGCAATCAGAACCGAGGTCGGGCACTACGAACGGGAGGTCCACTACACAAGGCGCTTGAATGGAGCCTGTGCTTTCCTCGCTGCTGAAGCGCATCACCCAACCACCCGGATGCAGGCCGAAGAGCTCGAATGGAACGGGCGATGGATCGTCCAAGTCCATGGCTTGGGCAGGCACAGTTGCGCCGAACTCGTCCACGGCTTGCAGGTTCCACCCATTGGTGAGAAGATAACCGCTCCAATTCAGGCTCCCGGCCAGATAGCCGTTGCTGGAGTTGGTGCAGCTGCCGGTGATCTGCAGCACGTCAACCGCGGGATCCACAAGCGCGGCCGGTATGGTCACATCCGCAGAACCGAAGCCGCAATCGGTGAAGACCGTTATGTTCACCGCCTGGCCGGGGCATGCGCCGATGATCTCGTACATCATGTAGTATTCGATCGGCTGACCAGGAGGTGGCCCCCATGGCTGCACCTGCATGGTCGGTGTGGTGCCAATGGAATAGCCGCCGGTCACCAGGGGCAAATAGAGCCGGAACCCACCGTTGCACTGGCCTTGGCACGGCTCCAGGCCAGCGAAGAAGATGTTGTTGAGCAGGCCGCTGCCGTCGAGGGGAGGGGAACTTGAGGAGACCGTGAAGCTCTGCGATGTGGCGGTTGCGCCGGTATTATCCGTCACCGTCACCGTATAGCTGCCCGGCGGCAAGGAGGCCTCAGGGCCGGTGCTGCCATCGCTCCAATCGAAGGTGTATGGTGGGGTTCCGTTGATGCCTTCAGCCGTTGCATAACCGTACCCTGAACTGCAGTTCGCGGCGTACACGTGAACGTTCACTTGAACGGCATAGGCACTGGTGGTGAGGAGAAGGGCCAGGACTAAGAGTTGGCGTCCGATCATGGTGTTGGGCTCTTGTTGTGCGTTAGGCAGTTCGTTCGGTGTATCGCGGGCAATGTGCGTTACTGCTTCAGGATGCGAGCGGTGAGCCCACCCAGATGGATCACATAAAGGCCCGATTCCAAATGCGATGCATCTAACAGCAGGACATCGTTGCTCCACGTGCCGGGCATCTGGACTTCCCGGCCATCGGCACCGAACACGCGGTAGGTGCGGGTCGCGTCAGAAGGAACCGTTATCCGCACCTGTTCGCTCGTTGGGTTCGGATGCACGTTGATCCGACCATCCGCAGCTTCGTCCACCCCCGTGCTGAACTCCGCCACCAGCACGCTCGGCTCGGTGATCACAGGCGGATTGAAGTCGAAGTAGATGTTGGCGATGTTCTCGATCGGGGTGCCAGCTACTACGGGCAACTTCGGCCGGATGCGGAAGCTGATGAGGCCATGGCTGAGCGGCTCGTTCACGTTGCTGTCCGGCAGCAGGATGTTGGGGAAAATGAATTTCAGTGTGCCCTGCCCTTGCACATTCCACGTGTGCAGGTGTGACGCTGTGGCCAACGAGATCGTCGCAGGATCCAAGGTGGAGGGCAGCGTATCGGTGACCACGATGTTGAAGGCCGTATCCGTACCGGTATTCTGGAAGCGGATCACGTAGTCGATCCACGAGTCCTGATCGATGTAGTAGAGCTCGTTGCTCCAGCGCGTGCTTGTGTAGGCCGTCTTGTCGTTGGGGTCGTAACTGCCGGTGACGGTGATCGCTGCGTTCGCATTGTTGTTGCTCAGGTCGCCGTCGGTATTGGCGGTGCTCACGGTGGCGCTGGCGAGCAGGTCGGTACCGATCAGGCCCACATCCGGTGGCACTTGCAGCTGGATCTGGTACTCGCGCTCCTGGAAAATAGCCAACGAGGGTTGGTTCCACGTGATCGTATTGCCTGCCACGCTTCCGCTCGGCCACGCGCTGATGAAGCTCACGGCAGGATCGAAGGTGAAGGTGGTGGTGGTGGCGCCGCTGGCCGATGAGGAGAGGTTCTGTACGATCATGCTGTAGTGCAATTGGAATCCAGGACGTGCTGGCCCCGACGCAAGCCCGATGGCCACATCGAGCGGGATCGTGGGTTGGTGGCCGATGTTGGCGGTGACCGTATTCCCATTCACCGTAGCGCTCGCTGGGCAGCTCTGCGCAATAGCCGCAGCGCTCGTGGTCATGGTATAGCTCCCGTTGGGCACCACAGCGGTATAGCTGCCTCCGCTTGTGGTGTAGATGGGCCCGGGCTGTATCTCCACCACCACGTTCGATGCATCCGCTTCGGTATCGGTACAGTCGCTGTTGTAGTCCATGTACGTGCTTCCCGAAATACTTCCGCACGTTGGACCGTAGTTCGGGATCGTCACCAATACGCTGTCCGATGAACAGGTTCCTCCTTGGAGCAGCGAATACGTAAAGCCCAGGCGGTGCTTCAACCAATAATTGCCCGGTGGCAATGAGTGGAAGGCGAACACATCGGTACTCACCATCTGGAATGAAGAAATGTAATCCATATCACCGCCGCTCTCAGGACGCAACACGTAGTACGTATCCGAGCCCAGGACCGGGGAACTGGTGAAGGTGACCTTGCCCGAGGGCACATTGGCACATGACCCTTGCACATCCACCACGTTGAAGGTGGGCCAGCTGGTGATGGGATATCCGGCGGTGAAGCCGAAGGAGCCCGAGCACCCGTTCACGTCCCAAAAGATCACTGACTGACCACTCCCTGGAGGAATAGGCCCAGGATCCAGGTAGTAGTTGCCAGGACCTGCCGGGGGTGGCACTTCAGCGATGAGTCCTTGCGTAGCGCTCCATGGGCTCACGTCGGTTGGCACACCTGGCGGTTGCGGGGGGAAGAAGAACTCATGATAGTTCTGGCCGGGGCAATAGGCGTGCGGGAAATTGTAGTCCACCGTGCCGTAGTCCTCGGTGATCACAGTGGCCTGGTCGCTGACCTGGGTGCCCTCGAAATCGGTCACAGTGACCGAGTAGGTGCCGACCGAAAGCCCCGTGATGCTCTCCGTGGTCTCACCCCCGCCCCAGAGGTACGTGTAAGGCGGCACGCCGCCGGAGACCGCAGCGTACACGGAGCCATTCGCATAGGTGCAGGTCTCGTTCTGCACCTGCAAGTTCAACGAGAGGGCGCTGGCAACCGCACAAGCGCAGGTTGAAAAGAACACGAGGATGTTGCGGATTCATGGAAGAAAAGTCTCAGCGTAAAATAGCGAAAGGCCCGAACCACCCGAGGATATTCGGAGCGTTCAAGCACAAGACGTCAGGTCCACTGGAAGGGATGCCTTGGCCTGTGTTCACCATCCTGGGTCGTAGACGAACTGAACGGGGTTTTCTTCAAACAGGATGCGCAGGAAATGGACGGTAGTTCCGTCATCAAAAAGGATGATTCTGTCGTGACCGCAAGGAACGGTGGGGTTTTTCTGATTAATTTCACTCCTAAGAACCTGCATCCATGAAACTGACCCACATCATCGCTTGCCTGCTGCTCACGGCAGGTGTCCATGCACAATGCACGGTCAGCTATTTCTCACTGGCCGGCCTGCCCATGCGATGGGCGGATGGCTACACGGATGCACAAGGGGATACATGGGCCGCGTTCTTTGCTGCCGATGGCACAGGTGATGCGATCGCCGCCCGGTTCGATGCAAGCGGAGAACTGGTCTGGTCCTTCCGCTTGGCCGCATTAAGTCCCGTGGTGCAACTCTACCCTACACAGGCCTTGGCCACGCCGAGTGGTGGCATGCTGATCATCGGGCATCGGGTCAGTCCCTCGCACGAGAACTATTTTGGATCGGAGGTGGATGCACAAGGGGAGTTGCTCTGGTCGAGCATCTACATGGAACCCTATGGCATGGATGAAGGCTATGGTGGTAACCCGAGGGTTTCTGCCACGCTGGACGGTGGATACCAGATGACAGTACCTGTGGGCAGTGGCTTGGTAACGGCACGGTTGAACGCCACCGGCCAGCAGGTCTGGTGCAAACACTTCAACGATAATTCAGGTCATGTGGGACCCCTCTCTGGTCAGGCCATCACCCCAAGCGGCGAAATGATCTTCGCCACTTCGCCGACGTATTGGGATGGTTTTTCAGCCGATACGACCACCACCCTGATCTGGAAGACCGACGCGAATGGTGACCTGTTGTGGTTGCGAAAGCTCAGTGGGATCGAGTTTACATGCACACTGGTGGAGCTGGCTACGAACGGCGACATCCTTATGGGGGGGGGGATCGGCACATTCCCCTCGGACCAACAGACCGCGTTAGCCCGCTTATCGGCCAGTGGTGACCTGCTTTGGGCCAATAGCTACGATCACCCGCTCCTGGTAGGAGATATCGTGGAGGCCGGGAACGGAGATCTGCTGGCATCGCTCAAGGTCAACAACGCCTATTTCTGGTCCGGAGCAGACCTGGTCGATTCCACAGCGGTCATCCAGGTTTCGAGCGATGGATCGGCGTTTAGCGAACTGGTCGTGCCGTTCGGGAGCGCGCGCATTCGTCCCGAGCACTTGGTATTCCGTAATGGACCGGATAGACCTTGCTCGTGGGGTCAATGGATACCCTATCCATGGCCGTGAACAAGAACGTGTACGGTGGTGCCGATAGCGTACAATGGATCCATGATCCGGGTGGGGATGGACTCTATCCTGTGCTTCACAAGGTCAGATGGGCACAGCCTCTCCCATCCCGAATGCGTTGAACGAACTGATCACATTCACCAGCGTGGACGACTCCATACGTATCTGGGGTCTTGCCGTCGCAGGTCATGATCAGACCCAGACGGACGTTGCTGTGCAATTCAGTCAGAACGCCCCGCCCCGCCCAGGATTCTCACACACAGTGTATGGCATGGCGAACAATATGGGTGGTGTGTCCACCGGGCCTATGACCGCAACCATGACGTTCGATCCGATGATGACATTTGTCAGCGCCGACCCGAGCCCCACCAGCGTGGCGGGCAACATGCTCACTTGGACCGGACAACCCGCGCTTACGGGATACATAGGCGCTTGGTCCGTTAACGCCACTTTCATTGTACCGAACGACACCGCGCTATTGGGAGATCAGGTGATGACCACGCTGAGTGTCACACAGGATACCGCAGAGGTGGACCTGGAGAACAACACGGCCACCATCATCCAAACCGTGGTGGGCAGCTATGACCCCAATGACAAGCTGGTGCAACCTGCGGGCCTCTATCACATCGTGAACGACGATGAGCTGCACTATACGATACGGTTCCAGAATACGGGCACCTATCCAGCGGAAACGGTCGTTATCCGGGACACGCTGCCGTTGGACGTGGACATCCTCACTCTGCGATTGGGCCCGGCCACACATCCTTACACCTATACGGTAACGGGCAACGGCCACCTCGTCTTCACCTTCGCGAACATCAACCTGCCGGACAGCGGAAGCAACGAGCCCGCGAGCCATGGTATGGTCAGCTTCTCCATCAAACCCATCCTTCCACTGACCCTGGGGCAGGAGATCACCAACGTGGCGGATATCCTCTTCGACTTCAACCCGCCGATCCGCACGCCTGATGCCACGGTGGTAGTGACAGATGAGGTTGGCGTGAAACCCGCGACGAAGCCGGAGGTCTTGAGCGTATTCCCCGTTCCGGCGAAGAACACACTGACGGCCGTGGTGCCCAGCGGCTTCAAACCCGTGAGCGCCTTCGCCATAGGCGTGGATGGGCGCCGCATGCCGTTGCAGATGCCGACGCCTTCGCAGGTGCAGGTTTCCTTCTCTACCGCCCATCTGTCCGCAGGGGCGTATGTGCTAACGCTGCGGGCACAGGATGGTCGTCGACTTTCCGCGCGGTTCGTGAAGGAATAAGTGTCGGGCCCTTCGGTACTTTCGCAGCCCCACCTGCGGAACGTGCCATGCGCACATGTCCGCATGGGCACATGTTCACATGGGTAACGCCCGCACCGCCGCCTTCCACACCCTTGGCTGCAAGCTGAACTTTGCCGAGACCAGCACGCTCGCGCGCTCGCTGGAGGAGGCGGGTTATGCGCGCGTGAAACCGGAGGAACGCCCGGACGTTTTCGTACTGAACACTTGTAGCGTAACGGAGAACGCCGACAAGGAATGTCGCCAATGGGTGCGCCGCTTCCAACGCATCAACCCGGAGGCCTTCATCGCGGTGGTGGGCTGCTATGCGCAACTGAAGCCCGAGGAGATCGCCGCGATCCCCGGTGTGGACCTGGTGCTGGGCGCCAACGAAAAGTTCGATCTGGCAGCTCACATCGAGCGTTGTCATGCCGAGGCTGATCGGGCATCGCGAAAAGGCCAGGCCATCTTCTCCCCCATCAAGGACGTGAAGACCTTCGTGCCTTCTTGGAACGCAAATGATAGAACACGCACCTTCCTGAAAGTGCAGGACGGCTGCGACTACTTCTGCTCGTTCTGCACCATACCGCTGGCGCGTGGCCGCAGCCGCAGCGCCACCATCGCGGAGACCTTTGCGATTGCTCAGGATATCGCAGCGAGCGGTGTGAAGGAGATCGTGCTAACCGGCGTGAACACTGGTGACTTCGGGAGGTTGCAGGGTGAGACGTTCCTACAACTGGCGGAATCTCTGGATCGCGTGGATGGCATCGAACGCTTCCGCATCAGCAGCATCGAGCCGAACCTGTGCAACGACAAGGTGATCGCCTTTGTGGCGCGAAGCTCGAAGTTCATGCCGCACTTCCACATGCCCTTGCAGAGCGGCAGCGACACGATCCTGGACCGCATGCGCCGACGGTACGACACGGCCCTCTACGCCGATCGCGTGGCCCACATCAAGCGCCTGATGCCGCATGCATGCATCGGGGTGGACGTGATCACCGGCACACCCGGCGAAACCGACGAGGAGTTCCTGAAGACCCATGCATTCCTGCGCAGCATCGCCGTGGACTATCTCCACGTATTCACCTACAGTGAGCGCAACAACACCACCGCTGTTCGCATGGACGATGTCGTGCCCATGGAGGTGCGTCGCGAGCGCACCAAGCAACTGCGCATCCTCGGCAGCAAGTTCCAACGCGCGCACTACGAGCGGAACGCTGGTACGACGAGGCCCGTGCTGTTCGAGGCAGGAAGTGCATCGGGGTGCCCTGCGGGAGACCCTGATGGAACTGCGGGAGACCCTGATGGAGAACTCCTGGGCTACACGGACAATTACATCCGCGTGAGCATGCCGTTCGAACCATCAATGGCGAACACCATCGCGAACACGGATCTCATCAGGATCAACGGCGATGGCCACATGGAAGGGTCATCCGCGGTCGGTCACGAGCGAACGTTCTCATTATCTGATCATCTGATCGTCTGATCCGGACCGTATGTACCCGACCCTCTACCACGCCTTCCTCGACCTCTTCGGCATCGACCTGCCCGGGCTGAAGTTCCTCAACAGCTTCGGCTTCTTCGTGGCCATCGCCTTCGTGGCGGCGCACTACACGCTGGCGTCCGAACTGCGTCGGAAGACGAGCCAAGGCCTGTTGAAGCCCAACGCAGCGCAAGGTGATCGTGGGTGAGCCGGCGAAGCCGCTTGAACTCGCGCTGCAAGGGCTCATCGGCTTCATCTTCGGCTGGAAGATCCTGTACGCGGTGATGAACCTGTCCGAGGTCACCACCGATCCACCCGGCTTCCTGCTCAGCGGCAAGGGCAGCTTCATCGGTGGACTTGTGCTGGGCGGTTGGTTCGCCTACATGCTGTGGAACGAGAAGAAGAAACACCTACTGCCCAAGCCGGAGGAACGGACCATCACCCTCAGCGCCGTGCAACACGCGGGCAACATCACCATGACCGCGGCGCTCTGGGGCTTCATCGGCGCCAAGCTCTTTCATTGGTTGGAGAAGCCGCAGGACTTCATCGACCTGTTCAGCAATCCCGACGCGAAGGACATCGTCACCGGTCTCACCATGTACGGCGGCCTCATCCTCGCAGGCTTCATGGTGATGCGCTATTTCAGGAAGAACGGCCTGGCCTTCTGGCCTGCAGTGGATAGCGCTGCACCGGGCGTGCTGCTGGCCTATGGCATTGGCCGCATCGGTTGCCAGGTGGCCGGCGATGGCGATTGGGGCATTGCCAACACCGCTCCTGCCCCATCGTGGATCCCGAACTGGTTGTGGAGCTATGACTACCCGAACAACGTGAACGCGGTGATCGGCCCGCACCGCGGCGGTTACGTGGGCGAACCCATCACCGAAGGCACGTGCTTCCCCGAATATTGCACGCACCTGGTTCCCGGTGTCTATCCAACGCCCTTGTACGAGGCCGTCGCCTGTGTGCTGCTCTTCGGCGTGCTATGGATGCTGCGCAAACGCATCAACCTGCCGGGCGCCATCTTTTGCCTCTTCCTCATCTTCGATGGTGTGGAGCGCTTCTTCATCGAGAAGATCCGCGTGAACGAGCCCTGGCTGGGATCCTGGACACAGGCCGAAGTGATCAGCTCCGTGCTGGTGATCGGCGGCGCCGTGTTGTGGTGGTGGTTGAAGCGCCAGAGCGCATCCACACAGGAACGTCCAACCGAACAACCCGCATGAGCAGCGTTGCACATCCGGATCTGCCTGCCCTCACCGAACGCGTGTCCGCGCTCTGCCGCGAGGTGGCCGTCTTCATCCGCACGGAGGCCGCGCGCTTCACCGAGGCGAGCGTGGAGAGCAAGAGCCTCAACAACCTGGTGAGCTACGTGGACAAGGGCGCCGAGCAGCGACTGGTCGATGGACTTGGCCGACTCGCTCCTGCAGCGGGCTTCATCGCGGAGGAAGGCACCGGGCGAACGCAAGGAAGGACTGAACTGGATCATCGACCCGCTGGATGGCACCACGAACTTCGTGCACGGCATCCCCTGCTACTGCATCAGCGTGGCGCTGGCCGACGGGCTGGACGTGCTGGTGGGCGTGGTGCTGGAGGTCACGCGGGATGAGTGCTTCAGCGCGTGGAAAGGCGGCGGCGCGTGGCTCAACGGAAAGACGATCGGCGTTTCAACGCGCAAGACCCTCTCGGAAAGTCTGCTGGCCACCGGCTTTCCGTACGACGACTTCGGTCGCGAGGCGGAATACATGGAGCTGTTGAAAGCGCTGATGCACACCAGCCGCGGCATTCGCCGCTTGGGCAGTGCCGCTGCCGACCTGGCCTACGTGGCCTGCGGACGATTCGAAGCCTTTTACGAATACGGACTGAACCCGTGGGACGTGGCAGCAGGTGGACTGTTGGTCACTGAGGCCGGAGGCAACACCACCGACTTCCGCAACGGTGGTAGTTGGCTCTTCGGCGAGGAGATCGTGGCCAGCAATGGATCCATACACGCGGAGATCATCGGCCCGATCGGAAAGTTCTTCGGGCGCTGATCTCATGGTGATCACGCGCGAAGGCCCGGAACCAACCGGATCCAGGCCTTCGTGCAAAACCAAAACCAACGGACAGGTGCTCATGGGAAGCCCGTCCATTGTATAGACGCATCGCAAGGCGAAAAAGCTGCCTGAGGCCCGACCACATTTTCTTCACGGACCTTAAGGACGTTCACCGACCTCACTGACCTGAGCGGTTTGGAGCTAAAAGCGCCGACCTCGCTTAGGTCCGCGCTGCAAGCGCGGACCGACAAAGCTTGTCCGACCGCGCATGCTGCGCGGTTGGGTGAGGTTCGCGCCTTTGGCGCAGAAGACGGCTCAGGCGCTGAAAGCGCTGACCTCGTTAGGTCCGCGCTGCAAGCGCGGACCGACACAGCTGACCAGCAGCCGCCCGCCTCAGAATTTCGCGCCCAGCGTGAAATAGGCGTTGCGCCCCATACCCGGCAATAGACCTGGCCCAGGGTAGCCGCCAGCACGACGCGTGGCATACATCTCATCCAGCGCATTGTTCACACCTCCGGTCACGCTGATGCGTTCGCTCAGGGTCCACGTGCAACTCGCGTCCACTACGGTATATCCGGGGATCCAACCCACGGTGGCCGCGGCGTTCGGCAGTTCCGTATTCGCCGCATCGCTGTATACCCCGTCGATCACATTCGCCTGCACGGTTGCGCTGACGCGCTTGTCGCGGTAGGTAAGGCCGGCGCGCAGGATGTTCTCCGGGGCATATTCCACGCGCTTGTCCGCGATGCTCCGCGTGGGGTCCTCGGATATGGCCGGGTTGTTCCAGCGGGTGTAGCGCGCATTCACGTAGGCGTAAGAGGCGAAGATCTGTAGGCGCGTGCTGGTGGAACGCCCGCGCAATGCGCGCAGCAGATCACATTCGGCATAGGCTTCCACCCCGGTGCTCACCGAGGTGCCGATGTTCGTCTTCACGTTAACGCCATCCTTCACCAGTGTGCCGATACGGTCGTTGTAATGCAGGTAGAAGCCACCCACATCGAAGCGCAGCGCCTCACCCAGCGTCCCACGGTATCCACCATCAACATTGAAGCCCGAGGCATCCTGCAGGTCCGGATCGATCACGTCCGTGGTGGCCGATGGCGTAAGGTCGCTGTACAGCACGGGGCGGTAGGCCTGGCTGAAGTTCGCGTAAGCCTGCGCGGTCGTGGTCACCTGGTATTGCGTGCCCAGCCCGAACAGCGGCAGGGAGCGCGTGCGTTCCCCGCTGTCCACATCGCCGCTCCCATCGCTGTTGATGCGCCCGTCCACGCGGCTTTGGATGTGCTCCATGCGCACACCGGGCACCACTACCAGTTTGTTGGTAAGTCGGAAGAGGTTCTCCACATAGAGCGCAGCATTGCGTGTACCCAGCTCGAGGTCTTTGGCGAAGGCCCCCGTGGTGGTCAGGTCGGCATCGCTGCCCGTGGTGCCAGGCGCCTGTTGCAGGCGGTGGTTGTCCGCCCCGTAACCTCGGATGCCCGCGGACAGCCATGATTCACGACCGAAGGCCGTCCAGCTGCGGCGCACGCGCAGTTCCACGCCCATGTTGGTGAAGCGGTCAAGGTCCACCTGGCGTGCGGCATAGTCGTTGGTGACGCTGTTGATGGTGTCCGGTTGGTTGATGGGTTTCACGAAGCCCACCTTGTTGGCCTCAGCGATCACGCCATAGACCTTCGCGTCCACCAGCGTGCGAGCGTCCGGCCGCCAATCCAGCGTGATGGCGCCCACGTTCCACGGGATGATCATCCAGTTGCGGGCGCGGCTGGAGCTGCGCGGATCCACTTCGAACTGCGCGTCCGTGAGGCCACCGGGCTGCTGCTGTTCCACCTGGCTCCGCGTGTAAGCAAGGCCGAGGCGCATACGCGGGGTCACGGCATACTGCACACCCCCATGCAGTGTTGTAGTGGCATAGCGGGTGTTCTGCCGCCAGCCATCCGCGCCGCGGTGGTGCAGGAAGCCGTAGTAGTTCCACTTGCCCTTTGTGCCGCCCAATCCGTTGTAGCTGTCGTACAGGCCATAGGCCCCGAGGGTCTGGCGCGTTTCGAAGGCCAGGGGACGGTCCGCTACGCCCTTCTTCATCACGAAGTTGACCATGCCACCGAACTGCGGACCGAAGGCCAGGGATGCCGCCCCGCGGACCACTTCGATGCGTTCCACCGCTTCCATCGGCGGGGTGTAATAGCCCTCGGGATAACCGAACGCATCGGCTGCGATATCGTAGCCGTCCTGCCGCAGGTTGAACTCCCACGAGCGGTTGGGGCTTAATCCACGCGCGGCGATGCCCAGCTGCACACCACTGCCATCATTCTCCCACACGCTGATGCCGGGCACCTTGGCGAAGACCTGGCGGGCCACGTTCAAGGAAAGGTCGGCGTTGAGGGCGGCGGGAGTGATCACCTCGGTCTTCTTGCCGGCCATCAGCACGGCGCCGAGCGTATCGCCCATGGGGCGCACCCCGGTACGGTAGGGGCCGATCACCTCGGCGGCACGAAGCTCACGGACACTAATGGAGTCGGATTGGGCGGTCAGCGTGATGGCCGGAAGGATGGCCAGGAACAGGAAAATGGAGCGGCACGTTTCGTTCTTCAACATGGCCGCAAAGGACTCCCACCCGATCCACCCTCCCAATACACTGATCGTGGTATACGCGTACCCGATCGTCCACGCCGGGTTGTTGATCGCTCCGGCCCCCAAATGCTCCCTGCAAAGCTGCCCTCAGGGCTTGCGGGATATGGCTGCCAAGCCCGCCATGGTCAGCGCCGCATTCACCAGCAGCACCTCGAAGCCCATCTGGTACCCGAAGAACAGTCCGTACTGTAGGTCGCGAGCACGTAGGTGACCACCGGGGCCAGCACGACAGACCAATGGCACCAGCCCGTCCTGCGGCGTGCGCGCAGAAGAGGCCGAACGCGAATAGCCCCAGCAGCGGACCATAGGTGTAGCCTGCGATCTTCAGCAGGGTATCGAGCACCGTGCCGCTGTCCAGCCAGGCGAAGAACATGATGCAGGCCATGAAGAGGCGCCGCGAACCCGAGGTGGACACGCTGGCGCACCTGCTTCTGCTTGGCTTCGGCCCAACCGCGGTCGTGCGTGCCGATCAGGTCCAGGCAGGTGCTGGCGGTGAGCGCCGTGAGGGCGCCATCCGCACTGGGGAAGAGCGCGCTGATGAGCCCGATGATGAAGAGCAGCCCGAGCCAGGGCGGGAAGTGTTGCAGCGCCAGAGTGGGGAACAGGTCATCGCCGCGTCGCCGGTGCTTGATACCGGCATGCTGCACGTGCAGGTAGAACAGCGCTCCGAGAAGCAGGAAGAGCATGTTCACCCCGAGGAGGATCACGCTGAACACGCGCATGTTCTTCTGCGCATCGCCCACGGTCCGTACGCTCAGGTTCTTCTGCATCATCTCCTGGTCCAGCCCGGTCATGGCGATGGTGATGAAGATGCCGCTGAGGATCTGCTTCATGAAAAAGCCGTCGCTGCGCCAGTCGGTATTGAACACCTGCAGCATGCCGCTGGCCGAAAGCTCCGTGCTCCAGTTGGCCATGCCGTCCTGTTGCGTGATGAAGACCACGGTGCCCACCAGCGCCGCCAGCATGAAGAGCGTTTGCAGCGTGTCGGTCCACACGATGGTCTTCACGCCACCGCGCAGGGTGTACAGCACGATCATCAGCAGCACCACCGCACTGGTCAGCCAGAAGGGCACGCCCAGCCCGGCCAGCACGAACAGATGCAGCACATGCAGCACGAGGTAGATGCGGATGGTGGCGCCCAAGGTGCGGCTGAGGATGAAGAACGAGGCGCCCGTGCGGTAGGTCACCTCGCCGAAGCGTTGCTTCAGGTAGCCATAGATGCTGGTGAGCTGCAGCTTGTAGTAGAGCGGAAGCAGCACGCCCGCCACCACCCAGTAACCGATCACATAGCCGATCACCACTTGCAGGTAGCTCCAGTGCTTCGCCGCCACACCGCCCGGCACACTTATGAAGGTGACACCGCTGAGGCGAGGTGCCGATCATGCCGAAGGCCACTACATACCACAGGCTCTTCTTGTCGCCGCTGAAGAAGGCATGTTCCCCCGCCCCGCGACTGGTGTACCACGCAATGGCCAGCAGCACCAGGAAGTAGCCGAAGACGATGGACAGGAGAAGCGTGGGGCTCATGCCGTCAAAGCAAATCAACGTTCCGAACGCTCAACCGGACCACGGTGATGAATTGTCCCACATCGCATTGTGGAGCGATCGCGAATAAAAATGCTCCATGGGCAGCGGAAGCCCGACACCCGCTGTCATGCATACGAGAGCAAGGTCGATCGATATCGAGTAACCCAACCCCTAACGCCATGACCACCTGCACTACCCGCTTTCTGTGCATCACAGCCCTATTGACAACGGCCCTTGCCGCAAGCGCCCAAGGCGTGATCATCCGATGACGCCAGCACGGGCGACCTGCTGCCGATCGGCATGAGCCACATCACGGCGAACATCGAGGACCAGGTGGCGCTGGTGTCCAGTGCGCAGCGTTTCACCAACGGCACGGCGGACTCACTTGTGGTGAAGTATGCATATCCCCTTCCGTCAATGGGCAGTGCCACACGTCTGCGCTGGATGCTCCCGACAGCGCCTGGCGAACGGCCTCGATGGTGGCGCAGCCACAGGACACCACACTGCCCGGCATGGGGGGCGGTGCCGGAATGGACCCACAACTACAGGACTATTTGGGGGATTCGCCGCTCTATTTCACCATCAGCGAGCCCGTGCCACCGGGGGGATGGATGAACGTGGAACTCTCCTATGTGGAACTTCTGCCCTACGCCAACGCGCGGGTGCAGCTGATCTCGGAAAGCGACTACGCACAAGTGCTCAATGCCGACCTGCCCGAAATGACCCTCGACATCTCGGTGCGCTCGCAACGGGCCATTCTCGGTATCGATATCGCCGGCACAGGTTCCTGGTCGCCGACCGCCGACCAGTCATACATATCCAGCGATTCGGCCTATCTCCATGTGGATGATGTCGAACGTTCCCCCGAGTTGCGGGTTCGCCATCGGTTACGACCTCGACCCCGGCGCTTACGGGCTCACCTGCCTGTCCAACTACTTACCGGACTCCCTGGTAAAGTGCGATCAGATGGCCAACGGGTTCTTCGCTGTTGCTGATCGAACCGGAACCTTCGAGCGAAGTGGTGGACAAGGACTTCGTGATCGTGATCGACCATTCGGGCAGCATGGTCGGTACCAAGATGGAAGAGGCAAGGATGCCGCCGACGTTCATGGTGAGCAATTTAAATGCAGGAGATGAATTCAACGTGATCGCGTTCGACAGACGACAATATCCGTTGGAACGCCGACCTGCAACCGTTCAATGCAGCGAACATGCTGTCGGCGCTCAATTGGATCGATAGGGGTGATGCGGAAGGGCGGCACCAATATAAACGGTGCTGTGAGCGAGGGGATCAAGACTTCACCGACCTCCACACCGGGGCACGCGCGATCGCTGGTGTTCCTGACGGACGGACAGGACAACACCACCTCCACCCCCACCATCCTGGCCACGGCACTGCAGTTGCGGCAGTCCATCGCGCCTGACCTGCAGCTGTTCACCTTCGGCATCGGTGAGGGGCTTCAACGAACAGTTGCTGAACCAGCTGGCCGTGCAGAACAATGGCGTATCGCAATTCCTCGAAGCGGCCAACTTCTCACAAGGTGATGAGCGATTTCTACACCCAGATCCAGAACCCCGTGCTGCTGGACCCCACGGCCACCTTCGACACCCGATGTCGCAGGAACACTCTATCCCCAACCACTGCTGGGGCTTTTCGTGGGACAACAGATGGCCCTTGTGGGGCGATATTCCGTTCCGGGACCAACGAACCTGCACCTGGACGGTTTCGCCTCCGGAAGTCCGGTCTCCTTCGACTTCACTTTCGACCTCACGGACACCTTCAACGAGGACAAGCTCTTCATCCCGAAGATCTGGGCGCAGAAGGCCGTGGATGCCTTGGTGAACGAGTACTACAGCTATGCGGACGGATCGGATGAGGCCGAGATGATCCGGGACAGCATCGTGAGCTTCAGCATGTGCTACGGCATCGGCAGCCCCTTCACCAGCTTCACCGACGTCGGTGGCGGCGGCGGTGCGATCGGGATGGAGGAGGAACAGGACAATGTCGAGAACAATGGCGTTGCCGTATTCCCCGAACCCTCTCTATCGGAGGAGGACGTCGTCTTCGACCTGAGCGCCCTGGTCAGAAATGGACCAGTGTTCATCCGCATCTACGACGCGCTGGGCCAGTTGCTGTATGAGCAGGACGTCACGGCGTTTTGTGGGGCCACATGGACCTGGAACGGACTGGACAGCACTGGGCAGGCAACGAAAGGTGCGCTTGTTTATCGCATCGATAATGGACTGGTCATACGAACTGGTCGATTGACGCGGATCATTAAGTCACTCAGCTCGATCACGTACGAACCATACAGTAGGCATTCCTGCAACCAGATCCGGAAGATCCACCCTCATTGGATGCTTCAAAGCGGGAAGGGTCCCGCGTGTTACATTTGCCGCCGGGGGCAAGTCTCGTACGTCCAGCTCCCGCCTAATCCCCCAGGGTCGGAAGACAGCAAGGGTAAGCGGTTGAGCGGAGCGATGCGAGTAGCTTGCCCCTCTTCTTTGGGGGTAACCGGAGTTACCAATTCCTGATTCCTAATTCCGAATTCCTAATTGGTGGGGATCGCAGATCCTTCCGTACTTCACGCCATGTCCTTCACACCCAAGGTCGTTCTGGTAACCGGAGGCAGCAGCGGCCTGGGCCATGCCATTTGCCAGCGGCTTACGGCCCTGGGGCATCACGTGGTGGGCACGGGTCGCAAGCCCATGGCCCAACCCAACGGTTGGGAGCTGGTCGCGATGGACGTTACGGACGAGGCCAGTATCCAGCGCGCGGTGCAGCAGGTCGTTGGACAAGCATAGTCGTATTGACGTGGTGGTGAACAATGCCGGCCTTGGGATACAAGGGCCAGCCGAGGATGTGGACGTGGCCCTGGCCCAGAAGCTGTTCGATGCCAACCTATTCGGCGTTCACCGGGTGTGCCGTGCGGTACTGCCGCAAATGCGGTCACAGAAGAGCGGGCTGATCATCAACATCAGCAGTCTGGCGGCCAACTTCGGCCTGCCCTACCGCGCATTTTACAGCGCCAGCAAGGCCGCGGTGGACCGCTACGGCGAGGCCTTGAGCATCGAGCTGAAGCCCTTCGGCATCCACGTGGTCACGGTGCAGCCCGGCGAGTTCAAGACCAACATCGCCACAACGCGCCTGCGTCCTGCCACTGTGAGCGCGCACTACGCAGCGGGATACAACCGGGCCATGGAGATCCTGGGGGGAAGCATGCATTACAGTCGCGATCCCGATGAACTGGCCGTTGTGGTGGCAAGGATCATCGCCTCGCCCCATCCCAGGAGCGTGTACCATGTGGCCGAGGGCAAGCAGAAGCTGAGCGTGCTGCTGAAGAAGCTGCTGCCTGGACGGATGTTCGAGCGGATGGTGGGCAAGCACTACGAGTGAAGGGGTGTGTTTTCACCGCAACGACGCAACGGTAACGCCGCGCAAATACCGTGAAGGGGCTTCCTACCTGTCAGGCGGACGCGAAGAATGCGTGGGTCTCGCAGAGGGGCACAGTGGGCGATCCAGTACCTTGGGGACACTGACGTAGCTTTCGAGTTCAACCTGCAACCATGCACCACTCGACCCTTCTGCTCTCCTCAGCACTATTCGCTTCCCATGCATTCGGCCAGTGGACAAGCAACCCACTGGTGAACACCACCGTGCGCGATGGCAACGGGGTGACCGCTGCAACACCCCTGATGACCGACGGCCCCAATGGCGGCACATACATCAGTTGGTTCGATCAACAGTCCACAGGCTATCAGTTGCGCATGCAATTGCTGGATGCGGACGGGATGGCGCAGTGGCCTATCGAAGGATCGGTGGTGAGTGACCATCCGCAGAACACGGCCTTGTTCCGCTACGATCTGAAAACGGATCACGCGGGCAATGCGCTTGTGGCCTTCCAGGACGAACGCACGGGACAGTTGGACATCGTGGTGTACAAGGTCTCCCCTGCAGGCGACATGCTCTGGGGTACGGATGGCATCGCGCTCACCGACCCTGCGTCCACCGGGGGATTGGCCCCCGCGATCGGTGTGTTGGCGAACAATGACGTGATCATTGCCTGGAGCGCCGACAACGCCACGGACAAATGGGTGGCGTACCAGTGGATCAGCGCGGACGGAACGCCGCAATGGGCCACACCGCACCAGATCCCCGGACCGGCCAACTACTCCAGGCCCGACCTGGTCGGTACGAGCGACGGAGGCTATATCCTGCAGTACGTGGAGGAGACCGGCAATTTCCCGTTCATCTGCAACATGTATGCGCAGCGCTACTCCGCCGATGGCGTGGCGCAATGGCCCGCTGCCACCCATGTTTCCACCAAGACCATTTCCTTCTTCTTCTTCCCCGAGCTCACCGCGGATGGGCATGATGGTTACTACCTCTCCTTCAACACAGGGAACCCGGGGAACGCGGCGTTAACGGATGTCTATGTCCAACGGGTGAAGTCCGATGGGAGCACATGGAGCGCCACGGGCACCGAAGCAATAACCGGTACAAGCACCCAGCGGTACGGCGGGCATCTGGCCGTGATCAACGACCCGATGGGCCTGATGGTACCGGTCCAGGTGACCAACACGGCACAAAGCGCCGGCGGCATCAACGTTCAGCGCTTGGATACGGCCGGCGTGGTGCAACTGGGGAGCAGTGGTGCTGAGGTCGTGGCCCAGAGCGCGCAACTCCCGTCTCCCGACGGCGTGGCCAGCACCGGTGACGGCTGCATCGTGGTGTACAGCGAAGGGGGCTTCGGGCAGGAGCACCTGCGAGCGGCCCGGGTCGGTGTCGCGGGGGATCTCGTCTGGAACCCGGCGCTCGTGGACCTATGCAGCACCAACAGCAACAAGGACGATGCGGCATGCAGCAGGTTCGGCAACAACGGCCAGGTGGTGACCGTGTGGCAGGATGATCGCCTTAGTTCGGGTGTCTATGCGCAGAACATCACGGGCGACGGTGATCTGGGCATCATCACCAGCATTGCCGAAGGAGCCGGGGCGGCCCAAGGCCTGTCGGTGTGGTACAGCGAGGGTCAGATCGGAGCGCAGATGGCGGAGCAGCTGGATGGACCGGCCATGTTGCAGATCATGGACCTCAGCGGTCGCGTGCTCGTATCGCGAACGATCACGTTGGCGAACGGCCGGGTGAGTTATCCACTTACTCCCCTTCCAAGGGCCTGTTATCTATTGGAGATCAGGGCCATGGGCACTGTTGAAAGGACGCGCTTCGTGACCCACTGAGCCGCTCTACCTTCGCGCACCGCCACCGGAAAAGATCGGGGCGACCTACGCATGAAATTCTTCATCGATACCGCGAGCCTCAGCCAGATCAAGGAAGCCCAGGACCTGGGCGTGTTGGACGGCGTTACCACCAACCCGAGCCTGATGGCCAAGGAAGGCATCAGCGGCGACGAGCGGGTGATCCAGCACTACATCGATATCTGCAACATCGCAACGGGCGATGTGAGCGCCGAGGTCATCAGCACCGACTACGCCGGCATGATCCGTGAAGGCGAGAAACTCGCCGCCCTGCACCCGAACATCGTGGTGAAGGTGCCGATGATCCGCGATGGGGTAAAGGCCATCAAATACTTCACCGGCAAGGGCATCAAGACCAACTGCACGCTGGTGTTCAGCGCGGGTCAGGCGTTGCTGGCGGCCAAGGCCGGAGCCACCTACGTTTCGCCCTTCATCGGGCGGTTGGACGATGTAAGCACCGATGGTGTGGCCCTGATCGCCCAGATCCGGCGGATCTACGACAACTACGGCTATACCACGCAGATCCTGGCCGCCAGCATCCGCCACCCTATGCACATCATCCAGTGCGCCGAGGTGGGCGCCGATGTGGCCACCTGCCCGCTGAGCGCGATCGTGGCCCTCTTCGACCATCCGCTCACCACCATCGGGCTCGAGAAGTTCCTGGCCGACCATAAAAAGGCCGCCCAACAGCCCGCCAAGGCCTGAGGCATGCTGCTCTCCATCCACCCGATCGACCCCGAGCCCCGGAAGATCAAGCAAGTGGTGGACCTGTTGAACCAGGGCGGGGTGATCGTGTGCCCCACGGATACCGTCTACGCCTTCGTCTGTTCCGCCGAACAGCCCCGCGCCATCGAGGCGGTGGCCAAGCTCAAGGGAGCCAAGCCCAACAAGGTGGACCTGTCCCTGATCTGTGCCGACATCAGCCAGCTTTCCACCTATGCGCGCGCCGTGGGCACTCCGGCGTTCCGCACCATGAAAAAAGCCTTGCCGGGTCCGTACACCTTCATTGTGCAGGCCAGTGGCGAGATCCCGCGGATCTTCAAGAACAACAAGCGCACGGTGGGGATACGCGTGCCGGATCATCCTGTGCCGCAGGCGCTTGTGGCGGCCTTGGGCCATGCCTTGGTATGCACCAGCGTGCACGACCCGGACCATGTGGTGGACTATACGAACGACCCTGAGCGCATCGACGAGCACATCGGCCATGCTGTTGATCTGGTGATCGACTGCGGCGTGGGTGGGTTGGAAGCATCCACCGTGATCGACCTCACGGATAACACCCCGGTGGTGCTGCGCGCAGGCAAGGGGCCGATCGACGCCCTGTTCTAAGCCAAGTCCCGGATCCTGCGCCAAGCGAGCGGAAGCTGCTCTACCAGGTCGCTGGGGAGCATGCCGTCCATACCCAGATCCATGGCGGCCAGATCACCGGCCAGGCCGTGGCCGTAAACGCCAAGCCGGGCTGCATCGAGGCTGGGGAGGCCCTGCGCCACCAGACCGGTGATGATCCCGGTAAGCACATCGCCACTGCCGCCCTTTGCCATGCCAGGGTTCCCTGTGGGGTTGAAGTACACCTGACCGTCGGGCGAGCAGATCGCCGTGTAGGCGCCTTTCAGCACAAGCACCACCCCGAAACGTTGGGCGAAGGCCCGGGCGCGTTGCAATCGTTCGTACCCCGAACCGGCCTTATCCGTGAGCCGATCGAACTCCTTGGGGTGAGGCGTCAGGATTGAAGTGTTAGGCAAGAACGCAAGCCATGTCTTATTGTCCGACAGGATGTTAAGCGCATCAGCATCAACGATCAATGGACTGGGTGGATCCTGGATGAGGCGCTTCAGCAGATCAGCCGTTTCATTTCCCTGACCGATGGCCGGTCCGACCCCTGTTGCCGTGAAGAGGCCCTTGGCGGGAAGGTGGGTAGCTACCTCCGGAGAGGCATCGATACTGAGCATGGCCTCCGGGACGGCGGTCTGTAAAATTGGTTCGGCCCCTGCGGGCACGTGCACGGTCAGCAGGCCTACACCCGAACGAACCGCAGCCCTTGCCGCGAGAACGGCGGCTCCCATGGAACTGCGCCGGCCGGCTACCAGCAGCGCATGCCCGAAATGGCCCTTGTGGTCCGCTCGATGTCGACCGGGCATCCATCTCGCAGCGTCCGTGTCCTCGAGGAGGTGATATGGACTTTTCAGGCTGGCGATGAAGGCCTTATGGAGCCCAATGGGCAGGATGTGAAGTTGACCGACGAAGGGCGCGTTCTCTGGAAGGAGCAACGCCAGCTTGGGGCATTCGAAGGTGAGCACCTGATCCGCCTGAACAACGGCCTTGGGGTCATTGCTCGAGTTGTCCTCGGCGAACAGACCGGAGGGCATGTCGATGGACACCACAGTGTTGGGCCGGGCGTTCAAGGCCATGATCAGGTCCCGGTATCCGCCTTCCAGCTTCCTATCGAGACCCGTGCCGTACAAGGCATCCAGAACCACCTCGTTCTCAGCCAGTGGAGGCAAGGCGGATCCAAGCCCTAATGCATGTATAGGAACGGCAGTGCCCTTCAATCGTTGATGGTTGGACTGTGCATCCGAGCTCAGCCCTTTTTCACCGTGGACGAGGAAGACCCGCACGTTGTGGCCTGCCTGGAACAGTAGCCGGGCGATGGCCAGTCCGTCGCCGCCGTTGTTCCCTGGCCCGCAAATGATGGCGAACGCGGGCTGGCTGGCCAACGGGTAGTAACGGCCGATCCAGTCGGAACAGCATTGGGCTGCGCGCTCCATCAGGTCGATCGAGGCGATGGGTTCCTCGCGGATGGCCTGCTGGTCGGCCTGACGCATCTGTTCGGCTGTGAGGACGCGGATCATGGTGGGCTTCGAAGGTACCGAAGCGGTGGTACAAAAAGCGAAGGCCCCCCGTTTCCGGAGGGCCTTCGGTTCAGATGAACTTCTGCTTACTGGAAGTAGAAGTTGATGCCGATGCTTGCACCGCTTACGCCGGTGTCGAGGCTAAAGCTGCTGCTCTTGTCCTCGTAGCCGTCGCCGGGGGCGCCGCTGCCTTCCACCGTGGTGGACTCAACGGAATCACCATCCCATGACTCAACAGTCGTGCTGGCGAGGCCAGTGCTGCTGAGGGCGAGACCCCAGGTGTACTCTCCGCTGAGGGAGATCTTGGGGGCGCAGAACCATTCGATACCAGCGAAGGCGTTCAGGCCCAGGCTGAAGGTGCTGCCGCTCTTACGCTCGGTGGTGTAGCTGGTCGGGTTGTCAGCACTGATGGCGTTACCAGGCTCGAACGTCTCCTTGCCACTGCCAAGGCCCACGTTGAACTCAGCTCCGTACACACCCACAACGCGGGTGCTGCCAACACGTTTCTCCATACCCACACCCAGATTCACACCGAAGTAACCGGTCTTGGTCACGTCCTCAACGGTCACCAAAGGATCGGCCTGTCCAGCTTGGGTCACCAATTCGGTGCTCTTGTTGCTGCCGAAACCAATGCGCAGCTTGCCGCGGTAAGCGGTGTTGGCATCGATCAGCTTCTTGCCACCGATGATAACGGTGGAACCATTGGCAGCGCTGTACAGGTTGTTCAGAGCGACGCCACCGTTGCTGGTGTTGCCGTTGAACAGGTTTCCAGCGTAACCCAACAGGGGCTGAGCATCGAACGTGAGACCCCAGTCTCCGTCTTGTGACAGCCAATTCTCACCTTTCGCGCTGGTGATCTCACCCGTCTGGGCAGATACAGCCGTTACGGTGAAGAGCGCTGCGGCGAACAGTACAGTCTTCTTCATGTTGAACGTTTTGGTTTGACGTGTTTTTCTTTGGTTAGTGCCCGAATCGGGGCGAAGCTATTCTCTTGCGGCGGCAAACTTATGAACATCTGGCCCATATATCAACTAAAAAATGTTGATCACGGGTTCTGAGCATCCATTCACAGCCTTAAAGAACGTCTTCGTCCGACCGAAGCGGGGGCGAATGTAGTAGTTCGGACCGAACCACCAAGCTTAACCGGTGGCCTTGTTACCCAGCATAGGCACAAAGCTGAAGGCTCCATGCTCCTGCCGCTCTACGGCCACGGCCCCTGTACGCACAAGGCGCAGCATGGTCTGGTGCGCCCCCGCCCCCACAGGTATCACCATCATTCCCCCTACCCGCAGCTGCGCAAGCAGGTCCTGGGGCACCTCCGGCGCCCCACACGTCACCAAGATCCGGTCGAACGGAGCATAGGACGGCAACCCCTTGTATCCGTCACCATATATAAGAGTGGCCTTATAGCCCAGGCGATCGAGCCGCTGTTTGGTGGCCAGGTGTAAAGGCTTATGGCGTTCAATGCTGAACACTTTGGCACCCAAGGCGGCGAGCACGGCGGTCTGATACCCGCTACCCGTGCCTATCTCCAGCACCTTGTCGCCCTTCTTCACCTGAAGCAATTGGGTCTGGAAGGCCACCGTGTACGGCTGAGAAATGGTCTGTCCGCACGCGATCGGAAAGGCCTGATCCAAATAGGCCAGCTTCAGGAAGGCGCTGTCGTCAATAAAGAGATGTCGGGGCACCGCCGCCATGGCGGCCAGCACAGCCTGATCGGCGATGCGCTTTTGGCGAAGCTCGTCCACCAGTTTTCTGCGCAGGCCTTGGTGGCGATAATCGTCGGGGATGGAACTCATGGGTGGGGGTCGGCGAAACTATCCGCAGCCGAGCCCTGCCTCGTTGGGGCATCCGGCTACTTTTGCACGCTTTTCATGGGAAAACCACTTCGCATCGGGATCATGGGCGCCGGCCACTTGGGCCGCATCCACACGCAACAGGCACGGGAGGTGGCCGAATTGGAGGTGATCGGCGTGTTCGACCCGCATCCCGAGAAGCGACAGGCCGTGGCTGCCGAAATGGGCGTGCCGGCACTGGAAAGCCCCGAACAGTTGATCGCCCTGGCCGATATCGTGGATGTGGTGACCCCCACCCTCGCCCACTTCGCCTGTGCCCAGGCCGCGATGCACGCCGGGAAGCATGTCTTCATCGAGAAACCGGTGACGAACACGTTGGACGAGGCCCGGACGCTGCTGAAGCTGTCGCGCGAAAAAGTCGTGCAGGTGCAAGTGGGGCATGTGGAGCGCTTCAATCCGGCGTTCCGTGCGGCCCTGGGCTCGTTCAATGCGCCCATGTTCATCGAGATACACCGCCTGGCCCAGTGGAATCCACGGGGTACGGACGTGAGCGTGGTGCTGGACCTCATGATCCACGACATCGACATCGTACTGCACGTGGTGGGCCGTCCTATTGAGCAGATCAGTGCCAGCGGCGTGGCCGTGGTGAGCGACAGTCCGGACATCGCCAACGCGCGGATCCAGTTCGAGGGTGGCTGCGTGGCCAACCTCACGGCCAGCCGCATCAGCTTGAAGAACATGCGCAAGAGCCGCTTCTTCCAGCGCGACGCCTACATCTCGGTGGACATGTTGGAGAAGAAGACCGAGGTGGTGCGCATGAAGCGGGTGGAAACGCCGGACCCCTTCGCCGTGAGCATCGACCTGGGGCAAGGGCGCGGGCATCGGGAGATCGGCTTCGACCGTCCGGAAGTGCCAGCCACCAATGCCATTCGGGAGGAACTGCGCTCCTTCGCCCAGAGCATCCTGAACGGAACACGCCCCGAAGTGACATTGGAGGACGGACTGGCCGCGCTGGACACGGCGCATCGTGTGCTGGACGCCATGTCGGTACAACACGCATGAGCCACGCACTGATCCCACAAAGCGTGCGTTATCCCCGCATAGGAATGAAGTTAACCACCCTGCGGTCCGCTTTTGTGCGGGTCGCACCCTTGCTGTTGATATGCCTGGCGTCCTGCAAGAAGGACGGCCAGGTGCCCAGTTTCGTGCGCCTCTCCCCGGCCAAGGTGAAGACCGCCGACGGCCTCACGGAGCTCCCCTCCAACATCACGGACATGTGGGTGTTCGCCAATGGCGCGCCGTTGGGTGTATGGCAGCCCAACCGCCGCATTCCCGTTCTGGAAAAAGGCATCACCACGCTACAAGTGATCGCCGGGGTGCGCCGCAACGGCATTTCCAGCGAACGGATCCAATATCCCTTCCTCGCCACCTTCAACCAGGAGATCACCTTGCAAGAAGGCTCGGAAGTGCAGGTGGAGCCGGTATTCAACTATTTCGACGAGGCGTTCCCGTTCGTAGAAGGCTTCGAGGATGCAGGACTGAAGCTGACGACCACCGAAGGCGATACCACGTTCTACCGATTCAACACTGCGCAACCCGGCGAAGCCGAAGACGTGCTCACCGGCGTGCAATCGGGCGGGTCTTCCTCGACCCTGCTCATGATCTGTTCAGGGCCTTAAGCACTCCGACCAGTACTTCCCGAACGGCTCGCTGAACGCCTTCCTGGAGGTGGACTACCGCAGCGATACCCGCTTCCTGGTGGGTGTTCGCTTCGCGTTGGGCGGGCAGATCTACACCATACCCTTGGTCTACGTAAGCCCCACCAAGCTCGGCGATGGCTCCATGCCGTGGAAGCACGTGTATGTGGACCTCGGCTCGGCCTGGGGCACCAGCGGCACGATCTTCCGTCAGTTCTATATCGAGGCCGCCTTGGAGAACGGGGCCACGAGCGCGCAAGATCACGCTGGACAATGTGAAGGTGGTGTACTGACCCATGAACAAGCGCCTGCTGGTAGCTGTCTACGTCCTGGCCGACCTCTTCGGCTCGGCGCTGGCCTGGACGCTCTTCTACCTCTTCCGCAAGGTGTACATGGAACCGGCCAAGTACAAGTACAAGGTGCCGATCGAGATGGATGCCAACTATTGGATCGGGCTGGTGCTGATACCGCTCTTCTGGATGGGGCTGTACCTGGTCATCGGCGGTTACGCGGACATCTTGCGGCGGTTCCGGATCAAAGAGCTGGGGCAAACGTTGCTGATCTCGTTGATCGGCACGGTGGTCATCTTCTTTATGCTGTTGCTGGATGATGTGGTGGCGGACTATCGCTACTACTACCGCTCCTTCCTGGTGTTGTTCGGCTTGCACTTCGGCATTACTTTCATCCTGCGCTTCATCCTCACCAGTCGCACGGTGCGCCGTGTGCACAGCCGCGAGATCGGCTTTAACACCCTGCTGGTGGGGGGCAACGAGCGGGCCATCAGCATCTACCAGGAGATCGAAGGCATGCCCAAGAGCCCCGGCAACCGCTTCGTGGGCTTTGTGAGCGTGAACGGCGGCGATCAACAACTGGCGGGCGTGGGGCTGCAGCGCTTGGGCAAATGGCACGACCTGCGAACGCTCATACCCCAGTACGCGGTGGAGGAGGCCATCATCGCCGTGGAGAGCAGCGAGCACGAGCACATCAGCCGCATCGTGAACGAGTTGGAAGGCACGCCGGTGCGCATCAAGATCATCCCGGACATGTACGACATCCTCAGCGGCAGCGTGAAGATGACCAGCATCTTCGGTGCCCCGCTGATCGAAGTGAACCCGCAGATCATGCCGGCTTGGCAGTTCGCGATCAAGCGGGCCTTCGACATCACCTTCAGCATCCTGGCCATCGTCCTGCTGTTCTTCCCCATGATGATCATCGCCATACTGGTGAAGTTCACGTCGCCGGGTCCGGTCTTTTTCCGCCAGGAGCGCATAGGGCTGCAGGGCAAGCCCTTCCGCATCATCAAGTTCCGGAGCATGGTGGCGAACGCCGAAACGGATGGTCCACAACTGAGCAGCACCACCGATCCGCGCATCACCTCCATCGGTCGCTTCCTGCGGCGCACCCGCATGGATGAATTGCCTCAGTTCTGGAACGTGCTGAAGGGAGAAATGAGCCTGGTGGGACCGCGCCCGGAGCGCCAGCATTTCATCGACGAGATCACCAAAGTGGCGCCGCACTACCGCCATCTGCACAAGGTTCGTCCGGGCATCACCAGCTGGGGCCAGGTGAAATTCGGCTATGCCGAGAACGTGGAACAGATGCTGCGCCGCCTGAAGTACGACATCCTGTATATCGAGAACATGAGCCTGGCCGTGGACTTGAAGATCCTGGCTTACACGGCGCTGATCGTATTGCGCGGCGACGGCAAGTAGGGGCGGGAAAATTCCCGCCCCTACCTTGCCGCCCATTTTCAACCCCCATGAACATTTCCGTCATCGGTGCCGGCCAGATGGGCAACGGCATCGCCCACGTGTTCGCCCAGAGCGGGCATAGCGTCACCCTGATCGACATTGCACAGGACCGGATCGATCTGGGCATGGCCACGATCGCCAAGAACCTGGACCGGCAGGTGGCCAAAGGCACCCTAACCGAGGAACAGAAAAAAACCACGCTGGGCCACATCACCACGGCCACCGACATGGCTGCTGGCGTGAAGAACGCAGGGCTGGTGGTGGAAGCTGCCACGGAGAACGTGGATCTGAAGCTGAAGATCTTCCGGGACATGGACGCCAACGCCCCCGCTGGCTGCATCCTGGCCACCAACACCAGCAGCATCAGCATCACGCGCATCGCGGCGGTGACCAAGCGGGCCGACCAGGTGATCGGCATGCACTTCATGAACCCCGTGCCGGTGATGAAGCTGGTCGAGGTGATCCGCGGCTACAATACCAGCGATGCGGTAACGCGGACGATAATGGACCTCAGCGCGGCCATCGGCAAAGTGCCCGTGGAAGTGAACGACTGCGCGGGCTTCGTGGCGAACCGCATCCTGATGCCCATGATCAACGAGGCCATCGAGACCTTGTTCCAAGGCGTTGGCGGCGTGGCCGAGATCGACACCGTGATGAAGCTGGGTATGGCGCATCCGATGGGACCATTGCAACTCGCAGACTTCATCGGGCTGGACACCTGCCTGGCGATCATGCGTGTGCTGCACGAGGGCTTCGGCAACCCGAAATATGCCCCCTGCCCGCTTCTGGTGCAGATGGTGACCGCGGGCAAGCTCGGTGTAAAGAGCGGCGAAGGCTTCTACCAGTACACGGCGGGCAGCAAGGACCTGGTGGTGGCGAAGGCGTTCGTACGGTGACCATTCGCGAAGCCACGCGGGCGGATATTCCGTTGATCCAGGACATCGCGCGCGCCACCTGGCCGGTGTGCTACGCGAACATCATCAGCCCGGCGCAGATCGCCTACATGCTCGATCTGATGTACGGCACGCCCGCATTGGAGGCGCAGTTCGGGCCGAAGGGGCACCGGTTCCTTATCGCGGAGCAGGAAGGCCAACCCATCGGATTCGCGGGCTTTGAGCACGGATATCAAGGCGGAGAGCGCACGCGCCTTCACAAGCTCTACGTGCTGCCAGACGTGAAGGGAAGCGGCGTGGGACATGCCCTGTTGGAAGCTGCTTTGGCGGAAACGCGGAAGCGAGGCGACGCGGCCATGGAGTTGAACGTGAATAAGCGGAACTCCGCGAAGGACTTCTACGCGCGCCACGGCTTTGTCGTTGAACGCGACGAAGTGCTGGACATCGGGCAGGGCTATGTGATGGACGATCATGTGATGGTGTTGGGCTGGTGATCTGGCGGCAACTACCTTCATCCCACCTTTCACCATGCGAGCGCTATTGATCCCCTGCGCCTTTCTGGGCGCCTCCCTCCTGCCCGCTCAGGAGATCACCAATATCCGTATCAGCGACTCCCTTGCCCTGCAGGTGATGGAAGGGCAGTACGACCCATCGGCGTTCGCTGCCCCCCTGGTGATCGATGATCACTACCAGATCATCTGTGAGCTGCGCACGCTCATTTCGGCCGACTCACTGAAAGCCCATATCGAACGCCTCGTCTCCTTCCAGACCCGGCACACCTTCTCCGATACACTTTCAAATGCGACAGGCATCGGCGCAGCGCGGCGCTGGGCCTTCCAGCGGTTCCAGGCGTACAGCGATGCGAACAGCGGGCGCCTGATCCCCGCCTATCTGCGTTTCGACTACGCGGATGACGTGTGTGGCACAGCGCAGGACCTGCGCAACGTACTGGCCGTGCTGCCCGGCAGGGACACGAGCAACAAGAGCATCGTGCTCATCGAGGCTCACTTGGACAGCCGTTGCGAGGACAACTGCGATGCCGTCTGCCAGGCGCAAGGCGCGGATGACAACGCCAGCGGAAGCGCCTTGGTGATCGAACTGGCACGGGTCCTCAGCCGATACACCTTCGACCATACCATCGTCCTCATGCTCACCGTTGGCGAGGAACAAGGCCTCGTGGGAGCCTCGGCGATGTCCACCTTCTGTGTGGAACAGGGCATTGCCATCAAAGGCGTTCAGAACAACGACATCGTGGGTGGCATCTGGTGCGGCACCACCTCCTCCGAGCCCGGGTGCCCCGCTGAGGGCGATGTGGACAGCCTGCATGTGCGGCTCTTTTCGAATGGATCCATCACGCGCACCTATCGAGGCTTCGCTCGCACGATCAAGATGTATTACGAGGAGAAGTTGCGCTCGCAGGTACCTGTGCCGATGGACATCGAGATAATGAATGTGGAGGACCGGACCGATCGCGGAGGGGATCACATTCCGTTCCGGATGGATGACTTCCGCAACGTGCGCTTCACCTCGGCAAATGAGCATGGCAATGCCAATGTGGAGGACAGCACCTACCACGACCGTCAGCACACCAGCAACGACGTGCTCGGCGTGGACACCGATGGCGACCTGGTCGTGGACAGCTTCTTTGTGGACTTCAACTACCTCCAGCGGAACACGGTGATCAACGGGCTAACGGCGACCATGCTGGCGCTAGGACCAGAACCGCCGGAGTTCATCGTTCATGACGAACCCACGGGGCTTCGTGTATCCTTCACCCCCGCGCCCGACGACCTGGCCTATCGCATCGGCGTACGCGCAGGCAACACCAACCCGGACTTCACCGGCGTCTACCGCACAGCGGACACCAGCTTCCTTATCCCCGGACTATCGGCCGGTGTGTTGTATTACATCAGTGCGGCCACCATCGATCCGTCCGGCATCATGAGCCCCTTCAGCCGTGAGTATGGCAAGAGCAACGACGCCGACACGCCACCTGCATTGGTGGATGATCTGCCATATGGGATCAACTGCGCATCGATCGGCCTGCCGGAGCTGCATCAGCCGGGAACGTCGGGCGTCGCGCTGCTCGCCTCGCCCAATCCCTTCCAGCGCAGCACGGAGATCAGGATATCGAACGTGGCAGCGGAGCATCTCCGCCATGGCGCGGTGGTCATTTCGGACATGATGGGACGCGAAGTGGCCCGTTTACCCATCGAACGTTGCGGTGATGATGGGCGCGTGACATACGTGCACCGTGGAGCAGCTGGCATGCTGATGGCGCGCTATGTAGGGAACGGCCGATCGGGGGCGGCGATACTATTGATGGCCAATGAATGATCCATCGTGCGCCTTGCAGCGCCGGATGATCAGTTCATGCTGACCGGAACGGGAGCCAGGCCATGCTTGCGGAACAGCCGGGCCTTGCGCTTTTCCAAGCGGGCCTGGGCGCGTTCGGTACGTGCTGGACGTGGCGTGCAGAGGAGTTCACCGTTCTCCACGCGTTTCACGATGCTTTCCACCAAGGCATCATCGCCTTCTGGATCATAGTCGTCCTTCAGGTCATTGCCGAACAGCTTGGCCACGCCCTGCCACACCCAAGCGTTGAATGATCCGCGCAGTTGCTTCACCAGCTCGTAGCTCGTGTGGCCTGTTTCGCGATCGATCAGCTTGATCAGCAGCCGGCCCTGGCTGACGGTCATGTTCTTCAATTCCTCCTCGAATTCCGCGCGCAACTCGGCCTCGGCCAGCTTCAAGTACAGGTCCTTGTCGTGTTCCCGCTCGATCGTCGTAAGGTCGTGATCGTACTGATCGAGCAGCTTGGCCGTGGTCACCGCATACGGGAAGACCTTCTGCACGTTGCGCGTGAGCTTGTCCGCGCGCTCAGCCTGCCGTTTGGCCTTGCCCGTGAGCTTGGCTTCCACGGTGACCTCGGCAAGCGTGTACATCGGGATGGTATCCGGACCCTGGATGGCAACCGGCGTGAGCACCGGCGCCTGCGCGAACATGCCATGGCCCAGGACCAGGAAAGCTCCGAGCAGTGGGATGTGTGCGGTGATGCGCATGGACACGATGCGGAAGTTGCAAGTTAGCAACGTCCGATGGGCTGGTTCAGTATCCCTTCAACGGCTTATCGCCGATTCAGTTTCCATGCCGAGATCCCGCCTGCCTGGGCCTGCGGCGCCACGGGTCGGTTGGCCCGGGCAGCCGACAGATGGCCCGCGACGAGCGCTGCGGCCGCCATTTCACCCTCGTCCGTGCCCAGGAGGAACTCCGGCCGGAAGTGATCGCGCACGAAATGGGTGTCGTATTTCCCGCTGCGGAACGACGAATGGCCCATGACATAGCGGCAGAAGGGCAAGGTCGTTTCCACGCCCGCGATGGCGTAATCGTCGATGGCGCGTTCCATGCGGCTGATGGCCTCTTCGCGCGTGGCCCCGTGCGTGATCAACTTGGCGATCATGGGGTCGTAGTGGATCGGGATGGTCATGCCCTCCTCGAAGCCGTCATCCACGCGCACGCCGGGGCCTTGCGGGGGGCGGTAGGTGGTGAGGGTGCCGATGTCCGGCAGGAAGTTGTTTGCGGGGTCCTCGGCGTACACGCGCACCTCGATGGCATGGCCCATCGATCTTCAGCTCGTCCTGGTTGAAGGGCAGCTTCTCCCCTTCCGCCACGCGGATCTGGAGCTTCACGAGGTCGAGCCCGGTGATCATCTCGGTCACGGGATGCTCCACCTGCAGGCGGGTGTTCATCTCCATGAAGTAGAAGTGCATCTGCTCATCGAGCAGGAACTCCACGGTACCGGCGCCTGTGTAATCCACACTGCGGGCCACGGCCACGGCGGCCTCGCCCATGCGTTTGCGCAGTTCGGGCGTGAGCACGGCGCTGGGCGCCTCCTCCACCACCTTCTGGTGACGGCGCTGGATGCTGCATTCGCGCTCGAACAGGTAGCAGGTGTTGCCGTGGGTATCGGCCATGATCTGCACCTCGATGTGGCGCGGCCCGGCCACGTACTTTTCGATGAACACGCTGCCATCGCCGAAAGCGTTCTGCGCCTCGCTGATGGCGCGCTCGAGGCCTTCCTTCAGCTCGCTCTCCTTCTCCACGATGCGCATGCCCTTGCCGCCGCCACCGGCCGCGGCCTTGATGAGGATCGGGAAGGTGATGGTCTTGGCCACCTTGATCGCTTCATCCAACCCGCTCACGGCGCCCTCGGTACCGGGTACCAGTGGCACGCCATGGCCTTTCACCGCTTCTTTGGCCGCGAGCTTGTCGCCCATCACCTTCATGGCGTGCGGCGAGGGGCCCGACGAAGATCACGCCGGCCTTCTCCAATGCCCGGCAGAAGTCGCCGTTCTCGCTGAGAAAGCCGTAGCCGGGGTGAACGGCATCCACCTTGAGGTCGGTGCACACCTTGATGATCTTGTCGAAGACCAGGTAGCTCTCCTTGCTGGCGGCGGGCCCAATGCACACGGCCTCATCGGCGAAGCGCACGAAAGGCGCGTTGCGATCGGCCTCTGAATACACCGCCACGGTGCTGATGCCCATTTCGCGGGCGGAGCGCATCACGCGCAGGGCGATCTCGCCACGGTTGGCGACGAGCAGTTTGTGGATCTTCTTGTTTGCCATTAGGGTTGCCGGAGGGCTGCGCGAAGATGCGAAGGCTTGGGCTCATTTCAGGCGGGCCCGAACGCGCTGGTCCGCACCGCGGCTTGAGCGATCTTGTGCCCGGCCTCCTCTCCGGCCACACCCCATGCGCACCCGCCTTACCGACATGCTCCGGCTGGAGCACCCGCTGATCATGGCCCCGATGTTCCTGGTGAGCAACGCGGCCATGGTGATCGAGGGCATGCGCTGCGGCGTGGCGGGCTGCATTCCTGCGCTCAACTACCGCACCATCGATGAGATGCGCGCTGTGATACACGAGCTGAAGGCCGCCAAGGCCGCGGTCGGCAAGGGAGCGTTCGGCTTCAACCTCATCGTGAACAAGAGCAATCCGAAGGCGGCCGCCCAGCTCGAAGCGATCTGCGCGGAGGGCTGCGACTTCATCATCACCTCGCTGGGCAGTCCGGAGGAGACCATCAAACGCGCGCACGCCAAGGGCATCAAGGTCTTCTGCGATGTCACCGACCTGCGCTTCGCGCAGAAGGTGGAGGCCCTGGGCGCCGATGCCGTGATCGCCGTGAACAACGAAGCGGGTGGCCACCGCGGCGAACTGGATCCGCAGGCGCTCATCGAACTGCTGCGGGCGAACTGCCGCATACCGGTGATCTCTGCCGGTGGCGTGGGCACGAAGGCGGAAATGGACCGGATGCTGGCCTGGGGTGCCGAAGGCGTTTCGGTGGGCAGCCCGTTCATCGCGTCAACGGAAGCGCCGATCACCGAAGAATACAAGCAGGCCTGCGTGGACTTTGGCGCGGAGGACATCGTGCTCACCGAACGGATCAGTGGCACGCCGTGCACGGTGATCAACACGCCGTACGTGCAGCGCATCGGTACGCGTTCGCCCTGGCTGGAGCGGCAGCTGAACAAGAACCGCCGCCTGAAGAAGTGGGTGAAGATGATCCGCTTCTACGTGGGCATGAAGGCCACCGAGAAGGCCGCTCAGCAGGCCACGTACAAAACGGTGTGGGTGGCGGGACCGAGCATTGCGCACACCAAGGCCGTGGAGCCGGTGCGCACGATCATCGGCAGGCTGGTGGATTGAACGCGAACGCCCGAAGCGGAGCTCCGGGCGTTCAATGTCATGCGCGATATGCGCTCAGGCCAGCACCTGCTTCACACGGTCGGCCGCTTCCTGCAGGGCCACGGCGCTCAGCACCTTCAGCCCGCTGTCGTCGATGAGCTTCTTGGCCTCCACGGCGTTGGTGCCTTGCAGGCGCACGATGATGGGCACCTTGATGTCGCCGATGTTCTTGTAGGCATCCACCACCCCCTGCGCCACGCGGTCGCAGCGCACGATGCCGCCGAAGATGTTCACCAGGATGGCTTTCACGCGCTCGTCCTTCAGGATGATGCGGAAGGCCTTTTCCACGCGGGCCGCATCGGCGGTGCCGCCCACGTCGAGGAAGTTGGCGGGTTCGCCACCGCTGAGCTTGATGATGTCCATGGTGGCCATGGCCAGTCCGGCGCCGTTCACCATGCAGCCCACGTTGCCGTCGAGGCGCACGTAGTTCAGGCCGGCCTCACCGGCTTCCACTTCAATGGGATCCTCCTCGGTCTTGTCGCGCATTTCGGCGTAGTCCGGGTGGCGGTACAGCGCATTGCCATCGAGGCGCACCTTGGCATCCACGGCGGCCACGCGGTCGTCGCTCATCTTCAGCACGGGGTTGATCTCGAACATGGCGGCATCGCAGCCTTCGTAGGCGCGGTAGAGCGCGGCCACGAACTTCACCATCTCCTTTTTGGCAGTGCCCGGTAAGGCCGAGGTTGGTGGCGATCTTGGCGCACTGGAAGGGGCGCAGGCCCACGCGCGGGTCCACGAACTCCTTCTGGATCTTTTCGGGGTGATGCTCGGCCACCTCTTCGATGTCCATGCCGCCCTCGGTGCTGTACACGATCACGTTCTGGCCGGTGCCGCGGTCCAGCAGCACGCTCATGTAGTATTCCTTGATCTCGCTGGCGCCCGGGCTAGTACATATCCTCCGCGATGAGCACCTTGTTCACCTTCTTGCCCTGGGGCGGTGTCTGGGGCGTCTTCAGCATCATGCCAACGATGGCACCCGCTCTTCTCGCGCACCTCGTCATAGCTCTTGGCGAGCTTCACGCCGCCGCCCTTTCCGCGTCCGCCGGCATGGATCTGGGCCTTCACCACCCAGAACTTGGTACCGGTCTCGGCGGTGAGGCGCTTGGCGGCGTCGACGGCCTCATCGGCGTTGTAGGCCACGATGCCGCGCTGAACGGTGACACCGAATTGCTGGAGGATCTGCTTGCCTTGGTACTCGTGAAGGTTCATGTGCGGTGAAAAGTGTGGGGGCGAAAGTAAAGCCCGATCGATAACCGCCGAGGCTGCTTCCTTTGCAGAACATGATCCAGGCGAAAAGCATCCGCAAGACCTTCGGCGACCTGCCCGTGCTGAAGGGCGTGGACCTGCACGTGGCCCAAGGCGAAGTGGTGAGCATTGTGGGCGCCAGCGGCGCGGGCAAGACCACCCTGCTGCAGATCCTGGGCACCCTGGAGCGCATGGACAGCGGCACGTTGACGATCGGGGGCCAGGAGGTATCGACGATGCGCTCCAACGAACTGGCGGCCTTCCGCAACCGGCACATCGGCTTCGTGTTCCAGTTCCACCACCTGCTACCGGAATTCAGTGCGCTGGAGAACGTGATGATGCCGGGGCTGATCGCCGGGAAGAGCAAGGCGGAATGCGCACCGCGGGCGGAAGAACTGCTGACGCGGTTGAACGTGATCGCCCGCAAGGAGCACAAGCCTTCGCAGTTGAGCGGTGGCGAACAGCAGCGCATGGCCGTGGCGCGGGCCCTGTTCAACAACCCGAGCGTGGTGCTGGCCGATGAACCCAGCGGCAACCTCGATTCGGCGCACGCCAAGGAATTGCACCAGCTCTTCTTCGACCTGCGGAAGGAGCTCGGCCAGACCTTCGTGATCGTGACGCACAACGAGGAGTTGGCGGAGATGGCGGACCGGAGGCTGGTGATGCGGGATGGGGTCGTAATCCCGACAAGCCGGGACTCGGGAGTCTGAGGGAGCACCCGTATATTCGGGAACGTTCCGCACAATCACCATGCGCATTCTGATCACCGGCGGGAACGGCTTCATCGGCTCACACTTGGGTCGCGCGTTACGTGAGAGGGGACACGATGTTGTGATCGTTGACCGATCATCGGCCGATCCGGATATCGCTGATGTGACCTTTCATCGGCTGGACCTGTGCGATGGGCCACTGGCTCTATTGCTGCAAGGTGTTGACGTTGTGGTGCATATGGCCTCAACGCTGGGCATTAAATACGGTATCGACCATCCGGATGAACAGTGGCGCAATAACATTCTATCCACCCGCAAGGTGCTCAAAGCGTGCGCGAATCGCGGTGTCAGGATGGTCCTGGGATTCCTCCTCGGCCATCTATGGATTCCCGCACACATCAAGGCCCATACTGGAGACCGATCGGGGCCTGCTTGAAAGGACCATGGGGCCATCCGTCAACTATGCCCTCACTAAACTGGCCCAGGAGGAGCTGGTGAACGACTTCGTCGGGAAACACGGACTGCGTGCACAGATCGTGAGGTTCTTCAATTGCATCGGGGCCGGTCAACAGCCGACGAACGGACACGTGCTACCGAATTTCATTGAAGCAGCCCTGGACCAGAGGCCACTGATCGTGCATGGAGATGGTCTTCAGCGTCGTACGTTCATACATGTGCAGGATGCTGTGGAAGCACTGCTCCTGGTGATCGGCGCGAATGAGGATGGTGGTGTTTACAATATTGGAGGGACAGAGGAGTCACCATCCTCGCCCTCGCGGAACGAGTGATCGCCTTGACCGGTTCGCGTTCAACCATCCGCCATGTGGAGAAAGCCGACGCTTTCTGTCCGGGTCACATTGAACCAATGGCACGTGTGCCGGATATAACCCGCATTCGCGCGTTGGGCTTCAGATCCTCATTTAGTCTCGACGAAGCCATCGAAGGGGCCATTGCCGAGAGAAAAGGACTATCCAAGATCCAAACGCGATGAATTGGCAGACATTGTTAAGCCTGGGAGACAGCATCACGATAGGATCGCGGAGCTACCTGGGATATCCTGAAGCGTGCAGCGCACTGTTAGGAAAGGAGCTCGGACAGCATTGGAACGCTGTGAACTTCGCCACCGCCGGATACCGGGCCATCGACTTGGCGCGTTCCATGAGTCTTTCACACGCGCATCTTCACGCGGCACGACCCGGCATCCTAAGCCTGCTCATCGGTACGAATGATGCCAAGAGCGGGACCCCGGACGAAGCGTTCGCCGTAGCGTATGAACAGGTGGTCATCAAGAGCCGTCTTCTCGCAGGCCATGCGAACATCATCGCGATCGATATTCCCCGACTGATGCCTGGCATGCTCTATCCCTATCTGCCCGGGATGAACGACCTGATCGACGGCTACAACAGGATCATTAGCAGGATCGTCGCCGCACATGGACTGCGCACATTTGCGTTCGACCTGGCACCTGAACATTTTTTCGATGGTGTTCATCTCAACGACCATGGCGCTCAGGAAGCGGGACGGCAACTCGGTGTATTCATCCTGAAGGACAAGAGCATTGCGGCTGTTGCAGATTGCTTGCCTAAGGTCCCCTGGCCTCCGCGCGATGGTGGCTCGGTAGTGATGATGAACCTTGCCAACCTCTTGGAAGGCCGGGGGCATGCGATCACGCAGATGGCGATACGATCCCCGAAGCAGTCCCTTTCCGTTGACCCCCATGGTTCATCGTACGAACCAGGTGTGCGCAGGATCACCGTGCCTGTGGATACGAGCCCCTCGATCGTTGGCGGGATGCGGAACCTGTTGTTCTCCTCGGCACCCTACCATGTGGTCCGCCATTGGGAACCGGCGATGGAAAGACTGATCCGTGAGCATTTGATGGACGCGGCCTATGATGTCGTCCAGTTCGAGTCGATCTACTTGTTGAACTACCTCCATGCCGTAAGAAAGGCCGCGCCGGGAATCCCTGTCGTCCTGCGCGCGCAGAACGTTGAACACCGGATATGGCAAGGTCTGGCATCCAATTGCGGCGGCCCGAAAGCCTGGTACCTCCAGGAGCAAGCTGAGCGGATCGAACGCTTTGAGCGCACCCGGTGCCGTGATGTCGATCATATCATGACCCTGACCAGCACCGATGCTGATTGGTTCTCGGCTGTGACACCCTCGGCGCACATCTCGTCGATACCGATCGGATTGCCGGACCCTCCACCATCGGCCGTGAATAGTGCACCGCGGTCGTTCTTTCATCTGGCCGCGATGGATTGGTTACCGAACCGTGAAGGTGTGCGTTGGTTCATGGAACACGTCTGGCCGATATTCCAAAGGGTGTGCCCCGATGCTGAACTCCATTTGGCGGGAACGGGAATGCCGGACGATCTGAAAGCGCTGAAAAGCGCATCCATCCATGTAAGCGATCACATAGCCGACCCCGTCCGGTTCATGTCGGATCACGGGATCATGGTCGTACCGCTGCTTTCGGGAAGCGGGGTTCGGGTGAGGTGCTCGAAGGCATGCGCCTTGGGAGGACGATCGATCTCAACCCCGGAAGGTGCACGCGGCATCGATTGCCGGGACGGTCACGACATCCTTCTGGCCTCGACACCACAGGATCTGGCAAGGCTGATGTCGCGATGCGTGCAGGACCCGGATCGCCCTCAGGATCGGTCGCAACGCTCGTGAATTGATCGAACGTCGCTACTCGGAGAACAGGGTCGCAGAAGATCTGGAGGCATTCTACCAGAAGGTCCTGGATCGCGATCCCGGTGCACCCAGATGCGCAGACCCACGGATAGGATCTGTGAATAATGTGTGATCGTGATCGTTCGACGCGATCCACAATAACCGGGCGCCGGTCCTTCGTTGTATTCCCATGCGCTGGCTCATCGTTCCGATCTTCCTCATGCACACCCTGCTCCACGCGCAGTTGCAGGACTCGGCCTATGCGGTTGGCGGTGCGGTATCGGTGGGCGTGCGGTCGGCGTTCAGCTTCTTCAACGATGGCGGCTGGAACAATGTTGGCCAGGGCACGGGTGGGCAGGTGCGTGTGCAACTGAGCGATCGCGTGAACACCGACTGGTACTTCGACTTTCTGACGGGCACCATCTGGCAATTATGGGCATCGCAAGGACCTGCACATCGGCTGGAGCGTGCTCTACTACCCGCTCGACCCGGCCACCACGCACCACGTGAAGCCCTTCATCCTCGCCGGTCATTGCTTCGACAATTCGCAGCAGTTCGCCAACGCCGATGCCAACATCCAGGCAGAGCGGTGGAGCTCGGCCGTGCAGGCGGGCATCGGCACCCACTTGCTGGTAGGCACCCGTTCGGATGTCTCGCTCGTTGCGCAGTACATGGTCCACCTGGGCACCGACATCCATGCGCATGACGAAGGCGGCGTGGTCTCGTTCGAGCAGGAGCAGGGCGTGAGCCTCGAGGGTCACCTGCTGGTGCATGTCAGCTACAACTACACCCTGTTCCACGCATGGTGAGGAAGGCGATCATCTTCCTGTGCGCCTCGCTCATGGTCGCGCGCGCCTCTGCACAGGCGGAGCAGCCGTTCGCGCGGGCTGGACTGCTGAAGTTCACGGCCACGATCTGCCCAGCGCTGTTGCTCGATGCGGGCACCACCAACATCCATGTGGGCGGCGGCGCCGAGTACTTTGTGGAGGACCGCGTCAGCTTCAAGGGCGAAACGTTCTGGTTCCTCGATGGGCAGCAGAAGGACGCACCGCTCCAGCAGAACAGCCAGCTCTCCTTCGGCCCGCAGTTCCATCACGTGAAGGGTCGCCTTGACCTGTCCGCCGGGTTTGCTCCAGGACTTTCCTTGTCGCGGCCGAACACAACCGCGGAGGTCGCCGTGCCACCGCTGAAGCTCCTGCCGAACGTGTCGATCAGCGGCGGCGTCACGTTCTACGTGTGGGACTACATGCACTTCTTCCTCAACGCGCGGTACGTGCATGCGCGCTACACCAGCATGCCCTCTGGGTCCGTGGCGTTGGATGAGTTGATGCTCTATGGCGGTCTGGGCTGGCAGTTCCGGCTGAAGAACGATTGAACCGCCACCACCGACCCGTTTTCTGAGCATCTTGGTACTTTCGGAGAACCGACGTACGCCGATGAAGACCCTCATCATTCCCAATGCCCTGATCATCGCCGGTGGTGCGGGGCAGATCTTCACGGCGCTCGTCTATCCGTACATCCGTCACCGCGTGTTCGACTGGTACACCGATGTGCGCAAGCTGAAGCCGCTGAACCAGGAGATCGCGAAGACCTATGGGCGCTACATCGTGGGGTTGAACTTCGCCTTCGGCCTGATCGCTATCCTGCTGCCGTCGGACCTGAAGAACGGAACAGCGCTGGCGATCGCGCTCACCGGTCTCATCGCGGCATACTGGGTGGGCAAGGTGATCACGCAGTTCGCCTACTACCCGATGTATCAGATACCGCCCGGCGCGGTGTTCAAATGGGGCGGCTACGGCATGAACTTGTTGTTCTGCTTCTTCGCGGTGCTGTATTCCGCATTGGTGGTGCTGAACATCCTCCACCACACTGCTGCATGATCCGACGTTCCGCCAAAGTCGAAGGTTTCCACGCGTTCAAGTGACCAGTAGGTCGAACAGGCTCAACGGGACATTGCGAAACGGGCCACCCGACCGTCCGTCGCACGCAGCAGATAGACGCCCGCAGGCAGATGCGCGACACAGGCCCTCGCACCACGGTCGCTGCGGGCTACCGAGCGTCCATGCGCATCGAGCACCTCGAACGGCAGCGGTCGGTCGATCGCGAGCCATGCCCCCCCGGGGTCGAGAGTGAATGCGAGCGGAGGAAGAGCCGGCCCCTCCATACCCGTGGAGAGCTGACCCACGCAGCAGTTGCCGCCATCGCTGATGTCATACACACCACCCCAGCAGCCGTATTGCGTAAGGTGGAAGAGCAGTGTGCCCCCCCATAGTTCCATGAAGTAGTCGACCACCTGATCGACCGTATTGCACCCGCCCTGTTCAGAACTGATATCACAGCTGTAGGCGCAGAGAATATTGGGCCAGCCGTTCGGGTTGGAGAGCGTGGCAGGTGGATAGACCACGACCTGGGAAGCACCGGCGGTCACTCCGGTGATAACCGTGCTTTGCGTAATGGCCCCGGTGCCGCAATGATCGTTGCTGCCATTGAATCCGGCCCACTGCACCTCCACCACATTGGAGGCATAAGGCCCGGTGATGCTGATCACCGCGAACTCGTAGCTCACTATGCCGATGCGCAGTCCTGGAATATCCTGGTCCACGTTGATGGTGAGGGCTCCCCCATCGTAATTGCTGAAGAGGGCCACCTTTCCTTGCGGATCGCAGAAAGATCCTTGAGCGAACGCGGCGGAGGTGAGCAGAACAGGCCAAAAGTGCAGCGGGTTTCTCATGGGTTCAGGTCATCGGATGCGTGAAGCTAAGCGACCTGTCCATTCCTTCGTGGCATGGTACGGGGAGAATGGTTCGCTGCAGATGAACTCAAGGATCTGTTGGATGATGCCTACGATCGGTTGGCGCGTCCCGACGTTCATCGCCGATGACCCCATTCACATCCCGCGTGCGTTCACCGAACGGAAGGATGCCGAACTGATCGGCTTCCTCACGGCCACCATCGCGTGGGGACAGCGGAAGACCATCATCGCCAACGCCCAAAAGCTAGTCGTGTTGATGGATGAGGCACCGCACGACTTCGTGATGAACGCGACGAAAGCTGACCTGTCGCGGCTTGACCGGTTCGTACATCGCACGTTCAATGGCATCGATCTAAAGCACTTCATTCAAGGGCTACGTCACCTCAATACGGCACATGGCGGAATGGAGCAGGCCTTTCTGATCAATGGCGAAGTGGGTGACATGTCCGCGGCGATCGCGCGTTTCAAGCAGCGCTTCTTCGAGCCGGTGCATCAGTTGCGTACCGAAAAGCACGTAGCGGATCCGTCCAAGGGCAGCAACGCCAAGCGCATCAACATGTTCCTGCGGTGGATGGTGCGGCCTGCGGACCGCGGAGTTGATCTGGGCCTATGGAAGCGGATCACCCCGGCGGACCTGATGGTTCCCTTGGATGTGCACACGGGCCGCGTGGCGCGCGAGCTTGGCTTGCTGAAGCGCAAGCAGGACGATTGGAAAAGCGTGATCGAGCTCACGGAACAACTCCGTCAGCTCGATCCCGTGGATCCGATCAAATACGATATCGCCTTGTTCGCGCTGGGCGTGGAAGCCGGTGGTCAGCGGCTGAAGGCCACACGCGTGGTGCGTTCCGTCCCGCGTTCGTCCACTGCGCGCAGGATATAGACGCCTTCCGGCAACGATGCACCATCGATGAGCACGGTGTTGCTGCGGCGTGATACCTGCTGGACAAGGTTACCGGCGGCATTGAAGAGGCTCACATCCACACGCCCCGTGAAGGCCGAACCCATGTGCAGGGTGGCATTTCCTTGAGCGGGATTGGGATAGACGGCGATGGCGTCATCCACCACCGGCGTTTCCTCCGCCAACCCGTTCATGATGCCGTAGGTCAGGGTGTTCAGCGTGGTGTTGGTCGCGATGGCCGGATTGCTGTCGAAATAGATCTCCGCTGTGTTGTGGATGCGGGTGCCTTCCGGCAGGCCGTTGATATGCTTGATGGTGAAGCGCACGTAGCCCTGGCTTCCGAGGAAGTCGGTACCACTATCGGGCAGGTTGATGCCTTCGAACGTGAAGCGTACCACACCGTCGGTCTGCAACAGCACGCGGCAGGTATGACTGCTGCCGAGGAACTGGAGCGTCGATGGATCGAGGTCGGCATCCAGCGTATCGAGGATGGTGACATTGAACGCCTCGGCATTGCCTGTGTTCTGGAAGCGCACGTGATAAGCGAGCTCCGAGCCGATCTGCGTCAGGTGATCCGCTCCGATGCCGACGGGCAACACCTGCTTGTCATTGGGGTCGTAGGCGCAAAGCAGCACAGGCATGTACTCCTTGGTATCGGTACTGATGGGCGAACCGTTCACAAGGGCCGTGGCGTGGAGAAGGTCATGGAGCACTTCGCCCACATGGTCGCTGCCCGGAAGCATCACGATGACATGCACGCTGCGCTGTTGCGTGGGTTGCATGTTCAGGAAGGTCCACGTGGCCACACCATTGCTGATCTGGTCAGGCTGTGGATCCGCACCGACAAAGGAGCTCAGGTCATCAAGGTCAAGGCTCAACTGGACATCACTTACCTGATTACCGGTATTGGTGACATTGGCCCAGTAGGAGATCGCGGAGGCGCAGCGCATGGGTGCGCTGCCCAGTTCAGGGTTCAGTTCGCTCACCACGCCGGCGGCCTGCAGGCCGAAGTCGTTGTTCTGCGACACGCCCTGGGTGGGCACGATCACAGTGTAGGCGGAAGGTGTTGTGAAGGTCCAGTTCGGTTCGGCCGGTTTGGAAACGCCATATCCGGCAGGCACGGCATCGAACCAGTAGAAGCCACTGGCATTGGAGTAGGTGGCACCCAGGTCGGTGGCCTCCACCCGGCGGTTGGCCAGTCCATGATCATTCCCATTGAAGAGCCCATCGCCGTTGATGTCGTTGAACACGCGCCCCATGATCTTGCCGGTGGCATTGCTCATGTTCGTGTACCAGATCACCTTGCTGAGGTCGTTGCTGGCCACGAACAGGTCCTGATCGCCGTCATTATCCACATCGCCGGTGGCGAGCGCGGAGGCGGGCACGCCGAAGGTCACCGTCTGGCGGGGGCCGAAGTTGCCGATACCATCGACGTTCTCATACCAGGCCACTTCGTCCGATACAGAGGAGGTGATGATCGCATCGGAATCACCGTCGCCATCCAGGTCGGATGCAATGAGGTGTTCAGGGCTGCTGAATGCCTGATCGAGGAACTCGGGGTTGGCGAAGGTCACCTCGTCCGCGATGTTCCGCTGCCAGCTCACGGAGCTCGCCGCGGTGTTGGCCATCATCAGGTCGGCGAAGCCGTCATTGTCAAGATCCTGAGCGAACCCGTGACCCGACACCGAAAGTTGCTGGGCCGGTGACATGTCCCCATTGTTGTTCAGGCAGGCATCCACCTGGTCGATGACGTTGGACGAGAAGACCAGGTCGAGGTCGCTATCATTGTCGATATCGATGGCTTGCGCGAAGGCGAGTTGTGTAAGTGACGCCACCGTGTAGGGTGTGCCGAACGCCCCCATGCCATCATCGTTCATCACCACCATCAAGTTGCCTTCCGGCGTGGCGAAGAACAGGTCGCGATCACCATCGTTGTCCAGGTCGGCGAGGTGCAGCTCGTTGGCACTGATGTTCGGGGCCAGGAGTTGAGGAGCGGAGAAAGCGGTATTGCCCGTGTTGGTGAACAGATAGAGGCCGCCGTTCTCTTCGCGGCTCCCGATCACATCGGGTAGGCCGTCTCCGGTGACATCGCCACAAACGGCTACCGATTCCTCGGTACCCATGTAGAAGGGCTGGTCGAAGGAACCGTCGCCATTCACGTTCAGGTAGAGCCCTACGCCCTGTCGCGAGGCCACGATCAGGTCCAGCGTACCGTTGCCATCAACATCGGAGAGGTCCACACTGCGCGGTGCATCGCAGAAGAACTGGTGTTGAGGACCGAATTGGGAAAAAGCCGGGGCAGCCACGACGAGTAAGAAGCTGAGCGGCGCTGAGAGTGGCAGCGAGCGCATGATCTTGGACATTTGGTGGCTTCCTACGCACGTCCATGCCGATGAGTTACACGAAACGAACGACCAATGAACGCGAACGCCCGACGGAGCTTACCGTCGGGCGTTCGGTGAATGATGGGTGTTCCTACAGGTGACTGTAGTTCGGTGCCTCCCTGGTTATGAAGACGTTATGGGGGTGGCTTTCCTTCATACCCGCGCTGGTGATCCGCACGAAACGGGCGGTACGGAGGGCACCCAGATCGGCGGCCCCGCAGTAGCCCATGCCGGCGCGCAGGCCACCGACCAATTGATGGGTCACTTCCTGCAAGGGGCCCTTGAACGGCACCCGGCCACTGATGCCCTCGGGCACCAGCTTCTTGATGTCGTCCTCCATATCCTGGAAATACCGGTCCTTGCTGCCCATCTGCATGGCCTCGATGCTGCCCATGCCACGATACGACTTGAAGCGACGCCCCTCATAGATGATGGTCTCCCCCGGGCTCTCCTCCACCCCGGCGAACATGCTGCCGATCATCACGGTGCGGGCACCTGCTGCGAGGGCCTTTACCATGTCTCCGGTATAGCGGATGCCGCCGTCGGCGATCACGGGAACGCCGCTGCCTTCGATGGCACTGGCACAATCATGCACAGCGGAGAGCTGGGGCACTCCCACCCCGGCGATCACCCGAGTAGTACAGATGCTTCCTGGCCCGATGCCCACTTTCACGGCGTCGGCACCGGCCTCCACCAGCGCTCGGGCAGCCTCGGCGGTGGCGATATTCCCCACCACCACATCCACGTGCGGAAAGGCCTTTTTCACAGCCCGCAGCATGTCCATCACCCCGAGCGTATGGCCATGGGCGGTGTCGATCACCACGGCATCAACACCGGCCTCCACCAAGGCAGCAGCGCGCTCCAGGGTATCGGCGGTAACGCCAATGGCGGCAGCCACACGCAAACGACCCAGCTTGTCCTTGCATGCATTCGGACGCTGCTTCAACTTAAGGATGTCCTTGTAGGTGATCAGGCCGACGAGTTTGCCCTTGGCATCCACCACGGGGAGCTTTTCGATCTTATGCTCCTGCAACACACCTTCGGCCTCGGCCATGGTGGTTTCGGGCTTGGCGGTGATGATGCGGTCCTTGGTCATCACTTCGGCCACCGGCCGCCCCATCTTCTTCTCGAAACGCAGGTCGCGATTCGTCACGATGCCTACCAGCAGGCCGTTCGCGTTCACCACGGGTATGCCGCCGATCTTGTTCTCTGCCATCAACCTCAGCGCGTCACCGACGAGTGCACCTTCGAGCAGCTTCACGGGGTCCTGGATCATGCCGCTTTCACTGCGCTTCACGCGCCGCACCTCGTTGGCCTGTTCGGCGATGGGTTGGTTCTTGTGGATCACCCCGATGCCGCCCTGCTGTGCAATGGCCACGGCCAGTTCCGAACCGGTCACGGTATCCATGGCGGCGCTCACCACCGGGATGTTGAGGGTGATGTTGCGGGAGAACTGGGTGCGGATGTTCACTTGCCGTGGCAACACCTCGCTGTACGCGGGCACCAGCAGCACATCGTCGTACGTAAGTCCTTCCGTGGTGAAGCGGTCCGAGAGGGCGTGGCCATTGGCCGCATGCGCATCAGGGCTGGTCCGCAGGGTGGAGGCAGGGGATCGTTCCATGCACAAAAGTAACGATCGGTGCCATTCGATGCGCTCCGGACTCTGGACTTATTGGTCCGGGCAGCACAGGAAGGTCACTGCCCCCCGCTCTTCGAACTTGTTGCCCGTGCCGTTGAAGAATCCGCAGTAGTACGCGTAAACACCTTGGGGCACATAGTTGCCGTTCATGCGTCCATCCCACGCCTCATCGCGGTCCGTGGTCTTCCAGATCTCCTGGCCCCAGCGGTTGTAGATGATGAGCTCGTAGCCGTCGACATCCACGAAGGCCACCACCGGACGGAACAAGTTGTTCACACCTCCGGCGATGAAGGCATTGGGGATCCACACGGCCTCGGACTGCACAGCGCATGCCTCGTTGCTAACACTGATGGCATTTACACCTGAGGGGTTCCCGGTCTCCATGGCCTCCACCCGGTAACAGAAGCGGCCATTGCTGGTGATGTAGTTGTTCACGTTGTCATCCAGCTCCCAATCCGTTGCCGCATTCACGGCGATCTGCGAGAACGGTGCACCCCCGATGCTCCGGAAGATCCGGAATCCGCTCACCGAGCCGGCCCAGTCGCCATATCCGTTCCACCGCAGGTGGTTGACACCGTTGGTCTGCGCCTCGGCGAGAAGCAGCATGGATGCGCCGATGTTACTGGTGAGCACTTCGTTCTGGCAGCTGTCCTCCACAATGATCCGGTAGCTGTAGCTGCGCACGTCGGTCTCCACGTCGAAGTCGTCATAGGTGAAGCTCGGTGTATTCACGTCGGGTACGGATGCGATCTCCTGCCAGGGCTCGCCGTTGAACGAGCGCTGAATGCGATAGCGGTGAACGCTGGCGGATTGATCCACCTGGTCGGTCACCTCAATATGATCGGGAGCCACGACGGTGACATTCGAGAGGTAGTTCGACGTTGGAACCGGGGGATAGCTGGTGACCTGGCAGACCTGGTTGCTCAACGCGACCTGACCCGTGGCAGCACCCGAACTGCGCACCACATAGCAATAGGTGCGAAAAGGATCCACCGGGGCATCCAGGAAGCTCACCACGTCCGGACCGAAGGTACCGAGCAGTGTTAGTGGACCATTGTCCACGCGTACGTACAACTCCTGCAGCACCACGGGCCAACCTACGTAAGGGGTCCACAACACGTTGATGGTGTTGAGGCACTTGTTGTAGAGCGTGCGGGCGTAAACGGTGCGGTGCGGCGGCTTGGTGGCACTGGTGTTGGGCGCGGGTGGAGGGCCTCCATGGAAGCAGGTATCGAAGGCCGCCACGGTGTATGATTCCACGCCGCTGCCCGCATTCCCGAGGGCCCACACGTAGCTCGTGTTGTTCTGCCCGTAGATGGTGTCGATGATCTGATTGCCGCCTTGCGTGACGAACACGATGATGTAGCCGTATGTGTCCGGTTCGGGGCTGGGGTCCCAGTCCAGCACGGCTTGGTTGGTCGCCGTATCCACGGAGATCGTCACCATCACGGGCGGGGTCGGTGCCGTTACATCCGCGAACTGATCACCATCGAGGTTGCTGTAGCTCACGCAACCCAGCTGATCGGTAAGCGAAACACGATACGTGAGCGAATCCTCACAGATGTCGATGACCTGCTCGAAGACATGCGTCGTGATATCGATAGTGCCCACGACGGTCCATGTGCCAATGGGATACTCCAGTTCGATCTGGATCTGGGTACCCGAGGTGCTTAGGGGCGGAGCATGAAGCTGTGTCCAGTCCAGCACAGCACTGCCCAAGGGTGAACTCTGACCCACTGACAGGAACATCGTTGAAAGCGTATCGCTGGGAACGGACTCGTTGGGCGGTGGGTCCACCGACAGCGTGGTCATGTAATAGAACCGCGGACCTTGGTCGGCACCGGCGCCGGCGTGGAGGTAGCCGTTCAGGCCGTAAACGGGAATGGTACCCACCACGGCATACGGTCCCCCCTGACTGTTGCTGGCGTGGACCTCGTATTGTTGAAAGATGTTGTTCGGGTCCGGCGGCACCACCCACGTGAGTTGAACATCGCCATTGGGCAGAACGGACGCACAGCGCAGCGAAGGAGGGTTCAGAACCGCCCCCCAGGCCCCAAGGGTCGCCAGGGCGAAGCACACGGGAAGAAGAACGGATAGTGACTTGAAGCGGTGCATTAGCGTTCGGGGCGCATCACATAGACGCGCAAAGGTCACCCATTGTTGCCGCTGAAAGAAGCTGGGCTCACCATCCATCGGACTTAGCCAGACGCGCTTTCACCTGGGCATATTCCATCATGATCCGTTCCACGATGGTGGCTGCGGGCAAAATGCCATCCAAGGCGGCGCTCACTTGCCCTATTTCGAGTTCGCCCTCCTCGAGGTCGCCTTCGAACATGCCCCGTTTGGCCCGGGCCCTTCCCAGCACGTGTTTCAACTCTTCAACGGAAGCACCGCGCCCATACGCCGCTTGCACATCCCCGAAGAACTTGTTGCGCATCAGGCGTACCGGGGCCAACTCCTTCAATGTCAGCACCGTATCACCTTCCTTGCTCGATACGACATGTTGTTTGAACGCGTCATGGGCGCTGCTCTCCTGGCTGGCAACGAAGCGGCTACCGATCTGCACCCCGTCGGCCCCCAAGGCCATGGCCGCCATCATGGCCCGGCCATCGGCAATGCCGCCGGCGGCGATCACCGGCACGTCCACGGCATCGCGCACCAAAGGCACCAGCACCATGGTGGTGGTCTCCTCCCGCCCATTATGACCTCCCGCCTCAAAACCTTCGGCCACCACCGCATCGGCACCGGCATCCACGGCCTTCCGGGCGAACTTCACGCTGGCGGTGACATGTACCACGGTGATCCCGTGGTCCTTCAAATGGCGGGTCCAAGTAGCCGGATTGCCCGCGCTGGTGAAGACAATGGGCACACCCTCCTCCACGATGGTGCGTATATGCTCCTCCACATTGGGGTATAACAGCGGCACATTCACACCGAACGGATAGGGCCGTGGCGGCCTTGCACTTCCGGATGTGTTCGCGCAGCACTTCCGGGTACATGCTCCCGCTTCCGAGCAGCCCAAGTCCCCCGGCATTGCTAACAGCCGAAGCCAGTCGCCAGCCCGAGCACCAGATCATGCCCGCCTGCACCAGTGGATAGCGGATTCCGAACAGGGCGGTAACAGGGTTGGGCATGGCTTTGGGGGCGAGCGAAAATAGGATCTGCGCGATCGCCGGTGGATCGTTGATATCCAATTGACTGTCACTCACGTAGAAAGGCAGGAAGTTTGTTAGGTTTGTCGGATCGTTCCGAACCCGCACGCCATTGCTCATGACCAAACGGTTACTAAACACCATCCTTCTTGTTTCCGTGCTGGCTATAACGGCCAACACGGCGAAGGCGCAGTATGCCTGGGATTTCGGCCTCCACTTGGGAGGTGCGAACTACCTCGGCGAGATGGGGGGAAAGGAAAAGCCCCGTCAGGATTTCATTTGGGACCTTAAGTTGAACCAGACCCGCTGGGCCGTTGGTGGCTTTGCCCGGTACAAGCTCAACCGTCAGTTCTCCTTGAACACCGGCGTGATGTACTTCCGGTTGCAAGGCGCCGATGCGCTGAGCACCAACCCGGCTCGTGTGGGTCGGAACCTGAACTTCCGGAACGATATGTTGGAGTGGTACCTGCGCGGCGAGGTCACCATATTCCAGGCCAATGATCTCGGGGGCCGCGGCCGTTACCGCACGGACTTCCGCCTGTTCGGTTATGCGGGCGGTGCACTGTACTACAGCAAGCCCAAAGGACAGATCAATCGCACTGGCGATTTCTACAACCTGCAGGATTACACGACCGAACTTGAAGAGTATTCGAGTTTGGGCGTGGCCATTCCCGTGGGTCTCGGCTTCCACTTCACCATGAAGCGTCGCCACCGCATCGGCTGGGACTTCGGCTGGCGCACCACCTTCAGCGACTACATCGATGATGCCAGCACGACCTACAAGGATCTGAGCGTGCTCGACCCCTCGATCCGCCCTACGGCCCTCGCCTTGGCCGATCAGCACAGCTGGGTGGATGATGGTCCGGGCCCCATCCCCAGCCAGTACCAATATGGCTACTGGCCCAGCGATGGTCCCAGTGCCGAAAGCGCGAACAAGCGTGGCGACCCCACGCACAACGACAGCTACCTGACGATGACCTTCACCTACAGCTACGTGCTGAAGGGCCAGTCCAACTTCTACCGCCAGCGCTACAGCTGGATGCGCGGCAAGAAGCGCATCGGCCGCAAGAGCCGCGCGAAGTTCTAGACCGAACAACGCATTGAACGAAAAAGGGGGCCTTGGCCCCCTTTTTCATGTTGACGTGATCAGCCCTCGATGCCGTTGCGCTCGATCCAATCGGAAAGCACCACCAGGTACCAAACACGGCTCCAGGTGATGCGCTTGTCGCCTGCGAGGAAGCGCTGCCACAGGGATTGAACCCCCTTTGCGTCGAACTCCGGTCGCTGACCCAGCCGAGTCAACCGGGCTTCGCAGAAGCTCTTCAGCTCATGCTTCATCCAATGCTCCCAGGGCAGTGTGAAGCCCATCTTCGGGCGGTCCACGATCTCGCGCGGCAGCAGATCCCCGAGCGAATCCACCAGCAGTTGCTTCGCCGTGTGCGGGAACTTCTGCGTGTCGGCGACGCCCAGCACGAACTCCACGAGCTCGTGATCGAGGAAGGGCACGCGTACCTCCAGTGCATGCGCCATGCTCATCTGGTCGGTATCGCGCAACAGCACGTTCTGCAGATACGTGCTCAATTCAGCGATGGACACCTGAGACAACAGGGGCAACGATGACCCGCGTTCGTCATGAAGCAGGGTGCTGATGATGTGCTGCACTGCGTTCGATGGCAACTGCGGCAGTCGCGTGAACGTGCGCAGTTCTGAATTGGTGAAGGCGAGCCGTGAGAGCGGGTAGGTATCCTCGATGGCGAAGGAGCGGGCCTTCATCAGCTCGGCGGCCTTGTTGGCCGAAGCGGTGCGCCGCGCACCCTTGTAGGCGGCTCCGGCCGCGGCGCGCAGGCTCTTCGGCAGCACGGTGATCCAGTTCTGTTTCAGCAGGCCAAGTGTCCGTGCGAACACATCGTACCCTGCGAAAAGCTCGTCGCCACCCAGTCCGCTGAGGGCCATGGTGATGCCGGCCTCCTTCGTCACCTTGCTCACCACGTAGGTGTTCGGACCGTCCACGCTGGGGTGATCCATGGCCTCCAGCGCATTGGGCAACAGCCGCAACATATCATCGGGCCGAAGGCGGATGGCGGTATGCTCGGTGTTGAACTTCTTCGCCACCAGCTTGGCGTAACGCTCCTCGCTGAACTTCTCCTCGTCGAAGATCACGCTGAACGTGTGCACCGGGCTATTGCTGGCTTCGGCCATCAGCCCCACCACGGCGCTGCTGTCGATGCCGCCGCTGAGGAAGGCACCGAACGGAACATCGCTCACCAGTCGCTTCTCCACAGCACGTGCCAGTCGGTCGCGCACTTCGCGCTTCACCGTGGCAATGGGCAGTTCCGCCGCTTCCATGCGGGCATCGGCGACGAGGTGCCACCAGCGCTGGATCGTTGAAACGCCGTTCTTCCACCGCAGGTAATGACCCGGCATCAGCATGCGCACATCCTTCACCAGCGTGGCCGGGGCGTGCACGGTGGCATAGCGCAGGTAGTCGATGAGCGCATCGGGGTCAAGCGTGCGTGGCACCAGGTCGGTGGCCAGCAGGGCGCGCAGTTCGGAACTGAACAACAGCTGGCCTTCCTTTTCGTGCAGGTACACCGGCTTGATGCCCATGCGATCGCGCACGATGAAGAGCTCCTGCTCCTGTGCATCCCACAGGGCGAAGGCGAACATGCCGTGCAGCTTCTTCAGGCAGGCGATGCCCTCGTGTGCAAAGGCCGCGAGCAGCACCTCGGTGTCCGTGGCGGTGCGGAAGACCACGCCTTGCGCCTCGAGCGCAGTACGCAGTTCCCGGTAGTTGTAGATCTCGCCGTTGTAAACGATGTGGTAGCGCCCATCGGCACTGTGGAAGGGCTGCGTGCCGGCGTCACTGAGGTCGATGATGCTGAGACGACGATGACCGAGCACCGCATCGGATCCGCGCCACACCCCTTCAGCATCCGGACCGCGGTGCGCGATGGCATCGGTCATGCGCTTCACCAGCGCCTCGGGCGCATCGAGGCCTTTCAACCCGGCGATGCCAGCGATGCCGCACATCAGCGTACAGCGATCATCTGATCATCCGATCTGCTGATCGATCTGACCGGGTTCAGCTCAGAATGAAGCGCGTGTCGGCGAGCACCTTCTGGATCCCGTTGCGCAGGGGCAGCAGGTCGCGGCCGAGGAGCTGGCGCATCAGGCCGATGTCGGGCATGCGGCGGGTCATGTCGCCTTCCTCCAAGGGTGGCAGGTGCACGATCTTGCTCTTCGAGCCGGTGAGCTCGATGACCAGGCGTGCCAGATCGATCACGGTGATCTCCTGATCGTTGCCGATGTTCACTACGTCGTTGATCACCTGGTTGTTCCGGAAGGCGCTGAGGCAGGCATCAATGTTGTCGTCGATGAAGCAGAACGTGCGGGTCTGTTTGCCATCGCCGTACACGGTGATGTCCTCCCCCTTCAGCGCGGCGCGGATGAACTTGCTCACCACGAAATCGCGGCTCTGGCGAGGGCCGTAGGTGTTGAAGAAGCGGAACACGGTGTACTCCAGGCCGTACTCCTTCTGGTAGCTGCGCAGGAAGGCCTCGCCGATGTTCTTCACAATGGCGTAGGGCAGCTTGCTGTTCAGCGGGGTGGTCTTCTCGTTCTGCGGGATCTCCACCGGCTCGCCGTACACCTCGCTGCTGCTGCTGAAGAACACGCGCTTCACGCCGGTGTTCTTGCACAGGTCGAGCACGTTGCGGATGCCATCGATGTCGCGCAGCACCATCACGGGATTATCCGTGGTGCGCTTCACGCCCACCACGGCGGCGTAGTGGAACACATATTCGGGACGGTAGGCGTAGAACACGCTGCTGATGTCCTCGAAGTGGTTCACATCGCACTTGATGAAGTGCAGGTTGGTGTGCTCGGCCAGCGGCAGCTTGCGCACGTCGCCGGTGAGCAGGTTGTCCACCGCGATGATGTCGTTCGCAGGGTCTTGGGCGAGACGGGCGGCGAGTTCACTGGGCACGAAGCCAGCGCCGCCGGTAACTAGGATACGGGCCATGGTTCTTGGAAAATGCACGCGAAAGTAAGTCCCCCGCCGTCACCGAGGGCTCAACGCCACAGCAACCTGCGCAGGAGCATCAGGGCCAGCGCTCCGCCCAGCATACCCCACCAGAACTCGCGGCGCAACACGGTGGTCTTGATGATGTAGGGCAACAGGCGCCAGTTGAAGCCGGGCTTGTCATTCTTGAGGTGTTCGCGCCACCAAGCCGCATCGTACTTCTCCGGTGCCAACAGCTTCTGCCCCGTGAGCGAGAGCGCACTCCAGATGACGGTATCCGGGTACACATCGGCGATCAACAAGGCATCGCGCGGTTCATCGCGGATGGCGCATTGGATGTAGGTGATGTTCTTCGCGTGCTCCTGGAAGAAGATGCTGCTCGGCGCAAAGCCGCCCATGCTGCCGCTGATCCAATAGACATGCGTGTGCTTGGCGATGCGCTCCAGCACAGGATACACCTCCCGCTTGAAGTTGGTGCTGAACGTGGCGCGCGTGTTGTCGGCGAAGAGCGGGCTGTACTGCGGATCATCCTCGGCCCAGATGGGGCGATGGGAGAGGATGAAGAGATCGATCCACTCCTTGGGACTGAGCTTCCAGGAAGGCGATCTGCTTCAAACCAATAGAGCCATCATTGGACTCGGTATTCAGCGTAAGGAACATCCATCCTTCGTGCTTTCCATGTGGAAGCATGACCTTCCAAGGCCCCCTGCCCGGCAGGTCATGATTCCCCGGCGCATTGAACAACGGCATCTTCAACTTGCTGAACAAAGACTGCTGATACCGCAGCATGTCGTTCACCGGATCCATAAATAGGTCGCCGGTACTGAGGAAGAGGTTCGCACCAAGGGTGTTGATGGTATCCAGGTTGGCGAGCAGTGTTGACAGCCGGATAACCGCTGCGGTTGGTGCTTTCGCCGTGGAAGTGCCCGCCGATGAGGATGCGGTAGTGGCCGGTGCTGTCCGCCGGAAGGACTTCGAGACCGTTGAACGGGGATCGCTGGGCTTGTACCGTTGATGACACGATGAATGCCAGGACCAGCCACGAGCCTTTAGCCACGAGCCACGAGCTTGCAGCCTCTGAGCTCAAGGCTCGAGGCTCGAAGCTCGCGGCGGTAACACGTATCTGCGACCCCTGTACCTCATGTCCCCGCAGCCACTTTCGTCTCCCCCACTTTCCGGCCGTCGATGATGATGGTACTGCCTGCCCCGCACTTGTCCTCCTCCTTCACGCCGGCGACCTTCACGTTCTTCAGCTCGATCCTCACCGGGCCGTAGCGCATCTCCGCCTTCTTCGCTTCCGCCAAGCGGCCCACATCCGCCACCCTGCCGTTTGAGATGGTCAGCTTGGAACCTTCGCGCCCTTCGAAGGCCACGGTCATCTTGTCCAGCTTCAGATCCGTCGCAGGTGATCCGCGCCCCTTTCGTTCCCTTGATGCCCACGCCGGATGCACCTGATCCGCCGATGGCGACCTTGCCCAGGACCGCGACGCCACCTTCCACGCTGATCGCATCATCCCCTGCCAGTTCGAAGTTGACCTCGTTCAACGTCACGTTCGCGAAATGCGTCTCGAGCTGATCGGAACCGTGATCGAAGCGGCAGATGCCATGCTCAGGTCGCCGGAGGAAACATCGAGCAATGTGGCGCCATGGCCGGTGAACAGGCAATGCTCCATGATCACATCGCTGGTGTGGAACGACACGTCGCCGCTGCGTTCCTGATCCGTCGCATAAGCGCGTCAGGATCGCGGAAGGCCACGTATGACAAGGTCGAAGTAACCTCCGCACCGATCACATGAATGCCGTGCGATGAGCTGTCCGCGCTGAAGATCTTGATGGCCGCATCCTCCGAACCGCGCCAGTGAAGTGGAGCATAGCTGATCAGCTCGGCGCCGTTCACCATGTTCAGTTTCAGCGGTGCGCTGGCCACACAGCGATAGCCCTTCGGCAGGACCAACATCCGGTCGAGGGTCCACGCGCCCGGCTTTGATGGTGATGGTCTTCGCGACCTCATCCACAGCGAGGAAGGCGAACTCCTGCGGGTTGGGCTTCTTCCCCGCGAGCAGTTCATCCTGCATGGCGGAAACGGACATCGCGAACGGGAACACAGGCATGATCTTCCTGCGCGAAGCACCCAGCACACGATAGGTCAACTCGGCTCCCTTGGCCAGCAAGCTGTCGTTCGTTCGATCGCTCCCCGCGGCCTTGCCGAGCAGGAACCGGCCTTCCACCGCAACGCCGGTGCGACCGCGTTCGCGCGATGGCACCACCACCTGCGCGATCGGAGCAATGCGCCTGCCATTGGCGAGCATCAGGCTGTCGATGGTGACAGGAACACTTTCGATGGGCACGAAGGCCAGCACGAGCGTATCACCATGGAGACCCTTGCTGGTACACGTGCGCTCCCTTGGGCAGGTCGAGCAGCTTGTGGATCGCCTGCTGGTTGGCGTAATAGATGGAGCGGTCCAATTCCTTGTAGGGGAACTCGCCGTACAACGTGGCACTGGCCGTATCGAGCGGACCTTTCAACGCTGCGAATGCACTGTCCAACCAGTCCTTCCGGCTGAAGCGCTCGAGGTGCCTCACATAGGCCGCGAAGATCGCGGGGTCCTTGAAGAGGGCCGTGTGCAGCTCATCGCTCTCCTTGAACGCGCCGGTGGCTTTGTACGCGCCCGCGAGCTCGGTGATGCGCCCGGCGCTGAAGCTCTCGTAGCTGATGGGTTCGAGGCGTTGGGCCACGGGATCGAAGTAGAACTTCACATCGCTCCAGTCCATGCTGTGGTGGCCGCCCACGAGGTCCAGCATGGCCAGGCGTTTTCCGGTGCGGTCCACATCGAACACATCGCTCGCCTTCAGCCGTCCGGTCCTGAAGTCCTGCATCAGGGCGATGGCCTGTTCGAAGTACAGGCGTTGTTGCGGGTCCTTCGCCAGTTCGTCGCTTCCGAAGGCATCGAGGCTGGCCGCCTGGTAGGCGCCGTAGGCGTCGGCCACCTTGGCGGCGCCATCGAGGCCCTGGGTTCGGTGCAGCCAGAAGAGCCCGGGGTCGAAGCGCACGATCGGCCCGGGAAGGCGTCCATTGTTCTCCAGCAGCTCGGGGCCGAAATGCTCTTCGTAGGCATACACTCCGAGGTCCTCGTCGTTCAGCTTCACCTTGCAGAAGCCATAGCGCAGGGCGATGATGCCCTCGCCCTTCATCAGTTGGTGGAAGAACCAATCGGTGAGGTAGTTGCGCGTGCCGGGATGCTGCAGGGAGAAGCGCTGCATGCCCAGGAAACCGCCGCTCTTCTTCGCCACCACGCGGAAGCTCCACTTCCGGCCTTCGACGTGGTCGGTCATCTTCCCCTTGATCCGCAACTTGCCCTTGAAGTCGCCGCCACCCTCCGCACCACTCGGGCATGTCCACGTGGAACTCGCCCTTCACGTAGTCGTTGCCTTCCTGCTCGATCACGCCGCGTTCCAGCGCACGGTCCACCACGCCCTGCAACAGCTCCATGCCCTGTTCATCCACGGTGATGGAGACCACGGGCGGGTCCATCGCGAAGCTCTTCGGATAGTTGGTCCACCATTGCGTGATGAAGGTGGCGAGGCCGGGATGACCGCGGCGTGTGAGCTGTCCGTTGGCGAACCAGGCGCCGCCCATGCCCAGCAGCAGCAGCGCAGGAAGGAGCCAGCGGATCAGGGTGCGTTTCATGGGTGGTGGAGCAACTGCACGGCCGGTAAGGCCAGCGGACCGCGAAAGTACGGGTTGGTCAACGCGCGGGCAGGATGAGGCGGGGCACGGGCGCCTGCTCCACCTCAGGCTCGGTGCCGTCATCATTGCGCTCCTCTTCCTTGCTCTGCCAGAGGGCGATATCGTCCTCGGTGAGCATGGTCAGGATCATCAGCAGCAGGATGGAATAGGGATTAAGGGACCCGGTGAGCCAGCTTTCGTAGAGCACGGAGAAGAGCGTGGCGAACATCACGGCGAATGCGATGGGGGCCTTTTTATTGGCCGTGATGAAGGCGGTGAAGAATCCATAGAAGTAGATCATGATGCCGATGATCCCGGTATTGAACCACATGGTGAGGTAGCTGTTGTGCACGCCACCATCATGGCCTTGTGAACGCAGGTAATCGTAGTTGTGCCGCATCACCCACTCATCATTCCCGAAGCCGCCACCTGTGAGGAAGAATCCCTCTGTATTGATCTTCTCCCAGGCGAACGCCCATGCGAAATAGCGGCCGGAGCCATCATCCAGCGTTTCCACGCGGAAGAACTTCTGCATGCCGAGGGCTTTCACGATGAACACCAGGTTGCTTTGGGCATATTCAATGGACGCCGCGAAGAGCAGGAAAAGAATAAAGCCCAGGAAGGGCGACACAGCGAAGAACCTGCCGAAGAAGAAGAAAATAGCGGAGGCCACCACCGCGGTGCGAGAGCCGGCCATGACCAAGCTCCAGATGAGGACGGCATAGATGAGCATCTTCTCGCGAAAGGAGAAGAGCTTCTTGTTCAGGTGCAGGCAAACGGAGAACAGCATGAAGTTCAGGAAACTGAAGATCCCCAAGCCATTGGGATTGCCGAACAGACCGTGATACCGACCGGCGAGATACACCCACCAATATTGGATGTAGCGAAGGAAATACGGCAGCACCAGAAGGAGGATGAGGAAGAAAAAATAGTGCCGGAAGAACTGCCATCCTTCGCGACGGAAGACCATCAGCACATAATTCGGGATCACCATGTACAGCAGCGCATAGGAGATGGTCTTGGACATCCCCTCGAGCGGCTCGCTGCTCTTCACCAGGGGGAGGAAGGCGTAAATGAAAAAGGGCAGGAAGAAACTGAAGAGGTTGGACTGTGGTGTAAAGCGCGCGGTATCGAGGAAATAGATCACGGAGATGGCGATCATCATTCCGTATTTGGCGCTCTTGATCACGCGGAAGGGCACGAGGCCGGGATCCATGTCGGACAGCACAAGCACAGCCAGCACGCTGATCAGCAGGTCGCTCCAAGCATCGCGACTGCGGAAGTAGAACATGGACAGCGGCAGAACGATGTACATGAGCGGCGTCAGGTACACCGTGATGCCCACCCATACGAAAATGAGCAGCAGCAACTGTCGGCGGGACTGAAGGAACTCGATCATCGACGCTGGGGGACGAGGGGGACATGCTCGTCCAATTGAGCCCGTACATACCGGCCCCTTTCGCGCGCAAAGGTGAGCAGAACATCCACGTGAGCCTTCCACTTATCCATGGACGCTGGTCGACGCCAGCGATCGATGTGGCGCGGTATCTCACCGGCGATCGCGTCGCGCATACCGGTGGCCACGGCGGTCATGCGTTCCTCGGATAGGGGTCCTGAGAGCAGGCCCAGGGAGATGTGCCTGAACCGGTCGCGAAGCTCAGCACTGCGAAGGCACGCTTTGAACAACCGGCTGAGCGGTGCTGATGCATGCCCATCGATGTGCTTGAACATGTCCACTTCGGGCCCGGTCGTCATGCCAAAGCTCAGGTCGCTGTCGCCCATCATGAAGTACCAGCGCCCGTCAGCATGGGAACGGGTGGTGTCGGGCATTCCCGTGTGCCGCCACCATTTCCCGTTCTGTTCGGGCCAGTCCGTATTCCCCAGAACGATCTGCGCCGCCATGTAGGTCAGGAAGCCGGTCACATCCATGGTTCTCCCAAGACTGTCCACGAACCACGGCGCAGCGGCATCCCAACGCTCGGCCATGGTGAGCGATCGGGCGAAGCGTTTCACCTCGCGCTCATCACCCTCATACAGTTCCAACCTGTCGGCCAGTATGGTGATGTCCTTGGGGCGAATGCCATAGCGCCTTCCGATCTCATCCTGGTCCATGCGCTCGCGGATGTTATGCAGGCCCCAGTAGGCGCCGTTCACATAGAGCACGCTTTGCACGGCTGCGGACGTTTCGAACGGCAGGCCGCTGCATAAGCGGTGCTGCAAAGCATCCCTGAAGAACGTGCGGTCCTGGTCGTTGCCTGAACTGCGCAGGATGATGCGCTTGAAGCCCCCGGCCGCAGGCGAACCGAACAGGTCATGTTCCAGGGCGTGATCGAACACAATGCGCAAGGCATGCTGCGGGAATCCGCGGGTGTTGTTCCCATTGATCCTGAGGTTCACGTCAGCCTCCCACACGGGCGCAGCGCCCTGGGGCGACCGCGGATGAAAAAAGGCCAGGTGCGCCGAGCGCTCGGCACTTTTTCCGCGGTAGTGGAAATTGCCGGGATATTTCCACCATTTCTGGTCCTCGGGGAAGCGGCGCACGAAATCCTCATCTGTGTTGAACATGGCGTTGCCGACCACGTATATGCCCGTATCGGGGTCCATGAGCGCACCGGGAGGCAGGGCCAGGCTGAGGACCGGAAGTTCGCTGTGCACAGGAGGGAGCACAGTCAGTGTGGCTGACGGTCCGGAGCGGCCTTTCACATCCACCGCACACGCCCGGATCACAGCGCCGTGCGGTTGATCGCCTGCGGGATGTCGCCATTGCAGCGAGGTGGGGATCGCCGCGAGCCGCGCGGTGATACGCCGTGTATCGGGCGTGAAGGGACCTGTGTAGCGCGGTGAAGCGGAGGTGGGCAAGGACCCATCCAATGTGTAATGTACTTCACCGACCCCGGCGATGCGCACCTGCCCGGATGGATCCATGGTGATCACCGGGGTCGGCAGATCCGCACCTTTCCTGCGCACTTTTTGGTGCGGAGCGGAGGCCACCAACAAACAACCCACGCCTACGGCCAGTATTAGGGCAAGGAGCGAACGCAGGTCGCCGCGGGACATGAGGTTCGGTCAGTTCTTTTCGGAGGTGCCCCAGCGCACCAACAGTCCCAACGGCAGGACCAGAGCCGCCACCATGATGGAAGCGCTGCTTCCGCATCCCACGCCGATGGCCACGGCGAACAGGCGCAGCAGAAGCCCCTTGGAAGTGGAGGATCGCACCTCGCCGCGGAGCAACAAGGCCACGGCCACCAGCGCGATGCTCAACGGCACGGATGCGCGCACGAGGTTTACCGCAAAGGCGACCACGGCGGCGGAGATGGCCATTTCACGCTTTCCCGGATCGGCTTGGGCACCCGCGATCAACGCCGCGAGAAAGCCGAACAACGCGGCGGCCAGTAAACTCAATAGCGCAGTTGCGATATCAGGCGGGGTGAAGTACCCCATCTGGTCGGCCACGAGTGCTTTCAGGTCCATGTGCGAACAAATTGATGGGGTCGAATGTAGAGGACATGCATGCGCGTCTGATTAATATTGGGCCGGATCATGCGACGGATGAAGTTCAACGTCATTGGGAGCTTGATGCTCTCGCCAACCCTGGCAGTGGCTCAGATGTCCACGGGCGCAGGCACCACCATGGTGTTGGACGTGGGCACCAGCCTGCGCGTGAACGCCCCGGTCATCTGGCAGATCCCGGCTGGCGCTAGCGTTGTGAACGACGGCGGCATTGTCCTCGGTACCGATGCAGTACTGAATGAATCGGCCGGTGCGGCCATCACCGGCCAGGGCACCGAGCGCATCCAATTGGCCCTGAACGCACCCACGGCAGCGCTGGATGCAGGGGGCCTTGGAGGCATCCTGACAACCGGGACGGCGCCTGGATCCACCACGTTCGTCCGGGGCCACCTCCCCTTCACTGATTACTCCGGCCATACCTCCATCGCCCGCTGGATCCAGGTGACCCCGGCGACCAACGACGGCCTGAACGCGACGTTCAGCCTGCGTTATGACCTAACTGAACTGAACGCCGTTCCCGAAGCGGCCCAGATCATGCACATCCGCGCACAGGACGACATCTGGTGGCTGTTGCCGAGCGGTGTGAACACGACCGCACGCACAGTCACCACCACCGGGCTGGATAGCCTTGGCCTGTTCACCACCTTTGATCAGGACCTGCCGAATGCCGTGGAGCTTCCCACAACGGATGACACCTTCGTGGTGGGCCTCACTGCGGATGGAAGATACTGGCTGCATGTGCCGGCCGAAGAGCAGGTCACGTTATTGGAACTGTTAGATCCCGCAGGTCGCTTGATCGCCATGAGCACCACGAGGCTGGGAAGTGGGTGGAACCTGATCCCGCTCACCGCGCAGGCACCGGGGATCCATCTCCTTCGGCTCAACGGATCGCACACCTACCGGATCGTATGGCCATGAGATACCTTCATAGCGCTCACGTCGGCGATGCTGCTTGGCATCGGTAGCTCTGCGCAGTGGACAGTGCCTGCAACGGTGCAACTGGATGGTCCCACCGGAGCAGATCGCCAAGTGCTTGGCTTGGCCACCCCGCTGCAGCCAACGAACGGTGCGAACGCCGTGACGGACCGAACCGCTTCGGTAAGCATGGCGGAAGCCACTGGCGTGAATGCACTCACCCTTACACTGAGCCCTCCACCCACAGGCCTGGTGCCCGGTATGCGGGTCATCGTTCTGCCGAGTGCAACCAATACGGGTGCTGTAACGCTTGATGTGAACGGCTTGGGCCTGCGACCGGTGTACAAGGACATCAATGTGCCAATGGACAGCGCCGAACTGCGTGCCGGCGTGCCGGTCCAGGTCATTTACGATGGCGCCGCGTTCCAATTGTCCACACAGATGTATCCGGCGTGCCCCACAGGCACAAAGGCGGTCGGGCGCACGGTCTGTATCGAGCAGACCAGCCGGGAACCGCTGAACTGGTATGCGGCCAACACGGCTTGCACCAATGCCGGCCTGCGGTTGTGCGGGTTCGCTGATTGGATGCAGGCATGCTTGCAGGCGGACAACATCCTCGGCACTGTGGTCGATTACGAATGGGTGGATGAAGCGGCCAACAGTACCAACCTGGCCAAGCTCATGGGTATCAACGAAACGACTCTGCTGCCGGATTGCCGCGCAGGTGGTCATCGGATCCCACCTCCACTCAGCGCTTCAGGTGCTGCTTCGATCGATGAAAAGGGGCACGACATACCTGATCGCCCTGATGCTCGCCATACCGGCGCTTGCACAGGTGCATCTTGACAAGGCCTTGGTGTTGAGTTCGCCGGACAGCGCTCAGCGCCAGGTCGGCGGCTTGGGCCGGGCAACGGAGAGCACCTCCCTCATCCGCCTTGCTGATGCCAGGGCCGGTGCCTACCAGTGGGCGCAGACCGGAGGCACAGGCTCCGCCATCAGCCTTTCCATGGATCCACCATGCACAGGCTATGCGAACGGGCTGTCCGTGCGATTCTTGGCGGCCCTGTCCGCAGCGGGCACCGTGACCTTCAATGTGGATGGGCTCGGAGCCAGGCCTGTGTATCGGAGCGACGGCCTTCGGCCCTTGCTGGGTCAGCTGCAGCCGGGTCAGCTGGTGGAGGCGATCTACGCTGATAGCGCGTTCTTCCTTCAGGGTCGAGCGGCCGCTTCGTGCCCCGATGGCTACCTTCAGGTCAACTCCTCGCTGTGTTTGATGCGGAATGATTCGTTGAACATGTCGGTTTACAACGCCAACAACTGGTGCCTGTCCCGCGGCGCTCGTCTTTGCAACTGGGATGAGTACATCAGCGCGTGCACAGTTCTCCAGGGTCAACTGGAAGGCATGTTCGACGACTGGGAGTGGGTGGACGGCACCAGCGACCACACGCACACGGCCGTGCAGGCCGGTAGGTGGTCGTGCCGCACGGAACGCGGCTGGGGCGCGTTGGAGGACCCCAATAATTACGCACGCATCCGCTGCTGTTATTCGTTGCGATGATGAACAGGCCCCGTCATCAACTTACCGTTGCCTTCGCGCTGCTCGTGCAGTTGTGCGTCGCCCAGGTCCAGGTGGACCGGGCCGTTCTCCTCGAAGGGTCCGCTCCGGCGGACCGCCAAGTGGTCGGGTTGAGCGATGCCGCCAGTGAGGCCGATGCGTTGAACGCCCGATCTCTCCAGCGCGGAACCTACGGCCATGCCGCAGTTACCGGTGGGTCGAACTGGCAGGCAACGCTTTCGCCTGCGGTGAGCGCATTGACGGCAGGGCTCCGACTGACCCTTCATGTGGGCAGCGCGAATACCGGTCCGGTAACGCTGACCGTGAACGGGCTGGGACCGGTGGCTGTGCTGAAGGATGGCGATCTGCCGCTGGTGTCCGGTGATGTTGGCGCGGGTGAGCGGGTGTCGGTGGTGTACGATGGTGCGGCTTTCCAACTGATCAGCGCGCGAAGGATCGATCGCAAGCCCTGTCCAAGCGGTACGGTGGCCGTGGGCGAGCTCTTCTGCATCGAAACACAGGAACACGATTCAACCGATTACCCCACCGCGGCCATCGCCTGCGGAGCGCTGAACATGCAATTATGCACCTGGGGACAGTGGTACGTGGCCTGCAACCGGGCCACCGAGTTGGGGCTGCAGAACATGGTGGGGAACTGGGAATGGACCAACAGTCCGGCCAATTCCGATGGACAGGTGCGGGTGGTGGGCGAAGCGAGTTGTACCCAGGCGGCCGTGACCAATGGATGGGACGTGGAAAGCCGCTTCTTCCACTGCTGTTTCCGGCGCTGAGACCTTAAGCGAGCACCTTGTCGTAGATCGCTTTCAGCCGTGCATTGCGCACGCGCAGATCGAACTTCTCCCGCACCACCGCCAGGCTCTCGTTGCACATGCGGTGAAAGAGACCGGCATCGCCCATCAATTGCTGCAACCGCATGGTGATCTCATCGGCGATCTCATCGCTCGGGCGTCCTTCCACGGGGAGCAACCAGCCGTTGCGCCCGTCCTGCACGATCTCCGGGATCGAACTGATGCGTGACGAGATCACGGGCAATTGCGCGCCCATGGCCTCCAGCACGGTGTTGTTGAAGGGATCGCTGAACGTGGTGCTCACGAATACATGGGCGCGCCGCATCAATTGCAACAGGCGGCCATGGGGCAATCCGCGATGCAGGGTGATGCGGGGATCATCCGCGATCATGCGTTCGGCCCAGGCGATCTCCTCCGGCTTCGGGAACACACCCCAATCGACCTCCAGGGTGCTGACGATACAGAGGCGAGCGTCGGAACTACCGAGACGCTGGAAGGCCTTCAACAGCTCGATACCACCTTTTCGGTAGAACCCGTTCCCCGCGAACAGGATGGTGAAATGCTCCGGGTCCTTCTCCGCAGGCAGGTATTGCTCCACGGCCCGGTAAACCACGCACATCTTGGCCGGATCCACCCCTTCTGCGATCAGGCGATCGCGGTTCATCCGCGCGGTGTTCTCGCTGGTGAAGATGAGCTGCTTGCAGTCCTTGCTCGCCAGGCGACGCAGGCCCCAGCGGAACAACGGATGCGACTCGCGCATGGGTTTATAGCGGGGCAGGTAGCTCTCCACCTCGATCACCCACGGGCGGCAATTGGCCACCACGCTGTTGTACGTATGGTAAAGGTCGGCGTGCTTGACAGGGAGGAACAGCTTGGTGTGGGCCAGGAACTGGTTCTGCACCTTCAGCACATGCCAGGGGATATCAACGCCGCGCGAGTAGCGGAAACCCTCGGGCGGATTACTGAAGCAGTAATGCTGCCAGTACCTGGTTTTGTTGCTGATGCCGACCACACGCATGGCGGGCGAAGGTAGATCGGCCACCGATGGCCCGTCCGATGCGGATCAGGCCTTCAACAGCCGGGTGGACTCCATCCAGGCCTGGAAATGGCGGAGGCCCTCACCGATGGACGTCGTTGGCCGATAACCGAAATGCGCCCCGGCCTTGCTCACGTCCGCGAAGGTCTGCGGCACATCGCCCGGCTGTTCGGGCTGAACGTCGATGATGGCTTTCTTGCCCAGCACCGTCTCGATCTCCGCGATCAGTTCGCGCAGCATGATCGTATCCGAGTTGCCCAGGTTGTACACCTCGAAGGCGCCGCCCAGCGTGCGGTCCATGGCGCCACGCACCCCGCTGATGATATCGTTCACAAAGGTGTAATCGCGGCGCGTGGTGCCATCACCGAACTGTTGGATGGGCACCCCGTCCGCGATCTTGCGGAAGAACTGATGGATGGCCAGGTCGGGCCGCTGGCGTGGGCCGTACACAGTGAAGAAGCGCAGGGCCGTCACCTTCAGGCCATGAAGATGGGCATACACTTGTGCGAACTGCTCACAGGCCAGTTTCGTGGCCGCATAGGGGCTGATGGGCATGATCCCCCGCTCCTTCTCCTTCCACGGCACGTCTGGGTCCACACCGTACACGCTGCTGCTGCTCGCCAGCACGAAATGCGACACCCGCGCACCGCGTGCCGCTTCCAGCAGCTTCAATGTGCCGGTCACGTTAACGCGGTGATAGCCGATGGGATCGGCGATGCTGGGCCGCACACCCGCCTTGGCCGCGATGTGCACGATCACCTCCACCGGTCCACGATCGCCCGGGCTGAACGCCTGTGCCAGCGTGGCGTCATCCAGGATATCCCCTTCGAGGAACCGGACACGGGGATCGGTGCGGTAGGCCGCGCTGTTGCGCTCTTTCGCCGCGCGGGGATAGAACGGATCGAAGTTGTCGATCACCGTCACGTACCATCCCCCTTCGGCCAGTAGCCGTTCCACAAGGTGGCTGCCGATGAACCCGGCGCCGCCGGTGATGATCGCGTGTCGCATGAAAAGGACGCCGAAAGTACGGCTCCGGCATCATCCGATTTCCCACTTTCGCAGGCCGCGCCTTCGCCTTTGAGCCATGGCGCACCACGCATGCGAACCGGCGAACCCGTCCTGATCATCAGCTACACCTTTCCACCCTACAAGGGGATCGGCGGGCAGGCGCTGGGCGAAATTCGCCAGAACACTGGCGGAGCGCGGGCACCCCGTGCATGTGATCCACAGCGCCGGCAGCGAGGATCTCAAGGGTTCGCTCTGGAACGAGGACGTGGTGCACCCCAACATCATCACGCATCCGCTGGCCCAGCGCTACCCAACGGTCCTCTTCAAACGTCCGCTCACCACGATCATCGAAAAGGTCATGTACCGCGTGTGGCAGCGCGTCCTGCCGCTGATCACCACCGGCAACTGGCTGGACAAGGCCGTGCGCTGGCGAAAACCGTTGCTGGAACTGACCGAACGGCTGATCGCCGAGCACGGCATCCGCAACGTCATCGTCACCGGTGCTCCCTTCAGTTTGATGGCCCATGCATGCGGGTTGCGCGGTCGGCATCCGGAACTGAACCTGGTGGCCGACTTCCGGGATCCGTGGACCTGGGGCCATTATTACGGCCAAACCCTGCTGAGCGCAGCGGACCAGGAGCAGGAGCGCGCACAGGAGGCCCTGGTGGCGCGCACCTTCAACAAGCTCATCTCCCCCGCCCCGGACATCATCGCCCACCTCAAGCAAACCTACAAGGGCGCGGACGAGAAGTACGTGCTCATCCCCCACGCCATCGATCCCCAGGAAATGGGCACACCTGCAGCCCGCAAGCCGGACGGCACATTCCGGATGATCTACGCGGGAAGCCTATACGGGGCGGGCGAGGCGGAAGCCTACTTCGAGGAAGTGCTGAAGGCCTTTGAGCGGCTTCGTGCACAGGATGCGGACACGTTCGGGCGATGCGTATTCGACCTCTACATCACCGGCCATGGTACCGATGCATACCGCGCCAAAGCGAAGGCCCGCGGACTGGAGGAGCGCATCCGTTTCCATGCGCCGTTACCTGCGCCCGAGATCTTTCCGCGCCTCGCGGCGGCCGACCTGGTGATCATCTTCATCCCCAGCGCCAACAAGGATTTCCTGGGCACCAAGTTCAACGAGATCTTCTACCTGCGCAGGCCTGTGCTGCATGTGGGTGTGCCGGGGCGCGTAGGCCGCACGATCACGGAACGTCAGCTGGGTGCTTCCGTTCGTGTGGAAGAGCTGGCCGTGGAACTGCCCCGCATCATCCGCGGTGAACGACGGATCGAACTCGACCCAAAGGTGGACCTCAGCGAGCACCTGCTCTCAACTATTACCGATAAGTTGGTACGCGAGGTCCTGGTGTCGATCAGGCCTTGAACGTGTCGAACAGGCGAACGTAGCCCTGTGTGACGGCGGGCCAGCTGAAGCGCTCCAGAACCCGCTCATAGGAGAACCTGCCCATCTTCGCGTGGATCTCCGGCTTGCGCTCGCAGAAGGCCAGGACCGCCTGGTAGAGCGCTTCGGCATCACCGGGAGGAAGCAGGTAGCCATTGTGCGGTGTCACGAGTTCGCCTGAGGCGCCCACGTCGCTCACAATGATCGGCTTGGCGCGGGCCATGGCCTCCAGCACCACCGTGGGCATTCCTTCGAACCGCGTAGGCAGCACGAACGCGCTGCATGCCAGAATACAGCGTGTTGAGCTGATCATCGTCCACTCGGCCGAGCAGGCGCACATTCGGGGGCAGACCCGGCTTGCTGATACTGCGCCAGCAGGGGTCCATCGCCAGCGAGGTCGAATCGCACCAGGCCCGCTTTGCCCTCCTTCACCAACCGCTGGGCCACAGTCATCAGCACATCCAAGCCCTTGTTGAAGGCGAAGCGGCCGACGAAGAGCATGCGACAGGCGGGCCCCGTGGCCGTGATGTCGGCGCCGCTGGTGACCGGCGGCACTTCGGTCGCATTCGGCAACACCACCACGCGGCAGTTCGAGCCCTTTACCAGCTTCAGAAGGATGCCGGTGAGCTTGCCACCAAGGCTGATCACCACCGCGCTGTCGGCGCGCGATGTACTTCAGTGCCGCGCGGAAAGGCCAGCCCAGCATACGTTCCTTGCGGGTGAGCATCTGGAACATCTCCAGCCCGTGCGGATGAACGATCAAGCCGGTCGCTGAAGCGGTCGATCCCCTTCCACACACAAAAGCCCTGCGACATGATCACGTCGGGCTTCAACTCCATCGAGCTTCTCCCCGACCCGCTCGCTGTACCGCCAGAGTTCGCGCAGGTAGAGCTTGCTCCTTGTCGATATCGGCGATGCGCACTTCGGTGATCCCCAGCGACGGATCGAAGACGGATCGCTGCGTGCGGATGGATAACCGTGAGCTTCACCTCCCCGGTACGCGCAAGATGCTCGGCTAACAACCGAGAATGCCGCTGCATACCGCCCATGGCCTGCGGGAAAATGCCGTCCGTGCAGAGAACTACATGCATATCAAACCAAGTTTCGATCAGGAATTAGGAATTACGAATCAGGAATAATGGAACAAGGATTCCTAATTCCTTGATCCCTAATTCCTACAGGTCATCATATCGATCGTCTCCTTCAACAACGTGGCCACGCCTTCATCAATGCCCCAAGTGGGCTCCCAACCGGTCGTGCTCTTCAACTTGCGCACATCCGCCAGCAGGTGCATGCGTTCCACTTTCCGCACGCGCGCCGGATCCACCTCGATGGTCAACTTCTCACCCAACTGGCGTTCGAAGGCCTCCACGATCTCGCGCACGCTGTACTCGATGCCACGCCCGATGTTGAACGTATCGTAGCCCTTGAGGCCCTTGCTCAACAAGGCATGCATGGCGCGGCTCATATCCTCCGTGTGGATGTAATCGCGCTTCGGGTCGAGGTTGCCGAGCTTCAGGGTGCGGGCTCCGCCGAGGACCTGGCGCTGGATCTCGGGGAAGAGGTGCGGATTGGTCTCGTTCGGACCGAAGGCATTGAAGAAGCGGCCCACGACCATGGGCATGCCGGTGCGCAGGTGGAACTCGCTGGCCAGTTTCTCCGTGGCGAGCTTCGTGGTGCCGTAGATGTCCATGGGGCCCAGTTCGTGCTGCTCGTCCATGGCGCCATCGGCGATCGGATACACCGCGGCTGTGCTGGCCACGAAGACCTGCTCCACGCTGCCCTTGCTGCCCGCGGCCTCCAGCACGTTGATGGTGCCGTTGATGTTGATGTCCGCCGCTTCGGCAGGGTGCTCGTTGCAGTACGGGATGAAATGGATGGCCGCCAGGTGAAGTACCCAGTTCGGCCGGGTTTCGTCCAGCACGCGCTGAGTACCACGCTTGTCGCGGATGTCCACTTCGAAGAAGCGATTATCGGGCACACCGGCCAGGCCTCGGCGGCCGAAGCTCAGGTTGTCCAGCACGAACACCTCGTGGCCCTGCTGTTGCAGATGCTTGCTGAGCGCGCTGCCGATAAAGCCTGCGCCGCCGGTAAGTAGGACCTTCTTGGACATGCGTCTTCTTCCCGGGATAACGGGAGGTCCGCGAAAGTAGGGCCTTGCCCTCAGGCGGTCATGGCCTGAAGCAAGGTCGTGTATTGCTGAAGCGAACGCCGACTTGGTGAAGTGGGACAACGCGAAGGCCCGCAGCCGCGCACGTTCAACCTTCGTCACCGGCTTCAATTCGGGCAAGTCCGCGCCTTCCTCCACCACCAGCCCCAGGTCGTGCGCGGCCACCAGTGCGCTGAAATCGCCAAGGCCTTCATTCGTGATCACGCGCAGCCCGCTGCTCAGGTACTCGGCGAACTTGGTGGGGCTGGCCACCCGGTTGGTGATGGTCTTTTCGCGCACCATGATGCCGAAGTCGCATCCGGCCAACGCCTGCGGCCACCTGTGCATGATCCAGCCACTTCACCTCCACGCGACCGGGATACGCGGCTTCCAAGGCGCTGTTGTTCTCATCGCGCTTGCTGAGGAAGAGCACGTGCACATTGGGTTGGGTCATCGAGCAGCTGCGTGAACAGTGGTTTCAGAAGATCGAAGGACTGCCAGCCCGCCGTGCTGCCGCTGTACACCAGCCGCACACTTCCGTCGGTCCGTTCCGCGAACTGCGGTGCCGCTTGTTCAACGTCCTTGCCCAGCGTGCACGGTACCACCACATGGGCATCCGCAGCGGTATCCGTAGCGTTCACGCCAGTGATCCACCAGTGCCTGGCTCACCGCAATGCGGAAGTCGCTCTGGTTCACCGCTTCGTTCTCCAGCGGACGGAACTGCGCGATGAGCGCATCGTCGTCGATGATGCGGTACTCCTCCCACTCGGCAGCGTAGGCCCCGCGGCCATCGAAGCACACGCGCTTGGTGAGACCTCGCTCCCGCATACGCAGGGCCATCCACGTGGCGAAGGGCCCTCGGCAGATGATGCCTGAGGGGCGCAGCAGACGGCACACCCATGCCAATATCGCGGTGTTCGACCGCCACCGCTTCATCTGCGGCACCATGGGCAACACCCAGGCCGAAGGGGAATGCGCCTTGATCTTCTTCCGTGAGCTCAGGAAGTCTCGCCCGCTCACCAGCGCCACCAGCTTCACCTTGGGCACCATAGGTGTTCAGGTGCTCCACCACATCGGTCACCTGGCTCCAGTACACGCCACTGGGCTGGTCGTTGTAGGTTAGGTAGAGGAGCATTTGGGATCGACCAGCCGCAAAGGCGCTGAGGCGCAAAGGAAGGAAGCCTTGGCGAAGGTGGTGGTTTGGATGCGTTCCACTATTTTGGAGTTCAATGACCGACAAGAATGGCGTCAACGTGCGGCTATCGGCCATCGCACATCACGGCGAGCGGCGCATCGCGCTGCACTTCCCCTACGACCCGGTTTTGATCGCGGCGGCAAAGAGCGCCGGTGCGAAATGGAGCGCCACGCTCAAATGCTGGCATGTCCCCAATGGCCGCGAACACATCACCGCTTTGTTCAGTGCATTCAAGGGTAAGGCCTGGGTGGATAGCGGCGAATTGTTCGCTCGCACCACGAAGAGCACACCAGCAGTGGAAAAGCGGCCAGTGGCGAAGACCTTCGAGCCTTCACCCGAACAGCAGGCCGCGCTGCAACAAATGCGAAAAAAGCTGGAGATCGCCCGTTACAGCCCACGCACCATCCAGGTCTACCTCGCCGTAACCGGGCAGTTGTTCCAACATTTCCCAAAGAAGCATCCGAACGACATCCGAACGGAGGACATCGAGGCCTTCCAGCACCACTTGGCCACGGAGCGGAAGGTGAGCAACAGCACCCTGAATCAGGCCGTGAACGGTGTGCGGTATTACTACATGAACGTGGTGGGCGACGCCAAGCGGGTCACCTTCCTTGAGCGGCCGCGAAAGGAGACCAAACTGCCACTTGTGTTGAGCAAGGCCGAGGTCGCCGCGGTACTTAAAGCGCCTACGAACCTGAAGCACCAGGCCATGCTATCCCTCGCCTATTCCGGCGGCTTGCGCGTAAGCGAGATCCTGGCGCTGAGGCCCGAAGACCTGCTGTTCGACAGGGCCCTGATCCGCATCCGGGGTGCCAAGGGAAACAAGGACCGAACGACGCTTTTCGGCAGAAGTACAGCGGAACTCATGAAACGGTATATGGAGAGCTACACACCCCGTGAACTGTTCTTCGAAGGCCAGGGCGGCGGGGCGTACAGTGCGCGCAGCTTGCAGAAGGTGATGGAAGCCGCATTGCAGAAAGCGGGGATCGACAAGCCTGCAACCATGCACACCCTGCGGCATTCCTTTGCCACCCACCTGCTGGAGCAAGGAACCGATCTGCGCTATATTCAGGCCTTGTTGGGACACGCCAGCAGCAAGACCACCGAGATCTACACGCATGTAAGCACCCGGTACTTGCAAGGCATCGTGAACCCCATGGACAACCTGGACACACCTTGACAGCTTAACCGTCAAAACCTTCGCAAAACCCACCCCAATTGCTCGATAGCACGAAGATCCAGCACCGCCAACACTTCCGGCGATAAGCGAAGATCTTCGCATACCCAACGTTATAACTCATAAGCGCAAGGACATGACAACAAAGGACATCGAAGACAAAGGACTCTATCTTTTCACTTGTAAAGACAATCATTTGAGCTCGATCCGACCTGCTGACCTCAATTCAAAAAATAGCGACGGTTACAAAAGACTTGCTAAATTGCAAAGACCTATTTTAAGAATAATCAGCTCGACAAGTTCGCCGACTACTTTCAAGAATATCAATACGGAGTAAATTTATGGACAGCTCATTTAATTATTGACTACGGACAACCAGACGACGAACTTTTAGACCGTTGCATAAAAATAATAGAATCGTATAGCGACACCCCATTAGACGAGACGCTGGCTAAAGAAGAAAAAAAATGGCTTGACAATTTTAAGTCAAACAAAAAGGTTCTTTAACTGCGGACACGCAAGCAAGACGCACCTGTGTGGCGCTTACGAGTTATAACAGCACCTACAAGTTATGCCGCGCATTTCGGTGTTGTAAATTCGGGCGGACTTCAGTACATTTAAATCACGGACGGCGGCACAACTTGTAGCTGCCAAACGTTGAACGCCATTGCGCCCAGAGCCGCGCAACAGCGTCCAACTTTGAATGACAACGCAGGTAGGCAGCACCGTGCCACCGCACTGTCCCGCGCTACTTACAGCACCCGTTCCAGCACCTCCACAATGCGCTCGGTGGCGTGGCCATCCCACAGCGGTGGTATTTCGCCCTTCTTGTAGCTCCCGTTCTCAATGCGCGCGATGGCCTTGCGCACAGCGTCCATGTCCAGCGGCACCAGCTCGTTGCTTCCGATGGTCACGGTACTGGGGCGCTCGGTATTGGGGCGCAGCGTAAGGCAGGGCACTTGTCTGTATGTGCTTTCCTCCTGGATGCCACCGCTGTCCGTAAGGATGAAAGCGCAGGAGGCAATAAGCTTTTGGAACGCGAAATAGTCCAGTGGTTCGGTGAGCACCAGGCCCTTGATCGCATCGCACTTCGCCTTCAGCCCGAAGGCCTCGATGTTCTTCACGGTGCGCGGATGGATGGGGAATACCACCTTCCGGGTACGGCACACATCGGCGATCAGGTCGAGCAGTTCGCTCAGACGCTCGGGCACATCCACGGTGGCGGGACGGTGGATGGTCATGAGCACATGGCCACCATCGCCCAGGCCCAGTTCCTTCAGCACCGGCGAGGCCTGCACCTGCGGCTCGAAGGCCACCAGCGTGTCGATCATGGTGTTGCCCACGAAGTGGATCGCCTCCTCGGGCCTTCCCTCCTTCCGCAGGTTGTCCAGCCCGCTCTGCTCGGTGACGAAGAAGTGATCGGTGAGCTGGTCGGTGAGCACGCGGTTGTGCTCCTCGGGCATGGTACGGTCGAAGCTGCGCAGGCCGCTTTCAAGGTGGCCGATGCGCACGCCCATCTTGTTGGCCGTGATGGCTGCGGCCAGCGTGCTGTTCACATCGCCCACCACCATCACCATGTCCGGCTTTTCGTCCGCGATCACGGGTTCAAGCCCGGTCATGATCGCGGCCATCTGCGTGTTGGGGCTGCCCGCGCCGATGTTCAGGAAGATGTCCGGCACCAGCCCGAACTGCTCGAAGAACACATCGGCCATGTTGGCGCTGTAGTGCTGGCCGGTGTGCACGATGCGGACATCGATGGTGCCGCGCTCCGCAGCGACCTTTTTGAAGCGGGTGACCTTGATGAAGTTGGGCCGCGTGCCCACCACGATAAGGACCTTCTTCATCCCAAGGTCTTCTTGTGGCTGCGGGTGGCCACGATGAACTCGCGGCTGTCCGTATCGCTCACCTTGCGCGCCGGTGCTCCCGCAATGGTCATGTGCCCTTCGGGGAAGGAGGAGTTCACCACGCTGTTGGCGCCGATGGCGGTGAACTCGCCGATGACGATATCGCCGAAGAGCTTGGCTCCAGGTCCGATGTAGCAGTTGTCGCCGAGCGTGGGTACCAGGTCCTCGGGCCCGGGGCGCGTGCCGATGACCACATCCACGTGTATGCGGCAGTTCTTGCCGATGCGGGCATCGGGATGCACCACGATGGTGCCCCGGTGGGCGATGCTGAGGCCAGGTCCGAATACGTTGGGCGGGATATCGAATCCGCAGCGCACGGACTGGTTGTGGAAGCGGATGGACCAGAACTTATAGCGCAGCTTTCCGAAGAGGCCGCTGTTCTTGTGGCAGTTCAGGTGATATTCCACGCGGCGCAGCAGGCGCTGGAATTTCCACACCTCATCGAACATCATCTGCGAGGAGTACTCCCGGCGCAAGGCGATGCGGTCCGCCTCCAGATAGGCCAGGAAGTCTTCGCGGGAACGGATCATAGGTCCTGGGGGCGTGGGCGGTTCAACGAACGGAGCAGGCGCTCTGCAGTGCCGAAGCCGAGCAAGTTATGGAGCAAGGCATAACGCTCGGTGATGGCCCGGCCCACTTCGGGTCGAAAACCGCTGCCGATGGCGCCGGCATAGAGTCGCTTCGCCTTGGGCAGGTCCTCGGCGGCCACGATCCGCAAGGCCATGAAGATGTATTGGCGCAAGGCTTCGATCTCGTCCTTGAAGTGCACCGGGTCGCGTTGGGTGAGGTGGTCCTTGATGGCGATCCTCAGTTCCAGGTAACGGTCCCAGTTCGCGGAAACCGAGGACTGGCTGATGCTTCCGGAAGCGCGCTTGAGCACTTGCGTGGCGATGCGGCGGTCCCAGGCGATGCGGGCATCGTTCTTCAGCAGGCGGAAGAGCAGGTCGTAGTCCTGGCTGCTCATCAGGTCCTCGCGCCAGCCGTCCACGGCCTCCAAAGCCGTCCGCTTCCAGAGGTTGGCGCTGGTGGTGCCCATGCGTGTTTTGATCAGGCCCATCCAGGGATGATCATACTCCGCCAACGCGGGAAGCAGCAGGCCGTTGGGCATTACCTGCTCGAAGTCGCCGATGATCACGTCGGGCAAGCCCCCTTCCTGGGCCAGGCGCAGCTGCGCACTGATCTTGTCGGGCTGCAAAAGGTCATCCGCGTCGAGGAACTGGACATACGCCCCCGTGGTCAGCCTGAGGCCTACATTGCGCGCGGCAGCGGCGCCTTTGTTGGGCTGTCTATGCACCCGGACGCGCTGCGGATGCTGAGCGGCCATTTCGGCAAGCAGGGCCGCCGAACCGTCCGTGCTTCCATCATCCACGCACAGAATGTCCAGGTCCGCATGATCCTGCTGCAACACCGAGTTCAGGGCCACGCGCAGGTGATCCTGGACATTGAAACACGGAATAACAACAGCCACGCGCATCGGGGCCGCGAATCTACCAACGAGGACCAAGCGCCGGCAGCGGGCTGATCAGCCCTTTTCCGCTGTGGGTCGCAGCCAGGAAGCGGCCCAGATGAACATGAGCAATACGGGGTATTGCAGGGCGTGCAGCAGCTTCACGGACACCAGTTCGAGCGGTGGCATCAGCGGAGCGAGGGCATGCAGCATGAGGGACAGCAGGGCCATTCCGGCAAAGGCGACCAGCACTGGCCGATCATAGCGCCGCGAGCCGAACAAGGCCCGGGCGAGCAGCACGCAAAGCGCGCACATGGCGGCGATGAAGGCCAGCGCCATGGCCCACTTCAGCAGGATCAGCGAGCGCAGTGACCAACCGGCGACCCAGGCCTGGAACTGGGTGTGGGCATAGGACACGGGGGTGTTCCGTGCCACATGATCCAGCTGGTAGTTCAGGTTGATGAACACGAACTCGCGCACGGCCCCGAGGATCACCGAAACGGCGAGGCAGGCCGGTAGCGCTATCCTGCGCATCATGGCGCGGCAGTGGGCAGGGGAGCCAGGCGGGCGAAGCGTCGCACCCAGATGTACCAGAGCAGGAACACCCAACCGTACACGACCACATAGAACGTGTAATCGTGGTTGAAGTTGAGCAGTTCATAGTCGATGGTGACCACGACGCACAGCGCGGCGACCCGAATGGCGTTGATGAGGTGAATGGTGAGCACGCCCAGCGGGAGGAACCACAGCTTATGGCGCCAGGGTCCTGGGTATGCGATGATGAAGAGGCTGAAGACGGCGAAGAGTCCAACGCCATTGCAGGGGTCGCCGATCCACAGCAGATGCCCGCCTTCCACGCCGATGGTGCGGATCTGTTCCGCATTGCTGGGCTCGGGGATCAGCGTATAGCCCAGCAGGCGTAGGATGACCGCAGCCCAGGCGATCACCTGATCGATGACCCAGAGGTCCAACGACCCTTGGGGCTTCAGCAGCAGGGAATAAAGCAGGTACCAGCCCGTGAACAGGACGGCGGAGAGTGCAATGAACCGGAAGAGGGGGTCACGCCCGGCCGCGAGGGCGGGAGTGCGAAAGGTCATCCTTGGGCGTTGGAGCGCTGGCGACGCAGGTCGAGGATGCGTTTTCCGCCCAACAGAGCACCAGCGCCGATGAGGAAGGACAGGCCGCCATCAATGGGAATGCAGGGCGGGGGCCAGCAGGGAGGAGGTCCGCCTTGAGCGAACAACCCTCCCACCAAAGGCAGGCTCATCGCGCAAGCGACCATGACAACACGAAAAATGACCTTCATACGGAGTGGAGCACTTGGATGGAGAGGGCGAATATAGCCGTTAACGGCCATCCATGGAAAGACGTACCGGACGGATCTTTTCAACGATCTGACGGACAGGGAGGAACAGGCGATGAGACGGGAAGGTTCATTACGGGGGACCTGAGGAGCACCAACGCGGATCCACCGCGCTGCGGGCTATGGGAGGCGGGGGGCCGGATGGCTAATACGTATATTCGCCGCCCTTCCGCACGCTACGCCCTTCAAGGCCAGGCCACGCGGTCCCAGGCCCCGGAACAACACATGGCAGCAGCGACTGGTCCCAAGGCAGGGGTGATCGATGTGAACGATCTGCGTTATTTCCTGCGGATCTTCTCGAAGAACTGGTATTTCGTGGTGGTGGCCATCATCCTCTCGGCGGTCCTCTCCTACCTCTACTCCTACAAGATCCCGGAAGTGTACGGGGCCTCCACCCAGATCCTGCTGAAGGATCGGGAGACGTACAACTACCAGTCGGCGGTGTACCAGAACATCGGCTATGTAGCGGCGTATGGCGACATCGTGAACCAGAAGCGGGTGCTCACCAGTTACGACATGGTGAACAAGACCCTGGACAAGCTTGATTTCGATATCTCCTACTACATCATCGGCCGGTTCAAGACCAGCGAGGTATATAACAAGCTGCCCTTCACGGTGAAGATGCACATGTTGAACGAAAAGCTCTACGAGAAGCCGTTCGACATGCACATCATCGATCCGGAACATTTCGAGCTGAGCTACGACAGGGGTAACGGGGTGATCAAGAAGAACTTCCCGTTCAACACGGACATTGCGGACACACAGGATGGTGATTTTACGCTCCGGGTGGACAAGCTGGTGGCTGTAACTCCGGGCAACCTGGACAAGTTCACGGACAGCGACTATCGCTTCATTTCCCACAGCCGGGGCTGGTTGGTGAGCAAGTACAACTACCGGATGGCGGTGAACAACCTGGAATACACCACCATCCTGGAGGTGACCATGGAGGACGAGATCCCGGAGCGGGGCAAAATGTTCCTGGACACCTTGAGCAAGCAGTACATCGAGTACACCCTGCAGAGCGAATACGACATCAACGACAGAACGATCAAGTACATCGACAGGCAGATCGAGGAGGTGAGCGGCACACTGAGCGATTACGAGAGCGACATGGAGCAATTCATGGCGAACAAGAACATCCTTGACCTGAACAAGGAGGAGCAGCAGTACTATAACGAACTGGTGAAGTATGATACGGAGAAGCGGAAGCTGGAGCTGATGATCGAGAGCGTTAACTCGCTGGAGAACTATGTGCTGGGGAACGGGGACCAGAAGCTTCTCCCCCCCTCCTTCTACATCCTGGAGGACGATGTGTTCCTGAAAGGGATGCTGACGGAGCTGTACGACTCGCAGATGAACACCAACCGCACGCTGTTCGATGCCACGCAGCGCAACCCGGCGGTGGGCAAGCAGGATTCGTTGCTCCGGCTGAACCGAGCGAACCTGTTGGTGTACCTCACCAACACACGCAAGGCCATCAAGGAAAAGGTGGGTGATGTGGAAACGCAGATCGAGGATTACACCCGCATGATCAAGGGTGTACCGGCCAACCAGCGCGGATTGCTCAACATCAAGCGCAAGCTGAACGTCAATGAGAAGCTCTACGAATTCCTGCTCGAGAAGCGGGCGAACACAGTGATCGCGCGCGCTGGTATCATACCCCAGACCAAGGTGATCGAGCGGGCGCGGTCGCTGGGGGTGGTGCGGCCGGATAAACTGAAGATACTGTACACCTTCATCGTGGGCGGTGTGATCCTCAGCATGGTCCTGATCTTCATACGTGTGCTGTTCTACGACCGGTTGGAGAACGCCGATCAGTTGCGAAGCGCCACGCATCTACCTGTTTTCGGTGAGATCATCACCAGCGAAAAGGCCCAGGACAACTACGTGGTGGTGGACAGCGATCCCAAGAGCGCCATCACGGAAAGCTTCCGTACCGTACGAACGAACCTCGAATACCTCCCTGCCTCGCCGAAGGGCAAGGTGGTGATGGTGACCAGTTACCGTCCGAACGAGGGCAAGACCTTCTGCTCGGTGAACCTGAGCGCGATCCTGGCCAAGGCGGGTAAGAAGGTATTGCTGCTGGAACTCGACCTGCACAAACCGAAAGTGGCCACCGGGCTTGGCATGAGCACACCGCAGGGATTGAGCAACATCCTGGTGGGCAAGGCTGGTTTTGCGGACTGTGTGCAGCCTACGCACATCGAGAACTTCAGCGTCATCCTCAGCGGTCCCACACCCCCGAACGCCAGCGAACTGGTGCTGAGCAAACACCTCCAGGAGCTGTTCGAGTGGGGGCGCGAGCATTTCGACTACGTAATGGTGGATACGCCCCCTGTGGGGTTGATCACGGACGCGCTGCTGATGATGCGCCATGTGGACGCCACGCTGTTCGTGATCAACACGCGCTTCGCTAACAAGGACCATATCCGCAACGCGCTGGAAACCGCGGAGGCCAGCGGTTCCAAGAATTTCGGCTTCATCCTGAACGGTGTGCGGATGAAGAAGAGCAAATACTACTACAACACCAACTACGGCTACGGCTACCGATACGCTTACGGATACGGTAGTGGATACGGCTATGGCTACGGCTATGGTGCCCGCCGCAGCAAGAAGCAGGAGAGCGACCGATCCAGCGGGGACAACAGGCGCAATCAGGATTCTTGACGCACCCCGCATGGAATCGAAGGCATCCGCTGAGTGGGACATCATCATCAAGCCTCAACAGGCGTGGTGGCGGCCCGACCTTCGCGAATTCTGGCATTACCGGGACCTGCTTGTCCTGTTGGTGAAGCGTGACCTCACGGCACAATACAAGCAAACGGTGCTCGGGCCTCTCTGGCTGGTGCTGCAGCCGCTGCTCACCACCCTGACCTACACGGTGATGTTCGGCATGGTGGCGCGCCTGGCGCCGGACGGCATCCCGGCGATGCTGTTCTACCTTAGCGGGGTGGTCCCGTGGACGTATTTCTCGGGCGTGGTGAACAAGACCTCGCGGACCTTCGTGAGCAACGCTTCCGTTCTCACCAAGGTGTACTTCCCGCGGCTCATCATGCCGGTGAGCACAACGCTTTCCGCGTTGTTCAGCTTCCTGGTGCAGCTCGTGCTGCTCGTGGTGATCATCATCCTGTATGTGCTGTTCGGCGGTTTCAACTGGACCCCGTCCGGTAACCTGCTGCTCCTGCCCTTGCTGATCGTGTTGATGTCCTTCCTCGGACTGGGTGCGGGCATTGCAGTGAGCGCGATGACCACCAAGTACCGCGACCTGGGCTTTCTGGTCTCCTTCGGCGTTCAATTGCTCATGTTCGCCAGCCCGGTGATCTTTCCGCCGCAGCTGGTGGCGGACAAGCCGGCCTTGCTCGCTTTGCTGAACATCAACCCCATGACACCGTTGATCAACACCATGCGGGCGATCTTCTTCGGCGGGACGGTGGAGTGGATGGGCCTGGCCTATGCCTCGGGCTTCGCGGCCATTCTCTTTCTGGCCGGACTCGCCGTATTCCAGCGCGTGGAGCGGTCCTTTGCCGACGTGATCTGATGAACATGGAAGAGCCCCTGGTCATTCAAGCCAACGGCGTTACGAAGCGGTACCGTTTGGGTCAGGTGGGCGGAGCCACTCTGGGAGAGGATGTACAAGGGTGGCTGGCCGCGGCCCTGGGTCGACCCGATCCACGGGTCCCCATCGGCGGCGAACTCGACCCCCAACGGAAGGGCAGCGATTTCTGGGCGCTGCGCAATGTGGGTTTCGAGGTGCGCAAAGGTGAGATCCTGGGCATCATCGGCAAGAACGGCGCAGGCAAGAGCACGCTGTTGAAGCTTCTTTCCCGCATCACCCTTCCCACGGATGGCGAGATCCGCATGCGCGGCCGGGTGAGCAGCTTGCTCGAGGTAGGCACCGGATTCAACCCCGAACTGTCCGGTCGCGACAACATCTTCCTCAACGGGGCCATCCTCGGCATGAAGAAGGCGGAGATCGAGCGAAAGCTCGATGACATCATCGCCTTCAGCGGCATCCAACACCATATCGATTCGCCCGTAAAGCGATACAGCAGCGGCATGAAAGTGCGGCTGGGCTTCGCGGTGGCCGCTCACCTCGAGCCCGAGATCCTCATCATCGATGAAGTACTGGCCGTGGGCGATGCGGAATTCCAGCGCAAATGCCTGGGGAAGATGAAGGACGTTTCGCAAAGCGGTCGCACCATTCTCTTCGTCAGCCACAATATGACGGCCGTGCATTCGCTCTGCACGCGCGTGCTCTGGCTCGACCAAGGCCGTGTGCGGATGGAAGGACCCACGGATGAAGTGGTGCGCGCCTACCTCAGCACCTATTCCGAGCTCAGCGAGCAGCGCGTCTGGTCGGATGATGACGCTCCAGGCAATGAGCTGGTGAAGCTTACCAGTGTGCAGGTTGAACGGGAACGACCCGACCAGCCGATGACCTATGCCGATCCCTTCGCCCTGCGCATCGGGTTCCGGAACCTGGGCATCGACGACGGCGACCTCAACATCGGCATCCACGTGTACAATGGCGAGGATATCATGGCCTTTGCGAGCAGCTGGCGCGAAAGCGAGCCGGGGCCTGTGAGCCTGGCGCGGGGTGATGCATCGGTGCGCTGTGAGGTCCCCGCTGAACTTCTGAACACCGGCGACTACCGTGTGGCGGTAAATGTCTTCAGGCAGGCCAAGTTGTTGTTCCGTGTGGAGGACACGGTGGCCTTCGAGGTGCATGAGGTGAAGCGCGACGGGGCGTGGTTCGGCCGCAAGAAAGGCGTGGTCCGTCCACGGCTGCCGTGGAAAATGCATGCCTGAGCCGCTCGCGGAGCGCTTCCTTCCTTGGCCGCGCACCCGGATGAACATGTATGTGCGTGCTGCACCGTGATCCGCGATCTTCGCGCGTCCGATGACCCCTGCCATGCACCAACGACCTTCCTGGTTCCGCACCCAATTCGAACATTGGCGGCCACGCATGAAACCCTCGCTCATCATCATCGGGGCGCAAAAGGCGGGAACCTCCACGCTTTTCGACATCATGGCCGAGCATCCACGGACCCTGGCGCCCGCCGTGAAGGAACTTGACTTCTTCAACCAGGATGGGGAATATGCCAAAGGCCTCCCCCATTATCTCAAGCACTTCCCTGCTGTGCCCCTTCGCCGCCGGGACCTGATCACGTTCGAAGCATCACCGAGCTATTTGTACTACGCCGACCGCTGTGCACCGCGCATACAGGCCATGCTGCCCAAGGTGTTGTTGGTGGCGATCCTGCGCGATCCAGTGAAGCGCGCATACTCATCGTGGAACATGTACCGGGCGTTCGAACATCACGCCAAATACGCGGAGCTTTACGAGACGCGGAGTTTTGCGCAGGCCGTGGAAGAGGAACTTTCCGGAAAGGAACAGCGGCCGTGGCGCCGATACCTGTCGCGCAGCACCTACAGTGTGCAACTGGAACCGTACATGCGTCTGTTCCCTCAAAAGCAGCTCATGATCTTCGGGTTCCCGGAGCTCAAACGGGATCCGCATGCGCTTGCCACCTCGATCGCTGACCGGCTGGGGATCGGGCCTATGAGCAGGACCGATCCGGTCTTCGGCAAACGATCCAACGAACGCCCGTATGGTGCGCCGCTGGACCCGGCACTGGCGGACCAGTTGCGCGTTCATTTCGCACCTGAAATGGAAAAGCTCACCCAACTACTGGGACGCGACCTGCACATCATCGAGCCCTGATCACCTTCGGGCCTATGCCTAAGCTGGTACCTTGCACCCCGAACTGACAGCCCGGCAAGCGGCACGCGTGATGAAGCAGGACCCGATCTATGTGACCAAGGCCTATCTGCCGCCGGAAGAGGAATATCTAGGTCTGGTCCGACGCGCACTCGCCTCGGGCGTGCTCACCAACAACGGCCCACTTCACCGAGAGCTGGAAGCCGCCGTGGCGCAGCACCTCGAGCAGGAGCATCTCGTGCTTCTCTCCAACGGTACGATCGCCATCCAGCTTGCGTTGCGCGCCCTTGGGGTGAAGGGCAAGGTCATCACCACTCCGTTCAGCTATGTGGCCACCGTGAGCGCGCTGATGTGGGAGGGGTTGGAGCCGGTATTCGCCGATGTACTGCCCGGTACCTTGTGCATCGACCCTGAAAGGATCGAAGCGCTGATCGACGACTCCACCACCGCCATTCTGGCCACGCACGTCTATGGTCTTCCGTGCGATGTGGAGGCCATCGGAGCGGTCGCCCGCAAACACGGACTGAAGGTGATCTATGATGGTGCACATGCCTTCGATGCCCGCTACAATGGCCGGCAACTGGTAGGCTACGGTGATGCATGCACACTGAGCTTCCACGCAACGAAGCTCTTTCACACGGTGGAGGGCGGCGCCACGGTGGTGCACGACGCGCAGACGTTGCGTGAACTACGCCTCCTGCGCAGCTTCGGGCATGTGGGTGACGACCATTACTCGCTCGGTGTGAACGGCAAGATGAGCGAAGTGCATGCGGCCATGGGTCTGGCGGTGCTTCCTCATGTAGCACAGCTGATCGCGGCCCGGAAGCATATCAGCGAGCGCTACGATGAGCGCCTGCGGGGCACGGTGCAACGCCCCACCCTCCCGGCCGGAGCGGAGTACAACTATGCCTATCACCCGGTGTTCTTCAAGGACCGGGCCACCCGCGAAGGGGTGATGGCTGCCCTGGCCGCCGGGGAAGTGCACGCCCGACGCTATTTCTTCCCTTCGCTGAACACGCTCCCGTATGTGAAAGCGCCCGCCATGCCGGTCTCCGAACGGGCGGCGGATACCGTGCTCTGCCTTCCATTGTACCCGGGACTGACGGATGCGCAGGTGGACCGCATCGCGGATCTGGTGATCGCAGCCCTGTGAACCATGTATGACCCTAACAACACCACGCTGGAAGCGGTACTCGCCGCACTGACCCGGTTGGGGATACCCTTCTCCGTGGTGGGAAGGCAACACGCCATCACCAAGGTGTGCAGCCTGCTACACAAGGAACCCGGAGGACTCTACTATTATACCGGTAACGATCCCTCCGTGGTCGCCGGCTTGGAGCGTTCCATGGTTTTGTGCCGTCACGAGGCTGCGGTCCTACCTGGGGACAACGGTGCCGTGGTGGTGGACGGAGATCCGCAGCTCATCTTTTACAAGCTCTGCCAGGCACTCTTCGACTCGCGTCCGACACCCGGCATCCATTCCACTGCGATCATTCACCCCGATGCCCGCATTGCGGATGGCGTGCATATTGGCGCTTATGCCGTGGTGGGCCGCTGTTCCATTGGCGAAGGCGCGGTGATACAGGCGCACGTGGTGATCATGGACGGCTGCATGATCGGCCGGCGCGTACAGGTGGAATCCAACAGTTGCCTTGGTGCCACGGGTGTGGCGTGGGTATGGGGCGAGAAGGGCGAGCGGATCGTACTTCCGCAGTTGGGCAAGGTGGTGATCGAGGACGATGTCTTCCTGGGAACCGACGTGACCATTGTTCGCGGCATGTTCAACGAAGCCACCACCATTGGCCAGGGCAGCATGATCGCCCACGGCAGCAAAGTGGGCCATAGCGTGGTGATGGGACGTGATTGTCACGTCGCGAACAACGTGAGCATCGCGGGCAGTGCACGCATCGGTGACAGGAGTTTCCTTGGCGCAGGCTGTAGTATTCGTCCGCACACCACGTTGGCGGCCGGCACGATCGTAGGCGTGGGCGCGGCCGTGGTGAAGGACGTAACGGAGCCCGGCGCCATACTGGCGGGCGTACCTGCGAAGGAACTTCCGCGGAAGGAACGGCCTTCGGGCATGCCCGCGCCGCAGCGGTGAGCCTTTACTGCTCGAAACCGCCTTCGACGAAATCCTTGCTCTTCCAGAAATCCTTCGGCTTGAGCGGCTTTACCGGAACGCCGACGTAGATGCCGCTTTCGGGAAGGTCCTTGTTGACGAAGCCCATGGCGCCGATGGTGACGTCATTGGCGATCTGAACACTGGCGGCGATCTTGCTGCCTGCACCGATGTAGCAACGCTCACCGATCACGGTACCATGTTTCGTCTCGTGGAGGTGGGTGCTGCCCAGGGTGATCACGTTCGGACCCAGGAAGGCGCCTTTCTTGATGAGCACGCGGCTGGTCAGGATGGTGCCGTACTTCAACGTGGCCTCATCCTCGATCACACATCCGTCCGCCGTGCGGATGCGGCCTTGCAGCTTCACATTGCGGCCGGTCTTCAGGTTCTTTCCGATCTCGCAGAAATTGCCCACCACGCTGCCATCGCCGAGTTCGACGTTCTCGCCGATCACACTATGGTTCCCGATGGTGACATTGTCGCCGAAGACGCAACCATTGCCGATGATACAGAAGTGACCGATCTTGAAATTGGCACCGGTCTTCAGGTCGGCTGCAAGTATGTTCGTGCTCATGGCAAACGTGTTGCCGACGAAGATAGAACACAAGCGCGTAGCGCGATCAGCTGGGGGGCGGGCATTTTTGTGACCTTTGCCCCGCAAGACCCACGATCTTCGGAACGCGGGGGGATGGCTCGGTGTGACACCACGGTATTCGGACAGGAGGGAATGGAAGGGCAGAACAAGGGCGGCGCAGCCCGCATCAAGGTCTCCGTTCTGTTGGTCACCTACCAGCATGAAGCATTCATCGCGGAATGCCTGGAAAGCGTGCTGGGCCAGCGGATCAACTTTGCCATGGAGGTCCTGGTGGGCGAGGATGGTTCCCGCGACCGCACCAAGGAGATCTGCGACCGGTATGCCTCCCAGGATGCCCGCATCACGGTGCACCAATGGGGCAACGCGCCGAAATGGAAGGTCGAAGGGCACGCCACGGGTCGCAGGAACTTCATGGAACTGCTGGCCCGGGCCAGGGGCGAATACCTGGTTTTGCTGGATGGTGATGATGGCTGGCTTGACCGCGATAAGCTTCAGCGGCAGGTGGACCTCCTGGATACGGATCGCACGTGCATGGGCAGCTACCACCACACGTTGATCAAGGACGAGAGCGGTGAGCTCCTGCAGCGGTGGCGCGACGAATTGCCGGAGCGCATGGGCCTGGAGGGCACCGTGGCGGACCGGGCGCCGTTCCACACCAGCAGCTTCATCTGGCGCAACACGGCGGAGGCCGCACGCATGATCACCAGCAGGGCCGGCTGGAACGCAGGCAGCGGCGACATGTATTTCTTCGCCTGCGTATCCGCCTTGGGCCCGTTGCGAAAAGTGGACGGGGACCTGAGCTTCTACCGGCGCAACAGGCAGGGCCTCTCCTCGAAGGGCGTGTTCGGCAACTCCAACATCCATCGATTGCGGATCATGCAATGGCAACGCTTGTTGTGGGCCATCGGTGGGCGCGAGCGCGCGCACATCGACCGCGTGTGTGACGACCATCTGCAGCGCGTGCCCGGCATGCCCATGAGCCTCCTGGACAAGTGGCGTTGGGCGAAGGCCGTGGTGCTCTTCCCCCGGTTCTTCCTTGCCCGGCTCGAACGAGCAAGGCTCGTGGTCAGGGCCATCCTGATCGCCCCGTGAGGCATGCGCCCATTGGATCGTGAACGCATCTTTGGAACGCAGATGTCGTTCTGTTGCCCGGATGAATGATCTTTGGACCATGGACGTGCTCATCATCGGCGATGGACCCTACGCCCGGTCCGTGATCGATCTGATCCTACGGATCGGATCCCATAACGTGGTCGGTACCGTCTCGGTCGATAACAGCTCCAGCCCGAACATGCCGGTCTCCCAAGTCGGTCATCTCGATCATTTCGAAGAACTGATCGCCGGCAGCGACACACGCCAGGTCCTGGTGGCTATCGAGGATGTGGGGGCACGCATGAACGTCACCCAACGCATTACGCGGTCGGCCCCACACGTCGGGTTCATCTCCGTTGTTCACCCCGCAGCGATCATCAGTTCCTCCGTGGTGATCGGGGCGGGCAGTGTGATCATGGCCGGGGCGCACATCGACGTCGGATCGAACATCGGTGAACACAACCTTATCGGTTCAAATGCCAGCATCGGCGCCGAAAGTTTCTTGGGCAACTTCGTGAGCATAGGACCGGGGGCCTGCCTGGGACATGGCTGCCATGTGGGAAGTGGCAGCGCGATCGGTAGCAATGCCGCGCTGGTCAGCAGGACCATCATCGGTACACATTGCGTAGTGGGGGCATGCGGGGCGGTGATCGAGAACGTGCCGGATCTGCATGTGGCGGCCGGCACCCCGGCCCGCACCATTCGCACACGGCTCGTAGGCGAACGCTATCCTTGAGCATTGCGCACATTTGCGGGGCACGATCCGGCCCACCTTGGAGCGGATCGCATTCCATGGGCGACCACAACCTTTACCTCGACCTGCCGCTGAACGCGGACACGCAGGACCTGTACCTGGTCCGCACCAGCATCCGCCAGGCGCTGCGTTCGCAACTGTCCCGCTTCCACGGCACATTTCTCGATATCGGCTGTGGGGTGCAGCCCTATCGCGGCATGATCACCGCGGCGCCGTCCAAGGTGGAACGCTACATCGGCATGGACCTGGCATCGAACATGGTGGGGACGTACCGGGCTGTGCCACCCGATGTGGAATGGAACGGCACCTTGATGCCCCTCGCCGACTCCAGCGTGCAAAGCGCCATGGCCACCGAGGTGCTTGAGCACTGTCCCGATCCCGCCGCAGTGCTCCGCGAAGCCTGTCGGGTGCTGGCCCCCGGTGGGATCCTCTTCTTCACCGTGCCCTTCCTGTGGCCCTTGCACGATGTGCCTTACGATGAGTACCGATACACGCCCTTCGCGTTGGAACGTCTTGTGAAAGGTGCTGGCTTTACGAATGTGAACGTGAAACCCTTGGGAGGTTGGGATGCGAGCCTGGCCCAGATGATCGGGCTTTGGTCGTTGCGTCGCCCGATGCCCGCCTGGAAACGAAAGGTGATGAAGCACCTCACCCTGCCGGTCGTGAAGTACCTGATCAAGCATGACCATGTTCCCGACCCACGGAGCAGCCCGATGATCACCGGCCTGATGGGCACGGCCACCAAGCCCACCGCATGAGCCGCATCCCGCGCCTGTGCATCGTATCGCCCAACCGCAACGTGTGGAGCGAGACCTTCATCGCCAACCACATCGCGCATCTCCCCGGTGTTGAGCTGGTGCTCACCGATGGCCATTTGCCGAAACGTGATGTCGATGGTGTGCCGCTCGTGCACCCCACCCTGCTCAAGCGCGTGGTGCAGAGGATCGCGCGCAAGGCGCAGGATGATGTACTGCGCAACGCCGTGTCCGGGCGGCTTCGCAAGGCGAGGATCGATGTGGTGCTGGCCGAATACGGGCCCACGGGCGAAGCCATGCTACCCGATCTGTCGACGTCTGGGGATCCCGCTGGTGGTGCACTTCCACGGCATCGATGCGTTCCATGTGAAGTTGCTGAAAGAGAACGTACAGTATGCGTCCATCCTCCGCGAAGCTGCGGCGATCGTAGTGGTGAGCAGGGAGATGGAGAAGCAGCTGCTGTCCTTGGGCTGCCCGAAGGAGCGGCTGCACTACAGTTGCTATGGGATCGATGTGGAGCAGTTCAAACAGGCCCTGCCGGAGCGTTCGGGCAAGCGGTTCCTGGCCGTGGGCCGATTCGTGGACAAAAAGGCCCCGCACCTCACCCTCGCCGCATTCCACCAAGCCTGGCAACAGGACCCGGAGATGAGGTTGACGATGGCCGGTGATGGCCCGCTACGGGAAAGCTCGGTATCGCTGGCCAGAGCGCTGGGTGTGGAGGCGGCCGTGGAGTTCCCCGGGGTCATTACCCAGGACCAGGTAGCCGGCCGGTTACAACAAGCACGTGCCTTCGTGCAGCACAGCGTGGTCACTGCCGACAATGATCACGAAGGCACACCCTTGAGCATACTGGAGGCCATGGCCAGTGGGGTGCCCGTGGTGGCCACCCGCCATGCGGGCATTCCCGATGTGGTGGAGGACGGCGTGAGCGGCCTGCTCTGCGCCGAACAGGACGTGCGAACGATGGCCATGAACCTGGTGCGCCTCGCGGCCGATCCGGCCCTGGCCGGGGGCTTGGGATCGGCAGGCCGCGCGAAGGCCGAACGCGACCTCCGCCTGCAGGACAGTCTGGACAGGTTGCACAACATCCTGCGCGGAACCGTGCGCGGTTGAAGCATGCGCATCGCCTATGTGACCCATTACCCGGAGCTGTACGGCGCCAACCGGAGCCTGCTGGACCTGATGCTCGAGTTACGCAGGCGTGGTGAGGTGGTCCCTTTTGTGCTGCTTCCCCGCGAAGGCCCCCTTTCGGAGCGGCTGGCCAGCGAAGGCATCACCCATGCGATCATCCCCTGGCAACCGTGGATGAGCGAGCGTCACTACATGGGTCGCATCCACCATCGCATCAAACAGTACCTGAACTACGAGCGCGCGGCCAGGGAGCGGACCGCGCAGAACCGCCGGATCATGCCCGTGATCAAGGAGAAGCTGCTCTCGTGGAATGTGGATGCGGTGCACGTGAACAGCGCGGCCGTGGGCATCGTGCCGGGCCTCCAGGGGATGCGACCCGCGCCGTTCATCTGGCACATCCGTGAACTTCCCGAGGAGCAATACCTCCTGCATCTCGACCATGGGCGCCGTGCTTACGGTCGGCACTTGCGAGCGGCCAGCAAGCTCATCGCCATCAGCCAGGCCGTGCGCACCGACATCCTTCGCTATGCGGGCGACCGTGTGCGACCGACGGTCATTTACAACGGCGTGCTCACCCTCGACGACTATCGCATCCTGGCCTCACGCAGCGAAGAGCGTTGGCGGTCCCCCACTCCCTTCACCTTCCTACTGGCCGGACTGATCCATGCCAGCAAGGGTCAGGAGGAAGCGATCCGGGCCATGGCGATCCTGCGCGAGCGCCTTCCCGATATGCGCCTGGTGATCGCCGGCGATGGAAAGGCCGGACACCTGGTGAAGTTGATCGCGGAGCTGGGGCTGGCCTCGCGTGTTGAGCTCATCGGCTTTGTGAAGGACCTGCGGCCCATGTTCCTCTGCAGCCATGCCCTGTTGATGTGTAGCCGGAACGAAGCCATGGGCCGGGTAACGGTGGAAGCGATGGGCAGCGGACTGCCCGTGATCGGCCATGCCAGCGGTGGAACCCCGGAGCTACTGGAGGATGGCCGCACGGGTCTTCTATATCCAGGAGGCGCCGAGGAACTCGCGGACCGGATGCACTTGCTGGTCGCGAACAGGACCATGGCCAGGGAACTGGGCATCAACGCCATGCGCAGTGCAGCAGAGCGTTTCAATGTGGAACGCTACGCCGCAGAGGTGCTGGAGGTCTACCGATCGGTACTTTCGCCCGTGAAGCGCTGAAGCCGGTCCGGACCGGTCAGGTCACGGTCGGCATGAACACCCCTCCCCGCATATCGCTCATTACGCCCAGCTACCAGCAGGCGGCCTATCTGGAGGAGTGCCTCCGGTCCGTGCATGAACAGGCCTGGCCATCCTTGGAGCACATCGTGGTGGATGGCGGAAGCACCGATGGGTCCAAGGAGATCCTGGAGGCGCACGCTGAGCAGTTCACTTGGTGGTGCTGCGAGAAGGACAAGGGCCAGAGCGATGCCATCAACAAGGGCCTGGCCCACACGCAGGGCGATGTGTTCAGCTGGATCAACAGCGATGATGCCCTGCTGCCCGGTGCACTGGCGCGGGTGGGGGCCGCCTTCGCGGCCGATCCCCGGTTGTTGGTATTCGGCGGCCGCGTTACGCACCGCGATGCCCGTGGTGAACGCGTATTCGCACGCTTGAACGACCCGCACGACACCCGTCGACTGTTCGCCGACCCCATCATCAACCAGCCGGCCACCTACCTCCGGATGAGCGCGGTGAAGGCCATTGGTGGCGTTGACCAGGGCCTGCGGTATGTGATGGATGTGGAACTGTGGTGGCAGTTGCTCTTCCGCCACGGTACGGAGCATCTGCGCTTCGAGCCGGTGGAACTGGCCATGTTCCGGCTGCATGACGAAAGCAAGACGGTGAGCCAGCATACCGGCTTCCTCGACGAACTGGCCGACGTGTTGCGGGGTCTTTGCGAACGCACCGGTAACGACGACCTGGCCGAGGTGATCACGCTCGGACATCCGCTGCGCCGCACGCTTCGCGGCATTCCGGCCACGAGCGCAGAGCATGGCCGTACGGTGCGCACCATGGCGATCCATTTCGTACTGAAATGGCATGGCCACCTCCACAACGAGGTCGACTTCCGCATGCTCAAACGGCTGTACGACACCGCACAGGTGACAGAGGCCGACCTGCTGCCGGAAATGGTGGACAGGTGGCGAAAGGCAAGCCGTTCCGTGGCCGGTTCGAGTTGGACGATGTACCGTGCCAAGCGAAAACTTCACAACTTGTTCCGGTGAAGGTCAGCGTGCTCATGCCCGTTTACAACAAAGCGCCCTACGTGCAGGAGGCGGTGGACAGCGTGTTGAAGGGCACTTTCCAGGACTTCGAGGTGGTCTGTGTGGATGACAAGAGCACCGACAACAGCCTTACAGTGCTGCGGTCCATGACCGATCCACGCCTGCGGATCATCGAACTGCCGAGGAACCTGGGGCCAGCGGGCGCCGCCAATGCGGGCTTCGATGCCTGCCGGGGCGAATACATCGTACGGCTCGACGCGGACGACATGGCGGTACCTGATCGCCTGGCGAAACAGGTGGCCTTCATGGATGCTCATCCGGAGATCGGCGCCAGCGGCGGGCATCTCAAGCTGTTCGGGTCCCGTGATCGCTCCTGGGTCTTCCCTTTGACGCCGGATGATTGCGATGCACAGCAGCTATTCGGTGTGCCCGTATCACAAGGCGCCAGCATCCTTCGACGCAGTGTGATCGAGGACCATCAATTGCGCTATGATCCGCTGTGGCCGCGCGTAGGCGAGGATTGGCTCTTCTGGATCCGCATGGGTCGCGTTGCACGTTTCGCGAACCTCGATGAGCCCATGACCCTGTATCGTCGCGGCGAACAGAACATCAGCCATGGCCGCGACCGCTTCGCCGACTTCACCTACCTCCAGCGCGAGGTGTTCAACTTCTACGGGATCAAGCACAAGCAGGAGGAACTCGACCTGCAGCTCATGGGCCTGTACATGTTCAAGATCAAGCCCACCAAAGAGCGGGTACGTTCGCTACGTGCGTGGTACGACCGCCTGCTGGCCATGAACACCGAGCGAGAACTGTTCCCGCGTGCGGCCTTCTCCAACCGCGTATGGGCCTTGTGGGACGGTCTGTTCCATTACCTTCCGCGATATGGCGCCGGGGTGGCCATGGAACACATGCGCCTGAGTCGTTCCTGGCCGATCGACCGGGTGATGTACCTGACAAAATACCGCGTGAACGCCCTGTTGGGCCGCGTGGAGAACGGATAGCACATGGGCAGGGAACTCTGGCTTTTCACCATCCGCTTTCCCTTTGGGAACGGCGAGAGCTTTCTGGAAAGCGAACTGCCGATCCTGGCCCGGGGCTTTGAGCGTGTGCGCATCTTCCCGCTGATGCCGGAGGGCGAACAGCGTCCGCTTCCGAAGAACGTGGAAGTGATCCAGCTCTTCGGCGACGACGGGTTCAAAGCGGCATCGCCGGTGCAGGTCCTCACCGACCTGCGCCGTTGGAACCACGTAATGCGCATCAGCAAGGACTCGGCCCCCAGCGCCGAGGTGTTCAACCGCCACCGCCGCTCGCTGATGAGCCGCCTGCGCCAGGCACTTTATCGCGAACGGGTGTTGAGCGCGCGCATGGCGAGCAAATACGACCCTGCGCGCGTGGTGCTGTATTCCTATTGGACGAGCGATTGGGCCACCGTGCTGGGCCTGTGGAAGCTGGACGACCCGGAAGTACGCTTCGCGTCGCGCATGATGGGCTTCGACATGTACGACCATCGCGCACCGGATGGCTGGCAGATGCTTCAGGCATTCCATGTGCAGCAGGTGGAGCGCGTGTTCACCATCGCCCGCGCAGGTCAAGAGCACATGCGTGCGCGATTCCCTGCACACGCCCACAAGTTCCTGTTGAGCTACCTGGCCACCACGGACCATGGCATCGGGCCTTGGGCGCCTTCGCCCACCCTGCGGATCGCCAGCTGCGCGAACCTGGTGCCCTTGAAGCGTGTGCACCTGCTGGCCGAGGCCCTCGCCCTGATCGACCGCCCGGTGCATTGGACCCACTTCGGCGACGGATCCGAACGGCCGCGACTCGAGGCGCTCATTCATGCGTTACCCGGACACATCACCGTTGACCTGCAGGGCAACCGCCCCAACGCGGAGATCATCGACTGGTACGGTCACCACGCGGTGGACGTCCTCGTACACACCAGTGAAACGGAGGGGGGCGCACCCGTGGCCCTGCAGGAAGCCGCCAGCTTCGGCATACCGCTGATCGGCGCGGATGCCGGCGGAGTGAGCGAGATCGTGACAACGGCGACAGGCAACTTATTGCCGCATGACCTCAATGCACAACAGCTCGCCGACATACTTCGGGAGTTCGCGAAAAGCGCGTGGTATGATGCCGAGACCCGTGTGCACGTGCGCAACTTCTGGCAGGCCAACTTCCATGCGGAGCAGGTGCACGGCCGGTTGCTCGAACAACTGCTGTCGCCCTGATGCCCGGTCCGAGAACCATGGAAGCACCACCGCATACGGGCCAGGGCTCGGCGCCATTCCGGAATTGACGCATGCTCTTCAACAGCGCACAGTTCTGCCTGTTCTTCTTCCCGCTGGTCACGGGCCTCTACTTCCTGCTTCCCCACAAATGGCGCTGGCTGCTGCTGCTCGCAGCGAGCTGCTGGTTCTACATGGCCTTCGTGCCGCTGTTCATCCTCATCCTGGGCTTCACCATCGGGGTGGACTACGTGGCGGGCCTGGCCATTGAACGTGCGGAAGGGCGCCGCCGAAGGCTGTACCTGATAGCAAGTATCATGGCCAATGTGGGTGTGCTGGCCGTGTTCAAATACTGGGATTTCCTGAACGGCAATCTGACATCGCTGTTCGGGTCCATCGGCATCGAATACCATCTCCCCGAACTGAACGAATGGACGTTCTTCGGCTTCCTGCCGGCGGGCATGGTGTTGCCCATCGGCCTGTCGTTCCACACCTTCCAATCGCTGAGCTACACCATCGAAGTGTACCGCGGTCACCAGAAGGCGGAGCATCGCTTCGGCGTGTTCGCCCTGTACGTGATGTTCTACCCGCAATTGGTGGCCGGTCCGATCGAACGTCCGGCGAACCTGTTGAACCAGTTGAACGCCGCGGAAGGCCACGGTATCCGCTCATCGTACGATCATGCCCGCGTGGTCTGGGGGATGAAGCAGATGCTCTGGGGCTTCTTCAAGAAGCTCGTCATCGCGGACCGCTGCGGCGAGGTGGTGGGTGAGGTTTACGGGCACATCGGCCAGTACGAAGGGCTGAGCCTGCTGCTGGCCACCTACCTCTTCGCCTTCCAGATCTATTGCGACTTCAGCGGCTACACCGACATTGCCCTGGGTGCCGCGCGGATCATGGGCTTCGACCTCATGGTGAACTTCCGCACCCCCTACCGGAGCGGCAGCATCAGTGAGTTCTGGAGCCGCTGGCACATCAGCCTCAGCAGTTGGTTCCGCGATTACCTCTACATCCCGCTCGGAGGGAACCGTGTGGTGAAATGGCGCTGGTACTTCAACCTGCTCTTCGTGTTCCTGGTGAGCGGTCTGTGGCACGGTGCCAACTGGACGTACATCATCTGGGGCGGCATCCATGGCCTGTACTTGATCGCAGCGCTGGTGTTCGCACCTGTGTGGAAGAAGCTGTTACCCGGTCCGTCCACCACCACCGCTGCCTGGTTCCGGCACAAGCTCAACATCCTCGTCACGTTCAACCTCGTTGCTGTGGCTTGGGTCTTCTTCCGCGCCAACAAGGTACAGGACGCCTTCCTGGTCTTCAAGCGCCTCTTCAGCACCACCTGGCACCTGGACGATGTGATGAAGCTGTACAAGGCGATGAACACCGGCCTGCTCGATGTCACCATCTTCCTCGTCCTGGCCTTTGTGATGTTCGATCCGATCTACGACAGCTGGATCAAACGTGAGCGTCCATCGCCGCATGGCGTTCGGGGCATGTTGGCGTTCGCCGCGCTGCTGGTGGCGATCGTCCTCTTCGGTTACTTCGGCTCCACCAGTTTCATCTACTTCCAGTTCTGATGCGGCGGTCCGTCATAGCAGGCATGAAGTTCCTCGGCATCGCGGTGGTGCTGTACCTGCTCTGCTTCGGACTGCTGGCCAAACTGCGCGTACGAGGTGCGCCGTTGATCTACCGCACTTCGGACTATTATCAATGGAAAGGCGGCGTGGCCTATACGAAGTTCCGGGAATGGGACCCATCGCGTCAGTGGGATGCGGTGGTGATCGGTTCGTCGCACGCCTACCGGGGCTATGATCCGCGGGTGTTCAAGGCGCGGGGGTACGAGGTCTTCAACCTGGGCAGCACGGCCCAAACGCCTTTGAGCAGCTACGTCGTGCTCAAACACTATGTCCTTCGAGCCACCACCAAGCTGGTGATACTGGACCTGTACGAGAACGCCATGGACCAGGACGGCATGGAGAGCGTGAGCGACCTCACGCAGAACATTCCATCGGATGCAGCGGCCCTGGAGCTTGCCGCCGACCTGCGCGACCTGCGCAGCATCAACATGTTCACGTTGCGCATGATGACGCGATCGGACACGGCGGTATACAGCGATGCGAACTACAAAGGGCGGGGCTTCGCGGTGAAGCCGGACAGCATACGGAAGCCGGTGCGCTATGATGTGGGCCGGCCCTTAAGCCTGCACGAACGGCAATTGCAGCGATTCGCGGATTGTCTCGACCTATGTCATGAACGGGGGATCCCGGTGGTCCTTTCCACGCATTTCTATCCGCACCAGAGCGACCATGCGCGGCACGCAGCGTTCGTACAGGCCATCGACAGCATCATTGCCGGCAAGGATGTCACCTACTACGACCTGGCCTATGCGCATGACCTGAGCGACACGGACCACTTCTGCGACCACAATCACCTGAATGAGGCCGGTGTGCGGATCTTCACCGACCGGCTGATCGATTCACTCGAACTTCATCACCACCTGCGCAGGCCCTGAAGCCTTGCCCCACTACCTTCGCCACATGACCATGAAGAGAGACAAGGCCGTCTTCGACATCATCGACCAGGAGCGGCACCGGCAAACAAAGGGATTGGAACTGATCGCGAGCGAGAACTTCGCGAGCGAACAGGTGATGGAGGCCATGGGATCGGTAATGACCAACAAGTACGCCGAAGGCCTACCTGGCAAGCGTTATTACGGCGGATGTGAGTACGTGGATGCCACGGAGAACCTGGCGATCGAGCGGGTGAAGAAGCTCTTCGGCGCCATCTGGGCCAACGTGCAACCGCACAGCGGCGCGCAGGCCAATGCGGCCGTGATGCTGGCCTGCCTGAAACCCGGCGACACCATACTCGGCTTCGACCTGAGCCACGGTGGCCACCTCACGCATGGCAGTCCGGTCAACTTCAGCGGCAAGCTCTACCGCGCCACGTTCTACGGTGTGGAAAAGGAGAGCGGCCGCATCAGCATGGATACCGTGGCCGCCATGGCCCGCAAGGAACGACCCAAGCTGATCATCTGCGGGGCCAGCGCCTACAGCCGCGATTGGGACTATGCCGGATTCCGGGCCATCGCCGACGAAGTGGGCGCCTTGTTGCTGGCCGACATCAGCCATCCCGCCGGGCTCATCGCCGTGGGCCTCCTCAATGATCCCCTGCCCCACTGCCACATCATCACCACCACCACGCACAAGACCCTGCGCGGTCCGCGCGGCGGCCTGATCATGATGGGCAAGGACATGGAGAATCCGTGGGGGCTCAAGACCCCGAAAGGTGAAACGCGCATGCTCAGTGCGGTGTTGGACGGCGCCGTGTTCCCCGGCACGCAGGGTGGTCCGCTCGAGCACGTGATCGCGGCCAAGGCCATTGCCTTCGGCGAAGCGCTGGATCCCACCTTCAAGGACTACGGCAAACAGGTGATCGCCAATGCGGCGGCGCTGGCGGCGGCCCTCACGGCGAAGGGCTACGACATCGTGAGCGGTGGTACGGACAACCATTGCATGCTGATCGACCTGCGCAACAAGGGCATCACCGGCAAGGAAGCGGAACGCATCCTGGGCCTCACCGACATCACGGTGAACAAGAACATGGTGCCATTCGATACACAGAGTCCGTTCGTGACCTCGGCATTCGCCTCGGCACACCTGCGATGACGACACGTGGCATGAAGGAGACCGACTGCCAGCAGGTGGCCGAACTCATCGATGCCACACTGATGAGCAAGGAGGACAAGAGCCAGTTGGACCGCATCCGTTTCCAAGTGAACGGCATGATGCGCACCCGGCCCCTTTTCGGCTGGTGACCCATGCGTCTTGTGAGCGTCCTTCCGTTTTTCGCGTTAAACCTGAACCTGTTGGCGCAGGCCCCAGCGGAAGTGGACAGCATTGCCTCGCGCTTGAGCGGATGCTGGATGGTGAACGACGGCGCCATGCAGGGGCAGTATTGCTTCCGGGCCGACGGCATCATCGTGGTATCGCCCAAAGGCAATGGACGCCGCGATGTGCGCGGCATATGGCACGTTGATGACAAAGGCCGGGTCACCATCACCTGCGCGGACACTAAACTCCGGTACGTGGTCGAACGCATCGCCGATGACGGTTTTGTGCTGGTCACGGCCAAGGAAGGCATACGTCTGGAAGGTCATCGCGACCATGTGAAAAGCGGAAAATGAAGGCGCTGAAGGTGAAGCAGCTGGCCCTGCTTGCGGCCATGTTCGCCGCTCTGCAGGGAGCATCTGCCCAGTCCCATACGCCTTTCCATCTGAGCCACCGTGTATTCATAAGCTGGGGCTACAACCGGGCGCAGTTCACCACCAGCAACATCCACTTCACGGGGCCGGGCTACGACTTCATCCTGCACGATGTGGTGGCCGATGACAAGCCGGAGCGGTTCTCGTTCGGAAACTATTTCAACCCGAAGAACCTCTGGATACCTCAGTACAACTACCGCGCAGGATGGTTCCTTAGTGATCGTTGGAGCTTATCCCTGGGACTGGATCACATGAAGTATGTGGTGGGCAACGACCAGGACGTACGTATTACGGGCTCCATCAGCGCCCAGCGTTCCACCCAATTCGCGGGCGATGAGGATCACACAGTCAAGCTCACCTCCGACTTTCTGCGGTACGAGCACACCGACGGCCTGAACCTGCTCAGTGCCGATGCGGACCACTACGATCAATTGCTCATCAGTGCCAACGGCCGACATGCGGTGTTCCTGACCGAAGGCCTGTTCGCGGGTCCGGTGATCCCGCGCACAGATGTGCGCCTGTTCGGCGAGGGCATCAACAACAAGTTCCACCTCGCGGGGTATGGGGCGGGTGCCCAGCTTGGGCTGTTCGCCGTGCTGTCGGACCGCCTCTTTCTGCGCGCTGCGGCCAAGGCGGGGTACATCGAGCTGCCCAGCGTTCTCACCACCGGCAGCAGCGAGGACCGGGCACGGCAGCGGTTCTGGTTCGTGCAGGAATATGCCGTGCTGGGCGTGCTGATCGGGAGATGAAACAGGCTTGGTGCGTTCATGGTTGACGCCCGAGACTCCTCATCTTCGCGGCGCACATCCGCGATGCTCTCGACATGAACATTCCCGCCAACGACCCCACTCTCCGCTCCTGGATCGACGTACCCGCCGACAGCGACTTCCCGATACAGAACATCCCCTTCGGCATTGCTTCCGCAGCAGAGCGCAGCGCACGCCCCTTCACCCGCATCGGCGACACGGCGATCGACCTCAGCGTCCTCGCGGATGCGGGCTTGCTGAACGGCATCGACATCGACCTGGCCTGCTTCAAGGCGCCCGTGCTGAATCCGCTGTTGCGCTATGGACGTCAGGGCACGCGTCGTTTGCGCCAGCGACTGAGCGACCTGCTCTCCGCCGGCCACCCCGAGCTGCGCGACAATGCAGCCCTTCGCACGAAAGCGCTGTTGCCCCTGGCCTCCGTCACCATGCACCTGCCGGTGAACATCGGCGACTATACCGACTTCTACAGCAGCCGTCAGCATGCCTACAACGTGGGTTGTATGTTCCGCGATCCGGCGAATGCCTTGCTGCCCAACTGGCTGCACATGCCGGTCGGCTATCACGGGCGGGCCAGCAGCATCGTGGTGAGCGGCACGCCCATCCGCCGTCCCATGGGCCAGTACAAGCCTTCGCCCGATGCGGCGCCTGAGTTCGGCCCAACACGACAGCTCGACCTGGAACTGGAGGTGGCCTTCATCACCTTCGAAGGCAACGCGCTTGGGCGATCGCATCCCCACCGCCGAAGCGGAAGACAAGATCTTCGGGCTGGTGCTCTTCAACGACTGGAGCGCGCGCGACATCCAGGCCTGGGAATACGTGCCGCTCGGGCCGTTCCTGGGGAAGAACTTCGGCAGCAGCATGAGCGCGTGGGTCGTCACGCTGGATGCGCTCGAACCCTTCCGCATCCCTTCGCCCCAGCAGGAGCCGGAGGTGCTCCCTTATCTAAGAGGTGCGCCGACCATGCACTTCGACATCGCATTGGAAGTGGCGCTTCAGCCCAAAGGCGCTTCGGAAACGGTCATCAGCCGCAGCAACTTCAAGCACATGTACTGGAGCATGGCACAGCAACTGGCGCATCACACGGTGAACGGATGCAACGTGCGGGCCGGTGATGTGATGGCCAGCGGCACCATCAGCGGCGATACGCCGGACAGCTACGGCAGCATGTTGGAGCTCGCGTGGAAAGGCACCAAGCCAGTGAAGTTGAACGATGGCAGCGAGCGCAAGTTCCTCCAGGACGGCGACACCCTCATCATCCGCGGCCACTGTGAGAAGAGCGGTGTGCGCATCGGCTTCGGCGAGGTCAGCGGCGAGATCCTGCCCGCGAAATAGCCCGCCTGCACTGACGTAGTTTTGTTCGCCATGAGCACCGTGCAACCCGCGCCCTATGTGATCGATCCGGAAACGGAGCGGGACGAGATCATTGCGCGGTACAAGGGCCTGTTGCGCAGCCTGCGTGGCGAGCGCACCAGCGACGACACGCGCATGATCCGCAAGGCCTTCAACATCGCCGTTGAAGCCCACAAGGAACAGCGGCGCAAGAGCGGGGAGCCGTACATCTACCACCCGATCGAAGTGGCGCGCATCTGTTCCGATGAGATCGGGCTGGGCGCCACCAGCGTCACCGCGGCATTGTTGCATGACACCGTGGAGGACACCGACCTGACGCTGGAGGAAGTGAAGGACCTCTTCGGCCCCACGGTGAGCACCATTGTCGATGGCCTCACGAAGATCAGCGGCGTACAGTTCCAGAACGACAGCCTGCAGGCCGAGAACTTCCGCAAGGTGCTGCTCACCCTTGCCCAGGACGTCCGCGTGATCCTCGATCAAGCTGGCGGACCGGCTGCACAACATGCGCACGCTGGACAACATGCCGCGCGACAAGCAGCTGAAGATCGCCAGCGAAACGCTCTTCCTCTACGCGCCCCTCGCCCACCGCCTCGGCCTCTATAATATCAAGAGCGAGCTCGAGGACCTTTCGCTGAAGTTCAAGGAACCCGGAGATCTACAACGAGATCGCGGCCAAGTTGAAGAAGGGCGAAGCCGTCCGCAAGCGGTTCATCAGCCGCTTCACCCTGCCCATCCGCGAAAGCCTGGACAAGGAGGGATTCACCTACGAGATCAAGGGCCGGCCGAAGAGCATCCACAGCATCTACAACAAGATGCTCAAGAAGAACGTCACCTTCGAGGAGGTGTACGACGTCTTCGCCATCCGCATCATCATCGACACCAAGCAGGAACTGGAGAAGGCCGACTGCTGGCGCGTGTACTCGTTCGTCACCGACCATTACCAGCCTAGTCCCGACCGCCTGCGCGATTGGATCAGCACGCCGAAGGCCAACGGCTACGAGAGCCTGCACACCACCGTGATGAGCCCGGGTGGCCGCTGGGTGGAAGTGCAGATCCGCAGCAAGCGCATGGACGAGATCGCGGAGATGGGCCTCGCCGCGCACTACCGCTACAAGAGCGACGAGGAGCACGCCAACGCACTGGACAACCTGCTGAACAAGATCCGCGAAACGCTCAACGACCCCGGCAGCAGCGCCCTGGACTTCGTGAACGATTTCAAGCTGAACCTCTTCAGCGACGAGATCATGGTCTTCACGCCGAAGGGCGACATGATCAATCTGCCCGCAGGAGCCACGGCCCTGGACTTCGCCTTCGACATCCACAGCCAGGTGGGCCGCCAATGCATCGGTGCCAAGGTGAACCACAAGCTGGTGCCGCTGAGCCAGCCACTGCGCAACGGCGACCAGATCGAGATCATCACCAGCAAGAAGCAGCAGCCCAAGGAGGAGTGGCTGACTTACGTGGTTACGGCCAAGGCCAAGCACAAGATCAAGCAGGCCCTGCGCGAGCAGAAGAAGAAGCTCGCCGGGGTGGGCCGCGAGGTGGTGCAGCAGGCCTTGCGCAGCTGGGGTGCCAAGTTCGATACCGAGAACATCATTGCGTTGCGCGATCACTTCCGCTCCAACAGCAGCAGCGACCTATTCTGGCAGGTGGCGCGGGGCCGCCACGATCTGAAAACGTTGAAGGACCCGCCGATCAAGAATGGCCGTTTGGTGCTGCCCAAGGTGGAACCACCGAAGGACGAGCGCACGCTGGAAGAAGTGATCAAGGAGATCCGCGGGGCCGAGGGCAGCGCGCTCACACTGGGCGACGAGCTCACCCGGATCGACTACAAGCTGAGCCCCTGCTGCAATCCGATCCCGGGCGACGACGTGTTCGGTTTCATCACCGCGAACGATGGCATCCGCGTGCACCGGGTGAGCTGTCCCAACGCCATCCAGCTGATGAGCAACAGCGCGCACCGCATCGTAAAGGCGCGTTGGAAGGGAAAGGACAGCATGGAGTTCTTGGCCGGCATCAAGTTCAGCGGGTTGGATGCCGTGGGACTGGTGAACAAGATCACCTCCATCATCAGCCGCGAGCACAACGTCAACATGCGCTCCATCAGCTTCGAGAGCCACGACGGCATCTTCGAAGGCAAGGTGATGGCCTTCGTGCACGATGCCGACCACCTGCGCTCCCTCATGGACAAGCTACGCCGCGTGCCCAGCGTGAACCTGGTGGAGCGGGTGGATAATTAGCGCGCCCGGCGTTCACAATTGCCGATATTTCAACACGACAGGCTGGTGTTCGGTGCGCTATTTTTGCACCGCTAACGCCTATCGGCGAGCAATGACGATGCCCGCTCAGGAGATTCAGCAGAACGTCCATCGCCTCTTCAGCGATTACCTGGAGCAAGGCGGCCATCGCAAGACGCCGGAACGCTTCGCCATCCTGAAGGAGATCTACTCGCTGGATGGGCATTTCGACATCGAGCGGCTGTATGGCCGCATGAAGCAGGCCAAATACCGCGTAAGCCGGGCCACCCTGTACAACACCATGGACCTGCTGATGGAATGCCGCCTGGTTCGCAAACACCAGTTCGGCACGCAGCAGGCCCAGTACGAGCGGGCCCACAGCTTCCGCCAGCACGATCACGTGATCTGTACTGAATGCGGCAAGGTGATGGAGTTCTGCGACCCCCGGATCCAGACCGTGCGCAACACCGTGGCCGAGGTAATGGGTTTCGAAGTAAGCCACCATACGTTGCATCTTTACGGTCGCTGCCCTCAATGCCAGGCCGCGAAGAAGTCAATCAAGTCAACCGTACTTTCGGCGCACCAGCCATGAGCACCACCACCGAACGCCCCCCTTTCGGTCTTACCGTAAGCCAGCACGACCACTGCAAGGTCTTCCACATGACCGGCCGCCTGATGGACCAGAAGGAGGCCGATCACATGATGGAGGTGCTTGAGCATGAACTGGGCGACCACCGCGACCTGAGCGTGCTGCTGGACATGAGCCAGCTGCAGTACATGAACAGCACCGGCCTCAACATCCTGATCAGCGTACTCACGCGCACGCGGAAGGCGGGCGGCGATGTGCTGATCAGCGGGATGAGCGCGGGAGTCCGCCAGCTGTTCCTGGTGACCAAGCTGGATACGGTGTTCACCATCAAGGACAGCGTGGAGGACGCGCTGGCCTCCCTGAAAAAATAAGATGACCGCCCGTGTGGACGTGCTGCTCGGAGCCCAGTGGGGAGACGAGGGCAAGGGCAAGGTCGTTGACGTGATCGCACCGGAATACGCCGTGATCGCGCGCTTCCAAGGTGGGCCCAACGCGGGCCACACCCTGATCTTCGACGGAAAGAAGCACGTGCTGCACACCATTCCCAGCGGGGTCTTCCGCCCTGGTACCTGGAACCTGGTAGGCAACGGCGTGGTGATCGATCCCGTGATCCTGATGCGGGAGATCGACAACCTGAAGGCCGTGGGCGTGGACGTCACCGAGCGACTGCTGATCAGCCGGCGCGCGCATTTGATCCTGCCCACGCATCGCGCGTTGGACGCGGCCAGCGAGGCGGACAAGGGCAAGGAGAAGATCGGCAGCACGCTGAAGGGCATCGGCCCCACGTACATGGACAAGACCGGTCGCAACGGGTTCCGCGTGGGTGATCTGGAGCAGGCGGACCGTCGCGAACGCTACGCCATCTTGGTGAAGAAACACGAGCGTCTGCTGGGGCTTTACAGCTCCGCCACCGCGTGGAAGGAAGCCGAGCAGGAATGGCAGGATGCGGCTTCCCGCTTGCGCGAACTGACCTTGGTGGACAGCGAGCACTGGCTGGACGACCGGCTGCGCGCAGGCGAGCGCGTGCTGGCCGAAGGCGCGCAGGGAACACTGCTGGACATCGACTTCGGGACGTACCCGTTCGTCACCAGCAGCAACACCATCTGCGCCGGTGCCTGCACCGGGCTGGGCGTGGCACCGGGCCGGATCGGCAAGGTCATCGGCATCTTCAAGGCCTACAGCACCCGCGTGGGCAGTGGCCCCTTCCCCACCGAACTGAACGACGCCACAGGCGAACATATCCGCCAGGTGGGCCGCGAGTTCGGCAGCACCACAGGGCGTCCGCGCCGCTGCGGTTGGCTTGATCTGCCAGCACTTCGTTACGCGGTGATGATCAACGGCATCACGGAACTGGCCATGATGAAGGCCGACGTGCTCAGCGGCATGGACGAAGTGGCCATCTGCACGCATTACACGGTGAACGGCCAGCTTACGGATCGTGTTCCCTACGACATCACAGCAGGTGTGACACCGCATTACGAGCGGATGCGCGGTTGGAATGCTTTGAGCACGGAGGCCGAGTTGCCCGACACACTGGCCGCCTACATCCACCGGATCGAACAGGCCGTGGGGGTGCCCGTGCGCATTGTGAGCATCGGTCCTGACCGCGCGGAAACACTGGTGCGCAAGAGCACCATGGTCGCTTCCTGACCCGATCGTCGTGGCCAAACGCAGCCCACGTAGGAACACCACTGTACCGCTTTCGCTGCCGCCCTCCGTTGCCTCCGCGCTGGGCAATGAAGCTCCGGCCCTGCTGCATGCATTGGGCGAAGCGTGCCCCACGAGCATCCGGCTGAACCCGTTCAAACCGATCGCACACCGCGGCGATGCGGTGCCATGGTGCGCCAGCGGCCGATACCTCGCGGAGCGCCCGGTCTTCACGCTTGACCCACTGCTGCACGCCGGGTGCTACTACGTGCAGGAAGCCTCGAGCATGTTGCTGGAACAGGCCTTCTTGCAGAACGGGCTTAAGGACCGCGACGTGCTCGCACTTGACCTCTGCGCTGCGCCCGGCGGAAAGTCCACGCACCTGGCCTCACTCCTATCGCCCGGCTCATTCCTCGTGTGCAACGAACCCGTGCACGCACGACAGGCCGCGCTCAGTGAGAACCTCTGGAAGCATGGCAGGCCCTCCTTGGCGGTCACCGGAGCAGACCCTGCACGCCTTGATGGCCTTGAAGGCTTCTTCGACCTGATCCTTGTGGACGCACCGTGCTCCGGCGAAGGCATGTTCCGCAAGGATCCTTTCGCACGGGAGCAATGGAATGAAGGCTTGGTGGCCTCCTGCGCGCGCACACAGCAGCGCATACTGGAACATGCCTGGCGAGCACTGGCGCCGGGGGGCGTGCTCATCTACAGCACGTGCACCTGGGAGCGTTCGGAGAATGAAGAGCAGATCATCAAGCTCCTCAACGCCGGTGGCGAATGGCAGCCTTTACAGCTCGACCCGGCCTGGGGCGTGGAGACCACGGACGTTGGCCATCGCTGCTATCCGCATCGCGTGAAGGGTGAAGGCTTCTTCATTTCCGTTGTCCGTAAACCTGGGATGTCGGCTGCTCGATCACCACGCGCTTCAACTGAGCATGAAGATCCGCAACTGGCGGATCTGCTGCGGCCAGCGGAACAGTACACCCTATGGGAGATGGAAGGCGTTCGTTACGCCGTCCCCGTTCGTTGGTGGGCTGAAATGCGCCTCATCGCGGATCACCTGCGCGTCGTGGTCCCGGGCCAGCCCCATTCGGAACGGAAAGGTGAGCGCTGGCGGCCACATGCTGCGCTGGCGTTAAGCACCGCACTTGACGCGGGGAGCTTCCCGGCACTGGATGTTGACCTGCGGGACGCACTCGCCTACCTGCGCGGAGAGTTGCCTGCCGTCGTGAGCGGTCGATCGAACGGATCATCCGGTGAGCGTGTACAGCTCGTACGCTACGCTGGTCATGCACTGGGGTGGTTACATGCGGCGGGCGACCGCTGGAACAACGGATGGCCCGCAACGTGGCGTATTCGTATGCGATGAACAACACCACATCGGATTACCTTTCGGAAGAATGATGTTCGACCGCTTCATGGACTGGTTCGAACGCCACAAATTCGGCGTGGTGGGTACGCTCATGCTGCACACCATGGTGCTCTTCGTCATGGCGATGAGCAAGCTGCCGGTGCATAACGAGGCGACCAATGCGGAAGAGATCCCCTTGGAGATGCTGGCCCCGCAGGACTTGCCACCGGATCCCATGCTGCAGCCCCCGCTCATGGCCGCTGTGGAAGTGAAGAACCTCACCAGCAACAGCCGTGCGGAGGTGCGCTCATCGGCCACCTTCCTCAGCAGTCGTGCACAGGAGCGGATCAGCAACGATGTGGAATCGGACCTCAAGGACTTCGAGGCAGCGGAATTCAACCGACTCGCGGAGGAGCGCAAAGCTGCTGGTAAGGAGGTTGTGATGCCCGAGCTTGATCCATCGAAATGGGACAAGGAGAAGTACATGGACAAAACGCCCAAGCCTGCCAAGGTGGAAGGCCTAACCACGGTGAGCTACGAATTCGACGGTGAGCAGCGCGCGGATGTACATCTGGAGGTACCCGCTTACTTGTGCAAAGGCCAGGGGCGCGTGCTGATCCGCATCCAGGTGGATGCTTCGGGCCGGGTGATCAAAGCCGAGCTGGACCCGAGCAGTACGAGCGATGAATGCATGCGCGAGAATGCCCTGGCCTCGGCCAGCGATGCGCGGTTCACATCGCTTAGCGGGGTCAACGGGCAGCGCGGCCGCATCACGTACATCTTCCTCGCGCAATAGGTCAATTTGACCTGTGAGCCGCCACCAGAGCGGACATTTCGACATTTCAGGACCGCCGGGACCGCACATTTTGTCGCGTTCGGGGCATCGGCATTCCATTCGATGGAGGCGGTTCTGTACGAGAGGACCAACTACAATAACACCACAACCATGTCGATCGTAAAACACCGCCCGCAAGCGTCACCGTCCCGATCCTTCGGGGGACAGCTCATCAGCCCGTTCGATGAACTCGTGAACGGATTCTTTGGTCGCGACATCGCCCAGTTCATGGGTGGCGACGACCTTCAGCGCACCGCTCCGCGTGTGAACATCAGCGAGGGCAAGGACGGCTTCAAGCTGGACCTGCTGGCACCGGGGTTCACCAAGGAGGACATGAAGCTGAACGTGGAGGACGATGTGCTCACCATCAGCGCCGAGAAGAAGCATGAAGCACTGGAGGAGAATGAGCGCTGGACGCGTCGAGAGTACGCCCTGAACGCCTTCAAGCGCAGTTTCCGCCTGCCAGAGAACACGAAGCATGAACAGATCAAGGCCGAATTCAACAACGGGGTGCTCAGCGTGAATATCCCGAAGGCCTTGCCGGCCAAGCCCGCCACGCGGCAGATCAGCATCAACTAAAACAGTCACTGGACCGTGGAAAGGACCGTTCCGAAAGGGGCGGTCCCTTTTTATCACGACGGTGCAACCTTGTTGCTCCGGTGACGTAAGAGAAAGCCCGATCCACCCATTCCCATGATCGATAGCTCCAAAGCATTGAACTATTACAAGGAAGTGCTCGGCCGGATCAGCTTTGCCGACCGGGCCGTTTTCCGCAAGGAACTACGCAAGGCCTTCAAACGCCTGGTGCCTGAGGAGCGCGAAGCGCTGAAACAATGGTTCCGCACCAGCTGCCTGTGCCGACCGGCCCTGGTGGACCACCAGCTGCAATTTGTGCGTGTGAACGAACGAGGAGCGGGAAAGCCTAGTTGAAGCGCGGGTCGCGCCATGCCTCGCGGCTGAACTTGCCGAAGAAGGTGAACCAAGCGAACACGGTGAAACTCGCGAACACCATGCTCGTCCACAGCATCGCCAGCGCGCGATGAGCGCCCCACCACGGAAGCTCAGGCGACGCGCCGATCACATTGTTCGGGAGAAGGGCCGCACATAAAGCGGCAACTACGAATACGGCGACGGACAATTCCACGGGGCCTTTGAACGGCCAGACCAGGGCTTCGCGCAGGGGGGAAACATCGTTGCCCCATTTGTGCACCAGGTAAAAATGCTTCGGTCCGATGGGAACGAACAGCAGCGGGTCGGCATTGGAGTCGCACAGCTTGAAGCGGCTGGCGGGAGCCATGATCTTGAAGCCCTTAAGTGGTGCTTCCGCGCGGGACTCCAGCGCACGGAGATGGTACAACGCCGAGGGTGGAAGGGTACCCTTGTATCGGCCGGCATCAAGGAACCTCAGCCGGTAGCGGACGCACAGGTTGCGAATGCCATCGATGGTGAAGACCCGGTCGGGGACCATGCGATGAATGCGATTGATGCCCTCTCCTTTCGAACTGAGGACGGCTGCGCGAAGCACATCATCCTTATCCTGTTCCTCGCGGAGAACGGCTTCCACATCACGCAGCAAGGCTTCCTGACCCAGCAGGATCTCCCTGAGTCGCTCGTCGTTGGTACTTAACCTGTCCATGATGTGCTATGAAGATAACACCGGAAGGTGACCCTGTGTTCAGCCCTCGCTTCGGGCTCCGGCGCTGATCGCTTCCACCTCCGACTCATCCAGGCGGGCCTGGGCGAGCACATGGGCCGGTGCGTCCAAGGCCAAGGTGCTGCGCGTCTCCCTGTCCGGTGGGAGCAGGCGGCAGGAGGCCTTCACATCATTGGGCTCCGCAACGGTGCCCTTCTCCACCACCGCATACCACACACTGTCGAAGGGCAGCACGAAATGGATCGTCCTCTCCTCGAAGCGCCCACCGAAATAGGAATGCGTGCGCGAGCCGCTGTACTTCTTGAACTCGTTGGCTGTCATGAACTTCACCCGTGCCGGTCGGTCCAGGGTGACCTCAACGATCTCCTTCTTCTTCCCTTGGAACTTCACGTGCAGGAACTTCATGCGGTTGGCCTTGGATGTGGGCGAATGTATAAGCTACGAGGGTGGTTGCGGAAGGGGCAGGCGTCAAAGTTTCACACTGAGCACCGGAAATGTGGTGTGGTTCACGATGTCCTCGGTCAGACTGCCGTTCACCACGTGGAAGAAGCCGGTGCGACCATGTGTGGCCATGGCGATCATGTCCGCGTCGATCCCCTTAGCGAAGTTCAGGATCCCCTCCTCCACGCTCAGGTCATTGTAGATGGTGGTGGTGAACTTGCGCAATTCGTGATGCTGCAGGAAGCGGTCGATGTTCTTGTAGGTATCCTCGCTCCGTTCAAAGGTCTTGGGCGTATTGATCTTCACCAGGTGCACCTTCGGATCGAAGATCTCCACCACGGGAAGGAAGGACTCGAACTTCTTGACGTCCATCTCCGAGAAGTTGGAGGCGAACACCAGGTCTTTCACGGTGAAGTCATCGATGTGATGTTTGATCACCAGCACGGGCATCGGCGCCATGCGCACGATCTTCTGGGTGTTGGAGCCCACCACGCCACGGAAGCCACGGGCGCCATGGCTGCCCATCACCACCAGGTCCATCTGGGCCAGGCGGTCGTTCTTGAACATCTCCGTGATGGTGAGTTGACGGAGCATGAACTTCTTCAGTTCGACCCCTTCGAGGAAAGGCAGAGCGGGCACCAATTCCAACTTGGCCTCGATCTCGTCCCGCAGCTTTTGGTTGCTCGGGTGAAAATCGGTCATCTGCTCATATACGTGCACGATATCGATGCACGCACCCGTCAGCCGGGCGATCTTGGCGGCTACGCGCAAAGCGTCGGTGGCACAGTCCGAAAAATCATAGGGTACAAGGATGTTCTTGATGGCCATGGTAATGGGGGGTGTTCCGTTACGGCTTGAAATTAACACAGGATCGCTTACATGCAAGTTGACGAATGATCCTTTGGGCCACCGACGGACGTACTTTCGACCGCCCCCATGGAAGTGATCGACCTCGTCGCCACCGATAAAACCCCCGCCATCCGCTTCGTTCCAAAGGATGGCGTCCTGGAGATCATGGGCTGCAGCATACACGAGAACGCAGATCGCTTTTTCAGGCCGCTGCTGGACAATATGGAGGCCTATGCGGCCTCGCCGGCACGCAGGACCTCGGTGCGGCTCGGCCTCACGTACTTCAACAGCAGCAGCGCGAAATACCTGCTGGATGTGCTGAAGATGCTGGATGACGCACACGTCCGCGGCCTAACGCAGGTGGAGCTCATCTGGGAGTATGACGAAGGCGACCTGGACATGCAGGAGGCCGGAGAGGATTTCATGGGGCTGTTGGACATGCCCGTCAAGCTCGTGGAGCGATAGGCCTCAGCGGCCTTGGAACCGGGCCTTCCACACGCGTTCGTCCACTGAAAGTCCGTCCTCGAAAAAGAAGACCTGTCCGAACGGGTGGTAGACCCGTTTATAGGTGACCGTGCGTCCTTCCAGCCGAACAATGCGCTCGATCACGAACGCACGGCCGTCCTTGTAGCGACGCTCAATGACCCCTTCGGCCTTTTTCAGTGACAGGGGTTGCGCAGCCGGGTCTGGCTGGGGTTCCGCAGGTTTACTGGCCAAGGATAACGGATCCGGCTGCGGGACCACAGCGTGTGGCCCTGATCCATTCGGTTCGGGGTTTTTCGGCGCCAAGGTCGGGGGCGGAGGAGGAAGGGAAGCGCTCTGGTCATCCGTGTTCCCTCCATCAGGCTCCACAGGCCCGCTAGGCGGCGGGTCGTTGCTGGCGGCAGCTTGCCTGGCCATAAGGGCGCGCAGGTCCTCGATCTTGACCTTGGGATATACGTTATAGGGCCGCAAAGACCGGGCTTGTTCAAATAGATGCAGTGCCTCTTCGTAGTGGCCCTCCTGGAAAGCTTTCTCGCCGGACTGCATCACCCCTTGATAGGCTTGGTCCTGCCTGGCCTCTTCCGCCTCCCGCGCAGCGATGCGGGCGCGTTCCTTGGCGCTCAGTTTGGGGAAATCCTGGGTAAGGCTCTTGGTGGTGTCCTGTGCATGCGAACCGATGGCAAGCCCGAACACCAGCACCGCGATAACAGATCCGATGCGGACCCGCCGGAGGCACGTAGGATGGTTGCAAAAGGGCCTGAACATGGGCACCACGATGACGCGTAAGGCGGATCATACGTTGTTTACGGCCTAATGGTTCCGGTGGCCCAGCGCAAAACCGGGCTTCGTCCTACGACTGGCCACGCTTACCGGTTCCCAAGCGTCCCTTGGCGAAGAGGCACCAACGAATTCCGATCGCCACACACGGCACACGCCCCTCTCGGCGTTATTTCGTGGCAAGAACCAACGGAACCAACATGAAGAACTATGCCATCGCGGCCCTAAGCGGCCTGTTATTGCTCGGATCCTGCAAGGAGGAGGACCCGACTCAGAGCGAACAGTACAAGCAACTGGAACAGGATCGCCAGGCGGTCACCGCTGAAAGCGGGATGAAGGACAGCACCATCAACAGCATGTTCGGTGCCTTCAACCGGATCAACGAGAACCTGCGGATGATCAAGGAAAAGCAGGGGTTATTGGGCAAGAACGAGGCGGGCGGCGTGGAAACCGGGCCGGACATGGAAAAACGCATGGCGGGCGATCTGTACCTGATCGATTCGCTGCTCACCGAGAACAAGAAGTTGATCGAGCGCATGCGACGCAATTCGAAGGCCAACAAGAACAAGATCAGCGAACTCGAGAAGGCCATCGCTGCCATGGAGCAGAGCATCGCGGACAAGGACATGGAGATCGGCAGCTTGAAGGAGCAGTTGACCAGCACCAACGCTTCCCTGGCAAGCATGATCGCGATGTATCAGGACAAGGACCAGTTGGCCACGATGCAGCGCACGGAACTGAACAAGGCCTATTACTGCGTGGGTACGGCGAAGGAACTTACGGCGAACGGGGTGCTCACCAAGGAAGGCGGATTCATCGGGCTGGGCAAGGTGAGCAAGTTGAACACGCAGGGCATGAACCTGGAGTACTTCAAACCAGTGGATGTGACACAGGTGCTGGAGATCCCGGTGAACGCCAAGAAGGCGAAACTGATCACCAGCCATCCAGCAGGCAGCTACAAGATGGATGTGGTGGAGGGGCGCACCGAGAAATTGAGCATCTCCGACCCCACGTTGTTCTGGAGCGTGAGCAAGTACCTGGTGATCCAGGCCGATTGACCGGTACCGCGACGACGCACCGGAATGAAAAAGCCCCCCCGACGAATCGGGGGGCTTTTTGCAAATGGTCGGTGACGACTTACTGCATCGTGGGAGCCACGGTGCCTTCGCCCTTGGTGGCGGGCTTGCGCTCCTGCACACCTGCGGTCTTGGCCTTATCTGCGCAGCAAGCGCCTTTGGCAGCCTTGCCGGAACCGCAACCCTTGCCATCAACGCTGCAAAGGCTGGCCAGCTTGCCGCTCTTGTTCAAGGCGTCCAGCTTGGTCACTTGCTCGGGCGTGAGGGACGTTTTCATGGCTTCCACTGCGGAAGCGAAACGCGCATCTTTCTTGGCGGCCATGTCCTCGGTGGTCATGTCCTTGCTGGCCGAAGCCATGTCGCTGCAATCCTTGTGGCATGCGTTCAGCGCGGCGGACACGGCCGTCTGCTGGTCGGCGCTCAGGCCAAGTTCCTTGGTGAGCATGGACATGCCCGCGTTGCTCATATCCGCCTTCGCGCCTTCCTTGGCGTGGCCAGAACATTGGGCGAAGGAGCCCGTGGTCATGCAAGCCAGTGCGAGGCCTGCGATCAATTTCAATGCGTTCATGGATGGTTGTGTTTGGAGTTCAAAGATAGATCTTGCCAAAGTCATGCCACACAATAGTGTCATTCCATGGCGAACCACTCCATGGCCTCTTCCGGTGTGCGGAAATAGCGGACCTCGAAGGCGATCTTCGGAGCTGCCCCGTCCATGATGCGGTCCACGCTCGTCACGTTGAAGAAATCGTCGCTCATCAGAATGGCCATGCGCCGCAATCCGGAAGTGGCGATCCGCGGGAACCAGTCGTTCACTGTCCACGTTTCATCCTGACGCAGGATGGCGGCCATCTCGCGCAGGTCGGCGAGCCAGAACTGCAGATCATGGAGCTTTACGTTGGCCAGCGCATCCTCCAGGATCCCCCGAAAAACAGGACTGGGTGCGTAACCTCTCCATTTCAGGCTGATCAGGCTTTCCAGCGTGTTCAGCTTCACCACGATATGTTCATCATCACGGATTATCTGATCGGGTGCACGTTCATTCATTGTGAGCATGACCCAAAGTTCGGGATCCTGACGTCAAAAACCAAGGATCCATCGATAAGATCGAAGCACTCGTGGCAAATACCGGGACAACTGGGGCTGTAGTACGTCCGCCGCGGGATGGGCAATGTTGCCGGGTATGGCGGAATGTCAGGCGTTCCAGGACCGGCCTTGTGCCATTCGACCAGCTGTCCATCGCCCTGTTTGACCAACCGGAAACAATGGCGATGACCGCGTAGATCAGGCATATCCCTCAGAGGCCGCCTCCGGCGTCATGGCATTGTTGTTAACCGCAGATGAAGGGGATGAACGGGATGAACGCAGATGAATACTGCCCCCATGGCATCTGTGCCTCTGTGTGAGCATCGCACTCCTCCGCGCCCTCCGCGTCTCCGCGTGAGGCCCCTCATTCCTGCGCCTCTGCGTGAGACGCCTCGCATTCCCCCGCGCGCTCCGTGGCTCAGCTGCCTTTGGCCCCGCGCACCATGCGCTCAACGCTATCCCACATGGCCGGTTCCACGGCCTCCAACTGGCTGAACTGGCCCGCCCCCTTGAGCCATTCGCCTCCATCGATGGTCACCACCTCACCGTTCACATAGCCGCTGAAGGGACTGACGAGATACGAGGCCAGATCGGCCAGTTCGTTGTGCTTACCCATGCGCTGCAACGGCACGCGCTTGCTCAGGTCGAAGCGCTCCATCAACTCACCGGGGAGCAGTCGGTCCCAAGCTCCTTTCGTGGGAAACGGTCCTGGTGCTATGGCGTTATGGCGGATCCCATACTTCGCCCATTCAACGGCCAACGATCGGGTCAGTGCAAGCACGCCGGCCTTGGCACAGGCGCTGGGCACAACGTAGCCGCTGCCGGTCCAGGCATATGTGGTGGTGATGTTCAGCACGGCCTTGTCGCGTTCACCCTTCGCGATCCAATGCTTGCCGAAAGCGAGCGTACAGTTCACCGTGCCTTGCAGTACGATGCCGATGATCACCTCGAACGCTTTCGGGCTGAGCCGCTCCGTGGGGCTGATAAAGTTGCCCGCCGCGTTGTTCACCAGTGCATCGCAGCTGCCGAACCGCTCATTCACTGCGGCCACCAAGCGGTCCACGTCGAGGTGCTGGCGAACGTCACAGGCCACGGCAAGCACCTGACCACCCGTTGAAGCCGCCAGTTCCTGCGCCGTTTTTTCGAGGGTGTCCAGCTTGCGGCTGGTGATGCACACATTGGCTCCCAAGCGCAGGAAGGTCTCGGCCATGGAACGTCCGAGTCCCGTACCGCCGCCTGTCACGGTGATCGTCTTCCCTTTCAGCGCATCATCGCGCAACATCAAGTTCTCCATGGGAATGGTCTACGGGGCGTTGGTGCGCGTAGGCGGTTTGGTACCAGGCCGGTCCAGCGGGGCGTTGGGTGTTTGTAAGGGCACCCTCCCCTTCTCCGCTTCTGGGCAATTCGCGGCGATCAGGTCCTTCACCTCTTGGCCGTACAACGCGGTGAATCCGTAGTCCACCGCTCGGCGGAAGGACTCACAGGCCTTGATCGTATCACCGTCGGCCAGCGCGATGAGGCCGAGGTTCCGATACACGAAGGGATTGAAGACCTTTTTGCGTTTGGCCAGGCCGATGTTCTTCAACGCCCGGTCCTTGTGGCCCAGCTTGTACTCGCTCCAGCCACGGTTGTTGAAGGCATAGCTGTAGTTCGGGTTCAGCTTGATCGCACGGTCGTAGCACGCGATGGCGCGCTCGTGCTCGCCGAACAACGCATGGCGATAATAACCGAGGCTGTTCCACATCACAGCATCCCGCGGGGCCATGTCCAGCGCCTTGCGCAGGAACTGGCCGGCCATGGCCGAATCGCCGGCAAGGGCGTTACACTCGCCTGTGGTGCGATCATATCGCGGATCGCTGGCTTCGTGCTGGAGGGCCCGCGCGCTGTCCACCCACATGATGGCCTCCGCGGGTCGGCCATCGGTCTGCTCCATCAGCGCAATGCGGTAGTAGGTCTCCCGCCGAAGTCCGGCTTCCGGTGCGTCGTAGCTGGTGGCTGCGGTGGTGCGCTCCAGCACCTGCCTGAAACATGCGCGAGCACTGTCCCGCTGGCCAAGGCCTGCATGGGCCGCTCCCGCCTGGAACCAACTATCGGCATCCACCTTCACCAGTCGCTGGTAGGCGGCCACGTCGCGCAGGGCCTTCTGGTATTCGCCGATGGCGTTGTTGCCTTCGGCGCGGATCAGGTGGAATTGGGGCTGCGGGTTGCGGCCGAGCATGGCATCACAGGCACGGATGGCCTTATACGGTTTGTTGCGGGCCAGGAAGGCGCGGGCACTGGCGAGCTTTTTCTCCGTGGCCTTGTCCTGGGCCGCGAGCGGAAGCATCACCAAGGCAACTGCCAGAACAACGAATGAGCGCATGTGGCGAAGATACCCTGCGGAGCCCGCGCATGGCCATGCAGGTACCTTTGCGGCTACACCATGCGCACAGACTACCCGGCCAAGGTCCTCATAGCTTGGGGCGAAGCCATTGCGGGCAACACGGCGCTCCGTGATTGGCTGATGAAGAACGGGTACCCGGAACTCGGGATCTTCACCTACGCATTGCGGCTGAAGAAGGACGCGCGGGCATGGTTGCTGAAGGAGGGACATCCCCACCTCATGGCCTTGATCGCCGGCATTGAGGGCGATCAGGGAGCGCTCAAATGGCTTGATCACCACAAGTTCGGCGTGCTCAAACAGATGGCCATGGCCGGCGACGGGGAACGGGAGGCCTTCGATTGGCTGATGACCCACGGGCACAAGGAACTGGCCGTGGTGAGCATGAAGATGCACAAGGTGAAACGGGAGATCGATGATGATCACCACGACCCGCACAAGTTCTCGCAGGAATAGCCCTCCGTACCCTTGGTGATCGTTGGATCAACGAAAGTGGATCTTCGATCGATCATGCCGAATGATCGGATCCTCAGCTTGTTGACGACACCGATCCGCAATATGTGGAGCTATTCCACAACGACGTTCCGGACCATCACCTCCGTGCCTACCGTTGCGCGAAGCACGTACATCCCGGCATCCAAGCCATCCAGATCGATCTGCACGTTGCGCTTGGCGGGAGAAGCGTTGCCCAAGTTCCGGTGGACAACTATCCGTCCGGAAGCATCGACCAGATCAAACATCGTAAGACCACCGGTTCCAGTACCGAGGAACTCCACATTCAGCCGATCTGTGGCAGGGATCGGGTACAGGCGCAACAAGCCAGGTGTTACAGATGCGCTATGTACCGCCTCCGGTCCGGCCACGAGCCAGTGCGTGCCCTCGATGGTGGTGGGTGTTCCGAATGCAGGGGTCACCGTGATCGAATAAATGTCGACCACGGGATAGTGCGTACCCGCCACCAGGAAGTACGTGTAGACATGATGGATGGATGTGGTCCCAAATCCGTTGTCATCATTGGTGTCCTCCACGTATGATACCCGCAGCACATCGGACAGTGTGCCATACGGCATGATCAGTGTTCCATAACCGTCAACCTCGGCGCTGATGGTACCTGTCCTCGAGATCGGGAATCCACCGATCAAATAGTTCGCCGCGAACGCGTCCGTCCAAGTGGTCAGGTAGGTCGCCGGATACACCACCATCTGCATGGGATCGCTGTACACAATGGTGGCCAGACCCGTGAAGCTGAGGCCGAGGAATTGGCCACCTGTGGCGCCAAAGGCGGAATACGCATATCCACTGTCATTGTCGGCCGCAATGGTGGCCAAGGGGAATGAGCCCGCATCCGGCGTGGTGGCCGGGTCGACGAATGAGATCTGGATCAGGCTGTCGGTGGTAAGGCTGGAAAAGTCCCACGACTGTGCCGCGCCGACCGTTCCCGGCGACCGCCACGGACAATCGTGATAAATGAACGCATCGCCTGGGACAGTGCCCACATCAACGAAGTTCAACACGGGTTGCGCATTCACCAGCATGACCAGATGAAGCGGGAGAACGAGGGCTAAAAAGGTTTTCATGGTTCCTCGCGTTGGTGCGACCAAAGCTTCAGCCCTGATGAACGGCCGGAACAATGACTTTGCTCAAGCGGAACCCGGCGCTATTCCTCAGCGCCTTCTTCCTCCTCCTCCTCCTCCCCCAACAGCACACTGCCCATCACATCGGTGAAGCGCACAGCGTCCACCAGTGTGCTTCGGCCGATCCGGCTCTTTTCCGCCAGGCCATGCAGCACGAACTCCATCCACAACGGCACCTCGTCCGCTGGCAGGTAAGGATGTTCCGTGGTCACCAGTTCGTGCAACCCGCTTACCTGGTCCAGGGTAGCGATGTACAGTTCGTCGGACGCATTGAGCACGAGCTCCAGGTGGTGCTCATCGAAATAGCCGATGATACGCGTGTAGGGGTCGGGCTTCGTACGGCCCTTGGCATCGGCGCGAGCCTGTTTCCTGGCTTTTTCCGGATCGGGGAACAGACCGAGGAACACATTGCGCAGGGCCATGTCCAGCAGGTGTTGCGCTACTTTCTCCGGCCCTTCGCGCTCGCCTTCGTACACGAGTTCGATCTTTCCGTTGATGGCCGGGGTCACGGCGAAGAGGTCGCCGATGCGCGCCACCGTCCGCTTCTCGCCGCAGCGCAAGGCACGCAGTTCAGCGGCGCTGACCAGGCTTTCCATGGCCGTGATCGTGAGGCGCGCGCTCACCCCGCTCTTGGGGTCCACGAACTCGCTTTCGCGCGCCTCCAGGGCGATGCGTTCGATCAGCACGCGCAAGAGGTCGGGCACCTGCACGCGCTGGGCCTGATCCTTCGGGCTGCGCGTTTCCTGTGCGGTGATCTTCATGCCCAGTTCGATGGAGGCCGGGTAATGCGTGAGGATCTGGCTCTGGATGCGGTCCTTCAAGGGCGTGATGATCGCACCGCGATTGGTGTAGTCCTCCGGATTGGCCGTGAAGACGAACTGGATGTCCAGCGGCAGGCGCAGCTTGAAACCGCGGATCTGCACATCGCCCTCCTGCAGGATGTTGAAGAGCGCCACCTGGATGCGCGGCTGCAGGTCGGGCAGTTCGTTGATGACGAAGATGCCGCGGTGACTACGCGGGATCAGGCCGAAGTGGATCACGCGCTCGTCGCTGTAATCGAGCTTCAGGTTGGCGGCCTTGATGGGGTCGCTGTCGCCGATGAGGTCGGCAACGGTGACATCGGGTGTGGCGAGCTTTTCCGTGTACCGCTGGTCGCGATGCATCCAGGCGATGGGCGTATGATCACCCTTGATGTCGATCAGATCTTTGGCATAGCGTGAAATGGGAGCGAGCGGGTCGTCGTTGATCTCACTGCCTTCCACGATGGGCATCCATTCATCAAGGAGTTGTACGAGCGCTCGCGCCATGCGGGTCTTGGCCTGGCCGCGCAACCCGAGCAGGTTGATGCTGTGGCCCGCGAGGATGGCGCGCTCCAATGCCGGGATCACGGTGTCCTCATAGCCGTGGATGCCGGCGAACAACGGCTGCTTCTTCTGGATCCGGGCGATCAGGTTGGTGCGCAGTTCCTCCTTTACGGAACGCGATACGTAGCCGGACTTCTTGAGGTCGGCGAGGGTGCTCGGTAGGGTTTGGTTCATAGGTCAGGTCGACCCGGTGGGTCGACGTTACGGGTGGATGTCAAGAGGCCTTTCGATTCGTGGTGTGGTCGCGGAACACCATGTCAGCCAGGCCCTGCAGACCGGTGTAAAAGGCGCGGCCCTGGTTGGCCTCGGTGAACTTTTCAATGAAGCGTTGCAGATAGGTGTCCCGCGCGATCATGAAGGTGGTGATGGGGATGCCGGCCTTGCGGGCACGTACGGCGGCATCGAGCGTGCGGGCCACGATGTACTCGTCCAACCCGAAGCTGTTCATGTAATACTCCCCATCACGCTTGATACAGCTGGGCTTGCCATCGGTGATCATCACGATGCGGCGGTTCTTCAGCTTTCGGCGGCGCAGGATGTCCATGGCCAGTTCGAGGCCCGCAACGGTGTTCGTGTGGAAGGGGCCCACCTGCAGGTATGGCAGATCCTTGAGGCTCACCTGCCAGGCATCGTTACCGAAGACCACGATGTCCAGTGTGTCCTTAGGATAGCGCCGTTTGATGAGCTCGGCGAGGGCCATGGCCACCTTTTTCGCCGGTGTGATGCGGTCCTCGCCATACAGGATCATGCTGTGGCTGATGTCGATCATCAGCACGGTGGCGCAGGAGCTCTGGTGTTCGGTCTCGATCACCTCCAGGTCATCCTCGCTCATGCGCAGGTCGTCGATCCCGCGTTGCTGGGCATTACGGATGCTGTCGCTCATGGCCACCTGCTCGATACGGTCGCCGTACCGGTAAGAGCGCCGATCGACTGGTGGCCTCGTCGCCCTGTCCCGTGCGGCGCAGGGCGTGGCTCCCGCGTTCGGTCTTCTTCAACTTGCCGAAGACCTGCTCCAGCGCGCGCTCGCGGATGAGCTTTTCGGCCTTGCCCGTCAGACGGTGTCTTTCCGCCTTTGGTCGGCCGATCGCCGATGAGCCCGTGCTTGCGCAGATCGGCCTTGAAGTCCTCCAGCGTGTAATCCTTGGTGAAGAAGCCTTGTTCCTTGTCCAGTTCCTTCATCCAGTCGAGGGCCTCCTCCACGTCGCCGCTGGTGTGCGTCAGCAGTTCCAGGAACAACGGCAGGAGCTGTTCGAACGGCGTTCTGTCGTCCTTGACGGGGATGTACTTCGCGAAGCGATGACCGAGCATGGGGGCCGCCGAAAGACCGGCGCGGGTGATGGGACCGTGAAAGTAACGCCTTCACAGGCCCTTGGGTTCAGCGGCAAAGCGAAAGCCCCGGAGCGGACCCCGAGGCTTTCGTGAAGAATGAGGAGAAAGATCAGTTGCGCACAACACGCACCGACCGGATCACCTTTCCGCTCTCGGTCAAGGCCAGCAAATAGGCACCGGGTACGATGGCACCCAGGTCAATGAGCTGCTGGGGCACGCCGGGGATGGCCCGCTGGGTCAGCACTACGCGGCCAGTAGCATCGCGAAGTTCCAAGGTCATGGTGCCCGTCACGCGATCGGTGAAGCGGACATTCACGTTGTCCGCTGCGGGGTTGGGGAACACCTGAAGATCTGCACGCTGCGCCTGCTCGGCCATGCCCACGAAAGCGGCGTCCAGCCACTCAATGGCACTAGTGTTCTGCGTAAGGCCGATGGACGAGGAAAGACTGTCCGTGTAAACGCGCACGATCGGCGTCTTCATGAACTGGGCGTAGTAGTCGTACTGGGCGCGCTTGTGGATCACGGTGACCGTTCCGAAGATCGGCACCTGGGTGAGGGTATTCACTTCCTGCGTGTAGGTGTACACGCGGACCACTTCTGCCGCAGGTTCACCGCCGGGGATGGTGAGCATACCGCTGCCGTCGGCGTTCCCACTGATCGTGCCGGAGCGAACCCCGGGCGAAGTATCCACCATGAAGTTGCCGGCGATGTTGTCGTTCCAGGTCTGTCCGAAGCTCAGGGGCAGCTTCAGGTTGAGCGATGCGTCGGTGAAAGGCACCTCTGCATCGAAACCCACGATGGATTGGCGTTCGCCCACGCGCTCAAGTCCATTGGCCGTTACGTTGAAGAACAAGGTGTCGACACCGTTGGTGGCCGCGATCGTCGCCGTTGGGAAGGCGGTGGGGTTGGAATAGACCGATGGGCTGATCCATTGCCATCCTGCAAGCCCTGTTTCCACCAGGCCGGAGTAATCGTAGGTCATACCGGCACCAGCGGCAGGGGGCGCGGCGAATGCAGCCTTGTGATAAGGGAACACCTGACCGATGGCCGGCAGGTTGTTCGTGCTGGTCAAAGTAGGCTGGGCCAGAGCGGGGAGAGCTGCAGTGGCGAGGAGCAAGGAAGCGTAACGAACGTGCATGGGTTGTTTGGGGATGGGGTTCGAAAGTATGACGACAATGTTAGGCAGAACGCTGCCTGTGAATTCCGACGGTATGATGTTCTTTGCAACCCGAACAGCCCCCATGAAATACAGCGTGAGTGACGTGAGCGACCTGATCCGCGACCGGCGGACCGTTTATCCCAAGGACTACACGGACCGCGTGGTGCACCGGGACATCATCGAGCGGGTGATCCAGAACGCCACATGGGCACCCAACCACGGTATGACCCAGCCATGGCGCTTCACGGTATTCACAGGGGATGCACTTCCTCGACTTTCCGCATTCCTTGGGGAGGAGTATACCCGGATCACACCACCGGAGAAGTTCATGCAGAAGAAGTATGACAACCATACGCAACGCCCCCTGCAGACCACGGTGGCCATTGCCTTGGGGCTCGAGCGCGACCCGAAAGGGAAGATCAGCGAATTGGAGGAACAACTGGCCATGGCCTGCGCAGTGCAGAACATGCACCTTACCTGCACCGCTTACGGACTGGGCGGTTTCTGGAGCACTGGCGCCCCGCTCACCGGCCCGGGCATGGTGAAGTTCCTCGGGCTTGGTCCGAACGACCGCTGCCTGGGCCTGTTCTTTGTAGGATATCCTGCGATCGAATGGCCGAAGGGATACCGGAAACCATGGATCGAATTCGCCAAATGGTGCGAAGAGTGACACTTTCTTTGGGGTTTCGTCGTAAACTTTGCATGGTGCTCGGAATTCGGCATTCAGAAGACCGGCCATTAAAGAATCAAGAACATGAAGAAGACAAAAGGACATCCTCTCCCGGTCGCCTTTGAAAAGATGGTCTCCACGCCCAACATCTGGAAGAAACTGAAGTTGAGCAAGCAGACCATCATGAACCGACGCGTGCTGCTCGGCAAGGATCAATACCCCAAGGACAGCACCATGCGTGCCTGGCTGAAGAAGGCGGGCTGGAAGTTGGCGGTGGTGGAGTTGTGGGCCAATTGAGCGCCCCAGGGGGCTCACCCTCGCTTGCCTGAAGTCCTCAGCGGACGTCGGTCACATCGTACTTATTGGCACCACCGAACATCTCCATGGCGAGGTGTTCGTCATGACCGTAAACGTCATCGCGGAATTGAAGCCGGCCTTTGGCGTCGACCCATGCGGTGAAATATTCCAGAATGACAGGCCATGGGCGTGTGAGCTGAACGATCTGTTCGGTGTCTCCCTTCATGGCCTTCACGATCTTCTCCGCGGTCCAGGTCGAGTCGCCAGCTAACAGGTATACGGCAAGGCGCCGCGGCTCACTCAACCGGATGCACCCGTGGCTGAAGGCGCGTTTGTCGTGCGCGAACTTGTCCTTGGACGGTGTGTCGTGCATGTAGATGCTGTGCTGGTTGGGGAACAGGAACTTCACCTGCCCCAGGGCATTTCCCGGACCGGGCCGCTGTCGGATGGTGAAGGGTACGCCGTTGGAATATCGCTTCCAGTTGACCGAACGCGCGGGCACCACCTTGTCGCCCATCACCACCTCCATGCGCTTGCGGTCCAGGTAACCTGCGCTGCGTTTCACCGCCGGCAGGATCTCCTTGCGAATGATGCTTTGCGGGATGTTCCAGTAGGGCGCAAAGGCCACCCGGGTAAGCGAACCGCTGAAGATCACGGTGCGTGTGGCCTCGGCCCCCACCACCACGTCCATCTCCCACGCCAGGGTATCATGCTCGTACACATGCAGCCGGAATTCGGGGATGTTCACCTCGATGCGATCGGGATCGGGTTGTGGGGGCATCCACCGCAGGCGCTCCATGTTCACGAGCAGCGTACGCATCCGATCGGCGATGGGCACGTTCAACGCCGCGAGCAGTGCGGCATCCGGATATCCGGTCTCCTTCAGGCCGAAGCGATGTTGCGCGCTACGGATGCCGGCGTCCAACGAACTATCAAGGCCGTTCGACCCATCGTTCATGGCCATGTCCCCCAGCAGGAAGAGGCGCTCGCGAAGTGCCATGCCCGAGCTGTCCGGCGGCTCGGGCTGCTTCCGATCGCATAACCGGACATCGAGCGGTGGCCATGGAAGCGTATCCAGCGCCGCGTAGCGCTTGAGCTGTTCCTTCAGCAGGCGGTACTGCGGATGCAACGGTTCGATGGGGCTGAGGTCGGTTACGCCGGCCACAAGGGAATCGAGCAGCATTTCGTAGTTCTTCTTGCGGCGGGGGATGTACCAATCCAGTTCGCGCAGGTCGCGCTGCACGAAGCCACCGTATTTGGTCTCGGCCACACGGAAAAAGCGGGCGGTGAGGCTCAGGTCCGTGATGGCGATCGCTGAGTCGGTCCATTGCAGGGTGTCCGCACGGTCGATCAGCGCATTCACCTCGCTGGCCAGCGTGTGCAGGTCCGCAACGCTCCGAATGCCCGATGTGTCGATGGTGGCGATCAGCTGAAGGAAGGTCATGGCCGCCTCGCCCAAGCTGTCGCCATGGAACCACGCGGGCTGGAATTCGCGGCGGCGATAGAAGTCCATGACACCGCCGGAGTCGGCATGGAACTCGGGATGCCCTTTCAGGAAATCCAGCACCAACAAGCTGTCCAGCCTGCGTGGGGTGTAGGGCACCGGTGTTTCGAAGACGCGCTGGATACTGTCAGCGCGTTGCGCAACCGTAGGGACAGGGATGTTCGGTAGATGATCACAGCCGATCAGGAGGATGGACGCGGCGAGGACGAACGGGATCTGTTTCAACATGAACGAGCACAGCGCGCCAAGGCGTTGGTCGTGCAAAGATCCAGGGATCGGCCGCAAGGCCGACGATCAGCCGGCGTGGATATATAACAGGGATTCCTTGGGAAGCAAGTGCAACAGCTGCTTCATCACCTCGGGCGCAACGGCCGGGCATCCCCAGCTGCGACCCAGGCGCCCTTCTGCGTGGATGAAGCGCGCGCTCACATACGCAGCGCCATGGATGATGATCTCGCGGGCCTCGGCACGGTCGTTCATTCCGCGGTCCAATCCGTGCAACAACAGTGCATCGCCATGCTTGGGGCTGATGATGCGTTCGCCGATGCGCATGAGCCCCGCACTGGTGCAGAGCGAACCGGGTTCGTTGCTCACGCGTACGCAGCGGGCCTCCCCGCTTCCCTTGCCATGCGCCACCCACGTGCGCAAGAGCAGCTTGTTCGTGCGCAGATCCACCACATACAGCCGCTGAGCCGTGCTGGGCTGGCTCATGTCCGCAATGGCCAGTACACGGGGCAACGGCCCTTGCCGCTGGGCGCGGCGGTAGGCGGCCATGAAAACCTGCTCGCTCAACTGGCCCTGCAAGTGGCAGGCGTGGTATTCGGCACGCGCCTCCATGGCAGCGTCAGGCGCATCAGGCGGTGCGCCCAATGCGGTCGTAACGGCGAGGATCAGCAATGAATGGAGCATATCCAACTGGTTAACGTGGATGCGGGTCGATCATTCCCCGGTTGCAAAGATGCCGATCCTTTCGCGAGGACGTGCAGCCTCGTTCCAGACGAAGCCTTTCATGCGCATTTGGTCAGGCGGGGCCTTTTCCAGCGGATACATCACGGCATCGGGCTTGGTGATGAAGCTCACGGTGTTCACTTTGCCATCCGCCAGGCGGACGTCGATGCGGCTGCAGTCCGCGCGGTTCATGCCCGTAACGCGTTCGAGTTCGTCCGCACCCTTCTCTTTCACGAAATATACGGTGCGGCTGTTGCCTTCGGCCACGATGCGGTGCAGCTCCTCGTTGTTGAACTCGCCCGTGATCGTAAGGCCGCTCACCTGATCGAAGTGCGTGCTGTCCACACTGCTGGCCAACAGTCCATCGCGCTCAACCAGCAACCGGTGCGCTCGGCCATCGCGCAGGGTGATGGAGATCGTACGACCGCTGATCTGATCGGTGCCGCTCCACAGGAAAGGCACACCACGCATGGTGATCAGGCTGTCGCGTTCCGTGTAGGTCAGCGTATCGCACACGCCCTGCATATCGCTCTTGAAGAAACGCACGCCCCGCCGGGCGAGGATGCGCTTGCCACCGAGGCTGTCCTTGCTGGCAAAAAGCGTGTCGGCGTGCAGGAAGAGCGAGTCGCCGTTCATCAGCATCACCAGTTCTGCGCGGCCGGTGATCATGGACCGTCCATCGTTCTGCCAATGACGGCCGAGGTCTCCGCGCACGAGCAGGTCGTTGGCGGTATCCAGCACGGCCACATGGCCCCAGGCCTCGCCCAGCCCGCTCGTCTTGTCGTAGTGCAGGCTGTCGCCGCGCAGTTCCTGTGCGCCGTCCAGGATGCGCGCGGCGCGGGTGAAGCGGCCCTTGCCCTTGCGCGTGTCGTAGCTGCCACGCTCGCAGAACATCCGCGTGCGGCCCTGGGTGATGGTGGTGGGCCCGAAGAACTCCGCCACACCGCTGGTGGTGGTATAGTGCAACGTGTCCGCATCGATCGTGCGTTCCGGATGTCGAAGCTGCACGGCGCCGCTGAAGATGAAGCGATGCGCACCGGCGAGGTAGGCGCCGTTGCGGCTGGTCAGCGTGTTCTGCTCGCGCCGGCTCACGATGGTGGCGCCGGCGTTGTAGCGCGCGGTGCGCGAGGCCAGGTCGTAGGTGAGCGCCGTGGTGGTGAGCTCCATGCCCGGATCGGTGAGGTGCACGTTGCCGGTGATGGTGGCGAAGCGATCACGGCCACTGTAGTTCAACCGGTCGCCGGTGATGTGGAGCGTATCGCCCTGATCGATGCCCACGTGACCGAAGGCGTGCACGGTCTGGTCCTCGAACAAATGCGCACTGTCGCAGCGCATCAACGCATCCGCATGCTTCATCAGTACATGGCCGATCAGCCTCTGCGCGCCGCTGATGGAGTGGTCGATATTCGAGCACATCGGTACCCAGTATCTCCACCCGCGCGCCGGTCTGCCCGCCTCCCCCATCCCCCTGTGCACTCAGCGCCAGGCTGAGCATCGCGGCGGGAAAAAGAAGGACCGATCGGAGAATACGCATGGCGGATCGGTCTGCGAAGATCGGGCCAAGCCCCAACTTTGCGCACATGTCAGAGCCCTTCTTCCATCGCCTTCGCCGTGGTTCGGTGGAATGGGGCCTGCTGGGCACGGGCGGCGCGGGAAAAGCGCGGGTGCTGATGTACCACGGCATCGGCGAGGCCGGCTGCCATCGCGTCAATGTGCGGCACCTGTCCACGGAGCTCTTCGAACGGCACCTGAAGCTGTTCACGGCCCATTTCAACGTGGTGCCGTTGCAGGCCCTGCTCCACGGCGCCCGGCACCCGGACAAGTTGACAGTGGCGCTCAGCTTCGACGATGGGCTGCGCAACAACCGCACCCATGCGCTGCCGCTGCTGGAGAAATACCACGTACCTGCGGCCTTTTTCATCACCGGCGCCAACCCGTGCGGCCTGCGGATCCTCTGGGGCGACCTGCTGGACCTCGGCGAGCGGCACACGGATCAGGACCTGCAGGTAAGCGGACGCACATGGCGCAAGAACGAACACGGACGCTACGCGGAACATGGTAACGGCCTGCTGCTCCGCGACCACATCAAGCAGAGCGGTGTGTGGGGCCCGAAGCAGGATCTATACGATCAATTAGGCGCTTTGGTGGATGGGCCGCTGCAGGCCGATCACCTTTTCTGGGAACTGATGAGCGACGACGAACTGCGCAGGTTCGCGCAGCATCCCTTGGTAACGCTCGGCTCGCATGGTTGGTGGCACAACGACATGGGGCGCATTCCGGCTGGTGAAGTGATCGCTGAACTCACCCAAAGCCGCGACCATCTAGCGGAGAATCAGTGGCGCAGCACCCACGCTCCTCGCCTGGCCTTCGGGCTCGTATGGCGAAGAGAGCGTGCATGCTGCTGCCACTGTGGGCTTCACGCAGCAACTTGCGGTGGATGCACTTCCGCTGAAAGGGCTGCCAAATGGCGTCTCCGTAACACCGCGCTACGGCATGTATGACTTCCCGGTGCGCGACCGGTGGCTGCGCTACCTGATCGCGCGGAACGCGGCTTAGCGCAAGCTACTTGGCAGGTGCTGGGGCTGCGGACTTCTTCGCCCGGTGCCGTGCGTTGAGTCCGGCCACCACATCCCGGGTGATGTCGAGGCCCTTGTTGCCCACCCACACCTGGCCACCCTCCTGCACGGCGATGATGTAGTCGAAGCCTGCGGTGCGGTTGTACTCCTCCAGGAAGGACTGCAATTCCACCGTGATCTGCTGCAACGCGCGCATCTGCATCTCATCGATCTGTTCCTGGCTCTTGGCGCGCAGTTCCTGGATCTTGCCCTGCAGTTGTTGGAACTCGCGTTCATCGGCCTCCAACTCGGTCTGGGTGCTGTACGTGTGAGTCCTTGCTGGCCAGCTCCCTTGCGCGGTTCTCGGCCTTCTCCATCTCGCGCGACAGGTTCCCTTCCAGCCGTTGGCCTTCGGAACGCACGCGCTTGGCGCTTTCCTTCACCAGCTCGTACTGCGCCTGTATGCTGTCCATGTGGAAAAAGGCGATGGGCGCGTTCTTCAGCGCAGCCGTATCCTTTGGAGGCAGGTTGTTCACCACCAGCGTATCAGCAATGGAACCCGCCGCTTGAACTGCTGGAGTCGACGTGTTCGCGGCCGCAGGTTTGCGCATCAGCGACCAGCCGAGCACGCCGGTGAGCACCAGGTTCCAGAGCACCAACAACAGGACATTCTTGTTCGACATCGCTTGCAAATGAGGCCGCGAATGTAACGGGCTGCGCAGTGCGCGCTGTGCCGGTCTCAGCGTTGCACCACGAAGCGACCCAGCACCGTGCCGAGGTCCGTGATGGCCCGCAACACATAGGCACCTTCGGCCAAAGACGACACATCCATGGTCATCGGGCCACCACCCGAACGCAGGTTGCGGCTCAGGCGCAGGGCGCCGGTCATGTCGATCACCTCCAGCCGCGCTTCGCGCGCGTTCAAGCCGTCGAGGTGAAGCGTGTTGGTCGCCGGTGTTGGCCAGAGCCGCATGGGCTGCGCGATGTTCTCCGCAAGTCCAACGGTGAGCGTGATGTTCACACAGATGGTGTCGTTCAACCCATCCACGTCGTTGTTCAGCGAGGTCCACACGCATAGATCACCGTTGGCGTTCTGTAAGGGCACCAAGGGCTGCGCGAACATGAACAGCACGGAATCCCCGGGGTTGATGGCGGGTCCGTTGTAGGTCTGGGAGACCGCGCTGTTCGCTTCAAAGCGGTAGTTGCACGGAATGCCCGTGATGGGCACGTTGCCGAAGTTGCGCAGCCACATCCGCACGGCGGTGCTGGCGCCGATCACCTGGCCGTTGTCGGGCGCGTCCAGCGTAAGGCAACCGGCGTCGGGGCTGGGCACCTGACCCATGCGCAGGCCAAGGTGGAAGTCGGCGATCTCCCGATCGCGATAATCGGCCCAGGTGCCTTGGATCACTTCATAGCTGCGCAGGCTGAAGGGCGCCTGGATGTCCTGCGCCAGGTTCACGTTGGCGCCCTGCATGTACCACTGCACATACACGCCGCCACTGTCCACCATGAAGGGTTGCACGAGCGGATACACATGATCGCCGGGCTGCGCGTCGTTCGGGCTCACGAACACACTGTCCAGCAGATCGCCGGGCGCACCGTCGGGTCCGTTGTCGTCATACACTTTCATGGTGAAGCCCACATTGTTGAAGTTGCTGGATATACGGCAGGTGGTATGGCTCACATAGCTTGGATAGAACGGGGGCAGGATGTACGCACCGCAGCCGCCATCACCGCCGTTCCAGCCGATGCCGATGCCATCATCCTGCGCGCCGGCCCAGTCCACGTCGTTGTTGAGCAAGGTGGTGTCATAGGCCACGAGCTCCTGCACCAGGGTGTTGTTGCTCGTTACCGTTTCTCCGGTAATGCCGCTGATCGTGGTAAGGGAACGGTAGGTACCCGTGGCGGATGCGACGAACGAATTCGGGAACAGGATATCAGCAGCCTGGCCGGGGGTGAGCGGCCCGGCGTTCGTGGCATCCACCGCCACCACCTGGTTGGTGGAGTTGAGGATCTGGCTCGTTACGGTGAACTGTGTGATCGGTTGGTTACCCGTGTTGCGGATGAAGGTCTGCAGCGGGAAAGGCGTGCCGTTCTTCGCGAGGGAACGTGCGCCGTTGCTTTCATCCGTCACCCATTCCACAGCAGCATCGGTGATGTCCAGCAGCGGAACCACTGGAGCGTAGAAGCGCACGGAGAAGCCGCTGAGCGGATAGCTGCCGAAGCTCTGTTGCAGACCGATGTCGCCGTTGATGGCCTCGATGCCGCACATGGGGCCGTTGCTGCCGCTGCAGCACGGTGTGTTCATGTAGTTGATGGTGATCGTGCTGTCCAGCTTGTTCAGCACGTACTGGAAGGTATTGCTCCCGCTCCACAGCTCAGGAGCCGAGAAATCCCAATACGGCACGTTGATGTACGAGATGATCGTGCGTTCCAGGTTGTCATCCACCCAGCACTCGGCAGGGTTGGTGGCGCCGGCGAAGTTGAGGTCCGTCATGAACGCCGCGATGTAGTTGTCCGTTTCGCCGGACGCGGGGATGTTGGGGAAGGGCGCGGCGATGTTACCGGGAGCCACGAAGGTGATGTACCCGTTGGAGCCGATGAACACCTTCTTCACCCCGTACCAGTAGTAGGGGAAGTTCTCACCCAGGATCACAGGACCCACGATGTTGTCGTCGCCCAAACCGTTGATCAGCGTACCCGACCCGGTGATGTCGAACCACTCGTACACGGGTCCGTCGGCCTCGTTGCTATCCTTCCAGATGTAGCCATACTGATCGGGGCCACCGGTGGCGGCATGCAGGGAGAATGCGAAAAAGCAGGTGGCGAGGAGCGTGGCGGTTCTGCTCATGGATGGGGAGGTTGGGCGATCCGAATGTAGGGGGAAGGATGGATACTTGCTTCGCCCCCGGGCAAGCTGAACCTCGATATCACCGGCCCGGTCGACCCGCCTCACTCGAACACAATGATCCCGCTGTACCGCTGCTCGCCTACTCTACTAGTAATTGCTCGTAACACTCACCTATTTGAAGAAATCGATAGGCTAGGAATTCCAAAAGAATTGCCTTAATCAAATATTCCCAAGTCAGAAGCCGCTAATTTCTTTCGATTCTCCCCCACTTGTTCTTGATAAACTACCCAACGTGATGCATTAAAAGTAAAAAATAATACTCCAATACAGCCTGCTATTCCAGCTGAAATAATATTATAAAAAAACCATTCTCCATCAATAAAAGGAAGCACCATTGTAATCAGTGCTGATATCCATAATAAACCGACAAGGTATATCGTATAGCGTCGACGAGGAATTAATACGACACTTTCGGCAACAGGACGACCTATATAACCTTTCGTAGGTACCGTATAGAGAAACAGAAAAATGACAAAGGAGTGAAAACATAATATCCATTTCATTAATTCATTGGGTGGAGGATTTTTTAATTTAGAAACCACCTCAATTTTTGAAATACCTGTGATTCGAGAAATGACATCAAACGTTGGAGTATTGCCAGAAGTGATAATCTTTATTGAGAATAGATCATTTTTATTCAATAGAGTAGGTGCAATATTTATACGAAGTGAATCATGTTTTACTATTAATCTAATATTATTAGGAATCGTATCAGATATTGCCAAATACTCAATATTTGATCCATTCTTAACGATGATATTAATCGGTTCATTGTTATAATCCTTCACCTCAATTGGCATAGCACCAATACTTTGAAATGTTACAGTTGAAAGACAAATTCCAGAAAGTGGCCGGCCTTTATATGAATAATGGAGACTAGAATCGATTTGATTCAGGCCAAAAGTCCTATCGAGACAGGTTGTTTCAATCTTGCATTCTAAAGCTCGACTCGTATTCAAATTAAGATATGCAATCGTAATACTGACCATTGTAAATATTAGTCCAATAATTCCGTAATAGTTGATGCTTTTAGTTTGCATGGTCATCTCATCGTCTAGTTAGTGGAGCTCACAAAAGAGCATTCTGAGCCACGAGTCAATATTTGCAACATACTTGTCCTAATATTGCCCGCGCGCTACCATGTGCGGCGCATAGTGGGAGACTCGCGCTGCGCAACCACAGAATGATATATGGACTAGGCTGGTGGAACTTTCTGAGTTTCGGCCGAAATTACTCAAACACAAATATGCCACAATTCCTATGGATGCGCGTTCGATCCAACCGGCCCGATTCGACCCCACCTGCTCGAACACTACGGACCCGCGGTACCGGTCTCGCCTACTCTACCACAACCCGCTCATAGCACACGCCCTCTTTGTCTGTGAACTTGATCACATACGTTCCCTTGCCAAAGCGGCTCAGGTCAACCTCGGCCAGCGTTGCACCAGTGGGAAGTGGGCGCTGCAGCAGCAACCTGCCCATGGTGTCATACACCGAATAGTAGCTCTCCGCCATGAGCGGGTCGTTGAACTGCACGGTGAAGTGGCCGGTGTTGGGATTGGGGTATGCTTGGAATTTACGCTCGGTGTTGTTGCGGGGTGTACTTGTAATGGTGCAACCGTCATAAGTAACGATCGGGGCGTTCATAACATCGCTGATAGTAACAGAAAACCCAATTGCACCTTCTTCTGAGGTGAGCGTGAAGCTGCTATCTACAGGGAAAAGATCAGAGACAATGATCGGCGGTGGCGGTGCTTCTGAACAGGGCAGATGACCCATGGAATCCGCCTTGAAGAGGAATGCAGCACCAGACCAAAGCCCGAAATCGCCGTATGCCCCACCATCGTAGTAAAATCCGCCATCAGAGCCTGCCAGGAGGGAAGCTGTTACATAGCTGTATCCGTATACCCCGGCTGATCGTGTCCACATAGTGTCACCGTTCTGATCAGTCTTCATTAGGAAGGGTCTGTATGGTAGATTGTGGTCTTGGATCCCAATATTGGCTAGCACTACATAGTTGCCATCCTGGGCTGTAACGATGCGCAAGGGTTCCGGCGCATACCACTTGGGCTCACTGTCATAACCCTTGCACCATTGAACATTACCGGTTCCGTTCAACTTCATCATAAAGAGCTTCGGGTGGTAATCTGGCGGCAGCGTCCCGAACCCGTTCGTTGAACCGATGCTGTCGGTGTAACCCGCGATGATGAACGAGCTGTCCGACTCGATATAGCAATCATGCACCAAGCCCTTGGGGCGGATGTATGACTTGCACCAGATGAAGTTTCCGTTCGCGTCAAGCCGGGCTATGGCCGCCCCGGCCGTATCCATGTTGATACCGGCCAGCAGGTCCCCGCCGGGTAGTTCACGGATAAAACTGAAGCTGCCGTTATACGGGAATTGCTTGGACCATAACGGGGTGCCCAACGAATCGACCCTCAAGGCGAAAAAGCTCTCAGCACGCCCCGTAGCGACAATACCCTTTTCGCTGGTTATTTCCAGACCTTGAGCATTATTCAGGCACGTGACCGCGTTCAAAACATAGCGCTTCATAGCCACTATGTTACCCAAGGAATCCATCTTGCCGATGACGGGATCCACCTTCAAACTTTCAGCAACATTGCACGAGTCTTGAAGATAGCCCCCAACGAAGAAGATCTCGTTGTCCGAGAATTTCCGGACCGATTGCAACACGAGAAAGGGCATGCCTTCGTAACAACGGATGTGGATGATGTTGCCCTGTGGATCCATGATCGAAGTGCCAGAACAACCAATACCGGTAAACAGGTTCCCACTGGAAAGTTCGCTTAGGGTCATGGTGGCGGAAGCTCCGGTCAAATAGTACTTCTCGAATGTGGTCTGTGCAAAGGTGTTGATACACCAACAGAGCACCGCAGATGCAAGGAGGACCGTTTTCATGGTCAATCAAGGATCAGGGTTTTCATCTTGGTCTGTAGCTCATGTGAGACCCTTATGCAATAAGCTCCTCTGGCGAGGCTTCCTGTGGTGACACCAAGCATTCGATCGGTCACCCCGTTCCAAAAGAAAATGCGCTTGCCTGTCAGATCATAAATTGCTATATCTCGCTCAAAACCATCTGCCGGCAGCAACAGATTAACTGCGTCACGGGCCGGATTTGGGTAAATGCCAAAGTCCCAAGTGGACTCAAAGCCAATAGTATCTGCCGCGTTGATGGGTATCATACGGCGTTGCATGGGTTGGGGGGTGATAATAAAGCCATAATCCGAATGTAGTGTGTCCAAATAGGGTAGCGGGCCATAGGGGGGCACCGGAGAAGGGAAATCTGCGATGCCGTTTAGAGGTGCGGTCGACAGGTCAAGGACGAGCCACCCGTTCCCATCATCATCCAGCTGATCTGTTGGATATACTGCGCTATTTACCCTTGTTGGGAAATATGTGACATACTGATCTACGCCTGTTTGGAAATTATCGAGCAATATCGATTGACTATTGGGATCAGTACATCCCAAGAAATTCTGGTTAGCGCGTGTGACATAGAAATTGTTCGCCCAATAGGCATTGAGGTTATGCACCCAGCCGATGGCCACGTTCTGGTCCGCGTTCGTCAAATAGTAGCACTCGATATTGGCTTGGTCGTCGTATACCTTCTGCGCCTTGAAATTCCCGTTAAAGAAGTCATACTGCTGCCACGTGGGATTGGACAGCATATCTATCAGCGGTGAAAAGTTGTGGTAGATCGGCTTATTCACCACGGGATAGCCTCCAATGATCCCGATGTCGAGAAGATTCGTAGCGCCCTTTGCACTCGAAAATATCTGTTGCCATTGATTTCCGTTAGCTCCTAAATCCGGCGGTGGCGGTTGCAAATTATCCTCCCACCAAAACACCCTTGCCCAGAACCAGCTACTGCTGGTGGCGAAATTACCGAAGAAGGTGGAAGCCCAGATTTCATTATGGAAGGAGACATCGTAGTTGCTGAAATACGGAAAGCTATCATCGTCGTTACTGGTTCCCCATGTGCCGAACTCTCCATTTTGGAAGGGCTTTTTATTGCCGTTACTCAGGAACACATTGCGGTAAGCTTGGGCAAGCTCAAAGCTGTAGGCAAGTTCCATCTCGCCCGCATAGAGGTAGCGGTGTACATCCGCGATATCCACGTTCGGGTTGCGAAGGGGTAGGTAATAGTTAGTATCGCTCGTGTTCGCCGGGGCGCCTCCTGCGTAACTCATTAGGAAGAGCTTCGTGCTATCGCCAAGCGGCGATTCGGCAAGATTAGCTGTATCCACTGGGTCACGGATAAAGTGCGCGATGTCAGTAAGCCAGTTATTAATAGTTATAGGCAGCAGCTGGTCATCTGTCCAGGTTATACGATTTTCGGGACACATCGAGTAATATGTCTCGGATGTTTGGGAATAATTTCCCAGACTGTCGGTGCCATAAGAGAGCATTTGGTCGGTCTCATTGAACGGTTCAATCGCCGCTATATTCACCGAATATCCCCATCTTGCCAGGATATACTTGTACTTGCGCTTCCAGTAATAAAATACGCCATTGTCCGTATTCGTCGGATCACCATCCTTGTAGAAGTACTCCTTGAGGTCGTATGGTCTGGTTGGCGACGAAGGTTCAAGAAAATGGATCACATAAGGGTTTGAGCCCCACCCCGGTATTTCATAGGCTATGCCGGGACCATTCGGATCGATGCATAACTGGATGTACAGGTCGTTCTCTCGTGCATGGTCCAAAACTTGGTCGAAGTACCAGCACTGGTACTGGCAATTCCCCAAATGCGTAGCAGGTCCTGTCCAACCAACACATGGCTCCTCCTCCCGATAATGGTCGTACACACCCAGGTTCACCCACTCCGGTGCAAATTGATGACGCATCAGCCACATCCGCAGAAAGTTGCCTCCGGCAGAATGCAGCCCCTCCATGGCCTCCTGGATATGGATATAGTCCGAATGATGCTCTCCGATATCGGCCAGGTTCGTACCCAAGCCGAAGAAGGGCTCATCCGTTTCGAATTGCAACGTACGACGATTGACCTCGTTGACGTGAAGGAGGCCCTTGTTATCGGGTAAGGGCGGGTCACATGCGAAAGTGTATCCCGTGAACCGCAATGGGGCTAATACCGCGTTACTGAGACTGGCTGTATGAGGGGCCTTCATAGAGAGAGCGAATTGCCAGAGACCCTCCTCATCTGGCGCAAAGCGATAGCGAATGGTGTAGGGGTGGAGCGGGCTTGCCAGGTTCTCAACGAGCCATGCCGTGTCGGACGTATTGGCCCACGTGGCTTCTTTCATGAAAAAGCCCCACTTCATTTTCTGCGCACCGGAAGGGCTTGTAAGGGTGATCACCAGTTGTAAAGAGTCATCAGCATATGGATTGAGGTCGTGTACGGGGTCGACCAAGTTCGGCGTAACTGTATTCGTATCTCCGTTGGAATAGTAGTGGCTGAAGAAGCGCGTGATCGCATCGCTGTAATCCTGCGGCAGCTGAAGACCAATTTCAAGCTTCTCCCATTTTTCGATATGCAACACGTTATTGACCATATGCGTTGCTGGTTCTGGGCTGATCACGACAACGTCACCATTCGGCCCAAGGCTTTCATCGATCCGAGCCCTGAAGCGCCCATTGCCCGTGAACTCTCCAGCATGGAATCCGTCGGTCAAGTGGATCTGCGTGCCTGATACGAATTCAACGTCTGCACTAGCCGATATGGAAACAGGTGCGGCAGGTACAGCGGGTGAGATGATCTGCTGTGTGACCGCCGTGTGGTGTGTGCCACTAATCCACTCCACGTCCTGAATGGTATGGTCGGGGTATACGACCTGTCCCACGGCCGCCGGTCCTATGGCAACCAGCAGACCTACTGCCACGATAAGGTCAGCGTAATGCGTGCACATCACCTTGTTCCTTGAATCGTTCTCAGCGTCGCTTCCAATCGTTGCAATCGTTCTTCCAACTGCAGGATATACAGCGCTTGCTCCTCCATTACCTTCAACATGCGGGCTTGGAGATCACCGACCTCCACGCCTTGTTTATACTCCACGTCTGCGGCTGAAGGAATACCCGGCAAGTGCCTATTCAAGTCTAAATACTTACGCAGCTCTTTCAAGGACATCAGGTGGTATCCATCGGCAAATACGTAGTCAGGCCAATTACCCGTTTTCACGAGCACATCCCTCGTCACGATCCCATCTTCAACGAAGAGCCTGTAATGGTCGATCGGCCCAGGAGGTGGCACGGTGCCGATCCCGACCTTACCATTGGTCATAAGGATCAACCTCTCCTGGTCGTTCGAGATCAGCCGCAGGGGTACGTTGTTGCGTGTGCCTAACTTGGCTGTTGGGAACACGATGTTGCCGCAGAACGTCCAGGGCAGGTTTGATCCGTGATCATAGCATGTGGTCGCCAGCGGCACATCGTTCCCACTGTGATCCGTGAGCAGTTTCAACTGGCCCGTGGAATCCACCATCACCAAGCGATATCCATGATCGAAGGCGAGCGAGGTGCTCTTCATGGCTCCATCGCTCCTCAGTCTCAACCGCTCTTGCCCATTGCTCTTGAACACCACATCCTTATTGTCGCTGGTGCCGATGTATTGCGTCGCCGGGTTCGTCCCCGCATTCCCGCTCATGGTCCAGTCGCTGCGATCGGGTGCGCGTAGGTACACTTGTTCGGTTTTGAAGTTGCAGCCGTTGGCGTCGGTGACCGTTACGCTATAGTTGTCAGATCCCAACATTGCGCGGTCTTCCGTGGTGGGGCCGTCTGCCCAGAGGTAGGTATAAGGTGCGGCGCCACCAACAGGCACCAGGTCCAAGGTGCCATTGTAACTATTGTAGCTGCTGACGTTGTAGCCGTTCGGGTACTCGTAGGGGACGATGTAGGGTAAAAGCTCAGCTGGCTCGGTCAGCGTGATCTCAATGCGGGCTTCTTCGCCCATGGCATCGGTGACCGATACAGCATAGAACCCAGCTGGTAGGTCTTGAACATCCTCGTCATAGGAGCCGTTGCTCCATTTGATCGCATACGGCGGAGTTCCACCCGTAACCGTAAGATCAATTGTCCCATCCTTATGCCCAAAACAACTGATGTTGTAACCGTGCCTGTCGAGCGGCACTGCCGTGATGGTGATGGTCTGGGCCATCGTGGCTCCGCTAAGCGAGATCAACGCGAGCGCAGCGCATTTTCGCAGGGGGGGGGGGGGGGACAGATACGTCATTGTTCTGGAAAGGTATACGACATACTTGGAACCGAGGAGCATTGGTCGAAAACTATTTTGTAAGGCTGTCACTCGCGACAAAGCCTACGCCCGAGGCTACGGCTTGCAATGCACGCGAGCGCCTGCTTGGGAATCAAAGATCGCTTCGCGGCAACCTATCGCAGACCCGGCTTGCCGCTCCCGAACCGGGAATCAAAGATCGCTTCGCGGCAACCTATCGCAGACCCGGCTTGCCGCTCGCGAACACGGAAATGAAAGATCGTTCGCGGCAACCTATCGCAGACCCGACTTGCCGCTCGCGAACACGGAAATGAAAGATCGCTTCGCGGCAACCTATCGCAGACCCGGCTTACCGCTCGCCAACGTGCCCGCTCCCCGTCCCGCATCGACCGCTGGTGGAACTTCGGCCGGGGGAACGCCGCATCCGGCTATTTTGGCACCCCTTTCCGACCGACCCCTGTGATGATGCGATCCCTTTTTGTGCGTGTGGCGCTGCTGAGCGCCCTGGTCCTCCCCCTTGCAGCCCTGGCCCAGAACGGCACGGTGCGCGGTTTTGTGTACGAGGCTGAAACGGGTGAGCCCAGCATCTTCACCCCGGTGAGCCTGGTGGGCACCACCATGGGCGCGCAGACCGACGTGGACGGCTACTTCAGCATCAGCAAAGTGCCCGCTGGCAGCTACACCATCCGCATCGTCTACCTCGGTTACGACACACTGGCCCAGCCGGTGACGATCCGCGCGGAAGGCATCGAGACCGTGAAGTTGTACCTGAAGAAGGGCGCGATCCAGATGCGTCCGGTGGAGGTCACCGCCGAGCGTCGCGAGGCCGAAGGGCAGGTGCGCATCGGCGTTACGAAGCTTACGCCCAAGCAGATCGAGCGCCTGCCGGCGATCGGTGGCCAGGCCGACCTCGCGCAGTACATGCAGGTGGTGCCAGGCGTGGTGTTCACCGGTGATCAGGGCGGCCAGCTCTACATCCGCGGTGGGTCGCCGATCATGAACAAGGTGCTGATGGACGGCATGGTGCTGTACAACCCCTTCCACAGCATTGGCCTGTTCAGCGTGTTCGACAACGACATCATCCGCAACGCCGAGATCCTCACGGCCGGCTTCAACGCCGAGCACGGCGGCCGCATCAGCTCGGTGATGGACATCACCACGCGCGACGGCAACAAACAGCGCCTCAGCGGCAAGGTGGCGGCCAGCACCTTCGCGGCCAAGGCCATGCTGGAAGGCCCGCTGAAGAAGCAGGTGAACCCCGGCGATGGCAGCAGTTCCTTCCTGCTGAACTTCAAGCACAGCTACCTGGACCAGACGAGCAAGAGCCTGTACAGCTTCGTGGACACGGCCGGCCTGCCGTTCAAGTTCACGGACGCCTACGGCAAGGTGAGCCTGAACGCGGCCAACGGCAGCAAGGTGAACTTCTTCGGCTTCCGCTTCACCGATGGGGTGAAGTACCGCGGCGTGAGCGACCTGGACTGGAAGAACAGCGGTGCCGGCGCCAACTTCGTGCTGGCCCCCAGCGGCAGTGCGGTGCTGATCGATGGCGTATTCGCCTTCAGCAACTACAAGGTGACCCTGGCTGAGCGCGACCTGCCCGCCCGCACCAGCGCGATCAACAGCTTCAACGCCGGCCTCAACTTCAAGTACTTCATCGGCGACAACGAGGTGAAGTACGGCGTGGACATCGTGGGCGTGAAGACCGCATTCAACTTCTACAACAGCACCGGCCTGAAGATCACGCAGGACAAGGTGAGCACGGAGATGGCGGGCTTCCTCAACTACAAGTTCAAGTTCGGCAAGGTGGTGATCGACCCCGGTGTGCGGGCGCACTACTACGCCACCCCTGCCATCATGAGCCTGGAGCCGCGCTTCGGCTTCAAGTGGAACGCGGCGGACAACTTCCGCTTCAAGGGTGCTGCCGGCCGCTATAGCCAGAACCTGGTGGCCGCACAGAGCGATCGCGACGTAGTGAACCTCTTCTACGGCTTCCTCACCGCGCCGGAGGACATCCCGTCCACGCTCACGCAGGCGGATGGAACCGTCCGCGACATCAAGGACCCCATCCAACGCGCCGACCACTACGTGCTGGGCTTCGAGGTGGACCTGAGCAAGCACTTCAAGGCCAACATCGAAGGCTACGTGAAGGACTTCCGCACCGGTGACCAACCTGAACCGCAACAAGCTGTACGACGACACGCAGGAATTCGCCGCACAGCCTGATGAACTGAAGAAGGACTTCGTGCTGGAGACAGGCACGGCCAAGGGTGCTGACCTGCTGCTGACCTACGAGAAGGAACGCCTGTACCTGTGGGCCGTGTACTCGCTGAACTTCGTGGACCGCTACGATGGCATCCGCACCTACAATCCGGTTTGGGACCGTCGCCACAACGTGAACCTGGTGGCCAGCTACTCCTTTGGCAAGTTCAGCAGCTGGAAGGCCACGGCGCGCTGGAACTTCGGTAGCGGCTTCCCCTTCACACCCACCCAGGGCTTCTTCGAGCAGGTGCCCTTCAACGATGGCATCGACCAGGACCTGGGCAGCACCAACGGCAACCTGGGCGTCATCTACGGCGACCTCAACAGCAAGCGCCTTCCCGATTACCATCGCCTGGACCTGGGCCTTACGAAGACCTGGAAGCTGGACGAGCATCAAGTGGTGCAGCTGGACTTCAGCGCCACCAACGTGTACGACCGTCGCAACATCTTCTACTACGACCGCGTGACCGCCCAGCGCGGGACCAGCTGCCCTTGCTGCCGAGCGTGGGCTTCTCGTACACGTTCTAGCCGCGCCCTGCCTCCCGAGTCTCTCCGTTACCTGCAGCCTGCCAACTGCCAACTGCCCCTGCCAACTGCCTCCCGACTTCGCCGGGACCTGCGGCCTGCCAACTGCCCCTGCCAACTGCCTCCCGACTTCGCCGGGACCTGCGGCCTGCCTACTGCGAACTGCCCCTGCCTACTGCCTACTGCTCCTGCCAACTGCCTATAGTTATCAGCGTGTATTGAAAACTGTTCCCCTCGCCACGGTCCGACTTGCTTACCTTTACGCCCCGTGATCGCGGCTCGTCCATGAGCCCCTCTCACAAGCGATGACGGGCTCCACCAAGTACATTTTCGTTACCGGCGGCGTTACCAGCAGCCTGGGCAAGGGCATTGTGAGCGCGTCGCTCGCCAAACTGCTGCAGGCCCGTGGCTTCACGGTCACGATCCAGAAGCTGGACCCGTACATCAACGTGGACCCCGGCACGCTGAACCCCTACGAGCACGGCGAGTGCTATGTAACGGAGGATGGCGCGGAGACCGACCTGGACCTGGGGCATTACGAGCGCTTCCTGGACACGCCCACCTCGCAGGCCAACAACGTCACCACCGGCCGCATCTACCAGAACGTCATCAACAAGGAGCGCCGCGGCGAGTACCTGGGCAAGACCGTGCAGGTGATCCCGCACATCACCGACGAGATCAAGCGCAACATCCAGGCGCTTGGGCCGCAAGGGCATCTACGACTTCGTGATCACCGAAGTGGGCGGCACCGTCGGCGACATCGAGAGCCTGCCCTACGTGGAAGCCATCCGCCAGCTGAAGTGGGAAAAGGGCAAGGACGCGTTGAGCATCCACCTCACCCTGCTCCCCTACCTGAGCACCACGGGCGAGCTGAAGACCAAGCCCACGCAGCACAGCGTGAAGGAACTGCTGAGCCTTGGCGTACAGCCCGATGTGCTTGTTTGCCGCACCGAGCATCCCATGGTGAAGGGCATGAAGGAGAAGATCGCGCTGTTCTGCAACGTGGAGCCGCGCGCCGTGATCGAAAGCGCCGATGCCGACACCATCTACGACGTTCCCCTGCTCATGCAGAAGGAGCACCTGGACGTGGTGGTGTTGGAGAAGCTCGGCATCGTGGGCTATCCCGAAGCGGACCTCACGCAGTGGACCGGCTTTTTGCGCCGCTACAAGGAACCCAAGGGCGAGGTGAACATCGGGCTGGTGGGCAAGTACGTTGAACTGAAGGATGCCTACAAGAGCATCAAGGAAGCGCTGGACCACGCGGGTGCGGAGAGCGAGGTGAAGGTGAACATCCGCTGGGTGCACAGCGAAAAGCTCACGCCGAAGAACATCGCCAAGCAGCTCGGTGGCCTCAGCGGCATCCTTGTAGCGCCGGGCTTCGGGCACCGCGGCATCGAAGGCAAGATCGAAGCGATCAAATACGCGCGGGAGAACAAGGTGCCCTTCCTCGGTATCTGCCTGGGCATGCAGTGCGCGGTGATCGAGTTCGCGCGCAACGTGCTGGGCATGGAGCTGGCGAACAGCACGGAGATGGACGCGAACTCGCCCTATCCCGGTGATCGCGATGATGGAGGAGCAGAAGAAGATCGAGAACAAGGGCGGCACCATGCGATTGGGCGCCTACCCCTGCAAGCTGACCGACGGCAGCAAGGTGAAGGCTGTTTACGGCAAGAGCCCCATCAGCGAGCGCCACCGGCACCGCTACGAATTCAACAACGCCTACATCGACCAGTTCCGCAATGCGGGCATGCTGCCCGTGGGCATGAACCCACAGACCAGTCTGGTGGAGGTCGTGGAACTGCAGGACCACCCGTGGTTCATCGGCGTGCAGTACCACCCCGAGTACAAGAGCACCGTGGCCCAGTCCGCACCCGCTCTTCATCGGCTTCGTGAAGGCGGCGATCGCGCAGGAGGTCGCCAGCTCCGTGGAAAGCGAGAAGGCGAAGGCCTGAGCAGCGATCGGCACAGTTTCATGTGCGCATGTCCCCATGGCCACATGACCGCATGCCCACATGGGCACATGACCACATGTGCCCATGGAGCTAGCTCCCCCCGGCTATCTTCGCGCCCCCGCAACAGATCGTCCGGGCCCCGGATACACCGGTAAAGGACACATCAGCGGCTCCAGCACACGTCCATGGACCGTAATACCATCATCGGCTTCGTCCTTATCGCGGCCATTCTCATCGGCTACCAGTTCCTTACCGCACCCAGCCAGGAGGAAATAGCCCGGACTCCAGCACCAGCAGGACAGTCTGGCCCTGGTGGAGCAGCAGGTGCAGGAGGCCCGGCTGAAGACCGACTCGGCCAAGACGCCGGCAGCAGCGGCCGTTGCCGATCCACTTTCCGGCCTGCAGGCTACCCTGAAGGCGGACACCCTGCTCACGGACAGCCTCCGCACCGCCAAGTTGGACAGTGCGCGCCAGGCCACGCAGACCCAGCGCTTCGGCATCTTCTCGGCCGCATCCGACGGGGTGCATGAGCTGGTGACCATCGAGAACGAAAAGTTGCAGATCAGCTTCAGCACGCAGGGCGCGCGCCCGGTGATGATGCGCTTGAAGGACTACACCAGCTACGACAAAAAGCCGCTGCTGCTGGCCGATCCGGACAGTGGCCTGTTCGAGTTCAAGTTCTTCCTCGGCAACCTGGACGTGAGCACCAAGGACCTGCACTTCACGGCGGAGAAGCTGGGCACCACGGGCGTGCGCTTCAAGGCGCCGACCGGCGATCCGGCGAAGTACTTCGCCGTGACCTACCTGTTGGACAGCGCGGATTGGATGGTGAAGTTGAGCGCGGAGATCGTGGGCCTGGAGAAGGAGGTGGATCCGCGGAACGTGATGTTCCGTTGGGACGTCACCGGCCTGAACAACGAAAAGCACCTGCCCACCGAGCAGGGAAAGAGCACGGTGTTCTACAAATACCTGAACGACGACCCGAACTACCTCAGCACCACGTCCAGCGAGCAGATGAAACTGGAAGGCCGCACGAACTGGGTGGCCTTCAAGGAGGACTTCTTCACGCTGGCCATGATCAAGCCCGATGGTTTCCGCAGCAACGGCAGCGAGATCGGCGTGATCCAGTTGCCGGAGGGCTCTGGGCACAACAAGCACTACAGCGCCAAGCTCTTCTTCGATGAACCACCTGCACCGCATGCCACTTTGGACATGACGTTGTACATGGGCCCGAATCATTACAACACGCTTCGGCGCACGGACGTCCCGGGCTTCGACCGCATCATCGATCTGGGCTGGGGCATCTTCGGCTGGATCAACCGGTTCGTGGTGATCCCGGTGTTCAACTTCCTGGGCAAGTTCAACCTGAGCTATGGCATCATCATCCTGGTGCTCACCATCCTCATCAAGGTGCTGCTGCTGCCCATCGCGTACAAGAACCAGAAGAGCAGTGCCCGCATGCGCGCCTTGAAGCCGGAGACCGAGGCGATCAACAAGAAGTTCCCCGATCCGGAGGACATGGTGAAGCGCAACCAGGCGAACATGGAGCTGTACCGCAAAGCGGGTGTGAGCCCATTAAGCGGTTGTGTGCCCGTGCTGCTTGCAGATGCCCATCCTCTTCGCGATGTTCCGGTTCTTCCCGGCCAGCATCGAACTGCGCCAGCAGAGCTTCCTCTGGGCCGATGACCTCAGCAGCTACGACAGCATCGCCACGCTGCCGTTCGCCGATCCCCGCGTACGGCTCCCACGTAAGCCTGTTCACCATCCTGATGGCGGTGAGCACGGTGATCTATTCCGTGATCACCACCAAGCAGATGCCGCAGCAGCAGGGCATGCCCAGCATGAAGCTGATGATGTACCTGTTCCCCGTGATGATGTTGTTCTTCATGAACAGCCTGCCCGCGGGCCTCAGCTACTACTACCTGCTGGCCAACCTGATCAGCATCCTGCAGATGACCGTGCTCAGCCATTTCTTCATCGACGAGAAGCAGTTGCGTCTCGAACTCGAGAAGAACATGTCCACGCCACGGAAGAAGAGCAAGTGGGCAGCAGCGCATGGAGGAGATCCAGAAGCAATCGCAGCAGGCTTCGCGCAAGCGTTGATCGCCACGCACGTCGGCGTACACCCTTAGTTTCGCTCCCATGCGGGGCATCTCCAGCGGACTCAGCGGCTTTGGCCGGGCCTTGGGATTCGCCATGCGCAACGGATTGTGGTGGACCTTTCTGGTGCCGCTGCTGCTCTGGCTGGTCTTCGCTTCCAGCATCCTGCTCCTCGGCCACGGGTTCATGGAACAGGTGAGCGCCTGGGCTTCGGAGTATCTCTCCATCGATGTTCACGCGGTGGATCGCGATGGCTGGATCGGCACGTGGGACGATGTGAAGGCCTTCTTCAACGGTGCGCGGGAGGTGATCCTGCTGGTCGTACTGGACCTTGCGCTGTTCTTCCTGTTCCTGTTGGTGGGAAAGTACCTCGTGCTGATCGCGCTATCACCTTTGCTGGCCTATGTAAGTGAGCGCACGGAAGAGATCCTCACCGGCCGCAGCGTTCCATTCCAATGGCTGGCCTTTCTGAAGGATATTGTCCGCGGCGTGCTGATGGCGTTGCGCAACGGCGTGTTGGAGCTCACGATCAATCTGGTGCTGTGGGTGGCCTCGTTACTCATTGCCCCGCTGGCCCCTGTGGCGGCGGTGTTCCTGTGGCTCCTCTCCTGTTGGTTCTACGGCTTCAGCATGTTCGACTACATCTATGAACGCCGGCGCTGCGGGGTGCGCGAAAGCCTGCGGACCGCCCGCGCCAACCGCGGCATGGTGATGGCCAACGGCGCGCTGTTCAGCATACTGATGATGATCCCCTTGGTGGGCTTCGTGTTCGCCCCGATCCTGGCCAGCATCGGCGCTGTGCTCGCGGAGCATGCACCTACTACCTCTCCCAAGGCCACGGCGCTAGCGTAGGTCACCCTGTGATCGCGGCACACATGGGCGATGGCAGGAGACCCACCCCGATGTGAACAGCGCCTTCAGGAACGCAACGAGGCCCGGACATGTCCGGGCCTCGTTGCGTTCGATCGCGCAAATGCGCGGCGACTTATTTGGAGGGCACGGCGGCCTTCTCGGGAACAGGGATCATCTTGGGCATGATGGCCGGCACAACGGCGTCCTTCGGGGCCGTGCGCAAGGTCATCTCATCCACGAGGTGCTTGGCACCGGCGTACTTGTCGATCACCCACAGCACGTAACGGATGTCCACGCTGATGGTGCGCTGCAGCTCGGGCTCGAAGGCGATATCGCCGCTCATGGCCTCCCAGTTGCCGTCGAAGGCGATGCCGATGAGCTCGCCCTTGCCGTTGATCACGGGGCTTCCGCTATTGCCACCGGTGATGTCGTTCTTGCTGATGAAGCAGGTCGACGAGTTCACCTTTCTCATCGGCATAGCGACCGTAGTCGCGCGCCACCAGCAGCTCATGCTGGCGCTTGGGCACCACGAACTCCTCGTTGGTATTGTCCTCCTTCTCGAGGATGCCGTCCGCGGTGGTCACGAAGTCGTAGTGCATGGCGTCACCGGGCTTGTAGTCGCCCACCTGGCCGTAGCTGGCGCGGATGGTGCTGTTCGCATTGGGGTACCACATCTTGTTGGGCTCCCGCTCGCGCATGGCCGCCACCATCAGGCGGTATCCCTTGTCGATGTCGGGCTGCGATGCATCGCCGGCGGGGCCGAGCACACCGCGGTAGAAGTTGATGCAGCTGCTGCGATGGCCTGCATGCCCATGTCCTTGTCCATCACCTTCAGCGTGGGCTTGGCCAGGAAGGCGTCGAGACGTGCGCGGTCCGTGAGGATGCTGGTCTTGAACATGGCGGCGGCCCAGGCGTTGAAGTCGCCCTTGTACTTCTTCTCCACCACGTTCATCACGTCCGGCTGCATGCCGCGGTCCACATCGTCGTGGATCATCTTGAACATGGCGGCGGTGATCTTCTGGTCCGTGGCCGGGTTGTAGTCCTTCCAGAAACCATCGGCGCTGGCCTTCACGCCGGCCACCATGGCGGCGATCTTCGCTGCATCCTTCGGGTCCTTCTTCGAGCTGGGCTCGCAATCCGCGCAGGCGGAAGCCGAATACGATGACCTCGCTTCCGAAGGCGGCCTCCTGCATGTAGGTGCTGGCCTTTTCCACCTTGGTGCGGCCGGCATAGCCTTTTTCCAGCAGGGAGAGGAACTCGCCATAGTTGGCCTTGCGACCTGCATCCGCATTGATCCAGCTCATCAGATCGGCCTCCTGGGCCTTCTTCTTGTCGAACACACGCAGGCGCTTCAGTCCGCGCTGCTGACCGATGAAGTACTTCCAGTAGTTGCTCACCTGGGCATACTTGGCAGCGTACTGGATGCGCACCGCATCGCTGGCGTCCATGTCCTGCTTCATCAGTTCGAGCTTCTTGCCGCGGATCTTCACGCGGTTGGGCTGCTCCACATCGAGCGCGAGCTTCACGCCTTCGCTGCTGAGGAAACGGTCGGTGCTGCCAGGGCAGCCCATCACCATGCTGAAGTCGCCCTGCTGCACGCCATCGAGGCTCACGGGGAACCAGTACTTGGGCTTGTAGGGGATGTTCTCCTTGGCGAATTCCGCAGGCTCACCATCGGGCCCGGTGTACACGCGGAACATGCTGAAGTCGCCGGTGTGGCGGGGCCACATCCAGTTGTCGGTGTCGCCGCCGAACTTGCCGATGGCGCTGGGGGGAGCACCCACCATGCGCACGTCCGGGAAGTCCTTGTACACGAAGATGTAGAACTCGTTGCCCTCGTACATCGTTTTGAAATCGGCGCTCATGTGGGCCTTCTCGCCCACGGCCTCCTTCTCGAGCATGCCGCCCATCTCCTCGATCTTCCCCATGCGCTCGGCCTCGGTCATGGATGCGTTCAGTTCGGCGTTCACCTTGTCGGTGACGTTGTCGATATGATCGAGGAAGCTCACGTAGAAGCCGGCGGGTTGTTCCTGCTCGCGCGTCATGGCCCAGAAACCGTCGGTGAGGTAGTCATGCTCCACGCTGCTGGCGCTTTGGATGGCCTCGAAGCCACAGTGGTGGTTGGTGAGCATGAGCCCCTCGGAGCTCACGATCTCGCCGCTGCAGAAGCCACCGCCCAAGCGGGCCACGGCATCCTTCATGCTGCTGCCGTTCACGTTGTACACGTCCTCGGCGGTGAGCTGGAATCCGAGGCGTTGCATATCGGCCTCGTTCACCTGCTTCAGGGTGTTCAGCATCCACATGCCCTCCTGGGCATGCATGATGGTCGACAGCAACAGCAGGCCGGCGATCAGGAAGGACTTCTTCATGTAGGTGTGGTTGGTTCTGGTTGATCCCACCGATGGTGGGTGCTTAAGGGGGCGCCAAAAGTAGCCGGAACGGAGGCTTCTTGGCGGGTGGAAGTGGGACGAAGGGTTGGGGCCGTGGCGCGACGCTCACTCGTCGCCCGCCACCTGGGTCCACTGCACCGGCATCAGCACCGAGTCGGCGTATGCCGCGAAGGGTTTGAAGGTGGGCGGGGTCTTGTAGCGCCCGAACACCTTTTGATCGCGGCCATCGGCGTTCACCCGGAGGATGGTGCTGGGCAGGTCGGTCACCTGCCCGTCATACTTCTCCGCGAAGTCGAAGAAGCCGATGGCCTTGGCGCGGTCCAGCAACAACTGCATGCTGGCCTTGTCCACGCTTCCTGTGTAGGTGCCCAGCCGGGGGGCGTTGCTTCGCCCAACGTAACGGGCCGAACCATCGGCATGGATGGTCACCGTGTAGGCCGCGCATTTGCCGAAGCACGGTGTGCGCTCCAGCGAAAAAAAGAGGCTGTCGGCATCGCTTCCGAAGCGGCTGCGGGCAGCGTCCGCCGTGGACTTCTGACCGTTACAGGCCATAAGAGCGAAGAGGGGCAACAGCGCGAACAACAGGCGTGATGGGAACATGCGGCGAAGGTAGGTGCACCCGCACGTGGCAAGTGCCGGGCCAAAGGCACACGGGGGCGCGCCCTACCTTCGCGACCTGCATGGACCTCTCCCCGCTCAACGCCATCTCACCGATCGACGGTCGTTATCGCGAACGCACCGCTGCCTTGTCCATCTGGTTCAGTGAACTGGCGCTGATCCGTTACCGCTTGGTGGTGGAACTGGCCTATTTCCGAGTTCCTGTGCGAAGTGCCGCTGCCGGAATGGAAGGGCACGGACACCACGCAAGCTGGACAAGCTCTTCGGCCGCATCTCGGCGCTTTCCGAGGCCGGACGCGCAGGCGGTGAAGGAGATCGAGCGCACCACCAACCACGACGTGAAGGCGGTGGAATACTGGCTGAAGGAACGCCTGGAAGAACTGGGCTTCGGCGCATCGAAGGAGTTCGTGCACTTCGGCCTCACCTCACAGGACATCAACAACACGGCGATGCCGCTCCTGTTGAAGGAGTTCGTGTTCGTGCACTACATCCCGGAGCTCACCGCCTTGAAGGACCACCTGCACGGGCTGGCGCTGGAATGGGCGCGCGTGCCCATGCTGGCGCGAACACACGGGCAGCCCGCATCGCCCACGCGCCTGGGCAAGGAGCTACAGGTCTTCGTGGAGCGGATGGATGAACAGCTGAAGTTGTTGCGCGCCGTGCCGTTCAGCTGCAAGTTCGGTGGGGCCACGGGCAACTTCAACGCGCATCACGTCGCTTATCCGGAGCTGGACTGGGTGCGGCTGGCCGACCAGTTCACGGGCAACATGCTCGGCCTGCATCGCCAGCAGTTCACCACGCAGATCGAGCATTACGACGGCATGGCCGCGCTGTTCGATGCGCATGCGCCGCATCAATACCGTGCTCGTGGACCTCAGCCGCGACGTGTGGCAGTACATCAGCATGGACTATTTCCGCCAGCGGACCAAGGCGGGCGAAGTGGGCAGCAGCGCCATGCCGCACAAGGTGAACCCGATCGACTTCGAGAACGCCGAAGGCAACCTGGGCATGGCCAATGCGTTGTTCGTGCACCTCAGCGAGAAGCTTCCGGTGAGCCGGCTGCAACGCGACCTTACCGACAGCACCGTAACGCGCAACATCGGTGTTCCCATCGCGCACACCATGCTCGCGGTGGACGCCATCCGCAAGGGCTTGGGCAAGCTGCTGCTGAACGAGGCCGCGATCGACGCGCGATCTGGAAGGGCAATGGGCCGTGGTGGCCGAAGGCATCCAGACGATCCTACGCCGCGCGGGCTATCCCCAGCCCTACGAACGCTTGAAGGACCTCACGCGCGGCAAGGAGCGTATCGGCAAGGAGGACATCGCGGCCTTCATCGAAGCGTTGGACGTGGCCGAAGGCGTGAAAGCACAGCTACGCGCATTGAGCCCGCACAACTACACGGGCATCGATCTGATGTCGCGCGGCTGAGGTCAGCCTGCGGCCTGCAACCGCTGGAACACCACCAGGTCCATCGCCGGAATGTCGGTCAGGTCCAGTTGACGCATCATCGTCACCAGTTGCCCACGGTGGTAGCTGCTGTGGTTGAAGCAATGCATCAGGATCTGCCATCGCTGCTGGCGGTGCACGTTGCCGCGCAGATCCTGTAGTCCACCGTACCCACCAGATTCCTTTTCCCCGAGCGAACGCACATGGTCGCGAATGGCGATGATGTGATGGAGGAAGGTGTCGAACCCCTCGTGCGCTTCTGCGGGCCATCGCGGCGCGCGCTCCAGCAACCTGTCCAGCCAGATGCACTCGGAATTCCGGATGTGCATCAGCGTGCCGCGCAACGAGGGGAAGCTGCTCTTCACCGCAACATCCAGCAGTGCCTCCTCCTCGCGTGAAACCGTTCGGCGATGCGCGTATTAGCCCAGAGGTCATAGGCCGCGTATTGATCGATCAGGTGACGGATGTCCATGCGTCGTTGGATCAGGTTGATAAGCGTGTTGAAAATACTCATCGATCGGATGCGATGCTCCATCGCTTACACGGGTAAGTTCGCAGTGCTCAAAAAAGTCGGCATGATCGCCACATTGTTCGGAAGGAAGAAGATCAGCGAGGAGAAGCTGGCGAACGCCGTCGTGAACGCCGTGTTGGAGATGACCGACCAGGGCTATCCCACGATCGTGGAGGAGCTGGTGGATGCGCCGGAGTTCGTGGCGCGCCCGGTCTTCGGCCCTGGTGATGATGAGCTGTTCGCCCTGATCGTCCTCGCCGGCAATCTGCTGGATGCGCCGAAGCACCTGCCTGCGGGCCAGGACCGGCGCTTTGTTTCGCACTGCGATCAGCAAGTTCGCGCGCGGCCATGGGCGGCAGCGCGAGCGAGTTGGAGCTGGAGGTGGTGGCCTTGCAGCACTTCATGGAGCGCATGAACCACCCGAGCAAGAACACGGTGTACGCCATGAGCAAGGCCGATATTCCACAAGTACGACCTGTTCCAGTTCCAGGATCCCTACTTCCGCAGCATGAAGGCTCCGAACCCCATCGTGCTCAAACGCCTCAACCAGCTCATGGCCTTCTGCCTGTGGGATTGGGCGGAGGTGCTCGACGGCTGGAAGGTGACGCAGTAATACGCTACTGGCTTTTGGCCACTGACTGATGGCTGATCCAGTGCGAGCCGGGCTCTATGAGCTGCGCAAGTGCTCGTTGGCGGTCGCATCTCGTTCAATGCGCAACGCTAGCGGTCATATGCGCCGAGCCAATGGCCAGCAGCCAATAGCCAAAGGCGCATTCAAACCAATCACGCCCTCCTTCACGGACATGTCCACGATCTCCTCGCCGATGGCCAGGCAGGCCGTGGCCGCGGGTGATGGCGCATTGAGCACGTGGATGTGGGCCGCGCCGCTCGATGCGGAAGTCGTCCACCATTTCGCCATCCGTGCCCAGCAACATGGCGCGCACGCCGGCACGGCCGGGCTCGATGTCGTCCATGGTCAATGACGGGATCAGGCGACGCAGCGTCTTCAGGAACAGCTTCTTGCTGAACGCACGACGGTACTCGTCCATGCCGTAGCGCCAGTTCTTGAAGAACAGCTTCCACGTGCCGCCGTAGGTGAGCGCGTCCCATGGTATCGCGCGAGGCTGAAGTCGGTCTTCCCGTAGCCTTCGCGCTTGAAGGTGAACACGGCGTTCGGCCCGCACTCGATGCTGCCATCGGTCATGCGCGTGAAGTGCACGCCGAGGAAGGGGAAGCGTGGATCGGGCACCGGATAGATCAGGTGCTTCACCTTGTGCTTGCCTGCGGCGTGAGTTCGTAGTAGTCACCGCGGAAGCCCACGATGCGTTCGGGGAGCGATGCACCGTCCTTCTTGGCCAGTCGATCGCTCTGCAGGCCGCCGCAGAAGATCGACCACCTGCGCACGATGCGTGCTCTTGTTCGTGCGCACAGTGCTGCTTACGCCGCCTGCTCTCCCTGGTGCTGCAGACCTCTTCCCCTGTGTGCACTTCGCTCGCCGGGTTCATGGCGCGCGCGAGCTCGGCCATCTTGTTGGTGGCGCCCGGAAGTCGATGATGCCGGTGCACCCGATGCGGATGCCGGCGATGCCCGTGCAGATGCGGCTCGATCTCCCGGATGCGTTCGGGGCCGATGCGTTCCATGTCCTCGATGCCGTTCTGCTGGCCGCGCTCCAGATCTTGTCCAGGCGCGGCACCTCATCCGGCTCCATGGCCACGATGATCTTGCCGCAGATGTCATGCGCGATGCCGTGCTGCTTCGCGAAGGCCACCAGCTCGCGCCGGCCCTGCACGCAGTTCTTCGCCTTGTAGCTGCCCGGTTTGTAGTAGATGCCGCTGTGGATCACGCCGCTGTTGTGGCCGGTCTGGTGGTCGGCGAGGTGCGGTTCCTTTTCCAGGAGCAGGATCCGTTCGGCGGGGAAACGGGTCTGCAGCTTGTACATGGTGGCGGCACCCACGATGCCACCGCCGACGATCGATCACATCCCAGGTCTTCTGGTCGCTCATCGGGCGCGAAGATCGCCATCAGGCAGCTTGCCGGAAGCGCCACCTCCTCCTTGGGCACCCGCAGCAGCAGCAACAGGCCAACAACGAAGAATGGAACCGATGCGCCATCACGGTGAAGCGCAGGTCGGCGGTGAGGGCGTACACCACGCCATACAGCGGCGGTACCCAGCACGGTGCCCACGTAGTAGCTCACGTCGTAGAAGCTGAAATAGCTGGCATGGTCGTCCGTTTCGGGCAGGAACTTGGCGTAGGTGCTGCGCGAGAGGGACTGGCTGCCGCCCATCACCAGGCCCACCACTCCGGCCAGCATGTAGAACTGCGAGGTCCAGTGCAACGTGAAGGCGAAGACACAGGCGCCGATCCACACCACGGCGGCGATCATCAAGGCCCGCACGTTGCCGAAGCGTTTGCTCAGCTGCACGAAGATCAGCGCCCCGCCGATGGCCACGAGCTGGATGATGAGGATGGAGAAGATGAGCGAGGCGTCGCTGATGGGCACTTCGGCACCCGAGGCATCCAACTGCTTCACCTCCTGCTTGGCGAAGTTGGCGGCCAGGTACATCACCGTCTGCACGCCCATGTTCAGCACGAAAAAGGCCAGCAGGAAGCGCTTCAGCCTGCGGGTTTGGCGCAGCTGTTCCCAGGTCTTCCGCAGTTCCTGGTAGCCGCTGGTGAACACGTTCACCTCATCGCTGGAGCGCTGGCCATCGGGCAACCGGCTGAAGGGATCTGGGCCCAACCGGCCCACCACAGCCCCACGGAAATGAAGCTGATGCGCGCAGCGATGCCGCCAAGTTCCTGCCCACCGAGCCACTGGGGAAGTTGAATGCTCTCGGGAATGCCGAACAGGTCGGCGCGCATCACCATCACCAGGTTCAGGATCAGCAGGATCACGCTGCCGATGTAGCCCATGGTGTAGCCGCGGGCGCTCACCTTGTCGTGATCCGCCGGTTCGGCGATCTCCGGCAGGAAGGCATCGTAGAACACCAGGCTCCCGCTGAAGCCGATGCAGGCCAATGCCACCAGGGCCAGTCCCACCCAGAAGGTGCTGAGGGAGAAGAACGCAAGGCCCAGGCAGCTGGCTGCACCGAGGTAGCAGAAGAACTTGAGGAAGGCCTTCTTGTTTCCGCGGTGGTCGGCGATGCCTGACAGGATGGGCGCGATCAGCGCAATGATGAGGAAGCCTGCCGAGAGCGTCCACGGATAGGCCGAACCGGCCCGCACACCGTACTTCGCCAGCACCAGGTCGTTACCGGCGGCATCGATGGTCATGCCCACATAGAAGGCCGGAAATATGGCGGAGGTGATGGTGAGCGAGTAGGCCGAATTGGCCCAGTCGTACATCGTCCAGGCGCGAATGATGCGCGGATCGCCCTTCACCATTGGGGCAATGTAGGGGTAGAAAGGGAACGGCCCCCGACAAGGTCGAGGGCCGTTGTTCACTCAGTTCCCGGCCTACTGCTCCACCTCCACCTCCACGCGGCGGTTCTTGGCGAGGGCCACTTCGTCATCGCCGCCATCGGCGGGACTTTCGGCTTTCTGCCCGGCCACGGTGATGCGCGTGGCGTCGATGCCCGCTTCGACCAGTGCGGCCTTTACGCTCTCAGCGCGCTCCTTGTCCAGATCGGTGAGGTCGGGACGCATACGCACGCGGTCGGCCTCGATGGCATCGGCGTGGCCCACGAGGCGGATGCGGATGTCGGCATTGGCCTTCATCAGCTCGATCAATTCCGCGATCTGCGCGTCCATGGCGCCATCGATCTGCTTGTTGAAGCGCTTGAAGTAGACCACCGCAGCATCCACTTGTTGCGCGGGCTTCAGCGTCTTGTTCACGGTGCCCTTGCGGCTGAAGATGAACTCGCTGGCCGCCTTGTCGAGCTGTGTGCAGGTGCATTCGCTCATCAACTTGATGGGGAACACGGCCACATCGTCGATGTAATAGTAGGCGTTGTTGGCCTGGATGCGCGTTTCGCCGCGCGGACGCTTGGCCTTGGTGGTGTTGGTCTTCTCGTTGGCGGCGAAGTTGCCGATCAGCAGATGTGTTTCATCGCCCTTCGCGTCATACACGCCGCACACCCCCTGCCAGCTGAACATGTCGTCGTACATCTTCGTCTTCAACGTGGGCACTTGCGCTGAGTAGGTTAGGCTGCCCTCGTCGTCCTTCTTCACCAACATCTTCGACAGGTAAACACCGTGCTGGTCGGTGGCGTATTTGCTGAGATCACTGAGCGTGGTGTAGTAGCGCACGCAGTATTTCTGGTCCTTCCTCAGGGTCTTCTTCAGCTTGGTCTGCAGGTAGGAGCGGGTGTCCTTGTTGCCATAACTCCACCACATGAGACCGGCATAGTTCTGACCGTTGAGGGCGCTCTGGTCGCCGCGGTCGTTCCGCGGCACGCTCACGGGGGCGTTCGGGATGGTCTCGCTGAACAGGTCGGCCTTCTTGTTCGTGGGGCTCATCCAGCCTTTGGCCACGTCGATGTAGCCGAGGCGTTTCAGCTTGCCATCGAGCACCTCGAAGCCGCCGTTCTCCACCATGTTCAAACTATCGGGCACCTCTTGCGCGGTGGCGATGATGCCGGAGAAAAGGAGGGAGAGCAGTGATACGGATCGGAAGTTCATGCGGAGCGATGTTGGTGTTCTTTCACGGTGTCTACGAAGTGGCGCACGTTGTCCACCGGGGTATCCGGGTAAACGCCGTGGCCCAAGTTAGCGATGTGCCGGTGAGGACCAAAGGCCTGCAGCATGCGACGGGTCTCGCGCTGCACGATGGCCTTGTCGGCGTAGAGCACGCAGGGGTCGAGGTTGCCTTGCAGGGTACGCTGGTCACCGGCCACGGAGCGCACCCATGCGGGGTCCTGCGCCCAATCGAGGCCCACGGTGTTGCAGGGCAGCGCGGCGATATCGGCCGTGGCGAACCAGGCGTCCTTGGCGAAGATGGTGATGGGCACTTCGGTGATGGCCTCGCAGATGCGGCGCAGATGCGGGATCGGCGAAGGTGCGATAGGTCTCACGGTCCAGGACACCCGCCCACGAATCGAAGATCTGCACCATGTCGGCACCGGCACGTACCTGCAGTTTCAGGTAGTCGATGGTGGTGTCGGTGATGCGATCCATGAGGGCGTGGGCGAAGGCCGGGTCGGCGAAGAGCGAACGCCGTGCCAGACTGAAGGTCTTGCTGCCTTTCCCCTCGGTCATGTAACAGAAGATGGTCCATGGGGCGCCGGCGAACCCGATCAACGGTACCCGACCCGCAAGGCCCTGCTTGGTGAGGCCGATGGCATCGGCCACGTAGGCAAGGCGATCGCTCACATCCGGCACGGAAAGCACCTTCATTTCGGCCATGGACCGCACGGTGTTCGGAAAGCGCGGGCCTTTGCCCTCGTCCATCACGTAGGCCAGGCCCATGGCATCGGGCACCACGAGGATATCGCTGAAGATGATGGCGGCATCCACACCGAGGATGTCCACGGGTTGGATGGTGACCTCGGCGGCCATTTCCGGCGTTTGCACCAGCGTGCGGAAGTCGCCGGCCTTTTCGCGCACAGCGCGGTACTCCTTCAGGATGCGGCCGGCCTGGCGCATGAGCCATACCGGGGTGCGCTCCACGCGTTCGCCCCGGGCGGCGCGGAGGATCAGGTCGTTCTTCAACACGGGGCCAAAGATGGCTTTTCGGGTGTCAGAGGGGGGTCAGAAAATGAAGAAGCCAGCCCGCTCGGGATGGCCGCTTCACAAGTCGTATGCCGCAGGATCAATCCTTCATGAAGGTATATCCGACCGAGAACTGGAGCATATTGGTGTTGGACTTTGACCGTGACCGCCGCCCAAATCGGTCTCCTTGTTCAGCGTGTTCAAGCCCACGCCAGAAACGAAGTCCGAAGTTGAGTCCGCCATCGATCTCATAGGCTGCGCCCAGGCAAGAGGCCGATCTCCAGCTTGCGCAGGCCATCGTCATTCGGAACCGCTGATCGCCGCTTCAAAATCGCTGGAGGAGGTGGAACTTGAACCACCGCTGGTGGTTGTGAAGTGGATGAACCCGAGGATTTCATTTGCAGCCCATCAGGAGGCCCAAGCCAGGGCCGAAGTGCAGGCCGAAGTGCTCATTCGCCTTGATCGCCAGGAGAAAGGGGAGTTCAATATAGCTGAGCGTCTATTGTCGTGACTCTTTGTCTTCGGTCGTCGTCAGTGGTTCCCAAAGGTCGAATGATGTTGTTCATTGTCTGGTTCTGTTACACGCCGTGCGCTGGAAAAGAGGAGTTCCGGGCGTGATCGCGAGGTTATCGGAGAGCACGATTCCGTGTATGCCCCCAAATGGAATCCGATACCGCTGTCGCTCTCCGGCTTCGGATCAGGCTCTGGATCTACCTTGGTGCCGTAAATGGAGTAGTTCAGTCCGGCTTTTCCTCCTACGTTGAGCTGGGCGCAAGGAAATGGTGGCGATCATCGAGGCCACCCGCTACCATTACAAGCTTCTTCATGTTCATTCGGTTTGGTTTGGTTCGAGTAGGTCAAAACTAAACTCTTCCACCAGACCACCAAATGCCGTTCGTCACATGTCATCTGGGACCTATGGCCTACGATACGCGCGCACTCCGGCAGATCGCAGCAGGCCGTGTGCCCATCGGCGGCCTCCCATGGCCAAATGGGACGATCCTCCTACATTGGCCGCGGACCAAAATTCACATCAAGCATGAAGAAGTTCATCATTTGTGCTGCGCTGGCAGCGATCAGCGGCGTAGTCTCCGCACAGTTCGCCATTGGCGGGCAGGGCAACTGGAGCAGGTATGGCAGCGGCGGCGGAAGTTTCATCGGCTTGGGGATCAATGGCTCGCTGCTTCTACGCGAAGAGTACCCGATCCGCCTTTCCGTGAACTACGCCATACCGAGGACCACCAGCGAGACCACCACAGTGAACGCCCTCAGCAGCACCACCACACCTTCATCCAGGGAGGTGCTGTACAAGGAGAAGATCTCGCTGCTGAACTTCTGGCTGGATGGGCAGAAGTACTTCGGACGTGGCGATGCCGAGGACGGCGGCCTGTATGGTCTGCTCGGACTTGGTTTCACCTCGGCGAAGGTGAGCTATGACGTAAGCGCGTATGACAAAACCCTCTACGACGAGGCGATCTCCGAAACGGAAAGCTCCGTGGGCCAGTTCGGCATTCGCGCCGCTTTGGGCTACGACAAGGGCTTCGACTTCGGGAACATCTTCCTGGAAGGGGGCATCAACCTCAGCGCCAACCAGGCCAACGGTCAGGAGGTGGAGGTGAACCTTCCTTCGTTCCTCTTCGTGAACTTCGGTGTGCGGCACTGGTTCCACTAGGCAATGAGTAATTCAATGAAAAAGGGCGCCATACTGGCGCCCTTTTCCATTACGATCGATCCCGAACGATCAACCCTTGTGCTGTGCGCGGATGATGTTCAGCGCACCACCGGCCTTGAACCACTCGATCTGCTGGGCGTTGTAGGTGTGGTTCACCTGGATGCTGTCCTTCGAACCGTCCTTGTGGTTGAACACCAGCGTCAAGCGGCTTGCCCGGCGCGAAGGCCGTGAGGTCCGTGAAGTCGATGCGATCATCCTCCTGGATCTTGTCGTAGTCGGCCTCGTTACTGAAGGTGAGGGCGAGCATGCCCTGCTTCTTCAGGTTGGTCTCGTGGATGCGGGCGAAGCTCTTCACCAGCACAGCGCTTACGCCCAGGTGGCGCGGCTGCATGGCGGCGTGTTCGCGGCTTGAGCCTTCGCCGTAGTTCTGGTCGCCCACGATGATGCTGGGCATGCCGGCCGCCTTGTAGGCGCGTTGGGTGGCCGGCACAGGGCCGTAGGCTGCCCGTCGAGCTGGTTCTTCACTTTGTTGGCGCTTCGCCATTGAAGGAGTTGGTGGCGCCGATCAGCGTGTTGTTGCTGATGTTGTCCAGGTGACCGCGGTAACGCAGCCAGGTGACCGGCCATGCTGATGTGGTCGGTGGTGCACTTGCCTTTCGCCTTGATGAGCACCACCGCACCGGTGATGTTCTTGCCGTTCCACGCGGGGAAGGGCTCGAGCAACTGCAGGCGGTCGCTGTCGGGCTTCACCACCACGCTCACTTTGCTGCCATCGGCCGCGGGGGCCATGTAACCGGCATCCTTCACATCGAAGCCCTTGGGCGGCAGTCTCCATGCCTTTCGGCTCATCGAGGCGCACCATCTTCCCTTCTTCGTTGACCAGTTCATCGGTCATCGGGTTGAAGGTGAGGTCGCCGGCGATGGCCAACGCGGTGACGATCTCGGGCGAAGCCACGAACGCGTGCGTGTTCGGGTTGCCGTCGTTGCGCGCCGCGAAGTTGCGGTTGAAGGAGGTGATGATCGAGTTCTTGCGGTTGGGGTCGTTGCTGTGGCGCGCCCATTGGCCGATGCACGGTCCGCAGGCATTGGCCAGCACTACGCCGCCCATCTTGTCGAAGGTGGCGAGGATGCCATCGCGCTCGGCGGTGTATCGCACCTGTTCGCTGCCGGGAGTGATGGTGAATTCGCTCTTCGCCTTCAGCTTTTTGTCGATGGCCTGCTGCGCGAGCGATGCACTGCGCGTAAGGTCCTCGTAGCTGCTGTTCGTGCAGGACTGCCGATCAAGCCCACTTCGAGTTTGGCGGGCCAGCCGTTCTCCTTCACCGCGGCAGCGAATTTGCTGAGCGGCCAGGCCAGATCCGGGGTGAAGGGACCGTTGATATAGCGGTTCAAGCTCAGAGAGGTTGATCTCGATCACCTGATCGAAGTACTTCGCGGGATCGGCGTACACCTCGGGGTCGCCCTGCAGGTGTGCTGTGATCTTGTCGGCCATAGCGCGCCACTTCGGTGCGGCCGGTGCCTTTCAGGTAGCGGCGCATGCTGTCGTCGTAGCTGAAGGTGCTGGTGGTGGCGCCGATCTCAGCGCCCATGTTGGCGATGGTGCCTTTGCCGGTGCAGCTGAGGCTTTCGGCGCCCGGGCCGAAGTACTCCACGATGGCACCGGTGCCCCCTTTCACGGTGAGGATGCCGGCCACTTTCAGGATCACATCCTTGGCACTGGCCCAACCGCTGAGCTTGCCGGTGAGCTTCACGCCGATGAGCTTGGGCCATTTCAGTTCCCAGGCGAGGCCGCTCATCACGTCGCAGGCATCGGCACCACCGACGCCGATGGCGACCATGCCCAGGCCGCCGGCATTCACCGTATGGCTGTCGGTGCCGATCATCATGGCGCCGGGGAAGGCGTACTGCTCCAGCACCACCTGGTGGATGATGCCCGCGCCAGGCTTCCAGAAACCGATGCCGTATTTGTTGCTGATGCTTTCGAGGAAGTTGAACACCTCGTTGCTCTTCAGCAGCGCGTCCTGCAGGTCCTGCTTGGCACCCACGCGCGCTTGGATCAGGTGATCGCAGTGCACGGTGCTGGGCACGGCCACCTTCTTGCGGCCGGTGGTGCTGAACTGGAGCAGGGCCATCTGCGCGGTGGCATCCTGCATGGCCACGCGATCAGGCGCGAAATCGACATAATCCTTGCCGCGCCGAAGGCGTTGGTGGCCTCGCCGTCCCAGAGGTGGGCGTAGAGGATCTTCTCGGTAAGGGTGAGCGGACGGCCGACGGCTTTGCGGGCTGCGGCCACGCGGGAGGGATAGCGGTCGTACACCGCCTTGATCATGTCGAGGTCGAAGATCTGGGCCATCTTGTAGTCAGCAGGATTGGGTTTTGCGCTGCGAAGGTACTTCCAACGGAATTCGGCGATCGAAGTTGGGCATCCGGCTATCGACATTCACCTGCTCATGACCTCCGGCCGGGCATTGGTCGATGTGAGTTTGTAAGGTCACAGCGAAGGCTTAGCTTCGGACCGCTTCATACCCGCACCCATGATCTCGCACCTCTCCAACCGGCACCAGACCCTGCTGGGCGTGCTTACAGGGCTGGCGTGTGTGGGCGCATGTGCGGTGGCCATGCGTGCCGACCACGATCAGCTCCGCTGGATGATGAAGGTCGCGTTGGTCGGCGAAACGCTGTTGATGTTGGTCTTCGCGTGGTTCGCCTCGCGGAGGCTGATCCGGCGCTGATCCCCTTGCTTACGGCATTTCGGGAAATGCCCGATCCCCGGGGCTTTCCCGGTGCGGTGCTTCGCGCCTCCACCATCGCCCCTTGCGGATATGCAGCACGCCACTGTAAAGGAAGGCACCGATGAGCGTGCCCATGGCGATGGCGGCCAGAGCGAAGCAGAAGCGCAGGATGTTCTCGGCCGTTCCGGCATCGTGCGCGGCGATCCCGGTGACGCTGGCGAGACCGAAGGCGCCGGGCGCCAGCAACCAGAAAGCGGGTAGGAACGTGACCATGGCCGGCGGACCGTTGAAGCGGTACTCGATCGTGAGCGCGGTGAGGGTCATGAACACCGCACCGAAGAATGCCGTGGCCGAACCATCGAACAGGAGTCCGGCGCCGTACTGGGCGGAATAGGCCACCAGCATGGTGAGGGTCATGGCGAACAACGACCGGGGTCGGCTGCTTTTGTAAATGTGCAACCCGGCGGCGAACAGCAGCACACCCAGCCAAGGGAGCCAAACGGAGAGCCGCTCCGGTTCAGCGGGGAAGGCGACCTCACTGAACCCCCCGAACACCTGGAAGCCACCGAGCAAGCCAAAGGCCAGCAGCATGAGCTGCGCGAATCCGGCCACCAGCCGCGATGCACCGCTGACCATGTTGGCGAAGGCCAGTTCCACGATGGCAATGGTGAGGGTGCTTCCGGGGAGGAAGACCACGAGCGGCGGAATGAGCAGGTCCATGGCGGGCACCTGCAGCCCCCGTTGGTGCGCGAACGCCACGATGGACGAGAGCAGGAAGGCCGTCACCACCGGCATTACTGCGCTCCAGGCCGGTTGACGGCGCACCGCCACGAGCATCAAGCTGGCCAGCAAGCCCAACGCTGCGGATCCGGCCAGGGCAGCCGGTGTGCTGCGCAGCATGAGCCCCACCCCCACCACGGTCAGGCAGTAGCCCAGCACGAATCCGATGTCGCGGTAGCGATGGCGCATGGCCCACATGGCATCCAGTCGGCGCAGGCCTTCATCGGGGCCGATCTCGCCGTCGCGGGCATCGCGCGCAATGCGGAGCACGCCCTCGATCTGGTCGAAGCGCAGGTCGCCCGTGCGGTAGGGGCCCAGCGCAATGCGCACATCGTGGTGCTCACCATCATCGAGCTGGAGGAAGAGCACCGTGGGCAGAACGCTGGCGGTGAAGCCTTCCACGCCATTGCGGCGGGCGATCATGCCCAGGTCGCGTTCCACCAGCGCCACCGCGTTACCGGCCGAAAGCTCCGCCTGACCCAAGCGGGAAAGGAAGCGGATCAGTTGTCGGCGATCGTCCACAGGTGGCATCGGGTCAAAGATCCGCACGGTGCTACGTCGTGATCGATGGCGCCCGGCTGTGATCTCAACAATGTGATCACGCATCTGGCCCAAAAGGTCACCTCACCTCGATCGCCTCTGCTGACGGAAGAAAGCGCGGATCAACGCTTGCGCCGAGTCCTGGTCGCCCATCCAAGGAGATGACACCACCCTGCCCCACATGCATTCCTCCCAGCACGGGATCCTCGGTGAACATCAACGGCGTGTCCATGTCGCAGAACTGAACGGCAGGGCTGGTCATGGCCAGGTGTGCCGAAGCGGTGAACGCGAGCCGCGATTCAAGAAAGCCACCGATCTGCACCGTTATCCCAGCCTGCTCGGCCAGGGCGATGATCCTTCGTGCCTTGAACAGTCCGCCGCTCTTGCCGAGCTTGATGTTGAAGCGCTGGCAGGCACCCAGATCGATCAGGCGTTGCGCATCGTGGTGGTCACAACAGCTCTCATCGGCCATGATGGGGATCGGGACCGCCTCTTTCACGCGGCGCATCTCCATGAACTGCCAGCGGGGGATCGGCTCTTCGCAGTGTTGTATGCCCGCATCGCCAAGTGCGTTCAGTACCCGTGATCGCGGTATCGGGGTCCCAGCCCTGGTTGGCATCGATACGGAGCGGAATGATCGAAGGGATCGTTGCGCGGATGGCCCGGATCCGCCTGATGTCCAGATCACCGTCGCCACCGAGCTTGACTTTGATCACCGGGAATCCGCTGCGCACGATCTCCAGCGCATCAGCCGCCATTTTATCGGGATCACCGATGCTTACGGTGTAATCGGTCACGAGATCGGAGCGTTGCTTCCCCCCGAGGAACTTCCACAGCGGAAGATCAGCGGATCGTGCAGTGAGGTCGTGCAGCGCGATGTCGAAGGCGCTCTTGATGCTGCTGTTGCCGAAGATGAGCCGGTCCATGATGCGGTGTGCACCTTCGATGTCCGTGGCCTCGTGGCCGATGAGCGCCTTGGCGAGGGGCTTGCCGACGGACAGGCAGGTCTCCTGGGTTTCACCGTTGATGGTCCAGAACGGGCTGCATTCGCCCCAACCCGTGCGGCCCTGGGTGGTATGGACCTGCACCACCACATTCTCCACGGCGTGCAACGCACCCAGGGAGGTGATGAAGGGGGCCTTTAGGGGGATGGAGAGCGGGTGGAGGGATACTCGGTGAATTCGCATGGGCGAGGGATTAAGTCGGGGTGAAGATGGGTGATCGGGATGGAGGACGCCGGTGGGGACATAATAGGGCCGGTAAGTGGTTGGGCAATGGATCTTGGAGGAGGGGCTATACGCCCACTTTGTTCCCGGCAGCCCTCCCCGGGCCTATCGGCCTTAGATGCATGTACATACATTCATCATAAAAGCGTTGATGCTACTGAATAATTGACAAACGGAATGTGCGGCTTCTCGCCGCGAAAGATGCTTAGACACCGCATTCGGGGCAGTTCGTTCCTACGACCGACAGAGACTGGCTCTTTAAACGCTTTGCAGCCCTCTCATTGTCAAGGCTATACCAATAGATGTATGTACATGCATTCATTCCATTGAAAGCCGAGGGATCGGTCCCGGCCGCCAAACCCCAACAAACCTCCCCCCCCTGCAACCACAAACGAAAAAGGGGCCTGGCGGCCCCTCGTTCTGCCGAACTCTTATCGCCCCATACTATCTTTCCTTAACCAACCAAGAAGACATGCCGCTACGTGTCGTCCCGATCGTCCTGACTTTGTTCTTCGCGATTGCCAGTGCGGCGCAGAAGCAGGCCAATGTCTGGTACTTTGGTGATCACGCCGGTTTGGACTTCAACGGATCAGAACCACAGGCCTTACTCGATGGTCAGACTTACATGCCCTTACCGAATCTTTGGAACGAGGGGACCGCGACCATCTGCGATAGTTCCGGGGCGCTTTTGTTCTACAGCAATGGAGCCAAGATCTGGAACCATGCGCAGCAAGTCATGTTGAACGGGGATAGTTTGGTTGGGCATCCCTCATCTACTCAGGCGGCATTGATCCTTGCACGACCAGGTAGTGAACGGAACTTTTTTGTGTTCACCACTCCGGCATTGGAAGGGGGATTCTCCGGCAGACTTCGGTATTCTGTTGTGGACATGTGCCTCGACAATGGGATGGGAGGAGTGGTGTTAGACCAAAAGAACGTGGAGCTTGCGGCAGGAGCCTTTTGCGAGAAGATCGCGGCTGTTAGACACGAAAACGGTATGGACTATTGGATACTTACGCATGGTTATGAGACCAATACGTTCATGGCGTTCCTCCTCACCGGGGCAGGTATTACGGATACAGTGACCACCAGCCTCGGTCCCACAGATGTCCTTGGCTGGGGGGGACAAATGGCGTTCTCGCCGAACGGCGACCTTCTTGCTTACGCCTATCCTTCAACTTGGGGCTCTTTGTCGCTGTTCGACTTTGATCGTTCGTCAGGGCAATTGTCGAACCCGAGGACGCATCAAAATGCAATTGATGACCAGGCTTATGGTGTCGCCTTTTCACCCGACAACACTAAGCTCTACGTCACCAGTCTAAATGCCGGGAAGATCTTTCAATATGACCTGAACCTCAGTTCATGGGCGCAGACCGTTGCAAACAGAACGCTCCTTGCTGCAGAAAACCCATCCAGATGGCTTTCAATGGCGCTTGGACCTGATGGAATGGTCTATATAGCCAACAATGGACGACAATACCTCGCCCGCATCGGTGATCCGAATGCCGCTGGTACTGCATGCCAGTACCTGGACGAAGCCGTCTACTTGGGTGGTGCTACTTCATCATTCGGACTGCCTACGCTCGTAACGGCCTACCATTATGACAACCAGGCTATCCAGTGCGGCTCTCCGGTCAGCGGCATCAATGAGCACCAAATCGATGTCCTAGTCGTTCAGGATCAATCCGGCGTCGTCCAGATCAGCGGTGCACCCATGTTTCAGCAGGCATCATTGGAGATCTTCGATCCTTCTGGACGAATGTGGGGTGCGTGGGTTTTGCCGAACTCTAGCAAGTCAGAGATCCATGTTGGTTCCTGTACACCCGGTCTATACTTCTACCGGCTTCGCGCGGAGGGAAGTTTGGCGACCGGTCGATTGATCATCGAACGACACTAGGCGAAGAAAAAGGGGCCTCTCGGCCCCTCTCTCATTTCAATTTCAGAAGATCACTCCTCCACCACCTCGAACGGGATCTGCTTGATCACGTCGCGGTGGAAGACGACCTCAGCCTCGTACTTGCCGATGGTCTTGATGGCCTCGCCCTTCAGCTTGATGTGCTTGCGGTCGATATCCACGCCGAGCATTTTGAAGGCATCGGCGAGCATGATGGTGTTCACGCTGCCGAAGATCTTGCCCTTCTCACCCACTTTCGCGCCGATCTTGATCGACTTGCCGGCGAGTGCTTCGGCGTGCTTTTCAGCCTCAGCGCGCACTTTGGCCTCCTTGTGGGCACGCTGCTTCAGGGTCTCGGCCAGCTGCTTGCGCTCGCTGGTCGTTGCGGAAACGGCAAAGCCGTTGGGCAGAAGGAAATTGCGGGCGTAACCGTCGCGCACCTTCACCACGTCGTTCGCGAAGCCGAGATGCTCCACGTCTTTCTTCAGGATCACTTCCATGTCAGTAGGCGTGTTGCGGTTACTTCATCATATCGGCCACGTAAGGCATCAGGGCCAGATGGCGGCTGCGCTTCACGGCCTGGGCAACTTTCTTCTGGAACTTCTGGCTGGTGCCGGTGAGGCGGCGGGGCAGGACTCTTGCCCTGTTCGTTCACGAAGCGCAGCAGGAAGTCAGCGTCCTTGTAGTCCACGTAGGTGATACCGAGCTTCTTGAAGCGGCAGTATTTCTCCTTGGTGGTCTCGATGGAGATCGGCGTGAGGTAGCGGATCTCGTTGTTGGCTCCGCCGCCGCCGCCCGTTGAGGGAGCTGCTGGCTGGTGCCGGGGTTGTTGTTGTTTCGCTCATGACCAATTGGTGTTAGGCGTTCTCGGCACTTTCCTTCTTCTTGCGGGGTGCACGGGGCTTGGCATCTCCGCCTTCGGAGCTGCTCTTGCGATCGCCGCGGCTCTCTGCAAAGGAGACATGGTGCTTGTCCATGGCCACGGTGAGGAAGCGGATCACGCGTTCATCACGGCGGTATTCGGTCTCGAGCTTGTCGACGAATTCAGCTTCGCCTTCAAACTCGATCAGGTGGTAGAAGCCCGAGGACTTCTTCTGGATGGGATACGCGAGCTTGCGCATCCCCCAGCTCTCTTCGTGGCGGATCTTTCCACGGCCTTTTTTTACAAGGTCTTTGAATTTGGTAACCGCCTCCTTTGTCTGGTCCTCAGACAAAACGGGAGTTAAAATGAAGACGGTCTCGTACCGGTTGGTCATATGCCTTTCGGTTGTTTGGGGGCGCGAATGTAGTCAAAACCCTCTTTCCTCCAAGCATCCGAAGGGCAAAGTCATTGACCTGGCCGCCTACGCCGGGCACTGCCCGGGGCGCTCCCCTCCGGCCACCCCGGCCAGGGGCCGGAAATACCGGGGTGTTGAGATCTCCGCAGGCCAAGGCCGGGGCGGGTTGATACTTTAGGCCCCGGATCCGATGGAGAAGTTCATCGTAAGCGCCCGCAAGTACCGGCCCGCCCTGTTCGACACGGTCGTAGGGCAGGAAGCGGTCACCAGCACGCTGAAGAACGCCATCCGCAACAACCACCTGGCCCAGGCCTTCCTGTTCACGGGTCCGCGGGGGGTGGGCAAGACCACCTGCGCCCGGATCCTGGCCCGCACCATCAACTGCGAGAACCTCGGCGACGATCTGGTGCCCTGCGGCCAGTGCGCCTCGTGCAAGACCTTCGAGGAGGGCCACAGCCTGAACATCTTCGAGCTGGATGCCGCCAGCAACAACAGCGTCGACGACATCCGGAACCTGATCCTGCAGGTAAGCATCGCTCCGCAGGTGGGCACGAAGAAGGTGTACATCATCGACGAGGTGCACATGCTCAGCCAGGCGGCCTTCAACGCCTTCCTGAAGACGCTGGAGGAACCTCCCTCCTACGCCATCTTCATCCTGGCCACCACCGAGAAGCACAAGATCCTGCCCACCATCCTGAGCCGCTGCCAGGTGTTCGATTTCCGCCGGATCACCGTGACGGACATCGCGAAGCACCTGGCGGAGATCGCGAGGAAGGAGGGCATCGAAGCCGAGCCACAGGCGCTGCACACGATCGCCCAGAAGGCCGATGGCGGACTGCGCGATGCGCTGAGCATCTTCGACCAGCTCGTGAGCTTCGCTGGTGACCGTCTCACTTACCAGGATGTGGTGAAGAACCTGAACGTGCTGGACCATGAGCACTACTTCGCCATCACCGACCACTTGCTGAAAGGCGATGCGGCCGCAGCGCTCGTGGTCTTCAACGACATCCTGTTCCAGGGCTTCGACGGGCACCTGTTCGTCAGCGGCATGGCCCGGCACTTCCGCGACCTGCTCGTTTCCCAGGACACCCGCACCATCCAGCTGCTCGAAGTGAGCGAAGATGTGGCGAAGCGCTACGCCGAACAGGCGCAGGCCGTGCCTCGTGAACTGTTGGTGCGCGGATTGGACCGTCTCTCACAGGTGGATGTGCAGTACAAGAACAGCAAGGAACCCCGCCTATTGGTGGAACTGCTGCTGATCCAACTCGCCGGTGGCGGTGCATCCACTGCCGGTTCCGTCGCGACTGAGGCTGAAAAAAAAAGTCCTGACGCCAGCATAGCGGCCCTTGCGGTAGCTGCTCCTGCCGCTGCTCCTGCCCCTGCCCTGCCGCCGCGCTCCTGCCCCGCCACGCGCTGCCCCTGCCCCATTAACAGCGTCAGCGACAACTACAACCGGAGCCCCCGTGCGTCGCCTGGCCGGAAGCATCTCCATCAAGCAAGGTCTGGGCAAACCGGCCGAACCAGCACCGGCCAACGGGGCCATGTCCGACGCACCGGGCCTGGAGCCCGCTCCGGGTGAGGAGTTCCAGCCGAAGGCGGTGAATCCGAGCCTGCTGGCCAAGGTGTGGAACGACTACGCCCTGGCCCGCAAGCAGGAAGGGCGCAACAGCCTGCACGCCACCCTCACCGCCCGCGAGGCCGTTATCCTCGGACCCAGCGCCATCAGCTTCGCCATCGTGAACGAGGTGCAGGAGAAGTACATGCGCGAGGAGAAGCCCACACTGCTCTCCTTCCTCCGCCGCGAAATGGCCGACCCCATCCTCGACCTGCAAGTGACCAAGGAGGTGATCACCAACCTGCGTCCGCGCTACACGGTGAAGGACCGTTTCGACCTGCTGGCGGAAAAGAATCCGGCCTTGCTGAAGCTCCGCGATTCGTTGGACCTGGATCTTGGTTGAGTGCCGGCCTTGAGCTGCGAGCCATCGAGCCACGAGCTTGGGTTACGTGGCTCGTAGCTCAAAGCTCGCAGCCAGGAAGTAGTTTCGCGCGCTCAATAACCAAGACCTGTTATAGCATGTCCAAGATCAAGGTAGCGAAGCCCGTAGTGGAGCTCGATGGCGATGAGATGACGCGCATCATCTGGAAGTGGATCAAGGACCAGCTGATCCTGCCCTACGTGGAGGTGCCCATCGAATACTACGATCTGGGCATCGAGAACCGCGACAGGACCGATGACAAGGTGACGGTGGACAGTGCCAAGGCCATCCAGAAGCACAACGTGGGCATCAAGTGCGCCACCATCACGCCCGATGAGGCGCGGATGAAGGAATTCGGCCTGAAGCAGATGTGGAAGAGCCCCAACGGCACCATCCGCAACATCCTCAACGGAACCGTGTTCCGCGAGCCGATCGTGATGAAGAACATCCCGCGTCTGGTTCCCGGTTGGACGCAGCCCATCGTGATCGGTCGCCATGCCTTCGGCGATCAGTACAAGGCCACGGACGCGGTGATCAAGGGCAAGGGCAAGCTCACCATGACCTTCGCGCCAGCGGACGGCAGCCCGGCCACCACGTGGAACGTGTACGACTTCGAAGGCGACGGCGTGGCCTTGAGCATGTACAACACCGAGGAGAGCATCGACGGATTCGCGCGCAGCTGCTTCAACCTCGCGATCCAGAAGAAATGGCCGCTGTACTTCAGCAGTAAGAACACGATCCTGAAGAAGTACGACGGTCGCTTCAAGGACATCTTCCAGAGCATCTACGAGAAGGACTACGCAGCGCAGTTCAAGGAGCTCGGCATCACCTACGAGCACCGCTTGATCGACGACATGGTGGCCAGCGCGCTGAAGTGGAGCGGTGGCTTCATCTGGGCCTGCAAGAACTACGATGGCGACGTGCAGAGCGACATCGTGGCGCAGGGCTTCGGTTCACTGGGTCTGATGACCAGTGTGCTGATCACGCCCGATGGCAAGACGATGGAAGCGGAGGCCGCGCACGGCACGGTCACGCGCCACTACCGCATGCACCAGGAGGGAAAGCCCACCAGCACCAATCCCATCGCCAGCATCTATGCCTGGACGCAGGGCCTCGCCTTCCGCGGCAAGCTGGACGGCAACCAGCCCCTCATCGACTTCAGCAAAAAGCTGGAACGCGTCTGCATCGACGTGGTGGAGAGCGGCAAGATGACCAAGGACCTCGCGGTGTGCATACACGGCGAGAAAGTGGCGCCCGAGCACTACCTCACCACGGACAAGTTCATGGCCGCGCTGCGTGAAGAGTTGGAGCGGAGGATGTGAACCTTGACGGGGTGGTGAAATACGCTGGCGCGAACAACGACCGCGACATCATATTGCAGAGCATCGGTGGCAACGTGCCCACAGCCGGACGCGTTGAACAGTTGCCACATTAGCCGAGCGGCTTTGGTGCAACTTCGCCGCGCCGCTCCATAGGGTGCCAGCCTCCGACTGATTGAACACCCGCTCCCCCATCACCCGCAGAGACCTTGACCGGCTGGCGATCCCAGCGGTCATCAGCGGCATTGCGGAGCCGATCATTTCGCTTGTGGACACGGCCTTCGTGGGCCAGTTGGGGCGCGATGACCTGGCGGCCGTGGGCATCGCGAGCAGCTTCTTCCTCCTGGTGGTGTGGGTGCTGGCGCAAACGCGCAGCGCTGTGCTGGCCGTGGTGGCGCGCTACTACGGCGAGCAACGCATCGATGACATCAAGGACCTGGTACCCATCGCCGTGTGGATGAACGTGGGGCTGGGCATCCTGTTCTTCGCCGTTACCAACCCGCTCGCCGAGCAGATCTTCCGCCTGTACAACGCCGATGGCGCAGTGCTGGACAAGGCGATGGCCTACTACCACATACGCAGTATGGGTCACCCGATCGTGCTGGCCACCTTCGCCATCACCGGCGCGTTCCGTGGCATCCAGAACCTGAAGTGGAGCATGTGGATCAGCCTGGTGGGCGCGGCGGTGAACCTGGTGCTGAACCCGCTGCTGATCTTCGGCTGGGGCCCGGTGCCGGCCATGGGCATCGAGGGCTCTGCGTTGGCGAGCGTGATCGCCCAGGTGGTGATGCTGATCGCTGCCGTCCGCGTGATGTTCGTGCGCACGCCCTTCCGCCTGCTGCCAGCGCGTTGGAGCCACCCTGAACTGCGGCCGTTGATGCTGAACAGTGGTAACCTCTTCGCGCGCACCATGGCGCTGAACGCATGCTATTTCTTCGGCAACCGGTTCGCGGCGGGCTATGGCGTGGCCTACATCGGTGCGCACAGCATCGCCATGCAGATCTGGTTGTTCAGCGCCTTCTTCATCGATGGCTACGCGGCCGCGGGCAGTGTGATCGCGGGGCGGCTGAACGGCGAGCGCGACTGGACGCAGTTGCACCGCGTGAGCTGGCAGGTGGTGCGGATCACCATGTACATCGGTGCCGGGCTTTCGCTCCTGTACACCCTCGCGTACAACTTCATCGGCCCGCGTTTCACCACCGATGTCGAAGTGCTTTCGCACTTCAACGCCATCTTCTGGATGGTGATCATCACGCAACCGATCAACGCGATCGCCTTTGCGTGGGACGGCATCTTCAAGGGCATCGCAGCGGGCGCGGCCTTGCGCAATGCGCTCATCGTGGCCACGTTCGGCGTGTTCGTGCCCACGGTGTACATCTGCGATGCACTGGGCTGGAAGCTCTACGGCGTGTGGCTCGCCTTCATTCTTTGGATGGTGGTGCGTGGACTTTGGCTCACCGTGGGCTTCGAGCGGCACTACGTGGCTTTCAGGCATACCGTTTGAACACAGCGTCCGATTACATTCGTCACATGCGCCGAACCATCATCGTCCTTCTTCTGGCAACGGGATCCACGCTGAACGCGGTGGCCCAGGACAGTACCGTCTACGTGGAATCGCAGAAGGTGAAGAAGGACACGCGGCCTCTGAAGGACCGGCTATGGTTCGGCGGCGGACTGGGTTTGAACTTCGGGAATGTCACCTCGATCCAGATCGAGCCGCTGGTCGGGTACAAGGTGGATAAGAAAGGCAAGCTCTCCGTGGGAACAGGCTTCACCTATTGGTACCTGAGCGACAACCGCTTCACCCCCAAATTGGTCCAGAACGCCTACGGATACCGCTTGTTCTCACGCTACCGCTTCATTCCGCAAGCCTTCGCGCATGTGGAACACCTGAACCTGAACGCTGAGCGGTTCATCGGTACCAACGGCAATGTCCAGCGGATCTGGGTGCCGCACTTATTGGTAGGTGGCGGCTATGCGCAGCCGATCAGCGGCAGCAGTGTCTTCACCTTGCAAGTGCTGTGGGAGAATCCTGCAGGACCCGAACAGTGTGTATCGCGGTCAGGGCCCGATCATCAGTGGGGGTGTGGGATTCGGGTTCTGAGGCGAGGCGAACGAACGTGAAAAGGCGGGCACCCGAAGGCGCCCGCCTCTTTTCACAGACCCAGCATGGCGGCCATGCGCGTGCGCAACGTGCGGCCACGGATGCGGCGGATCGCAGCGCGCATTTCCGTTTCGCTCGCCGTGTTGGTGCAGCAGCGCAACGCGTTCCGGTACACGTCGGCCGCTTCCGCCGCACGGCCGGTACGTTCCAGGTAGCGCGCCACGATGGCGTGCACTTCGGCGCGATCGATGCCGGGCACACCCAGCGCCTGCATGAAGGCCGCGTGCAATTCGTCCTCCATGCCGCCGGCCACCAGCACGTGCAGGTAGTGGAACCACGCGTTCACGTAGCGGGGTGCCCAGCGCACGGCGCAACGCAGGTGCACCAAGGCACGCTCATGGTCCTCGAGCAACGCCCAGTGGATCCAGCCCAGCATGCCGTGGGCCACGCCGTGTGCGGGTTCCTCATGCAGGATGGTCTCCAGCAGTCGACGCGCTTCGGCGTAGCGACCGGTGCTCATGCACGCGTTCGCGCGGATCATCATCACATCCATTTCCAAGCGTTCCATCGCTCATCTCCTTTCCTTGTTGTTCTCGCAACGGCAATAAAAAACCCGGCATAGTGCCGGGTCGGTCCATGGTGCGGAGCCGTTGCGCTCAATCCCCACCTGGCCGGACCCCGGAAATCTGTTCCGACGGAATACCCTGTAATAGGTACCGCCCCTGGAACCTGCGGTCACTTTTCATCTGGATCATCTACAATTCCTTCGTTGGGCTGATTGACGCAGGAAGGAGGCGGACGTTGCCCGGGTCAAAAAAAAAACGCCGCTCCCGAATGGAAGCGGCGCTGTGGAAATCACGTATCAACTTGTGGAGCCGGAGGGATTCCCCGGGTCTTCGCCCGGGGTAAACCTCGAATGTTCCGCTTCGCGGAACGGTCAGCGCTGCGCGCTGCCGCTCCGTCTCTTGTGGAGCCGGAGGGATTCCCCGGGTCTTCGCCCGGGGTAAACCTCGAATGTTCCGCTTCGCGGAACGGTCAGCGCTGCGCGCTGCCGCTCCGTCTCTTGTGGAGCCGGAGGGATTCCCCGGGTCTTCGCCCGGGGTAAACCTCGAATGTTCCGCTTCGCGGAACGGTCAGCGCTGCGCGCTGCCGCTCCGTCTCTTGTGGAGCCGGAGGGATTCGAACCCTCGTCCAAACGACCGAAGCACGGGTTTTCTACATGCTTAGCCTTCTTATTGGTTTTCGATCCCCGCCTGGGAAGAGGCACCCCAGCGAGGACTTAGGTCCTGTTGTCTCACCGATGCTCCGGACCACCGCATCGGCCAGCTTCCCATGGTGATACCCAGGATACGGGAAGGAGGGTTGCGGGCCTCCCCGATGGGTACTCGTCCGCGTTACTGTTATTCGCGCGGATAAAGCCTTATAGCCTTAGGCTATTAAGCAGCGAGTGCGTAGTCTACTTCGCCGGTTAGGGCGTGATGATCGTTTTTAAGAGCCGTTCATCACCGCTCTGCATGCTTGCACGCACGACGTAGCCGCTGTCGAAACCAGGTCGGCCCCATGTGTGTTTCCAAAGAACGAGCTGCGAAGATACCGTGGTGGCTGCGCAACCGGGTGCGTGAACTTCAAAGAACATGCCGCACCTCCTACCTGCCACTGTGTCCGCCCGCCGTTGGACGCACGCCGCACGCTCCAGCTACATTCGCGCACTTTTTCGCCACGCATGTACAAGAAACTGGGCATCATCCGCGAAGGCAAGCAGCCGGCGGACCGTCGCACGCCACTCACCCCCAAGCAATGCAAGGAGGTGATGATGATGGGCATCGACATCACGGTGCAGCGCAGCCCGGTGCGGGCCTTTACCGATGCGGAATACACCGCGCAAGGCCTGCGGATGACCGAGGACATGACGGACCGCGACCTGATCATCGGCGTGAAGGAAGTGCCGCTGGAGATGCTCATGGCGGACAAGAGCTACATGATCTTCAGCCACACGATCAAGAAGCAGCCGCACAACCGCAAGCTGCTGCGCATGGTGTTGGACAGGCGCATCACGCTGATCGACCACGAGCTGCTCACGGACACCAAGGGTGAGCGGGTGCTGGCCTTCGGGCGTTGGGCCGGTGTGGTGGGTGCCTACAACGCCTTCCGCGCATGGCAGGTGGCGAACAAGGAGGCCACCCTGCTCCGTCCTGCGCACCAGTGCCATGATCGCTCGGAGATGGAACTGCACCTGCTGCAATATGCGCTGCCCAAGGACCTGCGCATCGTGATGACCGGCGGCGGTCGCGTAGGCAAAGGTGCCATGGAGGTGCTGGACCGCATCGGTGTGCGCAAGGTGGACACATCGGAATTCCTGAAAGCCGACAACACCTCACCGGTGTACACGGTACTGGGAAGCAGCGACCTCTACCACCGCCTGCGATGGGAAGCCGTTCGACCGGGTGGCGTTCCATGCGGACCCCAGCGGCCATCGTGCGGACATGCTGCCATTCGCCCGAAAGGCGGACATCTACATCGCCGCGCACTTCTGGGATCCGCGCGGTCCGAAGATCCTTGCGGCGGACGACCTGCATGATCCGGCACTTGCCTTGAAGGTGATCGCGGACCTGAGCTGCGACATCGGTGGTCCGATCGACAGCACTTTGAAGGCGAGCACCATCGCCGATTCCTTCTTCGGATACGATCGCGAAAAAGGCGTGGAGTGTGCTGTGGGCGCGCCCGGTAGCATCACGGTGATGAGCGTGGACAACCTGCCCTGTGAGCTACCGCGCGATGCAAGCAAGGCCTTCGGTCGCGACCTGATGGACCATGTGCTGCCGCATTTGGTGGGCGATGATCGCGAGGGCATGATCGAGCGGGCCACCATTGCCAAAGGGGGCAGGCTTACCGAGCGGTACGCGTATCTGGCGGATTACGTGGGCGAGCCGGCCTAGGCATCATCCCTCCACACGCAGTTCCAGCGTGAGCAGGGCACTTTGCGCGCAGAGCTTCGTGGTGCGCACGTGGATCGGTCGCTTGCACTTGCGGGCCATGGTGAGCAGCCCCAGACCAGCGCCACCTTGATCGGAGCGTGCGGAGTTGGCCAACAATTTCAGGTAGTGCTCCTTCAGGTCGGTATCATCCATCTCGTTGAGGATGCCGATGCGATGGGTCAGGAGGGCCGCCATGGCCAGCGGAACGGCATTGCCGAAGGTGATCGTGTAGCCGGAGGCCGTGCGGACGAGCAGGGCGAATCCGGCATCGCGGTGGGTCTGTAGCGCGTGTCGATGCACGTTCTCCAGTCCTTCCACAAGCACGTTCATCATGCGCTTCCGGGTGGACACGCCTTCTTCCAACGCCATGCTTTCCGCCTCGGAGATGGCCAGCAGCTCTTGGATGCGCTGGTGGTCCAGCGGACCATGGTGTGCGAAGACCACGCGCGATCCTCGGTGTCCATGGTACGCGAGCGGGCATCGTCCAGCCAAAGCCGGGCCACCTCATCCAGGGGTATTGCGCGTTCCATGTTCTTCACTTCGGGACAATTCGCCTGAGCCTATTGTGGGCTCGACAGATCGGCCTTGGAGACCGATATACGCGAGAACGATGTCTGGGGTTCCATGGACGGCGGGCAAGTCGCCCTGAACACCGCATTTCATCAGGGGCATTAGCCTACCTTTCCGACCCTTTTTCCAGCCCCTTCCCTATGACCTACACGTCGATCTTGACCGCCAGGCTCCTCGCCCCCCTTTTGGTCCCCGCCTGCCTGATCACCTCACGTCTTGAGGCTCAGACCATTATCGAGATCGGCACAGGCACCGTGGTGAACGCGGACTTCGACTATCCGGCACCTTACGGGAACCAGCAGAACGGTGCGCGCCACCAGATGTTGGTGTTGGCGAGCGAGCTTCAGGCCGCTGGCATGACGCAAGGGGATATCTCCGCCTTCGCCCTGAACGTGGCCACAGCGGCGGGTGTGCCATTGCAGAGCTTCACCGTGAGCATCGGCGCTACCTCGGTCAGCGACATGACGAACGCCTGGATCCGGGCCTTCAGCCGGTCTGGGGGCCCACGACCTACACGGATGTGAACGGTTGGAACACGCACACCTTCGACACGCCTTGGGCATGGGACGGGGTGAGCAACGTGGTGATGCAGACCTGCTTCGCGAACCAGAACAACAGCAACAACGCACAGTTCTTCCAGACCACCACGAGCTTCAACAGTTGCCACCGTGCGCAACACGCCGAACCCGAACGTGTGCACGGCCAATACCGGGACCTTGGTACCGCATCCCCAGCGCCCAACATGCGATTCACTTGGACACCGTTGGATGCGCCGCCCGTGGCCGCATTTGACCAGAGCGCTGGGTTCACATGCGATGGTGCAGTGCAGTTCACGGACGCCACCTTGTTCAACCCGGCGACCTGGGCATGGGACTTTGGCGATGGCACCACGGATACGGTCCAGAACCCACTCACCTCTATACCGCCGACGGCACCTACACGCCGGTGCTCATCGTTACGAACGTGTTCGGTAGCGACACCATCACCGGTTCGCCCGTGATCGTGGCGGTGAACGGCCCCACGCCGGTGGCGGCCTGCATTCCCGCTTCCACCGGCACGGTGGCCGGCTTCGGCATCTTCAGCGTGAGCATCAACGGGCATGTGACCAACTCGGGAGATGCCGTTTCCGAAGGGTATGTGGACCGTACCTGCTCGCTGGATACAGTAAGTGTGGGGCAGATCATGTTGATGAGCGTGAACACGGGCACCGTGACCACGCACAACGTGCGGGTGTGGATCGATTGGGACAATAGCGGCAGCTTCATCGGCAGTGAACTTGTGCTCAGCGCCAACAGCGTGACCTCGACCTCGTCCTCGATCCCTGTGCCGCTGTACGCGGTGCTCGATCAACCCTTGCGCATCCGCGTGATGGCCGAGTACGACTTCAGCCCCGTGCCACAGCCCTGCGTTGATCTACAGTTCGGACAGGCTGAGGACTACGGATTGGTGGTACGGCCGAACACCGATCCACCTGTGGCGGCGTTCAGCGCATCGCCCTTGTTCACTTGCAATGGCGCGGTGCAGTTCACCGATGCCTCGCTGAACGCGCCCAGTTCCTGGACGTGGGATTTCGGCGACTCGGGCAGCAGCACGGATCAATCACCCCAGCACACCTACACAACAAGCGGTGCCTACACCGTGACCTTGATCGCAACGAACCTGTACGGTGCCGATACGCTGCAGCTTGTCGATCTGGTCACTGTGGACCTCGGTGCACAATTGGTGCCTGCGGCCTGCACACCTGAAACGCAGAGCTACTGCTGTGGATTCGGTATCACGAGCGTAGCGTTAGCCGGCATCACCAGCAGCAGTGTTGATGGATCGGAAGGCTATCAGGACCGCTCCTGCGGGAACACGGCGAACGTGACCGAAGGCCTCACCTACCCCATCAGCATTGGTACGGGCGGAACATCGGCGCACGACATCTTCCTGTGGATCGACCTGGACAACGATGGCGCGTTCACGGCTTCCGAGCTGGTGTGGAGCGCGCTGAACACGCAGGACCCCACGGCCACATTAACGATGCCATCGGGTGTGGTCTTCGGCACTGCGGTGCGTATGCGGATAACGGCCGACGTGGTAGGTGAGAGCTCGGACCCCTGTGATCAGCCGCTTTATGGACAGACGGAGGACTTCAGCGTGATCGTGAGCGCGAACCCGAACCCGCCGATCGCCGACTTCTCGGCCACGCCCACCAGCACCTGCACGGGCTATGTTCAGTTCACCGATCAAAGTACGAATGCTCCCGACACGTGGAGCTGGACCTTCGGCGATGGAATGACGAGCGATGTGGCTTCGCCGCTGCACCTCTACGCGGTTCCCGGTATCTACTCCGTATCCCTTACGGTGACGAATTCGAATGGAACGGACACACAGTCGTACACGGACCTCATCCATTACACTGAACCCGCCTACTGCGATACGCTGGAGATGCCCGGATTCCAGGATGTGGTGAACGAGAACTGCACCGGTGTGCTGGCCGATGATGGTGGTCCGAATAATCCCTATCAGCCGGGTGAGTCTGGCGCATTCACCCTCGCCCCCACGAGTGGCGATGTGGTGGTGCTCACCTTCTCGGTGTTCGAATGGGGCAACAACGACCAACGGTTCCTGGCGATCTACGATGGTCCGGACGTGAACAGTCCGTTGATCGGCACCTTCTTCGGGAATGGGTTGAACCAGCTGCCCAACAACGGGGTCATCACCTCCAGTGGTCCGAGCATCACCCTGCGTCAGGAGAGCAATGGTGGTGGGCCTCCCGGCAACGATGCGGGCTTCCTGCTGAACTGGAACTGCAGCTTCACGGGCATCGCGGAAACGCCGTGGATCCCATCGGTTCCGTTTGGCCGGTGCCTGCGGATGATAACGTGAACATCGCGTTCGGTCGATGGCTGAAGCGGGATGGAGCGCAGTGTTGCGAAACGCCTTGGGCGCGGTGGTGAATACAAGCCCCGTGATCCGGCGGCACGCAACAATATGCATGGGCGCATCGGGGCTTTCTCCGGGGGTCTACGTGCTCACATTGGAAACACCTTACGGGAGTGGAACAGAACGATCGCTATTCGCTGAACTGAACGAACATGAAGCGCTTTATACGAATCCACTTTGTTGTTCCTCAGCCTGTTGGCAGCACCTGCGGCCATGGCCACCCACCTCGTGGGCGGAAACCTGGGCTACGTGTACCTGGGTGAGACCTTCCCCGGCAGCCAGGTCTACCGATACGCTGTGACGATGGAGTTCTACATGAACTGTGGGCCCAACTCCAACTTCCAGACCTTCGCCGAACTGCTGGACAATCGCGAACGGCACTTGCCTGTGGGCGTGTACCTGCAGGATCCGCAGAACCCGGACGCGGACAAGAACCAGCAGGCCACGGTGGAACTTGCGCTGGTTTCGCAGGAGCAGATCATCCCCGACTTTCCGGATGGCTGCACCGTGGGCGATGGCCTTGTGCACGTTGCGCGGCGTGTTCGCCGGCACGGTGGACCTTCCCTTGAGCTTCAGCGGCTACCACCTCTACTTCCAGATGTGCTGCCGCAACCTGGACATCAGCAACCTGCAGAACCCGAACGGCACGGGCATCGGTTACTACGCCTTCATCCCACCGCACCTTGGTGAACAACAGTTCGCCGGTGTTCCTGGGCATTCCCACGCCCTTCCTCTGCATCAGCGACACCACCACCTTCATCAACACGGCCAGCGATCCCGATGGCGACCAGTTGATCTTCTCCTTCGAGACGCCTTACAACAGCGTGAGCCAGCAGGGTGGCGTACAACCACCCACCGAACCAGCTGCCCTGGCCTGTGCCCGAGGTCACCTGGGCACCGGGCTTCAGCACGGTCCAGCCCTTCGGTCCCGGCGGCTACTCCTTCCTCAACGGGGCCACGGGCCTCACGGAATACCAGCCACCCTTGCAAGGGAACTACGTGATCGCGGTGGAGATCAAGGAATACCGGAACGGCCAGTTGATCGGCCGCACGCGCCGCGACCTGCAGTTGCAGGCCATCCCCTGCCCGCCGAACAACACGCCACAGGTATCCGGTAACCTGCCCACGAGCTACACGGTGAACGCCGGCGACCAGCTGTGTTTCAACATGGACTTCATCGACGTGGACCTGGACAGCATCACCCTGAACGCGAGCGGCACCATCTTCAATGGCACGTTGTTCAATCCCGCCCGCCACCATCGACAGTTCGGGTACGGGCAGTGGCTCCATCACCTCCCAATTCTGCTGGAACACGGCGTGCGACCAAGGCCAGGACCAGCCGTACCTTTTCAGTGTCAGCGTGATCGACAACGGCTGTCCGCCGAAGTCGGTGGACGTGGTGTTCCAGGTGAACGTGATCCCCTTCACCGGACCGCAGACCATCACGGGACCGGCGCAGGTATGCACACAGCAGTCGGGTAGCACCTACACCACCGCGGCCATTCCCGGGGCCACATTCGCGTGGACGGTGAACGGCGGCAGTGATCGCGACGGGCCAGGGCACCAACACCATCACGGTGAACTGGGGCGCATCGGGTGCCGGGTCGGTGCTGGTGAGCGCCACCAATGCATTGGGTTGCGTAAGCCAGCCAGTGAGCGTGAGCGTGAACATCGTGCCGCTGCCCGCTGCGAACGCAGGTGCGGACGTGACCTTGTGCGCAGGCGGAAGTACACCGCTGGGTGGTTCGCCCACGGGTCCGAATGGCAGCAGCTTCACCTGGTCGCCTTCGGCCACGCTGAACAGCAGCAGCGCCGCCAATCCGGTGGCCACGCCGGTGGCCACTACCAACTATGTGGTACAGGTGAGCAACAGCGGATGTGTGAACACGGACACGGTGCTGTGTCGTCATCTCACAACCGACCGTGAACGCCGGCAACAACGCGGCCATCTGCGCGGGCGGATCAACGCAACTGAACGCCACGGGCGATCGGCACCTTCCTGTGGTCCCCGGCGAACGGCCTCAGCGCAACGAACATCGCATCGCCGGTCGCGCAGCCCTCCGTCACTACCATGTACACGGTAACGCTGAGCGACAGTGTGAACTGCAGTTGCCGTGGACAGCGTGCTGGTCACGGTGAACCCGTTGCCCACGGTGAACGCGGGTGCCGACACCTCCGCTGTGCATCAACGAAGAGCTCATGCTTGGCGGTTCGCCCACGGGCCCCACGGGAAGCTCGTACAGCTGGAGCCCCGCAGGTGGACTGAGCAGCAGCACAGCGGCGAATCCCCTCGCCACCATCACAGGAACAGCGACATACACCGTGACGGTGACGGATGGCAACACCTGCGTGGCCAGCGATGCGATCACGATCAACGGGCTGGCCATCCCCAACGTGGATGCCGGTGCGGACACGAGCATCTGTGCGGGCCAGGTGCGCCCAATTGAACGGATCAGGCAATGGCACCCTGGTGTGGTCGCCGATCTTCGGGCTCAGCGACCCGAACATCCCGAATCCCACGGCGAATCCCGAGGCCACGACCATTTACACCCTCACGGTGACCGGTGGCAACCTGTGCACGAACACGGACCAGACCACGGTGACGGTGAACGTGCTGCCGAACGCGAACGCAGGTCCCGATCTGCTCGGTATGCCTTGGCGATTCGGTGCAGCTCCAGGCGAGCGGCCCGGGCACCTATACATGGACACCTGCGGCCACGTTGAGCAACCCGAACATCGCGAACCCACTGGCCTCTCCGGCTGTGACCACGATGTACACGATGACCTTGACCGATGATCAAGCGTGTTCGCGTACGGATTCGATGATGGTGACGGTTGTACAACCTGTGAATGCCGGAACGGATGGTTCATCCAGCATTTGCGGCACGGCCTTCCCCCTCACCCTCTTCAACCTCATCGGCGGCAACCCGCCAGTTGGTGGCACCTGGGTGGCACCGGACGGTTCGCCTTCCACAGGTGTGTATACGCCCGGCGCGAGCCTGCCGGGTGCATACGCTTACGTGGTTGCCGCTACCATCCCGTGCCCCAACGACACGGCCTTTGTAACGGTAATGGAAACCCCCGCAGCGGATGCTGGTGAAACGCGTTCCTGCAGCTGTGCAGCAATAGCGGACAAGTTGGACCTCTTCACCGCTTGGGTGGAACGCCTCAGGCCGGTGGCCAATGGACGGATGGCAATGGCCAACCCTCCAACGGCATCTTCGACCCGTCCACGAGCGGCTCCGACGTGCTGACCTATCTGGTCACCGCGACCCTCCCCTGCACGGATGACCAGGCTACGGTGACCATCGTAGTGAACCCCGCGCTGAACCCCGGTGTCGGAGGAACGGTGAGCACGTGTGCGAGCGGCATCATCTTCAACCTTACCGATTCATTGGGAGGCACGCCCGACCCGAACGGCGTGTGGCTCGATCCCGATGGCGTGCAGCACGGTCCGCTCTTCGGTCCTTCCGTTGACCCGGCTGGAGCATGGACCTATTTCGTTGCCGGCGGAAATGGATGTGCGGACACCAGCGCCGTACTGAACGTGATCGTGACCACACCGAACACACAGATCCTTGGCGACAATGAGATCTGCATCGGCGACACCACCCAGTTGAGCAACACGGGCAACGTAACGCACGTCTGGTCCCCGTCCACCGGCGTGAGCGACCCGACCAACAGCGCTCCCCTCTTCTACCCCAGCGCCACCACCACGTACTCGCTCACGGTCACGGATGCCGCTGGTTGCATCGGCACGGATTCCGTGGTGGTCACGGTGAACGCCTTGCCATCGGTGGACGCTGGTCCGGCCGTTGGTGTTTGCGTGGGCGCCAGCACGCCCATCGGTGGCACGCCCACAGGCCCCACGGGCAGCACCTACCTGTGGACTCCCGCAGCCGGATTGAACAACACCACGGCAGCGAACCCCGTGGCACAACCGGCCAACACGAGCACGTACACCGTGTTCGTAACGGACATCAACCAGTGCAGCGCAGCGGACAGCGTAACGGTGACGGTGAACCCGCTGCCCTTGTTGGAGGCAGGTAATGACACGAGCTTCTGCCAGGGTGGATCGGTGCAATTGACCGCCACGGGCATCGGAACGTTCCTCTGGTCGCCCTCCACCGGATTGAACGCGGTGGATGTGCCCAACCCCATCGCCTCACCGGCAACCACTACCAACTACAGCGTAACCCTCACGGACGCGAACAACTGCAGCAGCAGCGATGCGCTCACCGTTACAGTGCTCGGTCAGCCCAATGCGGATGCTGGTGCGGACCAGTACCTCTGCCCTGGCTTCGGCGTGCAGTTGAACGGCACCGGAGGTGGCAGTGCGAACTGGTCGCCCAACGCCACCCTCGACAACGCGAACATCCTGAACCCTGTGGCCTCACCGGTGATCACCACCACCTACACCTTGGTGATCACGGACGGCAACGGTTGCACCGGCAGCGATATCGTGGTGGTGCAGGTGAGCACGGATCCACCTGTGGATGCCGGCGATGACCAGAGCGTTTGCCAGGGCGAACAGGTAACGCTGGGTGGCAACCCCACGAACATCCCTGGCACCTCGGTGCTGTGGTCGCCGAGCACGGACCTTAGCGATGTGACCGCTTCCAACCCGGTATGCACGCCGCAGGCCACCACGCTGTACACGGTAACGGTTTCGAGCGACACATGTACGAGCCAGGACATTGTGTTGGTGACCTTGCAGGGGATCGCACAAGCCGCGTTCACCATGCGGTTGGAGCCGGGCTGCGATGAGCTTCGGGCCTTCTTCACCGACCAGAGCAGCGGCGCCGCGCAGTGGGCATGGGACTTCGGCGATGGAAGCACCAGCACGGAGCAGAACCCGCAGCACGTCTTCATCTACGGGCAGCCGATCACGGTGACACTCGTGGTAACGGACAACTTCGGTTGCACCGGAAGCATAACCCAGACCTTCCTGAACAGCAGCTTCGACGACTATGTGGATTACCAGATCCCGAACGTCTTCACACCGAACGGCGACGGAAAGAACGATGTGTTCACGGTGAACAGCAACGGTTTCCTCGGGCCCTGTGTGAACCTGCAGGTCTTCAATCGCTGGGGGCAGAAGATGTTCGAAAGCTTCGGTAACGACATTACTTGGACGGGCCGTAACATGGCGGGTGAAGAGTGCACCACGGGCACCTACTTCTACACGCTTACGTTGAAGGACATGAGCTTCAACGGCAACGTGTACCTGAACCGTTGATCGCATGAAGCCTGCTGCCATCTGGATCATGGCGATGGGGCTGGTGGCCCTGTCGGGTTGCATGGAATTCGGTGCCCAAGTGAAAGGCACCGGAACCCCGGTCCGCAAGGTGATCCAGGTGGAGGCCTTCTCGGAACTCGTGAACGATGGCCACTTCGAGGTGGTGATCAGCAAGGGGGTTGAACAGCGGGTGGAGATTGAAGCGCAGGCGGAATTGATCGACCTGGTACGCACGGATGTTTCCGGCGGAACGTGGACCATCCGTACCAACAAAAGCTACTCGACCGATGCGCCGTTCGTGATCCACATCACCACCCCGCAACTAACGCGGCTTGCGGTGGAAGGCAGCGGGGACATCCGATCCGAGGATGTCTTCGGCGGAAACGACGTGGAGTTCACGCTTGCGGGCAGCGGCAACATCGCTATCGCTCATCTGGACGTCAAACGGATCGAGGCAACGGATAAAGGCAGCGGCAACATCACCCTGGGCGGTACGGCCAGCGAGCTTGACGCCACGATCAAGGGCAGCGGCGGCATTGAGGCTGCGGAACTCACCTGCAACGAGGCGGAGGTGACGATCAAGGGCAGCGGTGATGTGAGCCTTACGGCCATCAGCAAGCTGGCCATCTCCATCGCGGGCAGTGGAAGCGTGCGATATCACGGCAAGCCCGACCTCACCACGGACATCTCCGGCAGCGGGTCGGTGGCGCCATTACCATGAACATGGTATTTTACACCGGCTTGGTGCTGTTGACCGCGTGCAGTGGTCCTGCCAAGGAGAGTGGAACATCGGCCGTTCCGAACACACAGGCTGACACCGCAGCGTCAGCATGGCACCAGCTGGAGCTACCCGGTCTGGATGACAATGTGAAAAGCGACACCCTGCTGATCCAGACCACCTTCAAGCTACCCGACGGCCGCTTCGTGATGGTCGCTGGACCGATGGATGAAGCATCCCGCGAAGGACTTCATCTGTACTTGTACACGCCCACGGCGGACAGCGCAGCGAAGGTGATCGCTCGTTCGAAGCCCGGATACGACAGCTACACCATGCTGCCCACATTCTTCGCCACGGACAACGCAGCGGATGGCCTGGTGCTGCTGGCCAACATGGGCGAGCGCGACAGCTGGGGACAGGAGGTGTTCTGGCTGAAGGACGACCACTTCGTTCACCTCGGCTTCCTCGATGTGGCGATCCGATCCTGGAAGAGCAGCGACGAAGGTCCTGTACGCGTGCTGTCGAACATCGCACCGAAGGCCAGGGTGGCGGTTGCGGCGGGTGCGTTCACGATCACCTTCGACACGGACAGCGTGTTCCTGTATGACGATCTGCAAGGCCATGCAGAGCTGATGCTACCATCGGCCCGTGTTGGGTACTCCTGCGCGGAAGGCAAGGCCACCCTGCTGCTCGATGGGAAGCCTGTGCTGCCCAAGCAGCCCGCTTAAGCGCTCACAGCACCGTGGGGATCATGCCCCGCACGCCCATGTCCGTAGGGGTTTCCCCGCTCATCGGCTCCCACACGTTATCGCCGTCCGCCTCAGTCCACTCGAAGCTTTTGTTGGTGCTGAGCGACACCTCGATGACCACATCGGCCGTCTCGTTGCCGGTGACGGTCAACGGTACGGGGAAGGCTCCGGTGACCACACAGGAACCTGCGGGGATCGGTGAGGTTGCGGACAGCGGATTGGGCACGGTGGTAGCACCTGCCGGCGCCTGACCGGTGATCACGCCAGTTGGTAGGTCATTCACTTCGAATCCCCAATATCCCTGCGACCGGTTGCCATTCACTTGAACCGTGCTGTCGGCGATCATATAGGAGGAGATGTAGGTGTTGTAGCCGATGAAGGAGGCGATCGTCCCGGTCAGGTTGAGCACGGGGCTCGTTGTCCTGAGCTTCACCGTGTAGTTCTGGTATGCGAGCGATACCCGAAGCCAGGTATAGGTGCCCGGTGACAGGTCGCTCAGGGGAATGTTGAGGAACTCCCCGCCCTGACCCACTTCCAGGGAAAGGTCGTGGTCGATCGCGGTGGAGCCGCCCAGCGTGGTCTCCGTTGCGTGGTACACCACATCGCCCTGCCCTAGCAGCGTGGTGGCGGTCTGTGCGAACTCAGCATAGTGTGCGCTCATCTTGTTGAACACTGGGCTCTGAGCGCCATGGCCCGCGTCGATGGTGGGTTCGGGTTGTCCAAAGCCATTCAAGCGCACCTGGGTGCTGTCGAACTTGAACTTCAGGATGAGCCGTGGACCGGCATTGGCGGGAGGGCCATTTTCCACCACATCATCCTTCGAGCAGGAAACGGTGACCAGTGCGGCGATCGCGAGGAATGACAAGGACGTTCTCATGAGCTGGGGGGTGTGGCTTTGGAAGATTGGGCATGTAACGTGGTCAGGAACCATGCCATCGGGCTGGTCCATTGGCAACGGAGAGCTAAATTCACACTTTATCGGTGAACCCAGGCCATCCCCCCATGCATCCTCACGTCACTTTCCGCCATGTGCTCATTGTGCTCGCCCTGCTGTTCGCTTCGCCGACCTGGGCCACGCACATCGTCGGTGGCGACCTGGGCTATGAGTTCATCGGGGAAACGGCACCGGGAACGAACATGTTCCGCTACAAACTGAAGGTGCGCATCTACCTGAACTGCGGAGCCAGTTCGAACTTTCCGACCATCCTGACCTGGTTGGGCGACCAGAGCGTTCCCCTGCGCATCGGGGTATACACCGAGGACCTCAACAACACCAATGGATCCAAGGAGCAGTACACCATCGGAAACGTCTACGTGACCACCTGGAACGTGGTGACGCCGGACCTTCCGGAGGATTGCATCCTGGGCGAGGGAGATTGTGTGGAAGAGAGCCTCTTCGAAGGCGATGTGATCCTGCCCCTGAATGACGGCGGCTACCACCTCTATTTGCAGGGCTTTGCGCGCAACGGCGCCATCACCAACCTGGTGGAGTCCGGGCAACACGGGCATCGGCTTCTACTCCTTCATTCCACCCGCCTCCATCCCCAACTCCTCCCCCGTGTTCCAAGGCACCCCGGTGCCCTTCGTGTGCATCACGGACACCACCAGCTTCTCCAACGCGGCCGTTGACCCCGATGGCGACTCGCTCGTCTTCTCCTTCCAGGTACCCTATGGCTCGCAGGATGACCTGCCTGGCATCGTGGATCCGCCGTTCATCCTGAGCTGGAACATCGTGGAAGTATTGTATCAACCGGGGTACAGTCCCGCACAGCCCTTCGGCAGCTCGGGCTATGCGTACATCGATCCGCAGACCGGGGCCACGGAATACTCGGCGGGCATGCTGGGCAACTGGGTGGTGGCCGTGGAAGTGAAGGAGTACCGCAACGGCCAGCAGATCGGACGGATACGGAGCGACCTGCAGCTGCTCAGTGTGCCGTGTGCGAACAATGTGGCTCCTGAGCCCTTGGGCGGCCAGCTCACGGCGGAATACACCGTGAACGCGGGGGACACCCTCTGCTTTCCGATCACCTTCACCGACTTCAACGGCGACACCTTGGGCATATCGGTGAACGGCTCGCTCTTCGATCCGAACATGATCTTCCCGGCGGCTACGCTGAACGGCGCCCTCACGGGCGATAGCCTGGCCACGGCCACCTTCTGCTGGGCCACCAGCTGCCAGCAAGGAAGCACCGAACCCTATGTGTTCTCCGTGCTCGCCTTCGACAATGCCTGTCCTCCGGGGATCTACAACGCGGCCATTACCGTGAACGTGACCCCATCCGCCGCGCCCATGCAGATCACCGGTCCGGGTACGCTGTGCATCGGCGTGGGCACCTACGAGTATTGCGCCCAAGGCGGGCCGGGTACCAATTACGCCTGGTCGGTGACCGGTGGTAATGTCCTTTCGCCCTTGGACCAGCCGTGCATCACGGTGGAATGGACGACCAACGGCATCGGCGAGCTCAGTGTGACCAGCACGGACGTGGACTGCATTTACACCACGGTGCAACCCGTGAATGTGGCGCAGGCCACACCGGCCAGCTTCGCGTTTGAAACGGACACGGTGTGCACGGGCATCCGCACCACGGCCATGAACACCTCGGGCGCGGGCACAACGGCTCAGTGGTCCTACAATGGCTCGTCCGTCGCGCTGAACAATGGCGGCTCGCTTGTGCTACCGTTCAACTCGTCGGGCACTTTGCAGCTCACCATCACCGACCAGAACGGCTGCACATCCAGCACCTCGCAGAACTTCACCGTCGCCCCCTTCTCCGAAGTGCTTGACTTCCGCATCCCGAACGTCTTTTCGCCGAACGGCGACCAGGTGAACGACCTCTTCGAGCTGATCAGCACCCAGGAACTGCGTGACTGTTATACCATCACCATTTTCGACCGCTGGGGAAAGGAGGTGTTCGCGAACAGCGACAACGGCCAGGCCTGGAACGGCCGCCGCGACGGGGGGCAGCAGGCCAGTGATGGCGTGTACTACTACATCATCAAGCTGGACGAGCAGACCTACACCGGTCACGTTAGCCTGATGCGGTGAGGGTCATCGGGTGGCCGCCCCTCAGAGCCTTGGTAGCATCACCATTCGACATTTTCGTATGCATGCATAACTTTTTGTGCATACCTTCGTTCGACGCGTGTATCCGTCGTTCAGCGATGAAACCCGAAGAGACGATCGACTTCCCGATCCGCAAGGTGTGGAGCCGCATTTCGCGGATCTACAACAGCGAGGCGGCCAAGTACGGCGGCAGCATGGCCATCGGACAGATCCTATTGAACATCGAGCCGGAGGGCACGCCAAGCACCAAGTTGGGACCGAAGATGGGCCAGGAGAGCCGCAGCCTTGTGCGCATTTTGCAGACCATGGAGCATGAAGGCCTGATCAAGCGCGTGGCCTGCAAGGAGGACAAGCGGGTCGTGCGCATCCACCTCACGGCGAAAGGCAAACAGATGCGCGACGTGAGCCGCGATACGGTGGTGCGATTCAACAAGGCGGTGCAGAACCGCTTCACACAATCACAACTCAACAGCTTCCGGCAGGTGATGTCGGAGCTTGATCGGATACTCGAACAAGAACAACTCTTTTAGTTCACCACAGAGGCACAGAGGACACAGAGAAAGCCAGAATGGAGCACATGACAGCCTTCAATTTCATTCCTCTGTGCTCTCTGTGCCTCTGTGGTGAAACATTCATACACACATGACCAACCGAACCATCAAGAAAGTCGCCGTCCTCGGATCCGGCGTCATGGGAAGCCGCATCGCCTGCCACTTTGCCAACGTAGGCGCTGAAGTGTTGCTGCTGGATATTGTTCCCAAGGAAGGGACGGACAGGAACAAGATCGTCAATGATGCCCTGGCCGCTGCGCTGAAAAGCAGCCCCTCGCCCATCTACGACAAGCGCTTCGCCAAGCGGATCAGCACCGGCAACTTCGACGATGACCTGCCGAAGATCAAGGACTGCGACTGGGTGATCGAGGTCGTGGTGGAGCGGCTCGACATCAAGCAGCAGGTGTATACCAACGTAGAGAAGTACCGCAAGCCGGGAACGCTGATCACCACGAACACCAGCGGCATCCCGATCCACGCCCTGCTCGAAGGACGCAGCGAGGATTTCGCGAAGCACTTCTGCGGTACGCACTTCTTCAACCCGCCGCGCTACCTGCCGCTGCTGGAGATCATCCCCGGCACGAAGACGGATCCCGAGGTCCTCTCCTTCCTGGAGGAGTACGGCCAGCGCGTGCTGGGCAAGGTCACCGTGCTGTGCAAGGACACGGCCGCCTTCATCGCCAACCGCATCGGCGTGTTCGGCATCATGGGCCTGTTCCACTTGGTGGAAGAGATGGGCCTCACCGTGGAAGAGGTCGATCGCTTGACCGGTCCCGCGCTGGGCCGTCCGAAGAGCGCCACCTTCCGCACGGCGGATGTCGTGGGCCTGGACACGCTCGTGCACGTCGCGAAAGGCGTTCAGGAGAACTGCCCGAAGGACGAGCAGAACGCCACGTTCGCGCTGCCCGGCTACCTGAAGCAGATGGTCGAGAAGAACATGCTCGGCAGCAAGACCGGCAAGGGCTTCTTCTTCAAGGACCGCTCATCGCCCAAGGGCGACATTCTCGCGCTGGACCTGAAGACGTTGGAATACCGTCCGCAGGTGAAGCCGAAGTTCGCTACGCTGGAGGCTGCCAAGAAAGAAGACAACCTCGTGAAGCGCACAGCGATCCTCTACGCGGGCACCGCGACAAGGCCGGCGAGTTCTACCGCAAAAGCTTCCACGGGCTGTTCGCCTACGTGAGCCACCGCATCCCGGAGATCACCGACCAGCTCTACAAGATCGACGACGCCATGCGCGCGGGCTTCGGTTGGGAGCTTGGACCTTTTGAAACGTGGGATGCGATCGGCGCGAAGACCGCGCTCGATGCCATGAACGCTGCGGGAGTGCAAGTCGCCGCGTGGGTGAACGAGATGATCGCCGCAGGCAACACCAGCTTCTACAAAATGGAAGGCGGCAAGCGGCTCTTCTACGACATCCCGAGCAAGAGCTACAAGCCGGTGCCGCGCGCGGAAGGCACCATCGTGCTGAGCGAACTGCCCGAAAGCAGCATCGTGTGGAAGAACAGTCAAGCACGCGTGTACGACATCGGCGACGGCATCCTCGCGGTGAGCTGGACGAGCAAGATGAACACCATCGGCGCGGAGGTGATCCAGGGCCTCAACAAGGCGATCGATCTCGCGGAGGCCGGTTACAAAGGCCTCGTGGTCTACAACGACGGCGCGCTCTTCACCGCGGGCGCCAACGTGGGCATGATCTTCATGATGGCCGTGGAGCAGGAGTACGACGACCTGGACATGGCCATCCGCACCTTCCAGAACACGATGATGCGCATGCGGCATTCATCGATCCCCGTGGTGGCCGCGCCGCACCAGCTCTGCCTCGGCGGCGGCACCGAGCTCTGCCTGCACGCGGACAAGGTGGTGGCGCATGCCGAGACCTACATGGGCCTCGTGGAGTTCGGCGTGGGCGTGATCCCCGGCGGTGGCGGCAGCAAGGAGTTCGCGCTGCGCCTCAGCGATGAACTGAAGGAAGGCGACATCCGCATCAACGCGCTGCGCGAGCGCTTCCTCACCATCGGCCAGGCCAAGGTGAGCACCAGCGGCGAAGAAGCCTTCGCCCTCGGCTACCTGCGCCGCGGCACGGACGAGGTCGATCGTGAGCCGCGCGCACCAGCTGGCCTACGCCAAGGAATGCGCGCTCGACCTCTGGGAGAAGGGCTACACCAAGCCGCCCATGCGCAAGGACATCAAGGTGCTCGGCCGCGAAGGCCTGGGCATCGTGTACATCGGCGCCAACACCATGCAGAGCGGCAATTACATCAGCGAGCACGACACGCTGATCTCGCAGAAGCTGGGCCACGTGCTCTGCGGCGGCGACCTCAGCGAACCCACGGAAGTCAGCGAGCAATACCTGCTGGACCTGGAGCGGAAGACCTTCCTGGAACTCTGCATGCAGCGCAAAACGCTGGAGCGCTTGCAGTCGATCATCACCAGCGGGAAAGTGTTGCGGAACTGATGAACGCGGTGAAGCATAGTGGTTGTTTGGGCGTGTCCCTCGCAAAGCCTCGGGTCGCGCTTTCCGCTACAAGTCCTCGCTTCGCTGCGGGCTTTCCGCTTCAATCGCTCACGCAAACCTCAACATCGGCATGAGCGCTGACTACTCATCCGATTCGCCAATTACTCGTCCGGAAGAGGACAAATTTGGTCGTGCCCCATTTGCAACGCGAATTGCTGATGCACTCGCCCAGAGGCCAGAGATCCTCGAGTCTTGTCGTCAGGCATCTATGGTGCTTGGGGGGAGGGAAAAACTTCGGTTCTTAATCTCATCGATCTTGCCCTAGAAAGCATGATCGAATCAAGACTGTACGATTCAACCCATGGAGATACCTAGACGAGGACCAATTGCTCCTAGCCTTCTTCGAGGCGTTGGTGTCAACTCTGGGCGAACAGCTCTATAGTTGGGTTGAACGCCGGTTCTAAGTCGAAGCCACTCACCGGCTTTCGCAAGATGGTAGGCGGACTGCTCTCAGCCGATGGCGTAAATGATGCAATCGACTATCTGACCGCCACGGATATCGACAAGTTGAAGGAGCGAGTTGAAGGGAAACTCGCACAGTCCAAGACAAGGATTTGTAGTGCTCGTCGATGACATCGACCGCCTCGACAAGTCGGAAGTGTTTGCAGTATTTCGACTAGTGAAGCTCACAGGTAGCTTTCAGAACGTCTCTTTCATTCTTGTCTTCGAAGACAAGGTTGTCGGTGATGCGCTGCAAGAACGAACTGGACACTCAAACTAAGAATCAGGCAAGGCATTCCTAGAGAAGATCATCTCAAATCCCACATGAACTGTTCCAATGAAACCGACGTCTTGGAGAACCTATTGCTCTAAGGGAGTTGAAAATGTCTAACGCCACGGACGATGTTCCCAAGAAGAGGTCTGCAGATTCCAGCCGCGTTTGATGCCGGGTTAACACCCGCGATCAATACCCCGAGGGATGTTATGCGCTATCACAACGCGCTGACCTTCACTCTCCCTATCCTCAAGGGAGACTTGAATGTCGTTGAATCTAATGCTCCTAGAGGGCATTCGAGTTTTCTATCCTTCCCTTTACGAAGCGATGCGAGCGGAGCAGGCAGTTTCTTACCGAGCAGAACAAAGCAGACTGAGACGAGCACGGAATCGCATGAAGAGCAGTACTATGGTCACTTCGCTGGACTGGCCTGCGCAAAGCGAACCGCGGCGAAGAACTGTCGGGCACTTGTTCCCAGCATTAAAAGGTGTTTCTTCTGGATGGCCTGAGCACTTTGACCACAAGCGCGCTTCCCTTGAACAGCGTGTTGCATCATCTCGCTACTACGACCGCTACTTCATTCTGAACATTCCCGAAGGCGATATTTCAGACTCACGCACGACGCCATTGCTCCAAGGAAATTGACCCTACGACAGTCCAAGATCAACTGAAGGAAGAAGTATCAAAGGTCTTGCACGACGCAAATTCCGAGCTAGTCATTCACAAGCTGAATTTGCGTGACGAGGAACTCGGGGCTGTGGGTGCACGTGCTCTGAGTCTTGCCGTGGCTCAAAGCGGAAATGCCATCCCTAAGACAACGTCCTTCTTCGGCCTCGATGGCCCTCGAAGACAAGCGGCGTGGATGATTTCAAACATGCTGGACCGCACCACGAGCAAAAGCGAACGCATAGCCATGGCCAGCGAGGTACTGCTAAATGCGGAGCCATTGGAGTTCGGAGTTCAGATCTACTACAGTCTGCCTACTCAAAAAGATGACGCCCGACCTGAAGCATTCACGCGAGATGAGAAGCTGGCAATCGGCCGAGTGCTGACCGGAAGATTCAGACTACTAGCTGAGTCCGGAGACATGTTCAGCAAAGCGGATGATGATGTGCGTGATTTCATCTGGGCCTGGCACAACTTGGGGGATAGTGCGGTCGTGTCCGACTTCCTTACCCAACACATCAGAGAGCACCCTGAATTTGCCGTTAGACTGGTCACGATTTTGAGGCCAACAGTCCAAACCGTCGGTCTCCCGGGTACATCAAAAGGCGATTTGGAGCACTCGAACTATGAATCCACTACGAAACTCATCTCTGCGGAACTGCTGGCAACATCTATTCAGGCAGCATACGGAAATATGGCTAGCACAGTCGAATGGCAAGAAAGTCAACGCGATGACGACAATAATCTCCGTTCGGCGCAGCAGTTTCTCTGGCACTATACGCATCCCAAGGTCAAACCCGATGGAGAAAAGGTGCAATAGCCTCGCAACACCCCGCTTTCGCGTGAGGGATAGAAGCGGAAAGCCCGCAGGCCTGTCTTCAGGCCGAGGTTTGACGCAGCTATTCGTACTCCTTGCGTTTGTCTTGTGGTGGCGAACCTCATCCGCCCAAACTCAAGTGACCAGCTATGACACGACCTGGGTGGAGACCTTCGACGATGACAGACTTCCACAGCTCGATAGCCTGATCGCTGCGGACAGCACGGACGCATTCCTCTACTTCCGCCGTGGCTATTTGCTCTCCAATCAAGGGAATTGTAAGGCGGCGATCCCGGACTTCGACAAGGCCATCCAACTCAAGCCGACGTCATATAAGTCTTATGGCAACCGTGGGACCTGTCGCGCTCAACTCGGTGATTTGGAAGGCTCTATTGCCGACTTCAGTCGATCGTTGGAAATCGTCCCCAACAATGCACAGCAGTTGTTCAACAGGGGCTATGCCTTGCTGTTGTTACAGCGATACGCGGAAGGGCTGAAGGACTTCGATCGGGTCATTGAGATCAACCCGGCCTTCCCCTACGTGGATTATCGACGTGGCCTATGCCTGCTTAGCATGGAGCGCAATGAAGAAGCCATAGCCTCTTTGACCCGAGCGATCCAATTCGACTCCGAGCATTCCGACCCGTACTTCTGGCGCGGCCGCGTCTATCTCTTGATCGGCGAAAAGGCCAAGGGGTGCCAGGATCTTGAACAGGCAAGGGCATTGGGTCATCGTGGCGCCGATGAAATACTCCAAGCACAATGCAAACCGTGAAGCCCGCACTCCGCGTGAGGGATAGAAGCGGAAAGCCCGCAGGCCTGTCTTCAGGCCGAGGACTTGCAGCGGATAGCCCGACGGCGTTGCATTTGAACGCCGGCACGCCCAACACTTCGACAAGCTCAGTGTGACAACAACGAACTGAAATGAACGCATACATCATCGCCGGTTTCCGCAGCGCCGTGGGCAAAGCCCCGCGCGGCAAGTTCCGTTTCACGCGTCCGGACGACCTGGCCGCCAACGTGGTGCAACACCTCGTGAAGAGCGTGCCCAACCTCGACGTGAACCGCATCGAGGATGTGATCGTGGGCAACGCCACGCCTGAGGCCGAGCAGGGCCTGAACGTGGGCCGCATGATCAGCCTGATGGGCCTGAACACGGACAAGGTGCCGGGCATGACGGTGAACCGCTATTGCAGCAGCGGCAGCGAGACGATCGCCATCGCGAGCAGCAAGATCCACAGCGGCCTCAGCGACATGATCATCGCCGGCGGCGTGGAGTGCATGAGCCCGATCCCCTTCGGCGGCTGGCGCATCGTGCCGAACTACGAGGTGAGCAAGGTGAACCCCACCTACTACTGGGGCATGGGCCTCACCGCCGAGGCCGTGGCGCGCGACTTCAAGGTGAGCCGCGAGGACCAGGACGCGTTCAGCCTGCACAGCCACGAGAAGGCGCTGGCCGCCATCGCCGCCGGGCGTTTCAAGGACGACATCGTGCCGGTGGAAGTCGAACAGGTGTACCTGGACGAGAAGGAGAAACGCCAGGTGAAGAAGTACGTGGTGGATACCGATGAAGGTCCGCGCGCGAGCACCTTGGAAGGGCTGGCGAAACTGAAACCGGTGTTCGATGCGAAGGGCAGCGTAACGGCCGGCAACAGCAGCCAGACGAGCGACGGCGCGGCCTTCGTGCTGGTGGTGAGCGAGCGCATGCTGAAGGAGCTGAACGTGAAGCCGATCGCCCGCCTCCTCTCCTACCACGTGGCCGGCGTGGAGCCGCGCATCATGGGCATCGGTCCGGTGGCCGCGGTGCCGAAGGCCGTGGAGAAGGCCGGCCTGAAGCTGAAGGACATCGAGCTGGTGGAGCTGAACGAGGCCTTCGCGAGCCAGAGCCTCGCCGTGATCCGCGAGCTGGGGCTGGACCCGAGCATCGTGAACGTGAACGGCGGCGCCATCGCGCTGGGGCATCCGCTGGGGTGCACGGGGACGAAGCTGACCGTGCAACTCTTCAACGAAATGCGCCGCCGAAAGCAGAAGTACGGGATGGTGACGATGTGCGTGGGGACTGGGCAGGGAGCGGCGAGTGTGTTCGAGTTACTCAACTGATCGTCATGGCAACCGAAACCAAAAAAGCCCTCCAAGGCGGCGAATTCCTGATCCGCGAAAGCGCACCACAGGACATCTTCATTCCCGAGGAATTCAACGAGGAACAGCGCATGATCGCGCAGACGGCCGTCGACTTCCTCGCGGCAGAGGTGTGGCCGAACCTGGAACGCATCGACCACCAGGAGGAAGGGTTGATGCAGAGCATCATGGTGAAGGCGGGCGAACTGGGGCTGCTGGGCATCTGCGATGCCCGAGGAGTACGGCGGTTTCGGCAAGGACTTCGTGACCAACATGCTGGTCACGGAGAGGACCGGCGCGGGCCACAGCTACAGCGTGGCGATGGCGGCGCACACGGGCATCGGCACCCTGCCCACGCTCTATTACGGCAACGCGGAGCAGAAGGCAGAAGTACATCCCGAAGCTGTCCACCGGCGAATGGAAGGCGTGCTACTGCCTCACCGAACCCAGCAGTGGCAGCGACGCGAACAGCGGCAAGACCAAGGCCACGCTGACGCCCGATGGCAAGCACTACCTGCTGAACGGCCAGAAGATGTGGATCACCAACGGCGGCTTCGCGGACATCTTCACGGTCTTCGCCAAGATCGGTGACGACGAGAACCTCACGGCCTTCATCGTGGAGAAGGACTTCGGCGGCATCACGCTGAACCCGGAGGAGAAGAAGATGGGCATCAAGGGCAGCAGCACACGGCAGGTGTTCTTCAACGACTGCAAGGTGCCGGTGGAGAACATGCTCAGCGATCGCCAGAACGGCTTCAAGATCGCGGTGAACATCCTGAACATCGGTCGCATCAAACTGGCCGGTGCGGCGTTGGGCGGTGCGAAGGCCGTGGTGGACCAGAGCGTGAAGTACGCCAACGAGCGCATCCAGTTCGGCAAGCCGATCAGCGCGTTCGGTGCGATCCGCCAGAAGCTGGCCGACCAGGCGACCTACTGCTACGTGGTGGAGAGCGCCACCTACCGCTGCAGCTACGACATGGAGCAAGCGATCGAAGCCTTGGAAGCGGCCGGTGCCGATCACGCGAAGGCCCTGCTGAAGGGCGTGGAGCAGTACGCGGCCGAAGCGGCGATCCTGAAAGTAGCGGGCAGCGAATGCCTGGACTACGTGTGCGACGAAGGCGTGCAGATCTACGGCGGCATGGGCTACAGCGCCGAAAGTCCCGTGGAGCGCGCCTACCGCGACAGCCGCATCAACCGGATCTTCGAAGGCACGAACGAGATCAACCGCATGCTCACGGTGGACATGCTGTTGAAGCGCGCGATGAAAGGTCAGCTGGACCTGATGGGTCCGGCGCAGGCCGTGGCCGCGGAGCTGATGGGTATTCCCGAAATGCCGGAACCCGATGATTCCCTGCTCGGGCGACGAGAAGCGCATGGTGGCGAACTTCAAGAAGGCCGTGCTGATGGCCTCTGGTGGTGCCGCGCAGAAGCTGGGACTGGAACTGGCGAAGCACCAGGAAACGCTGATGCACATCGCGGACATGGTGATCGACACTTACCTCGCGGAAAGCACCCTGCTGCGGACGCTGAAGCTCGCCGAGATGAAGGGCGCGGCCAACGTCCAAGAGCAGATCGCGATGTGCCAGTTGTACATCCACGATGCAGCCGACCGCATCCACAAGTACGCCAAGGAGGCCGTGAACAACTTCGCGGAGGGCGACGAGCGCCAGGCGATGCTGATGGGCGCGAAGCGTTTCAGCAAGAACACGAACCTGAACACGGCCGAGCTGCGGAAGGTGATCGCGAAGAAGATGATCGGCGAGGGGAAGTACCCTTATTAGGCTTCACCACAGAGGCACAGGGAGCACAGAGAACTACGTTCGACCGCGACGACGGAACGGTGCAACGAAATGCATGCAACTGTGTGCGTGACCGTTGCGTCGTTGCGGTTGGATCGCATTCGTAGCTTCGAGCATGCGCTACCTCACTCCTGCCCTGTTCCTGGCTTGTTTATCAGCCGTCGCCCAGACCTGGACACAACTCCCCGACTTTCCGGGCATCGAGCGCGATGATGCTTCGGCCTTCGTTATCGGCACGGACATCTATGTAGGCACGGGCATGGATGCGGGCTTCCAGAACACGAGCGACTGGTACCGCTTCAACACGCTGGACAACTCGTGGACCGCGATCGCCAGCTTGCCCGCGACAGGGCGGCAGTATTGTTCGGCTTTCGCCTTTGACGGCATCGGACACCTACTCGGCGGTTATGTACAAGGTGTTCCGAGCGCGGAGGTGTTCCTGTACGATCCGTCGGTTGACCAATGGAACGCAGCAACCCCGTTGAACGACGCGGTTTACGCCTCTACATCGTTCACCATCGATAGCAAGGGCTACCTCTGTTCCGGCGTTCTATCCAACTTTTTACCGAGCACCTTGCTCTGGATCTACAACGCAACGGCGGCATCCTGGTCCAGCGGGGCATTGATCGACACACTGCCGATGTCGCGGGCCGCCAGCTTTGCTCATGATGGCCGCGGTTACGTGGTCGGTGGCATGCCCGTTACGAACGGCGCACTGGCCGGTGCCTGGCGTTACGACCCAGTGGCGGATGAATGGTCCGGGATCGCGCAGCTGCCGGCGGCACGCAACGCGGCAGATGCCGTTGGCGTACCGAATGGCGGCATCGTGATCGGCGGGCAGACGCCCGTTCCCAACGCGGCATACGACAATGTGTGGCACTACATCGCCGCGTTGGACGCGTGGGAAGATCTACCTCCATTCCCGCCGGGCGGCCGCAGAGGAGCGGTGATCGCCTTTGTTCCGCCGAACAAGGTGTACTATGGAACCGGTAGCGACAATGTGGTGCGGTACAAGGATTGGTGGTTGTTGGAATTGCCCGTGGGAATTGAGGAAATGGGCGCTTCAGCCGCGTTCACGCTCTTCCCGACCGTTGCTGATACGGAGATCAACATCCGCCTTCCGTTGAGCACCGGGCTCGCCGACGTGACCATCACGGACCTGACCGGACGCGCGGTGATGAGCACGCGCATCCCTGGTGGATCCGCATCGATCTCCACGACGGCGATGAGGGCTGGCCTTTACGTAGCCACGGTGCGCAGCGCCACAGCCACGTCCTCGCAGCGCTTCATGGTGGTGCATTAGGCAGGCATCCTTTCGGTCCGTCCCTCGTCCATACCACAGGCCGGTCACCTTTTGCCGTCCTCGCATTCAGGTTGTGCGACATACGGATCGGCGACCACCGCAGGTTGTATGAGCGCGACCCAAAACATTGGACCATGCGAACCCTGACCACCTTCATGAGCGCCGTGCTGCTGGCTGCAGCCATATGGGCGCAGGATAACACCGAGCGATCGGTGAACGCCGGGAACACCGGTAACAACACCACCGTCAGCATCCACTTCGCGAGTGCTTCCGCGGAGCTGGATGATGATGCGCGAAAGACCCTGGAGCGCCTTTGCGATAAGGTCGGCGACCGCGATCCGTGGAGCATCTCGCTCAGCGGCCATACCGATGACGTGGGAGAGTCGACCTACAACATCGCCCTCTCCCATCGCCGCGCGGATGCAGTGCGCGCGGCAATGCGCGACGTGTGTCCTGCCCTGGCCGATGCGGAGATCACGTGGCAGGGCGAAGCGAAGCCGGTAGCGGACAATTCCGCGGAACCGGGCCGCGCGAAGAACCGGCGTGTGGATGTGGCGGTCGCCTTCGACCCGCCTGACGCGTTCACCGAAAAAGGCGCGCAGCCGCTCGCTTTCGCCAGGATAACGCCCGTGATGCCCGCCGTGGACAAACGGCCGGAGACCTTCACGGCGAACGCCAGCGCAGCCATTGATCTGCGCACGGCCGAAGGCTGGTCCGTGCACATTCCAGCAGGAGCGATCCTGGATGCCGCAGGCCGGCCGGTGCAAGGCGATGTGGAGATCAGTTGTCGCGGCTTCTTCACCCCAGCGGAAGCGATCGCCAGCGGCATCCCGATGTACGTGGGGCATGGTGATGCTGCGGGCCATATGGAAACGGCCGGCATGTATGAGGTGCTCGCTGCTCAGAACAATGCTCCCTTGCAGCTGCGTGCAGGTGAACGCATCACCATTCAACGGCCGATGACGAACGTGGCGCTGGAGGGATACAATAACTACATGCTGGATGGGACCACGGGCCAATGGCGTGAAGAAGGATCTGTGATGACGGCATCCGTGTTTCAACCTGTCGCGCCGGCGATAGAAGATGGTCCGCTGACATCATGGATGGTCTACCAGAACACCATGGCGCAGATCAGGCCGAAAGTGGACACGCTGGATTTCACCGAGCGACAGGAAGCACGGGGCTACTGCCTAACGGCCACGTGCACGCCGCTACCGGATGAGAAAGGCCAACGCAAAGGGCGTGTATTCTCCCTGGATCACAGTGCGCAGATACCGAACATCAGTTTGCGCATGGATCATCGCGGTGCCGCAGGTCGCAGCCGGATCGGCTTCCATGTCCGGGTGGACCGCAGTTGGCTGCATCCCGAATGGGCGGTCTTCGGCGAGGAGAAGGTGTGGGTGTATTCCGGTGAGCTCACACGTGCGGCGTTCGTCGACAGCATGGCACGGCATCGCAGCTTTCAGGACATCATCCTGGAGGCCAAGGCCGGCGAGGAGCATGGCGTGATCCGCTTGAAGAGCCAGGGCAAATGGACGGAGGTGCCGGTGGACCTGCGCAGCTACATGCATACCGTGGTGGATGCGAAGATGTGGGAGCGCACGTTGGAGGTGTTCGACCATCGGCTGGAAGCGAAGCAGCGGCGCTTCAACCAGCACCACGCCACGCAGGTCACAGCGGACAAGCGCAGGCTCGATCGTTTGAAGCAGAAGGCGTACGTCGATGTGCGCCCACTGATGACCGCCGAGGAGCGGGCGATGTCACTACCCGACTGGAACGCATACGCGCTTGCGAAATGCAACGAATACTGGACGCGTATCCTGGGCGAGCGCAAGGACGCCATGGTGATCACGGCCTCCTTCCAGATGAGCGGATTCGGCATCTACAACTGCGACCGCATACTACCGCGGGAAGCGGTGATGGCGAGCACCGTGGCCGTGGTGGACGAGGAGCAACAGGCGTTCCCCTGGCATACGGCCTATGGCGTGCTGGAGAACAGCAACGCCGTGATCACGTACTGGGGCAACGGAACCGGGAAACAGGATGACATGCGCTTGAGCCGCGACATGACGAGCGTGGTCTTTGTAGGTCCGGGCAACGAATTGCTGGTGATCAAGAACCCCGCTCGCCACCTCACCGGGCCCAACAGATCTGTCCTGAAGGGTGTGCGCACGCCACAGCCCACCACGAAAGCAGCGCTGGATGCCCTGGTGATGCGTTGACCCATTCACCAAGAAAGGCGGCCAAAGCAGACCTTTGGCCGCCTTTCCATTTCCCCATGAACTTCATCGACCCCGCCCTTGATGCGTATTGCGAACAGCACAGCGGCGAAGAGCCTTGGTATTTGAAGGAACTTACGGCAGAGACCTACCACAAGGTGCAGATGCCGCAGATGATCAGTGGGCACTTGCAGGGGCGCTTCCTCTCGATGCTGAGCCACCTGGTGCGACCCAAGGTGATCGTGGAGATCGGCACCTACACCGGATACAGCGCGCTCTGCCTGGCGGAAGGGCTGGCCAAAGGCGGCATGTTGCACACCATCGACATCGACCCCTACCTGCCGGAAATGGTGCATCGGTACATCGAAAAAGCAGGCATGCTCGACCGCGTCACCATGCACCATGAGCCCGCATTGCAGGTGATCCCCACGCTGCCCGCGCCCTTCGACCTGGTTTTCATCGATGCGGACAAGAACAACTATCCCCACTATTTCGATGCCGTGATCGATCGTGTTCGGCCCGGGGGCCTGATCATTGCCGACAACGTGTTATGGAGCGCCAAAGTGCTGAAGCCCGAAGCGCAGCAGGACGACCAGACCAAGGCGCTGGTGGAGTATGCCCGAAAAGTGCGCACTGACCAGCGGCTGGAACGGGTGATGGTGCCGCTACGCGATGGTGTGCTGGTGGCGCGGCGGAAGTGACATCGGTCATGTGCGGGAAGTCGCGCAGGTGCCACCTTTCGATATGGAAGCACAATTGTTCTACAAGGAACTCGGTCGACTGCTCTATTCCGTAGCGAGCGTCGATGGACGGGTCACTGCCAAGGAATCGGAGACCGTGAAGCGGATCGTGAAGGAACGCTTGGTGCCCGTGGAAGCAGGAATGGACCACCACGGAACGGATCAGGCCTACATCGCTGAATTCGAATTCGACGTGCTGGCCGACCGCGAGGCCACGAGCGAAGAGACCTTCAACTCGTTCATCGCCTACATGTCGCAGCACAAGAACGACCTTTCCGAAGAGCGCAAGGCGTTGATCTACCGCTGCGCGCACGATGTGGCGCGCGCCGTGCACGGCATCAGCTCGCAGGAATTCCCCTTATTGGTGCACCTGCACCGCCATCTGGGCTGAGCGATCGGGCCGGTCCTGGGGGCTTGAAACATCCGATGAACGCGGTGCCCTGAGGCTGCCTGCGGTTGTCCCGTTATCTTGGCGTCGATGTCCACGCTCATCGACCTCCGCAGCGATACGGTCACCAAGACCCGGTGCCGCCATGCGGGCCGCCATGGCCCATGCGGAAGTAGGCGATGATGTGTTCGGCGAGGACCCCACGGTGAACGCACTGGAGGCGCGGCTCGCGGCGCTTTTTGGGCATGAGGCCGGCCTGTTCTGCCCCAGCGGCACCATGACGAACCAGATCGCGGTGAACATCCACACTCGTCCGGGTGACGAGGTGATCTGCGATGAAGGAGCGCATATCTACCGGTACGAAGGCGGCGGCGTAATGGCCACCAGCGGCTGCAGTGTGAAACTGCTCTCCAGCGATCGCGGTCGGTTCACTGCATCACAGGTGGAGGCAGCGATCAACGACCGCAGTGCCCAATGGCTGGCGAACACGAGCCTGGTGAACATCGAGAACACCTGCAATCGAGGCGGAGGGGCGGTGTGGGACCTGGCCGAGGTGGACAGGATCCGCGCCGTGTGCATGGCGAACGCGCTGGCCTTGCACATGGATGGTGCACGGATCTTCAACGCCTTGGCCACGCGCGATGAAACGCCGCTTGACTGGGGTCGCCGGTTCGATACGGTGTCGATCTGTTTGAGCAAAGGACTTGGCGCGCCCGCGGGATCTGTGCTCGTGGGCAGCCACGCGCTGATGGCCCGGGCGCGACGCGTGCGCAAGCGCTTGGGAGGCGGCATGCGCCAGGCCGGTATGCTCGCTGCGGCCGGATTGTATGCGCTGGACCATCACGTGGTGCGGTTGAAGGATGATCATGCGCGTGCCGAGCGCATCGGTGAAGCCCTCGCAGCACGTACTGGTGTGAAGGAGGTGATGCCGGTGGAAACGAACATCATCATCTTCTCCCTGCGGGAAGGGCATGATGCACCTGCGCTTTCACTACAACTGAAGGAACACGGGGTGCTGGCCATGGCGATCAGCCCCGACCAGATCCGCATGGTGCTGCACCTGGATGTGGATGATGCGGCGGTTGATCGCGTGATCGCCGTGCTCAAAATGCTTGCGGCATGAACAGGGCCAGCCTCACAAGCCTCGGCCTTGGAATCGGCATCACGCTGACCTGGCTGACCCTGGCAACGCTGGTGACTTACGGGCTGTTGAAAGGGAAAGAGCGGAATGAGGACCTCGGTGCCATGGGCCTTGAACGCATCATGAATGTGCAGCGCATGCAACTGGACCTGATGTTCAGGGGCATCGAGAAGGACCTGCTGGCGGAAGCCGCCTTCGTTGCCGATCAGGACAGCGTGGTGGAGGCCGATCTGGTGGCCCGATGGACCGCGGCGATGAAAGGTGATTGGGCGCTGGCATCCATTGGCCTGGCGAGCGAAGGTGGAGATGATGTGGTGCTGGAACGTACGGACAGTATCTGGCGCCTGACCACGGTTGCCCGTGGTTCAGAGGATAGTCCACCGCTCGTAAGCACCTGGCCGCTGATGGGGCTGCCGAGCGACGCCCGCACATCCATCAGCGAAAAAGTGGCGGACCCTCGCAGCACCGCGTGGTTCGGCCGCACCTTGGACCAGCTGGACCATGACCTCAGCTGGAGCGTCGTAGGCAAGTCGCCTGTTGACCTTACACTTTATGCAAGCAAGCTGATCCGACCGCGAAAGGCCGGGGACTCGTTCCACGTGATCCGGTGCGGCATCAGTCTGCAGCGCGCCATGCGGAACATCAACCCACCGCGGTCCGTGGTGGACCTGTTCATGCTCACGGGCGAGGGTGTGCGCTGGATGATGCCGGATACTGGCATCACACGTCAGGCTTCCTTCCAGGCTCAGGTCCAATGGTCGAAGGAACGCAAGGGCACGCCCTTCCGCTTCAACATGGACGGGGTTGAATACATGGCGCGCGTGGCGCCGTATCCCTTGGCTGATGCCAGCGGCTACATGGGCGCGGTCATCGACATGCGCTCGATCAAAGCCTGGACACTTCGCGAACGCCAGGGTCTTTGGATAGCAGCGACGTTCCTGGCGCTGCTCGGAGCCTTGTTGACCTGGACCATCCTGCGGGGTCGGCGTTCGGTGGAGCAGGTGAAACGGCAGGAGAAGCGCAGCCGCACACAGCAGCGCAAACTGGTGCGGGCCTTGGGCGAACGCGAGGTGCTGGACCGTGAAGTACACCACCGCGTGAAGAACAACCTGCAGGTGGTGAGCAGCCTGTTGAACCTTCAGGCGAAGCGCATCCACGACCCATCGGCACAGCAGGAGTTCCTGCGTGGGAAACGCCGGATCGACAGCATGGCGCTGGTGCATCACAAGTTGTACACACAACGCGACCTGTCCGCACTCGACCTGCGCGCTTTCCTTTCGCAACTGGCGGCCGCGGTGAGCGCCATGCACGAACCGGCCAGCCGCACGATCAGCCATGCTGTGGAGACCCACGACATCAAGGCCGATGCCGACACGGCGATCCAGTTGGGCATGATCACCTGCGAGCTCCTTGCCAACAGCTTCCAACACGCCTTCCCGTATGTCACCGGTGGGCACGTCGACATCGTGGTGGACGAGGTGGGCGGCGGCATGTTACCGGTTATCGATCAGCGACAACGGCCTGGGGATGGACCTCGTCGCACCGCGGCGCGAAGATGCCTTGGGCCTGGAGATCGCGGAAGCACTGGCCGATCAGATCGACGGCAAACTGGAAGTGTTCAGTGACAAGGGCACACGGGTGGAGATCACCTTCCGCATGCAGGGGATCGGTGCGCTTCCTGCGCGCTGAGGCTCACTTGAGCCACTCCAGCTCCACGCGACGTTCCGCGGGATCATAGCCCTGGCTGCGACTGTCGCCGTAGTAGTTCACCAGCAGGCGATCGGCACTGATGCCGCGCTGAAGCAAATAGTTGCGCACGGCCTTGGCGCGCAACTCGCTCAGGGCCATGTTCACGGCCGGGTCACCGCTGCGATCGGTATACCCGGTGATCAGGACTCGATCCTTCGATGAACGGGCCAGTTGCTCGAACACCTCGTTGAGGATGACCCGGTGCGATGCATCGAGCTCGAAACTACCGCGCGTAAAACGCACCACAAGATCCTGGCCGGTGAGCTCGCTCAACACCGCCAATGGATTGTCGGTGGCGTTGTCGGCGACCTTGTCCTTCAGTTCGCGAAGCTCCAGGTTCATGTCGTCCATGCGGCCCTCCACATCGTCCATGCGATCACGCAGGGCCCAGAGCTCCTTGCGCTGATCCAGCTCATCGATGCGTGCATTGATGGCATCCAGTTCGGCCTTGAGCCAGCGATCGCGCTTGCGGATCCGGGGCGGTGGCGGGGTCCATTCCTCCTCCGGCGGTGCCTGTGCGATGGTGCGGCGGGCCTGGCGGGCGAGGCTGGCCAGCAGCTCATCGGTGAGCCCAGTGTCCGACGCCGTGTTCAGCGTATCGAAGGTGGTAAGGTCCAACGCGCAGAGAAAGTTCTGATCGTCGTACACCGTGCTGCACACGGTGGGCACGGACACATCGCGGCCGGTGGTGAAGGCATCGGCCACGGGTTCGGCCGCCATCACCTCCACGCTGGCCAAGGGCAGCAGATCGGCCCGAAGCTGACGTTCCAGTTCCTGCCGCTGGCTTCGCACGTAGTAATAGATCGCGAGGTACTTGTCCTGGTCCTTGCCGGCATCCACGCCGAAGCTGGCCTTGCTCCAGTCGATGTGCGTTACGCGCTCGAGTTGTTCCATAGCCGGTTCGGAGAATCCGCCGAAGCCTTCGCTGGCGTCGAACTCCGCCGCCGCAGCTTCGGTCATGGCGTTCATGTCGGCCAGCATGCGTTCATCGCTCAGGTCGGTCTGCACGCCCTGTTTAGCGAAGTGCACATGCTGATCGAGGTACTGTTCGATCCCGGCGATCACCAACCGGCGCAGCATCAGGTCACCAGCTGTTGCGGAAAGGCGCTGCACCGAGAAGGTGACGGGCTTATCGGCCGCGAAGCGCCAGGTGGCCTGCAGCGCGGGTTCCGTGGCGTCGGGGCTTTCGTAGGCCCGCACCAGGATCAGCGTGGCATCGCTTTCGGCACGCAGATCCAGCGTCTGCTGGGCCAGAACGTGCCAACCGCACAAAAGGGCGGAGGAGAGCAGCAACGCGCGGATCATGCCACGAACTTACCGGGTGCATGCACGCCGCGCCAGTGGAAGATATGAGACGTTGCGAACGCCCTTTTCAACAGACTACGGCAGCGTGCGTGCCAAACCGCAGTAGGAAGCACACCAGTATTGGGCCTCTTCGAGCGTGTTGAAGAGACGGAAGGGGAACACGGGCTTGTGGAAACGCAGGAAGAATTCGCCCTGGATCCGCTCCGGCAGGTCCTCGGCGAGGTAGGCCACCGGACGCTTGTCGTTGGTGCACACGCGGGCCAGGAAGAACTTGGCATCGGGCGTCATGCGCACCAGGTGCTCCTGTTGCACCACCACGGGCGCACCACCCAGCGGGTCCGAGCGGCGCAGGGCGCGCAGGATGTCCTTCATCACCCACGCATCGATCAAGGCCGTGGAACGCAGCACGAGCCTCACGGTCCCGTGATCCTCCCATAGGTCGAACGGCTCTGGTACGGGGTCCGTGGCGGGTGTAAGCATGCCGAAAACTACCCGGACCACGGTATTCCGGGACCCGCCCCGGAGCGTGATGTGTGAACAGGTGGCGGTGAACAGCGCTCAGCGTGACAGGGCCTCGGGCACCGGCTCACCCACTGCGGCATCGGGCAGCGCGCAGCCGATGATCATGCTGATGGTAGGCACAATGTCCGCAACGGCGCTCCGGCGCACCACCTCCCCATGCGCAATGCCCTGGCCGAAGAAAAGCACAGGCACATGCGTGTCGTAGTTCCAGCCGGTGCCGTGCGTGGTGCCTTTACCGATATATGCACCCTCAGCTTCGAAATAGCCGGGCTTCAAGGTGTAGAGCACATCGCCGCAGCGTTGGGGCATGAAACCGTTGTACATCAACGCGCGCTCGATCGGCCGCACGGCCTCCAGCTATGTCCTCGGCATCCGCCTTCCATGCCGCCTCGATAGAGGGCAGTTCGCGCAATCGCTTGATGATCTCCCATTCCGGGGAAATGAAGGCTCCACCTGTCTCCTCCTTCGCGAGGGGGCGATGCACAAGGAAGACCTGGCCATCGCTCATGTAGCCGATGGAGTCCGACGTGGCGCGGAATGATGCGTTCAAAGAGGTCATCACGGGGGATAGTTCAACGTACCCCCCACTCCCCTTCAGGTCCTTCAAATACTGCGGCACGTCGATGGCACCATGATCAGCGGTGAGGAACAAGGTGTACTTCCCGGCACCTACCGACTTGTCGAGTTCCGTGAGCAACCTCGCGAGCTCTTGATCGAGCCGGATGTACATGTCCTCGATCTCCAACGCACGCGGCCCCATCTTGTGTCCGAGGATGTCCGTGCTGCTATAGCTGATGGCGAGCAGGTCCGTCGTGTTGTCCTGGCCCATGGCCTCTCCCGCCAGTGCCGCGAGCGCCAGGTCCGTGGTGAGCGTGTTGCCCCATGGCGTGGAGGCGATCAACGTAAGCCCGGCCGGACCTTTGGAAAGCGCCGCGAGGTCGTAGGGGAAGGCCGAGCCCGCTCCCACTGCCAAGGGCTGTTCGTACGGATTGTCATCGGGCAACACCTGGTGGTATTTCTCGATCGTAAGCAAGGGCGTCCACGTGGTGTTGAGGTACTTCTCCGTGAGCTTCCGCGCGTTGAACTCCTCCACCCATTTCGGCAGTTGCTTCATGTACCATGTGCTGGTAACGAAGGATCCACTTCCGCTGAACCAGTAGGCGGCATCGCCTGTGCGTCCGATGGGCAATACGCTGCTGCGGTCCTTCAGCGCCACACCGATGGTCTTGCCCTGGCGGTCCGTGCGCCGTTCGATCTCATCGGCCAGCGTAGTGGCCAGCAGCTGCGATGGCGAGCTCTGCGCGGTGGCCGATCCCACGCCTTGCACGGTGGTGTCCTTCACGCAGTAGATCAGCTTCCCGGTGGCACGGTCGTAGCGTTCGTTGGCCACGATGCCGTGGTGCGCGGGCACGCTGCCGGTGTAAATGCTGGCATGTCCGGGGCCCGTTACCGTGGGCATGTACGTGTAATGCGCATCGCGCAAAAAGCTTCCCTCGCCGATGAGCCGCTTGAATCCACCCGTGCCGAAGTTGTTCCAGTAGCGGTAGATGTAATCGGTACGCATCTGGTCCACCACGATGCCCACCACCAGTTTCGGCGGGTCCTGCCACGCTGGCGAATTGGACGCCACTGGCTTTGCCACAGGCCGGGGAATGGCCACGGGCACATTTTTGGTCTGTGCAACAAGTGACCCGCCCGCGCTGAATGCGAGGGTGGTCAGGAGCAGGTGGAATGCAAAGCGGCTCATGTGGTGCGTGCGAAGAGGTAGAACAGGAGGATGCCGGCAGCCACACTGATCACGATGTTCAAGGTGGCATAGCCGAACAGACCATCGCGGATGAGCTGGAAGTTCTCGTAGCTGAAGGTGCTGAGGGTGCTGAATCCGCCGCAGAAGCCGATGGCGAGCAACGCGCGCCATTGCTCCTTACCCGGCAGATGCACTTCGAAGCGCATCACAAGCAACGCAAGGAAGGCGGTGGCCAGCAGGTTGGCCGAGAGCGTGGCCCAGGGGAAGGCGCCCTTCACCTCGATACGGTGAAAGAACTGGCTGATGGCAAAGCGCACGATGCTGCCCGTGCCACCACCGAGAAAGACCGCCAACCAAAGATTCATCCGTGCACAAAGCGTTGGTGAAGCAACAGGAACAGGCGGAATGCGATGAGCCCGACCAGCGCACCGTACAGCGCGCCCACGATCACATCACCGGGATAATGCACGCCGATGTACACGCGGCTGTAGGCGATGAGCGAGGCCCACAACAGCAGCAGCACGGCGGACCACACCGGTCGCCATTGCAGAACGCCGATCATGAAGGAAGCGATGCCGAAGTGGTTGGTGGCGTGCGACGAAACGAAGCCGAACTGTCCACCCATGTAGGGCCTGCCATCCGGACCGTTCAGCAGGTGCACCAGGCCCACCAGATCCGGGGCATGACTGGGGCGCAAACGTTGCACGGTGTTCTTGAAGAGCAGCACGGAACCCGTATCGGTGCAGAGGATCAACAGCGCTACTACAGGCAGCGACCACCACAGGCCGCGCCAACCCCAGCGCAACTTGATCAACACCAGAAAGAGCACATAGACCGGCAGCCAGAGCCGCAGATCGCTCACATACCACATGAAGGTGTCGAGCGCCGGCGAATGATGCCCGTTGATCGCCAGGAAGGCCGAGCGGTCGGCTGCCACGATGCGATCGAAGACGCTCATTGCTCAGGGATGCAGTTTCTTCCAGAGCACGTCCTTCAACTTGTCCAGCCCCAGGTTGGCCACGGAGCTGATCATCACGCAATCCACCTTCTTGGGCAGTTCCTTCTTGATGGCCTTGGTGAGCTCCTCGTCGAGCAGATCGCATTTGGTGATCGCCAGCACGCGGTCCTTGTCCAGCAGTTCGGGGCTGTATTGCTTCAGTTCGTTCAGCAGGATCTTGTAGTCCTTCTTGATGTCGTTGCTGTCCGCAGGCACCATGAACAGCAGCACGCTGTTGCGCTCGATGTGGCGGAGGAAGCGCAGGCCCAGCCCCTTCCCTTCGCTGGCGCCTTCGATGATGCCGGGGATGTCCGCCATCACGAAGCTCTTGCCGTCGCGGTACGGGATGATGCCCAGGTTCGGCACAAGGGTGGTGAAGGGATAGTCGGCGATCTTCGGTTTGGCGGCGCTGATGCTGGCGAGCAATGTGCTCTTGCCCGCATTGGGGAAGCCCACGAGGCCCACGTCGGCCAGCACTTTCAGTTCCAGCTTGAACCACTTCTCCAGGCCAGGCTCCCCGGGTTGCGCGAAGCGGGGCGTTTGGAAGGTGGAACTGTGGAAGTGCTGGTTGCCCAGTCCACCGCGCCCGCCTTGCAGCAGGATCACTTCCTGACCATCCTCGGTGATGTCGAATAGTATCTCCTCGGTCTCATCATCCTTGGCCACGGTTCCCAGGGGCACTTCGATCACCACGTCCTTGCCGGCGCGTCCGCTGCACTGGTTGCTGGTGCCCATTTCGCCATCGCTGGCGATCACGTGCTTGGTGTAGCGCAGGTGCAGCAGGGTCCACAGCTGGCTGTTGCCGCGGATCACCACGTTGCCGCCGCGCCCGCCATCGCCACCGTCGGGGCCACCCTTGGGCATGTATTTCTCGCGTCGCAAGTGGCGACTGCCCGCGCCCCCTTTTCCGCTGCGCGCCTCGATGCGGATGTGATCGATGAAGTTGGGGGTGCTCATGTGTTCAATTCAGGATACAGCGAACGGATCAGCGACCCGCAATGGTGCTCAGCCGATGGCGGCGATCAGGCGTGCGGTGATCTCCTCCAGTCCACCCACACCATCAATGCCCTTGTATTTGCCTTGGGCGCGGTAGTGCTCTTTCAGTGGCGCGGTCTTCTTCTCGTACTCGCGGATGCGATTGCTGATCACGCCCTCATTCTGGTCGTCGGGCCGTCCGCTGGTGAGGCCGCGGTTGAGCAGGCGCTTCACGAGTTCGGCCTCGGGCACCTCCAGCGCGAGCATGGCGGTGATGGGCGTGCTTTTCGTGTTGAGCATGGCGTCCAGCGCTTTGGCCTGCGCCTGTGTGCGGGGGAAGCCGTCGAAGATGAAGCCGGCCACTTCGGGGTGCTCCTCGATCTTGTTGCGGATCATGCCCACCACCACTTCATCGGGCACAAGGTCGCCGCGGTCCATGAGCTCCTTGGCCTGCAGACCCAGTTCGCTTTCGGCCTTGATCTCGCCGCGCAACAGGTCGCCCGTGCTCAAGTGCATCAGGTTGTAATGCTTCGATCAGGAATTCGCTCTGCGTGCCCTTGCCCGCGCCGGGAGGACCGAAGAGCACGATGTTCAGTTTCTGGCTCATTTCACAATGCGGAGGATCCCCGGCAGGTTGCGCCCCAGGCCATCATGATCCAGCCCGCTTCCCACCACGAAATCGTTGGGGATGCGGATGGCCACGTGGTCGAGGGGAATGTTCTTGGTGTAGGCGTCCGGTTTGAAGAGCAGCGTGGCAATGGACACGCTGGCCGGATGATGGTCATGAAGGAGCGACAGGATGTGCTCGATGGTATTCCCCGTGTCCACGATATCCTCGAGCACCACGATATGCCGACCGCTGATGCGCTCGTTCAGGCCGATGAGCTGGTGCACGGTGCCGGTGGAAGCGGTGCCGTGGTAGCTGGCCACCTTCACGAAGGTGATCTCGCACTCGATGGTGACACGCTTCATCAGTTCGGCCGCGAAGAAGAACGCACCATTGAGCACGCCCACGAATAGCGGCCGCTTGCCGGCGTACTTCGTGTTGATGTCCGCGGCCACACGGTCGATGGCCTCGCCCAGCTCCTTTTCGGAAATGAACGGCTCGAAGTACAGGTCGTGCAGTTTGAACGTTGCTCATGCGATGCGGTGCGGGCCTGTGGGACCCCTGGAACGGGTGCCGAAGGTAGAGCCTGCCCGCTTGGCTCGGAAACCGGGGGCCGGGGCCGTGGCTTGCCGCGTCGATGCTTGATCGTACATTCGGCACGATGCGCAAACTCCTTTTCCTCGCCGTGCTCTCCCTTGCGGCCGCTGATTCACGCGCCGGTGGCGAGCGATGGCCTGTGGGCGCGCGCTTCGCGGGCATGGGCCACGCCTCCATCACGCTGAACGACCTGTGGTGCGTGCAGGGGCAACCAGGCCGGGCCTGGCCGGGCTGGAACATCCGGTGGCCGGGGCATACTACCAACAGCATTGGCTGGCCAGCGACCTGGCCATGCAGGGGCTCGCCTTCGCGCTTCCCGTGGGCAAGGGCTGTTTCGCGGTGAGCGCGAACTCCTTCGGCAACGGCGACCTCTTCGGCGAGCGGCAGTTCGGCCTGGCCTATGCCATGAAGCTCAGCGAAACGTTCCGCGTGGGCATTCAACTCGACTACCTCAACCTGCGCTTCGGCGAGAACTACGGAAGCACGAGCGCCGTTACGGCCGAGGCCGGACTGCAGGCGAAGCTGAACGAGCATCTGTGGATCGGCGCACACCTCTACAATCCGAACCGCGCCAGCCTCGGCGGGCCGTATGATGAGCAGGTGCCCACTGAGTTCGGCGCCGGACTCGGCTACACCTTCAGCGACCGCGTGCAGATGTGCGCGCAAGTGGACAAGGACATCGATCGCGGCGAGCGCTACCACGCCGGCATCGAATATCGTCCGACCCAAGCGCTCTTCCTGCGCACCGGTGTGAGCACGGGACCTGTGCAGGCCCACTTCGGTGCTGGCTTCCGTTTGAAGACGTTGGAGCTCGACCTCGCCGTGGCCGCGCGTTCGCAACTGGGCCTTACGCCCATGGTCACCTTGAACTACCGCTTCGAATGAAGCGCCTCGCCCTTTCGGTCCTGCTCCTTGGCCTGATGCTGCGTCTGATGGCACAGGTGGAGGATACTCCCGGTGATCCGCAGGGTGAACTACGCGACCTCATCGAGCAGCGCATCGAGGCCGTGGCCGAGCAACTGGGCGATGACAACAACGTGGACCTGACGGCGCTCACCGAGATCCTGATGGACTACGCCCGCAGCCCCATCGACCTCAACCGCACCGGCATCATCGAACTGGCGCAGTTGCAATTGCTCAGCGACGTGCAGATCAGCGCGCTCATGGAGCACCAGCGCCGCTTCGGCCCCTTGTTGAGCCTGTACGAACTGCAGACCATCGACGGCATGGACCCACGCACCATCGCCATGATCAAGCCGTTCGTGAAGGTGCGCGACAATGTGAACGCCACCCGTGCCTCCCTGAAGGAGATCTTCAAGAACGGGTCGCATGAGGTGCTGTCGCGCTCCATCGTCAACATCGAGCAGCGGCAAGGCTTCCTGGGACAGGCCAACCCGTTCGGCGTGGACTATGCCGATCCCGATGGCACGCCCCTGCCCAACGTGGATGATGCACAGGTGCTCGATTCCTTGCGGAAGAACAACAAGGTCTATCTCGGCAGTCCCTACAAGCTGTACGCACGTTACCGGTTCCGGTACCGACAGAACATCAGCTTCGGCGTAACAGCGGAGAAGGATGAGGGCGAACAGTTCTTCAAAGGCACGCAGCCCGATGGCTTCGACTTCTACAGCGCTCACCTCTTCCTGCGCAACATGGGTCCGGTGAAAGCGCTCGCCCTGGGCGATTACACGGCGCAGTTCGGTCAGGGCCTGGTGTTCTGGAGCGGCCTCGCCTTCGGCGCGAAGAGCGCGTTCACCATGAACATCAAGCGCAATGCGGCCGGCCTGATGCCGTATGCCAGCGTGAACGAGAACCTGTTCCTGCGTGGCGCGGGGGCCACCGTGGATCTGGCGAAACACCTGGAGGGCACGGCCTTCGTGAGCCACAAAGGATACGATGCCAATGTCACCGACCCCGATGAGCCCACGGCCGAGAACGTGGACCAGGAAGCCGCGTTCAGTTCGCTGCTCGACGACGGATACCATCGCACCTTCCGCGAGGTATCGCGCAAGGATGCGATCAAGGAGACCATCTTCGGCGGTCACCTGCGCTACAAGCGAGCTACGTGGAGCGTGGGCGCAACGGCCGCACAGGTGCGCTACAGCAGCAGCCTCGATCGGAACCTGGGCGTGTACAACCAGTTCGAATTCGAGGGCAGGGAGAACACCAACTACGGCGCGGATTGGAACGTGCTGTACCGCAACATCACCTGGTTCGGCGAAGGTGCACGCAGCGCCAATGGCGGCATGGGTGGATTGACGGGGCTGTTGATCGCGCTGGACAGGCGCCTCTCCTTCTCCATGCTCTACCGCGACTATCAGCGCAACTACCAAGGCCTGTACAGCGTGGCCTTCGCCGAGGGCACCAACCCCTGGAACGAACGCGGCCTGTACATGGGCATGGAGATGAAGCCCACGCGCAAGTGGACGGTGAACGCGTACATGGACCAGTTCCGCTTCCCCTGGTTGCGGTACCTCACCAATGCCCCAAGCGCCGGCTCCGATGTGTTCGGCCAGGTGACCTGGAAGCCGGACAAGAAGGTGGAGATCTATGTGCGGGCCAGGCACCAGCAACGCCAGCGCAATGCCGAAGGCGTAACGGAGGGTGTGGACCCGCTGGTGGCCGTGGTGCAGACCAACTTCCGGTTCAACGCGAGCTACAAAGTGGACCAGAGCGTGACCTTGCGCACGCGGGTGGAAAGCGTGGACTACCAACGTGGCGATACACCAAAGGAACATGGCTTCCTCATCTACGAGGATGTGATCCACCGGCCCATGAAGAGCAAGTGGGAATTCACCGGACGCGTGGCCATCTTCAGTTCCGACAGCTATGACGCGCGGCTCTACGCGTTCGAGAACGACATCCCGGGCACCTTCTCCATCCCACCATATTACGGCAAGGGCATGCGGTGGTACACGATGGTGCGCTACAGCGCAGCGCGCGGCGTGGACCTCTGGCTACGTTACGGTGCGTGGATCTACAACGACCAGGACCGCATCAGCAGCGGCCTGCAGGAGACCAACGGCAACCGCAAGAGCGATCTGAAGCTGGAGGTAAGGGTGCGGTTCTGAGGTGCTCTGTCCAGGGAGCGGTTGATATGGCACACTGAGTGGTGATGGTCATCGATCACCTATATACTTTCTTTGTTTGACAAATGAAAAGGTCCAGGAAATTGAACCACCAGTGTGGGCTGTTCTTGTTGCTGGGCCTTACGGTCGGCTCAAGATCCGCTCATGCGCAAGCACTTTCCTGGGCCGTATCTGCCCAGTCCGACATCAACAGGGGAAACAACGGCGCGATCTTCAGGCCCGATGGATCGATCGCCACTCCGGCCAGAACGGGCTCCTGGAGCAGCGCATTGACCACCTTCGATTGGTCCGGGAATGAACACGACACTTTGCATTGGCCATGGGTCTCGCACATTCGGCCACTTACGCATGGTTATTGTATCAGCGGGCGTTTTGTGGAACCGTTCGAGTTGGGTGGCCAGACCATTCAGGGCGGTATCGGCTTCGGGGATTTCTACCTCGCCACCTACAACGACTCGGACGAACTTCAGTGGGTAGTCAACAGTGCATCGATCTGGCCGAACGGCATCTTCGTCATCGACATGAACGTTTCGCAAACAGGTCGCATCGCGCTTCTGCTAAGCAACGGACCCAGATTCACCCTTAATGGTGATACCATAGCCTGCGAGCAAGCCAATGATTGGATGATCCTGTCCTTTGATCCTGATGGGGGCCTGGAATGGTACAAAGTGCTTCAGAGCGTTAACGGGGGCAACCCGTTCCATCTGGAAAGATCCGAACTGTCTTTCGATTCATTAGGGCGTTTGTGGTTTGCGGCCACCTTGGAAGAAAGCGTGGTCGTTGATAGCGATACTATCGAGGTCGAAGCCGCTGATCTGTTCGATCATGTCATCATGCAATTTGATCCTTCGGGCGGATTGTCCGGTAACATGTTCGTTCCCGGCGGTGACCCGGCCACCCATAGCATCATCGGCTCCGGCCTCATGCCGCACCCAGACGGAGGAGTGCTATGGTTCGGTCGATATGTCAACGGTGCAACAGTGGATGGAACGGTACTGGACAGCGCCGGGCAGAGTTCGAATGGGTTAATCATGCGCCTGGATGGCGCTATCGAAATGGTATGGCATAGGACCTTCGGATCGGATGCCGTCGAGGATCTGTCCGCTGTGGACCTGGATGCTGGCACGGGGAAATTCATGCTGACCGGCAATGCGGGCAATGGCACGGTCCTCGGACCGGATACACTACCCAGTGATCCGGTCACCTATCTCTTCCTCGCTACCATGGATCCAAGTGGTACCATCGAGAGCGGACAGCTCTTTAGTGGAACGGCCACTGAACAAACCTGGATGCTCTCAGCCAACAACATCCGCTGCGGGGATGGTGTCTGTTACATCCTCGGGCATTCTTCCGCCCTGACGCTCTTCGCCAATGGCACTTTGATCGGGAACACTGATTTTGTAGCACGCTTTGATGCGGACGGTGCGCAGTCCATACCGCGATCCATCATCAATGGCATCGATCTCCTGATCTTCCCTAACCCGACCACCGGCCCTCTTACCCTGCGTTCCGATCACGCTTCAATCGGACGCTTCGCCGTGACCGTGAGGAACTGCACGGGCGCATTGGTTCATGATACGGAAGTGACATTCTCTTCCGGCTCCGCCCAACTTGACCTGTCGCACCTGATACCCGGTCTCTATTCTATTCAATTCGCATCCCCGGGATCCACTTTCATGAAGAATATCCTCAAAGAATGATCCTGAGGTGAACCTGACCAAGCCGCTTGGTAGCTTTCGCCTCGATGAGGGCGAACTTCGGTTTCCATTTTCTAAGTGTATTCCTCATATCGAATGGTGTTGCCCGGGGCCAGTGCAATGAACAGTTCTCACTGGGAGCGGACACCACCCTTTGTGCTGGCAGCACCATTGTGCTAAGTGCCGGGGCCGGCTACCAGAGCTACTTGTGGAGCACGGGCAGCACATCGCCCAGCATCACCGTTAGCGCGGCGAACACGTACAGCTGCACGGCCACGGCCTTTGGCACCTCGGGCGAGCTGGTGGTGAACGGGAACTTCTCGCAGGGTGCCACGGGCTTTACGAGCGATTATGTGCCCGGCTATGGCGGCACCTACGGTTTGTTGTCCGGATCAGGCACCTACGCCACCAGTAGCAGCCCCAGCTTCGTCCACAACAACTTCTACTTCTTCAACGACCACACCGGGGGCGGCGGCAACATGCTGGTGGTGAACGGTGCCGAGGTGGCGGGCCAGAACATCTGGTGCCAGACGCTCACCGTGGCGCCCAACACCAACTACGCCTTTTCCGCCTGGCTGGCCACGGCTTTCCCGGAGTCGCCCGCGGAGATGGTGTTCACGATCAACGGCAACATCATCGGCACGCCGCTCAACGCACCATTCGCCACCGGCCAGTGGCTCAACTTCTACAGCATCTGGAACAGCGGCGCGAACACGTCCATCACCATTTGCATCTCCAACCAGAACAGCGCCAACTCGGGCAACGACTTCGCGTTGGACGACATCTCCTTCGCTCCATTCTGCACCTACACCGATGCTGTGGTGATCAGCGTTCAGGACTATCCGCAACCGGATCTGGGGCCCGATGTGGAGGTGTGCGAGGGCGTGCCGGTTGTGCTGAACGCCACCTGGCCGGGGGCCGATGCGTACAGCTGGCAGAACGGTGCGGGCGGTCCCACGCTGCAGGCCACTTCCAGCGGAATGTATTGGGTGGACGTTACAGAGAACACCTGCACCGAACGCGACAGTGTGCTGATCACCTTCTCGCCGCTGCCGCAGGTTGATCTGGGCGCGGACCGGGAGCAATGTGCGGGCGATCTGGTGCAGCTGGATGCCTCGGTGCCCGGGGCCACCTACACCTGGCAGGACGGCTCCACCATGCCAACATACCAGGTATCAGGTTCAGAGCTGGTCAGCGTGACGGTGGACCTGAACGGCTGCACGGCATCGGACGAGGTGAACTTCCAGTACTTCCCCATCCCGGTGGTGGACCTTGGCCCGGACACGAGCATCTGCGCCGATACCGTATTACAGGTATCGGTGGCGCGGCCGGGCGGCTCGTACATCTGGGAGGATGGCAGCACCGGAGCGGCTCGCACCTTGCAACAGTCGGGCCTGTACCATGTGACCGTTACGGTGAACGGCTGCAGCGGCTCAGACAGCCTGGACCTGGGGACGATCCCCCTGCCGTATGTGGATCTGGGCCCCGACTTCCTGTTGTGCGAAGGACGGACCGCGGTGCTGGACGCGACGGGTGCTGGACTTACGTATCTGTGGTCAACCGGCGACACCACTGCGGAGCTCACCATCACCGAAGAAGGCGTCTACCTGATCACCGTCGGGAATCCATGTGGCACCTTGGAGGACAGCGTCAAGGTTGAACAGGACCGCTGCGACTGCCCGGTATTCGTGCCCAATGCCTTCACGCCGGATGGCGATGGGCTGAACGAATTCTTCCGTCCGCAGTTCGACTGCGACATCGATCGCTACGTGTTCCGGGTGTTCGATCGTTGGGGCCTGGAGGTATGGTCGAGCGAGGATCGGCGGGAAGCATGGGATGGTGAAGGCACGCCCAACGGCATCTATGCGTGGGCCTTGGTGATCCGACCTATCACCGTGAACGACCGCACGCTGCGCAAGTTGTTCGGGCACGTGGTCTTGATCCGTTGATCCTGTCGCCACACGCGAACGACATGAGCCAGTCCCTGATCATCACCGGCATGCATCGTTCGGGCACGTCGTTCTTGGAGGAGCTGTATTCACCGTTATCTTTGAGAGCAACACGAACCAAATGTCCACATCGATCGAGCTAAGGGCCAAGCTTCATCGGTTGATCGATGCGATCAAGAGTGAAGAGTTGTTGGCGCGACTTCAGGAATTCCTGTCACGATCCAGTGGATCCGAGGAGACCGGGATATGGTCGCGGATGACCCCCGACCAACAGGCACGGGTGATGAAGGCCTACGCATCCTCGTTCGACGAGGCCGCACTGAAACCGACCAGTGCCGTGCTGAAACGCAAGCCCAAATGAGCCTTCGGTCCGTTTGGACCATCCAAGCCGAGGCTGCTTACAATGCTCTCCTGCGCTACTTGGAATTGGAATGGGGCACGATGGTGGCAGATGCGTTCGAGGCCGATGTGGCACACACGATCGCCCTGCTCGAGGTATTTCCGGACGCAGGTGTGATGGAACGACCTACAGAGCAGATCCGTAGCATCCCTGTAGCGCGCCAGGTCAGGTTATTCTATCGACATACGGATAAGATGATCATCGTGCTTGAGTTCATCGATACACGGTCATCGCGCTTTCAGGACATGCGATGAGCCAGCCCCTGATCATCACCGGCATGCACCGCTCGGGCACCTCGTTCGTTGCGGAGCTGTTCCAGAGCGCCGGCCTGCACATCGGCGAGCGGCTCTTCCCGGGTGATGGCGGCAATCCGCGCGGCTACTTCGAGGATGACGAGTTCCTGACCTTACAGCGCACGATGCTTGCGGGGGCCTGCCCCACCGGCGTTCCCGGCTGGCCGGACTGGGGCTGGACGGAGGCTGAAGCATTGGACGAGCAGCGCTGGGAGCGCCATGTGCCGGCCATGCGTGCGCTGTGCCATGCACGTTCAATGCACGCGATCTGGGGATGGAAGGACCCGCGCACTTCGCTGCTATTGGAAACATGGCTGCGCGTGTTGCCCGACGTGAAGCTGTGTCTTCGTGGTGCGCGAGCCGTGGAAGGTCGCGGCCTCCGTGCGGCGCTTGCCGGCGGAGATCTTCCAGACGCGTCCCGATGTAGGCGTTCGTGTATGGATGTACTACAACCGGCACTTGCTGGACTTCGCGAGAAAGCACACCGGACGATGCGCATGGGTGGCCATGCCGCAGCTGATCAACTCGCCGGATGTTGAACTCTCGCGGGCGATCACCGAGGCGGGGATTAACGGGCTTAACGTGGACCCGGCGAGGACATGGAGATCGTGACCGGTCGTCAGCGGGATGCGCAAGCGTTCGATGCGGAGAACGAGCACACATTCCGGCGGGAATACCCGGAAGCGGTGAAGATGTGGGAGGAGTTGCTGGACCTGGCGGAGCGACGTTGAGCGCAGCTTAGTGCCTCTCTTTCGCCGCTTTCCTCGCCGCCTTTTTTTCGGATCTTCTCCACATCCTTCGCAGGCATGTCGAAGGTGATGGGAAGTACGTATTGCACCCGCTCGGGCTTGCCGTCTTGGGTCCCGGGAGTCCATGGTTGCATCGATCCCACTACACGCATCGCTTCCGCATCCAGCAAGGGATGGGCACCGCGCATGATGGATACGGAATCCACTGCACCGTCCTTACCCACGATGAACTTCACCAGCACCTTGCCGGTGATGCCCTGTTCGCGGGCCTCTTCCGGATACTTCGTCTCCTTAGCCACGAACTGATAAAGCGCCGACGTTCCACCGGGATATTCCGGCATCACCTCCACCGGCAACTGCGCCCCCGCTGCTGGCGCACCGGACACCTTATCGAACACGTCCTGTGCCTTGTCGAAGTCCTGTGCCTTGTCCGAAGAGGACTTCAGTTTGTCGGTGGCTTCTTGGGCATGTGCCAGCGGACCATGTAACAGGAGCAACAGGCCTGCGATGGCTTGGGTGATGGTCATAGTTCAGTTCAGCCTGAAGGTGATGGGTAGCTCAAAGGTCACACGCACGGGCTCGCCATCCTTTCGGGCCGGTTTCCACCGCGGCATGTTCTTGACAACGCGGAGCGCCTCGGCGTTCAGCACGGCATTATCGCTCTGCATCACCTGCACGTTCGTGATCCTCCCGTTCTTCTCCACCACGAAGCGCACCCGCACCTTGCCTTGGATCCCACTTTCAAAAGCACTATCGGGATAGTGGACCGTTTTGGATAGATAGCCGAACCTCCCATCCCGTCCGCCAGGAAATTCTGGCTGAAGGAGCTTTGTGGAGGCATAGGCCGTCGTGTCAATTCCTTGGCTGGAAACCTCTGGCAGGGTAACCCGTTCCTCGCCTTGTTGCGCAAACACACCAACGGGCGCTATCGTCATCGCGAGCAAGGTGCCAAGTACAGCCGTGCGTGTGCTCATCGATCGTTGTCGGTCCTGCTGGAATTGATGCTTGCGCATGAACTGCTTGACCAGCATGCATTTCATCGTGGTGAAGCTATGAGATCGCCCCGAAGTCCACACCTACCGCCGCGTCCTTCCCGTATGCTTTCCGGTCTGGTGTTTCCTGCCGTCGGGCTTTTCGGCGGGCAGTTCGAACATGAAGGGCATCGAATAGCGGTAGCGAGCGGGTTTACCGTTCACCAAAGCGGGCGACCAGCCATCGAGCAGCCGCACCACGCGCATGGCCTCAGCGTCCAACAGGGAGTCCAGGCCGCGCATGATCCACACGGAATCCACGTCGCCGCTCTTCTCCACGATGAAGCCCACATACACCTTGCCCGCCTTCCCCGCTTGCAGTGCTGCATCCGGATAGTCCGTTTCGTCCTCAATGAACTGCCGCAACGCTTCATCGCCCCCCGGGTAAACGGGAAGCACTTCCTCATCCGGAGCAGGCCGTTTCAGTTCGCCGCCGGCTCCCTTGGGGTTGAACATCTGTGGCTTGTCCGGGGCGGCCGTGGTATCGGTGGCCTGTTGCGCCTGGCCGACCTGTGCTGAACAGAGGCCGCATAGCACAAGGAACAAGGATGCTTTCATGATACCCTAATGTACTACATCCCGGACGGAGGCGGTTACATTCGCCACGGAACGCCTGCGCATTCGCGGAAACGCATTCGCCGGGTCTTTACCTGACCACATGAGCAACGTCTACTACCCCGATTATCTGCAACTGGACAAGATCCTGGGCGCGCAGGCCCCCGAGAGCGACAAGCATGGCGTGAAGGCCCATGATGAGATGCTCTTCATCATCATCCACCAGGCCTACGAGCTCTGGTTCAAGCAGGTGTTGCATGAGGTGGGCAGCGTGATCGACATGTTCGCCGATCATCATGTGGACGACAATGGCGGCGAGCTGAACGTGGCCGTGCACCGCCTGCAGCGCGTAAAGACCATCCTCGACGTGCTGGTGCACCAGATGGACATCATGGAAACGATGACGCCGCTGGACTTCCTGGATTTCCGTGACCTGCTGCGGCCCGCATCGGGATTCCAGAGCATGCAGTTCAAGGTGCTCGAGGCGCGCCTGGGGCTGCGGATGGAGGCACGCTTCGGCAAGCAGTACTACACCAGCCAGCTGAAGCCGGAGCACAAGTCGCAGATCGACGCGCTGGAAACGATGCCCACGTTGTTGGAACTGGTGAACGCCTGGCTGGAGCGCATGCCCTTCCTGGAGCCTCGGTTCTGGCCAGCGGGCGAAGCGCCCTTCTTTGCGCGCCTCGAAAAGACCTATACCGAAAGCCTGGTAAAGGGCGAGGAAGGGAATGCGGCGCTGTGGAAGAAGATCTTCGTGGAAGGCAGCCCGGAGCGCCGCCTTTCGCCTGCTGCCTGCCGCAGCGCACTGTTCATCATGCTGTATCGCGACGAGCCGATCTTCCAGCAGGCCTTCCGCTTCCTCGAGGCCTTGTTGGACATCGATGAGGCGATGGCGGCCTGGCGTGGCCGGCACATCAACATGGTGCACCGCATGATCGGCCTGCGCGTGGGCACGGGCGGCAGCACGGGCAAGGCCTACCTGAAGGGTGCCATGGACAGCCACTACATCTTTCAGGAGGTCGCCGACCTCAGCAGCTTCCTGTTCGAGCGCCGCAAGATCCCCGCACTGCCCCGCGAGCTCAGCGAAGCCCTGCGGTTCAAGGCCTGATCGCGTTCCTCAACAACCGTCGTTCACGGAACGCTGACGATCGGCAGTGTTGCTGTTCAACGCAGCACGAACTTTGCCATCCATATCGCATGAACATGAAGCTGCAACACCTTGCCCTATTCACCCTACTGACCCTGAACCCGGGCCTTGCATACATTGGCGCAGGAGAAGTCCAGCGATGGCCACGCGCTGGATTGGAAGCACACGTTGGAGGAACAACCGGCACAACTGTCGGTGAACAAGCACAAGCTCTCCGGCTGGTCCTTTCCGGTGTATGAGTGCAGCCCAGGCGAGGCCATGCAGCTCTGGAAGAAGCACATGACCGCCCAAGGCGCCGTAGTGAAGAGCAACGAGCCCATGCGCGCCACGGGAGGCAAGCATCACCGGCCTCGCGTCTGCGGCGCCTGTCACCTTCGCTACGGCCGCCAAGGACAAGAAGTCCGGCACAACGCATGTGACCGTGGTCTTCGCGTTGAACGACTCCACCGCCGCGCCTGGAGTGATCCCACCATGACGAAGGCGGTGCATGACATGGCGGTACATGTGAACCGCGCCGTGGTACAGGCCCAGATCGCCGACCAGGAGAAACGCGTGAAGAAAACGGCTGGACAATTGGAGGATGCACAGAAGGATGAAGCCAAGGCCTCGGAACGTGCGAGCGACGCAGGCAAGGACCTGGAGAACGTGAAGCAGAAGCAGAGCAAGCTTTCGCAAAAGCAGGCCGACCTGCGGAAGGAGATCGACAAGTGGCAGACGCGCTACAACGCCACACAGAACCCGAAAGATCTGAAGAAGCTCACCAAAGTGCAGGAAAAGCTGGCTGGTGTGAACAGCCATCTGGCGAAGGAGATGAGGTCCGAGAGCAAGGTGCAAGGGCAGTTGAACAAGCACCAGGAGGCCATCCCTGATGCGCGCAAGGACGAGCGCAAGCATGGCGCTCAGAAGGACCTGGCCAACAGCCAGCTCGAAGCGTTGAAGCGCAAATTGGATGCGATCCGCTAACGCAGCGTTCGGCATGAATGAAGAAGGGCTTCCCGCGGGAAGCCCTTCTTCATTGGTCGGGTGGATAGGTCAGTGCGTCACGATGAGCTTCTGCTTCACGATGCCCGTGCGCGTCTGTCCGCTGATCACATAGGTGCCGGCCGCAAGGTCATGCAGACTGATGGTCTCGCCCGTGCTGTTCACTGCGAAGGAACGCACCAGGACACCGGAACCATCCAGCACGTAGTAGGTGCCTGGGCTGCTGGCCTTCACGGTGCACTCGCCCGCGCTGGGGTTGGGGAACACCTCCAGCGTTTCCATGCGCAGGGCGGGTTCCTCGGTCACCACTTCCTCCGCGATCACGATCGGCGCAAGGGTACCGGTCACGTTCAGCGTGTAGTCCTCCACCTCGCCATAGGTCGATGTGCCGCAGGGGGTGAGGTTCGCACCAGCTGCCGCATCGGTCAGTCGGATGCGCATGCGCACGCCGCCGGCCGTGGTGCCCGTGGGAGCAGTGATGTTCGTGGTGAACGGTCCCACGCCTTGGGGCGAAGCGTACACGGCCTCACCCGCGTCGGTCAGGATCCCGTTGCGGTTCCAGTCGCACCAGATCAGTACGCGATCCGTGGAGTACGGGTTGCCGATGGTCACGGTGATCGACTGGGCCACACCCACGCTCACGTTGGTGCTCAGGTTGGTGTAGTTGCTGTACGAGGAGGCAGCGCTCGTATTGTTGATGCTGCCCATCGTCACGTTCGTGATGCGCTCATAGGTCGTGTTCGAAGTGCCCGCCGTGCAGTAGGTGATCACGGTGTTCACGGTCATGGTGATCGAGTTGCTCGTGGCCGTGGTCGGCGATGCGCAGGATGAACTGGAGGTCATCACGCAGTTCACCACGGCGCCGTTGGTGAGCGTGGTGGTGGTGTAGGTGGCGCTATTGGTACCCACGTTCGCGCCGTTCACTTTCCACTGGTAGCTGGGCGATGCGCCGCCGTTGGCGGGCGTGGCCGTGAAGGTCACGCTGCTCCCCGATGTGGTGGGGTTGCTGCCCGAGGTGATGGCGATGCTCACCGATGGCGTCACCACGCCGCTCACGGTCATCGTGATGGCATTGCTGGTGGCCGGATTGCCGGTGACACCGGCGAGGTTGGAGGTCATCACACAGGTGACCACCTGGTCGTTGGTGAGCGGTGACTGTGCTGTACGTGGCGCAGTTCGTGCCCACGTTCGCGCCGTTCACCTTCCACTGATAGCTTGGGGCGCTGCCGCCATTGGTAGGCGTGGCGGTGAAGGTGACGCTGGCAGCTGTGCATGTGGGGTTGGAACCGCTGGTGAGCGCGATGGAAACGCCCGCCGTATTGCTGCATGGGCTGATCTGGTAAGAGAAGATGCGGGTGCGAGCCGCGCTGGAACCGCTGGTGCCACCCATGAACTCGCTGGTGTTCCAGAAGGTCACTCCATCGGGATCGAGGCACTGGTGCGCATAGTCGCCCACGCGGTTGGTGCCCGTCTGGTAACCTGTACCGGCCGCGGCCAGCGTTTCGGTGAGGGGAAGCGTGCCCAGCGGATCGCAGGAGCGCCGGCCGGTCCAGTAGAGGCTGGCATACATGCTGGTGGAGTTGGAGCGCAGGTACGAAAGGCCGATGGAGCCGTTGTTGTCCATGCATAGGGACCCCATCCAGCGCGTATCCGTGCCTGGCGCATAGATGCCTTCCTGGTGCATGGTCCACACACCCGTGCTCTGGTTCTGGCGCAGTTCGCACCACTTGATGCCGCGTTGCGTGCTGCTGATGCGCACGGCCCAGTTCAACACCACGGAGTTGTATCCGCTCCAGCTCTTCCATTGCGCACGGTACATCATGGCGCCGCCGATGCCGTCGAGCTTCTGCGTGGTGCCGGGTTGTGGGCAATCGTTCCACTGTGCGTTGTACGAGCCATCGAACGCGGCCGCAGTGACATTGGATGCAAGCGCGATGGTGCCGGTGGGCGTTGTGGGCACCCAGTTCACGGTCATGTTGTAGATATTCACCCGGTCGAAGAAGCCGGTACCCCAGCCGTTATCCGAGTAGGAGAAGATCGGGCACGGACCTGATGCGGGCAGGGTTCCGTCCGATGCGCAACCCGGCAGGGGTACGAAGAAGCCGGCCTTGGGCGGAGTATAGTTCACATACACCGCGCGCGCTCCAGGTGTGCCGGCGAGCATGGCCGTGCGCTCGAATGCGAACACCTTCTGCGTGCTTTGGTTAGAGGTCATGTAGTAGCCATCATGCCAGACACTGAATTTGAGATAGTCCGGGAATTGAGGAGACGTGTAAGTGTAGGTGTAGTAGGAGCCTGTGGGGTCGGCGGTGGTACTTACGGCGATGTAGATCTTACGATCGGTGCTCGTACCGAACTGCGCCAACATCCAGCGGTTGGCTGGCTTGTCATACAACACGATCGGGTCGCCGCTGTTGCCGGTGGGCGGGTTCCACAGGTTGCCAAGGGTACCGGTCAACTGCAACGCCCCCGTGCTCTTGTTATAGATGCGGAAGGTTGTGCTGTTGATCATCTGCACATAGTGATTGGGGCCGGCCGCTCCGGAGGGATCGTAAGGCCGGAAGCCGCTCGCCGTACCACCATTGAAGCTGATCTTCATCTCAGGAGACTCGCGCTCGAGACCTTCGCTCTTTTGGAGCGTGGCCTCATCGTTGCCGTAGGCCGGTCCGTCCTCCGCGGTGAACTCGTACTTGGGCGGTTCGCGGTGCAGGCGATCCTTCGATTCGCCGCGCACCGGCGTAAAGTCATCGGGCACAGGGTTCTCCGCGAAGATCTCACGCAAGGGACGCGTGATATGGAATCCGGAGGCAACGATGGCGCCGGACTCCCCCTCGCTCTGCTGCGCGAATGCGCCGCCGAACGTGATGAAGCCGAGCAATACTGAAACGACCTTCTTCATGCTGGTACCTGGTTTTGGTGATGGACGAACAGGGCGGAGGAGGACCCGTGTAACACTGCTATATTACAAGGATATCGGCCGACCGGATACCCCCGGAAAAAAAAGGACCAATAGGGCGCGGTTAACGATCGTCCGGCCTTTCCTATCGATGAAACCCGTGGACGGCGATCGTAGGTATGCCCAGGTGCTGGCCTGAGCCACCTGCGGTCGTGGTTCAGTGACCGATACCAGGCCTCACACCTCGAACTTTTCGCCCTGCCGGGGGATATCGATGCGCGAAAATCCGAGGCTCGTGAACCGCTCCCGCAAGCCCGTCAGCGACTGTTGTATGCCGTGCACCAGGAACACGCGCTGCACCTTCTTCGGATCCTGGCAACCGATCCATCGGCTCAGTTCGCCGCGATCGGCGTGTGCACTGAGGCTTTCCATCCGCAGGATCTCCGCCCGCACCGTTACCCGTTCGCCGAAGATCTCCACGTGATCGGGACGCTCCATCAACTCCGCGCCGAGCGTGCCGGGTGCGCTGAAGCCCACGATCAGCACAGCGTTCCGCTCATTGGGCAACCCGTGCTTCAAGTGGTGGCGGATGCGGCCGGCCTCCATCATGCCGCTCGCGGCGATGATGATGCAAGGTTCCTGGCGTTCATTCAATTGCTTGCTACGCTCGGCCTCGCGCACGAACTCGACACCGCGGAATCCGAAGAGATCGGGATCCTTCTCCAATTCGGCGCGCACATCGTCCTGCAACAAACTGGAATGCTTCCGGTAGATGCTCGTGGCGTTGATCGATAGCGGACTGTCCACGATCACGGGGATCCGCGGCAGGCGACCTTCGTTGTACAGGGCGTTCAAGCTGTGCAACAGTTCCTGCGTCTTACCGATGCTGAACGCGGGGATCATCAGCTTGCCCTTCCGTTCCACGCACACTTCGCGGATGTGGTTCAACAGTTCATCGCGGACGATCTCGATCGGCGGGTGATCACGATCGCCGTACGTGCTTTCGCAGATGATCACATCGGCCTGAGAAAATGCCTCCGGATCGGGCAACAGGCGATCCACATACCGACCCACATCTCCACTGAAGGTGAGGTGCCGCGTGCCTTCGGAAGTATCGATGGCCAGGTGCACACAGGCGCTGCCAAGGATGTGGCCGGCATCGGTGAAGGTGAGCTTCACGCCCGGAAGCACCTCGAAAGGTTCATGGTAGTCCACGCCTTGAAAAAGCGCAAGCGCCGGAGCCACATCACCGACGGTATAGAGCGGTTCGATCTCGCGCGGTGCGCGCCCACGTTTGCGTGCGCGGCGGATGTCCTGCTCGAAGTCCATCTCCTGGATGCGGGCACTGTCCTCCAACATGATGGTGCACAGGTCGTACGTGGCCGGTGTGGCGTAGATGGGACCTGTGAATCCCTCGCGCACCAGGCGCGGGATCAGTCCGCTGTGATCGATGTGGGCGTGTGAGAGCACCACCGCATCGATGCTCTTGGGGTCGAAGCCGAAGCGTCGGTTCTTCTCTTCGCTCTGCGGTCCTTCGCCCTGGAACATCCCGCAATCCAGCAGCAGACGCCGCAGCTTGCCGGTCTTCAGATCGGGGATCTCGAGCAGGTGCTTGCTACCGGTGACCATACCGGCGGCGCCATGGAACGTGATGCTTAAGGACATGGCACGAAGGTGCGATCATTTTCGCCACACATACCAATTGAGTTCCATCAGACCAGGTACAACATGTGTAGCCCTGATGTTCGATCACTAAGCAAAATAGAAACCGCCCCTTGCCCCTCCTTGTATAGCTGATCGCGATCACTCACCCCGGCTTACCGCCGGGGCTCGCGGCGATCATCAAGGAGGGGAAAACGATCGGTTGGCTACACGATGCCAACGCTCACGGTCCTCAGCCCTTCGTGGCCAGGATGTAGTTCACACACGCCAATTCCTCATCCGCTTCGGCGGAAAGCGCGGTGACATATTCACGCTCGAGATGAGGGAGCGGATCGCCGAGCAACTCGGCCACGGTCATGGTACGGAAGCGATCGGCCACCTCCGCAGGCAATCCGTTCACGTACGACCGCAGGATCCAATTGAGCGCCCAGAAGGGCTTTCCGCTCTTCGGCACGCCGTGTTCCTCGATCCGCAAATGCTTCTCGAAGAGGTTCAGCAGCCCGTGGCTCGTCATGTTGTAGTAATGATCCGGGTAACCGTGGAAGGGTTGCAGAAAAGGCACAGCGGCGTAAAGTGTTCCGCCAGGCTTCAGCACGCGCGCGATCTCGCGCGCACAGGCGAAGGGATTGCGCACATGCTCCAGAACGGCCAGGGAGAACACGGCATCGAAACTGTTGTCGCGGAACGGTAGCCGCTCCCCCACCCCCATCACATCCGTGGTCGGCAGGTCGCAGATCTCCAGGTTGATCACGTTGGGCAAGTACCGATCGCGCAGGCCCGCACCGTTATCGAGGATAAGCCCGTTGGGATGCTTGTTGATGATGCTCCACGCGAGCGGATCATAGCCGTTGCTGCTCACCGCCGCGACCGGTCCTCCGTCAATGGCATTCCGCAGCGCTTCGTCGCGCATGTCGTAGCGGCCATCCGGCCTTGGCCAGGTGCCATGGCATGTGGGGCAGGTGATCGCATCCGCCTCGAAACGCAGGGCATCGAAGCACCCACGTGGGCAGGCGAGCACACGCTCGATGGTGGCTCGGCGGCGTGGCAGGTCCGCGCGAACCGCCTTCAACGCCTCCGCATTCAGCGCCATGCGCAGCGGAACTTCCGCCGAGCGATCGCCCAGGTCGAAACGCAAATGCACCTGGCCCAGCAAATGCGCCGTGGGCATCAGCGCCTCAAAACCCGTGATGTGTTGATCCGGAAGAACGGACTTCACATCCGCCCGGTCGAAGATGCGCGTGGGCCTTGTCGATCGATCGCCTCCGATGATGCACAGCCCCGTGGGTGCTGCCAAGGCGGAGGCCACCCAGCCGGTGATATGGACGGAAGGCGCAGCGATCACGGCCTCGGCCGCTGGCTGGTCCACGGCCACCGTGAAGCCGTTCCCGCTGATCTGATATCCCATGGTGCCCTGATGTGAAGAGCGCAAAATAGGCAGGTCCACATACCGTTGGAGAAGTACCGAAAGGAATACCACCGCTATATTGGTGCGCTTCATCCCCCGCACCCACCATGCACCGGTCCCTGATGATGTTATTACGCCCGCTGTTCGTTCTCGCGTGCGCATGGTTCGGCTGCTCGGAAGTTCACGCCCAGTACGAGCTGCGCGGAACCGTCACCGACAACAGCACCGGCGAGACGATCCCGGGCGCCGTGGTGAAGATGAAGGGGGAAGCGAAGGGGGCCAGCACCGACATGGACGGCAAGTTCGTGTTGAAGGTGGCGCAACTGCCGCCGTTCACCATCGTGATCACCTCGCTCGGCTATGCCGCGCAGGAGATCGCGGTGACCAGTCTGGACCAGGCGATCAAGGCGCGCATGGGCGCTGATGAGGTGTTGCTGAAGGAAGCGCTGGTGGTGAAGGAGCGCATCAGCGACAAGCAGAAGCAGGCGCCGCTCACCGTGGAAACGATGGACCTCATCGCCATCAAGGAAGCGCCCAGCGGCGACTTCTATGAAAGCCTCGGCACGTTGAAGGGCGTGGACATGACGGCGGCGAGCTTCGGCTTCAAGGTGATCAACACGCGCGGCTTCAACAGCACCAGCCCAGTGCGTTCGCTGCAGCTGATCGACGGCGTGGACAACCAGAGCCCGGGGCTCAACTTCTCGCTGGGGAACTTCCTGGGTGCGAGCGACCTCGACGTGGTGAAGGTGGATGTGATCGCGGGCGCCAGCACGGCCTTCTACGGTCCGGGGGCGTTCAACGGCGTGATCAACATGACCACGAAAAGCCCGTGGGTCTTCCCCGGGCTCAGCGTGAGCGCGAAGGGGGGCGAGCGCAACATGCTGGAAGGCGCGGTGCGCTGGGCACAGGTGCTGAAGGACAAGGACGGCAAGCCCCGTTGGGCCTACAAGCTGAACGCATTCGCACTGCGCGCGGATGACTGGCGTGCGGAGAACTATGACCCCACGTTGGTATCGCCCACGCGGCGTCGACAATCCCGGACGCTATGATGCGGTGAACATCTATGGCGATGAGAGCACCACGTTGAACAACGACTACACCAAGACGCTATTCGATCGACGCACGTATCCGGGCCTCGGCTTCTACCTGCGGCCGGGCTACAGGGAGACCGACCTGGTGGACTACAACACGAACAACCTGAAGCTCGGCGCATCGCTGCACTACCGGTTCACGGACCCCGACTCGTGAACTCGGCCATGGAGCTCATCCTCTCGAGCAACTACAGCCGCGGCAGCACGGTGTATCAAGGCGACAACCGTTACCGCTTGCAGGATGTGCAGTTCTTCCAGCACAAGCTGGAACTGAAGCGCGAAGGCAAGTGGTTCCTGCGCTCCTATGTGACCCACGAGGACGCTGGCAAGACCTTCGACATCTTCTCCACCGGCCTGCGCCTGCAGGAAGCACAGTGGCAGCACGCTGGAATGGAACGATGCGATACTACCAGTTGTGGTCGGACTGGATCACGCCATTGCTGGACCAGACGCAGCCCGGTTACTACAAGCCCGGTGCTGAAGCGATCTCCCAAGGCATCACCACACAGGAGGCCTACGACGCCTACCTCACCAACTTCATCGCCGAGAACCACGAGCTGTTCGTTGGCTACCACCAGATGGTGGCGGATTCGGTGAACACGTACAACACGGTGGAGCTGGATCCCGCCTATGTAACAGGCACACAGCGCTTCAACGACAAGTTCAAGGAGATCACCGGCAAGCGCTTCACCGAAGGCGGATCGAAGTTCTTCGATCGCAGCGCGCTGGTCCACACCATGGGCGAGTACCGCTTCAAGCCTGCGTTCGGCGAGGTGATCATCGGCGGCAACTTCCGCCAATACCTGCCGAACAGCGCGGGCACCATTTTCAAGGACACCGGTGATGTGGTGATACGCAACAACGAGTTCGGCCTGTTCACGGGGCTTGAGAAGAAGCTGATGAAGGATCGCTTGAAGGCCACGGCCACGGTGCGCATGGACAAGAACCAGAACTTCAAGGCCCTCTTCTCCCCCGCCCTGTCATTGGTGTACAGCAAGACACCGTCGCACGTGTGGCGTGTGAGCTTCAGCAGTGCCATCCGCAACCCCACGCTCGCCGATCAATACCTCTACTACAACGTGGGGCGCGCGATCCTGCTGGGCAATGTCGATGGTCAGTTCGAGGAAGGTCGCGATTCCATGTTCACCATCGACAGCTTCAACGATTACCGCAACACGGCGGGTTCAAACCTGCTCGGCGGCCTGAGCAAACTGCGGTACTTCAACGTGGACAGGGTGCGCCCCGAACAGGTGCGCAGCATCGAGGTCGGTTATCGCGGCACGCATTGGGAAAGCGTGTATTTCGATGCCAGCGCCTATGCGAGCTGGTACACGGACTTCATTGGCTACATCATCGGGTTGTCCGGCCAGTTCGACCAGACGAACGGCTTCCCCATCGGTGGATTGCAGGCTTACCGCCTGGCGGCGAACGCCACCTCGCAAGTGACCACACAGGGTGCGAACGCCGGCTTCACGTGGTACCGCAAAAAGATGAACTGGTCCGCGAACTACAGCTACAACCGCTTGAGCAGCGGCGCCGACGACCCCATCATACCGGCCTTCAACACCCCGCGCAACAAGGTGAACCTGGGCTTCACCTCGCACGACCGGCGCATCCCCTTCACCACGCGGCGCGACCTGGGATTCGGTGTGAACTGGAAATTCGTCGAGGGCTTCACCTTTGAAGGTTCGCCGCAGTTCACCGGCCCGATCAACAGCTACGACATGGTGGACGCGCAGGTCAGCGTGAAGTTCCCCAAGAACCACTTGACGTTGAAGGTGGGTGCCAGCAACCTGTTCGGCGTGCTGCCGCTCGTGGATGAGGACATTCCATCGGGAGAACGCATGGACCGCGCGCTGGACAACCGGGTGACCACCGTGTTCGGTGGTCCCAGCGTGGGCCGTCTGGCCTATGCGCAGGTGGTCTACGAGTTCAACAAACAGTAACACGCTCCATCCTGCGGCCTGCTCCGCACGGGGTGGGATGGAGAACTGCCGCTGCGTTGCGCCCAGGGCGCCGGATCGCCTGAGGCTGAAAGACCGGGGGAACGATTCTCAACGTATCTTTCCGCTTCAAACCCAATTCAGACCCCATGAAACAAACCTTACGCAACACCTTCCTGGTCGCTGCGATCGCTGGTTCCGTTGGCGCCAATGCCCAGCGTTACCTGAGTGAAGTGTTCACGGATGCACAGCTGGTGATCACGCCGGACGTGACCTTCGGCACGAACATCGACTTCCTCACGTCCGACTTCTCCAACCCGGCCATCTTCGGTCCGAACATCGTTGAGCTGCAGACCGCGGTGAGCACACAGCAGCCCATTCCTCCCGCCTATTTCAATCCCGGTCGATTCCTCCACCGCAGTGAAGGTGGCGAACGTGCGCATGGACGTGTACGAGCCCGACCAGGCGATCGACTCGGTGGCCGAGCGTCCGGTGTTCATCTTCGTGCACACGGGCAATGCATTGCCCCCGCCCATCAACGGCAGCCCCAACGGCACGCGCAAGGACAGCACCGCTGTGGAAGTGTGCAAGCGCATGGCGCGCCGCGGCTACCTGGCCATCAGCATGAGCTACCGCGGTGGCTGGAACCCGCTGGCCCCTACAGAACAGGACCGTCGCGCCTCGCTGTTGAACGCGATCTACCGCGCGATCCACGACGTGAAGCAGTGCATCCGCACGGTGAAGGCCGACGCGGCCGGAGCCAACACTTGGGGCGCTGATGCGAGCCGCGTGATCCTCTACGGCGAGGGCACCGGTGGATACATCACCCTTGGAACGGCCACGCTGAATAACCCGGCGGAGCTGTACATCGAGAAGTTCCGCCCCGATCCGTTCGACCCCACCACCAGCTACATCGACAGCCTGAAAGTGGGCAACATCGAAGGCTACGGCGGCCAGTTGAACCTGTACCGCCCCAACGGACAGAACAGCGCGTTCAACTTCTGCGTGAACGCTGGCGGCGCGCTGGCCGATACGAGCTGGTTGCAGGCGGGTGATGTGCCAATGGTGGCCTTCCACACCACCTTCGACCCCTTCGCCCCCTTCACCGAGGGCATCGTGATCGTGCCCACCACCGGTGGACCTGTTGTACCCGTACAAGGCAGCAACTTCTTCATGCAACTGGTGAACGACTACGGCAACAACAACGCATTCGCCCTGCTGGAAGGTGATGCCTACACCGATGCAGCCCGCGCGCTGTACGGCACCACCCAGGTCCACAGCGGCTCCTCGGTGACGATCAACACGGGTGTTGAGGGTCTTTATCCGCTGGTGACACCTGATTGGCCCGCGATCTTCGCTGGAACACAGGAAGAGGCCAGCCCCTGGCAGTGGTGGGATCAGAACAGTGCGCTGGCCCAGACCATCGTTGTTCAGCCCAACATCACGGCGAACATGGCCAGCCTGTCCAGCAACCCGAACAGCAGCCCCGAGAAGGGCCGCGCATACCTCGACACCGTGGTGGGCTACATGAGCCCCCGCATCGTGTGCGCCCTGGAACTCGGTCCCTGCCCGCTGCAGCCAGTGGATTGCCTGGGCATCCCCAACGGCACCGCCCTGCCCGGAACGGCATGCGATGACAGCAACGCCCTCACCTTCAACGATACCTGGAACGAGGTGTGCGTATGCGTTGGTTCCCCCATCGGCATTGAGGAGAGCGGCGCAGCTGCCGGCCTCAAGCTGGTGCCGAACCCCGTGCACGACCAGCTCCGCGTTACCAGTGAGAAGGAGAACATGGTGTCCTATGACCTCTTCGATGCCACCGGCCGTCGCGTTCGCAGCGCGAGCGTGAACGCCCGCAGCTTCAACTTCGACCGCACCAACCTGCAGGACGGTGCCTACTTCATGACCATCCGCTTCGCGAACAGCAGTGCCACGCGTAAGATCACGCTGGACTAGTCGTTCCGAACTACCTGGACGAGGAACCCCGCGCAGCAATGCGCGGGGTTCTTTTTTGCGCCCTTCCCACCGTGCTTCATGTGCACATGTTCGCATGTTCACATGGGCACATGACCGGAGACTCCGTTCACCCTTCCCGCGCACCATTCATCACATACATGGTACTTTGTCTTGCATAGTACCCACCCATACCCTTTACTTTGCGTCGTCAAGTACCACCGGATACCCAATAGCGGACCCAGCCATGAACCTGAACGTAGAGAACACCAAGGCGCAGATGCGCAAGGGCGTGCTCGAATACTGCATCCTCTCCATCCTCAGCGCAGAGGACATGTATCCCGGTGACATCCTGGCGAAGCTGAAGGACGCGAAGCTGATCGTGGTGGAGGGCACGCTGTATCCGCTGCTCACCCGCCTGAAGGACGCCGGCTACCTGGGCTATCGCTGGGAGGAGAGCCGAAGCGGTCCGCCGCGCAAGTACTACCAGCTCACCACTGTTGGTCGCAAGTTCCTGAAAGAGCTCGACGACACCTGGAATGAACTGGCCCAGGCCGTGAAAAAGACCACCCGTAACAACCCGTAAGGGCGCCACACCATACGCCCCAACCCCAAGTAACCATGAAAAAGACAGTCACCGCCAACCTCTCCGGCACGGTGTTCCACATTGAAGAGGACGCCTACGATCGCTTACAGCGCTACCTGGGGAGCATCCGCGACAAGTTCCGCGGCAGCGGTAGCATGGACGACATCATGTCCGACATCGAGGCCCGCGTGGCCGAGCTCTTCACCGAGCGCCTCACCGGTCGCAACGTGGTGACCCTGGAGGACGTGGAGCATGTGGAAACGGTGATGGGCCGGCCAGAGGACTTCGCAGGCGAGGAGGCCACTGCGGATGGAGCGCCGAAGGCCAAAGGCCCCCGTGCTCATCGTCGCCTGCTGCGCGACACCGACGACAAGTGGGTGGCCGGCGTGCTCAGCGGCTTGGCCGCCTACATCGGCACGGAGGTCATCTGGTTGCGCGTGGCGTTCATCGCCTTGGTGTACTTCGGTTGGGGCTCCCCCATCCTGTTCTACCTGATCCTGTGGTTGCTCGTTCCCCGCGCCATCACCGCCGCCGAGAAGCTGGAGATGCGGGGCGAGCCGGTGACCGCTGAGAACATCAAGCGCATGTTCGAGGAAGGTGCCGATGACCTGAAACGCGGTGCCGAACGTGTGGCCGGTGAAGCACGCGACCTGGGCAAGGACTTCGGGCCCAAGGCACAAGCCTGGTCGCAGGAGTTCAGGGGCACGGCCCGCAGCACGGCCAGCACCGCTGGCACCATACTGGTGAAGCTGATCGGTGCCTTCATCCTCTTCGTTGGCATCGTTGCGGCCATCGCGTTGTTCGCTGGCACCGTGAGCGCGGCCGGCTTTACGCTGTACGGTGGTGCCAATGAGCACGGCATGGACCTGGTGGACCTTGGTGGGTTGGTCACCGCTTCGGCCGGTCAGGCTTGGTGGGCGCTGCTCGGCCTCTTCGTCTTCTGCGCCGTGCCGGTGGTGACCCTGTTACTGCTGGGCATGCGCATGGTCTTCCATCTGCGCTCACCGCGCTGGCTCATCTGGTCGTTGGTGGGGCTCTGGTTCTCGTCCTTGGCCCTGCTCGCCATCATTGGCATCCGCACCGGCACCGACTTCCGCGATGAGGCCAAGGCGCGTACGGAGCTTTCGATCACTGCTCCCACCGACGGGCCGTTGGAGATCGGGGCCATCGCCACGGATTCCCTTGGCAGCACCACCTTCTCCTTCAGCAATGGCGTCTGCGACATGAACGGCAATGACGGTCTCTATGTCAGCGATGGAATGATCCATTGCGGCTGGGCCGAACTGGATGTGGAACAAAGCCCGGACAGCCTGTACCACCTGATCATGACCAAGGAGTCGCGTGGCCGGAATCCGCGCAGTGCGGCCATTCGCGCCGGGAACATGAGCCACGCGTATGTGCAGGAAGGCAATGTGCTCCGCGTATCCCCATGGTTCACCGTACCCACTGCGGACAAGCTGCGCGCGCAGCAGCTGCAGTACACCGTGCAGGTGCCCGTTGGGGGCATGGTCCACTTCCTGCGCGGAAGCGACCGAGTGATCTACGACGTGGACAACATTACCAACACCTTGGACGAGGACATGGTGGGCCGCACGTGGACGATGACGCGCGAAGGACTGCGGGCGGGCACGGCGGACGAGCCGGCCCCCGCGGACACCACCCGACGCGAGGTGGTGGAACGCGCCTATCATCGCCTGCCGAAGGCCTCGCCTCAGCGCCCGGTCGTCCCGGTCGCCACCACGTCCGCGAACAATGCCGTGGAACTGCCGAACCTGTACCGCCTCCTTGGCCGCGCAGTGACGCTCTGAACGCCCATTCACCGGTAGCGCAACGAGGGGTTACGGCTCGCTCCGGTACCCGCGGCCCTGGACGATCGTCCGGGGCCGTTGGCGTTCCCACCGGACCTGTTGCAAAGTGGCAAAGGCGCACGCTCCGTTAACTTGGTCCCGATGTCGCGCCGCAACCAGTGGTTGTTCTACCTCTTCGTGATCGCCTTCGGTGCCACCGGCACCGTATTGCTGGTACAGCTCGGCGCCGGGCTTGACGATGGCGCCCGCATGCATGCGGCCAATGGCATGGACCAGTGGGCGCACTTCAAGGAGACGTACCGCGCCAACCTGACCCACCCGCTCGCCAAGCTGCTGCTGCAGATCCTCACGATCATCATCACTGCGCGGGTCTTCGGCTACATCGCCCGCAAACTGGGGCTGCCCACGGTGATCGGCGAGATCATCGCCGGCATTTTCCTGGGACCCTCGTTCCTGGCCCACTACTTCCCGGGCTACTCAGCCTTCCTGTTCCCGCCGGAATCATTGGGGAACCTGCAATTCCTCAGCCAGATCGGCCTCATCCTCTTCATGTTCGTGGTGGGCATGGAACTCGACCTGAACGTGCTGCGCAACCGGGCACAACAGGCCGTGATCATCAGCCATACCGGTATTGTGGTACCTTATGCGTGTGGGGTGGGGCTGGCGTATTTCCTGTTCGACAAGTTCGCGCCATCGGGCATCAGCTTCCTCTCCTTCGGCCTGTTCATGGGCATTGCCATGAGCATCGCGGCCTTCCCGGTGCTGGCGCGCATCATCCAGGAGCGGGGCCTCACGCGCACCAAGCTGGGCAGCCTGGTGATCACCTGCGCTGCGGTGGACGACATCACGGCCTGGTGCCTGCTGGCCGCAGTGATCGCCGTGGTGAAGGCCGGCAGCCTGATCAGCAGCGTGTGGACGATCGTGCTGGCCGCCGCGTACATGGGCATCGTCTTCGGCCTCATGCGGCCCTTCCTGAAACGCTTGGGCGACATCCATGCCGATCGGGAAAGCCTGAGCAAGCCCTTGGTGGCCGTGTTCTTCCTGGTGTTGCTGCTCTCCGCATACGCTACGGAGATCATCGGGATCCATGCCCTGTTCGGCGCTTTCATCGCCGGTGTGATCATGCCGGCCAACGTGCGCTTCCGCAACATCTTCATCGACAAGGTGGAGGATGTGGCGCTGGTGCTGCTGCTTCCGCTGTTCTTCGTCTTCACCGGCCTGCGCACGCAGATCGGCCTGTTGAACGATCCGGGGTTGTGGCGCTGGTGCGGCGTGATCATCGCCGTGGCCGTGGGCGGGAAGTTCTTTGGCAGCGCGCTGCCCGCACGGCTCGTGGGTAACAGCTGGCGCGACAGCCTGATGCTGGGCGCGTTGATGAACACGCGCGGACTGATGGAGCTCATCGTCCTGAACATCGGTTACGATCTGGGGGTGCTCACGCCCGAGATGTTCGCCATGATGGTGATCATGGCCGTGGTCACCACCGTCATGACCGGTCCGCTCCTGAACGTGATCGAGCGATATTTCCGGGATGAACCGGAAACCGAGGAGGGCGGGCGCATAGCCGAGGTGCGCAAGTTCAAGATCCTGGTGCCGTTCGGTGATCCTGAGCGCGGCCGCAACATGGTGCGCGTGGCCAACGCCTTCGTCCGTCGCAATGAGAACGCCGGCATCACCGCGCTTCACCTGAGCCCCAGCAGCGAGTTGAACCCCTTCAACACAGCGCTGCGGGAGCGCGACAGCTTCGGCATCATCCGCAACGAAGCGGCTGCAGAGGGCATGCAATTGGACACCATCTTCCGCGCCAGCAGCGACATCGATAAGGACGTGGTGACGGCGATGAACAGCGGCTTGTACGACATGGCCATCGTGGGCGTGGGCCGCAACGTCTATAAGGGCACACTGCTGGGCCGTGTGGTGGGCATCACCAGCCGCATCATCAACCCCGAGCGGCTGCTCAGTTCCATCACGGGCAAGGAGAACCTGTTCGAACGCGCCGATTTCGAGGATCGCGTCCGTCACCTGCTCCGCGAGTCGCGCATCCCCATCGGCATTTACGTCGATAAGGAGTTCCGGGGGTTGCGCCGCGTGGTGGTACCCATGTTCAATCTGGGCGACAGCTTCCTGCTCACCTACGCGCAGAAGCTCGTGCACAACGAGGGCTCGCTGGTCACGCTCGTCGACGTGGGCGAGGTGTTCCACCAAAGTCCCGAGATGCTCGCCACGATCCGCGCACTGGAACAGGCCGTGCCGGACCGCTTGACGCTGGTGCACGTGAAGGACATGGACCATGGCATCCCCGGCGAACACGACTTCATGCTCCTGAGCCTGGAGAGCTGGAAGCGCGCTGTGGAGAAGCAAAGCCCCTGGCTGGCGCAGTCCCCAAGCTCGTTGATCATGCGGGCGTGAGTTCCGTCAGTGCGCACTGGCGGGAGATCCGCATCTTTGACTCGACCCGCCGATCGTATAAGGGCGGTCCATTTCCCCATGAGCAAAGCCAGCAAGATCAAGTCCTTCGACCCCAACAGTCCCGGTGATGCCAGCGCCCAGATGTACGGTCTCCCCTTCAACACAGCCGAAGCGGACATCGTCATCGTTCCCGTTCCGTGGGAAGTGACCACCAGCTACGGTGGCGGTACATCGCGCGGGCCCGATGCCATTTTCGACGCGAGCTTCCAGGTGGACCTGTTCCATCCGGAATTCCCCGAACTGTGGAAGCGCGGTGTGGCCATGGACGAAATGCCGAAGCCGTTGCACCAGCAAAGCGATGCGCTGAAGAAGGAAGCGAAACATGTGATCGACCTGCTTACGGAAGGTGGTACGGCGAAGGAGAAGGCACGGGCAGCGAAGGCCGTGAAACTGATCAACGCCGAATGCGCCGTGATGAACGACTGGGTGGAAGCGCGCTGCGGCTACTGGATGGACCAAGGGAAGCTCGTCGGACTGCTGGGCGGTGACCACAGCACGCCACTGGGCTACTTCCGCGCGCTGGCCAAGCGTCACAAGAGCTTCGGCATCCTGCACATCGATGCGCACATGGACCTGCGCAAGGCGTACGAGGGCTTCACCTACAGCCACGCGAGCATCATGTACAACGCGCTCGGGCTGAAGCAGCTGGGCAAGATCGTGCAGGTGGGCATCCGCGATTTCTGTGCGCAGGAGAACGACGTGATCATCCACGAAAAAGGCCGCGTGGCCGTTGTGCGCAGCGCCGACATCCGCCGCCAGCAGTACGAAGGCATCACCTGGAAGGAACAGTGCGATGTGATCATCAAGGCCCTGCCGGACGTGGTGCACATCAGCTTCGACATCGATGGACTGGACCCCACGCTCTGTCCACATACCGGAACTCCGGTACCGGGCGGACTGGCCTTCGAAGAGGCCACCTACCTCCTTTCCCGCCTCGCCGCGAGCAAAAAACGCATCATCGGATTCGACCTCGTGGAGGTGACGCCGGGCAAGCACAACGAATGGGATGCCAACGTGGGTGCCCGGATGTTGTGGCACCTGTGCGGGGTACTTTCCATTTCAAAGCGCTGATCACCCCGCATGTCGGACCCCATCGTAAAGATCCTCGACACACGCTATATCACGCCGGACGTGAAGCGCATCACCGTGTCCCGTCCGAAAGGATACACCTTCACGCCGGGCCAGGGAACGGATGTCGCGATCAACCGGCCGGGCTGGACCGACAAACTCCGGCCCTTCACCTTCACCTCCCTCACCACTTCACGCACCCTCGAGTTCATCATCAAGATCTATGACGATCACGACGGGGTGACCAAGCAGATCGGCCTGATGCACAAAGGCGACGAACTGATCCTGCACGCGCCATTCGGGGCCATCCAATACAAAGGCCCGGGCTTCTTCTTCTCCGGCGGCGCTGGGGTCACGCCCTTTGTGGCCATCCTGCGTGACCTGCAGAAGAAGGGCAAGCTCCAGGGCAACACCCTCGTCTGCTCGCACCGCACGGCGGATGACGTGATCCTCGACGAGGAGTTCACGAAGATGCTGGGCAAACGCTTCCTGAAGATCTTCACGCGGCAGCATGTGATCGGCTTCCAGGAACGCCGCATCGATCGGAACATCCTAGTGGCGCTGGTGCAGGACTTCGACCAACATTTCTACATATGCGGTCCGGAGGACTTCGTCAGCAACATCAATGGCCTGCTGCTGGAATTGGGCGCCAGCGCCGAAAAACTGGTCTTCGAGCAATAAGCACCTGTGGGGGCGCTGATCGGGTCGCTTTCCGTGCTGGGGGCGCGCGCTACCTTAGCGGCCACCGCTAACACGACCCATGGCCCGTTCCAAGACCGCATCCGCCGAAGCCCAGATGACCCTGGAGGAATTGAAGGAAGAGATCCTGCGCGACTATGCGCTGGTGAACGTGAGCCGCGAGGCCAGCCTCATCGGCCGCAAGGAAGTGCTGGGCGGCAAGGCCAAGTTCGGCATCTTCGGCGATGGCAAGGAACTGGCGCAGGTGTGCATGGCCAAGCAGTTCCGCAACGGCGACTGGCGCAGCGGCTACTACCGCGACATGACCTTCATGTTCGCCATCGGCGAGCTCACGGTGCAGCAATGGTTCGCACAGCTCTACGCCCATGCCGATGTGAAAGCCGATCCGAGCAGCGCCGGCCGCAGCATGAACGGCCACTTCGCCACGCGCAGCCTCGACGACAACGGCGAATGGAAGGACCTGATGGCGCAGCCCAACTCCAGCGCCGGACATCTCCCCCACCGCCGGCCAGATGCCGCGCCTGCTGGGCCTCGCACAGGCCAGCAAGATGTTCCGCAACAACCCCGCGCTCCACAGCTACACGCAGTTCAGCGACAAGGGCAACGAAGTGGCCTTCGGCACCATCGGCGATGCCAGCACCAGCGAAGGGCCGTTCTGGGAAACGATCAACGCCGCGGGCGTGCTGCAAGTGCCCATGGCCATGAGCGTGTGGGACGATGGCTGGGGCATCAGCGTGAGCAAGGACTACCAGACCACCAAGGGCAGCATCAGCAACGCCCTCGCCGGTTTCCAGAAGGAGGAGGGCACCAACGGCATCCGCATCTACCGCACCAAAGGCTGGAACTACGCCGACCTGAACAAGACCTACGAAGAGGCCATCGCGCTATGCCGCGAGGAGCACGTGCCCTGCCTCATCCACGTGGAAGAGGTGACGCAGCCGCAGGGCCACAGCACCAGCGGAAGCCATGAGCGCTACAAGAGCACCGATCTGCTCGATTGGTACAAGGAGTACGACTGCCTGGTGCAGTTCCGCAAGTGGATCCTGGCCTTCAAGCCCGGCGGCACATCCATCGCTTCAGCAGAAGAGCTTGATGCGATCGAAGCTCAGGCGAAGGTGGATGCACGCGCAGCGCAGAAAGCCGCGTGGAATGCGTTCCAAGGCGAGATCAAGGCGGAGTTGAACGAGGTGGCCTTCATGCTCGAAGCGCTCGCCACCGCTCGCTTCGGTGATGGCTCGAACGGTGCGGATGACATCGGCAGACTCGTAAGCGACCTGCGCTCCGAAATGAGCCCGGGCCGGAAGGAAGTGGTGAGCGCCGCGCGCAGGGCCTTGCTGATCGCCGGCAGCGCGGACCCCATCGCACGACAGCCGATCACCGACTGGATCGCCAATGCGATGAGCCTTGAATTCCGATCGCTACGGAAGTCACCTGTACAGCCAGAGCGCGAAGAGCTGCCTGAACGTGGCGGAAGTGCCGGTGGTGTATGAGAGCGATGAACTGGTCGATGGCCGCATCATCATCCGCGACAACTTCGCCGCGCTCTTCGAAAAGGAGCCGCTGCTGCTCACCTTCGGCGAGGACACCGGCAAGATCGGCGACGTGAACCAGGGCATGGAAGGCATGCAGGCCCGCTTCGGCGAACTGCGCGTCAGCGACACCGGCATCCGCGAATGCACCATCATGGGCCAGGGCATCGGCATGGCGCTGCGCGGATTGCGTCCGGTGGCGGAGATCCAGTACCTCGACTACCTGCTCTACGCCCTGCAGATCATGAGCGACGACCTGGCCATGACGCAATGGCGCACCAAGGGCGGACAGAAGGCCCCGCTGATCGTGCGCACGCGCGGGCACCGGCTCGAAGGCGTGTGGCACAGCGGCAGCCCCATGGGCATGATCATCGGCGCGCTGCGCGGCATCGTGGTCTGCGTGCCGCGCAACATGCAGCAGGCCGCAGGCATGTACAACACGCTGCTCCAAAGCGACGATCCCGCGCTGGTGATCGAATGCCTCAACGGCTACCGCAGCAAGGAAAAACTACCGAGCAACCTCGGCGAGTTCACCGTGCCCATCGGCATCCCGGAGATCTATTGCCAGGGCACCGACATCACGGTGGTGAGCTACGGCAGCACCTTCCACATCGCGCAGAAAGCCGCCGAGCGCTTGTACGACCTCGGCATCAACGTGGAGATGATCGACGTGCGCACGCTCCTCCCCTTCGACCGGAACCACCTGATCGTGGAAAGTCTGAAGAAGACCAACCGCCTGCTGGTGGTGGATGAGGACGTGCCCGGCGGCGCCAGCGCCTTCATCCTGCAGCAGATCCTCGAAGTGCAAGGCGGCTACCGCTGGCTGGACAGCGCACCGAGGACACTTTCCGCGAAGGCCCACCGCCCCGCCTACGGCAGCGATGGCGATTACTTCAGCAAGCCGAGCGTGGAGGATGTGGTGGAGTGCGTGGTGGGGATGGTGAGGGAGTGAGCAATTCACACACTCGCGACACGCGAGCGAGCGAGCGCGTGCGTGGGTGCCGGTGCACAACGGGTCTAAGGTCCGAAATACCGGAGCATGGCAAGCCAGTCGATCATATTCACCCTCACAACTGGAACCATCTTATCCGTTGTGTCGCACGGATCTCCGTCAGCGGCATAGACCCCCGGTCGTCCATGATCATGTACTCCTTGGCGTATACCTGTCTCACTCGCTTACGGTCATTGAAGTGCACCCATAGCATGGGATAGTACCAGCCCCGGGCACTAGTGTATTTCCATGTGTAGTGATATGCCTCCGTACAAACACGTTCAGCGTTGCAACGACAATAGAACCGGTAGTTAGCGGTAGAGTCCTCATCAAGCGGTTCACCTAGAATGGCCCTCACCTGCTCCATGGTCATTCCGGGGCGGACGGAAATAATGCGGCTCGTGGTGAGGCGGGGATCCCCGTTCCTACACCATATCCCCCAGCCAACCGCCACCAAGCAGATCAGGATCAGAAGATAGCGCTTCATGTCCGCATCAACGGCTCATACGATGGGTATAGTGCCTGCCACGTTCTGGCGCGAGTATCACGCTCGTGCCTTTGAACCAAACTGACCTTGCCCACGACCGCACCCATCCCGGCGCTCGGGTGTTTCCCGCGTGCCGCATGCTCCATGGCCTCTGGCCATCACGTCCACTCTGCTACTTGTATATGATCAGCACCCCTCACCGAACCGCCGGAGGGGGCTGCACGCGCACAGCATTCGGAAAACCCCAATCCAGCGCTCGGCTGTTTCCCGACTGCCGCATGCTCCCATCCGTGATCGACCCCGAGCCGACGCACAGGTGTTACGACCATGCACTACTTTGTGCTCCGCTCAGCAGCACTAACAGCCCTATGCACCGCATTGCCCTCCTCTTATTGCTCGGTTCCTTTTCCTTGGTGCTCCCGGCCCAGGAGATCTGCACCAACGGCATCGATGATGATGCGGACGGACTGGTGGACCTGAACGACACGACGGATTGCGCGTGCATGCCTGCCGGTGCGGACCAATGGCTCGGCAACGGCTCGTTCGAGGACATGGATTGCTGCCCGTCCACCTACAGCTACCTGTAGTTGCGCTTCGCCTTGGGTGCAACCGTCCGCAGCCACGCCGGACTTCTTCCATACGTGCGGCTACTTCCCCGATTGGATACCCACACCGCTGCCCGATGGCGGCCAGGGCTGCGCGGGTGGATACGAGACGAGCGGCTACCAAGAGTACTTGGGCGCCCGACCGTTACAAACGCTTCTTGCCGGCCATGTGTACACCATACGGCTGCATGTGGCCGCCGTGCTCGCGGACAACCAACAGCTGGTGATCACGCAGCCGATCGATTTCGGCGCTATGGATGTCACCGTCTTCGGGTATCCGGATACCACGTTCTTCCTGCCCAACTATAGCTGCCCGGAGCAGATGGGCTCCCTGCCGATCGGTGTCGGGCGCCTACCAACCGAGCAATGACTGGCAGACCCTACAGTTCACCCTGCAGCCCACCTTCGATGTGAACACCATCCAGATCGGCGGGCCCTGCGTGCTACCCGCCAGCTATGGCACGCACTGGGACGGTGACATCTTTTACCCCTACTTTCTGTACGACGGTATCAGCGTGAGCGAAAGCGCGATCACGGTGGCGGCCGCGGGCTCGTGGTGCAACGATGACCTGGTGCTCACCGCCACCGCGCCGGAGGGGGCGGCGCTGCAATGGTTTGTTGGAGGCGTGGCCCTGCCCGACGCGACCGACAGCACGTTGGCGCTTTCCGCTTTGGGTCTCAGCGCAGGCACCTACCAGGTGACCGCCACCACCGATACCAGCTGTAGCGTGATGAGCTATGTGGTGGATCCCGCTGTGCAGCCCATGCCCGTGATCACCGGATACGGGGAATGGTTGCAATACACCGGCTCCGGCCTGCTGCAATGGTACCTGAACGGTGAGCCCGTTACGATGCCCGGAGGCCCCGACTACTTCTATCCCACTGGATCCGGCAACTACACGGTGGAGGTCACCAATGAGCAGGGCTGCACCGGTCTATCCGAACCCTACCCGTTCATTCACACGGCCCTGCCCGAAGCGGGGCCTGATGGCCTGCGCCTGGTGTATGAGCCCGGCGGTACCACCTTGCAGGTGCTTGGCGCGCGCGGTCCCTTCCGCTGCCAGGTCTTCGATGCCGCAGGACATCTTCTCATGGACCGCACAGGTGCGCCAGGCGGATGGGAATTGCACGTGGGCGATCTGCCTCGCGGCGTATATGCCGTGCGCATTAATGAGCGCTCCTTCAGGATCCTGCGGTGAAGTGATCCCGGTACGGCGCCGCTGGCCCCCACTCTGGCGCAAGTGTTCCTCGCGCTCCCGTCTCCCGGATGCGACTCCGGGGTCATCCGGGATGGCGAGGGTCAGTTGGTGAACTCCCGCTGTCGCACATTTTCCGCTACGATAGGTCCGAGTAATGGTGGCTTGTGACCAACCAGCCTACTTCCTGCAATACACATCCGACCCTTCCACCGGAACCTTCGCACTCAGGTCCACGTCGTTCATGCTCTTCCTTGCGCCCCAGGCGAAGACCTTTTCAAAAACGGACAGGAGCTTCTTGTTCTTGATGCGATCCAGGAAGTACACCTCATGTTCCTTTTCTCGGATGCCCATGTCGTAGAGCACCTGGTCATGTTCGGTGATCCCGAGTTCATGGAAGTAGTGCATCAGGCGGAAATACTCGCACACGTTGCCGCTCTCCAATCGCCCAGCGAAGTAGAACGGCATGAACCAGCCGATCACATGACACGAAAAGGAGATCACCTTGCCGATGATGTGGAATCGTACTTCGTAATACTTCGAAACCGGAATGCCATACTGCTGCATGATGACCAGCACCTCATGTCGATGTCCCCATTCATCCACTTCGATCTGATGGATGGCCGCTTTGTCGGCTGGATCCTTCACGGACGCCGCGTGGCCTTGGTACGCGAATGCGGCGGCCTTCTCTGCTGAGTAGGCCATTTGGAGCAGATCGACGAGCGCTTTATGTGCGAGAACGCGGGTCTTGACGTCTCCTTCCGGTGGCATGATGCAAGGTTATCGGTTCTTGAGCGATCGCATGCTCCACGTGTTCGTCAGTTCCGCATACCAATTGGAAGGAATATGTTTGCCGTAAGCCCACCCGCATGGATCCCGCTCCCACCCCCGAACAACAGGTCATTCTGCAGGGCATCGCGCGCGACCTCAACAACGGTCACCGCTTCGCCTCCATCACTGATCGCTTGGTGGCTGCCGGCATGGAGAAGGACCAGGCCTGGAAGGTGGTGAAGCAGGTGGATGATGCTCTAGGCGAGGCGAAGCGCGCCAAGGCCAAGAAGGACATCCTGCACGGAGCACTGTGGTGCGGAGGTGGTTGCATTGTGACCATCCTGACATACGCAGCGGCCTCGCGCAATGGAGGCGGAGGGTACATGGTCGCGTGGGGCGCCATCATCTTCGGCGCCATCCAGATGATCCGAGGAGCCACGGCGGATTGAGTGGACAACACCAGCGGCTGCTGCCGCCATGATCCCATGACCTTACTGCGGTGCCGATCTTCCCCAGATCGTGTGAGTGAATTCCCCACTATTTGCGATGAGTGTTGCGAGTCGGCGATGCGTCGTATCCGTCGGAACGCAATGGTGGCGATGGCTGTCACGGCACGTGCCAGTTCCTGCCATGGGATCGGCATAGGGTTCGGAGTATCGGAGGTGGCGCATCGTGTATAGCGGTGCGTTATGCAGACGACACAACGAAAGCCACCACCAACCGATCATCACCATGAACACACGAACCTTCTCGACAGCCGCCTTCCTCAGCATGGGCGCGCTGATCCTCATCACCTCCTGCCACTCCTCCCGCGCTGTAAAAGGCGGAGCCATCGGTGCTGGCGCCGGTGCAGGTGTGGGTGCGGTAATCGGCAACCAATTCGGAAAGAACGGTACGGCCATCGGCGCCATCATCGGCGCTGCAGTGGGTGGCACCACGGGTGCGCTGATCGGCCGTCACATGGACAAGCAGGCCGAAGAACTGCGCGCCGATCTGCAAGGCGCCACGGTGACCCGCGTAGGTGAAGGCATCAAGATCACCTTCGACAGCGGACTGCTGTTCGATGTGGACAAGAGCGACCTGAGCTCAACGGCCCGCGCCAACCTGGACAAACTAGCGGCGACATTGAACAAGTATGACGATACCGATGTGTTGATCGAAGGCCACACGGATTCCGACGGCGATGACGAACACAACCATGCCCTCGCTGTGCGCCGCGCCCAGAGCGTAAGCGCCTACGTGGTGGGTCAAGGTGTTCGCTCGGCTCGCATCAGCACCATGGGCTACGGAGAGAACCAGCCGATCGCGGACAACGGCACTGCGGATGGCAAAGCGGCCAATCGCCGGGTGGAGATCGCCATCTACGCCAACAAGCGCATGCAGAAGGCCGCGGAGAAAGGTGAGCTGTAAGGCTGCAACGATGTCACGACCCGGATCCGTTACGCAAACGGATCCGGGTCTTTTCGTTCCATCCCACCGTTATGGCGGCTAGTTGTCGGGTTGCACCCCGAGGGAGCCGATCAGCGCATCGCTGGGCCGTAGCTGCACCATCAAGCTATACGGTTTGTTGTCGACGCTGGAGGTGACGTGAACGATGTATTCCTCCGAGCCCACCTGTTCCACCGAACGCAGCTTCGGATCACCCATCTCCGTGTGCATGCGCTTGAACACGGCGACATGGTCGGCCATGGACCAGTCCTTCAAAAAGCCGGGTCCGAGGTTCGCCTCCAGCCAGTCGGTCAGCTCTGCATCAGTTCCGCCTGTGGAAATGATCTTCATCAGGGCCCTCATGCGATCGCCGGCCGCGTTCGTGGGCAGGTCGGCCATCACCTTCGGCGGTTCAAGGGCCTTGGGTTCATATGTGGGATCGAAAAGTGTGCGCCCAATGTCCCAGGCGATATCCTGCATGCCTCGGCGCGAAGCATTGCTCATCAACACGATGGTAACACCTTCATCGGCGTACCAGAGCACATCGGCGAACTGGATGCCGTTACCACCATTGTGCGTGATCAGCCGCGTTCCCCGGGGTGTATTGAAAATGGCCCAGCCATACCCGTAATGCGATCCGCCCCCCTGCCCTTCCTCCACGAAGGGTGTGAAGAGCTGCGCCACGGAAGTGCTGTCCAGAACCCTGTGTGTACGCAACGCTTCCACCCACTCCGACATGTCGTGCGTAGTACTGAGGAGGCCTCCGTTGCACCGCAGATGCCAGTAGGGCCCATCCTCAGCCCAGGGATGATCGAGCATGGTGCCCCAGCGTTCGCCGTTCTTTCCGTAACCGACCGCAAGCAACTCCTTCGACCAGTCCGGCAGCAAATAGCCGCTCCGTTGCAGGCCTGCAGGCACCAGCAACTGATCATGCAGGAAACGCTCATAGCTCTGGCCGCTCACCAGTTCAACGATCGCACCGAGGATGCTGTACCCGACATTGGTGTACGCGTACCTGCTACCAGGTTTGAAGGTGAGCGGCGTTCGCATGGCCAGTTGGAGGAACTCCTCACGACCGATGGGTGCGTAGTCATCACCGATCGCATCCGGGAAGCCCGCTGAATGGGTAAGTAACTGATGCAGGGTGATCGCTGACTTGTCCGCCGGAACGTTTGTGAGGTACTTGGCCATGGGATCCTGCACATCGAGCTTGCCCTGTTCCTGCAACTTCATCACGCAGGCCGCTGTGAACTGTTTGGTGATGGAACCGATCGCGTGCACGGTGGTGGGTGTGTTCATCACGTGCTTCTCCCTGTCAGCAAGCCCATAGCCCTTATCGATCACCGCCCGGCCGTCACGCATCACCAGCAGGCTGCCACTGAATCCCTGGCGAACGCTGCGCTCCATGAAACTATCGATCCTTGCGACCGCTGGATCAGGTGCGACATCATTCGCCACGGGTGGTGGTGCGGGAGATGTACAAGCGAGAAGCAGGGCGATCATGCACACGGGCAGGGTGTTCCTGGTATCCATGGACGAATGGTTTGAACAGCAAGCAAGCTGATCCCGGCCTGACTCGATCGTTAAGGAAATGCCAAAAAGCTGAACGGGTCACAAATGGCCGCAGCTCACTTCGCATACCAATCCACCAACCGCACCTCGATCGAAGGATCACCGGAGTTCACCAACAGCTTGAACCGTGCAACATCGCTCAGGCCATCGGTACCGCGATAGTGGTAGGGGTACACCACGCGTGGTCGGAAGGCCAACACACCGCTCGCTGCCTGATCCACTGTCATGGTGTATGGCAGGTTCATGCACACGAAGGCCACGTCGATGTTCTTGAGCGCGCGCATTTCAGGTACGTCCTCCGTATCGCCCGAGATGTAGATGCGCTCTCCACCCATGGACAGAACGTAACCATTGCCACGGCCTTTCGGATGGCGCGGGTCGTTGGGATCGGGCATGTTGTACATGGGAACGGCCTCGATGCCAATGCCCATCATCTCCTTCAACGCACCGTTCGCCATCACCGTGCATAGCTTCTGCAGATCAACGGGCAACAGGTCGAACACCGCTTGCGGCGCGATGATGAGGGCCTTGCGCAGGTCCAAGCCCGCGGAGCGTGGTGCTATCCAGATGATCCGGGTGGATGTCGGTGAGCAGGATCAGATCCGGTGCTGCAAAGCCCTTGAAACGCGCAGCGCCATCGTGTGGATCAACGTCAATGGTCGCCGTTCCACTCGAACACGATGGCCGAATGATGTACGGGATGAATGCGCACTACGCTTGGGCTGGCTGCACTGTCGGTAGGGTTCGTGGTCATTTCAACGGGTCGGTCCTTGGATGCGGATGTACAGGACATGGCGAGGATCGCCAGGAGTGCGGGAGTTGTGCGCATGCACCGAAGATACACCGGCCCGCGTGTTCCGCGATCGGGAGGAACAAGTGACGTCCTGATCATCACCCGGTCCGATACCATTTACCACGTATCTGGTATAACCATCCGGAGGGTGGCATGGATATCGGGTCGACCGGTGCGTCATCAACCATGGGATGTGGATACGCCATCGCCACCGATGGTCGATCACTTACGCGATGCGGATACCTTGTCCTTCATGTGTAACCACCTCGCTCATGCGACGTCACGATCCTGCGATCGTGCCGTGTGCATCGAACGGGGAAAAACAGAACGCTCATGAACGAACGCGAATGGGACCAGGTGGCCACGACCTTCGAAGAGGAGATCTTCAACGTGCCGCAGAACGACAGCAAGGGGCTGATCCACCAGTGGGTCACACGCCTGGCCACGCGTGAAGCCACCGCCACCGACCTGGGCTGCGGCGTGGGCCGCACGTTGCCCATGCTCGCCGAACGCTTCGGACATGTGTATGCGGTGGATGTGAGCAGCCAGTGCCTGTCCGTTGCGGAAAAGGCATGCACCACACATGACAACATCACGTATGTGCATGCCGACCTCAGCAAGGATCGCAACGGATATCCCGCGGCCGATGTGGTGTTATGCATCAACACGCTGTTGAACGCTTCGCTCGAGGTGCGCGAGCCCTTGTTCGATCGCACCTGTCGCAGTGTGAAGAAAGGTGGTCATCTGGTGCTGGTGGTGCCGTCGCTCAATTCAGCGCTGCTCACGGCCTTCCGTCGCCTGCAATGGAACCTGCGCGATGGTATGTCGCCGCGCAAAGCGCAGAAGGACGCATCGCAACATGGCCCCGGGGTGGAGCACGGCATCGTATCGATCGATGGGGTGCCCACCAAGCATTATCTCGCCGAGGAATTGGAGGCTTCGCTCGCGCAACGAGGCTTCACGGTAACGGCCTTGGAAAAGCTGGAATATCCCTGGACCACGGAGTTCGAAGCGCCGCCGAAGTGGATGAAAGCGCCATTTCCGTGGGATTGGATGGTCGTCGCCGAACGCGGTCGCTGACATAGCTATTCCGCTCATTGTCATGGATTTACGCCATGACCCGACGCCTGACATCCAGCGGAGGAACCGCTTAGTTCGTCGCAAGTGGCTGGTTTTGACCGACCTTTGAGGACACATGGCCCTTACTCCCGCAGAGATCCAACAAGCGCTTCGCATCAGCAAAGCGATCCAGGAACACTTGGAGAACACCCGCACGGTGAACGTCAAGAGTGAGGAATTGTACGGCATCCTGGCCGACAAGAAGCTGGTTGAACGCGATCACCAGCATGGTCATCACTTCCGGTTGTTCCTTCGCCAGTTGTTGAAGGAGAACATGTTGAACCTCATCCCCCAGTGCAAGGCCATGCCGCGCAGCGGTGGCAAGTTCGACTGGGTGTTCAACAGTGCCGCCGATCGCATGCCGGTGCGCAAGGCCGTTGCTGCTCCCGCTGAGGCCAGCAAAGCCTGATCGACCCTTTCATCTTTCGTACGATGTTGATGTTGACCAAGGTCGACGTTCGTTGTTGCACGTCCATGTGCGAATAGCCTCGTAACGCTGTACGTGCGAACTTTCGGACGTGCCTGCGCCACCTGTTGATGTTCGTGAACGGATCCATGCCGACTTTGCTTCCGTTGATGAGCAACGCGAAGTGGTCGCCTTGCTCAGCGCGCTCTGGCAACGCTCATTGAACGTTGGCCGGCGCAGTTGTGCAGGAGCATTCTTGTGCTGGCCGAAGGGAACGTGCACGAGGTGCGCGAGCTGTGCAACGACCTCATGGGCGATCCGCGCGATGTGATCATGGCGGCCGAACGAAAGGCAGGTGATCCAGGTCACTACTTCATCCCTCCATTCACATCCTGAGCCAAAGGCCTACCAACATGCCCCACCCCAACACAGCCATCGCCCTCCGCTGGTTCGCCGCATTCAACGCGCACGACCTCGAAGCACTGCTCGCGCTCTACGCGGATGATGCACGGCATTACAGTCCGAAGTTGAAGGTCCGTCAACCGGAGACAAATGGCCTGATCAGCGGAAAAGCTCCGCTGCGTGCCTGGTGGCGCGATGCCTTCGACCGGCTCCCCAGCCTGCGCTACGAAGTGGTGAAGCTCACCGTGGATGATGAACAGGTGTTCATGGAATACATCCGTCATGTCGAAGGCGAGGAGGATCTGCGCGTGGGCGAAGTGCTGGAGATCCGTGACGGACTGATCGTGGCTTCGCGCGTATACCACGGATAACGAATGCGGGCGGAGAGTTCTCCGCCCGCATGATCACGTTCTTGAAGATGCCCTACCGTCCCTTGCGCTTTCCGCCGGAACCACTGCCCGTGTTCCTCGCGGGTGCTGCATCCTTCGATGGGCGTGCTGAACCCCCACCCGACCTTGGCGTTACACGCGGTGCTGGCCGAGGCTGCGGCTGTTGACGGCTGCGCTCGAAGTTGCGCTGTCGTTGTTCACCGCGGTCCCGCTGTTGCTGGATCTGCACCGGATCGTCCCTGCGGGGGATCGGTGTCGTTCCGGTCGCCGGTCGTTCGGTGGCGTTGGGCTTTGGGGCGGCGCCGGGTCGCGTGTTCTGTGCTGGCGCGGGACGCGGTACTGGTTTCCAGGTACCGGCATCGTACTTCTGCGTGCGGTCCCCGTTCTGGCGGTATACATTGCCACGCGCATCGATGAAGTGGTCCTGCGTGAGCGGCTTGGAGGAAGGCCTTTGCACCGTGCCCGATGTCGGCTTCTGCTGGCCTGCGACCTGGCTGGCAGGACGATCGACCGTGGAAGGCTTCACGCCGTTCATGGGACGCGAGCCGTAAAGGTTCTGCTGCGGACGTTCCAGGGGACGGATAAGGTCCGTTACGCCAACTTCGCGCGCATTACCGCGTCCATCGCGATCGTTCATCGATGGGCGGTGGCCGTAATAGTGCGAGCCGTTGTTGTAGGGCACAAGACAAGTGGGGTGATAGCCGTAAGGCCCCCACCATCCCCAGCCCCAGTTATGATAGCCCCATCCGCCCCAATAGCGCGGGTAATACCAGTTCCATCCCCATCCTCCACCAAAGCCCCAACCATACCAGGGATCATAGTACATGCCGAAGCCCCAGGTCCATGGGCGCGGATACCAATACGGCCCCCAAGGGCGGTAATAATATCCGGTGCCGTAGATCACACAACCGTCCTGGATGTAGGCACCCAGATAACCGGGCGTGTATCCGACATAAACGACATCCGGTGTGTGATCATAGATGTACACGTAACGCAGGTTGTACATCTGGTTGCTGGGCGGAATGGTGTTCACCTCACCGGGCACCGCAGTGCTCACGGTCCATGGCCCATCCGGCGTGTCGCCTTCGAACCACACCGCATTGTCGCACACATAGTACCGGCCTTTGATGCGCAGCACGTTGGTGCTGGCGTTGCGCGCGTAATACACATCGGTACCGCTGATCTGCTCGAAGGCGGGCGCGCCCTGATAGGTCACGTTCGTGGTGGCACTGCGGCGGTCCACCTGTGCCGTTTGCGGGATGCTCGCATCACGCGCCGCTTCCCGCGCAGCATCGGTGCCGCTGATATGCGCCAGCACATCATCGCGCTTCGACCCTTCCGGGATGGACGTAAAGGACGCCGGGAGTTTGTCGGAGGGAACAAAGGTCCAACCTCCGCTCTTGGGATCCTTGGTGCTGAACCAACGGCCACTCGCCAGGAGATAATACTGTTGTGAGTTGATGTCGAGGAAAAGGCTCTTGCCCGTGTTGGTGGCGTAGAGCAGGGAGGTGTTCTGCACCGGTTCCATCCGCGGAGCTCCATCCAGGTCCAACAGCTCGGCTGGGGCCGTGCGTACGATGATGGCCGGCACCGTGCGTTGATCATCGGTGGCCGTGATCGCCGCAGTGCTGTCCGCTTGCGAGGCGATGTTGCGCAACTCCACGGGCACGCTCTTGTCCTGTGTCCAAGGACCATCGATGCCGCGCGAGCGGAACCAAAGTCCCGAACCATAGAGGTAGTGCTCGCCACCTTCGGGGCGCAGGATCAGGAACGGCGTGTTCACCACACGCTGTATGGAGGTGGTGCCCGCAGCGTACACGGGATCATCGCCGGAAGCCATGGTGGTGCTCAAGGTCTCATAGCGCGGCGACCCGTCGATGAAGACCAGCGCGCTCGGCGTTTCGGTGTAGATGATCTCCGGGGGATCGTTCGCGAAGCCGTTGTCGGAGCGTTTCTCCTCCTCCAACGCGGCGACAAGCCAATCGATGCTGATGGGTCCGCAATGCGCCGGAAGTTCCGTGGAGATCGTCCGCTTCAGCGCATCGAGCTCACCGCCCGCATCAAGGTTCGGGAAGCGTGCATCCGTTACCGCGAAGCGGGAGAGCTTGCCCAGTCGTGTGGTGCGGTCGACCTCCAGCACTCCCTCGCCCCAAATGGCACCGAAGATGGGTTGCTTGTCCTGTGCACGTTGCAGGGCCACAGCGGAGCGGGCGGTGAAGTGATCGCCGGTCATGGTCTCGGGCTGCGGGGCGAAGACCTGGTAGTCCGTACCGTTCGCGTTGAAACGCACGGGCCACTTTTCCTGAGCAGTGGCCACCAGGGCCAGAAAAGCAGCGAGCACAGTGGAAAGCCGGCGTGTGATGGGCAGGAAGGAAGGACGGTGGTTCATGGCAGGAATGCGCTATTCATTAAAGGTCTGCAAGGAGTGTGCCTGTTCACCTGAGCAACGTCAGCTGTAAGGGATATTTCACAGATGCGATCACGTCACATCGAAAAGGGAGAACGCCTTCCCTTCGCTCACATCGACTTGTCACGCACCCGCACATAGGTCAACTTGATCGCGGTGTTGCCCTCGATCGGGTTGAACAGTTCCAGCACACCGGCCTTGTTCGGCGTGGCTTCCTTTGCCGTACCCACATCCAGACCGCTATGGCAGCGTTCCACGTTGATCCGTGGCGCGCTGATGCGCGATGCGATCCGGAAGCCATCGGCCCACCAGCCGATGTCGCTCAGATTCAACTGCCCCATCACGTACAGGATCACCGGGGCGGTCTGCTTGTTGTTCCAATACACGTTGCTCAGGCTCACCGCGGCTTTGGATGGCATGTTCACGTAGATGGAAGCGACCTTCACCGTGTGTTCCACATGGAAGTTGGACAGGGTGAAGGACTTCACCACCGTATTGGACGCGGGCTTGCTTTCATCGCCATCGGTGGTGGCGGAAAGGAAAAGGTCATGGTCGCACGGAGCGCCTTCGGAAACGCATTCGCTCATGCGGACTCCGCCGCTGTTCAGGATGGTGAATGCGACCGTGGTGGTGGACATCGCATTCACCCTGCACTGATCCAAAACGCTGCTGTTGCTCTGGCTGTTGAAGGCCGTGGCCCCGGGCCAATCGCCTTGGCGCAGCACGAATCCTTTTCCTCGCGGGTTGGTCACGAACACCTGCTCCAGCCGGGCCAGCAGGCAGAACCGAAGGTCCACGGCCGCTTCGGTTTGGGCGACCAGCTTGCAATTGCTGATGGAGCTGCCCAGCGTGGCCTTCAGGTCGATCGCCTTCCGCCCGCCCTCGATGGCCGCGAAATCCTTGATCTCGTAACGCGAGGAGATCCGGGCCATGGCCTCCTTCTGGTCCGCCACAGCGCACGTGAACCCATTGGAATTGGGTCCGAGTTGCAGCTTACACCCCCGGCCATCGATCACCAGCATTGGCCGTAGCGGTAGAACGATATCACCATTGCATTGATATTCCGCTGCCGCGGAGAAGGAAACGTACGTGGCATCCTCCGGCAAGGAAGCGAAGAACCCTGCCACATCCCCCGCAGGCACCACATACTCGGTGGCGCGTAATGTGAGCGTGAAGAAGAGCAGTGCGACGGTGAACAGGTTCTTTGCGGCGGCCATGGCGTTCGATGCCACCAAGCTACCATGCAGGGTGGAGATGATCTTCATCAGGATGGAATGTTCGACAGCGATCGTACCTTCGGAACGATGGCGACGGACTATTACAAGGTGCTGTGCGTGGAGCGCAGCGCCACCGCTGAACAGATCAAAGCGGCCTATCGCAAACTGGCGCGCAAGCATCACCCGGACCTCAATCCGAACGATGCGGCGGCGAAGCAGAAGTTCCAGGAGATCAACGAGGCGAACGAGGTGCTGAGCGACCCGGAAACGCGGAAGAAATACGATGCGTACGGCGAGCACTGGAAGCACGGCGAGGAATACGCCAAGGCGCAACAGGCACAGGGGCAGCGCGCGCAACGGGGCCCGACCACCGGTGGTGGCGGGTTCGAAGAGGAGGACCTGTCCGATCTCTTCGGCTCCATGTTCGGCGGCGGCAGGGGTCGGCAGGTCAAGTTCCGCGGACAGGACCTGCAGGCCGAATTACACCTGGACCTGCACGCCACCTGGCACACGCACAAACGAACGATCACCGTGAACGGCAAGCAGATCCGCTTCACGGTACCTGCGGGCGTTGAGGAAGGGCAGACCATCCGGATCGAAGGCCACGGTGGGCCCGGCGCCAACGGCGGTCCATCGGGTGATCTGTACATCACCTTCCGCGTGGCACCGCATCCGCGTTTCAAGCGGGTGGGCAACGACCTGCATACAACGCTGGACCTGGACCTGTACACCGCGCTGCTCGGAGGCGAGGTGATGTTGGATACGTTGGATGGCCAGGTGAAACTGACCGTGAAGCCCGAAACGCAGAACGGCACCAAGGTGAAGCTGCGCGGCAAGGGTGCGCCCGTGTACAAACAGGAAGGCACCTTCGGCGACATGATCGTCACCTTCCACGTGAAGCTGCCCACCGGCCTTACGGACCGCCAGCGCGAACTGCTTCGTGAAATGCAAAACGCCAAGAACTGAACCCATGGATGCCACCACATTGATCGCTCTCGATGCGTTCTGCACCCATGAAGGGATCGAGCGCACCTTCGTGCAGGCCTTGCAGGAGCGTGGGCTCATCGAACTCACCGTGGTCGAACGCCGCCACTTCCTCACTCCGGCGTTGCTGCCGCGTGTGGAGCGCCTGGCGCGCATGCATTACGATCTGGAGATCAACCTCGAAGGCATTGAGGCCATCAGCCATCTGTTGGAGCGGATGGAACAACTGCAGGAGGAGCTGAGACGCGCACGTGCCGGACAGTTCGCATCTGAAAGCGGCAGGGAATAGTGGGGCCACCTGCTGCCTTGATGCATCTTCGCATCATTCAGCATGACGAACCGACCGCGCCCTACCCTGTTGCTCATCCACGGCTTTCCTCAGGATCACCGCCTTTGGGACCCGCAAGTGCCTGCATTGGCGGACGTGGCCGATGTGCTGGCACCCGACCTGCGAGGCTTCGGCGAAGGCGCTCCCGTACCCGAGGTGATGACGATGGACGCCTACGCGACCGACCTCAAGGCGTTGTTGGACGAAAAGAAGGTCGAGAAGGTGGTGCTTTGCGGACTGTCGATGGGTGGCTACGTGGCCCTCGCGTTCCTGGCCCGCTGGCCTGAACGCGTGCAGGCCCTGATCCTGTGCAACACGCGCAGCAACGCGGATACGGCGGAAGGCCGCACTGCCCGCCTGGAAACGGCTCGCAACGCATTCGACAAGGGTGTGGGCGTGATCGCCCGCGGCATGGTATCGAAGGTGCTGTCCGGAAAGACCCAACGCGAACGACCTGACCTGGTGGCCGCCATCGAGGCCATGATGGCGCAGCAATCGCCCGCAGCCGTGGCCGCAGCATCGCGCGGCATGGCCGAGCGCGAGGACAGAACACCGATGCTCGGCACCATCACGGTGCCCACGCTCATCATCACCGGCGCACACGACGAATTGATGCCGCTGCCCACGAGCCGCGCGATGCACGAGGCCATTCAGCAGAGCCAGCTCGTGGTGCTTCCGGGTGCCGCGCACCTCAGCAATGTGGAAGCCCCGGAGCTGTTCAACCAAGCGGTGCGCGAGTTCCTGCTGGCACTTCCGCAAGGCAACTGACGCGGGCATGGACACCGCCGCTCCCCGTTTCAAGGTAGTGCTTGCCTTCGCGGCGGTGTACATCATTTGGGGATCCACCTATTTCTTCATCCGCGAGGCGCTGGACGACTTTCCACCGATGATGCTCGGTGGCCTCCGCTTCGTTACAGCCGCCACCCTGATGCTTACCTGGTGTCTGGTAACCGGACAGAATATCGCCCCGGGACGGGATCTGCGCAACGCGGCGATCACGGGCTTTCTCCTGCTTTTCGTTGGCAATGGCGTTGTTGTGTGGGTGGAACAGACCATCCCCAGCAGTGTTGTGGCCATCATGATCGCCGTGGCGCCGCTGTCCTTCGTCTTGCTCGATAAGCCCCAATGGTCGGTGAACTTCCGTAGTTGGTCCGTGCTGTTGGGCATCGTGGCGGGGTTCATCGGCATCTGGCTCCTGTTCAGCGAGAAGATCGCGGAGCAGATGAGCGCCACGTCAATGACACCCGAGGTAACCGGGATGGTGCTGATGCTGTTGGCCATTGTGGCCTGGCCTGCCGGAAGCCTCTTCGCGAAATACAACCCCGCCTCCATTCCGCCGGCCGTGAACACCGGTTGGCAGATGATGATCGGTGGTGCGTGCTTTCTGCTGGCCAGCGCCGTCAGGGGCGAGTGGTCTGGCATGGATTGGGCGCGCATACCGATGTCCGCTTGGGGCGCACTTTCTTACCTGATGGTGTTCGGCTCGATCATCGGGTTCAGTGCCTATGTGTGGTTGCTGAAGGTCCGACCGGCCGCACAAGTGAGCACCTATGCGTATGTGAACCCCATGGTGGCCGTGCTGTTCGGCGTGTTCCTGGGTCATGAGCATATTTCCGCACGCCAGCTCGCCGGTCTGGTGGTGATCCTCGGCGGCGTGCTTCTGATCAACATCACCAAGTATCGCGGGATGCTGCGCAGGTAAAGCTTGCGCTTCCTTTGCCGTACTATGCTACAACTCGACCTCAGCGTATTTCCGGAACTCCGGACCGAACGGCTGCTCCTGCGCGAATTGGTCATGGCGGATGCCCCCGCCCTTTTCGCCTTGCGCTCCGACCTTCGCGTGATGGAGCATATCGGTCGTCCGCGTCCCTCGGCCGTTTCCGAGGTGGAGGAGTTGATCAATACCATTCACCAGGACCGGCTGGATAACAACGGGATCACTTGGGCCATTTCGCTGAAGGGCAGCCCGGAACTGATCGGCTCGATCGGCTATTACCGGCTGAAGAAGGAACACTTCCGGGGCAGAGGTGGGCTATATGCTGCACCCGGACCATTGGCGGCATGGGGTCATGGGCGAAGCGCTCCAAGCTGTCGTCCAGTGCGGGTTCCAGCGCTTGGGCTTCCATAGCATCGAGGCCATGACCGACGCGCGGAACGAGGCATCGAACGGGCTGTTGAGAAAGCAGGGGTTCACGCAGGAAGCCTTGTTCCGCGAGGACTTTTACTGGGATGGCCAGTTCCTGGACACGGCCGTTTGGTCCAAGTTGGCGCCCTCGATAAACCTTCGGCATGGTTCCTGCGTCCTATCTTCACGCAACCAAACGCGAAACATGAAACACGTGATGACCACACTGGCCCTGGTGGCCGGCCTGCTCGCCAGCCCGATGCTGCGTGCACAGGATGCCGACATGGACGACAACGGCAAGAAAAGCCCCGAAGAGCGCGCCAAGCACCGCACGGAACAGATGACCAAGCAACTTGGCCTGAACGACGTGCAGATCGCCAAGGTGAACACCGTGAACATGAACTTCATGCGGGCCATGGCCGATGTGAAGATGGTGAAGGACGAAGCCTCGCGCAAGACCCGGGGCCAGATGCTGAAGGACAAACGCGAAGCGGATTGAAGGAGATCCTGACCCCCGAGCAATTCGCCACGATGCTGAAGATGCGGGATGACAAGAAGGACGGCAAGGACAAGGAAAAGCCGAAAGGCAAGGAAAAGCCGCATAACGAGTGAACTGAACGCGCCAAATGCGCCGAAGGGCCCGCCATCGGCGGGCCCTTGTCGTTTCCGCATGGGTCATCCGGCGGGCCGGTCGCGACCTGTTCAAAGCCGCCTTACCAGTGAAGAGGGGAACTTATGGACGCTATTGCACGTTAAATTCGGCCGCGATCCAAAACAACATACCACCACTATCCCTCAGCAAGGCGATGAGCGAAACGGCGAAGATCATCCTGGACGGCAAGACCTACGAACTTCCGATCGTCTCGGGCAGCGAGGGCGAGAAGGCCATTGACATTGGCAAATTGCGGGATCAGAGCGGGTACATCACCCTCGATTTCGGCTACAAGAACACCGGTGCGACCACAAGTGCCATCACGTTCCTTGATGGCGAAGAGGGCATTCTGCGCTACCGGGGCTATCCGATCGAGCAGCTGGCCGAGCAGAGCACCTTCCTGGAGGTCGCCTACCTGTTGTTGAACGGGGAACTGCCCAACAAGCAACAGGCGGAGGAATTCGAGGGCAACATCCGCTACCACTCGCTGGTGCATGAGGACATGAAGCGCTTCTTCGAGTTCTTCCCGAACAATGCGCATCCCATGGGCATCCTCAGCGCCATGGTGAACTCCCTGAGCACCTTCTACCCGAAGAGCCAGGACCCCAACCGTCCGATGAAGGACCGGGAGCGCACCATCTACCGCCTCATCGCGAAGATGCCTACGCTGGCGGCCATCAGCTACAAGAACAACCTGGGGCACCCCTACATGTACCCGAGCAACAAGCTCACGTACGTCGACAACTTCCTGCACATGATGTTCGGCCTGCCCACCGAGGATTACGTGGTGGACCCCGTGGTGAGCAACGCGCTGAACAAGCTGCTGATCCTGCATGCCGACCACGAACAGAACTGCAGCGCGAGCACAGTGCGCATGGTGGGCAGCAGCCAGGCCAACCTGTACAGCGCGGTCAGCGCCGGCATTGCCGCCCTGTGGGGACCGCTGCATGGCGGTGCCAACCAGGAGGTGATCGAGATGCTCGAGACCATCCGCAACGACGGGGGCGACATCCAGAAGTGGGTGGACAAGGCCAAGGACAAGAACGACCCCTTCCGCCTCTTCGGCTTCGGGCACCGCGTTTACAAGAACTTCGACCCGCGTGCCACCATCATCAAGAAGGCCTGCGACGAGGTGCTTCGGAAGATGGGCGTGAACGATCCCGTGCTGGACATCGCCAAGCGACTGGAGGAGATCGCCCTCAAGGACGACTACTTCATCAGCCGCCAGCTGTACCCGAACGTGGACTTCTACAGCGGCATCATCTACCGCGCCATCGGCATTCCCACACGCATGTTCACGGTGATGTTCGCCTTGGGCCGCCTGCCGGGCTGGATCGCCCAGTGGAAGGAAATGGTGGAGAACAAGGAGCCCATCGGCCGGCCCCGCCAGATCTACACCGGCAGTCACCAAGCGTGATTATGTGGCCATGAAGGACCGCAAGTGATCGGTTTGATCGGGAAACCCTTAATTCGCATCAACTTTCCACCATGAACACCAAAAAGATCATCGGCATCGTGCTCTGGCTCGTCGCTTTTGCCATCCCCGCCCGCTACGGATTATTGGAGACCGAGGAGGTCAGTAACATCACTGGTCTGATCGGCTTTGTGGCGTTCATGTTCCTGATGTTCGTTGGGTATTACCTGGTGGACAGCAGTTCCTCCAGCACCAGTGCGGACGGACACGGCCATTGATCGATCGTTCCTTCCTGAAATGAAAAGGCCCTTCCGCGGAAGGGCCTTTCTATTTCCGAATGGTGGGGCTCACCCTTGAGGCTGGGCCTTCCTTGCTTCGCGCTCGCGCGCCTTCTTGCGCGGATCGTGGAGTGTGAACACACGTGAGATGTTGAAGCCGTAGTGGATATCGCCGTTGAAGAAGTCGCCTTCCGTCTCCGTGATGAACGCCCGTTCGAACATGCCGGTGCTATTGGTGAAATGCAGCTGGAACACGTGGCCCCCGGTCTCGATGTCGATGCCCGCAGCAAGGGAGTTGCGGTACACCTCACGCGGTCCTTGGTCGGGTAGCACATAGAAGTACTCCGCATTGATCGCCAGCCGCTTGGTGAGCTTTACACGCCCGGCGGCACCTACGTTCAGCAGGTCGTTGCGCTCCGACGCGTACTTGACCAGGTTGCGGTGCACGAGTCCGGGCATCAACTGGAAGCTCACCGATTCGCTGAATTTCCGGCCCACGATCGCCTGGAAACTGTAGGACATGCGATGGGTGAGGTAATCCGTACGATCCTCGCCGTACCAAGGCACCTGTTCGGCCTGTAGGGTGGTCATGCTCATGGCGGCCACAACGGCGAGGGTGAAGGGCATCTCACATCCCGAATCACACTGACGCAGGAACTTGTACTTGGCAAACCCGTCCAGGGTCTTCTGGAAGCTGCTGCGCCCAATGCCCACCATCAGGCGCTCCGTTACGCCATAGTCCAGGCCGAGGCGGATGGTGGCCTGGTCCAGTCCGAAGAACTGGTTCACCCCACCGTTCACAAAGCCGAAGCGGTGGCCGATCTTGAAGTCAAGGACGCCATGCGCCACATTCTCCAAACTGTGGCTGTTGATCACACGCGTGGTCTTAAAGCTCGCAGAGGTATACTCAACGGTGGTGCTGTCCTCCCCCAACAGATCCAGCAGGTCCTGCGCGCAAAGCGGCGCGGAGCTCATGGTGATCAGTGCGGCGAGGAGAAGCGGACGGTTCATGAGAGGTGGTTCTACTGTTGAGACAGGGTGGCGATGGCCGTCGGTCAACGAACGATCACATCTTCTGCAGGTCGATCCGGACCTTCACGTGGATCTCTTCAGCGATCTGGCCGCGCACCACGGATGGGATGGTGATCTTATGGTCCTCGGGTTTGATCACGAAATCGCAGGACGTCTTGATCATGCTGCCACTGGGGTCGATGGTGAGCATGGCCTTGAAGCGTACGGTGCTGAGTGACCCCGTGCATGGTGAGGTCACCTTCGATGGTCACCTCTTTCATTCCGGGCTTCGAAAGATCGGCTTCGGTGAGGCCGGTGACCTTCCCCTTGAACGTGCCCTTGGGGTAGGTGTTGCTCTCCATGTAGTTCTCGTTGAAGTGCTCCTGCATGAGCGCCTTCTCGAACTCGAACGCCTTCATCAGCATGGCGATCTCCACTTGGCCGGTGGTCACATCAAAAACACAAGTGGCCTTATGGTTCACCGCCTCTATGTTCTCCACCGGGGTGGCGCTGAAGAAACTCACATCACCGGTGCGGGTACTGTAGCGGACCTGTGCATCGGCAACGAAAGGAAGCAGCAATGAAGCTGCGAGCAGGAAGTGGGTCGTTCTCATGATCTGGTTCGATTTTAGTTCCGTTATCCAACATTCATTCCACAATGGAACAGCGCAGTAAGAGCACGTCCATATTGAAGCCGGCGCAGAATCCCTTGAGCACCGCTTTGTCGCCTTTTTTCCAACCCGAAGGAACGGAACCCGGCTCGAATGCGCAGGCCACAGCGGCCAGCATGTCCGAGGTTTCCAGATACACATTGGTAGGGCCATTGGGGTCCACAGCGATCTCCCGGATCGTTCCGCTCACCTGCACCACCTTGTCATTATACTGTTTCCCCGCAGCCACCTCATCGGCGGTGAAGGCTTGAAAGAGCTCCTCGGCGGTCAACGTTACTTCCGCCTTCTTCTCCCCGGCACCGGCCGGTTTCTCGTTGTACATGCGGTAGCCGATGAACGCACCGGCGACCACTGCGATCATGGTCAGAAGGAGAAGGGTCCGCTTGTTCATGAAGTTCTGGCACTAATTGTTCGGAGCTCCAGCGTTCAACCAGGTCTCCAATTGCTGTTGTTCGCAGGCGGAAAGGGGTCCGGACGGCGGCATGGACTTGTTCACGATGGTGACGCTGCGGAAGGTTCCATTATCCACTTTGGCTTTCACCCCGGTGTAAGTAGTGAAGTCACCGGGGCCGGTGCCACCGGCAACATGGCATCCGGGGATCGCACAATTGCCTTGAATGATGGGCATCACCTTGGTGGCATAGGTCACGGCCGTGGTGTCGCAGAACGAATTCGGATACAAGCGCTCCTCGTTGTCATAGTAGCACCCCTGGCTCAGCACCAAGAGCAAGAACACCACGATCGGGAGGATGGTGCGCATGGGCGTGGTCAATTGTTGGGGCTTCCCGCCTGCACCCAGATGAGCACCTGATCGATCTGGCACTGCGTTAACCAAAGCCCGGGAGGCATGGAGGTGTAGGGTGATTGATGCTGAATGGCGCCTGCAAGACTACCGTTATTCGCGACCTGCGCGACGCCGGCATACGTGGTGAGGTTGATGTTGGCGGCCGGGCTGGAGGCATCATGGCAACTTCCTCCAGCGCAGTTGTTCTGCACGATCGGGGAGATGGTCCCACTGAAGGTCACGTTCAGGGTATCACACCCTCCTGTACAACTGTTGTTCTGAGCACCTTGCTGGATCCAGGTCACGATCAGCTCCTGTTGCTCCGGGGTGAGCGGTGTATTGGGCGAAGGGGGCATGACATTGTCGCCGGTCTCCCAAATACCATCGGTGAGGAGGTCGCTGTTATTGGGGTTGCCCGGGCTTACCTGTTCCATGATGTGCGCATAGTCGTAAAGACGCACACCCTCCTCGTGGGTGATCGCGTCATGACAACCCGGACCTGCGCAGTTGCTCACGATCAATGGCAGCACCGATTGGGCGAAATAGACCGTGTCGGTATCACAGGGGTCGGAAATGGGCAAGGGCGCCACCTCCTCCTCCTCCACCATCATCCACCACCTCCGGCATTACCGCTGGTTCGTGCTGGCAGGAAGGAAAGAGGAGGACTCCACCCAGTACAACTGCGAAGAAGGCCTTGTGTGCTCCGGTCATGATCGTGATCGCTTGGAGCGAATTTAACGGCGGATAAAAGCCTTTATGCGGCCTCTCCGGATGAAGCCGGAATCCATTGCGACGAAACGGCTGGATCCGACAACGGTCCGTCCGCTTCCGCCTCCCGATCCTCCAACCACGCCATCAGCTCCACCACGTTCAGGCGATTCGCATAGGCGGGTTTGGCGTTCAACGCGAGGATATGCGCGAATCGCAAGGAAGCTGGCAGTTGAAGCAGGAACTGCAGGTCCTGGGGGCTGAGGAGTTTATCTGACATGTTGCCGTTGGGTATCGCAGGCAGTACGCTCTATAACAATGGACGTACCAGTAATTGTTCGGTCACACTTCATCGGGCAGGTGCTGCCATGGAGCAGGCCGCAGCAACCTGCGAGCGATATCGCTAGGATCCCGGCGGAATGGGTAAGAAAGTCTACAGGTTGATCAGCCACCGGCCAACCAACGCTTGAACTCGGCCGATCGCTCGCTGCTTACCACGGCATCCTCACTGAACGGGGGATCAACCAGCACCTTGACACGGCTCTTGCTGTAGGCCACCAGTTCCTTGATGCTGTGGAACTGTATGATCATCTGGCGGTTCAGGCGGAAGAACTTCTCCGGATCCAGTTGCTTCTCCAACCGGTCCAGACTCTCGTCCAACGGCAGGTCCCGGCCTTCGCGGGTGCGCAGGAACGTGTTCTTCTCCAGCGAATAGATGTAGGCGATGTCCTTGGGTTCCACCACGCGATAATGATCGCCGTAGCGGATCAGGAATCGCTTGATCAGCGAAGTGGCTGGCCCCTCCTCCACTGCGGGTTTCTCGGCCAGCATGCCAAGGTCGCGAATGGTATGTGCACGCTTGAAATGTGCAAGCGCATCGGCCAGTTCCTCCTTTTTCAAAGGCTTCAACAGGTAGTCCACCGCGTGCACCTTAAAGGCCTTCAGGGCATACTCATCAAAGGCGGTGGTGAAGATCACGGGGCAGGCGACCTCGACATGTTTGAAGACCGCGAAGCTGTCGCCATCGGCCAGACGCACATCGAAGAACGCGAGGTCAGGGGGCGGGTTCTCCTTCAGCCATTGAACGGTGGCCAACACGGTATCGGTGGTCGCAACGATGCTGGCGGAAGGGTCAAGTTCCCCCAGGAATTTGGTAAGGCGCCGCGCGGCGGACGCCTCATCCTCTACGATCAGGATCCTCATGGTTCTGAATGAGTGGAATTGTAACGGAGAAGCGTCCGTTCGCGCGGGAGATGATCACGGGTTCAGGCGTCAGGGCCTGATAACGTTGGCGAATGCTGTTGATCCCGAAGCCGGTGCTGCCGGCCATGGCCTCGCGCGGGCGATCGGGATTGGAAACGGTGAGACGGCGCTCATCGGCCACGAGTTCCACGGTGAGCGGTTCCCCTTGGGAGGCGCGGTTGTGCTTCAATGCATTTTCTACAAGGAGTTGTACCGTGAGAGGCGGCACCATGCGGTTCAGCGCCGTTTCCATCACCTGCATATGCAGATCGATGCGATCCCCGAAGCGGCGCTGTTCCAGCAGAAAGTAGGTATCCACCAATTCCAGTTCCTCCCGTAAGGGGATCAGTTCCTTATCGCGCACCTGCAGGATCTCGCGGAAGAAATCGCTGAGATGTTCAACGTGTTGCACTGCCTTCTCCTTGTCATCCTCGATCAATTCGATCAGCGTGTTGAAGCTATTGAACAGGAAATGTGGATTCACCTGACTGCGGAGCACTTCCATTTGGAACCGGACCTTTTCCTTTTCCATCCGCTCCTGGAGGCGGATCCGGGAATCCCGGAGGCGCACCAGCGACAGGATCACGGTACCGGCCAGGCTCATCCACAGGAGCATGGCCCACGGGCGACGCCACCAGGGTTGTGCGATCGTGAACTCCAGACTGGTCCATTCCGCCGGTACGGGCCCGCCGGCGATGAAGGCACGGATCTCGAAGCGATAGGATCCAGGCGGCAGGTGGCTCCAGCTCACATCCCGATCGCGGGTGATCTTCGATCCATTCTCGAAGCCAACGAGGCGGTATTCGAACCGAATGGCCTCGGGGGTGGCATAACGGATGCCTGCGAAGCGGATCGTCACGAAGTTCTCGTCATGATCCAAGTGAAAGCCAGGTGTGGGATCGATCGTGCGATCCCCCAGCATCACCGCCGTGATGGCACAGGGCACATCGGAATTGATGGTGCTGTTCCGGGGATCCATGCGCACCAGGCCACGATCACAGGCGAACCAAACGCTGCCTTGTCGATCGAGGGAGATCACGTTAAGCTGCGCTTGAATGTCGCTGAGGCCGTAGATCCTCCCGAGGTCAACCACGGTGGATGTGACCGGATCGTAAAGCGCCGGTCCGGCCTCGGCCAAGGCAAAGACCATGGAACGGAACGAGCGAAGGCCGAAAACTACACCATCGAACGGAGGATGATCGGTCAGTTCACAAGTGATCCCCACGGCGGTAAGCCGGCACAGCCCGGTTCCAGGACCGCACGTCCATACTTGGTCGTGGTCATCGGCACACAGGGAATAATAACTGGTGCCTGCGGGCGAGAGCTTGCGCACCTCCATCGCGGTGTTCAATTCCACGAGACCGGTACCATCCGTTGCTGCCAACACACGCCCATCCGCCATCGGCATCACGTCGTAAACGAATCCGCTGCCCATCTGCGGTGCACGATCGAACACGGGCTGCTCACGGCTGACATCCGAACAATACGCCACGCCCTCCAGTGTGGCGAACCAGGCCTCGTTGCCACGCATCCGGATACTGAGGATGTTGTCGTTCACCAGTCCGCTCGTCGTGGTGAAATGATCCACACGGCCATTCCCGCGCAAACGGAACAGTCCGCTGCCCATCGTGCCGGCCCATAATGTGCCCAGGGTATCCACCCGCAGGCATACCACCGGATGATTGACGTTGGTTCCGATGGGCTGAAGTGTCGATCCTGGCCTCGTCCGCAAAACCGGCGGCATGGCTGTACACCCCTTTGGGAGTTGCGAACCATAGGCGTCCATCGGGGCCAGTGCACAACGCGGTAACGGCATGCAGGTCCACACCTTCATGGTCGGGGATCAGCAACGCGTCGGGATCACAACGGCGTAGTCGCTCCGTGCCATCCGCGGTCCATACACTGCCATCCATGGCGCGGCACAAGGCTTTGATGGCCGAGGCCGGCTCCGGTGAACGACCATTGTTCACATAGGTGGCTGCAGGCCCGCTGAGGTCGCGCACAACGGTTCCACTGTGCACTGTGCCATACCAGAGATGCCCATCACCCCACGCCAAGGCGGTCACAGGACCATGTGCCCAGAGGCTATCGATGTAGGTCACGGCCTGTTTCGCTGCAAGTGGATCCACCTCACACGCGCCGGCATCATCCGTACCCACCCATATGCGGCCTTGTTCACCCGGTGTAAGCGAAGTCACCAGATTATCGGGAAGGCCCTGCACTTCGCCGATAACGCGCAGGATCCTTCCCTGTGCATCGCATACTACGAGGCCCTGGTCGGTGGCGGCCACCACGGTACCCGGAGCACCGCTGGCCAAGGCGTTCACATGACCGTCCGGCCACCCATCCTGAAGACCGACCCGGCGTGTGCTGCCCTCATGGTACATCAACAGCCCGGCCCCGTATGTGCCGATCCACAGCGTTCCGTTCGGCCCCACCAGCATGCTGCGCGCCGTGTGGTCGCCTAGCAACGTATCCACAAAGAGCGTATCGCATCGGTAACCGGAACAGCGCAGCACCATGCCATGCGATGTGGCCGTGAATACCGTGGATCCATTGGTGCACAGGGCTGTCAAGGAAGCCCCATTGGCCTCCCATACCAGGTCCGTATGGTCGCCATCCGTGCGAAGCAGGCCCAGATCGCTCATCACCCATAACAGTCCCATGGCATCCTGCGCCAGTCCGTGGCACTTGGGTCGTTGCTGGCCCACCCGCATATCGAAGAACTGGGTGTATGGATACTGCGCTTGCAGACCCCAGGCCATCAGGCAGGCGAACAGCAGTAGCAGCGCCCTGTTCATTGCGCGCGTTCTTCGCCGGCGGTGAACAACATATCCAACGTAACGTGAACAATGGCCGAGATCTTCTGCTGCACGATGCGGGGGATACGGATATCGTGATCGGCCAGGACGACATCGAAGGTGCTTTTCACGCGAACGCCATCGGCGGTCACGGTTACCTGGCAGGGGATGATCCGTTCCTCGGAGATACCGTGCACTTCGAAGCGACCTTTCGCTCGCACGGAATAACTGCCGTTCTGGGTGAAGTCGATGGCCTCGATGATGCGCCCCTCGAAGACGGCATGGGGGAAGCGGCTACTCTCCAGGTAATTCTCATTGAAGTGTTCGCGTTGCAGCTGGCTATTGAAGCCATCGAAGCCGCGGATCGGCACACGTATGGCGAAGCTCCTGTTCCCTCGATCGATCTTCCCCATGCCCTGTGTGCACGTGGCCGTGATCCGTTCCATGGGGGCATCGCTCACGAACGATACCTCGCACTTGCGCAAACTGAAGAGCATTCCAGGTCCGGATTGAGCCGAAGCCATTTACCGCAGATCAGGGGCAGCAGCAGCGCGAAGCGGATGCAGGTGAACATGGTAACAGCTAATGTAGGCCAGGCTGGTGGGACCGCTTGAATTCGCCCGATGAACGGGAAGCCTTGCGGATGAAGCAGGAAAAGAGCCGGTCAAGGTGGTCGGTGCGTATAGGGGGGCGCCCCGATGGCGAGGTCCGTTGAGACCTGTATCTTCGCCGCCCTTCGATCGGAGAGGTGCCAGAGTGGTCGATCGGGTCTGTCTCGAAAACAGAAGTACCCGCAAGGGTACCGGGGGTTCGAATCCCTCCCTCTCCGCCGACCGAAAGCCGCTCCCGAAGGGCGGCTTTTGTGCGCAGAAGAGAGCCGAACGTAGTTCGAGCGAGCGAATGCGCATAAAAGCCGAGCGCGAAGCGCAGGCGGCTGAAGGTCGAAGCCTCCCCCCTCCGGGAAAGCGCGTCTCGCGCAATCCCTCCCTCTCCACCGATCAGCATTCGTTGGTCGAACACAGTTCGATCATGGCCCTGTTGTTGAGCACCCCTGTGCGCCAAGGCACACCAATTCAGCCCGGCCTGCGTTCACTTCAGCGCGCGCCTGAGCGACTTCCGCCTTACTTCGCGCCATTGCCCACCATGCCGCACCTGACTTTACCACTGCTTGGTCCTTGCCTTTTCGCCCTGGCGTGTGCCACCGCGCAGCCGATGGCCTCCGAGCGTCAACCGGATTATTGGGCCCGAATGATCTGGTGTGCGAAGACCGGGTGTACAGCCCAACGATCCGGACGGTACAGTTCTTCAAGCGTGGTTTCGAGCTGGCGCCGCCGGTGATCCAACTCGGCGATCTGGAGCCCTTGGTGCTGAGGTTCGATGACCTGCAGCCCGACCCTGAGCAGCTCTCCTATACCATCATGCACTGCGATGCTCAGTGGAACTCGAGCGACCTGATGCCCAGCCAGTACATCCAGGGGGCGCTGGTGGATTTCTTGGACCAGGCCCGGCAGAGCTATGGCACCTTGCAGCCCTTCATCGAATACGAACTGGAGGTCCCCAATGAGCAGATGCGGCCCACCCTTGCCGGGAACTACCTGCTGAAGGTCTTCCGTAATGGTCGATCAGGAGGATCTGGTGCTCACCCGGCGGTTCATGGTCTTCGAACAACGTCTGGATGTGCAGGCCACCATCCAGGCCAGTCGCGATGTTGAACTCCGCGACATTGCCCAGCAGGTGGATCTGGTGATACGCTATCCGGGCGTGAACATCAATGACCCGTTCAGCGACCTGAAGGTGACCGTACTGCAGAACATGCGCTGGGATGATGCGCGCACCGGGTTGCGCCCGAAGTTCCTGCGCGATCATGAACTGGTGTACGATCATCCCAAGGAAACGCAGTTCCTGGGGGGCAGCGAGTGGCGCGGGGTCGACCTGAAGAACCTGCGGTACAACAGCCCGCGCGTGCAACGCATCCTGCGCGGCCCGGATGGATTGGAGGAGACCTTCGTGCAACCGGACATCAAGCGGAACATCCGCGTGTATGTAGAGGAACCCGACATCAACGGCAGGCATCTGGTGCGCAACGATCAGGTGGACGGCGATCCGCTGGGTGCGGATTACTCATGGGTGAACTTCACCCTTCCGATGGATGCACCCGTGGGGGGCGGCGACATCTATGTGTACGGTGGGTTCAGCGACATGCAATGCCAGAAGCAGAACCGCATGGTGTGGATGCCTGAACTGAAGTCCTATGTTCTGCGCACGCTCATCAAACAGGGCTACATCAACTATTGCTACGCCTTTCTGCCCAATGGATCGGACCGTCCCGACCTCACCACGCTCGAAGGTTCACACTACCAAACGGAGAACGACTACCTGATATTGGTGTACGTGAAGGACTACGCCCTGCACTGCGACCGCCTATTGGGCATGCGTTTCGTGAACAGCCGGCGAGGTTGAGAACCGAACGTACGCGGTAGCCAGGGTCACGGGAGCTGGAAGATGCTCGACCCTGCAGGCTGGACGCTTGTGTGTTGAAGCGTCCTCAGTTCTTCACCACCCGCACAAACCGCTTGATGCGCGGCAGGTCGATCATGTAGATGCCGGCCGCCAGCGTGCGTACATCAAGCATGGCGCGTGGGCGCAAGGTGCCGCTGGCCACCAGAAGTCCACGCTGGTTGAAGACCATGAACGGCTGCGGCTCTTCCATATCCATGTCGATGCTCACCAGCCCGTCCGTAGGGTTCGGAATGGCGTTGATGGTACGATAGCCCGGCTGCTCCAGAACATTCGTCGTGCAACTGCCATCATCCGCCAGCACCACGGTATTGTTTCCGGCATTGGGGATGCATACGCGGTTATTCACCTCATCATAGTCGATATCGGCGGGCTGGTTGAGGCCGGTGCTCACCAACACCACGGCAGGCTGTGTGAACGTATTCTCGAAGCGTGTGATCTGGTTCGGGCTCCAGGAAGCCACCAGCAGGCGGCCCTGGCAATCGAGCGTAATCCCGTCAATATTCCCCAGAGCCGTGGTGTACGTACTGACCTGTACACCGGAGATGGGATCATATCCTTTGATGCGCGCGCCCGAACCCCAGCAGGCCAGCCACAGGCGCCCGAGCGATGCGTCGTACACCAACCCGTTCGGTGTCTGCGTAGTGTTGGCCACGAGGGTGGTGAAGGTGCCGGCATTGGGATCCACCTTGAAGATCTTCTTTGTGGAAAAATCGGAGGTATAGAGGAAATGACCGTCGGTGGCCAGGCCGTTGAGGAAACTGCCTCCCACGTTCAGGTTGAACACCTCTTCGGCCGTGGAAAGAAGAAAGCCCATGACGGAGCCGCCCACGTTGGCGAAGAGCGTATCGCCCTTGATCTCCAACCCGTAAGGCGCATCGGGCAGGCCGGTCACGAAGTTGGTCACCGTGCCGTCCTGTGCGCGCTGCTTGATGGTGCTATTGCCCGTACAGCTCACCAGGTAACGATCACCGACGGGATCGTACTCCACACTTTCCGGTCCACTGTACTGAGCAGTACCAGCGCAGCCTGTGAGAATAAGTGCGGCGAGGGAGAGAATTCGCATGCCTGTAGGGTTGAAAGCAGCGTGAAACTATCCGCGGCCACTTCATGGCATGAGGGGGATCGACGGATCCATCAACAGGTGCGACGTAATAACCCTGGGGATCGAAGAACCGATCGTTCACTCCGGAGGTCTGGGGCGAGCGTGCTGGTCCTCAGCGGAACAACTGGATCACATCGCCGGCCTGGGGCACCACCACCTTGCACTGATCACATGGTACATGCACCGGGTCGCCGGCCGCATCAAGGTCGCCTGTGTGGTAAACGACCACGGTCCGGGCATTGATGGAGCGATGGGCCTTCTCCACGGCCTGAAGCAAGGCGGGGGTCACGAAGGCCACATCCACCTCGCTGACCTCGAGCAGGTCTTTGGGATCACGCGTAGCTCCAGTGAAGTAGATCCGTCGGCCATTCCACTGCACCAAGTAGGAATAGTGCGCGGTATCGCCAAGTGGCGTAGGCCGCGGGTAGACATAGATCCCCGTGCGCTCGGCCAGACGTTCGGTCCTGCGGTCCAGCACCTCACCTGAATAAGATGGGGTGAACACACGGCCCCCGGGAGGCGGCGAAGGTGGATCAACACTGTACAGGGCGACATCCTCCAAGCCGATCCCGTCGTGCGTCAGAGGTGCGTCGGCGAAGACGCGGAAGCCGTCGAGTTCCAGGCGCACAAGGCTGCCGCCCAGGAAGGTAGCCGTGGGCCGCTGTGCTTGTGCAGCGCACGCGAACAGCGAAAGCAGGATGAAAATGGAGCGTGTAGAGAACATTTCGGTGTTGAAAGTAATTGACAGCGCGATCACAAGCCGGTGCTCATGTGTTAGACTTGCATAACGCCATCCCAACGGCGTGCCATGCATGGCCACCCAGGTCACCCACGACATCCGCATCAGCGTACGGGTCCAGTACAGCGAGGAGCAGAGCGATCCGAAGCTGGGACGGTACCTGTTCAGTTATGGCATCCGGATCGAGAACCGGAGCAATCGCACGGTACAACTGATGCGCCGCTACTGGCACATCACGGACAGCCTGGCGGATCAGCGCGAGGTGGCGGGACCGGGTGTGGTCGGTGAAACACCTGTGTTGGCCCCCGGCGAGCAGTTCACCTACACGAGCTATTGCGACCTGAAAAGCAGTGCGGGCCGCATGCAGGGCTTCTACTTGATGCGGCACACGGATGACGGAAGCACGTTCGAGGTGCCCATTCCGGCGTTCGAGCTGCTTTATCCGTTCGCAGCGAATTGAGCGGCCTGAACATTCCTTCCACGCAGGCGATCTGTTCGACTATTAGCATTGCGTGACTTTCAATCGCGTACCATGAACAAACCGACCGCCTGGTCATCATTGGGTCAGGACCTACCCGCTTCCATCGTTGTGCTCCTGGTGGCCTTGCCACTGTGCTTGGGCATTGCGTTGGGCAGCGGTGCGCCGCCGATGAGCGGGTTGATCGCCGGTGTGGTGGGCGGCATTGTGGTGGGCCTGCTCAGCGGATCACCATTGAGCGTAAGTGGTCCGGCTGCAGGACTCACGGCCATTGTGGTAGCTGCGCTCCAAGTGCTACCGTTCGAGAGCTTCCTGCTCAGCGTGGTACTGGCTGGTGTACTACAACTTGTATTGGGATATCTGCGCGCTGGTATGATCGGCGACTACGTGCCGAACAGCGTGATCAAGGGCATGTTGGCGGCCATCGGGATCATCCTCATCCTGAAACAGTTCCCCCACTTGGTGGGGCACGATGCCGATTACGAAGGCGATGAGACTTTTCTCCAATCCGATACCGAGAACACATTCAGCGAGATCCTCAGTTCCTTCCCCCATATCACACCCCTCGCCGCCGGCATCGGGCTCGTCTGTCTGTTGCTGATCATGGTGCTCGAGAACAAACCGTTCAAAGGCTTCTTGCTTTTCAAATACTTCCCGGTCCCGCTCGTGGTGGTTATCGTCGGGGTGCTGATGGAACAATTTCTCAAAACGCCCGATCTTTTCCTTCAGCCAGATCAACTCGTTCAACTTCCGATCGTGTCGAATACTTCAGAAATGGCAGGTCTGCTCACGTTCCCTGATCTTTCTGCCTTGACGAACCCTGCGGTGTGGACCACAGCGGTGACCCTCGCGCTGGTAGCGAGCCTCGAAACCTTGCTCAGCATCGAGGCGGTGGACAAGCTTGACCCATTGAAGCGTGTATCTCCGGCGGATAGAGAGTTGAAGGCCCAAGGCGTAGGCAACCTGCTCAGCGGCTTGCTCGGCGGTTTGCCAGTGACCTCGGTTATCGTGCGTAGCAGCGCGAACGTGAACTCGGGCGGCCGCACCCGCATGAGCACGATCCTGCACGGTGTGATGATGCTCTTCTGCGTGTTGCTCATTCCCGGTGTTCTGAACCTGATCCCGAAAGCGGCTTTGGCAGCGATCCTTATCTACACGGGCTATAAACTCGCCAAGGTGTCCTTATTCAAGGAGTTCTATGCGCGCGGCTGGGACCAGTTCATTCCTTTCGTTGTCACCGTGCTCGCGATCCTGCTTCTCGACCTGCTAAAGGGAGTGGCCGTGGGTGTGTTGGTGGGGCTGTTCTACGTGATCCGCAGCAACTTCCGATCGGCGATCCTGTATGTGGAGTCAGGTCCGCACCACTTGCTCCGCCTTCGGAAGGAAGTGTCCTTCCTGAACAAACCATTGATCAAGCGCACACTGGGCAATGTGCCGGCGAACACCTATCTGATCATCGACGCCACCCGCGCGGACCTGATCGATCAGGATGTGGTGGACGAGATCGCCGACTTCCTGCAACACGCGCATCTGCAGAACATCCAGGTGGAGGTTCAGCACATTGCCGACCGCCCTGCACACCGGCTCTTCAACAGGCTTGAAGGTGGGCCTGGCGTGCGCCTGGTGGGCAAGGAGGAAAAACGCATACCAACGAACTGACGAAATGGAGACGTACGAGAAACTGCTGCTCGAGAACAAAGCCTGGGCGAAGGAAAAAGTAACGGATGATCCGGAGTACTTCAACCGCTTGGTGAATATCCAGCACCCGGAGTTCCTATGGATCGGGTGCAGCGACAGCCGCGTTCCGGCCAACGAGATAACCGGAACGGCGCCCGGGGAGATCTTCGTGCACCGCAACATCGCCAACATGGTGGTGCATACGGACCTGAACCTGCTGAGCGTTCTGCAATACGCGGTGGAAGTGCTCAAGGTGAAGCACATCATCGTTTGTGGCCATTACGGGTGCGGAGGGGTAAAGGCGGCCATGACGAACCACAACTTCGGTATCATCAACAAGTGGCTGCGCAACATCAAGGACGTGCATCGGATCCATCGGGTGGAGATCGATGGTCAACCGACGGAGGATGAACGGCTGGACCGATTGATCGAGTTGAGCGTTATCGAGCAGGTCCACAACCTGGTAAAGACCAGCATCGTGCAACAAGCATGGAAAACACGCCAAGGGCCGGACCTCCACGGGTGGGTCTATCGCTTGAGCGACGGGATATCAAGCCGGTGTTCGAAATGCCGTATGGCAGTGGGATCGACCCCTTGTACCAGTTCGACGATCTGAAGTGACCGATCACGGATTGCACTGACCGCAATGTCCCGGATCCTCGACCAGCCTGGCATCGGGGCGTGGGAGGATCCGCATGATGCCTGCATGAGCGACAAGTCCTCCGGTAAGCGCGAACACTTCGCGTGGGCAGACCACAGAGCTCACAGGGCAATCCGGGTAGTGCTTCGGTGATCCGGAACCAGCATTCGGAACAACGTGGGCAGAGCGTCGCGAGTTCTTTTGCGAACCGATCGGAGGTTTCCGCGATCACCCGCATACGCGTGGGATTGGCCATGGCCCGCATGTCCGTTTCCACCCAGCACGAGCCGTTCTGTATCTGAAGGACCTGTGTTACCTGGCGCAGCTTATCGCGGTCAGCGATCCCCTTCAGCAATACTCCGCCCCGCTCCCACCGCTCCTTCGTTCGCACGACCAGCTGGTGCTCCGGGAATTTCATGCGCTCCGCGAAATCGCTGACCTGCCCCCAGGTAGAACAGCTCTCGCCGCCGAAGACCGTTTCCAATGAGAGGTGCTTGTGTTGGAACAGGGTGCCATCACGGGCGTCGAACAGCACAAGGAATTCCTCGTTGCATGGAATGAACGCAGCAGGGGGATAGGGACCGAAGGATCCTTCGCTGGCGATCACCAGGTCCAAGCCGCTGACCTCGGCGCCGTGCTTTGCCTTCTCGATGCATGTGGTAAGCGGATCGGACATGCGTTCCACCTCACCGCTGAACGCACCGAAGCGATCGGTCTCAACATCGGGTATAGCGTTATAGCCCGATAACGGCAATAGGTCCATCAACGCTGGACCGATCACAAGCTCCTTGTGGTGTAGCGTGGCCACCCCGAGCTTACGCCCAGCGAAGCGCTTGTGAAGCGACTCACCGTGGCCGCGCCAGTTGGACAACGATCTATCCCGCATAGCGATGGAACATAATGGGCGATCATTCACCTTGCCCAAGGGAGAATCCCCGCACACCATCAAAGAGGTAGAGATTCTCGGTCTTGATCACATCAAGACCGGCTTCAGTGAGCAAGTGGAGCATCTGCATCACTTGGCGCTGCCCGATCGTTTGATAGGTGACCTTGTCGTCATCGATGAGCGCATCAGGCCCCACGAAGCGGCATCGCCAATGGTCCGTGCAAAAGGTTTCGGGGAATCCGTCCGGCCACACCTTAACACCGCGGTTGGTGATGAGCTTCAGCTTGAGCATACCATGGAACGCTTTGGATAACCGCTGGGCCAGTGCATCCGGGGTGGTATCCGGGTCGCATATGAACACATCAACACCGCATAGTTGCCGTTTCACAACCGGACGCTCGTACACGAACTTCGGGATACCACCGCCCTTCAGATGAACGGCTTTCAACTGCTTCGGTTCCTTGCCCAGGCGCTCGATGACGGCATCCGCGAATGCTGCGGTTCCTGCGCGCTTCTTGGAAATGCCTTCCCGATAGATATCGCCGGGATGGATGCCGTCCTCCAAGGTGCTCAGCCAGGCGTTTTGAATGGTCTCGGCCTTCTGGGAGACCCAGGTGCACCAGCATCATGCAGGCCGCGTTCAGCATGGCGCTCGGGTTGGCGATGTCTTGCCCTGCGATGTCAGGTGCGCTCCCGTGGATCGCTTCGAACATGCTGATAAGGTCGCCGATGTTGGCACTGCCCGCCATGCCCACACTGCCGGTGAGCTCGGCCGTTACATCGCTGATGATATCGCCGTAGAGGTTGAGGGTGACGATCACATCGTAGCGATCGGGCTGCGTGGCAACGCGCGCGGTCCCTATGTCGATGATCTGCACTTCCTGTTGGATCCCAGGTAATCTTTCCCGACCCGGCGGAACATGTCCGCGAACATGCCGTCGGTGACCTTCATGATGTTGTCCTTCACCAAGCAGGTCAACTTCTTGCGTCCGTTGATGTGCGCATACTCGAACGCATAGCGGATGATCTTCTCGGTGCCCGGCAGGCTCAACACCTTCAAGCATTGGAACACATCCGTGGTCTGCCGGTGCTCGATGCCCGCATAGAGTCTTCTTCGTTCTCGCGCACCACCACCACATCCATGTCGGGGTGCATGGTCTTCACGAACGGATGGAAACTGCGGCAAAGGCGACATTCGGCCAATAGCCCAAGTGATTTGCGGATCGTCACGTTCAGGCTCTTGTAACCGGAGCCCTGTGGAGTGGCGATCGGTCCTTTCAGAAAGACCGGATTCCGGCGCAGCGTGTCCCAGCTCTCCGCGGGTATCCCGCTGCTGTTGCCGCTGAGATAGACCTTCTCGCCCACCTCGATGTGCTCGTAGGTGAGGCCGCATTGGGCGGCGTCCAAGATGCGGAGAACGGCGTCCGCCAATCTCGGCACTGATGCCGTCACCTTTGGCGACGGTGATGATGTGGCTCATTTATTCTTCTGAGTTTGGGCGTGTTCGAGGTAGGTGATGGTGCGGTGCAAGAGATGCTGCGCCAGGGGTTTCAGGTCCTTGCGATCGCTGAGCTCGGTGAGCGATGGCAGATGCTCCATGGCGAAAGGCAGTGAGTGCGCCATTTCGATCACGGTGGTAGCAAAGGACCGCGGCATGGGCACGTCCTTCCGGAAAGCCACCAGCAGTTCGGCCAAAAGGCGCTCAACTCCTTGTATGGCGTGAACAACCTGCGTGCATTGTCGTTATCCACGTTCTTGTGCAGGTAGCTCTTCATGCCTTCATTGATCACCAGCAAACGCAACGTATGTGGGTCCAATTGCAATGGTGGCAATTCCTTCGGCCATACCCCGCAGATGGTCTCCACCACCCGCTCCAGGGCACCACGCGGTGAACGGGCCTGTTCCGCGTGGCGACCACATGACCTGGCGCAGCCACAACCAGTATAATTGGAAGTAGTATTGAAGAAGCCGATGTTTGTTGGGGAAGTACTTGTAAAGACTGACCTCCGTGCAACCGATGTGCTCCGCCAGCTTCTTGAAGGTGAACGATTCCAGCCCGAGCGTGTTCATTAGGAACAGTCCTTCGGATAGCATGGAACGGCCCAGTTCCGTGGCTTCCGGGTCCTTCAAGGACAGGCTTGAACCGGGGCGTAGATGGATGTGGGACATGGTGGAAGCGGGTGCGAATATAGTATTACTATACTAACATGAAAGTTATACTACATTTGCCCCCACTTCAACCGAAATGATCCCCATCACCCCCTGGCAACGGCTCTTGCGTCTGCTGCGCGTGGACAAGCGCGAGATCGGGCACATATACCTCTATGCGCTTGTAGGTGGTGCCATCAGCCTGAGCGTTCCCTTGGGTGTGCAGGCCATCATCAACCTGATCAGCGGCGGCCAGATGGCCACGAGCTGGGGCGTGCTCATCGCCTTCGTCACCATCGGCGTGGGCTTCACTGGGGTCATGCAGGTGATGCAACTGGCGCTCGCGGAGAACATCCAGCAGCGACTTTTCGCACGAAGCGCCTTCGAATTCGCGTACCGCATCCCACGCATCAAGGCGGAAGCGCTGGGAGGCCGTTACCTGCCTGAACTGGTGAACCGCTTCTTTGACACGCTCACCGTGCAAAAGGGCCTGAGCAAACTGCTGCTCGATGTGCCGCTCGCCGTGTTGCAGATCATGCTCTGTCTGATCCTGCTCGCGCTCTACCATCCGTTCTTCATCGCCTTCGGCATCCTGCTGTTGATCCTGCTCTACGCGATCTTCCGCTTTACAGGGAGACAAGGGCTGGCAACCAGCCTTACCGAGAGCAACTACAAGTTCGCGGTTGCCCATTGGTTGGAAGAGCTGGGCCGCAGCGCAAGCACGTTCAAGCTGATCGGCGAGACCACGATGCCCATGGATCGCACCGATCGGTTGGTGGATGGCTACGTGACGGCCAGGCGCTCGCACTTCAAGATCCTTCTCAGCCAATACAGCGCAATGGTCGTGTTCAAGGTGATCATCACCGTTAGCCTGCTGGCCTTGGGCGGCTTGTTAGTGATGGAGGAGCAGATGAACATCGGGCAGTTCGTCGCGGCGGAGATCGTGATCCTGTTGCTGATGGGCGCCGTGGAGAAGGTGATCATCAGCATCGAAAGCGTATACGATGTGCTGACGGCCTTGGAGAAGATCGGCTTCGTAACGGATCTTGCGCTGGAACGCACCACGGGGATGCGGGTGCTGGACAACGACCCTTCCACAGGGCTCGATGTGCAGCTCACGGACATCGGGTTCCATTCACACTTCAACAAACAGCCTGTCCTGGAAGGCATCAACTTGCATCTGGCACCAGCGGAAAAAGTATGTCTGAGCGGGGCGAACGGATCAGGCAAGACCACCTTGCTGCGCATACTCGGTGGCGCCATGCCCCCGCATGCCGGCAACCTTCAGTTCGATGGCCATCCGATCAACAGTCTCGACCTCGACCAGGTGCGCTCGATCATCGGCGACAGCCTGAACGACGAGGAGGTTTTCGCTGGAACGATCCAGGAGAACATCACCGTGGGTCGGGCATGGGTGAAGGATGAGGATGTGATGGAGGCCTGCCGGGTAACCGGTCTGTTCGACCAACTAGCCCAATTCCCGGAAGGCTTGCTCACTCCGCTCGATCCGCAGGGATCGCGCCTCCCCAAGAGTTTGGTGAAGCGCATCATCCAAGCCCGTTGCATCGCAGGCAAACCGCGATTGATCCTGTTGGAGGACAGCTTGCAGAACTGGGATATCAAGGATCGCGAGCAGCTTCTTGGCTGGATAACGGCACCCGAGCGCCCATGGACACTGCTCGCGGTAAGCAACGATCCCTGGTTGCAAAAGCGTTGCTCACGCACGATCGAGCTGAGGAACGGACGCCTCACAACCGCCTGACGCCATGCTCAACCTCAGCCCAGACAACCGCGTGCCCGAGCTGGAACGCACCAGCCTCAAGGCCTTCCGCACCATTGGGCAGGCGCGGGCCAACAAGCTGTTCGCCAAATGGGTGATGGCGATCTGCGCTGTGATCCTCATCGGTCTGTTCCTTCCATGGACGCAGAACATCCGAGCGCGTGGAACGGTGACCAGCCTTTCGCCCGACCAACGACCGCAAACGATCCATGCGATCATTCCCGGTCGCTTGGAAGAGTGGTTCGTGCGCGAAGGACAGCTCGTGAACAAGGGTGATACCATCCTCCGCCTCAGTGAAGTGAAGGCCGAGTACTTCGATCCGAAATTGCTGGACCGCACGCAGGAACAGATCACCGCCAAGGAACTCACAGCCAAGAGCTACGACGAGAAAGTGCATTCGTTGGACGCCCAGATCGATGCGCTGAGCGGCGGACTGATCATCAAGCTGGAACAGGCGCGCAACAAGATCATCCAAGCCCGGCTGAAGTTGCAGAGCGACAGCATCCGTGTGGTGGCAGCGAACACCGAGATCAAGGTGGCGGACGATCAGTACGCCCGGGGAGAACAACAGTTCAAGGAAGGCCTGATCAGCAAGGTGGAACTCGAGCGTCGACAGGTCGCGCAGCAGCGGGCGAACGCCAACCTCATCGATGCGCAGAACAAGTTGCTGGACGCCCGCAACGAACTGCTGAACGCGCAGTTGGACCTGAACGGCATCCGTAATGACTACCGCGACAAACTGAGCAAGGCGGAGAGCGAGAAGTTCAGCAGCATGAGCCAGATGTACACCACCGAGGCGGAGGTGAGCAAGATGCAAGTGGACCTGGCCAACTACACGGTACGCGCCGGCAATTACTACGTGACCGCACCACAGCAAGGCTACATCACCAAAGCGGTGGTGACCGGTGTCGGTGAGACCGTGAAGGAAGGGGACGATCTGGTGAGCGTGATGCCCGCGCGCTTCGACCTGGCCGTGGAGCTTTATGTCCGCCCGATGGACATGCCGCTGATCAACAAAGGGCAGAAGGTTCGCTTCATCTTCGATGGCTGGCCGAGCATCGTCTTCAGCGGTTGGCCCAACACCAGCTATGGCACCTTCGGTGGCCAGGTGGCGGCGATCGACAACTTCATCAGTCCCAATGGCAAGTACCGCATCCTGGTATCGCCCTCACCGGATGAGCAACCATGGCCCGATGCCATGCGCGTGGGCGGCGGAGCTATCGGTTTCGCGTTGATGACGGATGTTCCGATATGGTACGAACTGTGGCGGCAGATCAACGGTTTCCCGCCCGACCTGTACACCGACCCCCAAGGTGTTAGCACCAAAGGCCAACAAGGAAAATGAGGGTTCGACTTCTCCTGATAGGAAGTTTGATCGCGACCTCGACCAGCGCGCAGGTGCCTGCGGTCCTTTCGCGCGAAGCCTTCGTGCGCATCGTTCTGGAGAACCATCCGATGGCGCGCCAGGCGGCCTTGCGACCGGAAATGGGCGATGCCACCATGCGCAGCGCTCGCGGCGGTTTCGATCCGTTGGCCACCGCCGGCTACGAAGAGAAACGTTTCGATGACAAGAACTACTTCACGTTGCTCGATGCCGGCTTGAAAGTGCCGACGTGGTATGGTGTGGACCTGCTCGCGGGTTTCCAGGACAACAGCGGAGATCTGCTGGATCCCCAAGCTGCCACACCGACGGACGGACTGGTGAAGGCAGGTGTGCAAGTGCCACTGGGGCAGGGCCTCTTCATCGACCAGCGGCGAGCGACGTTCCGGAAAGCGCAGGCCTACCAACGGGCCACGGAGGCGGAACGGCAACAGATGCTCAACGCGCTTCTTCTGCAAGCCCTGAACGACCACACCGATTGGGTGGCGGCATACCGCACGCTGGAAGTAACGACCGATGCGGTCGAACTGGCCAACGACCGGATGGACAACGTTCGCGGCAATTGGCGCGGCGGTGATCGCCCGGCGATCGATACGCTGGAAGCCTTGCTCCAGGTGCAGGACCGCCAGATGCGCCAGCAGCAGGCCGCTCTCAACTTCCGCAACGCCGGTCTGCGATTGAGCAACCACCTCTGGGACGCTTCCCAGCGGCCGTTGGAACTGCAGGCCAACGTACTACCTGAAAGCGGTGACCTGTTCTCGCCGCGTGAGTTCGCGCTCGCCGACACGGCCATTGAACGGGCCATCGATCAGCATCCGCTGCTGGCGCAGGCCAGCGCGCGCATCGAGCAGTTGGACGTGGACCGCCGGTTGCGCTCCGAGTTCATGAAGCCGGACCTGGACGTGAAATACCAGTGGCTCGGAAGTGGGGGCGCACTGCGTAACGAGAGCGGCACTACGCTACTAGGGGATGGTCACCAGCTAGGGGTGGGCTTCAGCATGCCGCTCTTCCTGAGGCGCGAACGGGGCGAGCTCACCCTGGCCAAACTGCGGAGCACCGATGCTGAGCTTGGATTTGCGCGCGACCGCACAATGATCCGCAATCGCATCAATGAGCGCCTCAACGACATCGCCACCTTCCAAGACCAAGTGGACTTGGGCTCACGTATGGTCGTGAACAACGAGCGCCTGTTGAGCGGTGAAAGTCAGCGGTTCGCTGCTGGCGAAAGCTCCCTCTTCCTGGTGAACGCCCGTGAAGTCCCGCTGATCGACGCGCGGATAAGGCAGGTTGATCTGGAAGCGCGGCTGCGAAAGGCATACTTCAACCTGGACCATGAGGCGGGCACCCTGTGGCGCACCTGGCGCTGATCAACCAAGTAAGACCATGATCCACATCACCATCCAGACCCGGACCATACAAGCGGCGGAAAAGCTGGCCAGCCATCTGATGGAAAAGCACCTGCTGCTCTTCCCCACCTTGGACACCGATCATGAGGAGTTGCTCTGGAGTGAAGGGCAGCTCACACGCACACGCCAGGTATTGCTGCAGGGCATGAGCAAGGCACTGCTCTATTCCCAAGCGGAAAAGGCCGCGCTGGAACTTCTGGGCGAGGAACTGGTGCGGATGCATGCCGTACCCATAACGAACATGGACCCGCATGCACAGCGTAACTTGCTGGCACAAACAGCCAAGGTGTGATCCCTTCATTCAACGGCCATGGCACGCATCATCCTCCCCCGTCGCACCGCACTGCTCATCACCACGGCCTTGTGCCTTTCCCTGCATGCGCAGATCAACAACCGATTGGAGTCGGTGCAACTGATCCAACAGGGCGACATGCAACTGCGCATGGGGAACAGCGAACAAGCGTTGCTTTCATACACCAACGCCATACAGAAGGATGTGGCATTCGCCGATGCCTACATGAAACGTGCGATGCTGCTGAGCCGCCTGGGCCAGAACACGCAGGCCTTGGCCGACATGGACCGGGCGCTGGAACTGAATCCTTACAGCGAGTACATCTTCGATCGACGGGCCAAGGTGAAGATCCTGATGAACGATCCTGAAGGGTGCGGAAGCCGATCTGGAAAGGGCCGTGGCACTGAAGCCCTATGATGATCTGCTCCGCGAAAGCCGCGTGGACTCCTGGATGGAAATGGGCATGTGGGACAGGGCCATGAGCGATCTGGACTCCTTGATCACGCACAACCCTACGGACCCTTTGCTGCACCTGAAGCTGGGAATGGCCCGGCTCCAGGAGAACGATGCTGTACGTGCCTTGTCCGCTTTCGATCGTGCGCGCGAACTGGCACCGCGGTTGGCGATCGTCCACGACTTGCGCGGCGTGGCCATGATGCGGCAGAAGCGCTGGACAGAAGCGTTGATCGCGCTGGACAGCGCCATCCTGATCAACCCCACCTTCGATCTGGCCTGGTATAACCGTGGGCTGGTCCACGAGAGGCTCGGACATCCGAAACAAGCCAAAGCCGATATGGACCAGGCATTGATCATCGCCCAGGACAAACCGCACATATTCTTCCAACGTGCGCTGGTGCGCAAGCGCAACGGCGACCTCACCGGGGCACGGGCGGACTATGACCGTGCCTTGGAACTGGCTCCGGACTATCTGGAAGCCCAATACAACCGTGCCTTCATACGCAAACAACTGGGCGACCATGCCGGGGCGATGGCCGATGCGGAAGCAACACTTGGCAAACTACCGGATCATCCCGACTCCTGGGTGATCACGGGCAGCCTGCACATGCTCTATGGAGAACTCACTCAAGCGATCGAATGTTTCGACCGGGCGATCTCCTTGGATGCTGAGAAGGCCACGGCCTGGTACAACAGGGGGTTGGCCTACCACATGCAGTACCAACCCTTGCGCGGCTGCGAAGACCTGCGGCAAAGTGCTGAACTAGGTTCCGAACGAGCAGCGGACGCCCTGAAATATTTCTGTGCGTTCTGACGCCTCTATGACGGAGGCTCGGTCGTTAACGATCCTTCGTAAATACAAGTGAACCAGAACACACCGATCACGTTCTCTTAAAAAGAACACGCGATGAACAGGATGCTCCTTCCCCTCTCGCTAAGCTTAGCATTGCTCGTTGGTTCATGCACTACCGTGCGGCAAGGCACTGTGGGGGTCAAACAACGGTTCGGCAAACTGAGCGACCGCATCATCACCGCCGGATTGGTCGGGGTGAACCCCTTCAGCACGAAGGTCATCAAAGTACCAATCCGTACCGTGAACCGCGAAGTGGAGCTCGCACTTCCCAGCAAAGAAGGTCTGAACGTGCAATGTGAGATAAGCATTCTGTATCGCATCATTCCGGAAAAGGTGCCGCAGATCATCGAGACCATTGGGCCGGAATATGAGCAGGCCGTTATCGTGAGCATCTTCCGAAGTGCCGCTGCTGACATCTGCGCACGTTACTACGCGAAAGACATGCACAGTGCCCAACGCAGTGGGATCGAACAGGAGATCTCCACCTATATGAACTCCTTGTTGGCCGACCGCGGCTTCGTTATCGAGAGCGTGCTCATGAAGAGCATAAAGCTGCCAGCGGGACTGGCGAAAGCGATCGAGGACAAGCTCGAATCCGAACAGCGCGCCCAGCAGATGGAATTCGAGCTATTGCGCGAAAGGAGCGAGGCCCAACGGCGTGTGATCGAGGCCGAAGGCATTCGTGACGCGCAACTGGTGCTTACCGAAGGACTGAACGAGAACATCATCCGCTACCAAAGTATCGAGGCGTTCAAGAGCCTCGCCGCTTCCCCTAACTCCAAGGTCATCATCACCGATGGCAAGACACCGTTCTTGATACAGGGCGAAGTACCCAAAGGGCAATGAAACAGGCACACGGCACTATCGCAACATCTCCTCCAGCCCGCGTGGAAGAACAACTATGATGCGTCTGGTGGGTATGGAGATGGTCAACCAGGACGATCGGAGAACAATGAACCAATGCGCACATGAACACCAACAAACCAACGAAAGATCTCACCTACGAAGACCGATACCGTAGCCTCGGATACCTGTTCTACAGCATCGCCGCGTGCGATCGGAGCATCATCCAGGCTGAGATCGATGCGTTGAAGGAGATGACCGCACGCCACTGGTTGGTGGATGACCGCAGCTATGACGAGCTTGGTATAGAGTCAGCTCGATACATCGACATCACATTCGATCACGCCTTGGAACAACGCTTGTCCGCCAAAGCGGCCTATGCGCGGTTCGAGGCGGACCAGCTGAGCGAACCTCAGCGGTTCGATGGTTGGACTAAGAGCCTCATCCTTCGCACCGCGGTGGAGATCGCCAAGGCATCCGGATCCGTGAACAGATCCGAAGCGATAACTATTGGTGAGCTTCAGAAGCTGTTGGGCCGTATCTCCACGTGATCAAAGGAGCATTCTTCCACCGCCTCCGTGCCCAAGAGCTTCTGACCATGAGCGCATCGCACCTCCTTCACCCACACTTGAACAAAATGGCTCCATTCCGCCCGCTCATACTGATCGCATTGATGTGCTCGGCGATCGCTGCCTTCAGCCAAGTTGGTGATACCACCTCCACCCTGCCCGTTTATCGTTCCTTAAGCGTCGCCTTGCGCGAGCCCGAGCGTGTACGCAGCCTTGACCTGAGCGATCAGCATTTCGGCCTGTTCCCTACTGAGATCCTCAAGCTCATCAACTTGGAGGAACTGCGTTTGCGGAACGATGATCTGACAGCGCTGCCTGAAGAGATCGGCACCTTGAGCAAACTCCGGATCCTCGATCTAAGTGGAAATCCGATCCGCCTCTTGCCGGAACACTTCAAGGATCTGAGCGATCTCGACGAGTTGTACCTCAGCGAGGATGCATCGCTCGAATTGGAGCAAGACATGAAAACGCTTGCACGACTCCCTCGCCTGCGCGTGCTCCATCTCGAAAAGGATGGGCTCACGTTGTTGCCACAGAGCATATCATCCTTGCACCACTTGGAAGAATTGTACCTGAACGACAACAAGCTCCAGGCCTTCCCGAACGTGGTGCTCCGAATGGACCACTTGAAGCTTCTCGACCTACAACACAATCCCTTGAACCCGCTCATCCCACTGGAACTGCAGCAACGCGGCGTGCTGGTGAGATTTTAGGCGGAAGTGCTCCGATAGGTGAACGTTCGAGTGTGGGCTTACCAGCGCCGCGTCCAACGGTCCATCGATCAGACCAACAGACCATTCGCCACGCCAAATGGAAACCTACCGGACCCAACTCGTCGAAACCGGCGTTTGCCTGATCGCCTTCCTGCTGTTCAGGTACCTGGGGAAGTATGTCATACGCAATGCTGTGGTGCGCTCCTCCTTCAAGGCCAAGGAGGAAAAGGAGGTCATGCGGTTGTTGAACCTGCTGGTCTTGCTTGTTCTGGCTGTGATCCTTACTGCGATCTGGGGCGTGAAGCAGAGCGAGATCCTGATCTTCGCCACCTCCGTGATCACCGTGCTCGGGGTCGCCTTCTTCGCCGAAATGTCCATCCTCTCGAACGTCACTGCGTGCATCGTTCTCTTCTTCCAGCATCCCGTCAAGATCGGTGATACCATCAAGGTGCTGGACGACCAGCACCGCGTCGAAGGTGAACTCATCGACATCACCTACTTCTTCGTTTTCATACGCACGGCGGATCGCGGAACGATCACCATTCCCAACTCGGTACTGCTGAAAAGCCCGTTCGTCATCGTGAACACGTCCGATCGACCGGCGCAATGAAGTCCGTCAACCTGTTCATCACACGGTCGGCAATGGAATGGTCGGACCAACGCTTTTAGAATCCCCACGCATGGATCTCACGTTACTGATCTCCAACCTCACCAACCCCACCCTCCTGTTCTTTCTGCTCGGCGTGGTGGCACACTTGGTGAAGAGCGACCTGGAGATCCCGCCAACGACCATCAAGTTCATTTCGCTCTACCTGCTGTTCAGCATCGGCTTCAAGGGAGGGCAGGAACTGGCGCACGAGCACCTCAACCTCCAGGTGACGAAAGAGCTCCTCTTCGGCATGGCCATCGCTTCAGCCATACCGTTCTATGCATTCTTCCTGTTGAAGAACAAACTGGGGGTGCAGAATGCCGGTGCGGTGGCCGCGGCATACGGCTCGGTGAGCGCCGTGACCTTCGTGGCCGCCAGCAGCTTCCTCGAGGCGAAAGAGCTTCCGTTCAGCGGGCACATGGTGGCGATCATGGCCCTGATGGAAAGCCCGGCGATCATCGTGGGTATGGTGCTGCTGATGCGCTACGACAAGGAAAGTACCGAGCGCCCGACACTGGGGCACATGCTGCGCCATTCGTTCACCAACGCCAGCGTGCTCATCCTCATCGGAAGTCTGCTCATCGGACTGGTAGCCGATGCGAAGCAAGCTGAGGGCATCAAGCCCTTCACCACGGACATCTTCAAAGGCTTCCTCGCCATCTTCCTCCTGGAAATGGGCATGGTGACCGCCTCGCGTTTCGGGGCCTTCCGAAAGTATGGTGGTTACGTCAGTTCCATGGCCGTGCTTTTTCCTCTGGTGAACGGCTGCCTCGTGGCCTGGCTGAGCGGCATGATCACATCGGATGTCGGCGACCGCTTCATGTTCGCCATTCTCGCCGCCAGTGCCAGTTACATCGCTGTTCCTGCGGCCATGCGCCTGGCCGCCCCGAAGGCCGATCCCGGATTATACATACCCATGGCGTTGGGGGTCACCTTCCCCTTCAACATCACGGTCGGGATGCCCCTGTTCTTCGTCATTGTCCAGGGGACGGCCTAGCGCAGATAACTTCGCGGTCACGTCGATCAACCGGTCGGCGGCACTTCCCCATCATGAGCAACGCCACCTTCAACACGCCGCTTCCCAAGAACGAACCCGTGCTCTCCTACGCGCCCGGCACGCCCGAGCGCGCGGCGTTGCAGGCCGAAATGGACCGCCGCCTGAGGACCACGATCGACGCGCCGATGTGGATCGGCGGAAAAGCCGTGGAAACGAAGGATCTGCGGAAGATGAGCCCGCCGCACAAGCATGCGCACAAGCTGGGCATGTCCCATCATGGCGATGCCAAGCACGTGAAGGCCGCCATCGACGCAGCGCTAAGGGCCAAGAAGGACTGGGAGAACATGCCCTTCGAAGAGCGCGCCGCCATCTTCCTGAGAGCCGCCGACCTGATCACCGGTCCTTATCGCACGCACATCAACGCGGCCACCATGTTGGGCCAGGGCAAGAACGTGTTCCAGGCCGAGATCGATGCCGCCTGCGAATTCGCGGACTTCCTGCGCTTCAACGTGAGCTATGCCCAGCAGATCTATCGCGATCAGCCGATCAGCTCGCCGGGCGTATGGAACCGCTTGGAGTACCGGGCGCTGGAAGGCTTCGTCTTCGCCCTCACACCCTTCAACTTCACGGCCATCGCGGGCAACCTGCCGAGCAGCTGCGCGCTCATGGGCAACACGGTGGTATGGAAATGCGCCGACACCCAATGCTACAGCGCGCAAGTGCTCATGGAGGTGTTCAATGCCGCTGGCCTTCCGGCGGGTGTGATCAACCTGATCCATGTGAGCGGTGCGGTGGCCGGTGAGGTGATCTTCAAGCATCGGGACTTTGCGGGCATCCACTTCACAGGAAGCACAGGGGTGTTCCGCCAGATCTGGCAGACCATCGGCAACAACTTGCCGTTGTATCGCAGCTACCCGCGCATCGTGGGCGAGACCGGTGGCAAGGACTTCATCATCGCGCACGAAACCGCCGATCCGCAGGTGGTGGCCACCGCCCTATCGCGCGGAGCTTTCGAGTACCAGGGGCAGAAGTGCAGCGCGGCGAGCCGTGCCTACATCCCTTCCAGCATCTGGCCCCAGGTGAAAAAGGAACTGCTCGCCGACCTGGCCGAGATGAAGATGGGCGACCCCCGCGACTTCAAGAACTTCATCGGCGCGGTGATCGACGAGAAGGCCTTCGACAAGATCAGCGGCTACATCGATGGCCTGAGGAAGGACAGGAAGAACATGCAGATCATCGCGGGTGGCAAGTACGACAAGAAGACCGGTTACTTCATCGAGCCCACCGTGGCCGTGACCAAGGACCCGAAGAGCACCACCATGTGCGAAGAGATCTTCGGTCCGGTGCTCACCATCCACGTGTACGACCCGAAGCGCTGGATGGACACGCTGAAGCTGGTGGACGCCACCGGGGAATATGCCCTGACCGGTGCGGTGATCAGCAATGATCGCGCAGAGCATCCTGCAGGCCACCAACGTGCTTCGGCACAGCGCAGGTAACTTCTACATCAACGACAAGTGCACGGGCGCCGTGGTGGGCCAGCAACCCTTCGGCGGCGCGCGTGGCAGCGGCACCAACGACAAGGCCGGCAGCTACCTCAACCTGATCCGCTGGGTAAGCGCCCGCACGATCAAGGAGACCTTCGTTCCGCCCACCGACTTCAAATACCCCTTCCTGGGTTGAGGAGCGGGGCGTCCAACACCTTACCGTCATGAGCAAGGAACACACCTTCAGCAACGGCGACGTCACCATCGTTTGGAAGGCTGACCTGTGCATTCATAGCAAGCGCTGTTGGAAAGGCCTGCCGGCGGTGTTCAAACCCGGCGAACGCCCTTGGATCACACCGGAGGGCACCAGCTCGGAGGAGATCATTGCCCAGGTAGCCCAATGCCCCAGTGGCGCGCTTAGCATACGGCGGAACGACGCAGCCGAGGGCGGAACCGAATAGCGCAGGGACCGGTTGAGCCCCGGCAACTTCCGCCTGGATCACGTCGATCAACGATCGATCGTTCATTGCTGGCTCGAAGGGGCCGGCCCAGGAACGACCCATGGCCTGGGCCAACTTCACAGCGTGAAACAGAAACTGCTCCACATCATCCCGGCCCGCATCCGCAATCGCTATGGACTGGGCATCGGGGTGTTCCTGTTGTACGTATGTTTCCTGAGCGACTACGACCTTTACACCACGTTGAAGTTGCGTCACCAACTGCACAACATGCGCAGCGAGCATGAGCGCCTGGCCGAGGGAGATCACGAACACATCGGCAGGAGTTGACCGAACTGAACAGCAGCACGGCACTGCTGGAGAAGTTCGCCCGTGAGAAGTACTATATGAAGCGCGACAACGAGGATGTCTTCGTCATCGTGCCGGAGAGCAACTGATCAGAACTTCGCGGTCAGGGCTGTGGTGAAGGCCCAGTTGTCTTTCGCGGCCCGTCCGTTGCTATCCATGAGGGCCGGCCTCGTCATTGCCCATCCAGCGGGCCTCGATCCTCCAGAGCACCGACTCGGTGATGCGTTTATCGGCTCCCGCACTGACGCTCAAGATGGGCCTCGGGGTCGGCATGATCACCCGGTCCTCATCATTGAAGAATTCCACGCGCGACACGCCCCACCATCCCCGGCCCAAGCGCTGGCGCCACATGGCCAGCGGGCCCGAACCAACCGCTGACGCCACCTTCCGGCTTTGCTGCAGACCTACATCGAATCCGAGGGTCAGGCCCGTGGTATCGTCATTGGCCATCAGGTAGAAGTTGTTGTAGAACCGCCACAAGCCAACGCTATCGGGCGTGGTGCTGCCAACGAATGTGCTCCAGTTCCATTGCACGCCGCTGGATCGTGGTCACATTCACCTGCGTGCCGAAGCTCGGAGCTGTGTGCCCCGGGTGGCCGTTGGATGCGCTGCCAGCCGTTCATGTACAGGACCGCAAGCGACAACACGCGGTACCGGTTTATAGGTAACACGGACACCGGTCTCGAAATACGGTGTGTTCTCGGCCCAGATGCTTCGCGTGAGTGTCCAGCAATCCGCACCGACAGCGCTTTCGAGCCCGATATGCGATGGAAGCACACCCGGCATCGAGCCAGAGGTCGCGCTTCGCGCTCAGCCGCAGACCTACGTTCGCCTCGAGCACGGAGCGCAGGTCTGTCGGTTCCTCGGCCAGGTTGTACTGCGGATAAGTGCCGGCCATCAGCGCCAGGTTAGCGCGAACGTTCTGCCTGTTGTAGGCCGCTTTGATGAAGCCCAGGTTCAGCGCCACCTCATTGTGCCGCCGATGGTTGTACAGGAACACGGGCCGTTCGCCATTCCTCGGTTCGGACAGGTCATAGCTGAAGTACACCTCGGCGTAGCCCGAAATGGCCAGTGGCGATACGCTGGTGGTATCGGTGCTCTGTGCCTTGGCGGCACGCGGGAATGCCATGAGCAGTGCGAGCTGCACGAGCAGGTACAGCATGAACGAACGCACGGCAGCGCTCACCGGCAGGCCCATCGAGGTGGATGTCAGTGATGATGCCCACCGGCACCATGCACATGGCCGTGGTCCAACTCTTCGGCGGTGGCGGGTCGCACGTCGGTGATCTCCACATCGAAGTGCAGCGTTGTGCCGGCCAAGGGATGATTGCCATCGAGCATGACATGGCCATCGGCCACTTCGCGCACGGTGAACACACCATGGCCTCCTGCCTGGAACTGCATGCCCGCCTCCACTTTCTGGTCGGCCGGGAAGCGATCCAGCGGAACGCGCTGCACCAGTTGCTCATTGAATTCGCCGTAACCCAGATCGGGCGTCACAACGGCAACGAACTTGTCGCCGGCCTTGCGTCCTTCCATCTGTTGTTCCAGACCTGGAACGATCATCTGACCGCCTTGGATGTACCCGAAGGCATCATGCCCTGCGGAGGAATCGAGTGTGTTGCCCTGATCGTCCCTCAACGTATAGTGGAAGCTGACGACGGAGTTATTGGTGATGTTCATGCGCGTGACGCCGGGGCGTTTTTTCAGAATGGTCGGCGAAAATAAGGAAGGAGCCTGAACACGCATCCGCGTAGCGACAAAAGTCAGCAGGCGACGTTCAATTACGGTCCCCTTCGTTGCCCCGTCCTGACCAAGGTCACCTTGTGTAAAGCGTACTTTTGGCCCACCCGAAAGCATGTTCTCCAAAGCCTGTGAGTATGCCATCCGTGCTGTTGTTTGTCTTGCCGCCTGTGGTGTGGAAGGAGAGCGCCTCAGCCTGACGGAGATCGCCGAGCGGACCGATTCCCCGGAGGCCTTCACCGCCAAGATCCTCCAGAAGCTCGTTCATGCCGGGTTGGTACACTCCGTGAAAGGCCCAGGCGGCGGATTTGAGATCTCGGCCGCCTCTGCTCGGAAGGTCACGTTGAGCCAGATCGTGTCCACCATCGACGGAGACGGCATTTATACGGGATGCGCCTTGGGTCTACCGCAGTGCAACGCCACTAAACCCTGTCCGGTACACGACCACTTCCTGAAGATCCGGAAGATCTGCGCACCATGTTGGAAGGCACCACCGTGAGCGATCTGGTGAGCGGATTGAAGACCGGTGAGACCTTTCTGAAACGCTGAGCCGGAGCTCACCCGCACTTCGTCCCGCCGCAGCTTCGGCACTTGAGACAGCCTTCCTCGTAGTAAAGGCCAGCCGCATCGCCGCAGTCCGGGCATTTCCGGCCCTGGGCCTGCGTCCCGTCCGGAATGTACCGTTGAAGTGCTCGCACCACACCGTTCTTCCAGGTGTTCAAGGTGGCATCGTACAGGTTGAGGTTGGCCACCACATCCACCACCTGCGGAACAGGCATACCCTGCCGCAACATGCCGCTGATCAGGATGGCGTAGTTCCAGAACTCCGGGTTGAACGTGCGGCTGAGGCCATGGAGCGTTACACGACTGGATCTCGTATCGGCATACTCTAGATCGTAAACGTTCTTGCCCAGTTGTTGATCTCGGTGCTTCACCACCCAGCCTTTTTCCACCTTAATAGGTAGTGCGAAGCCATCGCTGACCTGCCCAGTGAAGATCTCGTAGGGATCTCCATGGAGCAGGCCCACAACCGCGATCCACGGTTCGGCTTCGTTGTTGAATCGCAGGACATCAGCTTCCAGTCGTTGGGGACGCGGTCCATGCGGGGTGGTCGATAGGGTGTCAACCTGGCTGACCAACACCCCACTGCGGCTTCCATCACGATAGACGGTGATGCCTTTCAGCCCGTGCTTCCACGCCTCCAGGTAGATGCCGCCGATCTCATCCACGGAAGCGGTGGACGGCAGGTTGATCGTGCTGCTGATGCTGTGCGTGGTGTACTTCTGCACAACGGCTTGAAGCCGAATGCGTCGGTGCCGGTCGATGTCATTGGCCGTTGCACCGGCGTAAGGACCTTCGGCGGGATCGGACTTCCCGGTGACCTTCATCCACTCCAACAGGCGAGGGTGATGCACGGTGAATTCCTCCCACTGGTCGCCCATCGCATCCGTGAAGCTCACCTCGGCTTGCGGATCCACTTGTGCGAGCTTCCGGCGGCGCGTATAGCCCAGCATGTACACCGGTTCGATGCCGCTGCTGGTCCGGGTCAACAGGCTGAGCGAACCCGTTGGCGCCACGGTGCTGAGACTGATGTTGCGCCGACCGTGGCGCATCATGCGATCATACACATCCGGAAACTCAGCGCGGAACATCGTGATGAACTCGGAGGTGCGCTCCACGTCCGGATCAAAGACCGGGAAGGCACCGCGCTCGATGGCCATATCGATGCTGCTGTCGAATTCGGCGCGGCACTTGGTGCGCATGATGGCCTCCGTGGCGGCGAGCGCAGCATCGCTGTCGTACTTCAGATCCAACGCCGCCAGTGCATCGGCCAGACCTGTGAAGCCCAGGCCCGTGCGCCTTCCCCGCTTTCCGGTATCGCGCAGCAGGGCCCACGTCTCGCGTTCCGTCCGTTTCAATTCATCCGGTTCCGGATCGGCATCGACCTTCGCCAGGATGCGGTCCACCGCCTCAAGTTCCAGATCGACCAGGTCATCCATGAGCCGCTGGGCCTCGTAGGTCACACCGGCGAAACGCTTGTGATCGAAGCGTGCCGTGGGGGTGAACGCGTCTGTGACAAAGCTGTAGAGGTTGATCGCCATCAGCCGGCAGCTATCACCACCCTGCATGGCGATCTCGCTGCATGGATTGGTGCTCTCGTTGCGGAAGCCTGGATACACGGAGGAAGTTGAATAGCGATGCTGACGGTCCCAGAAGATCACGCCCGGTTCGGCCGTGGCATGGGCGCAGTGGATCAGTGTGTTCCAAAGTTCACGCGCGCGCACAACACGGGTGATCATGGGCTTCGTAGCATCGACCGGCCATCGCAGCGTGAAGTCCTGATCGGCTTCCACGGCGCGTAGGAATTCATCACTCACCCGAACGCTGATGTTCGCGCCGGTGACCTTGGTAAGATCCTGCTTGCTGGTGATGAACCGTTCTACATCTGGGTGCGCAATGTCCATGGTGAGCATTAATGCACCCCTCCTGCCCTTCTGCGCCACCTCACGCGTGGTGTTGCTGAAGCGCTCCATGAAGCTCACCGCTCCGGTGCTGGTGCGTGCGGCGTTGCTCACCGTCGCCCCTTCGGGCCTCAGTGTGCTCAGGTCGAAGCCCACACCGCAGCGCCGCTTGAAGAGCTGCGCCAGTTGCTGGTCGGTGTGAAAAATGCCGCCATAGCTGTCGAACGGTGATGGGACCACCACACAATTGCTCAGTGAGGCCAAGCGATGGGAATCGCCCAGCGAGGCCATCACGCTACCTTGTGGGACCACATCTCGGAAGCCATCGAACAGGCAGAAGATCCGCTGCTCATCCAAGGCCGCCCGTTGTTGTCCGTAAGGCGAGAGCGCATCGCGTTGTGCTCCTGTGATCGCAGGATAACGAGCTTCGATCCGGGCGAATTCCCGCGCCATGCGGCGATGCATGTCGGCCGGTCCCATCTCCACCAACAGCCCTTCCGCGTTGCGTAGGGCGTACTTGTTCAACCAGGTGGTGGCCGCCAGTTCATCGCCTTGGAAGTAGGCCATGGCCGTGACCAGTACCTCTTCCTTGGTAAACGTGGGTCGCTCGGTGATCGGAGGCATGACGAGGTTCGGGACGGCGCTTGTCAGAACGGATATCCGGAAGAGGTTGAAGCAGAGCAAAACTCCCCACAGGTCCTGCCTGCAAGTATGTTCTGCATCATTTGCATGGCATCCATCATCAACTCCGTTCTAACAAGTCTGAAGATACGCCCGTGGACCTTGGCTGGTGATGCCTTGAACAACAAAGGCGCCCGCTGGGACGCCTTTGCTGCCTTTCACCTTGAACGGAGATCCAGAAGATCCTTCCCGACAGGGTACGTTGAGGTCACTGTGCCGACGGAGCGGGCGGCAAGAGGACCTTGTCGATCACACATACTATACCGTTGGAAGCGGGCACGGTGGCCAGAATGTTGGCATCGTTGATCATCACCTTGCCGTCCTTCACCGTGAACTTCACATTGCTTCCGTTCACCATGTTCAACGACTGACCGTCGCGGATCATCTCCGGTTTCATTACCCCGACGAAAACGTGGTATTGGAGGATATCCTGGAGGTCGGCCTTCTTCTCGGGTTTCAACAGGCCTTCGACGGTGCCGGCTGGCAGCGCATCGAACGCCGCGTTCACCGGTGCATACACGGTGAATGGTCCTGCGTTGCTCAAGACATCCACCAGTTCTGCAGCGGTGACAGCGGCCACCAGCGTCGTGTGGTCCTTGGAGCCGACGGCCACGCCCACAACGTTCTTCTGGGACAGGTCATCCTGCACGGTGGATTGGCCACCATCGGGCGCAGGCGCGGCGCTCGTGTCGCCAACTGCAGGTTCCGCCCCACTTCCGCAGGACATGATGAGTGGCAATAAAGCAATGGCCGCTGGCCACAGGATCGATCGGTTGGTTCTCATGGTGATGGGTGCTGCGTTTACTCGGACAATTTTGTCCGTTTAGATCCATTCGGACCCTGACCAATGTCATACTTGCAAAGATCTTCGTCAAACTGGGCGGAGCTCAAAGGTCCTTCCGCCTGAAATAGCGGAAGCAGACCCAGGTGGGCCAGAGGATCCACACGGCCATGATGCCGATGGCCACCGCGATGCCGGACGTGGATCCGAAGAACTCCTTGTATATGGCGCCGCTGTAGCCCATCATCGCGGCCATATCCATCCGTAGCATCACCGCGATGCGCGCCAGATCGATGGGGTTCAGCGCAGCGAGGGGAACCACCAGGGGCTCGATGGGGCGCTCACTGAAGGCGAACATGAGCCACATGAGCAATGCGTCGTACACGAGCACGAAGAGGAACCAGATGGCCAGGCCGATGCCGACACCGCGGGCCTTATCACGCTGCTTGAGCGCTATGAGGGTGCCAAGCGCGCTGAATACAAGGGCCAACGCTCCTGCCGACCCGAAGAGCAGGACCGATGCGATGGAACGCGCATGCACGAGCAGCGGCAGTCCCAGGCCAAAAGCCTGGGCCGTGAGCAAGGCCACGCCGAGCGCCAGCATGCGTCCGCCAACGATGGCGGCCCGACCGATCGGTTGCACGGCCAACAGCTGCGTGAACTCCTGCGTGTCGTAGATGTAGACGATCGTGAAGATCAGGGCGATCAGGGGCACCAGCGCCTGCACCACCTGCACAAGGCTCAACAGGGCCTTGATCGGATCGCCTTCGATCTGAAACAGCCCTTCTGACAGCAGGAGCAGAAGGAACGCGTAGGCCAGCACAAAACGATTCCGCGCCAGATCCACCAATGTGTATTTGAAGACCTTGCGCATGTCAGATGGGAGCGGAAAGCAGCTGGGGAATGGCCTGCGCCAAGCGCTGCGCACCTGTGCGTTGCAGGATCTCCGCGATGGGTAGAAGGAACTTCAACTCGCCGTCCTGCAAGTAGGCCACCCGATCAGCCAGTGCTTCCACCTCTTCCATCAGGTGCGAAGTGATGAGCACGGTTCCCCCTTGAGCACGCACCTCAGCGGCATGCGCCAGCACCGTGCGCGCCGACACGGGGTCGAGGCCGGCGGTGGGCTCATCCATGACCAAGATCCGCGGTCGTGAGCGTAACGCGAGCGCCGCGCTCACCTTCTGGCAGGTTCCACCGGACAGCGCGGAAAGTCGCTTATCCAGCTGTTGATCGAGGCCGAGCTCGGTGATGAGGCGGTCATCGGTCTCATCCGCCATAAGGCCGCGGATGTCGAGCATCATCTCCAGTAGCTGGCCGATATTGAGCGCAGGGGGGAACTGCGAGATCTGCGGCATGAACCCGATGCTCCGGCGATAGTCGGGATCGTCACCGATCACGGTGCCTTCCACCGTGATATGCCCTTCCGTGGGTCGTACCAAGCCGAGCAAGCATTTGATCAGCGTGGTCTTTCCTGAACCGTTGGGTCCGATGATCATCACCACCTCGCCTTCACGGAAGGTCGCGTTCACCCCTCTCAAGGCCCATTGCGCACCGTAGCGCTTACCCACCCCTTCAAAGACGATCCTATCCATGGGGCGGACGCATCAAGGGGTGATCATCCTTCAACGCCTCGGGCGAAAGTGAAGGCACAACGCGCTCAGCATGATCGAGCAGCGTTACGAACAGGCTGCGCGAGAACACCATGGCGAATGGCATGCGTTCCACGAGCAGGGGAAAGAAACCGACAGGTCGATATGGCGTGTCGCCCCGGCCATCTCGGTCCAGATCGTAACCGACGTAGCGGTCCCAATAGTTGCCTTCGATGGTGTTCAACAGGAGGTCACCATTGGTGCTCAGGTCGAAGGTATTCCCTTGGAAGATGTTGCCAGTGAACGTACAGGCACTGGCATTGGCGTAGAGTCGCAACGCCCACCCGTTCAGCTGGAACGAATTGCGCTCGGCATGAATGCGGTTGCAACCATCCACGAGCAGCGCCGTGGTGTTGTCCACGAAGGAATTATCCGTGATCTCGCCATCGTTGATCTCCTTCAGCAACAGGCCGTAAGAACTGCCACCGCGATTGCTCAGGAAACGGTTGCGGCGCATGACGATCTCCTTGGAGAACATCACGGCAACGCCCGCGCCATTGTTCTGGAAGAGGTTGTCCTGGTAGGCATCGCGATGCGAGAACATGAAGTGCAGGCCATAGCGCAGGTTCCCCACGCTCACATTGTGCTCGATGTGCGAATCGGTGACGAACTCGAAGTAGATGCCATCGCGATGGTTGCGCACCGTATTCCCGCGGATGGTGGCCTTCGAGCACTTCCACAGGTGTATGCCATTGCCCAGTTCGTGCTCCTCCACCTTGGCGCCGATGACGGTGTTGTTCTCGATCAGTGCATCCTTGGAGCCGCTGAGGTAGATGGCGAAGAAGCACCCCTCCAAGCGGCAATCGCGGATAGTGGTGCGCTGGCATTCCTTCGCCTTGATGCCGGCATTGTCATCCATATTGCTCATGCGCGTGCCACGGATGAGCATGTGTTGCACAGTGACATCCGAGGCCGTGATCACGAGCACTTCGCCCGACCGCTCACCATCGATGCCCGCTCCATCGTGCCCGATCAGGCAGATGGGTCTATCCACGGTGATGGTGCCTTCGCGGATGATACCGTCCACCAGGATCGTATCTCCATCACCCGCCCTTTGCAAAAGCTCCTTGAACGTGATGTTGCCTCCCGCATGGAACTCCCATGTGTGCCCCTCCGAACAGAAGGGCAACAGGAGAAGGGCAATGATCACGAAGATCGACGACGCTCTGCTCACTTTTGCAATAGCACCTTGGCGTGTTCCCAATCCAGCGGCTCACCGCCTTGCAGCGCCTGCGCCTGATCGCGGTCGGCTGCTGTGGCGAAGGCGGCGACATCACCACGCATGGGACTTCGGAAGGCAGGTCCGTGCACGTAGAAGGCCGTGGTGGCATTCAACAGTTCGCCTGGATGCGCATGGTCACAGACGTACCAGCCGGCCACCTGGTCCTCCAGCACGGGATCGCTGGCCACAAAAGGGACCATGCATTCAGGACCGTCGAACACGTATTGGCGCCCTGCCTTCGTAATGATGGCCGCCGCAAAACGTTTGTCCATCACATTCATCCGGCAATGCGCACATTCGGCCTTGCCATAATCAATGGTGGGCCCTTCCTGGGAACAGGAGGCCAGGGCCATCAACAATGGAACACCGAATGCAATAAGCCGGGAACGTGTCATGCGCTATTCTTCACGTGTTGCGATCTACGATGCCTCATCCATTCCACAAGATAGATGAGCGCGGCGAGGGCTACAGCAACGAACAGTACCCAGCCACCTATGTCCGGGGTGGACCAGGCATCGAAGTTGAGCAGTTTCTTATGCCCGATGAGCGGGGGTTGATAGGCCATGCCTTCCACTTTTATCGCCGCACGGGGGTCGAGGTCGTGTCCGTACTTGTAGCCCCAGGCGTACATGTCCCACACCGCCCAGATCAGGAACGCGGCCAGCGCGAACAGCCAACTGAGCAGCACACCGCGGCGGCCAACAGCGGCTGCCACCAGCCCCCAGGCGATCAGGAGATAGAATGCGTAGCGCATGATGGCGAACTCCGGGAACATCTCGTTATGGATGGTGGCCATGCCGATGTAGTGGTTCAGGCCGTTGATCTTGTCGATGTCGCCGGAGAAGCGGTCATGGAAGATCTGGAGGAACAGGCCTTCGGGATACTGGGGGGCTATCAGGTCGATCGCCAGATAGGCTGCCAGAGGTTCACCCCGAGCGCCAGCGCTGCGAGTGCAAGGAGGATCCGGGACCAGGGTCGCATGCGTTCCTGCGGTCCGTGATGGCCGGATGCAACGGCCGCCAGGCCCGAAGCGGGACCCGGCGGCACGTTGATATCCTGTTGACCGTTCATGGCAGGGCTCATGAGCCTGCGTCCACCGAGTTGGTCTCGGCCTTCAGCTCCACATTGCTGTTGGCCGGTGATACGCGCAGGTAGCCCTGCATTTCCTGGTGCAGCGCGCTGAACAGAAGTCCGTGCAGTAGAAGGGCACCACACCCACCTGGTCGGGGATCCACTTCAGTGTCTGCGTTTCACCCGGCATGATCAGGAGTTCCGGCGTTGGCCGCGCCCTTGATGGCGAATCCATGGGGCACATCCCAGTCCTGCTCCAGGTTGGTGACGTGGAAGTACACCTCGTCGCCGAGCTTCACACCTTCGATGTTGTCCGGCGTGAAGTGCGAGCGGATGGTGGTCATCCACACGTGTACCTCCTTGCCCTCGCGTTCCACCTTGGTCTCTTTCTCGCCCTTGGCGACGTAGGGATGCGTGTTCTCCTCGATCTTGAAGAACTTCACCTCGCGCGGTTTCACCAGTTCGGCGGGAATGGCCTGCGCATAGTGCGGTTCGCCGATGGTGGGGAAGTCGAGCAGCAGTTCCATCTTATTCCCGTCGATGCTGTACAACTGGGCGCTCTGCGCCAGTTCCGGGCCGGTGGGCAGGTAGCGGTCCTTGGTGATCTTGTTGTAGGCGATCACGTACTTGCCCCAGGGCTTCTTGCTGTCGCCGCCGGGCACGCAGAGGTGACCAATGCTGTAGTAGGTGGGTACGCGGTCGAGCACTTCGAGCTTCTCCACGTTCCACTTCACGATCTCGCTGCTCACAAAGAAGCTGGTGTAGGCATTGCCGTTGGCATCGAACTCGGTGTGCAGGGGACCGAGGCCGGGTTTCTTCACTTCGCCCTTGCAGCACGCTGGCATACTTCAGCACGGGGATGCCCATGAAGTCGCCCTCCACATCATTCGCAGCGATGGCCTTCTGGATCTTGTCGAAGGGGAACACGGGGATGATGGCGGCGAGCTTGCCACTGCCCACGATGTACTGTCCGGTGGGATCCACATCGCAGCCATGCGGGATCTTCGGGCAGGGCATGAAGTACACGATGTCCTTCAGTTCGCGGGGGTCCAGTTGCAGCACATCCTCATAGATGGTGGATTCACCGGTGTGCGTGCTCTCGTTGTACCAGTTGCTGTAGTGTTTGCCGGGGACCTTGCGGCCCTTGCCTTCCTTCGCGTACTGCTCCGCCTTCTTCCAGTTCACCGCCATGATGAAGTCCTTGTCGCGCTGGCTGGCGTTGACCTCCAGCAGGCTGTAGGCCTGTTCGCAATTGTAGCAGCTGAAGAAGAACCAGCCATCGCTGACACCCTTGCCCGTGTGCGACAGGTCGAAGTTCACCCCCGGGGTGATGACCTGGAAGGCGATGCTCATTTTGCCCGCAGTGTCCGGGTGGATGAAGGACACCGTGCCCTTGAAGTTCTCGCGATAGCTCTCGATGGACACGTCGCGCTGGGCATCATCGCCCATGGGTACGCTGAAGCGCGTACCGCTGATCACGTATTCACTGTTGGGGGTGGTGAACGGCGAGCTGTGGTTGCCGGCGCAGTTCGGGATCTCGATGATGCTCTTCGTGCGGAAGGTTCCGAGGTCCACAAGGGCGATCCGCGGGGTGTTGTTCCCGTTGATGAAACACCATTTGCCATCGGGCACGCCATCGGTCATGGAGAGTTCCGGGTGGTGGCTATCATCCCACGGAATGAATCCGTGGGTGGTCATCAGCATGGGCTTGGTCTCCTCGGAGAAGCCCCAGCCGCTTTCGGGGTTCACACTGAACACCGGGATGTTCCGCAGCATGCGACCGCTGGGGATGCCGTAAACACTGAGCTGGCCACTGAAGCCACCGCTCACGAAGTTGTAGAATTCGTCATAGCTACCCGGTTTCACGTACACTTTGCCGGCAGCATCGCCGCTGACGGCGGTTTTGGTGGTACTGGGCCTGCAACCAGGAGCAGTGCTCAGCAGCACGAATGCACCACCCGCAGCCAGCATGAGCGCGGTGGTGAGAAGAAGAGGGCGTTTCATCGGTTGAGTGGGTTGAAAGTGGACTGGAGTGGGTGGATCGTATCAAAGGGTGCGCATGAACTCAAGCACCTCGCGTGCTTCATCTTTGCTGAGGTTTTGGTTGGGCATGCGGACAAGGCATTCCTCGAGCATCTTCTGGGCTTCGGGATCGGTGTCGAGCATGACATCAATGTTGAGCACCATGTTCATGATCCACTCGGGCTTGC